>NZ_JAHTKU010000020.1 GCF_019192965.1 Nocardioides daeguensis
GTCATCGAAGACAGGTCGGATCGTGTGAGAAGGTTTCACTTACGAGGTGCCCCTTTGGGTAGGTCAGATGCTGACGTCGCAATCAACATCGTCCCTGCTCAAGGGGCATTTCTCGTTCTACGCCACGGCACCTGACCAGCCGCCCGTGGTGGATCAGGGCTGAGGCTGAGCGCCGCTGCGACCGCTTGTAACTAAGTGTTACTGCACGAATTTCGGCGCCCAAGCACCCGGGTAGTAGCAACAACACCCGGGCAGTCGCCGCATCCGGGCCCGATACGAGTCGACGCCGTCACCAGCGACCGGACGACAGCCGGCGCGCCGTCACCCGATCTTCCCGGGCGCTGTTGTCACTACCTCGGTGCTCAGGCACCGGTTTTCGCGCTGTAACACTTAGTTACAAGCCCTCCGGACACACGCTCAGCCACCTCTCGACGTCAAGAGACTGTGACCCCGATTCGTCGGACCTCTCAGGACATGCTCAGAATGTCTGGCATGCGCCTGGATCATCTCTCCTACGCGGCCGGCCCCGACGGACTCGCGAGCACCGCAGCCCGCCTCGGCGCAGCGATCGGGCGTGAGTTCGTCGACGGTGGCGTCCACCCCCGCTTCGGCACGCGCAACATGATCCTCCCGCTGACCGACCGGACCTACCTCGAGGTCGTCGAGGCACTCGACCACCCGGCGTCGGACAAGGCGCCGTTCGGCCAGGCCGTCAAGGCCCGCTCGGCCCTCGGCGGCGGCTGGCTCGGCTGGGCCGTCGCGGTCCCCGACATCGCCATCGTCGAGGAGCGCCTCGGCCGCTCCGCCGTCCCCGGCTCGCGGCACCGCCCCGACGGCACCGAGCTGCGCTGGAAGCAGATCGGCATCAACGGCCTCATCGCCGACCCGCAGCTGCCGTTCTTCCTCCAGTGGGACATCCCCGCCGACCTGCACCCCTCGACCGGCGGCGACGGCACCGTGTCGCTGGCGGGCATCGAGATCGCCGGTGACCCGCAGCGGGTCAGCGAATGGCTCGGCGAGACCGTCGAGGCGCCGCTCGAGGACGTCAAGGTCGAGTGGGTCGCCCCGCACGGCACGCCCGGCATCCTCGCCGCACAGGTGCTGACCCCCGGCGGCATCGTCCGCATCTGACCCGATGCAACCGCGGGGCACGATCCCGAGCCCCAACATCTGGGACCACACCGCGACCTACGAGCTCGAGAACCGCGCCGCCGACCCCGACGGCAGGCTCTGGGCCGCGATGTCCGCACGGGCGGACTGGACGGACCGGACCGTGCTCGACCTCGGCTGCGGCAGCGGCTTCCACCTGCCCGCGTTCGCGGCGACCGCGGCGCACGTGATCGGCGTCGAGCCGCACGCCGGCCTAGCCCGGCTGGCGCAGCGCCGGCTGCGCACCCGCAACGTCGCCAACGCCGAGATCCGCCGGGGCACCGCGCAGGAGGTCCCGCTCCCGGACGCGTCGGTCGACGTGGTCCACGCCCGGTGGGCGTACTTCTTCGGCCGCGGCTGCGAGCCCGGGCTGGCCGAGCTCCAGCGCGTCGTACGCCGGGGCGGGGTCGCGCTGGTCATCGACAACGACGGCTCGCGCTCCACCTTCGGCGCCTGGTTCCGCCGGGGCTACCCGCACCTCGACCCGCCCGCGGAGACCGAGCGGTTCTGGAGCGTGCGCGGCTGGACCCTGGACCGGGTCGACATGGGCTGGCGGTTCGCCTCCCGCGCCGACCTCGAGGCCGTCGTCCGGATCGAGTTCGCCCCCGAGGTCGCCGACCTGGTGCTCGCCGAGCACCGGGGCCTCGAGGTCGACTACGCGGTCAACCTCTGGTCGAAGACGTTCTGACCTCCAGCGTGGGCTGGAGGAGAACGCCGCTCTCGACCGCGTGCCCGGGCGCGAGCAGGGTCCGCAGCGCGGCGACGAGGTGGACCGCGACCTCCTCCAGGGGTTGGCGCACCGAGGTCAGCCCCATCACCTGGGCGACCTGCGAGTCGTCGAAGCCGACCACCCCGACGTCGCGGCCGGGCCTCAGCCCGCGGTCGGACAGCGCCCCGAGCACACCGACGGCGAGGGTGTCGGAGGCGCAGACGAACGCCGTCGGCGCGCTGGACTCGAGCAACGAGGCCGCCGCGCGCCCGCCGGCGAGCACCTCGTCCTCGACGGCGGCCTCGAGGCCCGCGGTCGGCAGGCCGAGGGTGGTCATCGCGCGGTGCCAGCCGGCCCGGCGGTCCTCACCGATCCGCGACCCCGGCCGCCAGCCGAGCCAGGCGATCCGCTCGTGGCCCTGGTCGCGCAGGTGCTCGGTGGCCGCGGCGACGCCAGCAGCGCCGTCCACGTCGACCCAGGGGTGGGTCGCTCCCGGGTCGTCCCACGGCCGCCCGAACGCCACGAACGGCGCCCGGCGCCGGGCGAGGCCGATCGTCTGCGGGTTGCCCAGGTAGGTGTCGGTCACCACGAACGCGTCCACCGCCGTGGAGCGCAGGAGGTCGTCGTACCCGCCGAGGGGGTCCGGCTGCTCGCCCTCCGCGACCCGGCCGCCGGAGAAGAGCAGCACGTGGTAGCCCGCCTCGCGGCAGGCCTCGACCAGCGCGTGCACGAACCGGTCCATCGCCATGTTGGCGGTGAACTCCTGCGGGGGGCTCAGCCGCAGCCCGACGAGGTGCGACGAGCGGGTCCGCAGGTGGCGGGCGGCCTGGTTGGGCGTGTAGTCGAGGCGCTCGATCGCCTCCTGGACCCGGGCCAGGGTGTCGGGGCGCAGCAGGTCGGGGTTGTTGATCGCGTTGGACACGGTCTGTCGCGACACGCCGGCCCGCTCGGCGACGTCGGCGAGGGTGGCCGGCGGGCGGGGGGTGTCCACCGCGCGATTCTCCCACGCCATTCTCCCCACCTCCGCGCGCCAGGAGGAGTTGCGTCGGCGGTCTGTCCTACTGTCATGCCATGGCTGGTTCGAAAACACGTTCGACTTACCGCTGCAGTGAGTGCGGCTGGTCCACGGCGCGCTGGGTCGGCCGGTGCGGCGAGTGCCAGGCATGGGGATCGGTGTCCGAGGTCGCGGTCGCGAGCGCCGGCCCCTCCCGCCGGACGACGGCGGCGCCCGTCACCAGCGCCGCCGTCCCCATCGGCCAGGTCTCGGCCGAGCGAGCCGTGCACCACCGATCCGGCGTGCCCGAGCTCGACCGCGTCCTCGGCGGCGGGCTGGTGCCCGGCGCCGCGGTCCTGCTCGCCGGCGAGCCCGGCGTCGGCAAGTCGACCTTGCTGCTCGAGGTGGCGGCCCGCACCGCCGCCGCCCGGCAGCGCACGCTCTACGTGACCGGCGAGGAGTCCGCTGCCCAGGTCCGGTTGCGCGCCGACCGCACGGGCGGCATCCACGACCAGCTCTACCTCGCCGCCGAGACCGACCTGGGCGCGGTCCTGACCCACATCGAGCAGGTCCGGCCCAGCACCGTCGTCATCGACTCGGTGCAGACGATCAGCGCCTCCGGCGTCGACGGCGTGCCCGGCGGCGTCACCCAGGTCAAGGAGGTGGCGCAGGCGCTGGTCCGGATGGCCAAGAGCCGCGACGTCACCGTGGTGATGATCGGCCACGTCACCAAGGACGGCGCGATCGCCGGCCCCCGGGTGCTCGAGCATCTCGTCGACGTCGTGCTGCACTTCGAGGGCGAGCGCAACTCCCGGTTCCGGATGCTGCGCGCGGTCAAGAACCGCTTCGGCCCGGTCGACGAGGTCGGCTGCTTCGACCTCGGCCCCGACGGCATCCGCACCGTCGACGACCCGACCGGCATCTTCGTCGAGCGCCACCACGGCCGGGTCCCCGGCACCTGCGTCGCGGTCTCGATGGAGGGTCGCCGCCCGATGCTGGCCGAGGTGCAGGGGCTGGTGACCCTGTCCCCGGCCGAGCGCCCCCGGCGCACGACGTCCGGTATCGACGGCTCCCGGCTGGCGATGATCCTCGCCGTGCTCCAGCAGCACTGCGGGATCCGGCTCCACCAGCACGACGTCTTCGCCTCCACCGTCGGCGGCGCCCGGATCAGCGATCCCGGCGCCGACCTCGCCCTCGCGGTCGCCATCGCCTCCGCCCACTTCGTCAGCGCGCCGCCGGCCGGCGTCGTGGCGCTCGGCGAGATCGGGCTCTCGGGCGAGCTGCGCCGGGTCCGCGACCTCCCGCAACGTCTGGCCGAGGCCGCCCGCCTGGGCTTCGCGATGGCCGTGGTCCCCGCCGACCCGGGGACCGCGCAGGGGGTCCGCCGCACCGGCAGCGAGCGGACGGTCGACGGCATGCGGGTGGTCGAGGTCCCCGACGTGACCTCGGCCCTGGTCGCCCTGCACCTCGACCGCCGCACCAAGCACGCCCTGGAGGTGGTCGAATAGACCCACCCCCATCGCATCCGAGGACCCTCGTGCGCGGATATCCAGGCGTGAGATGAGCCTGGCGCAGATAGGGTGTGACCGTCCGAGCAGCACATCAGCAGGGAGCCCACCAGTGGTCACGTCGGCCGATCTCCGACTCCGCGAGGCCCTCGCGTCCATCGCCCCCGGCACCCCGCTGCGCGACGGCCTCGAACGGATCCTCCGCGGCCGAACCGGAGCGCTGATCGTGCTCGGGCAGGACCGCCTGGTCGACAGCCTGTGCACCGGCGGCTTCGAGCTCGACGTCCCGTTCACCGCCACCGGCCTGCGCGAGCTGGCCAAGATGGACGGCGCGATCATCGTGGACGGCGCGGTCAACCGGATCATCCGCGCGGCGGTGCACCTGATGCCCGACCAGAGCATCCCGTCGGAGGAGACCGGCACCCGGCACCGGACCGCCGACCGGGTCGCGAAGCAGACCGGGCACCCGGTGATCTCGGTGTCGCAGTCGATGCAGATCATCGCGGCGTACGTCGGCGAGACCCGCCACGTCCTCGAGGACTCCGGGCAGATCCTCTCCCGTGCCAACCAGGCGCTGGCGACGCTCGAGCGCTACAAGCTGCGCCTCGACGAGGTCTCCAGCACCCTGTCGGCCCTGGAGATCGAGGACCTGGTGACCGTGCGCGACGTCGCGGTGGTGGCCCAGCGCCTCGAGATGGTCAGCCGGATCGCCCGCGAGATCGAGGACTACGTGCTCGAGCTCGGCACCGACGGTCGCCTGTTGGCCCTCCAGCTCGAGGAGCTCATCACCGGCGTCGACACCGAGCGCGAGCTGGTGATCCGCGACTACGCGCCGACCCGGCGCCGTAGCCGCGAGCCCGGCGACCTGCTGTCCAAGCTGGAGCAGCTCTCCTCGACCGACCTGGTCGACCCGTCCGCGGTCGCGAAGGTCCTCGGCATCGGCACCGGCGAGCACCTCGACGGCGCCGTCGCTCCGCGCGGCTACCGCCTGCTCACCAAGGTCCCGCGGCTGCCCAGCAACGTGGTCGAGGGCCTGGTCGACCACTTCGGCACCCTGCAGAAGCTGCTGTCCGCCGGCATCGACGACCTCCAGGCCGTCGAGGGCGTCGGCGAGCTGCGCGCCCGCAGCGTCCGCGAGGGCCTGAGCCGGCTGGCCGAGTCGACCATCCTCGAGCGTTACGTATAGCTCCGACCGGAGGTCGAGGAGGTCGCGCAGCGACCGTCACGAGACCACCCGACCCACTCTCGCAACTGTGGCCGGCCAGTCCCGGCACCACCTCACCTGATCTCGTGACGCGCCACGACCTCGCTTGCTTCGCGGCGCGAGCTCGCCGGCGCTCCTCGATCTTCGGCCGCTGACCGCGGGTTCGTACCTCACCCGCGGACGGCCTCAGTTCACCGGCTTCTTCGGCTTCTTCGCCTTCTTGGTGCTCGTCGCCTTCGGCGTGACCAGGATGGTCTCCGGCGCGGGTGCGCCGAGCACGAAGTCCATCTCACCGGGCTCGCCGCCGAGCGCGGCGGCGGCGACGGTGTAGTCGCCCGGCGCGGCCCAGCCGGCGCGGCGGGTGCACCCGTCGGTGGACTCGCGCGCCTCGCCCCAGACGACCTGGACCGTGGCCGGGACGGCACGACGCACCACGACGGCCTGCGCCGCCACCGCCTGCGGACACTGTCGGGAGGTCCACACGTCCTTGCCGCCCTGGGCGATCTTCACGACCAGGCTCTGGGAGCCGACCTGCCAGGTGCACGCCTCGGACTCGCGGGTCTGCAGCGAGAGGGTGAGCGGTACGTCGTGGCCCGCGACCGCGTCCTGCGCCACGGACGGCGTGACCAGGACGTCGGAGGCGGCGCACTCCCCGTCGGGGACGGCGAGGGTCGGCGTCGTGGGCACGGTGGCCGGACCGGTCGTCCCGGCGCCGGCCTGCGCCCCGTCGGGATCCGTGCCCGCCGGGTCGCTCGCGCCGGACTTCTCGGTCGCGTCCGTGGCGACCCGACCGCCGGCCTGCTCGGCGGCCGGCTCCTGGTCCGAGCTCCCGTCGCTGCCCGCGGCGAGCAGGCGCGCGATCACGAAGACGAGGGCGAAGGCGATGCCGAGCACGAACAGCCGGCGCCGCCAGTACACCCCGGGCGGGAGTGGACGGGACGAGGGCATGGCACGACCGTAGTCAGCCGTGCCACGCGAACCGGGCTGACCCGCCGAGGCCGCCGGCGATCGGGACCGGGAGGCACGTCACAATGGACCCGCCATGACGACGAGCCTGTTGGTCGAGACGGTCCTGCACTGGTACGACGAGAACGCCCGCGACCTGCCGTGGCGCCGCCCGGAGGCGAGCCCGTGGTCGGTCCTGGTCAGCGAGTTCATGCTGCAGCAGACGCCGGTCGTCCGGGTGCTGCCGGTGCACGAGGCCTGGTTGACCCGGTGGCCGACGCCGGCCGCGCTGGCGGCGGAGTCCTCGGGCGAGGCGGTGCGGGCGTGGGGCCGGCTGGGATACCCGCGCCGGGCGCTGCGGCTGCACGGCGCGGCCGTCGCGATCACCGAACAGCACGGCGGCGAGGTGCCCGCGTCGTACGACGACCTGTTGGCGCTGCCGGGGGTCGGTGACTACACCGCGGCCGCGGTGGCGGCGTTCGCGTACGGCCAGCGCCAGGTCGTGCTCGACACCAACGTGCGCCGGGTGCTGGCACGCACCGTGACGGGGACCGAGTTCCCGCCGCGCTCGGTGACCCGCGCCGAGCGTGACCTCGGCGCGGCGCTGCTGCCGCAGGACGCGCCGAGCGCCGCGACCTGGTCGGTCGCGGTGATGGAGCTCGGCGCCCTGGTCTGCACCGCCGACCGGCCGCGCTGCGCCGGCTGCCCGGTCATCGACCTGTGCGCGTGGCAGCGGGCCGGCGCACCGGCGTACGACGGGCCGCCGCGTCCGGTGCAGACCTATGCCGGCACCGACCGGCAGTGCCGGGGACGGCTGCTGGCGGCGCTGCGCGACGCCCCGGGAGCGGTCGCGAAGGCCCGCTTGGACGCGACGTGGGACGACGACGCGCAGCGCGAGCGGTGCCTGGCCTCGCTGGTCGAGGACGGCCTGGCGGCCCTCGCCCCGGACGGGCGCTACCGGCTGCCCTGACCCCCCGGCGCCGAGGCTGCGATCGAGGCGACGGCGTCGGCGAGGTCGGCGACCGAGCGGTCCAGCACGGCCGTGCCGCGGTCGAGTGGCAGGTCGAGCTGGAGGCCCATCATCGCGGCGTCGAGCAGGTGGGCGGCGCGCGGCGCGAGGTCGGGGCTGCACCCGGCCGCGACCAGCAGGTCGGCGAGCGCCCTGAGCCAGGCTTGGTTCGACTCGCCGACGACGCTGGCGTAGGGCTCCTGGCCGAGCAGGCCGAGGGCGGCGGCCTCGACGTAGAGCCGCTGGCAGCGCTCGAGCTGCCCATGGGTCGACGCGGCCCACAGGGCGAGGACCGCCTCGCGCACCGAGGGCGCCGCGGGCAGCGAGCGGACGAGTCCGATCGAGCGCTCGTTGGAGGTGTGCAGCACGGTCGCGACGAGGTCGTCCTTGCCCGAGAAGTGGTAGAGCAGCATCCGGTCACTGGTCCCCAGCGCGGCCGCGAGCGGGCGCAGGCTGAGCCCGATCAGTCCGTGCTCGAGGACGTGGTCGGTCGCCGCCTCGGCCAGCTGTCGCCGCCGGTCGCCCTCGCGCGGGGTTCCCGTCTCCACGCCGTCAATGTAGCAGGTGCTACAGTTTGTAGCAGTTGCTACATACCGCCCGGACGACGGGCAGAGAGGAAGGTGCGCCATGGCGATGGCCTGGGCGCTCCTGATGACCGCCATCGGGGTCGAGGTCGCGGCGAGCGCCGCGCTCCCCCGCACCCAGAGCTTCCGCGACCCGCTGTGGACCGCGCTGGTCCTGGCCGGGTACGCCGCCTCCATCTGGCTGCTCGCGTTGGTGGTGAAGCACCTGCCGGTGTCGATCGCGTACGCCGTGTGGGCCGGTCTCGGCACCGCCGGCATGGCGGTGGTCGGGGTGCTCTTCCTCGACGAGCGCCTGGACCTGATGAAGGCCGCCGCGCTCGCGCTGATCGTGCTCGGCGTCGTGCTTCTCAACCTCGCCGGCGCGCACTGACCGACGAACGACGCCGCCCCGCCCGGTCGGAACCGGGCGGGGCGGCGTTGCGGTCGGTGCAGTCGGCGACAGGTCAGTCGTTGCCGGCGGCCGGGACCTCACCCTCGCCGGTCTCGCCGGGCTCGGCGATCGCCTCCGCGACGGTCTCGAGCGGCGGCAGGTCGGGCAGCGTCCCGACCTTCTGGCCCTCGAAGGTGAAGGTCGCGCCGGGACCCTCGCCGTCGACGTCCACGAGCACGATCTGTCCGGGGCCGACCTCGCCGTAGAGCATCTTCTCGGCCAGCACGTCCTCGATCTCGCGCTGGATCGTGCGGCGCAGCGGGCGCGCACCCAGCACCGGGTCGAAGCCGCGCTCGGCGAGCAGGTTCTTCGCCTTCTGGGTCAGCTCCAGCTGCATGTCGCGGTCCTTGAGGCGGACCTCCACCGCGGCGATCATGTTGTCGACCATCGCGATGATCTGCTCCTGCGACAGCGGCGGGAACACGATGATCTCGTCGACACGGTTGAGGAACTCCGGACGGAAGTGCTGCTTGAGCTCCTCCGACACCTTGGCCTTCATCCGCTCATAAGAGCCCGCCGCGTCGCCGGCCTGCTGGAAGCCGAGGTTGATCCCCTTCGCGATGTCGCGAGTGCCGAGGTTGGTCGTCATGATGATGACGGTGTTCTTGAAGTCGACGACCCGGCCCTGCGAGTCGGTCAGGCGACCTTCCTCGAGGATCTGCAGCAGGCTGTTGAAGATGTCGGGGTGGGCCTTCTCGACCTCGTCGAAGAGGACGACGGAGAACGGCTTGCGGCGCACCTTCTCGGTCAGCTGGCCGCCCTCCTCGTAGCCGACGTAGCCCGGGGGCGAGCCGAAGAGCCGCGAGACGGTGTGCTTCTCGCCGAACTCCGACATGTCGAGCTGGATCAGCGCGTCCTCGTCGCCGAAGAGGAACTCGGCGAGCGTCTTGGACAGCCAGGTCTTACCGACGCCCGAGGGCCCGGCGAAGATGAACGAGCCACCAGGACGCTTCGGGTCCTTCAGGCCGGCACGGGTACGACGGATCGCGCGGCTGAGCGCCTTGACGGCCTCCTCCTGCCCGATGACCCGCTTGTGCAGCTCGTCCTCCATCTTGAGCAGCCGCGTGGACTCCTCCTCGGAGAGCTTCACGATCGGGATGCCGGTCGCCACGGCCAGCACCTCGGCGATCAGCTCCTCGTCGACCTCGGCGACCTCGTCCATGTCGCCCGCGCGCCACTGCTTCTCGCGCTCGGACTTCTTGAGGATGAGCTGCTTCTCCTCGTCGCGCAGGCGCGCGGCGGCCTCGAAGTCCTGGCCGTCGATGGCGGCCTCCTTGCGCTGGCGGACCTCGGCGATCTGCTCGTCGTACTCGCGCAGGTCGGCGGGCGCCGTCATCCGGCGGATCCGCAGCCGGGAGCCGGCCTCGTCGATCAGGTCGATCGCCTTGTCGGGCAGGAAGCGGTCGGAGATGTAGCGGTCGGCGAGCGTGGCCGCGGAGACCAGCGCCTCGTCGGTGATGGTCACCCGGTGGTGGGCCTCGTAGCGGTCGCGGATGCCCTTGAGCATCTCGATGGTGTCGGCGATCGACGGCTCGGGCACCTGGATCGGCTGGAAGCGACGCTCGAGCGCGGCGTCCTTCTCGAGGTACTTGCGGTACTCGTCGAGGGTGGTCGCACCGATCGTCTGCAGCTCGCCACGGGCCAGCATCGGCTTGAGGATCGAGGCGGCGTCGATGGCACCCTCGGCCGCACCGGCGCCGACGAGGGTGTGGATCTCGTCGATGAACAGCACGATGTCGCCGCGGGTGCGGATCTCCTTGAGCACCTTCTTCAGGCGCTCCTCGAAGTCACCGCGGTAGCGCGAGCCGGCGACCAGCGCACCCAGGTCGAGGGTGTAGATCTGCTTGTCCTTGAGCGTCTCGGGCACGTTGCCCTTGACGATGTCCTGGGCCAGGCCCTCGACGATCGAGGTCTTGCCGACGCCGGGCTCACCGATGAGCACCGGGTTGTTCTTGGTACGGCGCGAGAGCACCTGCATCACGCGCTCGATCTGTTGAGCACGGCCGATGATCGGGTCGAGCTTGCCCTCGCGGGCGTCCTGGGTCAGGTTGCGACCGAACTGGTCGAGCACCAGCGAGGACGACGGCTGGTCCCCGCTGCTCGCGCTGCCGGTGCTGGCCGCGGCGGCGGTGCCCTCCTTGCCCTGGAAGCCCGAGAGCAGCTGGATGACCTGCTGGCGGACCCGGTTGAGGTCGGCGCCGAGCTTCTGCAGCACCTGGGCCGCGACACCCTCGCCCTCGCGGATCAGGCCGAGCAGGATGTGCTCGGTCCCGATGTAGGAGTGGCCCAGCTGCAGCGCCTCACGCAGGGACAGCTCGAGGACCTTCTTGGCACGCGGCGTGAACGGGATGTGGCCCGACGGCGCCTGCTGGCCCTGGCCGATGATCTCCTCGACCTGGGCGCGCACGGCCTCCAGGGAGATGTCCAGCGACTCGAGAGCCTTGGCGGCGACACCCTCACCCTCGTGGATGAGGCCGAGCAGGATGTGCTCGGTCCCGATGTAGTTGTGGGAGAGCATGCGGGCCTCTTCCTGGGCCAGCACGACCACCCGGCGGGCACGGTCAGTGAACCGCTCGAACATTGCACGCTCCTCACACGTCACACGGGGTTGTTCAAGGGATACAACCCCGCTCACACCCTACGCGTTCCGTGGAAGCGCCCGTTGTTCGTCCGCTGTCAGCGAACGGGCCGGGGACAGTTTCACCGGCCGGCCGGTGAAACTCGCGCTGGGACGAGGAAACTTCCTCGTCCCAGCGTGAGTTTCGTCGTCCAGGTTCGACTTATGTCAGGCGACTCAGTGGGCCGACTCGTAGGCCTCGCGCACGTCGGCGGGGATCCGGCCACGCTCGGGGACGGTGAATCCGTTGTCGCGGGCCCACTCGCGGATCTCCTTGGCCGACGTACCGCCGCCGGCCGCGGCCCGGCCACCCCGCTTGGCGCCGCCAGCGCGACCGACCTTGCGGCCGTGACCGACGTAGGCCGCCAGCGCCTCGCGCAGCGCCGAGGCGTTCTCGTCGTTGAGGTCGATCTCGTAATTGGCACCGTCGAGACCGAAACTCACGGTCTGGGTGGCGTCGGTGCCGTCGATGTCGTCGACCAAGACGATGTTGACCTTCTGTGCCATTGCGCGCAGCTCCTCGATAAGGAATGGAAATGCGCCGATGGTGGCGCGATATTCAATCCTTGCACAAAGCGAGGCGAAAGCGCATCAGCGCTGATTGCGCACGAATACTTTCTCGAGTCCGCGCAGCGTCAGCCACGGAGCGCGGTGGGTGAAGCAGCGGCACTCCTCGGCGACGAGCGGGGCGAGGTACCCGGTCGAGATGACCGACACCTCCCCGGCAGAGCAGCCGAGCGCGGCGACGATCCGCTCGATCATGCCTTCGACCTGGCTGGCCACGCCGAAGACCATGCCCGACTGGAGCGCCTCGACGGTGTTCTTGCCGATCACCCCGCGCGGCCGGACCAGCTCGACCATCCGCAGCTGGGCACCGCCGCGGCTGAGCGCGTCGAGGGAGATCTCGATCCCGGGCGTGATCGCGCCGCCGACGTAGCGGCCCTCCTGGTCGAGGACGTCGTAGGTCGTGGCGGTGGCGCCGAAATCGACGACGACCGCCGGGCATTCGAAATCGGCCGCCGCGGCGAGTGCATTGACAATGCGGTCGGTGCCGACCTCACGCGGGTTGTCGACGAGAATGGGCACGCCGGTGCGAATGCCGGGCTCGACAATGACACACGCAATGTCGGGGAAATGCGCGGGCACCATCTCGCGCCACGCATTGAGGACGGCAGGAACCGTCGCGCACACCGCTATTCCGGTGACCTCGTCCTCACGCGCGCCCAGCAACCCGCGCAGCAGCACGCCCCACTCGTCGGCGGTGCGGTGCTCGGCCGTCGAGACCCGCCAGTCGGCGTGCACCGCACCGTCGGAGACGAGCCCGAGCACGGTGTGAGCGTTGCCGATGTCGGCGGCGAGCAGGCTCATTTGTCTGTCCGGGGGGCCACGGGCGCGGAGCCCCCGTGTGGCCGGAAGTCCAGGCCGAGGTCGAAGACGGTGACCGAGTGGGTGAGCGCGCCGACGGAGATGAAGTCGACGCCGGTCTCGGCGACCTCCCGGGCCCGCTCGAGGGTGAGCCCGCCGGAGGCCTCGAGCGTCGCGTGGCCGCCCGCGGCCCGGTTGATCCGGACCGCCTCGGCCATGTCGGCGGTGCTCATGTTGTCGAGCAGCACCTCGGTGCAGCCGGCGGCGAGGACGGCACGCAGCTCGTCGAGGTCCATCACCTCGACCTCGACCCGCAGCCCGGGGTGCCGGGCGACCACGGCGTCGTACGCCGCCACGACGCCCCCCGCGGCGACGGCGTGGTTGTCCTTGACCATCGCCCGGTCGACCAGGCTGAACCGGTGGTTGACGCCGCCGCCGCAGCGCACGGCGTACTTCTGCAGCGCTCGCCAGCCCGGCAGCGTCTTGCGGGTGTCGAGCACCCGGGCGCGGGTGCCGGCGAGTGCGTCGACCCAGTGGGAGGTCGCGGTGGCGACGCCGGAGAGGTGCGAGGCGAAGTTGAGGGCGGTGCGCTCGGCGGTGAGCACGCCGCGGACCGGCCCGGAGACGGTGAGCACGACGTCGCCGGGCTCCACCCGGGTGCCGTCGGGGACGCGGCCGGTGATCGTCACGGTGTCGCCGAGGGCGTAGACGAAGGCGAGCTCGGCGATGGCGAGACCGGCGACGACGCCCGGCTCGCGCGCGGCGAAGTCGGCGACGGCCTGGCCCATGTCGGGCATCGCGTCGCTGGTGACGTCGTCGACGCCTCCGGGCAGGTCCTCCTCGAAGGCGACCACGACGTGGTCGTAGACCGCGTGCGGGTCGAGTCCCGCCGCGCGGATCTCGGCGACCAGGGCGGCCGGGAGCTCGTCGTACGGCGTCCGGGCGATCACGCCGGTCCTCCGTCGGTCGCGGGCGAGGGCACGAAGGTCACCGTGGTGACACCGTCGTCCATGGTCACGTCGAAGTGGCCGGCCCAGTCGGCGTCGTCGCGCTCCGGGAAGTCCTCGCGCCAGTGCGAGCCGCGCGTCTCCTCGCGCAACGCCGCCGCGTCGGCGAGCGCGGCGCTGATGGTGAGCAGGTTGGTGGCCTCCCACGAGGCCTGGTCGACCGTCTCGGCGCTGTGGCTGGCGAGCTTGTCGAGCACGGCGGCCGCCTCGGCCAGACCGGGGGCCGAGCGCAGGACGCCGACCCGCGAGCTCATCGTCTCCTGCAGCTCGCGGCGCACGTCGCCCGCGACCAGACCGGCGGTACGACGGTCCGGGCCGGGCTCGCGCCAGCGCCCCAGCTCGGCGGGCAGCACCTCGGCGATCCGCCGGGAGAAGACGAGGCCCTCGAGGAGCGAGTTGGAGGCGAGCCGGTTGGCGCCGTGGACGCCGGAGCAGGCGACCTCACCGGTGGCGTAGAGCCCCGCGAGGTCGGTGCGCCCGTGGAGGTCGGTGCGCACGCCGCCCGACGCGTAGTGGCAGGCGGGGGCGACCGGGATCAGCTGGGTCACCGGGTCGATGCCGTAGGACCGTGCCGTCGCGAGGATGGTCGGGAAGCGGCGCTCCCAGAACTCGGCGCCGAGGTGGCGGGCGTCGAGCCACATGTGCGGCCGGCCGGTCTCCAGCATCCGCTTCATGATCGCCTTGGCGACGACGTCGCGCGGCGCCAGGTCGCCGAGCTCGTGCACCCCTTGCATGATCCGGTTGCCGTCGTCGTCGACGAGGAAGGCGCCCTCGCCGCGGACGGCCTCGGAGATGAGCGGCTGCTGGCCGCGCGAGTCGGGTCCGAGGTACATCACCGTCGGGTGGAACTGGACGAACTCCAGGTCGCGCAGCGTCGCGCCGGCCCGCAGCGCGAGCGCCATCCCGTCGCCGGTCGACACGAGCGGGTTGGTGGTCTGCGTGAACACCTGTCCGAGACCGCCGCTGGCGAGCACGACGGCGCGGCAGTGGACGGCGCCGACGCCGTCGCGCTCACCCTCGCCGATGACGTGGAGGGTCAGGCCGGCCACTGCTGACGGGCCCGGCGTACCGTCGGCGGCCACGTCACCAGGGCCGAGCAGCAGGTCGACGGCCAGCGCGTGCGGGATGACCTCGATGTCGGGAGCGGCCTCGATCGCGGCGATCAGCGCCCGCTGGATCTCGGCGCCCGTGGCGTCGCCGCCGGCGTGGGCGATCCGGTCGCGGTGGTGGCCGCCCTCGCGGGTCAGCGACAGCTCGCCGTCGGCGGTGTGGTCGAAGTTGGTGCCGAGCGCGATCAGCTCGTGGACCGCCTCGGGTCCCTCGTTGACCAGCACACGTACGGCGTCGCGGTCGCAGGCCCCCGCGCCGGCGACCAGCGTGTCCACCTCGTGCTCCTCCGGGGTGTCCCCGGGGCCGAGCGCCGCGGCGATGCCGCCCTGGGCCCACTGGGTGGAGCCGGCGTTGAGCACGTCCTTGGTGACGACCAGGATCTTCTCGACCCGGCCGCGCAGGCGCAGGGCCGCGGTGAGGCCGGCGATGCCGGAGCCGACGATGACGACGTCGGCGCGCGTCGTCCAGCCGGGGCTCGGGGCGGTCAGGCACCCGGGCAGGCGCAGCTGTTCAGGCATCCCCGCAGGCTACTCAGTGACCGGCGGTGACGTCGCCGCGGGACAGGCTCGGGTCGCCGAACGTCTCGGCCGGGTCGAAGCCGGTCGCCATGATCTTGTTGTCGGAGTCGACGAAGACGACGTGCGGCTGGTGCGCCTTGGCCTCCTCGGTGGTCATCTGGCCGTAGCCGATCAGGATGACCAGGTCACCGGGGTGGACCAGGCGGGCGGCGGCCCCGTTGATGCCGATCACGCCGCTGCCCCGCTCGCCGGCGATCGTGTAGGTCTCGAGCCGGGCGCCGTTGGTGATGTCGACGATGTGGACCAGCTCGCCCGCCAGCAGGTCGGCGGCCTCGAGCAGGTCCTCGTCGACGGTGACCGAGCCCACGTAGTGCAGGTCGGCCTGCGTCACGGTGGCGCGGTGGATCTTGCTCTTCATCATGGTGCGCAGCATGGGAACTCCCCCTGGGTGTCAGAACTGCAGCGGCAGGTTGTCGATGAGCCGGGTGGCGCCGACCCGGGCGGCGACGAGGACCCGGCCCTCGGTGCCGGGCTCGGGGTAGTCGGGCAGCTCACCGAGGCCGGTCGTGGTCAGCGCGAGGTAGTCGAGCTCGACGCCCGGCTCGGCCTTGATGACGGACATCGCGGCCCACCGCGCCGCCGGGACGCCGTACGACGCCCGCGCCTGGGCCGCGCGCAGGGCCCGGCTCAGCGCCGCCGCCTGCTGCCGCTGCTCGGCGTCGAGGTAGCGGTTGCGGCTCGAGCGGGCCAGCCCGTCGGGCTCGCGGTCGGTCGGGGCGCCGACGATGTCGATGCCGAGGCACAGGTCGGTGGTCATCCGGCGGATCAGAGCGAGCTGCTGGTAGTCCTTCTCGCCGAAGACGGCGACGTCGGGCCGGACCAGGCCGAACAGCTTGGCGACGACGGTGAGCACGCCGCGGAAGTGACCGGGCCGGCTGGCGCCCTCGAGGACGTCGGCGAGCGGGCCGGGCTGGACGGTGACGGCCTCCGAGACGGCCCCCTCGTGAGGGACGCCGTCGGGGTACATCTCGGCCACGACCGGCGCGAACACCACGTCGACGCCCTCGGCGGCGGCGAGGGCGAGGTCGGCGTCGAAGGTGCGCGGGTAGCGGTCGAGGTCCTCACCAGGCCCGAACTGCAGCGGGTTGACGAAGATCGAGACGACGACCGTGCCGTCGACGCCCGCGCGCTCGCGAGCGATCCGCATCAGCGTCGCGTGGCCCTCGTGCAGCGCACCCATCGTCGGCACCAGGACGACGGTGCCGCGGCCGGCGAGCAGGCCGGCGAGCTCGGCCCGACTGCGTGCGACAGCGGGAGTGGTCAGTGTCGTCACGCGGTCCCCACCCGGTGGGTGGGCAGCAGCCGGCGCTCGCCGTAGGCGCTGAGGACGGAGGCGATCGCCTGGGCACGGATCGGCAGCAGCCGCCCGTCGGTGACCGCGCGGTCGAGGGTGGCCCACGCCATCGCGACGTACGACGGCACGGTGTCGGGCGCGTTGGCCGAGATGTCCTTCAGGTGCGCGGCGACCGTGCGGACGTCGCCGCGCACGATCGGGCCGGTCAGTGCGGCGTCGCCGTGGGCGAGGGCGTTGTCGAGGGCCGCGTCGAGGAGCGGGCGCAGGGTGCCGGCCGGGTCGTCGACGCCGGCGGCGCTGAGCAGGCCCATCGCCTCGCTGACGAGGGTGACCAGGTGGTTGGCGCCGTGGGCGAGGCCCGCGTGGTAGAGCGTGCGCATCTCCTCGGGCACCCAGGTCGGGCGGCCGCCGAGGTCGGCGACGAGGGACTCGGCGAGCTCGCGCTCAGCCGGGCCGGCGGTGAGGCCGAAGACGCAGCCGTGGAGACGCTCGAGGTCGACGGCGGTGCCGGTGAAGGTCATCGCCGGGTGGAGCGCGACCACCCGCGCGCCGACCGCGGCCGCGGGCGCGAGGACAGCGAGGCCGTGGCGGCCCGACGTGTGCGCGACGACCTGCCCGGCGTGGAGGGCGCCGCTGTCGGCGAGCACCTTCACCACGTTGGGGAGCATGTCGTCGGGGACCGTGAGCAGCAGCAGCTCGGCCTCGCGAGCGACGTCGCTCGGCTTGCGCAGCGCGACGCCCGGCAGCAGGTCGGCGGCGCGACGACGCGAGGCGTCGGACTCACCGGCAGCAGCGACGACGGGATGGCCGGCTGCGCGCAGACCCGCGGCGAGGACGGCGCCGACGCGACCCGCGCCGATCACACCCACGGAGAGCTTGGGGGACATCGTGAACCTTTCGTTCCCGTCCCGCCGACCACTCGCGCCCTGCGGTGCGAGCCGGTGTGGGTACCGGACGTTGTGCTCAGTGGTGTCGTCCCGGGGTTCCGGGACGGCTCAACGGTACGCCTGCCCGCGGAGCCCGGGAACGGGTCGGTCCGGTGGCCTGCGTCACAACCCGGATCCGCGGCCACGGCAGTGTCGAGCTGGGCAGGAAGGACGTCGGGTCTGCCCGCGCCACCCCGGACACGTCGGCGTCCGTCGGTGTGGCCCGACGAGGGGGTTGCGGGAAGGCTTCAGTCGCCGAGGCTGAAGGGGTCGTCCTTGCGGACGTCGTAGACGTGCCCCGACTGGTCGGAGATCAGCACGTCGACGGAGGTGCGCGCGACCGTCTGCGAGTCGAGCAGGGTGCCGGGCGCCTCCTGGCCGAAGGCCTTGGTGCGCATCGGGGTGGCGGTCCGCTCGGGGTTGATGCAGTTGACCCGCACGCCCGCGTCGGCCCACTCGTCGGCCAGCGCCTGGGTCAGGTTGACGGTGGCCGCCTTCGCCGAGGAGTAGAGGCTGTAGCCGCTGCGGCCACGGGTGTAGGAGCTCGAGGTGAACAGCAGCAGCGCGCCCTGGCTGGCGGCCAGGTGCGGGTAGAACTCCTGGGCGATGAAGATCGGGCCGAGGTAGTTGATCTCGGTGGCGGCGTAGACCGTCTCCTCGCTGGTCTCGAGGAGCTCGCCCCGGGGCAGCACGCCGGCGGTGTTGACGACGAAGTCGATGGAGCCGGCCTTCGCGATCGCCTCCTTCGCCGCGGCAGCGACGTCGGCGCGCCGGCCGACGTCGGTGTTGGTGGTCGACCGGCTGAAGGTGAGCACCGTGGCGCCGTAGGACTGGGCGAGCTCGGCGATGTCGGCACCGATCCCGTAGCTGCCGCCGAAGACGACCATGGTCTTGCCCTCGAGAGCGGCCCGGTAGCCGGCGTCGTCCTTGGCCCGGGGCAGGTCGATGCCGGTGAGCTGGAAGAGCTTGTCGGCGATGAAGACGTCGATCGGCTCGGTGACCTTCATGTTCCGGTCGTCGCCGTGGACCACGATGATCGGCTCGTCGGGCAGGTACTTCAGCACGACGCTGCAGTCGTCGGTGGCCGTGAAGTCGGGGTCGCCGGCGGCGATCTCGTAGGCCCGGGCCAGGACGTCGAGGCGGAACGCCTGCGGCGTCTGGCCACGGCGCAGGGAGGCGCGCGGCGGGATGCTGGCGATGGTGTCGTCGGCGGCGACCTCGATGATCGTGTCGGCCGACGGGATCGCGACGTCGACGGCCGGGTAGCGCTCCAGCGCGGTGAAGCACTCACCGATGATCCGCGGCGTCACGAGCGGACGGACCGCGTCGTGCAGCAGGATCCGGGTCTCCGCGGCGTCGCCGGTCTCGATCAGGTGGTCGATGGCGCGCTGCGTGGTGTCGTTGCGGGTCTCGCCGCCCTCGAGGATCGCGGTGACCTTGGGGTAGCCGCCGCCGCGGGTGATGTCGCGGACCGCGTCGGTGTGACCGGGCGTCATCATCACGACGACCTCGTCGACGTCGGCATGGTCGTGCAGCGCGAGCAGGGTGTGCTCCAGCAGGGTCTTGCCGGCGACCTTGATCAGCTGCTTGGGGATGTCGAGCCCGACCCGGCTCCCGACACCACCGGCGAGCAGGACGGCGACATTCCTCGTCATGGCTGGCAGTCTCCCACGGGTCACGATCGGCGGAGGATTCGCCGCCGGAGCTCCTCGAGGATGCTCCGAGCGCTGACATCCTCGAGCGCAGGAGGCCGCGCTGCTTCGGACGGCTGGCCAGGAAGCTTGAGCGCCACGCGGAAGTAGGCCTCCATCATCCGCCCCGCCGACGCAACGTCGACGGCCTCGGGAACCTCGACCTCCCGGGGGTGCGCGTCAGGATCGCTGAACAGGTGGCGCACGTCGCCCAACACCCGCGCAGCGGAGGACTCCAGCGCCTCGACCCAGTCGGCGACGTACTCGTTGGCTCGCTCGGCCGCCCACCGGGGCACCCGCACGGTCTGGCTCCGCGGGGCGGCCTCGACGACGGAGCGCAGCTTGATCTTGCGGGTGTCTCCTGCGGTCGCCATCCAGGCGTCGAGATCTCCTCCGTGCTCACGGTAGGCGGCCGCGCAGTGGCGCAGCATCTCCGCCTCGGGCAGCGGCAGGGACAGGTTGCGCGACGCCGACAGCTCGAGCATCTCAGGGACCCCGAGCAGCCTCTCGAAGGCCCGTAGGAGCCAGCTGTGATCGGTCGGGTCGAGGACGACGAAGACCAGGTTCTCCGCACCGAACACCGAGCCCCAGTCCTGCAGCACCCGGCGCGGGTTGAGCCGCCGCAGCGGCTGTCCCGGGACAAAGCCGGCCCCGACCCCGCCGAGCGGCTCCTCGGCGAAGGTCGTCCGGAGCCAGTCCTCGAGCGGCTCCGGCTGCGCGCGCCGCAGACCCTGCTGCCATCGCGACGCGAGCTGAGGCGCGAGGGCACGGAGCGTGCACACGACGTACGACGGCCCGAGCTCCTCCCGCAGCCCTCTGATCCGGTCCGGCTGGGCCAGCGACAGGGACTCGCTCGACCAGAAGGTGCGCCGGGCCGTGGACGTGCGGAACTCATGGGCGAGCTCCTGCCACCGCTCGTGCTCGGCGGCCCAGTAGGACCGGACATCGCCGGCTGCGGTGATCGCCACCTTCCGCTCGTGGGCGCGCCGTGACACGTTGTGGGCGCCATGTTCCTCGAGCGCGGCACGTGCAGCCCACAGCGAGTGTTGGAGTGCTGTCGTGCCGGTCTTCGGCATTCCGATGTGGAGCAGCTTGGCGCCGTCGGGCAGGGAGTCCATCAGTCACCACCCAGCCGGCGCCGGGCGCGGCGGGCGAGCTCGCGCGCCGCGGTACGACGGGCGCCGGCGAGGTCGCGCTCGGCGTCCCAGAGCTCGGTGACCGCGCGGTGGCGGGACCAGACGGCGCGCTCGACCGGGCCGGCGAGGTCGCGGTGCTCGGGGCGCGGGTGGACGCCCGTGAGCTTGCTGATGATGCCGGCGGCGAGAGCGGCGGCAGCGCCGGGGTCGATCGCGGTGACGGGGGCGTTCTCGCCCTCGGCGGGCGCGAGGGCCCGGTCGGAGAGCAGGCCGAGGTCGCCGATGACCCGGGCGCCGGAGGCGCCGATCCGCTGGGCCATCGCGGCGCCGACCTCGAGCGCTCGGTCGATCGCCCAGCCCGGGGTCAGCAACTTCTCGGCGGCCGGGTCCGGCGGCGCGGCCTGGAGGCCACGGGCAGCGCCGAACCGGATGAACCGGCCGTGGTCGGCGCTGGTCCACGGCGGCTGGGAGGTGCGGTCGACGAGCTCCTGCATCAGGGTCGCCTCCGCGAAGGTCAGCGACCGGTTGGTCTTGTCGGCCGGCGGGCGGAGCAGCCCATCGGGGAGCCCGAGCAGGCCCTCGAACGCGGCGGGCAGGCCCCGGTGGTCGCGGTCGTCGACGACGATCACGGTGACCCGGTCGGCACCGACCAGCCCGACCCAGCGCTCGACCAGGCGGTCGTGGCGGTGCCGCTGCCAGAAGGAGGGGGTGACCGTGCCGCCGTCGGGCGCGTCGGCGGCATCGAGGATCGCGCGCAGCCAGTCGTCGTACGACGGCACCGGGACGTTCTGTCCGTACTGCTGCCACTGCGAGCCGAGCAGGCGCACGATCGGGCGCACCGTGATCACGACGTGCGTCTGCGGACCGAGCACGTCGAGGACCGTGCGGGCGCCGTCGTCGGTGGCCTCGCAGTAGACCTCGCTGCTGAGCACCCCGACCCGCGGCCGCGCGTCCTGCAGGGCGCCGACCATCGCGTACCAACGCTCGCGGAAGGCGTCGATGTCCTTGCCGGGGTCGACCCGGCCGAGGGCGACCGCCATGGCGGCGTTCATCTCGTGGGCGAGCTCGCCGGGGTAGGCGACACCGTGCGTCGCGAGGGCATCACGCGCCTCCCACAGGGCTCCCTGCATCGCGGTGGTGCCGGTCTTGTAGGGCCCGATGTGGACCAGGGTGGTGCCGTCGGGCAGCGGCTCGACGCCGGTCATCGGCTCCCCCGCAGTCGGTTCAGGAGGGCGCGCGCCGGCAGGTCCTCGACGGGGACGACGACCGCACGGTCCGGGGCGAGGTCGGCCGGCCGCTCGAGCTGGCCGAGCATCACCTCGAGCGCTGCGTCGGTGGCCACGTCGATGGGGACCAGGCCGCGCTCGGCGCGGACCGGCCAGAGCAGGGCGTCGCGGGGTCCGCTGATCGTCACGCCGTCGGCCTCGAGGTCCGCGAGTGCGGCGCGACAGGCGTCGCGCATCGCGCGGGCCTCGGCGGGCCCGAGATCGGGATCGGTGTCGAGCGCCCGGCTGATGCAGGCGGTCGCGTCGGCGGTGCCGTCCACGGCGGTCTGCCAGGTCGGCGGCAGCAGCACCTCGACCTGGGCGACGATCGCGTCGGCGTACGCACGGGCGGTGGCCTGGCCGCTGGCCACGCTCTGCGGCGGCACCGGGTCGGCGTCGCTGTGGGCTGCCGCGGCGGCGACGTCGAAGCGCGGCCAGCGGCGACCGGCGGCGAGGGTCAGCAGCTGGTCGAGCGAGGTGACCTCGTCGAGGGACACCGCGAGGTGCACCGGCGCGGCGGCGGTGTGGACCGCCCGCACCTCGGCGACCCAGGCAGCCAGCCCCTCGGCGGTCGGCTCGGCGAGCAGCTCGGCCATCGCGCCGACGACGAGCAGCGTGCGGTCGTCGGCGAGGTCGGCGAGGTCGAGCACGGTCACGTCGGGAAGCTCGTCGTCGTCGCGGGTGACGCGCTCGTCCTCGAGCGAGGCCCACCACGTGGGCACGGCGAAGGCGTTCATCCCGGCGCGGGCGTCGGGGACGTGGAGCAGGCTCACCTGCGCGTCACCCGCCGGCGGGCCCGGCGACCGAGCTCTCCGAGCAGTGCACGGCCCCCGTATGTCGACAGGTCCGGCGGGGCAGGTGCGCCCGCGGGGGCCTTCGCCGCGTGCTGGAGTGCCGCCGTGAACACGACGTCCATCATCCGGCCGGCGCTCTCGACGTCGACGGCGGTCGGCACCTCCACCTCCTCGGCGTAGTCGGCGGGATCGACGACCAGGCTGGCCAGATCACCGACGACGGTGACGCCGGAGGCCTCGACGGCGGCGTTCCACGCGGCGGCGTACTCGTTGGCCTTCTCCGCGACCCAGCGCGGTGCGCGGATGGGGTGGGGCGAGGTGGTGTTGGTGTAGTCGCGCAGCGGGATCCGGGCCAGCACGCCGATCACCTCCATCCAGGTCGGATGGTCGCCGCCGTGGTCGGTCCAGGCGCGGTTGAAGTGCCGCAGCATCTCGGCCTCGGGGTAGGGCAGCGACGCGTTGCCCTCGGGCACCAGCTGGAGCACGTCGGCGACGCCCATCAGCCGTTCGAAGACCCGCAGGTTGTGCAGCCGGTCGACCGGGTCGGGGACCACGAGGATGATCCGGTCCTCACCGAACACCGGGCCCCACTCCTCGATGATGCGGCGCAGGCTGAACCGGTGCAGCGACGGCATGAACTTGACGTAGTCGACGCTCACCTCGCCCTCGACGCTGACCGCGGCGAACTGGTTGGTCGCCCATTCCTCCAACGACTCGGTGCCGCGCCGGCGCAGCCACTGCTGCCACTGGGACACCATGAGCGGCGCCAGCGGCCGCAGCGTGACGACGATGTGGGTATCGGCGCCGAGCTGGTCGGCGAGGTAGGAGATCCGCTCCCCCTTGGCGTGGCTCAGCGACTCGCTCGACCAGAACGTGCAGCGGGCTTCGGACTCCCGGAACTCCGTGGCGAGCGCCTGCCAGCGCTTCTCCCACGTGCCCTGCCAGAAGTCCGCGAGGCCGCCTGCCGCAACCTGGCCGACCCGCATCTCGTGCCGGCCGTGGTTGACGTTGTGGGCACCGAGCGCCTCGAGCTCGGGGCGGGCGCGGTCGAGCGCGCCCTGCAGCGCCGTCGTCCCCGTCTTGGGGAGACCGATGTGGAGGAACCGCGAGCCGTCCGGGAGGGCGTCGGGCAGGTCGACAGAGCGCATCGGGTGATCCTAGGACTCTGCTCCGAAGAAGGCCGCCGCCACCCGCTCCGCGGCATGACCGTCCATGTACCGGCTGAACCGCTCGTGGAAGGCCGCCACCTCGCCGGCGTACCGCCGCCGCAGGCCGTCGAGGTCGCGGAGCAGGTCGACGACCTGCTCCGCGGTGTCGACGTGCGGCCCCGGCGCGGTGGGCCCGTAGTCGTAGAGGAAGCCGCGCACGCCGCCGACGTAGGTGTCGAGGTCGGGGACCAGGAACACCATCGGGCGGTCGGTCAGCGCGAAGTCGAAGCGCAGCGACGAGTAGTCGAGCACCGCCGCGTCGGCGGCGAGGATCAGGTCGTTGATCTCGGGATACTCGGTGACGTCGAGGAAGCGAGTCGCGCCGGCACCGTCGCCGGCGGGGTTGTGGAACCGGTGGCCGCGCAGCAGCAGGACGTAGTCGGGGCCCAGCTCGCGGGCGGCGGAGGCGACGTCGAGGTGGTGCACGGCATCGGCCGCACGCCAGTTGGTCGCCTGGTCGTCGCGCCACGTGGGGGCGTAGAGGATCGCCTTCTGGTGGGGCTGGATCCCGAGCCGGCGCCGTACGTCGTCGCGGACCACCGCGGCCCGCTCGCCGACGAGCACGTCGTCGCGCGGGTAGCCCTCGCTGTGGATCGCCCCGTCGTAGGCGTACTCGCGGCGGTAGTACTGGTCCATGTCGGGGTCGGGCGTCAAGATCAGGTCCCACTGCCGCGAGGTGCGGGCGAGCTCGAGCTCGATGCGCCGCGGCGGGTAGTGCTTGGCGTCCCACATCCGGATGCCCATCGACTTGGACGGGTAGCCGTGGAAGGTCTGGAGCAGCCGCTGCCCGGGCCGCTTGCGGAACCAGCGCTCGGGATCGATGTTCATGCACAGCTGACCGGCGGCGGCCAGCACCCGGTACCACTCGCGGGTCGTCATCACGACGGGTACGGCGCCCTCCGGCACCCACGACGCGGCCGAGGCGACCCCCCAGTAGAGCGTGAGGTCGGGACGGGTTCGCCGCAGCTCGTGGTGCAGCGCGAGCTGGCTGTCGGTCGCGGTGGCGCCGACGTAGGACTGGAAGTAGACGGAGTCCGGTTCGAGCGGGATGTCGCCGTCGGCGTACCACTCCTGGAGCTGGGTCTGGCCGTAGGGGACGCGGTCCTCGACCGGCACCGCCGGAAGCAGCTCGACGCCGGCCACGCGCCCCTCCTGCACGACGCGCGCGGAGTAGTCGGAGCCGACCATGAAGTGGTGGAGACGGTCGATGCCACGCTCCCCGAGGAGGGTGCGCGTGGTGGCGCCCGCACTGGTGACGGCGAACCAGAACCAGGCGGGAGCCAGCGGGCGTTCGCCGAGGCCCCACCGGTCGGTGGTCAGCGTGATGCTCGCCCGGACCGCTCCGGGCTGGTCGCCCGGGCGCAGGTCGCCGGCGACGACCTCGGCGCCGCCCACCTGGGCCAGCAGCACCAGCCGGGCGTCGGCGGGCGCGGGAGCGCCGAGCCAACGGCCGGTCACGTCGAGCCGGAGTCCCTCGACGACGACGTCGTCCACGACGAGGGTGCCGGCGGTCTCGTAGAGCTCGGTGTCGCCGGCCGGGGTCCGGGAGCCGACCAGCTCACCTTCGCCGACACCGAGCCACTGGGGCGCGCCGGCGGCCCAGCCGAGCGGGACCTCGCGACCGTCGGGGGTGATCGCCCGGACCTGCCAGCGACGCTGACCCGACCACGCGGCGGGGAGCTGGACCCGGAAGGCGGAGGCACCGTCGGGCCCCTCGGTGAGCTCGGCGCGGACCTGCTGGGTGCCTTGGGTGACCCGAAGGGCCGTCACCGTCGAGCCGGCGGGGTCGAGGGTGCCCTCGACGGTGCGCCCAGCGACGGCGAGGGTGCGCAGCCGCGGGCCACGGTCGGGACGGATCCGGAGGCCGACCACGTCGGAGCGCGGGTTGAACGCGACCACCGATCCGGCGACCGGGCGCGGGGCGAGGTGGTCGCGGCCGATGAAGCCGGCCGAGGCCTGCTCGTCGATGAGCGGGACGGCACCGGAGCGTCGTACGCCGTCGACGTCGATGTCGACCTCGAGGACCCAGGTGGTGGTGCCGTCGGCGCTGTCGGTGGCGGCGACCACCTCGGCGACGGGGACGACGGCGTCGAAGGCGCCCCAGGAGAAGTCCTGGTGGCGGCGCAGCGCCTGGTTGGCGCGGGCGTCGCGGAACTGGCGGATCTCCAGCGGGACCCGTCGCCCGGTGGCGCTCTCGACGAGCGCGCAGGTGATCGCGGGCGGCGCGCTCATGTGCACGAAGTCGACCGCGGCGAACACGGTCAGCTCGAGAGTGGTGGCGTCGACCCAGCGGGCCTCGCGCAGCATCGCGCGGAATCGGGTCTCGTCGGCGGTCATCTCGAACAGGTCGGCCGGGATGCCGAGCTCGGCGTCGTCGTGGTGCGGCAGCAGCGCCCACACCTTGCCGTCGCGGACCGCGGTGGGCCGGTTGCCGCGGGTGAACAGCCGGGCACCGAGGAAGTCCTCGAGCGCCTTGCGGTGGTCGTTGCGCAGCAGCCAGAGCTTGACCCGGGCCTCGGCGTTCAGCCTCGCCCAGACGTGCTCGTCGGCGGCGTCGAGCAGCATCGTGACGTGGTCGCGCAGGGTCTGCCACTGGTGCTCGTCGGCGCGCTCGACGTCGGCGATCAGCGGCTGCACGGCCGTGTCGAGCACGCCCCACAAGAACCACTCCCGGACCTCGGGCAGGCCGAGTGCCTCGACCCGGTGCCAGGTGTGGTCGTTGCGGTCGATCCAGCCGGCCAGGCCGCTGAGCACGTCGGGGACGGTGCCGACCTGGACGCCGTCACGTCGGTCGGTGGGGATGTAGGTGAAGTCGGCCAGCAGGTCGAAGGCGCTGGCCCGCTCGAGCAGGCCGAGCGCGACGTCGGCGCCGTCGGGGAACTCCTCGCAGAAGCGCAGGCCGAGCTGGCGCCAGGTCGCCTTCGTGAAGAGCTTGTTGCCGAGGCCGAGGTCGGTGACCGCGACCGGCGTGGCGGCGAGCGTCGTACCGCGCACGGGGGTGTGGTGGGCGGCGTCGTACGCCGAGTCGGGGATCCAGCCGGCGATGTCGGGCTCGCGCATCGCGCCGACCACGACCGGCGAGCCGGAGCGGGCGTGAGCCTCGACCAGCCGCTCGATGCCGGTGTGGACGAAGTCGTCCCCGGCGTTGGTCACCACGACGACGAGCTCGCCGGACGCGGCCGCGACACCGGCGTTGCGGGCCGCGGCGAGGGACTTCTCGACCCTGACCCGGGTCTTGATCCGCCAGTCCTCGGCGGCGTGCTCGCGCACGGTCGCGGTGACCCGTTCGTGGCGTCCGAAGCGCACCACGAGGACCTCGAGGTTGCGGTGGGTCTGGACCTTCAGCGAGTCCAGGCAGGTGCCGATCCGGGTGGTGTCGTCGTCACTGACGGGGAGCACGACGGTGACCAGCGGCCCGGAGAACTCACCGCGGAACCGGCGGGTGGCACGGCCGATGGGCCCGCGCATCCGCCCGGGTCCTGCCTTGGCGAGCCGGATCAGGCCCTGCTGGGCGCGGGCGCGGTCGAGTGCCACGGCGGCAGCGTCCTTCCGGGTCGACGGGTGGGTCGCCCGATGCTACCGAGGGGCGGGTCGAACGGAGGGATCAGGCGGGGCGGCGGGCCTGAGTGCGGGCCTGCGCCTCGAGGGCGTGGATCTGCGAGGTGAGGACGTCGAGCTCGGCCTCGAGCTCGGCGACCCGGACGACGGCCTGGTTGGCGCGCTCGTCGGCACCGGCGAGCTGCTGGGTGAGCCGCTCGGCGGCCCGCTGGGCGGTTTCAGCACGGTCGCCGGCCTCCACCAGCTCGCGGCGGGCCTCGGCCAGCTCGGCGGCGGCGTCGCCGAGGCGCTTCTCGAGGCGGGCGACGGTGGCGTCGCGCTTGGCGACCAGGCCCTGCATGTCGGCGGCGAACGCGACGTTCTCCGCGGTGCGGACCTCGGTCAGGTCGGCGTACGCACGCGCCTGGGCGGCCCGGTCGCGGGCGGCCTCCTGACGGGAGTCCAGGAGCTCGGTGTGGGTGATCTTGGTGGCGGCGACACCCAGGACGAGGGCGACGACCGCGGCGATCGTGACGAGGGCCCAAGAGCCGGTCACGGCGGTGCCGGCGACGGCGAGCGTCGCGAGCACGAGGAGGAGCACAGCGACCACGAGCCGCGTGGAGCGCTGACGACGGCGGTTGCCGGACATGACAGGGGAAGTCATGTCTTGCACGGTAGGCCTCTGGTCCCGGTAGACGCGGCAGACACGCTTGTCACACTCGCCCCAACCGTCACAGGTTCGAAATCGGACGTCAGCGGACCGGGCGGTACGACGCGTGTCCGTCGCGGACGATCACGGAGAACGCGATGGTGGGCTTCCAGCGTTGGGCCGGCTTCGCCGTCCGCCGCTGGACGAACCGGATTCCGTGAACACGCCACTGCGTCGGCGCGACCTGGCTCTGCAGCCACTCGATCACGGAGGCCTCGTTCGCGCTCGCGGCAAGCCGACGGTTGGCCTCCAGAACCAGCTCACGCACCTTCCTGACGGCGATCCACTCCCAGGTGTAGCGCTTGGTACCGGAGAACGTGCGCGACTTCGGGATCGCGATGTGCGGTCGCGTCCAGTCCCAGGTCTGCGTGCAGGCGAGCGGGTTCGTGTAGCTGGCCTCGGTCTCGCCCACCACATCGGCCTGCGGGGTGGCGCTGACCAGCCTGCCCTGCGAGTCAGTCACGAAGACGACGTGACCGGCGCCCTTGGGCGACGCCGTGAAGATGGTCCCGCCGCCGGGAGCGGGCGCCATGGTGAGCTCGGCCCACTGCGAGGAGTCGGCGTAGGGCGGCTCGTCCTGGTCGCCCCAGAGGGTCTCGCCCTTCAATGGTTCCGAGTACGAGCGGACACTGCGGATCCACGTCGGAGGCACTGCTGCGCGATGCGCCCGCAAGGAGGCACGGACCGGCGCCACGGTCCGCGAGTAGCGCACCCGGCCGCGCTGCACCTGGGCGAAGTCGAGACCGATCGAGTCGGCGCCCCAGTCGACCGTGCGGCGGATCGTTCCGCTCTTGCGGTCCAACTGGGTGACCGAGACGACGCCAGCGCACCGTCGGACGTACGTGCCGCCGCCCTCGCTCCACGCCGTGTCGAAGGACGCCATCAGTGCGGCCCGGAACGCGGCATGCGCGCTCGGGTCCGGCGATGCGGTGGTGCGCGCCCCGGCGGGCGCAACCCCGAGGGCGAGGGCAAGTGACATGACCGGACCGAGAATCAGGCGCATGGCAGGATCCTAAGTGTCGTCGTGGACTCGGCAAGCCCTTTCCAACAACAGCCCGGCGACCACGGCGGCCAGCGCACAGCCGGCCGCGACGAACGAGCGCACCATCCGCTGGTCGGCAAGCTCGGCGGCGTCGCCGATCCAGGAGAGTGCGTAGCCGACGTACCCGCCGGCGACGAGGGCGGCGACGAGGGCGCTGGCGCGGCCCAGCACCAGCCGGTTGACGGCCTGGTGGGCCTCCAGCCGCTCGCGGCGCACGTGGACCGCGCGGTGGGTCCCCCAGGCGACGTACCCGAGGATGGCGGCGAGCAGCAGCAGGGCGAGCGGCTGGGCCGGCGACACCAGCGGGGGGACGAGGTCGAGCCGGTTGCACACCGGGTGGACCGCCCAGCCGACGACCACACCGACGACGGCCCAGGCGAGGACGGTGGGCAGGCCGGTGGGCCGCAGCCCGTCCGGCGACGGGCCCGAAGGCTCCTGCTCGGGCTCCTCGGGCCGCCGGATCGGGTCCCTCGTCACTCCGTCTCGAGGACCAGGTCCTCGCGCAGCTTGAGGCCTTCGGTTCCGACCTTCTCGAGCAGCACGGCGACCGGGCCATGGTCGAGCAGCTCGGCGTCCGGCTCGAGGTCGTGCCAGGGCTTGAGCACGAACGGGCGCTCGTGGGCACGGGGGTGCGGGAGACGCAGGGCGTCGGAGTCGCTGCGCCGGTCGCCGACCGCGATCAGGTCGACGTCGAGGGTGCGTGGGGCGTTCTTGACCTCGCCGCGCTCGCGGTCGAAGGCGTCCTCGATGGCCTGGGCGCGGTCGAGCAGCCGGTGCGCTGACAGCGTCGTGTCCGCCAGGACGACCGCGTTGAGGAAGTCCTGCGCCCCGGGCGGGCAGTCCACCGGGGTGCTCTCGTAGACCGGGGAGACGCCGGTGATCCAGACCTCAGGGGTGTCCGCGAGGACACCGATCGCACCCTGCAGCGCCGTGAACCGCTCGCCGAGGTTGGATCCGAGCGCGATCACCACCCGACGGATCGGTCGCATCTCGCCGGTCAGCGTGTCCGCGTCGACGATGTTCGGATTGGGGGTCTCGGTCATGCTGGGCCCTCTGCCTTCCCGGTTCGATCTCCCACCCCTGCCGCCTCACGGCGCCGGGTGATGGTGAGCTGTACGTCGGCGAACGTCGCCTTGATCGGCGCATCCGGCTTGTGGACGGTCACACGTACCCATTCAACACGAGTGTCCAACAGGCAGGTGTCCGCGATCCGCTGCGCGAGGGTCTCGATCAGGTCGACCGGGTCCCTCGTCACGGCAGCCACGACCTGGTCAACGAGGCTTCCGTAGTCCACGGTGTCGCGCAAGTCGTCCGAGGCCGCCGCGGGGGCGGTGTCGACCGCGAGGGTCAGGTCGATCCTGAAGACCTGGCCGTCGCGGCGTTCGTGGTCGAAGACGCCGTGGTGGGCGAAGCACTCGATGCCGAGGATGCTCAGCTCGTCCGTCATTCCCGATCCCTCTCCGGCGCCACGGCCCGATCCGTCGCTGGTCCCCACTGTGCCGCAACGGCCAAGGCGTCGCGATGGGCACGCACATCGTGGACGCGCAGGCACCACACGGGCGCGCCGCCGAGCCCGGCCGCCAGCAGGCTGCTCAACGCGACGCCGGCCGCCTCCCGCTCCCCCACCGGGCGCGGCTGGCCCGCGGCGTCCTCGAGCAGGCGCCCGAGGAAGGTCTTGCGGCTGGCCCCGACCAGCAGCGGGTACCCGAGTTCCGCCAGCACGTCGAGGTGGCGCAGCAGCTCCCAGTTGTGGTGGGGCAGCTTGGCGAAGCCGAGACCGGGATCGAGCACGATCCGGTCGTCCCGCACGCCGGCGCCGCGGATCGCGGCGACCCGCTGAGCCAGCTCGGCACGGACGGCCGCCACCACACCGCCCTGCTCGTCGTACGCGGTGAACTGCTGCATCCGGTCGCTGTGGGCCCGCCAGTGCATGGCGACGTACGTGGCGCCGGCGCCGGCGACCGCGTCCAGGATCGCCGGGTCGGCCAGGCCGCCGGAGACGTCGTTGACGATCGTCGCGCCGGCCTCGAGGGCACGGGCCGCCACCTCCGCGCGCATGGTGTCGACCGAGACGGTCGCGCCGTCGGCGGCGAGCGCCTCGATGACGGGTACGACGCGGTCGAGCTCCTCGGCGAGCAGCGGCCGGGTCGCTCCGGGACGGGTGGACTCACCGCCGACGTCGAGGATGTCGGCCCCCTCCGCGAGCAGCTCGCGACCGTGGGCGATGGCGCGCTCCGGGTCGTCGTAGCGCCCCCCGTCGGAGAAGGAGTCGGGCGTGACGTTGACGACCCCCATCACCAGGGGCGTCGACGGTCGGGTCATGGCCGAAACCCTAGTGGTGCGTCTCGGGGACAGGTTGCCCGTGTGCGTGGGCCGGGGTGCGCAGACGGGTGATCCGGCTCCGAGACCCGCCACTAGACTCCGGGGCATGGCCGAGGCTCCTGCGGTGTCCGTCGTGATCCCGACCTACCGGTCCGGCCCCGGCCTGGACCGGGCGATCGCGTCGCTGGACGCGCAGACCCTGCCGCAGGGCGAGCTCGAGGTGCTGCTGCTCGACGACGGCTCCCCTGACGACACCGCGGAGCGGATCGAGCGGATCGCGGCCGGCCGGGCGAACTACCGGGCGTTCGCGCTGGAGCCGTCCGGGTGGCCGAGCCGGCCACGCAACATCGGCGTGCGCGAGGCCCGCGGTCGCTACGTGCTCTTCTTGGACCACGACGACGAGCTGTACCCCGACGCCCTGCGGGCCGGGGTCGCGCTCGGCGACGAGGCCCGCGCCGACGTCGTCAACGGCAAGGAGGTGCGGACCCAGGTCGCCCGCTGGGGACTCACGCACTACACCCACGACACCCACGACGCCCGCGACGAGCCGCTGCGCGGGCTGCTGCCGATGACGCCGCACAAGCTGTACCGGCGCGCGTTCCTCGTCGAGCACGACATCCGCTTCCCCGAGGCGCCACGGCACCTGTGGGAGGACATCTTCTTCCAGGTCGACCTGGTCGAGCAGCAACCCGTGGTGGCGATCCTCAGCTCGACCCCGTTCTACCACTGGCGGCACACCGGGCAGAACAACTCCTCGACCGCCGAGGGCGAGCGGGACTACCGCGGCACGCCGGACTACTGGCCCTACCTCGACAAGCTGTTCGCCCGGATCGCCGCGGTCCGGGACCCGGCGCTGCGCACCGAGCTGCTGGCCCACACCGCCCACGTGCGGCTCGTCCCCGAGATCGGGCACCGCCCGACCGGACGTGACGACGCCAGGATCGCCCACGACCGCGCCGAGATCGAGCGACTCCTCGCCGCCCACGTCCCCGCGGACGTCGACGAGCACCTCCCCGCGCGCAGCCGGGTCGCGATCACCCTCTTCCGCGCCGGGTACGCCGACGCGGCGGCCGACTACCTGCGCGACGGGATCGACCGCCGTCCCGAGTACACCGTCACCGCGGTCGAGGACGCCGGCGACGGCAGCGTCACGATCACGGGCACCGTCGCCTGGAGCCGGGTGCCCGGACAGCCCTTCGCCCGGCGTACGGCGGGGGGCGAGGTGGTGCGCGACCTGCCCGAGCCGCTGGCCGCCCTGCTCGCCGCGCACGGCCTGACCCCGAGCGCCGAGGTGAGCGACGCGTTCGTCGACGTGGCGATCCGGCACGCCCCGACCCGGGTCAACTGGCTGCTGCCGTCGGAGTCCGCGGTCGAGCTCGTCGAGCAGGAGGACGGGACCCTCGAACCGGCAGGGACGTTCCGGGCTCGCTTCGACCCGGCCACGGCCGCGATGGGCGGCCCGCTGCCGCCCGGCGCCCACCTGGTGCTCGGCATGTGCCAGCTCGACGGGCGCACCGGCATCAAGCGGGCCTTCAGCGCGCTCCCCGCCGGCACCCCGGTCGGCCCGGTCGTGCTCGACTACTCCGCGCAGGACGGGCTGCTGCTCCGGCTCCAGGCTCCCGAGCCGCCCGCGCCGCCCGCCCGCAAGGGGCTGCTCAGCCGCCTGCGCAAGGGCTGAGCCAGCGAGCTTGCCCGTACCCCCCACCGCCGGTCCTCGCGGGAAGCGAGGGCGGCGGAGCGCAGGGAGCGAGGAACGAGCGACCGGAGCGGAGAAGCCGAGCCTTTCCGCGAGCCGGCGGGCTTGCCGCCACGCGAACGCGACCGGCTATGGGACTCGACTGCGCGCGCGGCAGCGCGGCGGAGCGAAGCGACGACGCGCTCGCGCCATCAGCTCACAGCAGGTGGTTGGGGCCGGCGTCGGCAGCCTCGGCGAGCAGGTCGAGCAGGTAGCGGCCGTACCCGCTCTTGAGCAACGGCTTGGCCAGCTCCTCGAGACGGGCGTCGTCGATGATGCCGAGCCGCCAGGCGATCTCCTCGGGGGCGCCGACCTTGGTGCCCTGCCGGGCCTCCAACGCCCGGACGAAGTTGCTCGCGTCGTTGAGGTCGTCGAAGGTGCCGGTGTCGAGCCAGGCGGAGCCGCGCGGGAGCACCTCGACCTGGAGCCGACCCTCGTCGAGGTACATCCGGTTGAGGTCGGTGATCTCGAGCTCGCCCCGGGCCGAGGGCTTCAGCGACCTGGCCTTCTCGACGACGTCGGAGCCGTAGAAGTAGAGCCCGGGCACGGCGTAGTGGCTGCGCGGCTTCTCGGGCTTCTCCTCCAGCGACAGGGCGCGGCCCTCGGCGTCGAACTCGACGACGCCGTACGCCGTCGGGTCGGCGACGCGGTAGCCGAACACCGCGGCGCCGTCGAGGTCCGCGAAGCGGCGCAGGCGCGAGCCGAGGCCGGCGCCGTAGAAGATGTTGTCGCCGAGCACGAGACCGGCACCGCCGCCGTCGAGGTGCTCCTCGCCGATGAGGAAGGCCTGCGCGAGGCCGTCGGGCGAGGGCTGCACGGCGTAGCTGATCTCGATGCCGAACTGGCTGCCGTCGCCGAGCAGGCGCCGGAACTGGTCGGCCTCGTGGGGGGTGGTGATGACGAGCACCTCGCGGATGCCGGAGAGCATCAGCGTCGAGAGCGGGTAGTAGATCATCGGCTTGTCGTAGATCGGCATCAGCTGCTTGCTGATGGCGTGCGTGATCGGGTGCAGTCGGCTTCCCGTGCCACCGGCCAGGATGATCCCGCGCATCTCGTCTCCCACTCCTCGGGGCGCGTCGCCGCCCCGTCTCGATGTCTCGACAGGGCATTGTCCTTCATACACTGACCGACGTGCGCATCCTCGTGACCGGCGGAGCCGGGTTCATCGGCTCCAACTTCGTCCACCACCTCGTCCGGCACACCGACGCCTCGGTGACGGTGCTCGACAAGCTGACCTACGCCGCCAGCCGCGAGGCGTTGGCCGGGCTGCCGGAGGACCGCGTCCAGCTCGTCGTCGGCGACATCGTCGACGCCACGCTCGTCGAGCCGCTGGTCAACCAGCACGACGCGGTGGTCCACTACGCGGCGGAGTCGCACAACGACAACTCGCTCAACGACCCCTCGCCGTTCATCCAGACCAACCTGATCGGGACGTTCACGCTGCTCGAGGCGGTCCGCAAGGCCGGCGTCCGGTTCCACCACGTCTCCACCGACGAGGTGTACGGCGACCTGGAGCTCGACGACCCGAAGAGGTTCACCGAGGACACGCCCTACACCCCGTCGTCGCCGTACTCGGCGTCGAAGGCCGGCTCCGACCACCTGGTGCGCGCGTGGGTGCGGAGCTTCGGCGTGCAGGCCACGATCTCGAACTGCTCCAACAACTACGGCCCGTGGCAGCACATCGAGAAGTTCATCCCGCGCCAGATCACCGAGGTGATCGACGGCCGCCGGCCCAAGCTCTACGGCTCGGGCGAGAACGTGCGCGACTGGATCCACACCGAGGACCACTCCTCCGCGGTGCTCCGGATCCTGGAGCAGGGCCGGATCGGGGAGACCTACCTGATCGGCGCCGACGGCGAGAAGTCCAACCTCGAGGTGGTCCGGATGATCCTGACCCTGATGGGCCGCGACGCCGACGACTTCGAGCACGTCACCGACCGCGCCGGTCACGACCTGCGCTACGCCATCGACTCCGGCAAGCTGCGCACCGAGCTGGGCTGGACCCCGCAGTACGGCGACTTCGAGGCGGGTCTGGCGCAGACCGTCGCGTGGTACCAGCAGAACGAGGCCTGGTGGCGCCCGAAGAAGGGTGCGACCGAGGCTGCCTACGCGGCGAAGGGCCAGTGACCATGAGCGACCTCCGCATCGAGACGACGCCGATCCCGGGCCTGCTGGTCGTCCACCTGCCGGTGCACGGCGACGACCGCGGCTGGTTCAAGGAGAACTGGCAGCGCGAGAAGATGGTGGGGCTCGGCCTTCCCGACTTCGGTCCCGTGCAGAACAACATGAGCTTCAACGCGGCGCGTGGCGCGACCCGCGGCATCCACACCGAGCCCTGGGACAAGTTCGTCTCCGTCGCGACCGGCAAGGTGTTCGCCGCGTGGGTCGACATGCGCGAGGGCGACACCTTCGGGGCGACGTACTGGACCGAGGTCGACGAGAGTGTGGCGGTCTTCGTGCCGCGCGGCGTCGGGAACTCCTACCAGGCGCTCGAGGACGGCACGGTCTACTCGTACCTGGTCAACGACCACTACGTCGCCGGGCGGGTCTACCCCGCGCTCAACCTCGCCGACGCGACCGCCGCCATCCCGTGGCCGATCCCGCTCGACTCCGCCGAGGTCGAGATCTCGGCCAAGGACCTGGCCAACCCCGCGCTGGGCGACGTCGAGCCGATGGCGCCGAAGAAGACGCTGATCACCGGCTGCCGGGGGCAGCTCGGCCAGGCGCTCGCGCGCCTCTACCCGGGCGCGACCCTGGTCGACCTCGACGAGCTCGACCTCACCGATGCCGCCGCGCTGGCGGCGTGGCCGTGGGAGGAGTACGGGCTGATCCTCAACGCGGCCGCGTACACCGCCGTCGACAAGGCCGAGACGCCCGAGGGCCGTCCGGTCGCCTGGGCCGCCAACGCCGCTGCCCCGGCCGCACTGGCCCGCCTCGCTGCCGCACGGGGGATCACGCTCGTCCACTACTCCACCGACTACGTCTTCGACGGCTCGCCGGTCGACGGCGGCCACCGCGAGGACGAGCCGTTCGCGCCGCTCGGCGTCTACGGCCAGACCAAGGCCGCCGGCGACCTCGCCGTCGCGGGTGCACCCCGCCACTACGTCCTGCGGACCTCGTGGGTGATCGGCGAGGGCCACAACTTCGTGCGCACCATGGCTCGGCTCGCCGCTGACGGCGTCGACCCGGCCGTCGTGTCCGACCAGGTGGGGCGGCTGACCTTCACCTCCGAGCTCGCCCGAGCCACCGCGCACCTGGTGGCCACCCAGGCGCCGTACGGCACCTACAACGTCACCAACGGAGGCGAGCCGCGCTCCTGGGCCGACTACGCCCGCAAGGTCTTCGAGCTCACCGGCCACGACCCGGCCCGGGTCAGCACGGTGACCACCGAGGAGTACGCCGCCGGCAAGGACCTCTCCCCCCGCCCGCTGCACAGCACGCTCGCGCTCGACAAGCTCGCCAGCACCGGGTTCGTGAGCATCGACGCCGACGAGGCGCTGGCGGCGTACCTGGCCTGAGGCCGCGCCGCTGCATGGATCCCCGGACATCCGGGGATCCATGCGCTGGTCAGGGGTTGCAACACCTGACCAGCGCATGAACTGCCTACTCGATGGGACGGGTGAGGCTGATGAGGCCGTACGGCGACAGCGCGGTCAGCCGCGCGGGCTGTGGATCAGCGCCATCGCCTCGGCGCGGGTGGCGGGGTCCTTGAGCATGCTGCCGCGGACCGCCGAGGTGATGGTGCGGGCGCCGGCCTTGCGGACGCCGCGCATCGTCATGCACAGGTGCTCGGCCTCGATCACCACGATCACGCCGCGGGCGTCGAGGAGCTCCATGAGCGAGTCGGCGATCTGGGTGGTCAGCCGCTCCTGGACCTGCGGTCGCTTGGCGTAGACGTCGACCAGCCGGGCCAGCTTGGACAGGCCGGTGATCTTGCCGGTCGCGGCCGGGATGTAGCCGACGTGGGCGACACCGGTGAACGGCACCAGGTGGTGCTCGCACATCGACCACAGCTCGATGTCGCGGACCAGGACCATCTCGTCGTGACCGAGGTCGAAGGTGGTGGTGAGCACCTCCTCCGGCGTCATCCGCAGCCCGGCGGTCAGCTCGGCGTAGGCGCGGGCCACCCGGGCGGGGGTGTCCCGGAGTCCCTCGCGCTCGGGGTCCTCGCCGATGGCGGCGAGGAGCTCACGGACAGCAGCCTCGGCGCGCTCGTGGTCGAACCCGCCCGTGGGAGCGGTCATGCGGACGGCGCCGGCGGCTGGGGGTCGGTCGGGGGCGCGGCCGGCGTGCCGCCGTACACGTCTCCGCCGGGTCCGGGCGGGGTCAGGATCTGGCCGCTCTCCCCCGGCTCGGGTGCGGTCTGGCCGTTCTGCGCGGCGCGCCGACGGATCTCCTCGGGGATCTCCACCGGCGGGATGCTCGAGGGGATCCGGGTCGGGGACCCGGTCCAGGCGGGCCGCTCGGGGCGCAGGCGCAGCGCGGTGAAGATCTGCGCGACCTGCTCCTTGTCGAGGGTCTCCTTGTCGAGCAGGGCGAGCACGAGGGCGTCGAGCACGTCGCGGTTCTCGACCAGGATGTCGAAGGCCTCCTGGTGGGCGGCGGCGAGGAAGTTCTTGGTCTCCTCGTCGACGATCGCGGCGACGTCCTCGGAGTAGTTCCGGGAGTGGCCGAGGTCGCGGCCCAGGAACGGCTCGGAGTTGGACTCGCCGAGCTTGATCGCGCCGAGGCGCTCGGTCATGCCGTACTGGGTGACCATCGCGCGGGCCAGCGAGGTGGCCTTCTCGATGTCGTTGCCGGCACCGGTCGTCGGGTCGTGGAAGATCAGCTCCTCCGCGGCCCGGCCGCCCAGCATGTAGGCGAGCTTGTCGAGCATCTCCGAGCGGGTCTGGGAGTACTTGTCCTCGTCGGGCAGCACCATCGTGTAGCCCAGCGCCCGGCCGCGCGGCAGGATCGTGATCTTGTGGACCGGGTCGGTGCCGGGAAGCGCCGCCGCGACGAGGGCATGGCCACCCTCGTGGTAGGCGGTGATCAGCTTCTCCTTCTCCGTCATCAGCCGGGTCCGGCGCTGCGGGCCGGCGATGACGCGGTCGATGGCCTCGTCGAGCAGCGGCGCGGTGATGACCTTCTGGTTGCTGCGCGCGGTGAGCAGCGCGGCCTCGTTGAGGACGTTGGCCAGGTCGGCACCGGAGAAGCCGGGCGTACGACGCGCGACCGACACCAGGTCGACGTCGGGACCGAGCGGCTTGCCCCGGGAGTGGACGTCGAGGATGCGCTTGCGGCCGGCCAGGTCGGGCGCGTCGACCTGGATCTGGCGGTCGAAGCGGCCCGGGCGCAGCAGCGCCGGGTCGAGCACGTCGGGCCGGTTGGTGGCCGCGATCAGGATGACCCCGCCGCGCACGTCGAAGCCGTCCATCTCCACGAGGAGCTGGTTGAGGGTCTGCTCGCGCTCGTCGTGACCGCCGCCCATGCCGGCGCCGCGGTGGCGGCCGACGGCGTCGATCTCGTCGATGAAGACGATCGCGGGCGCGTTCTCCTTGGCCTGCTCGAACAGGTCCCGGACCCGGGAGGCACCGACACCGACGAACATCTCGACGAAGTCCGAGCCGGAGATCGAGTAGAACGGGACGCCCGCCTCGCCGGCGACGGCGCGCGCGAGCAGGGTCTTGCCGGTTCCGGGCGGGCCGTAGAGCAGCACGCCCTTGGGGATCTTGGCGCCGACGGCCTGGAACTTCGCGGGCTCCTGGAGGAACTCCTTGATCTCCCCGAGCTCCTCGATCGCCTCGTCACAGCCGGCGACGTCGGCGAAGGTGGTCTTCGGCATGTCCTTGGTGATCATCTTGGCCTTGGACTTGCCGAACTGCATCACGCCCCGGCCGCCGCCCTGGACGTTGTTCATCAAGAAGACGAACAGCAAGATGATCAGCGCGAACGGCAACAGCGTCGCGAGGATCGAGCCGAGCAGGCTGGGCTGCGGGTTCTTCGAGATCGACTTGTCGATGGTCCCCTTGGCGACCTGCTCGTCGACCGCCTCGATGAGGATCAGCTGCTGGTCGGTGACCCACTGGGTCGTCACCTTGTCGCCCTGCTTGCGGGTGCCCTTGTCGAGGGTGGCCTCGATCGACTGGTCCCCGTCGATGAAGGTGATCTCCTCGACCTGGCCCTTGTCGATGTACTTGGCCATCTGCGAGGTCGGGATCTCGTCGTACCCGCCTCCGGGTGCGAGGAACTCGAGAGCGAGGACGACGGCGAGGACCGCCACCACGATCCAGAGCCAGGGCCCCCTGAAAACGCGCTTCACAGACTTACTCGCTCCCCAACTCCGTCGACAAGGATCTGACGACGGTACACGCCGCCGACGGGTCCCATTCTGTCTGGTCCCTGGTTGGGCAGCGCCGGGAAGCCGGGATTCAGGACCGGATCAGGAGTAGACGGAGGGCGACAGGGTGCCGATGTCGCGCATGTTGCGGTAGCTCTCGCGGTAGTCGAGGCCGTAGCCGACGACGAACTCGTTGGGGATGTCCCAGCCGACGTACTTGGGCTTCACCGGCATCTGCAGCGCCTCGGGCTTGCGCAGCAGGGTGGCGATCTCGACGCTCGCCGGGCCGCGCGAGCCCAGGTTGGAGGTCAGCCACGACAGGGTCAGGCCGGTGTCGATGATCTCGTCGACGATGAGGACGTGGCGCCCGGCGATGTCGGCGTCGAGGTCCTTGAGGATCCGGACCACGCCGGAGGACTTGGTGCCGGAGCCGTACGACGAGACCGCCATCCAGTCCATCTCGACGTGCTTGTTCAGAGCGCGGGCGAGGTCGGCCATGATCATCACCGCGCCGCGCAGCACGCCGACCAGGACGAGGTCCTTGCCGTCGTAGTCGCGCTCGATCTCGACCGCGAGCTCCTTCACCCGGTCCTGGATCTGCTTCTCCGTGAAGAGCACCTCGACCAGGTCGTCCGCGACGTCGCTCGCATGCATGGCGTCAGCCTGCCACAGCGGTACGGCGGAAGCGGAGGTGGGCGCGGTCGCGGTACGCCGTCACGTGGCCGGGGAGCTGGACCTCGCCGCTGATCTCGCCGCGGGCGAGCCGGGCGAGGGCGGTGACGTGGACGTGGAACAGCTCGGCGTCGACGGCTCCCGCATCGAGCGCGGCGAGGCGGAGCACCCGGCCGGCGAGGGCGGGGAGCAGGCCGGCCAAGGCGGCGAGCGGGAGGCCGTCGGGACCGGCCAGGTCGTCGTACGCCGTGGCGGCGAGGGCGTCGAGGGCCTCGACGTCGGCGCGGACCTGGTCGGCGGTGCGGGCCAGGGTGGCGGCGATGCCGGGGCCGAGCTCGTCCTCGAGGACGGGCAGCACGCGCTGGCGGACCCGGACCCGGGCGAAGCCGGGATCGCTGTTGTGGGGGTCGTCCCAGAACTCGATGCCGTCGGCCAGGCAGGCGGCGACGGTGTCGGCGCGGGCCACGTCGAGGAGCGGGCGGCGGTAGTGGTCGAACGCACGCCGCATCCCGGCCAGGCTGCGGCCCCCGGAGCCGCGGGCCAGGCCCAGGAGCACCGTCTCGGCCTGGTCGTCGCGGGTGTGGCCGAGCAGCACGACGGCCGCGCCGAGGTGCTCGCGGAGCTGGTCGAGGACGGCGTACCGGGCGCGGCGGGCGGCCGCCTCGATCCCGAGGCCCGCCGGGTCGACGTGGACCCGGGCGGTCGCGGTCTCGTCGGCGCCCAGGCCGGCCATCTGCGCGACGACCCGGGCGGCGTGCTCGCCGGAGCCCGCCTGGAGGCCGTGGTCGACGGTCGCGCCGACGATCCGCAGCCCCGCCTTGTGGCCCTCGAAGACGGCTCCGGCGAGCAGGGCGAGCGAGTCGGCGCCGCCCGAGCAGGCCACGACGACGGTAGTGCCGGGGTCGAGGTCGGCCAGCGTGCGTCGTACGCCGTGACGGACTGCGGCGATCGCCGGGTGGAGGCCCATGACAGCGACAGGTCAGGCCAGGACGCGCTTGACCCAGCCGTCGGGGTCGCTCAGCTCGGCCTTGCTGGGGAGGTTCTCCGGTCCGGCCCAGACGGCGTTGAACTCGTCCATGCCGACCTTGTCGACCACCGCGCGCACGAAGTGGGCGCCGTCGCGGTACTGCGCCATCTTGGCCTCCAAGCCGAGCAGCCGGCGCAGGACGCGGTCGAGGGTGCCGACGCCCTGGCGACGCTTGGTGAACTTCTTGCGGATCCGCGCGACGCTCGGGATGACCGTGGGGCCCACGTCGTCCATCACGACGTCGGCGTGGCCCTCGAGCAGCGACATCATCCCGGTGACCCGGTCGATGACGGCGAGCTGCTCGGGGGTGCTGAACATCTCGACGATGCTGCCGCCGTTGCGCCCGGCCTTGACCGCCTCGACGATCCGGTCGAGGCCGCCCTCGAGGATGCCGGACGGCTCGACGGTGTCGCTGATCGCCCGGATCTCCGAGAACAGGTGCTCGCGCATCCACGGTACGGCGGTGAACTGCACGCGGTGGGTCTCCTCGTGCAGGCAGACCCAGAGCCGGAAGTCGTGGGGGTCGACGGCGAGCTCGCGCTCGACGTGGACGATGTTGGGGGCGACCAGCAGCAGCCGGCCGTGGGGCTCGTGGAACGGGTCGAACTGGCCGAGCACCTTGCCCGCCAGGAACCCGAGCAGACCACCGACCTCGGCGCCGGTGACCTTCGCGCCTACCTTGAGCCCGATCCCGCTCGGCGGCTTGCTGGCGGCCAGCTTCTCGATCATCGGCCGGGTCGCGACGGCGAAGCCCTCAGCGTTGGCCTGCACCCAGCCCGGCCGGTCGACGACGAGGATCGGCGCGGTGCCCTCGGGCGCGTCCAACCCGGTGAACTCCCGCACCAGTCCGGTCGACCGGTGGGCGCCGGCCCGCAGCTCGGCCACCGCCTCGTCGGCCTCGGCCCGGCTGACCACCGGCCCGTCGCCCGCGAGCCGGGAGCCGAGCCCCACGGCGAGGCCCCAGTCGATCATCGGGGGCAGCGGTGCGGCGGGGGCGGTCATGCCCGGAAGCCTAGGCCGTCGCCCCAGCCCGGCACTGCCGCGCTGATCCCCGGGGGGATCAGCACCGGCAGGCGCCGAGGCCGGCGGCTGCGGTGTCCATGGTCGTGCGGGCCAGCAGGCCCTTGTCCTTCTTCACCTTGTCGGCCATGAGGGCGAAGGCGAGGAGGTGCCCCTGGGCGTCGACGGCGATGCCGGCCAGCGAGGTGACACCGGTGAGGGTGCCGGTCTTGGCGCGGACCCGGCCGCGGCCGGCCGCCGGGCCGAGGTCCATCCGGTCGGTCAGCGAGCCGGTGTAGCCGGCGACGGGGAGGGCGGCCAGGAGCGGACGGAGCTCGGGGTGCTCGGCGGAGGCGGCCAGGCGCAGCACGTCAACCAGCACGCCGGGGGCGAGCCGGTTGTCGCGGGACAGCCCGCTGCCGTCGTACAGGACCGAGCCGCGCAGGTCGATGCCGTTGGCGGCGAGCACCCGCTCGACGGCCTGCCGGCCGCTGGCGAAGGAGCCCTCGCCCTGGTCGGCGAGTCCGGCGTGGCGCAGCAGCACCTCGGCGGCGGCGTTGTCGCTGACCTCGACCAGCCGCTGCACGATCTGCGCGACGGTGGGACTGGTCACCCGGCCGACCTCGGTCGCGGTCGCGGGGGCGGTGGCGCGCACGGGGCCGCCCGTGAGCGTGATGCCGCGGCGGGCCAGCGCCTGGCCGAAGGTCGCGCCGGCCTCCAGCGCGGGGTCGGCGACCGGGCCGTTGCCCGGGAGCGGGCGCCCCTCGTCGACCCACAGCGCGCTGACCGGGTTGATCTCCTCGGGGATGTAGTCCGGCTTCCAGCTCGGGTGGACGGCCGGCCCGGTGAACAGCGAGTCGTCGACGCCGAGCGCGACGGTCGTGACGCCCGACTTCCTCAACGCGCGGGCGGTCCGCTGGGCGAGCGTGCGGACGTCGGCGCGCGGGGGGTCGTACGTCGACCCGTCCGCCGGCTTGCCCGGTGCGCGCGCCAGCAGCGGGTCGCCGCCGCCGACGAGCACCAGCCGGGGCGTCGTACCGGAGGTGTCGAGGACCGTGGTGGTCGCGAAGGTGTGCTCGGGCCCGAGCAGGAACAGGGCCGCGGCCGAGGTGACCAGCTTGGTGGTCGATGCGGGGATGGCGACCCCGGCGCCCTCGGCCGCCTCGTAGGCGTAGCCGGTGCCCTCGAGCGGGCCGACCGCAGCGATCACGTGGCGGCCCAGGTCGGGCGAGTCGAGCGGCGCGAGCGCCTGCTTCAGGGCGGCGCCGTCGAGCGCGGCAGTGCCGTCGGCGGCCGGCGCCACCGCCCCGGGCACGACGACCGGCGGGACGTCCACCTCCGGCGGGGGCGCGACGGCGGCCGGGTCGGCGGGGGCTCCGGAGTCGGCCCGTAGCTCGTCCCACCAGCGCTCGGCCCAGCCGGTCCGCCAGGCGAGGCCCGCGCCGGCCACCAGCGCGACCACGAGCAGCCCGGCGAGCGCCCGGCGAGCGCGGCCGCTACCCGGGTCGCGGTCCTTCTTCGCCACCGTCTCTCCTCCCGGACTGTGCTCCCGACTGCGCATTCCGGGACATTGTGCGGGACAATGCTGCGGACAACGGCGCCGGGCAGGTTTCACAGCTCCCGTGAGCACGTCCGCGCCTGACCCGATCGTCAGCCCCGACCGGGCCGAGAGTGTGGAGGAAGACTGTGCTTGAGTTCGACGTGCTCGTGGAGATCCCCAAGGGGAGCCGCAACAAGTACGAGGTCGACCACGAGACCGGGCGCATGCGCCTGGACCGCTTCCTGTTCACCTCCACGATGTACCCGGCCGACTACGGCTACATCGAGGACACCCTCGGCCAGGACGGCGACCCGCTCGACGCGTTGGTCCTGCTCCAGGAGCCGACCTTCCCGGGCTGCCTCATCAAGTGCCGCGCGATCGGCATGTTCCGGATGACCGACGAGGCCGGCGGCGACGACAAGGTCCTCTGCGTCCCGGCGGGCGACCCGCGCATGGAGCACCTGCGCGACATCAACCACGTGCCGAACTTCGACCGGCTCGAGATCCAGCACTTCTTCGAGGTCTACAAGGACCTCGAGCCCGGCAAGTCCGTCGAGGGCGCCGACTGGGTCGGCCGCGTCGAGGCCGAGGCCGAGATCAACGCCTCCTTCGAGCGGTTCAAGACGAACGGCCACTGACTCCTTGCGTTGAGCTGCCACTTCCTCACCGTTGAGGTCGCGCATCCGCGGCAGCTCGACGGTCTCGAAGGGGCAGGTCAACGGTGAGGAAGTGGCAACTCAACGAGGGGTCAACAGCATCGACAGCCCGGACGCGATCACGGCCGGGCTGTCGTCGTACTCGGGCGGCACGCTCACGTAGCTGAGGGCCAGCCGGGCGAGCGTCCGCGCCAGCGGCGGCAGGAGGGCGGGGTCGGCCTGCGGCCAGGCGGTGCGTGCGGCGGCCTCGAGCTGTCCGGCGACGCGGACCAGCAGCGGGCCGGCGTCGGTGGTGACGATCCGGACCAGGTCGTGGTGGGCGTCCCCGGCGCGGACCCGGTCGATCAGCGGGTCCTCCGCGGCGGTCTCGAGGAAGAGCCGCAGGCCTTCCTCCAGGCCCGTGCGTGGGTCGTCGGGGTGGGCGGTGAGGGTCTCGGCGATGAGCGCGCACAGCGCGTCGGCGAGGTGGACGGTGTACGCCTGGGCGAGACCGTAGCGGGACCCGAAGGCGTTGTAGAGCGTCTGCCGGCTCACGCCGGCGTCCCGGGCGACCGCTTCCAGCGTCACCTCCCCCCAGGGCTGCTCGAGGAGGAGGGCGCGCAGGGCCGCGAAGACGGCGGTGCGACGCTCCGCCACCGCGCTCACGCGCGCTTGACCCCGCGGAAGTAGGCCAGCGCGCCGCTGCGCTCGACGACGACGTCGGCGATGCCCTCCTCGGCCAACCAGGTCTGCAGGTCGGTGCTCGTGCAGCCAGGGCCGAGCAGGCCCGCGACGCGGCCGGCCCGGCGCAGCGGGCCGAAGCGGAGTCCGGTGTCGTTGAGCAGCGCGCTGCCGGTGAGCACGCCGCCGGGACGCAGCACCCGCGCCACCTCGACGACCGCGCGACGCGGGTCGGGGAAGCAGTGCAGGCCGGTGAAGGTGACGACCAGGTCGAAGGAATCGTCGGCGAACGGGAGGTCGCCGACGTCGGCGATCCGCGGCTGCACCTGGTCGGCGACGCCGCGCCTCGCGGCTGCCCGCGTCGTGCGGTCCAGCATGGTCTGCGCGATGTCGGCGGCGACGTACTCGACGCCCTGTCCGGGGCGCAGGCCGCGCAACGCGACCCCACCGCCGCAGGGAATGTCGAGGATCCGGCTGCCCGCGGGTTGGCGGCCGATCTCGTCGGCTGCCCGGTACAGACGCCGCAGATCGCTGTTGATGCCGACGCGCCACACGGCGCCGCCGGCGTTCGGGTGCTCCACGGTCCAGTCGTAGAAGGAGGCCCAGAGCGGGTCCTCGGACCAGCCGCCCAGCCCGGGGAGGTGGGACAGGGCCGAGCGGATCATGCCTCGCCTCCGATGAGCGCCTGCGCCCGCAGCAGCGCCTCCGGTACGGCGAACGCGTCGACGAGCTCGCGCGCGAGCGGCCGCACCCGGCGGCACAGCTCGCCCACCTCGCGGGTGATCGCCTTCGAGCGCTGGGCGGTCAACCGGCCGTGCTCGATGAACCAGGCGCGGTCGGCCTCGATCCCGGACAGGGCGTGCAGGTCGCACAGCAGGTTGAGGGTGAGCCGTAGGCCGCCGTCGTCCTCGGGCACCGAGGCGACCTTCTCGACGAACGCCTCCAGCACCAGCCGCTCGACGTGGGCGCGGGCAGCGGCGATCACGTGGTCCTGCACCCGGGAGAAGACCTCGCCGGGGTTCATCCCCGCGTCGACGCCGCGCTTGAGCCGCCGCGCGACACCGCCGATGAGGTGCTCCTCGCGGAAGCGGTACATCGCGAGGTGGTAGCTGGGGTCGCGCAGCCCGCTGTCGGCGTGCCAGTCGTCCTTGCCGCCGGGCAGCGCGTCGCGGATCTGCTCGAAGAGGCGGTGCACCCGGGTGCGCTCGAGGACGGTGTCGACGGCGAGCCCCGCGACGAACCGGACCATGCCGAGCTGGTCGAGGTCGGAGAAGTCGCTCGCGTAGTCGGTGAGCAGGCCCTTGCCGACCAGCTGCAGCAGGACGTGGTTGTCTCCCTCGAAGGTGGTGAAGACGTCGGTGTCGGCCTTGAGCGCCGCGAACCGGTTGACGGCGAGGTAGCCGGCGCCACCGCACGCCTCACGGCACTCCTGGACGGTGTCGGTCGCGTGCCAGGTCGCCAGCGCCTTCGTACCGGCCGCCCGGGACTCCAGCAGCCGCCGGGTCTCCTCGTCGTCGCGGACACCGGAGAACACGTCGTGCAGCTCCCCGGCCAGCACCTCCTGCGCGAAGTGCAGCGCATAGGTCCGCGCCAGCCGCGGGAACAGCCGGCGCTGGTGGAGCCCGTAGTCGAGGAGCAGCTGCTCGGCGCCCTCCTCGGTCCCGTCCTCGGTCCCGGTCTCGAACTGACGGCGCTGCAGGCCGTAGCGCACCGCGATGGTCAGCGCGGCCTTCGACGCGCTCACCCCCGCTGCGCCGACCGAGACCCGGCCCTGGACCAAGGTGCCGAGCATCGTGAAGAACCGCCGGCCGGCGCTCTCGATCTCGCTGACGTAGGTCCCGTCCTCGGTCACGTCGGCGAACCGGTTGAGCAACGCCTCGCGCGGCACCCGCACGCCGTCGAACCAGATCCGCCCGTTGTCGACGCCGTTGAGGCCCATCTTGGGGCCGTCGTCCTCGATCCGGACGCCGGGCAGGAGCGCGCCGTCCTCGTCGCGCAGGGGTACGACGAGGGCGTGCACGCCGTGCCCCTCGCCGCCCACCTCCAGCTGGGCGAACACCACCGCGACCCGCGCGTGCTTCGCGGCGTTGCCGATGTAGTCCTTGCCGGCCTCGGGGCTCGTCGTGGTGACCACGAACTCCGCGGTCGCGGCGTCGTAGGTGGCGACGGTTCCGAGCGCCTGCACGTTGCTGCCGTGGCCGGTCTCGGTCATCGCGAAGCAGCCGAGCAGGCGGCCGCTGACGACGTCGGCGAGGTAGGCGTCGTGGTGGCGCTGCGTGCCGAGCTGCAGGATCGCGCCGCCGAACAGGCCGAACTGCACCCCGACCTTCACGAGCACCGACAAGTCGCCGTACGCGAGGGTCTCGAAGGCGGCGATGGAAGCGCCGATGTCGCCCCCGCCGCCGTACTCCTTCGGGAAGCCCATGCCCGCGGCGCCGGTGCCGGCGATCTCCAGCACCACGTCCTTGACCCGTTCGCGGAACGCGTCACGCGACATCGTCTCGGCGTCCTCGAGCACGCCGGCGTAGGACGGCAGCAGCTCGCGCACGGTGCGGCGCACGTCGGCGTACGTCCCGTCGAGCAGCGCGGTGAGCCCGGCGACGTCGACCGTCAGCTCCGGGGGCGCGGTCGCAGTGGACTCCTCGGCCATGGGGCGAACCTAGCGTCCCGGTCAGGGCCGCGCGAAGAAGTCCGGGCTGCGCCAGTAGTCGATCGACTCCTCGGTGACCGGGCGTCCGGTGCGCGGAGCGTGGATGATGCGGCCCTCGCCGACGTAGAGCGCGACGTGGAAGATCGCGCCCGGGCCGCCGTCGGACCAGAACACGAGGTCGCCGGGGCGAAGCTGGTCGCGGGTGATCGGAGTGGACTGCTCGTACTGCGCCACCGAGTAGTGCGGCAGCGAGGTCCCGCCGGCGGCCCACGCCCTCGCCACGAGGCCGGAGCAGTCCCAGGCGTTCGGGCCGGCCGCGCCCCACCGGTAGGGCTCGCCGAGCTGGCCGCGGGCGAAGGCGATCGCGGCGGCCGCTCCGTCGGACGGCGCCGGCGCGGGGTCCGGGCCGGGTGCGGCGGCCTTCGCGTCCTGCTTCACCGCCTCCGCGTCGGCGGCGGCTTTGACGGCGGCCGCCTCGGCGGCCGCCTCCGCGTCGACGGCGGCCTGGTAGGCCCCGGCGACGGCGACGCTGACGCCCTGGAGGCGGGCGAGCCGCTTCACGAGCCGGGTGCGGCGGCCCTCGATCCGCGCCGTGACCGCCTCCGCCTCTCGGGCCGCGGCCCGGGCCCGGTCACGCGCGACCCGCGCGTCGGCGAGGGTCCGCTCCGCCTCGGCCGTGGCCGCGGTGGCCGCGTCGGCAGCACTGGCGGCGGCGGCCGACGCGTCGACGTACGCGTCGCGGCGCTGGTCGAAGAGGGCCTGGACGTGCTCGTCGGCCGCGGACCGCTCGAGCAGGCTGTCGATGCCGTCGGCGTCGACGAACGCCTCCACGACGGACAGCTCGAGGCCCATGCCCTGCGCCGCGATGACCGCCTCGCGGTAGGCCTCCTTGTGGACGGCCAGCGCCTGGTCGGCGGCCGCCGCGTCGGCCGTGGCGCGCCGCTCGGTCGCACGCGCCCGGCGCGCCGCCCAGCGGGCCCCGTTCCAGGCCTCTGTGGCCTTCGCGGCCCGGACCGTGGCGCCGTCGAGCTCCGCGGCCGCAGCGGCCATGCGCTGCTGGATCGCGGCGACCTCGCCCTCGGCGCCCGCCGCCCGATCCCGGGCCGCCCGGACGTCCGCGGCACTCGGGACACCCGAGGTGGTCGGGGCGCTCGGCGTGCTCGATGTGGTCGACGGGCCCGGGTCGGCGGGCGGGTCAGCCTGTGCCCCGGGGACGCAGACCACCGCCGTCAGGACGAGGGCAGCCAGGCCGGAACCGATGCTCGGGGAACGCACTTGCGTCACCGTAGTGCGCTTTTGTCACATGCGAAACAAAAATCTCAGAAATCACAGAGGGCTGCGGCGTGTCGGGTTGACGAATTACATGGTTGTCATTCTGTCGAGCGGAGGTAGTTTCACCGGCCGGCCGGTGAAACTGTCGGGGGTTGGACGACAAAACTCATTTCCAGCCCCGATCGGGCCTCAGTCCACCTCGACCGGCACCTTCGAGGTGGTCGTGGTGGGGTGCGAGTGCAGGCGCCGGTCGAACTTCTGGCCGCTGGCGATGCCCCCGACGTAGAAGGAGACGACGGCGATCGCGATGCCGGCGAGGTCGTCGGCGACGTAGTGCCAGCCGAAGTAGAGGGTGGCGACGACGGTGAGGCCGAAGTTCACCCAGAACACGATCTTGAGGATCTGCGAGCGCAGCGTGTACTGGACCATCAGCGCGAAGAGCAGGGTGATCGCGCAGTGCAGGCTGGCGAAGCCGGCGATGGAGTTGACCGACTCGGTCGCGCCGCCGTACAGCACGTTCCCTCGGGCTCTGACGATCGAGTTCATCAAGTCGGTGGTGCCGGTGTGGGCGAGGCCGCCGACGCCGTAGTACTCCGAGGTGTAGGCGATGCCGGGCCCCAGGGTCGGCAGCAGGTAGTAGGACAGCGTGCCGAGCGACCAGGCGAGGCACTGCGAGGTCACGAACCAGTAGCCGAAGGAGTAGTTGCGCGACCAGACCAGCCACGCGGTGACGGCGAGAGGCACCAGCGGCAGGAACATCAGGTAGATCGGCGAGAGGATCTCCGCGGTGACCGTCTTGCCGAGCAGCCCGTGCAGCACGTCGCTCGGGTCGTGGCCGAAGAAGATGACGCGGTCGAGGATGTGCAGCTCGCGGTCGAACGACAGGGCCCGGACCTCGCCGGGGGCGGCGTTCGGGTCGGAGCGCACGAACGGCAGGAACGACTTGAGGTTCCGGTAGCTGACGTAGGTCAGGTAGAAGCCGATGACGCCGATCGCGACGAGCGTCGCGCGCTCCCTCGTCCAGTGCGTGCGCAGCCGCTCGCGGACGACCGGCACCACCCGGCTCGGGCGGCCGTGGGCCTTCCACAGCGCCAGCGGCAGCAGGTCGAGCAGGAGGGCACCCAGGAGCAGCAGCGGCAGCCGGATGTACGACGGTCCGAGGAAGCTCCCCTCGGGGTCGAGGAGTCGGCGATCGAGCTTCCACGCGGTGAGGGCCGCGAGGCCCAGCATGAGCGCGGCCGTGCCGATGAGAAGGGTGTAGGCGCGGCGGTACACCCGAGGGATCCTACGGTGCGCTGCCAGCGGGTTCCGCGGCAGCGCCCGGCAGGACGGCGATCGCGTGCTCCACCACACGTACGGCGACCCGCTGGCCGGGCTCCGCGACCCAGCCCGGGACCCCGACGGCGTCCAGCTCGCCGACGCCGTCGACGCTCACGACGAGCCGGCCGGCGTCCGGCGTCGGGCGGAAGCTGCGGACGGTCGCGGGGATCCCGTCGCCCCTCTCGGGGCCGGCCAGCACGGCGGCCGGTCGCAGTGCGACGGGGCCCGTGGCGCGGCCGAGGAGAGCGGTGGCGGCGCGCGGCCCCAGGACGCGGGCGTAGCCGAGGAACAGGGCGGTGTCGGCGTCGGCCGGGTGCGCCCAGACCGAACCGGTGGGGCCCTCCTGGACGATGCGGCCCTCCCGCATGACCGCCAGCCGGTCCGCGACGGCGAAGGCCTCGTCCTGGTCGTGCGTGACGAGCAGGGCCGTCGTACCGGACTCGGTGAGGATGCGCCGCAGGTCGGCGGCGAGCCGGCCGCGCAGACCGGCGTCGAGGGCGCTCAGCGGCTCGTCGAGCAACAGCAGCCGCGGTCGCGCGGCCAGCGAGCGGGCCAGGGCGACGCGTTGCCGCTCGCCGCCGGAAAGGGTGCGGGGCAGCCGGCCGCCGTACCCGCCGAGACCGACCAGGTCGAGCAGGTCGTCGACCTCGGCCCGGACGGCGGCCCGGGAGGCGCCCTGCAGACGGCGGGCGTAGCCGATGTTGCGGGCGACCGTCAGGTGGTCGAAGAGCTGGCCGTCTTGGAACATCAGCGCGAACCCGCGCCGGTGGGTGGGTACGCCGGCGAGGTCGGCGCCGTCCCAGCCGATCCGGCCGGACGTCAGCGGCTCGAGGCCCGCGACCGCCCGTAGCAGCGTGGACTTCCCGCAGCCGGACGGCCCGAGGACCGCCAACACGTGGCCGTCCTCGACGCTCAGGTCGACGGCGTCGACCACCACCGCCCCGTCGAAGGCGACGCTGACTCCCTGCAGCTCCAGGCTCACCACGACCCCACTCCCGGCACACGCAGCCGCTCGACGACGAGGATGACACCCGCCGTCACGGCGGCCAGCACCACCGACGCGGCCATGGCGGTGCCGTAGTTGAGGGCGCCCGGGTGCCCGAGCAGCCGGTAGATGACGACCGGCAGGGTCGGCTCGGCCGGCCGCACGATGAACGAGGTCGCGCCGAACTCCCCCAGGGACACGGCGAACGCGAAGCCCGCGGCGGCCAGCAACGGTCGCCAGACGACGGCCAGGTCGACGCTCAGCAGGGTGCGCAGCGGCCCGGCGCCGAGCGACGCGGCGGCCTGGCGTTGGCGGTCGTCGATCCCGGCGAGCACCGGGACCAGGGTGCGCACGACGAGCGGCAGCGCCACGAGGGCCTGGGCGATCGGCACCAGCAGCGGGCTGGCGCGCAGGTCGAGCGGCGGCTGGTCGAGCGCGATGAGGAAGCCGAAGCCGAGGGTGACCGCCGAGACGCCGAGGGGCAGCATGAAGAAGCCGTCCAGCACCGCCCGCGCCCGCCTGCCGGCCCGGGTGCGCACCCTCCGGGTCACCACGAACGCGACGACCAGCCCGAGCGCGAGGGACATCCAGGTCGCGTCGACCGCGATCCGCAGCGAGGCCGCGAGCGCGTCGGTGACCGACACCTGCAGCAGGCCGTCGGCCGAGCCGCCGAGGGCGCGGTAGAAGTCGAGGCTCCACCGGCCCTCGCGGCGTACCGAGCCCACCGCCAGCGTGAGGACCGGCACGGACACCAGCGCGAGGGTGAGCACCGTGACGGCGAGGGCGGGGACGTCACGCGGGCGCGGCCGGGCGGGCGGGGCAGCGACCCGCCGCACCGTCGGGTCGGGTACGGCGCGCAGCCGGCCGACCACGACGAGCAGGGCCACGACCGCCAGCATCTGCACGAGCGAGAGCGCCGCGGCGGCGGGCAGGTCGAGCAGGTCGGCGGTGAGCAGGTAGATCTCGGTCTCGACGGAGGAGTACCGGACCCCGCCGAGCACCAGCACGACGCCGAAGGCGGTCGCGCAGAACAGGAAGACGACGCTGGCGGCGGAGACGATCGCCGGGCGCAGCGCGGGCAGGGTGACCGTCCGCAGCACCTGGACCGGCGTGGCGCCGAGCGCGGCCGCGGCCTCGGCGGGCCGGCGGTCCAGGCCCTCCCAGGCGACGCCGACGGTACGGATCACGACGGCCACGTTGAAGAAGACCAGCCCGATCAGGATCGCGACCGGCGTCCCGTCGAGGTCGAGGAACCCGAGGGTGCCCGAGGCCGCGATGAGCTCGCGGACCGCGAGCCCGACGACCACGGTCGGCAGCACGAACGGCACGAGCAGCGCCGTACGGACGAGGGCGCGGCCGGGGAAGCGGAGCCGGTGCACGACGTAGGCGGCAGGCAGGCCCAGCAAGACGGCGAGCGCGGTCGCGACGCTGCTCGTCCAGACGGTGAACCACAGCACCCGGGCCGTGCGGGGACGGCGCAGCACGTCGAGCACCGCGCCGGGGTCGAAGGCCCCCTCGGGCCACACGCCGCGGTGGAGCATCGCGCCGACGGGCAGCACGAAGAAGACCGCGACGACGGCCACCGGGACCGCGGCGAGCAGTCCCAGCGCCAGTCGTCGGGCCATCGTCGCACCGCCTACCGGGAGACGATCTCCGTCCACTGCTCCAGCCACGCCTTGCGCTCCTTGGCGATCTCGGAGGGAGCCACCTGCTCGGTCGTCTCGGGCCGCTCGGCGAACTTCGCCCAGTCGGCCGGCAGCTCGACGTCGGTGGCGACCGGGAAGACGTACATCGACTCGGGCAGCGCTGCCTGCACCTGCGGCGAGAGCAGCCAGTCGATCACGGCCCGCGCGCCGTCGGTGTTGGTCGTCTCCCCGCGCAGCACGCCGGCGTACTCCACCTGCTCGAAACAGCCGTCGAGCAGCGCGCTGGTGGTCGTCTCGTCCCCCGACTTGTTCAGCGTGAACGCCGGCGAGGAGTCGTAGGACACCACGATCGGCCGGTCACCGCCGGAGAAGGTGAAGTCGGTGAAGTAGGCGTCGGACCAGCCCTTGACCACCTTGGCGCCGTTGTCGACGAGCCGGGTCCAGTACGACGACCAGTCGGCGCCGTACTTCGCGATCGTGGCCAGCAGGAACGCCAGGCCGGGTGAGCTGGTGCTGGCGCCGGGGATCACGAAGAGGTCCTTGTAGGCGGGCTTCGTGAGGTCATCGAGGCTCGTCGGCGCGGGGACGCCCTTCGCGGCGAACCAGGCGTCGTCGATGTTGACGCACACGTTGCCGGTGTCGACCGGGGTGAGCGCGTCGTCGTCGTCGCCGTCGAGCTCGTAGGCGTCCGCGCCCTGCGGGAGGCTCGGGGCGTAGGGGGCGAACACGCCCTCGTCGATCGCGCGCGTGGCGAAGGTGTTGTCGACGCCGAACACCACGTCGCCGACCGGCTTGTCCTTGGTCAGCACCAGCTCGTTGGTGAGCGCGCCGGCGTCCTCGAGCTTGCTGATCTCGAGGCGGTAGCCGGTGTCCTTCTCGAAGGCCGTCACCAGGTCCTTGGGGAGGTTGAACGACTCGTGGGTGACCAGGGTGACCGTCGTGTCACCGCCCTCCTTGCTGTCGCTCTCGCTGCCGATCAGCGAGCAGCTGCTCGCGAGGAGGGCGGTCGTGGAGAGGGCCACGAGGGTGCGGCCGGTGAGCGTGCGCATACGCATCGGTTGACTCCCTTCGCCGGTGCTAACCGGATCAGGTTCGGAGGGTCTGCGGCCCACGCCGCACTCTCAGCACCCGCTGGTGCTCCCCTGTCGGACCCGGCCAGTTTAGGACCTGCCGTCGGCCGGTCGCGCGGGTGTGCACCGCGCCCCATGCGATCTGGCTGTGTTCAGGTCGATTTCGCGACCAACTCGCATGGGGCGCGGTGCACCCGGCAGGTCAGGACGCGGTGTAGACGACGCCGTCCGGGTGGTCCACGGCGCTCACCTGGCCGCGGGCGACGAGCAGGTCGAGGTGCGCCTTGGTCTCCATCGCGGCCATGCCCTGACTGAACACGTCGAGCTCGCCGAACGCCCGCTCGTGGCGGGTCCAGCCCAGGTCCTTCGCGACGACGAGCGAGGTGACCGAGCCACGCTCCTTGACCGCGGCGAGGCACAGGTCGAGCCGGTGCTCGTGGTGGGCGAGCAGCTCGTCGACGCGCTGGTACGACGACGGCGCGACCGGGCCGTGCGCGGGCAGGATGCGCAGGTCGGGCAGCTCACGGACCCGGGCCAGGGACGCCATGAACTGACCGAGGGGCTGGTCAGCGGCCGGCACCGTGAAGCCGATGGACGGCGTGATCGTGGGCAGCACGTGGTCACCGGAGAACAGCACGCCCTCGGCCTGGTCGGCGAAGACGTAGTGGCCGGGGGTGTGGCCCGGCGTGTGCACCGCGTCGATCCGGCGCCGGCCGACGTCGAAGGAGCGGTCGCCCTCGAGCCAGGTGTCGGGGAACGCCCAGTCGACGGCCTGCGGCAGGTCGCCCGGTCCGGCCGCCCACAGCGCGGCGATCTCCTCGGCGCCGGCGGTGCGCAGCACGGCGAGGAAGGGGCTCTCGTCGAGGCCGTCGCGGCTGGCGCGGTGGAGCAGCTCGAGGGCGGGCTGCTCCTCGCGACCGAGCGCCACGTCGGCGCCGTACTCGTGGCCCAGGACGGTGGCCAGGGTGAAGTGGTCGCGGTGCACGTGGGTGACCAGGAACCGCTTGATGTCCCCGAATCCCGAGCCGATCGAGCGCAGCGACGTGTCGAGCAGCTCCCGCGCGACCGGGATCGACCAGCCGCCGTCGATGAGGGTGAGCCCGTCGTCGCCCTGGACGACGTAGACGTTGACCGCCTTGAGCGCGTCCATCGGCAGCGGCAGCGGGATCCGGTGGATGCCCTCCGCGACCTCCCACGCGCCCTCGTCTGCCCAGTACCGGCCCGAGTCCGGCGAGACGGCGTGTCCGGTGGCGATCCCTCCCGTGGTCATGGTCGCACTCTAGGCGCCGTTCACATCGGGACGGAGGTCGGGTAGGTGGAGGTCGAGGTTCGGTTCCTGGATGCCGCCGTCGACCTCGAGCATCTTGCCGGTGACGTACTTGCCGGCCGGGGAGGCCAGGTAGACCACCGCCGCGGCGATGTCCTCGGCCTCGCCGATCCGGCCCAGCGGGGTCGCCTCCTCGAGCTGGCTCTTCATCTCCGGCACGCCCGCGACGAACTCCAGCGCGCTGGTCATCACCGAGCCGACGAACACGCCGTTGACCCGGATCTCCGGGTTGAGGTCGGTCGCGGCGAGCCGCGACCAGTGCGCGAGCGCGGCCTTGGCGGTGCCGTAGGCGAGGTAGCCGCGACCCGCCAGCCGGCCCATGGCCGAGGAGATCGAGGTGATCGACTTCTGTCGCCCCTCGCCGGCCGACCTCAGCATCAGCGGGACGGCGGCCCGGCTCAGCGCGTGGGCCGTGGCGACGTTGAAGTGGAAGGCCTCCTCCAGGTAGGCCACGTCGGTGTCGAGGAAGGCGTTGGGGATGGTGCCGCCCACGTTGTTGACCACCACGTCGAGGCGGCCGAACGCGTCGTACGCCTGCTGGGCGAGGCCGGCGACCTCGTCGGTGTGCGCCAGGTTGGCAGGGACGACGAGCGCGCGGCGCCCGGCGTCCTCGATCCGCGCGGCGACCTCCTTGAGCTGACCCTCGGTGCGCGCGGAGATGACGACGTCGGCACCGGCCTCGGCGAGGGCGACCGCCGTGGCGGCACCGATCCCGCGGCCGGCGCCGGTGACGACGGCGACGTGGTCGGTCAGGCGGAACCGGTCGAGGATGCTCATCACTTCTCCTGGGCTGCGGTGTTGGTGCCGGCGACCAGGCCACGGCCGGTGACCAGCGGCAGGTCGAGGACGGTGACCAGGCCGGGCTCGGCGGCCACGACGGCAGGGATCGCGTTGATCAGCCGCTGCGCGGTGACGATCATCCCGGAGACGTTGTGGTCGCCGTGCTCGCCGTGGTGGGTGAACTCGAGCTTCATGCACGGCTCGCCGGTGATCTCGACCCGGTAGCAGCCGTCGCCCTCGGCGGGCGTGGGCCACTCCGGGACCTGGTCGGGCGCCGTACGCGTGACGTGCTCGAGGGTGATCCGCGGGACCCCGTCGACGGTGCCGATGACGCGGAAGCGGACGGCCCCCATGGTGCCTTCCGCCACGTCCAGCGACACGGTCTTCGTGTCGCGCTCCGCCGGGCGCCGGTCGACCTCCTCGACCAGCGGCTCGTCGAGCGTCACGCCCAGCCCGGCCGCGATCACCCGCACCACCGGGCCCCACGCGGTGGTGAGGATGCCCGGCTCCCAAAGCAGCGGAGTGGCGGCCCCGTCGTCGAGCGGCTCCCCGAAGCCGAACAGGTCACGCATGACGACGGGCTGGTAGTACGTCGAGTAGTCGGCGATCTCGCTGACGGTGACGTGGTCGATGCGCTGGCTGAGGCTGGTCAGCACGAGCGGCAGCAGGTCGTTGGCGAAGCCCGGGTCGATGCCGTTGACGTGCAGGCTCGCGTTGCCCTGCCGGCCCGCCTCGTCGATGGCCTCGATCATCTCGTCGGGCAGCGTGCCCGCGCGGTGGAGCAGGATGACCGGCCCCGACGACACCACGTTGACGCCGTCGCGGATCAGCTCGGTCAGGTCCGCGATCGCCTCGAAGACCCGGTCGTCGGTCATCGCGGCGTGCACGACGCAGTCGGGGCGCAGCGCGACCAGCTCGTCGCGGTCGGTGGTCGCCCTGACGCCGAGCTCGCGGTCCAGGCCGGCGAGCAGGCCGGCGTCCTGGCCGTGCTTCTCCGGCGTCGAGGTCCACACCCCGACCAGCTCGAGGTCGGGATGGGCGTCGACGCCGACGATCGCGTGCCGTCCGATCGTGCCCGTGGACCAGACGACGACCCGCAGCGGCTTCTCGGGGATGACCTGTGACATGCGGGCCAATGTAGAACGAGTTCTAGTTTCTGGGAATGGGTTGGCCGGTGCCAGTTTCACCGGCCGGCCGGTGAAACTGGCGCTGGGACGAGGAAGCTTCCTCGTCCCAGCGCCAGTTTCCTCGTCCAGGTTCGCGTTACGTCAGCCTGTTCGCGGGGTCAGCGAGGCACCGGGATGACCTCGTCGGCCGCCCACTCGGGGCAGCGGGTGCCCGAGTAGATCGTCGGCATGCACCGGTTGCAGTGGATGCAGATACCCGCGGCCGCCGTCCCCGCCTGGAGGCGGTTGACCAGGTCCGGCTCACGCAGCAGGGCCCGGCCCATCACGACGAAGTCGAAGCCGTCGGCCATCGCCTGCCGCATGGTCTCGAGCCGGTTGATCCCGCCGAGGAGCATGAGCGGCATCGCGACGGCGCCGCGCAGCTCGAGCGCCTTGGGGCGGAAGTAGGCCTCCTCGAAGGCATAGCGCTTCATGAAGCCCCGGCCCACCGGGGTCTTCATGCCCCACCTCACCAGCGGCGGCATGGTCTCGGCGAACTCGGCGACGGGGGCGTCGCCGCGGAAGAGGTACATCGGGTTCATCAGCGACGAGCCGCCCGAGAGCTGGAGCGCGTCGAGGTGGCCGTCGGCCTCGAGCAGCTGGGCCAGCTCGATGCTCATCGGCGTGGTCACACCGCCCTTGAAGCCGTCAGAGACGGAGACCTTGGCGGTGACCGCGACGGCGTCCCCGACCTCCTCGCGTACGACGCGCGCGACCTGCCGCGCGAGCCGGGCCCGACGCTCGAGCGGGCCGCCCCAGCGGTCGCGGCGGCGGTTGAGGCCCGGGGCGAGGAAGGAGGAGATGAGGTACGAGTGCGCCATGTGCAGCTCGAGCACGTCGAACCCGGCCCGGACCAGGGTGCGGGCGGCGTCGACGTACGCCCGGGTGACGCGGGTCAGGTCCTGCTCGGAGGCCGAGCGGATCATCTGCATCGACAGCGGGCTCGGCATCGCGCTGGCCGCGATGGCCGGCACGCCGTTGGAGCGGCCGTTGGCGACCGGACCGGCGTGCCCGACCTGCCCGGCGATCTTGGCACCCGTCGCGTGGATCTCGTCGGCGAGGCGGCTCAGCCCGGGGAGAGTCGGCTCCCCCACCACGATCTGCTCGCGGTGGGTCCGGCCGTCGGGCGCGACCGCGAGATAGGCGACCGTGGTCAGCCCGACGCCGCCGGCCGCCGGCGCGCGGTGGTAGGCGATGAGCTCGTCGGTGACGACGCCGTCGGGCGTGCGGCCCTCGAAGGTGGCGGCCTTGACCGTGCGGTTGCGGAGCCGGACCGGACCGAGGGCGACCGGGGCGAAGACGTCGGGAGCGTTCACGCGCGCACCCTAGCGCTGAAACTAGAACGAATTCTAGATATGGCGGCAGCGGAAAGTGAGCGAAAAGTGAGAACTCGTCATCTATTGCCGATCCGGTGACCGTCCTAGGCTCGCCGTCATGGCCAAGACCCTCTGGCGCGACCGCAACGACTCGCTCGACCCGGAGACCGACTACGTCGAGATCTACCAGAACCTGGCGCTCTACGAGTTCACCTGGGACCTGACCCAGGCCCTGAGCTTCGCGCTGTTCCGGACCTACGCGGTGCCGAGCATCGGGCGGCTCCTCGACCAGACCGGCGCGTTCACGGGCGCCGTCCAGAAGCGGTACGACGACACCGCCCTGCTCCTCGAGGCGCCCTTCGTGCACGGCTTCGACTCCGAGGCCGGCAAGACCGCGATGCGGCGGATCAACCAGATGCACCGCATGTACGACATCTCCAACGACGACTTCTTGTACGTACTCTCGACCTTCGTCGTGGTCCCCAGGCGCTGGCTCGACGACTACGGCTGGCGCGCCCTCACCGACACCGAGCTGCGCGCGAGCGTCAACTACTACCGGGCGCTGGGCAGGCACATGGGGATCAAGGACATCCCGGAGACCTACGACGCCTTCGCGCAGCTGATGGACGACTACGAGCGCGCGCACTTCGAGTTCGACGCGGGCGGGCGGCGGGTCGCCGACGCCACGCTGCGCCTGCTCACCACGTTCTACCCGCGGCCGCTGCGCAAGCCGGTCGCGCTGTTCAGCCGCGGGCTGATGGACCAGCCACTGCTCGACGCCTTCGCCTACACCGACCCCGGCCCCCTGGTGCGCCGGCTCAGCGTCGGCGCGATGCGGGTCCGGGCCCGGCTGCTGCGCTACACCCCGTCGAACCGGGTGCCGACGTACACGGCGGACCTGCCCCGGATCAAGAGCTACCCGGACGGCTTCCGACTGGCCGATCTCGGCACCTTCCCGGTCCCCGGCGCCGGGGGCTGCCCCGTGCGCCACGACGCCAGCGCCTGAGCCGGGTCCGCTCAGAAGGAGGCCGCGCAGGCCTCCTCCACCACCGCGGGTGGCACCGTGCGGATCACGGCGACCGGGCCGTCGCCCTCCCGGGTCAGCAGGCCGTCGGCGTCCGTGCGCCAGGTCCCGCGCTCGGCCCCCTGCTGAGTGGGCAGACCGGCGAGGAGGGCGGCTGCGGCCGCGAGGTCCCACCACCGGTCGAGAGTGCCGGGCGTCGCGATCCGGCCGACGACCGGCGCTGCCAGCGCGTCCGGCGTCCCCGGGGGTACAGCGTCCGCGGGCACCAGGGTGACGGGGACCGCGCCGGCGAGGGCCGGGTCGAGGACGGCGGCGAGCGCGCCCGGGTCGGCGGCGGCGTTCCACTCCGCGACACCGTCGTCGCGGCCGGGCTGCGTCGAGCCGGCCATGGCGTGGATCCCCGCCAGGTCGCGGTACGCCGGCGGGTCGCGTCGCGCGAGCTCGGCGAGGTTGGTCAGCGGCCCGAGGGCCACCACCGTGAGACCGGGTGCGCGGGTGGCCAGGTCGGCGAGCAGGCCGGGGGCATCGGCGTCGACGACGGGCACCGGCGCGACGTCCAGGTCCAGGCCGGACCCGCGGGCGGAATCCGTGCGCCACGGCGCGGGGAACGGGCGGGCGCCGCTGGGCGACTCACCGGGACCGCAGGCCACGGGTGGCACCGGCGCGTCGAGGTCCCGGAAGAGGGCGGCGAGGATCGGGCGCCCGTCGGCGCAGCCGACCAAGCCGGTCGCGGCGATGGTCACCGCCTCCACCCGGACGCCCGGATGACGTACCAGGAGCGCGAGGGCGAGCAGGTCGTCGCGGCCGAGATCGGTGTCGACGACGACCCGTCGCGCGTCCGGGGCCTTCGCCGGAGCCGCGGCCAGCGGCCCGGGCGGCACGGGCGGCACCGGCTCGCCGTCGCCCTCGGCCGGCGCGCACGCCACGAGGAGCGTCGCGCACAGGGTGGCTGCGAGGGCGGCGGGCCTCACGGGGCGACGACCTGCTGCAGGCCGACCCCGAGCACGGCGACGACCAGACCGACGCCGACGAGCACCCGGCGGGCCCGGCCGGGCAGGGCGATCCCGGCGGCGATTGCGGCCAGGCCCACGACGTACAGGTCGTGCCACGCAGCCAGCCACGGCGAGACGACCAGGCGTGCCCAGTAGTCCTGGTACTCCCCGGGCGCGGAGAGCAGCCAGTGCGCGGGGAAGGTGGCCGGGTCGGCGTCCCACGCGCCGGCCCGCACCGAGAACGGCTGCACCTGCAAGGGCGCGAGCAGGCGGGCGAGGTCGCCGGAGAAGATCCAGTACGTCGCGCCGCACAGGAACCAGAACACGGTCAGCACCACGGTGCTCGCCGCCCGACTGCGGACCACGTGCACCACCGCCGCACCGAGAGCGACCGCGAACGCCGCGAGCAGGACCGGCTGCAGCAGCTCGGGCAGCGTGTAGACCGCGTGGTCGGTACGCCCGGGGTCGTCGCCGAGGCGCACGCCGCCAGCGGCGCGCAGGACCACGGCACCGACGCCGACCACCACTGCGGCCAGCAGGACGAGGACGAGGCCGGCGAGCAGGCGAGCGGCCGCACGCGCGCCCGGCGCCATCGGTGCGTCGTCGGCGACACCGGACCGCCCGCGGGCGAAGCTGCCGGTCATGGCGACCGAGAAGCCCAGCCACATCGGGGTCAGTGCTGCCTGGTAGCCGTCGTAGCGCGCACTGGCCCAGTCGCCGTCGGTCTGCAGCAACCACCAGCCGCAGGCCAGGATCCCGAGCCAGGTCGCCGGGTGGCGCAGCAGGTGGCGGGCCTCGAGCAAGGCCAGGCTCCGGACCGGGCCGCTGAGCGACCGGGCGGCGCGCGCGGGCGGCGTGGCAGGCACGGCGGTCATCGAGTCCTCCGGGGGTCGCGGGTGGAGCGGGCGACGCCGAGGAGCCCGACGGTGGTGGCGACCAGGCAGGTCGGCCAGGGGTGGGACTGCCAGGCGAAGAGCGCGTCGCCGACGGCACCTCCGGGCGTCGCCACGGCAGTGAAGGCCCAGCACAAGGGCACCGCGGCCCCCGCGCTGACCCCGACACGTCCGGGGACCCACGCGGTGACGGCGAGCCCGCAGGCGAGCAGGGCGGCGGGCTGGCCGAGCGGCCAGCCCGGCTCGCTGTGCAGATGCTCCCCCGCGACGTAGGCGCCCCACGCGCCTGCGGCTGCGGGAACGAGCAGCACGAGCCGGCGCGCCCGGCGCCGCACCTCGGACACGGGGACCGCCGCGAGCAGGTCGGCGGCCCGGTCGTGCAGGCCACCGACGACGGCGGCGGCGAGCGCCGCACCGGCGATGCCCGGCAGGTCGGGCCGGCCGGCGTCGAGCAGTCCCCGGACCACCGCGAGCGCCGCCAGCGCGCACACGCAGCCGAGCAGCGGAGACCAGGTGGTGGCACGCAGGGTCGGCGCCATCCACGCCGTCATCCGTGCTCCCGGCGGGCGAGCAGGAGGTAGCCGTCGTCGAGGGTCGGCTCGACCACGGTCGCACCGCTCGGCGGCTCGCCGAGGTGCCGGTAGCTGCCGGCCGAGGTGAGCCAGCTGCGCAGCGCCTGCGGGTCCTGGCGCTCGTCCTCCCAGACCCGCCCGGCGGCGAGGTCGGCCAGCTCGGCCGGCGTGCCGGTGAACACGATGCGACCCTCGAGCATGACCGCGACCTGGCGGCACAGCGCGGAGACCTCGCTGATGTTGTGGGTGGAGAGCAGCACCGTCGGGGTGTCGGCCAGCAAGGAGCGCAGCCGCAGCCGCTGGTCCGGGTCGAGGCCGTTGGCGGGCTCGTCGAGCACGAGCAGCTCGGGGCGCCCGACCAGGGCCGCCGCGAGCGCGACCCGTTGCCGCATGCCGCCCGAGAGCCGGCGGATCCTGCGGTGCATCACGTCCTCGAGGCCGACGGCCTCGAGGACCCGTCGGACCTCCACACGACGCCGTGCGGCGTCGGTGTGCTCCTTGAGGACCGCGACGTAGTCGACGAAGTCGAAGGGCGTGAAGCCCCCGTACAGGCCCGGGTTCTGCGGCAGGTATCCGAGCCGGCGACGGATCTCGACCAGCTGCCGGTGGTCGGCAGGATCACGTCCCAGGATCGACAGGGACCCGCTGTCGGGCGCGAGCACGGTCGCGGCCATCCGCAGCAGCGTGCTCTTGCCGGCGCCGTTCGGGCCGAGCAGTCCCACGATCCCGCCCGCGGCGCTGAGCGAGACCGCATCCACGGCGCTGTGGGCACCGAAGCGCTTGGTGACGTGGTCGAGGCTCAGGCCCATCACATGCTCCTCCGGTAGCCGATCTCGTCGCGTCGTACGACGACCAGGGCTGCGGCGCCCACCGCGACGGCGAGCGCGACCCACTGGGTGACGGGGTCCGCGAGCAGGGCGGTGACGGAGCGGGCGTCGATGCCGCCTCCGGACCGTCCCAGCGCGATCGCGGACGTCGCCCAGGTCGCGGAGATGCCGATGGCGACGGGGAGCGGGTCGACCCGCGTCGTGCCGAGGGCGAGGGTGACCGCGGCGAGCGCCGCCCCCGGCAGCAGCCAGGCGACCGCGTCGCTGGCCGGGATCGGCTGCCCCACGGCCGAGACGAGGGCCAGCGAGCCATAGACCACGGGGAGCGCCAGCGCGGCGACGACCAGCGCGCGCAGCGCCACCAGGCGCAGCCCGGCGACCGGCGCGACGAGCCCGATCTCGCCGGCCGGGTCCTGCGCGGGCCGGTAGGCGAGAGTGACCGCGGCCATCGGGGTGAGCGGGGCGAGCACCAGCAGCGCGAGCAACCCGCCCTCTCCCGCGATCGCGGACGCGAGCAGTGGCACCAGACCGAGCACCAGTGCGGCGCTCGCCGCGGCGCGGAGCAGCGGCGGCGTCGCGACAGCGGTCCGGAGCAGCCCGGGCGCACCGGCGAGCTGGAGCCACGAGCGCCGGGAGGTCCGGTCGACGTCGTCGGCCAGACGCAGCCAGGCCGCATCGGTGCTCGCGGCGTCGGTGAGGGTCGCGAGCAGCGCCCGGCACTCGGCGCAGGCGAGCAGGTGGGTCTCGGCGGAGCTGTCGCGCACCGTGCGCTGGGAGGCGGACCGGAGGTAGGCCCCCAGCTCCTCGGCGGACAGGTGCCAGGTGGGCTGGGTCGTCACAGCAGTGCCTCTCTCAGCTGGAGCCGCGCGCGGCTCATCCTGCTCTTCACGGTGCCACTGGGGATCCCGAGCAGCCGGCCGGCCTCCCGGGTGGTCAGGCCGTCGAGGACGGTGGCCTCGACGACGGCCCGCAGCTCGGGGGCGAGCCGCCCGAGCGCCATGCCGACGTCGCTGTTGTGCAGCGCGAGCAGCACGGTCTCCTCGGTCGACACGACGTCGTCGTGCCGCAGCCGGGTCAGCCGCTCGACCACGGACTTCCGCGGGCGGACGTGGTGGAGCAGGGTGCGGATCGCGATGCCCCAGATCCAGGCGGCGACCTCGCCGTCCCCGCGGTACGAGCCCGGCTTCTGCCAGATCACGAGGAAGGTGTCGTTGACCGCCTCGGCGACGATCTCGGGGTCGGCGCACCGGTGGGACGCGCGCGCGGAGAGCCACGGCTGGTGCCGTACGAACAGCTCGTGCAGCGCTCCCCGGTCGCGCTCGGCGATCGCCGCGAGGAGCTCGCGATCGCTACGTCGGTCTTCGGTCACACTGCTCTGTTCCTACGAGGCCCCGGATCGGTTCACGGGGATTCTCGGGTCAGTGTGGCCCGGGTTGTCGCCGCGCACCTGACGAATGGGCTGTGAACCCAGCAGATCTACAGCCCGTGCGTCGGGTGCGACGGGCTCACCCGGCCGTCGAGGACCGGCTGCTCCGGGAGCGGGCGGGCACACAGCGCGTCGGCCGCGGCACCGTCCATGCCGAAGGCGCGCAGCACGCGGGCGGTCATCCGGTCCGCGAGCGCGCCCGCGTCGGCGTCCGGGTCGGCGTCGAGCATCTGCAGCAGCCCGAGCAGTGCGCCGCCGGCGGCCATCAGGCCGAGCCGCGGCGACTCGACGTCGAAGCGACCGGCGTCGACCGCGTCGTGGATGTGGCGCTGGGCGAGGGGGGCCAGGCCCCGGTCGCGCAGCAGGATGCCGGTGCCCTCGTTAAGCAGCACCCGCACCATCTCCGGGACCTGGCGCTGAAGGCGCCCCGTCATCCGGAAGCTGACCGCGAACACCTCGGCCGGGTCGTCGTACCCGGCGACGATCTCCTCCAGCAGCGCCGCATAGGTGACCAGCACCGAGTCGACGGCCGCCTCGAAGAGCGCCTCCTTGCTCTCGAAGTGGTTGTAGAAGCTGCCGAAGCCGACGTCGGCGGCATCGGTGATCTGCTGGATGCTCACCGCCGAGCGGCCCTCGGCGAGGAAGCCCTGGGCCGCACCGAGCAGCGCCGCCCGGGTGCGTTCCTTGCGCCGGTCCCCCCGGCTCGGCCCCGCCGCCGCTTCGCTCGCCATGGCCCGAGCATAACTGATGACTTCATCAGAACGTCTTGACAGAGTGTTTCATCGGAACTGATGATTCCATCATTATTGGGACGATGGAGGCTGGCATGACGACCACCGCACGCGGGGCCACCCGCACCGAGCGCACCGTCCGGGTCGGACGGCACGAGCTGTTCGTGACGGAGGCCGGGCAGGGTCCGCCCGTCGTGCTGCTGCACGGCGGCGGGCCGGGGGCCACCGGGGCGTCGAACTACGTGCGCAACATCGACGCCCTGGCCGAGCGGTTCCGGGTGATCGTGCCGGACCTGCCCGGGTACGGCGCCTCGTCGAAGGACCTCGACCACGCCGACCCCTTCGGCGACCTGGCGCTCGCGGTGCGCGGCCTGCTCGACGCGCTCGACGTCGACCGCGCCCACCTCGTCGGCAACTCCTACGGCGGCGCGGCCGCCCTGCGGATGGCGCTCGACCGTCCGGACCGGGTGGACCGGCTGGTCCTGATGGGGCCGGGCGGGATCGGCACCACCCGGGCGCTGCCCACCCGGGGCCTCACCACCCTCCTCGGCTACTACGGCGGGGACGGCCCGAGCCGGGCCAAGCTCGAGACCTTCGTCCGCGACTACCTCGTGTACGACGGCAGCACCGTTCCCGACGCGCTCATCGACCTGCGCTACGCCGCCAGCATCCAGCCCGACGTGGTCGCCTCGCCGCCGCTGCGCCGGCCCTCCGGCCTGCGCACGCTGGTGCGGATGGACCTCAGCCGCGACCGCCGGCTGGCCCGCTGCGCCGTACCGACGCTCGTCGTCTGGGGTGCCGACGACCGGGTCAACCGGCCCTCCGGTGGCTCGTTCCTGGCCCGGACCATGCCCGAGTGCGACCTCCACCTGATGGCCCGCACCGGGCACTGGGCCCAGTGGGAACGGGCCGACGAGTTCAACGCCCTCGCCACCTCCTTCCTCGAGGCGCCCCGATGAGCCTCGCCTTCCTGACGCCCACCCGTCCCGACGAGTCGGTCTTCGGCGCCGTCCATCTCGGCTACCTCGTCGTCGAGTCGCAGCGACTGACGTCCTGGCACCGGTTCGCCGCCGACGCGATCGGGCTGCACGTCGACGAGCTGTCCGCGGACGCGCTCCGGTTCCGTCTCGACGACCACGCCTGCCGGTTCCTGGTACGCCGTGGGCCGGCCGAGGACCTCATGGCGATCGGCTGGCAGGTGGACGACCACGAGACGTTCGACCGGATCGTGCGCCGCGTGGTCGACCGCGGCGTCCCGGTCGCGGAGGGCACCCCCGACGAGGCCGCGCTGCGAGGCGTGGAGCGGTTGTGGCGCTTCGCCGGCCCCAAGGGGATCGTCCAGGAGCTCTACACCGCACCGGTCCCGGCGGCGCAGCCGCTGCGGATGCTCAGCAGCGGCTGGGTGACCGGCGAGTCCGGGCTGGGCCATGTCGCCCTCACCTCGCGCGACCCGCTCGGCATCCACCGGTTCTACGACACCGTCCTCGACTCCCGGCTGAGCGACTACATCGACGAGAACGTCGGCGGGATGCCCCTCAAGATCCGCTTCCTGCGGGTCAACGAGCGCCACCACTCGGTCGCCGTCGCCCACGTGCCCGGCCTGCGAGCCGACCCGGTGCGCACCCGCGCGCAGCACGTCAACATCCAGTCGGCGTCGCTCGACGACATGCTCGCCACCTACCAGCGGGTCCGCGAGCTCGGCTTCCGGATGGCCTGGTCGGTCGGGCAGCACACCAACGACCGCGAGTTGTCCTTCTACTGCGTCACCCCGTCCGGCTTCGAGCTCGAGGTCGGCTGGAACCCGATCGTGCTCACGCCCGAGCTCGAGCAGTCCTGGCAGGTCCTCACCCACCAGGGCATCAGCACCTGGGGGCACCGGCCGGTCGATCCCGGCCTCCTCGACCGGCTCGGGCAGATCCGCCAGGCCGCACTCAACGCCCGCCGGCCCGAGATCACGGTCCCGGGCCTCAGCACCCCCGCAGGAGCCCCCCGATGAACACCTACGACGTCGTGGTGGTCGGCCTCGGCCCGACCGGCCTGACCCTCGCCACCCTGCTCGGCCGCCGCGGCCTGCGGGTCCTGGTCCTCGAACGCGAACCCGAGTTCTACGGCATGGCCCGGGCCGTCTACACCGACGACGAGGCGCTGCGCGTCTTCCAGACCGCCGGCGTCGCCGACGAGCTGCACGCCGACATGAACGTCGACAGCGCCGTGCAGTGGGTCAAGGCCGACGGCACGGTGCTCGTCCGGTTCCGGGAGAGCCGACGCCCGCTGGCCTGGCCGGTGACCAACTTCCTCTACCAGCCCTACCTGGAGAACCGGCTCGAGGACCTGCTCGAGCGCCACCCCCACGTCGAGGTCCGCCGGGGCCGTGAGGTCGTCTCGTTCACCCAGGACGCCGAGGGCGTCACGGTGGTCCACGCGCGATCGACCGGGTCGGGGTACGGCCGGCGGGAGGCCGTGGTCGAGGACGCGACCGAGACCGTGCGGGCGGCGTACCTCGTGGGCGCCGACGGCGGCCGCAGCGTCGTCCGCACCACCTTGGGCATCGACATGACCGGCACCAGCTATCCCGAGCGATGGCTGGTCGTCGACCTCGAGGCGAAGGGCGGGGCGGACGCATTCGGCCACCTGCCGTACTTCGACTTCGTCTGCGACCCGGACCTGCCGACCGTGAGCTGCCCCCAGCCCGGGGGCCACCACCGCTTCGAGTTCGCGCTCACCGACGAGGACAGCAAGGAGGAGTTCGAGTCCGATGCGACCGTCCGGCGCCTGCTCGCGCGCCACGTCGACCCGGACCAGGTGGTGGTGATCCGCCAGCTCGTCTACACCTTCAACGCCGTGGTCGCCGACCGTTGGCGCGAGGGCCGGGTGCTGCTCGCGGGCGACGCGGCGCACATGACGCCCCAGTTCGTCGGGCAGGGCATGAACGCCGGGATCCGCGACGCCGACAACCTGTCCTGGAAGCTCGAGGCGATCCTGCGGCACGGTGCCGATCCGCGGATCCTCGACTCCTACGAGTCCGAACGCCGCCCGCACGCGCAGGCGATGATCGACCTGTCCGTGTTCAACAAGACGATCGTCTCGGTGCAGGACCCGGTCAAGGCGCGCTGTCGCGACGTGCTGATGTGGACCGCGCTGCGGGTGCCCGGTCTGGCGGGGTGGGTGAGGCGGATGGGCATGAAGCCGCGGCCGCGCTTCCGGCGCGGCGCCTACCTCGGACTTCCCCGTCGCCCGCTCGGGGTGGCGGGCACGCTCGCTCCCCAGCCCGTCGTGCGCCGGTACGACGGCCGCCCGGTCCGGCTCGACGACGCCCTCGGCACCGGCTGGTCGCTCATCGGGATCGGCATCGACCCGAGGGCCGCGCTCGGTGACGACGCCACCGTCTGGGAACGGGTCGGCGCGACCTGGGCGACCCTCTACCCGTTCGGCACCCGACCGCAGGGCCGCGCCGGTGAGGTGGGCCGCACTCCCGGCGTGCTCGACGTGGAGGACGCCTCGGACGCGTTCGTGCGCTGGCTGCGCCGCCACGGCGTCCGGGACGGGACGGTCGTGGTCCTGCGACCCGACAAGTACGTCTTCGGGACCGGCCGCGGCGCCGGGCTCGCCCGGCTCACCGCCGCACTGGTGGACCAGCTCGGCCTGACGGGCGTGACGGTCAGCCGTTGAACCGCGGCGCGCGCTTCTCCACGAACGCAGCGACACCCTCGCGTCCGTCCGGGCCCTCGGCGAGGGTGCGGATCGACAGCGACTCCTTGCGCATCGCGGTCTCCGGGGCGGGGGCGGCGGCCTCGCGCAGCAGGCGCTTCGCAGCGGCGTTGGCGGCGGCGGAGCCGGCGGCGAGACCGGCGACGACCTGGTCGGCGGTGGCGGTCAGCTCGTCGGCGGGGACGACGCGAGCGACCAGGCCGGCGGCGTACGCCTCCTGGGCGGTGAGCAGGTCGCCGAGGATGGCCAGGCGCAGGGTGCGGTGGAGGCCGAGGGTGTGCACGAGCAGCGAGCTGCCGCCGTCGGGCGAGAGGCCGACCTTCGTGTAGGCGAGGCTGAACTTCGCGCTCTCGGCGGCGATCACCACGTCGGCCGCCGCGGCGAGCGGGAAGCCGGCACCGGCAGCCGTGCCCTGCACGACGCTGACGACGATCGCCTCGGAGCGGACCAGCTCGCTGACGACGCGGTGCAACGCCTCGGCGAGGTCGTCGATGAAGCCGGCCACGTCATCGGCGTCCGCGAAGGCGCCGAGGTCGCCGCCGACCGAGAAGAACCGGCCCTCGGCGGCGAGCACGACCACGCGCGCGTGGTCGCGGTCGGCGGCGCGGACGGCGTCGTGGAGCTGGGCGACCGAGCCGTGGTGGACCGGGTTGCCGCGGTCACCGTCAGCGAGGGTGATCCGGGCGATGCCGTCGGCGTACTCGTAGCGAACGAAGATCTCGGTCATGCGCCCACTATGGCGCAGCGGCTACGACGCGCAGCTGCCGGTGTCGACCTCGGCGTCGCCGGTGCCCGGCGCGCTGCCGGCCCGGGCGCTGGCCTGCACCTGCTGGGCGGTGAGGGCGTACCCGGTCTCCGGGTCGGTGACCGACGCGGCGAACACGACGCCCGCGACCTTGCCCTGCGGCGTGACGATCGGGCCGCCGGAGTTGCCGGGGCGGACCAGGCCGCGCAGGGAGTAGACCTCGCGCACCACCGTCCCGTTGCCGTAGATGTCGGGCGAGCGGAGGTTCTGCATCGCACGCACCCGACCGGTCTGGATGTCGAACGGCCCGTCCTGCGGGTAGCCGACGATCGCGACCGGGTCCTCGGCCCCGACGGTGGTGTCGAACCGCAGCACCGGGGCGTCGTCGGTCTCCAGCGCCAGGACGGCGATGTCGAGCTCGCGGTCGTAGAGCACGACCCGGGCGAGCTCGGTGCCGCCGCCGATGCTGACCTCGGGGTCGTCCACGCCGGCCACGACGTGGGCGTTGGTCATCACGCGGTCCTCGGCGAAGACGAACCCGGTGCCCTCGACGCCGCGGCCGCAGCTGTTGGCGCCGCGGATCTTCACCACGCTGGTCCGGGTCGCCTTGACCGGACCGGTGCCGGGCAGGTCGGCCGGTCCGGGCGCGACCTCGACGATCCGCTCAGGCGCGAACGGCTCGAGGTAGCGCGGGAAGAAGCCGGTGCCGACCACGTTGTTGAACGCCTGCAGCGCGTTCGGCGCCGACTCGGGCAGCGCCTGGTTGACCTTCGCCAGCACCACCGAGCTGCGCACCATCGAGGTGACCGAGCCGATCCGGGTACCGGAGATCGCGACGCCGAGCGCCCAGGCGACCAGGAGCACCGCGAGGCCGCTCAGCAGGGCGCCGCCGACCGCGTCGAGCGCCCGCGCGGGCTGCCAGGTGATCCGCTCCCGGACCCGCGCGCCGGCGTACTGCAGCACGGCCTGGCCCAGCGAGGCGCACAGGATGACGATGAACAGCGCGCCCAGCGAGACGGCCAGCGAGGGCTCGAGGCTGCTGAGGACCAGCGGCGCGAGCAGGATGCCGCCGAGGCCGCCCGACAGCAGGCCCACCGTCGCGAAGGCGCCCGTGATGAAGCCCTGCCAGTACCCGGACAGGGCGTACGCCGCGACGAGGACCAGCAGCAGCCAGTCGAGGAGGTTCACTCGTTGGGCTCCAGGATGTCCATGCCGTCCCCCGGCTCCTCGTCGGCAGCTGCCGCGGCGCTCGTCCGGCGGACGTGCTCGGCGAGCATGTAGTCCGGCAGATCATGCACCGGCGGGTCGACCACGGGCGGCAGCCACCCGAGGAAGTCGAAGAATCGGGTCAGGATCCCGCCCGTGAAGCCCCACAGGATCACGTCCTTGTCGGGACCGATGAGGAAGCCCGGGCCCATCCAGCCGCCCGGGTGGCGCACCTGGATCCGGTGCTCCGGGGCGAACAGCTCGTCGAGCGTCACGTGGTGGATCGCGTGCACCTCCTCCGGGGAGGCCACCTCGATCGGGGCCGGGTCGCGCCACCAGCCGAGGACCGGCGTGACCGCGAAGTTGGACGGCGGCAGCCACAGCTCGGGCAGCGTGCCGAAGACCTCGACGCTCGCCGGGTCGACCCCGATCTCCTCGTCGGCCTCGCGCAGCGCGGCCTCGACCACGGTCTCGCCCGGGTCGATGCTGCCGCCGGGGAAGGAGACCTGGCCCGGGTGCGAGCGCATGTCGTGGGCCCGCTCGGTGAGCAGGACGTCGTGGTCGCCGAACAGCATCAGCACCGCGCCGCGGCGTACGGGCTTGCCCTGGGGCGGCAGGAACGCGGTCAGGTCGCTGCCCTCGATGGCGCGCGCCCCCTCGGCGACGGGGACCAGCCAATCGGGCAGGCCGTCGGGCAGGCCGTCGGGCAGGTCGCTCACTTCGCGGCCTTCGCGCTCAGGTCGATGCCCAACTGGTCGCGGACCAGGGCGACCACCTCGTCGGCGGAGGTGACGCCACCGACGTGGGGCCGGGAGACCGTGCCGTCGGCGGACACGAAGAGGAAGAAGGGCAGGCCGGGGCCGAGCTCGGCGTCGGTCTTCTGCAGGTCACCGCAGGCATCGGCGATCGACGGGTAGGTGACGCCGCTCATCCGGGCCAGCTCGATCGCGGCACCGGGGTAGGTGTCGAGGTAGTTCACGCCGATGACCCGCACCTGGTCGCCGTAGGCGGCGTGGAACTCCTGCAGCGCCGGCATCTCCTTGCGGCAGGGCCCGCAGTTGGACGCCCAGAAGTTGAGGACCGCCGGTCCCTTGATCGCGTTGAGCCGCACGCTGCCCTGCTCACCGAGACAGTCGAGCTGGATGGCCGGCAGGCCCGTGTCGGTGCCGGTGGCGGGGATGGTCTGGCAGCTGGCGATGCCCGCCGCCTCGCGGTCCTCGACCAGGTCGGCGGAGGCGACGTCGACCTTGCAGGCGAACGCCGCCGGGGCGACGCTGTCGCAGCCGGTGAGGAGCACGGCGGCCCCGATTAGCGCGACGAGCAGGGCGAACGGGCGACGCATCAGTTGGGCCCCTCGGTGCGGACCAGCTTCTCCGCCTCGACCGGGTCCGTCGGCCCGGTGCCGTACGCCGGGCACCACCGCGCCACGGGACAGGCGCCGCACGCCGGCTTCTTGGCGTGGCAGCGGCGCCGGCCGTGCCAGATCAGGTGGTGCGACAGCATCGTCCAGTCGCGCTTGGGGAACAGCGCGCCCACCGCGTGCTCGACCTTCACCGGGTCGGTCTCCGCGGTCCAGCCGAGGCGCCGGGCCAGCCGGCCGAAGTGGGTGTCGACGGTGATGCCGGGCACGTCGAAGGCGTTGCCGAGGACCACGTTGGCGGTCTTGCGGCCCACACCCGGCAGCGTCACCAGGTCGTCGAGCCGCGCCGGCACCTGGCCGTCGTACTTCTCGACGAGGGCGGCGCTCAGCTTGAGCAGCGACTCGGTCTTGGCCCGGAAGAACCCCAGCGGGCCGACGATCTGCTCGAGGTGGGCGCGGTCCGCGGACGCCATCGACACCGGGTCGGGGTAGGCAGCGAACAGGATCGGGCGCACGGCGTTGACCCGCTTGTCGGTGGTCTGCGCCGACAGCACCGTGACGACCAGGCACTCGAAGGGGTTGTCGAAGTCGAGCTCGGCCTTCGCGTCGGGGTAGGTCTCGCCCAGCACCCGGTCGATCTTCCGCGCCCGGCGGACGAGCTGGGTCGTCGTCTCCTCGGTGGTGTCGATCGGCCGCACGGACGCCACCCTACGGTGTGGGGACGACAGTCCCGCGCCGCGTGGCGGGTTAGGTGTGACATGCCGCACTGGCTAGGATGCCGCCGACCGGGTTTTACGTTCTTTGGAGGAAGCGTGGACAACGACGTACTCCGTCAGGCGCCACTGTTCAGTGCCCTCGACGACGAGGCGATGGCAGGGCTGCGCACGTCACTGGCCACGACCCGGCTGCGCCGCGGCGAGGTGCTGTTCCACGAGGGCGACAGCGGCGACAAGCTGTACGTCGTGCTCGAGGGCAAGGTGAAGCTCGGCCGCACGTCCTCCGACGGACGCGAGAACCTGCTCGCGATCATGGGCCCCGGCCAGATGTTCGGCGAGCTGTCGCTCTTCGACCCGGGCCCGCGCTCGGCGACCGTGACCTGCGTGACCGACGCCGAGTTCGCGTCGCTGTCCCACGAGGACCTGCTGCGCTGGCTCGAGGGCCGCCCGACCGTCGCCCGCGGGCTGCTCGCCCAGCTGGCCGCCCGGCTGCGCAAGGCCAACGACGTCGTCGCCGACCTGGTCTTCTCCGACGTCCCCGGCCGCGTCGCCAAGGCGCTGCTCGACCTCGCCGACCGCTTCGGCCGCACCGCCGACGACGGCGTGCACGTCCACCACGACCTCACCCAGGAGGAGCTCGCCCAGCTGGTCGGCGCCTCCCGCGAGACGGTCAACAAGGCGCTCGCCGACTTCGCGTCCCGCGGCTGGCTGCGCCTGGAGCCCCGCTCCGTCGTCATCCTCGACATGGAGCGGATGTCGCGCCGGGCCCGTTGAGCCGCGGGGTCGTCTGGGCCTAGGTCCCTCTCGTCGTTCGCAAGTCTGCCACTCGTCGTTGATGGGCGGGACGTCGCCCCAGCCACGGAGCACGAGCTGACGCCGGATCCGGCGCAGGGTGTCGAGCGGCTTGCCGAAGAGACCTTCCGCGGTCACCACGACCACCCGATAGCCCTCGTCGTCGAGCTCTTCGCGGCGGGTGAGATCAACCCGCCACTGGGTCGTGCCGGAATGGTGTCGGCCGTCGTACTCGATGATGAGCTTGATCCGCGGGTAGCACAGGTCGAGCCTGCGTCTCCACGAGCCGTCCTCCCATCGCTGGATGATGTTGACCTCCGGCTCCGGCAGGCCGGCGAGAACGATGAGCAGCCGAAGCCGCGTCTCCATCGGGGAGTCGACCCCGTCCCGCACGAAGTGCGCCGCAGAACGCGCCAAGCCTGCGTAGTAGGCGTCGGTGCTCGCACATGCCTCGCGCAGAGCGGAGGCGTTGATCTTGTACTTGCGACAGAGCGCGTCGCCCAGGATGACCAGGTCCACGAAGCTGAGACTTCCAGCGCAGTCGATGAACGTCTCGCAGGGATCGCTGACCCGCATCCCCCTCACCACGATGATGCGGCGTCGTCGACGCGTCACGTGCACCTTGATCTGGGGGCGGTAGCGACGCTCGCTCTCCCGCCGGACGGTGACGTGGACGAAAGGGTGCTCGGGCACCGGGAGGCCGAGGAGCGCAGCCGCGCTCAAGCGACTCACGAACGCCCAGGGCGGATGCAGGAGCAGTGCAGCGCGGTACATGCAGTCGAGGTCCACATGCTTCTCGAGCACCCACACGCCGGTCACGACCTGGCGGTACTCCTTGTTCTGCAGCTCCCATCGGCGTCGTCCCGCACGCTCGAAGTGTCGCGTCAGGAACGGACGGCTGAGGTCGATGTCCATGACCGCAGCCTGCACAGCGACAGCGCAGCTCGCTCTCGTCATCCACAGGCGTCCGCGGGCCCCTGGAGGGGGCGGTGTGCTCCGGATCGTTCGATCGAACGGTCTGGGGGAGTTCCCGACTCAAAAGTCCCCCGGATCGTTCGATCGAACGATTTGGAGGAGGGAGCGCGTCCGATCAGCGCTGCGCGAGGTAGGTCAGCTGGGCGCGCACGGACCACTCGGCCGCGCCCCAGAGCGACTCGTCGACGTCGGCGTACACGACCTCGACGACCCGCCGCGGCAGGACCGGGTCCTCGGCGACGTCGGCGGGGAGGTCGGCCGGGGCCAGGCCGAGACGCTGGAGCGCGGACTCGACCTGGGCGAGGCGCTCACGGCGGTGCACGACGTAGTGGTCGAGGACACCGGCGGCGTCGGGGAGCACCGGGCCGTGGGCCGGCCACAGCGAGCTCGCCCGGCCCTCGGTGACCAGGGAGCGCATCCGGGCGATCGAGTCGAAGTACGAGCCGAGGTCGCCGTCGGGGTGCCCGATCACGGTCGTGCCGCGGCCGAGCACCATGTCGCCGGTCAGCAGCGCGCCGTCGGCCTCCACCAGCAGGGAGATGGAGTCGGTGGTGTGGCCGGGCGTGGTGAGCACCTCGACGTCGAGGCCGGCGACCGAGAGGACCTCGCCGTCGGCGAGCGGGTCCGCGCGCCAGCACTGTGCGGGGTCGAGGCCACGCACGCCGCAGCCCATCCGCTCGGCGAACGAGCGGGCCGCCTCGGTGTGGTCGAGGTGGTGATGGGTGACCACGACCATGTCGACCTGCCCGGCCACCGCCGCCACGGCGTCGAGATGGTCGTCGTGGAGCGGTCCGGGGTCGACCACGATCGAGCGGCCGGAGCCGGGCTCGCGCAGCACCCAGGTGTTGGTGCCGTCGAGCGTCATGATGCCGGGGTTCGGCGCGAGGACGCAGCGACCGCGCTCGCCGTACGGGCCACCGGTCCAGGGCGCGCTCCCGTCAGTCACGGGCTCAGCCCCGGCGGGCAGCGACGAGCGGCCGCAGCCGGTCGGGCATCGACAGGGTGAACCCGTCGCCGAGCGGCTCGACCTCCGGCATGAACATGGTGACCGTCCGGCCCCGGCTCGCCGCCATCACGGCGTCGACGTCGCCGAGGGTGCCGACCTCGAGGCAGGTCAGGTACGTCGGCGGCAGCATCGCCATCTCGCCACGCTCGACCTGCTCGAGCGCCTCGTCGACGCGGAGCCAGACGACCTCGGAGGACTCCGAGGACACGTCGCGGGTCACCTGGCCTTCGGGCAGGTGGGCGACGAAGAACCAGGTCCGGTAGCGCCTCGGCTCGAAGACGGGCGTGAGCCATCCGCTCCAGATGCCGAGCAGGTCGGTGCGCAGCACCAGGCCGCGGCGCTCGAGGAAGTCGGTCATCGACAGCTCGCGCGACTCGAGCGCGACCCGGTCGGCCTCCCAGTCCTCGCCGGTGGTGTCGGCGACGACGTTGTCGGCGGACGTCCCGGCGAGCAGCACCCCGGACTCCTCGAACGTCTCGCGGACCGCGGCGCACACCAGGGCCCGGGCGACGTCCTCGGCGGTGCCGAGACGTGCCGCCCACTCGGCCGGCTGCGGACCGGCCCAGGCGACGGTGTGGTCGTAGTCGCGCGGGTCGACAGCACCGCCGGGGAAGACGCACATGCCGCCGGCGAAGTCCATGGTGGTCTGGCGACGCAGCAGGTAGATCTCCGGGCGGCCGTGCGCGTCGGGACGCAGCAGGACCACCGTGGCGGCGTCGCGCGGCTCCGCCGCCGGGCGCCCGCCGTCGCCGTACTCTGCCGCACGGTCGACGACGTGCGCCGGCAGCGGGATCGGCGGGAGCGGGACCCTCACGGGGCCGCCATGATCTCGGCGACGACCTCGACCTCGACGGGCGCGTCCAGCGGCAGCACGGGGACGCCGACCGCGGAGCGCGCGTGGATGCCGGCGTCGCCGAACACGTCGCCGAACAGCTCGGAGGCACCGTTGGCGACACCGGGCTGCCCGGTGAAGTCGGGCGTGGACGCGACGAACGCGACGACCTTGACGATCCGGACGTCCGCGAGGTCGCCGGTGACCGAGCGGATCGCGGCGATCGCGTTGAGCGCGCACTGCCGCGCGCAGGCGTAGGCGTCCTCGGCACTGACACTGTCGCCGACCTTGCCGGTCGCCATCAGGGCGCCGTCGCGCATCGGCAGCTGCCCGGCCGTGTAGACCTGGTTGCCGCTGCGGGTCGCGGGGATGTACGCCGCCACCGGGGGCGCGACCGCCGGGACACTGAGGCCGAGCTCGGCCAGGCGCTCCTCCGGGGTGCTGTGCGCAGTCACCGCTCAGCCCTCGATCGGGCGCTTGAAGAAGGCGATGTCGTTGCCACCCTGGCCCGGGACGAGGGTCACGAGCTCCCAGCCGTCCTGGCCGAAGTTGTTGAGGATCTGCGCCGCGACGTGGTTGAGGACGGGCGCCACCTGGTACTCCCACTTGGTCATGGCCCGCACCTTACTCAGTGCTCGCGGCCGCCCTGGCCGGTGCGGTGGCCCCCGCCGCTGAGGCGGATCTCCGGCCGGCTCGCGGACGACCCCGCGGCGCGGACGTGTGGCGCGGGTCACAGGGTGTGCGACGATGCGCCGGTGAGCCTCGACAACGCCGTCTGGATGCTGACCGCGCTCGCCGCGGTCGTCGTGCTCCTCACCCGGATGCGGCTCTCCTCCGAGCAGGCCCAGTCGGGCCACGCCGTCGTCCCCCTCACCGTGGTCAACGCCCACACGCTCATCGGGGTGGCGGCGCTCGTGGTGTGGATCGTCTACCTGACCTCGCCCGGCGGCGGGCTCGGCGCCCTCGCGCTGGTCGCCTGGTGGCTCGAGGTGCTGCTCGGGATCCTGATCCTCGCGCGCTGGTTCGCGCGGCCGGGCAAGCACGCCGCCGACACGACCGGCGACAGCTGGGCCGAGGGGCCGTCGCTGTCGATCCTCGGACACGTCGGGATGCTGCTCGGCATCAGCTTCTTCACCTGGGTGGTGCTGGCCGACAAGCTCGGCTGAGCCCGGCGATCCCCGCGGCGGGCGACGGCCTCAGCCGTAGCGGTTCACGACCCACAGCAGCTCACGGTAGGTGTCGTCCTCGTCGGGCGGTGGCGGGTCGACGTCCTGCGTGGTGCGCAGCTTCTCCGGGTCGATCGGCGGGGGCAGGTGCTTGTAGCGCTCCAGCCGGGACTGCTCGGCCATGGCGACTCCTTCCGATGTCTTCCAGGCTACGCCGCGGATCCACCCGTGGTCTGACGTCTGCGCCGCCGGCTGCGTCTACGGTGGCCCGGTGGCGGGACCTCATCGACAGCCCTGGCGGCTCGGCCCCGGGGGCGAGCGGTGGTTCGACCTCGGCCTGACCGGCTTCCTGCTGCTCCCGGTGCTGCCCTACGCGTTCTTCGTCGACGTCACCGACAGCCTGCTGATGCTGGCGCAGATCACGCCGCTCGTCGCGCGGCGCCGACGCCCGGTCGCGGTCTTCACCCTGGTCGCCGTCGCCACCGCCGTCCAGCCGCTGGTGACCGACAACCCGCTGTGGAGCCAGCTCGCGTTCCCGGTGGCGGTCTACTCCGTCGCCCGGTACGCCGGGTCGCGCTGGGCCGCGGCCGCCCTCGGCACCGGCGTGCTCGGTGCCGGGATCGCTGCCGTGGACTGGCTGCGCGGCTTCGGCGCCGCCATGCTCACCGCGGAGAACGTGCTGGCCTACTCCGTCACCATCGCCTTGTTCGTGGTCGTCGCGTGGACGCTCGGCACCCTCGGCCGCACCCGGCAGGCGTACGTCGACGCGCTGGTCGAGCGCGGCGAACGGCTCGAGCGCGAGGCGTCCCAGCAGGCGGCGCTGGCCGCGATCGAGGAGCGCCACCGGATCGCCCGCGAGATGCACGACGTGGTGGCCCACGGGCTGACCACGATCGTGGTTCAGGCCGACGGCGCCCGCGCCGCCGCCGCGCACGACCCGTCGGTGACCGGCCCCGCCCTCGCCACGATCGCGACCACGGGCCGCGAGGCGATCGCCGAGCTGCGCCGGATGCTCGGGCTGCTGCGTGCGGACGAGGCGCCGACCGCGCCGCAGCCGCGCCTCGCCGACCTGCCGACGCTGCTGGCCGAGGCTCGCGGCGCGGGGACGCCGGTCGTGGGCGACCTGCCCCCGGACCTCCCGGTCGTGTCGGACGGCGTCGCGCTGACGACGTACCGGATCGTGCAGGAGGCGCTGAGCAACGTCCGCAAGCACGCCGGTCCCGACGCCACCGCGAGCGTCGCGCTGCGGGTCGAGGCGGAGGCGGTGGTGGTCGAGGTCGCCGACGACGGGCGTGGCGCCGCGGCACACGACGACGGCCGCGGGCTCGGACTCGCGGGGATGCGCGAGCGGGTCGCCGCGCACGGCGGCACGCTGACCACCGGTCCCGCGGCGGGCGGTGGTTTCGCCGTGTGCGCGAGGATCCCGCTGTGAGCCAGCCCGTGCCCGAGCCGATCCGGGTGTTCCTCGTCGACGACCAGGACCTGGTCCGCGCCGGGTTCCGGATGCTCATCGACAGCCAGCCCGACCTGACGGTCGTCGGCGAGGCCGGCGACGGCGGGGAGGCGCTGGAGCGGCTCGCGGTCACCCGCTGCGACGTCGTGCTCATGGACGTGCGGATGCCGCGCCTCGACGGGGTCGAGGCCACCCGCCGGCTCGCAACGTGGCCCACCGCGCCGCAGGTGATCGTGCTGACGACCTTCGACCTCGACGAGTACGCCTTCGCGGCGTTGCGCGCCGGCGCCGCCGCGTTCCTGCTCAAGGACGCGACCCCCGAGACCCTTCTCGACGCCATCCGCACCGTCCACGCCGGCGACTCGGTCGTCGCCCCCAGCACCACCCGCCGGCTGCTCGACCACTTCGCCGCCGTCCTGCCCGATCCCTCGTCCGCCGCCCCGGACAGCCGCCTCGACACCCTGACCGACCGTGAGCGCGAGACCCTCGTGCTGGTCGGCCGCGGGCTCACGAATGCCGAGATCGCCGCCGAGTTCGTGGTCTCCGAGGCCACCGTGAAGACCCACATCGGCCGGCTGCTCTCCAAGACGGCGTCGCGCGACCGGGTCCAGCTGGTCGTGCTCGCCTACGAGACGGGACTGGTCGGGACCTGACCGTCCCACCCGGGTCCACCCGTCGTCGTACGCCCGGATCAGCCCGTGGCCTGACGATCGGGACGCCGTCCGCGGCGAGGCTCGGAGTCATGACCTCCCTGCTCGCCGCCAGCGCACGCGGCCTCACCAAGTCCTTCGGCCGCGGCGACACCCTCGTCCACGCGCTCCGCGGCGTCGACCTCGACCTCCCCGCGGGCCGCTTCACCGCGATCATGGGGCCGTCCGGCTCCGGCAAGTCCACCCTGATGCACTGCCTGGCCGGGCTCGACCAGCCGACCACCGGCTCGGTGCAGGTCGCGGGGCAGGCCCTCGAAGGAATGGACGACGACGCGCTGACCCGGTTCCGGCGCGACCACGTGGGCTTCGTGTTCCAGGCGTTCAACCTGCTGCCGATGCTCAGCGCGGAGCAGAACATCTGGCTGCCGACCGAGCTGTCGGGGCTCGCCGCCCGCGACCGCGGCCGCCAGCTGCAGCAGCGGTTCGCCGGGATCGTGGAGACCCTGGGCCTCACCGCGCGGCTCGGCCACCGCCCGGCCGAGCTGTCCGGCGGCCAGCAGCAGCGGGTCGCCATCGCGCGGGCCCTGCTGTCCGCGCCCGCGATCGTGTTCGCCGACGAGCCGACCGGCAACCTGGACAGCGCCAGCTCGGCCGAGGTGCTCTCGCTGCTGCGCCAGTCGGTGCGCGAGCTCGGGCAGACCGTCGTCATGGTCACCCACGAGACCGAAGCCGCGCGGTACGCCGACGACGTCGTCGTGCTCGCCGACGGCCAGGTCACCGAGCGCCGCGAGGTCGCGGCCTGATGCGTACCGTCCTCCTGGCGTCGCTGCGCACCCACACCCGTCGGTACGGCGCCGCCCTGCTCGCCGTCGTCATCGGGTCCGCGTTCATCGTGGTCACCGCCGCCCTGTCCTCGTCGATGCGGGAGGGACTGACCGCCGGCCTCGGGCAGCCGTACGACGGCGCGGACGCGGTCGTCGACAGCCCGTCCGCCGCCGATGCGGCCCGGCTCCTCGACGCCGCGCGCACCGACGGCGCCGACGCGTGGCTGATCGGCTGGACCATGCAGCAGGTCGCCTCCGGCACCGCCGGCGAGACGTCGGTGATCGACACCGACATCGGCCAGCTGCCCGACCGTCCCGACCGCCGCTGGCAGGAGCTCGTCGAGGGCCGGTTCCCGGGCGGGCCGGGCGAGGCCGTGGTCGACAGCAACACCGCCAAGGTCGAGAGGATCGGCGTCGGCGACCGGCTGCGGATCGGCACGGGCAGCGACGCGCTCGACGTCGCCGTCGTCGGGCTGGTCGACTCGCCGTCGACCTACGCCTACGCGTCGGTCTACCTGCTGTGGCCCGAACTCGTCCGCTGGCAGGACCAGCTCTTCGTGACGAGCCTGGCCTGGGCCGGACCCGACGCAGGTACGGCGATCCGGGCCGTCGTACCCGACGCGGACGTGGTGGCGGTCGACGCGTTCGTCCAGGACCTGCACCAGCAGGTCAACAACGGCGTCGACATCGTCCAGGTCGTGGTGCTGCTGTTCGGCGCGATCGCCCTCGTCGTGGGGATCCTGGTCATCAACAACACCTTCACGATCCTGTTCGCGCAGCGGATGCGGGACTTCGCGCTGCTGCGCTGCGTCGGCGCGACGCGGCGCCAGGTGCTGCGCTCGGTGCGCCTGGAGTCCCTGGCGCTCGGCGTCCTCGCCGCGGTGCTCGGCGTGCTCGCCGGCCTCGGCGCGGGGCACGGCCTGGTGGCGCTGGTCCGCTCGCAGTGGCCGGAGGCCCGGTTGGGCACGGCGCACGTGGCGCCCGCCTGGCTCGCGGGTGCCGCCGGCGTCGCCGTGGTCGTCACCGTGGTGGCCGCCTGGCTGCCGACCCGCCGGGCGGTCCGGGTCAGCCCGCTCGCGGCGCTGCGCCCCGACGACAGCACCCGGGTCCGCACCCGTTCCGGCCGGATCCGGCTCGCGCTCGGCGGGCTCGCGGTCGGCGTCGGCGTCCTCGCCCTGGCCGCGGCGGTCGCCACCGCCAACGTGGGCGCGCTCGCCGTCGGCGGTACGGCGGTCTTCGTCGGCGTGCTGCTCTTCGGCCCCGTCCTGGTGCCCGCGCTGATCCGCGCGGCGGGGCCGCTCACGCAGCGGCTGCTCGGGCCGGCCGGTCGGCTCGCCGCCGGCAACGCCGTGCGCAACCCGCGGCGCACCGCCGCCACCACGGCGTCGCTGCTCGTCGGCGTCACCCTGACGACGGCGGTGCTGGCGGGCATGGCGAGCTCGCGCGCCGCCCTCGCCGCCGACATGGACGAGCAGCACCCGATCGACCTCGCGGTCACCGGCACGGGCCCGCTGCCCGCCGAGACGCTCGACCGGTTGGAGGCGATCGACGGGGTCGCGGCCGCCGTACCCGTGCCGGGGGCGGTGGCGCGGATCGGCGACCTCGACCCGCTCCCCCTCCTGCCGGCCACGGTCGACGGTGACGCGAAGGTGCTGTACGGCGACCTGCCGGTGCCCGGGCCGGACCAGGTCCTCGTGCCCTGGGACCTGGTCGGCGACGGCCTGGAGGTCGGCGACCTCGTGCCCGTCACCGTCGGCGACACCACCCGCGAGCTCCGGGTCGCCGGGGGCGAGGGCTGGGGCGAGGCCGCGCTGGTCCGCCGGACGACGCTCGACCGGCTCGCCCCCGGCGCCCCCACCCAGGCGGTCTGGCTGCGCGCCGCGGAGGACGCCGACCCCGAGGACCTCGCCGGCTCGGTCGAGGCGGTCGCCGCGCCGGTCGACGCCGGAGTGGAGAACGGCCTGGCCCGCCGGGCGTACGTCGACACCCAGCTCGACGTCCTCACCGGCGGTGTCGTGGGACTGCTCGCGATCGCCGTGGTGATCGCGCTCGTCGGGATCGGCAACACCCTCGGCCTGTCCGTGCTGGAGCGTGGCCGCGAGCACGCCCTGCTCCGCGCGCTCGGCCTCACCCGCCGCCAGGTGCGCCGGATGCTCGCCGCCGAGGCGGTCCTGCTGTCCGTCGTGGCGACCGTGCTCGGCACCGTCCTGGGCGTGGCGTTCGCCTGGACCGCCGTGCGGGCGCTGGTCCAGCCCGCGGTCCACGGCGCCGGCCTGGTCCTGCCGTGGGGCCAGCTCGCCCTGGTGGTGACGATCTCCGCTCTGGCAGGCCTGCTCGCGGCGGTCCTCCCCTCGCGCAGGGCCGCGCGGATCACCCCGGCCGCAGGCCTCTCGCTGGACTGACCCCCTGAGGTGGGGACGCACCATTAGGCTCCGTCGGGTGAGCGATTGGCCGAAGGTGCGTCTCCACGTCGTCACCGGCAAGGGCGGCACGGGGAAGTCGACGGTTGCGTCGGCCCTCGCCCTCGCCCTCGCGACCCGCGGCAAGAACGTCCTGCTCTGCGAGGTCGAGGGCCGTCAGGGCATCGCCCGGATGTTCGACGTCGACCCGCTCCCCTACCAGGAGCGGCGCCTCACCACCGGCCTGCCGGACGACGACGGCGGCCGGGGCGTCGTCCACGCGCTGCACATCGACGCCGAGTCCGCGCTGCTGGAGTACCTCTCGATGTACTACCGGCTCGGCCGCGCCGGCAAGGCGCTCGACCGCTTCGGGGTCATCGAGTTCGCGACCACCATCGCCCCCGGCGTCCGCGACGTGCTGCTCACCGGCAAGGTCTACGAGGCTGTGCAGCGCAACAGCCGCAACAAGTCGGCCATCGAGTACGACGCCGTCGTGCTCGACGCGCCGCCGACCGGCCGGATCACCCCGTTCCTCAACGTCAGCAACGAGCTCGCCGGGCTGGCGAAGGTCGGGCCGATCAAGGCGCAGTCCGACACGATGATGACCCTGTTCCGGTCCCCGCGTACGGCGGTCCACCTGGTCACCGTGCTCGAGGAGATGCCGGTCCAGGAGACCGCCGACGGGATCGCCGAGCTCCGCGCGGCGCGGCTGCCGGTCGGGGGCGTGGTGGTCAACCAGGTCCGCCCGCGCGACCTGGACGCCGACGACCTCGCGGCGGCCCGGGCCGGGACCCTGGACCGCGCCCGGATCGAGGCCGACCTGGTCGAGGGCGGCATCGCCGTCAGCCCCGCCCTCGTCGACGGCCTGCTCGCCGAGGCAGCGGACCACGCCGAGCGCCGCGCGCTCGAGGACTCGCAGCGCCGGCTGGTCGCCGGGCTCGACGTTCCGTCGTACGAGCTGCCGCGGATGGCCGGCGGCATCGACCTCGGCGGGCTCTACGAGCTCGCCGGGCACCTCCGAGAGCAAGGGATGGCCTGATGACGCCTCGCAGCAGCGCCCACCGTCCCTCCCGCGTCGGTCCCGCGGCCGCCCCCGGGCACCACGCCGGCCACCTCGACGTCGACGCGCTCCTCGACGACCTGCGGACCGGGATCATCGTGTGCTGCGGCTCGGGCGGCGTCGGGAAGACCACGACCAGCGCCGCGCTCGCGCTGCGTGCCGCCGAGCGCGGCCGGAAGGTCGTCGTCCTCACCATCGACCCGGCCCGCCGACTCGCGCAGTCGATGGGCATCGAGGAGCTCGACAACACCCCGCGCCCGGTCAAGGACGTCGCGGGCAGCGGCCGCCTGGACGCGATGATGCTCGACATGAAGCGCACCTTCGACGAGGTGGTGCTCTCCCAGGCCAGCCCGGAGAAGGCGCAGCAGATCCTGGCCAACCCGTTCTACATCGCCCTGTCGAGCTCGTTCGCGGGAACCCAGGAGTACATGGCGATGGAGAAGCTGGGCCAGATCCACCGCGATGCACAGGCGGACGGCAGCTACGACCTGATCGTGGTCGACACCCCGCCGTCGCGCTCGGCGCTCGACTTCCTCGACGCCCCCGAGCGGCTCTCCAGCTTCCTCGACGGCCGGTTCGTCCGGCTGCTGCTGGCGCCGGCGAAGGGGCCGGCGCGGCTGATGACGGCCGGGCTCAGCCTGATCACGAACGCGCTCACCCGGATCCTCGGGGCGCAGTTCCTCAAGGACCTGCAGACCTTCGTCACCGCCCTCGACACCGTCTTCGGCGGCTTCCGCCAGCGCGCGCAGCAGACCTACTCGCTGCTCAAGGCCGACGGGACGGCGTTCCTCGTCATCGCCGCCCCGGAGGCGGACGCGCTGCGGGAGGCCGAGTACTTCGTCGAGCGGCTCAGCGAGGACGACATGCCGTTGGCCGGCCTGGTCGTCAACCGCGCCAGCCCGGAGCCGGGCGGCGAGCTGTCGGCCGACGAGGCGATGGCCGCGGCACAGCGGCTGCGGCGCACCGGCGACGGCGCGCTGACGGCCGGGCTGCTCCGGCTGCACGCCGACCGGGTGCGCATGGTCGAGCGCGAGCGCACGCTGCGCGACCGGTTCGCCACCGCGCACCCGCAGGTGGCGACGACCGTCGTACCGGCTCTCGCCGGTGACGTGCACGACCTCGACGGCCTGCGCCGGGTCGGCGACCTCCTGGCCCGGCGGCACTGACCCAGGTCAGCCGCCGGCGAGGCAGGGTTCAGACCGTCGCGACGGTCTGCTCGTCGCGCGCTTCCTCGAGGACCTGGCGCCACGAGGCAGCGGGACGGCGACGGAGCAGGGCACGACGCTCCCGCTCGGTCATGCCACCCCAGACACCCCACTCGATCTGGTTGTCCAGCGCCTCGGCGAGGCACTCGGTGCGTACGGCGCAGCTGGTGCACACCTGCTTGGCCTTGTTCTGCTCGGCGCCCTTCACGAAGAGCTGGTCCGGCTGCTGGTCCCTGCAGGCGGCACGCGGCGCCCAATCCTCAACCCACATGTTCGTCCCCTGATGCTTCCCACAACCGAAGAGCCGTCGCCCCCACAGCGCTCGGTCTCTCCGACCGAACCAAAGTAAAGGAGGATCGCCAAGACTGATACCGCTCATTGGGCCCAACCTGTCTAGTCAGATGGGACTAGACAGGTCGATGGCGGCGGCCGCCGAGGAGTCGGGCCGGTGAGGCCGGGTCCCGTACCCTGAGCGCATGTCTGGCACCCGGTTCGACGGCCTTCCCCGTGGCAAGGTCGCATCCCACCTCGGCGTGATGCTGCTCGTGGCGGTCGTGCTCGGCGTCGTCGTCTCCGGGCTGGCGATCCCGTTCGCCGGCGTCCTCGGCTTCTCGGCGCGCAACGTGTCCGAGTCCGTCGACGACCTGCCGCAGGAGCTCGAGACCGAGCAGCTGCCCCAGCGCACCGAGGTGCAGGACGCCGAGGGCAAGACGATCGCGACGCTCTACGACCAGAACCGCGTGAACGTCCCCCTGCGCCAGATCTCGCGCACCATGGTCGAGGCGATCGTGGCGATCGAGGACTTCCGCTTCTACCAGCACGGCGCGCTGGACCTGAAGGGCACGCTGCGCGCCCTGCTCACCAACCAGGCCTCGGGCGGGGTCGCCCAGGGCGGCTCGTCGATCACCCAGCAGCTGGTCAAGCTGACCCTGCTGAACCAGGCCGACACCGACGAGGAGCGCAAGGCCGCGACCGACGACACCTACGGCCGCAAGCTGCGCGAGCTGCGCTACGCGATCGCCCTCGAGAAGCGGCACAGCAAGGACTGGATCCTCGAGCGCTACCTCAACACGGCGTACTTCGGGGACGGCGCGTACGGCGTCCAGGCCGCTGCGCAGCACTTCTTCAACGTCAACGCCAAGGACCTCAACCTGCGCCAGGCGGCGCTGCTCGCCGGCCTGGTGCAGAGCCCCGAGGCCTACAACCCGACCAAGAACAAGGCCCAGGCGACGGTCCGCCGCAACATCGTGCTCGACCGGATGGCCCAGCTCAGCGTCATCACCGACGCGGACGCGGACCAGGCGAAGGACCGCAAGCTCGGCCTGCGCGTGCAGGAGCAGCCCAACGGCTGCGTGAACTCCGAGGCGCAGTTCTTCTGCGACTTCGTCGTGCGCTGGCTGATGACCGACCAGGCCCTCGGCGCGACCGAGCAGGAGCGCAAGCGGCTGATCTTCAACGGCGGCCTCACCATCAAGACCACCGTGGACCTGCGCTACCAGAAGGCCGCCAACGCGGCCGTGGCCTCCCACGTCTACAAGGACGACCAGGCCATCGGCGGCCTCGCGCTGATCGAGCCCGGGACCGGCAACGTCAAGGGCCTGGCCCAGTCGCGCCCGATGGGCAAGAAGAAGGGCCAGACCTTCCTCAACTACACCGTGCCGACCCGGTACGGCGACGCGGCCGGCTTCCAGCCCGGCTCGACGTTCAAGGCGTTCGTGCTCGCCTCGGCGATCAACCAGGACATCCCGCTCACCCAGCGCTTCCCCGCGCCGCAGACGCTGAGCGTCAACCTCGGCGACTTCACGACCTGCGACGGGCCCTACCAGAGCAGCGAGACCTGGAGCCCGAAGAACTCGACCAGCGCCTCGGCCGCCCCGAACCTGTACGAGGGCACCCAGAAGTCGGTCAACACCTTCTTCGTGAACCTCGAGAAGGCGACCGGTATCTGCGAGCCGTGGAAGCTGGCCCGCGAGATGGGCATCACCGAGCTGACCCCGGCCGCCCAGGTCCCGTCGTTCACCCTCGGCATCGCCGACGTGAGCCCGCTGGAGATGGCCGAGGCCTACGCCACCTTCGCCGCCCAGGGCCTGCACTGCGACGCCCGCCCCGTCACCGAGATCGCCGACGCGCAGGGCAACGTGCTGAAGAAGTACGAGAAGCAGTGCACCCAGGTGCTCGCCAGCCCGGTCGCCAACGCCGTCAACGACGTGCTGCGCGGCGTGGTCTCCTCGGGCGGCTTCGCCGCCGCCCAGTACCCGGGCCAGCCCGCGGCCGGCAAGACCGGTACGACCAGCGACAACAAGGCGGTCTGGTTCGTCGGCTACACGCCCAACCTCGCCGGTGCGGCGATGGTCGCCGGCGTGAACCCGGAGGGCCATCCCGAGTCGCTCGACGGCAAGGCCGTCGGCGGCCGCACCCTGTACTCGTCCTCCGGCTCGACCACCGCCGGACCGATCTGGGGTGACGCCTTCAAGGCCGTGGCCCCGCTGCTCGCCGACGTCGACTTCACCCGACCGTCCTCGACCGACGTGCGCGGCCTGCTGATCACGGTCCCGGCCGTGTCCGGGAGGTCGTACGACGCCGCGAAGGCCGACCTCGAGGGCCTCGGCTTCAACGTCGTCAACGGCGGCGTCGTCGACTCCGCCGTCGGCCGCGGCCTGGTCGCCTGGTCGGCCCCCGGCACCGGCGCCCGGCTCGCCTCCGGTGACACCGTCACGCTCTACGTCTCCAGCGGCACGCCGCCCAAGAAGAACAAGGGCAAGAAGAACAAGGGCCGCGGCAACGGCCGGGGCTGAGTCTGCTCCGCACCCCATGCGTTCTGGTCGCAGAGAGGCTCAGAACGCGACCAATTCGGATGGGGTGCGGCACACAGCCGGACGCCGTCAGCCGAGCTGGCGGCGTACCTCCGCGGCGACGGCCGCGCCGTCGGCCCGGCCCTTGACCTGCGGCTGGACGATGCCCATGACCTGGCCCATCGCCTTGGGGCCCGCGCCCGCTGCGCCGGCCTGCTCGACGGCGGCCGTGACGATCGCGGCGATCTCCTCGGGACCGAGCTGCTCGGGCAGGTAGTCCTGGATGACCGCAGCCTCGGCGCGCTCCTTGGCTGCGCTCTCGGGGCGGTCGCCCTCCTCGAACGCGACCGCGGCCTCGCGGCGCTTCTTGGCCTCGGCGGCCAGCACGGTGAGCACCTCGTCGTCGGTGAGCTCCTTGGCGACCTTCCCGGCGACCTCGGCGTTGGTCACCGCGGTCAGGATCATCCGCAGCGTCGAGGACCGGACGTCGTCTCGTGCCTTCATGGCGGTGGTGAGGTCGGTGCGCAGCTGGTCCTTGAGGGTGCTCATGCCTCGATTCTGCCTGCCGTGGGCGAGACTGGACGAATGGGATTCGGGAGGGGACTGCTCCGCACCGCCGGGGCCGGTGGTGCGCTCGGCGCGGCGGTGACGTCGTACGCGCTGTGGGAGGCACGCCAGTACACGCTGCGCCGGCTCGACCTGCGGGTGCTGCCCGCCGGGATGCGACCGCTGCGGGTGCTGCACCTCAGCGACCTCCACATGACGCCCGGCCAGACCCGCAAGCAGGAGTGGCTGCGCGACCTGGCCCGGCTGGAGCCGGACCTGGTCGTCGACACCGGCGACAACCTCGCCCACCGCGACGCGGTCCCGGTGGTGCTCGACAGCCTCGGCCCGCTGCTCGACCGGCCGGGCGTGTTCGTGCACGGCTCCAACGACTACTTCGAGCCCGGCTTCCGCAACCCCTTCGGGTACCTCCTCCCGGACGATGGAACCCGCCACACCGACGTCCCCCCGCTGCCGTGGCGCGACCTCACCGCCGGCTTCACCGGCGCCGGCTGGGTCGACCTCACCAACCGCCGCGATCGGCTCACGGTCGGCGAGACGGTGCTGGCCCTCGCCGGCGTCGACGACCCCCATCTGGAGTACGACGACCTGGCCGCCGTCGCCGGGCCTGCCGACGCGACAGCCGACCTGCGAGTCGCCGTCGCGCACGCGCCGTACGTGCGGGTGCTCGACCGGTTCGCCGCCGACGGGTACGACGCCATCCTGGCCGGGCACACCCACGGCGGCCAGGTCCGGCTGCCGTGGCCGGGCGGGTCCCGCGCGTACGCCACCAACTGCGACCTCGAGGCCGACCGCGCCCGCGGCCTGCACCGCCACCCTGCCGACTCCCGGCCCGGCGACCCGGGCTCGGCGTGGCTGCACGTGTCGGCCGGGCTCGGCACCAACCCCTACACCCGGGTCCGGATCGCCTGCCGGCCCGAGGCCACGCTGCTGACCCTGCAGCCCCGGTGAGCCCCGGCGGCGGGATGGAGGGTCATCCCGATTGCAGGTCGGGGCCCTTGCTCCGGTATGCTCCCGTGCTTGTGAGCCGGCCTCTTCGGAGCCGGGGATCGGCGGGCTGTGGCGCAGCTTGGTAGCGCGCCTCGTTCGGGACGAGGAGGCCGCAGGTTCAAATCCTGTCAGCCCGACAGATTCGAAGGGCGGATCCGGTGAGACCGGGTCCGCCCTTCGGTGTTTTTCACCGAACGCCCGTCGCCGTGTCGCCCTGCGGCCACCCGTCGCCCACCTGGGCGTTCGTGACACACTGCATGCCATGTCAGACGAGCAGGACAAGCTGAAGCTCAGCTTGGAGCCGCCCAAGCTGTTCGGGCGGAAGAAGAAGCCCGCGTTGCCGGCCGAGGCCCCCGCCCCGGCCGTTCAGAAGCGTGCCGCTCGTCCTGTCGTCGAGCCCGAGCCGGTCGCCGCCCCGGAGCCCGTCGTCGAGACCGAGCCGGTCGCCGCCCCGGAGCCCGTCGTCGAGACCGAGCCCGTCGTCGAGACCGAGCCCGTCGTCGAGACCGAGCCCGTCGTCGAGACCGAGGCCGTCGTCGAGGCCGAGCCCGTGACCGAGCCCGCCGTTGAGCCCGCCGTTGAGGTCGCGGCCGAGGTCGAGGCCGAGGTCGAGGCCGAGGTCGAGGCCGAGCCCGTCGTCGAGACCGAGCCCGTCGTCGAGACCGAGCCCATCGCCGAGCCCATCCCGAAGCCCACCCCGAAGCCCACCCCGAAGCCGGCCCCCAAGCCGGCCCCCAAGCCGGCCCCGTCCGCCGCCGTCGAGGTCGAGCCCGAGCCGGTGACCACCGCGGCCCTCGAGGACGCCGAGATCGCCGCGCTGGGCGAGGGCAGCCCGCTGCTGACCGTCTACCGGGCCGCGGCTCTCACCGGCCTCGTGGTCGGTGCGGCGATGGTCGTGCTGACCTGGCTGTCCCTGCGCGGCTGCGAGGCGGTCCGCGGCACGTCCTCGTGCGGCGGCGGCCCCGGGTTCCTGCTGCTCGTCGCCACGTTCGCGGTGTGCGTCCTGCTGGGCGGTCAGCTGCTGAAGGCGTTCGGCATCCCCGACCCCGGCAGCAGCAGCTTCCTGGCGGTCGGCCTGGTGGCCGTGGTCGCGCTGCTGTTCCTGATCGACCTGCTCGACCACTGGTCGACGCTGATCGTCGTCCCGGCGCTCAGCATCGCCGCGTACCTCGCCTCGGTATGGGTCACCAAGACGTTCGTCGACCCGTCCGAATAGCCGACATAACGCGATCCTGGACGACAAAACTCACGCTGGGACGAGGCAGTTTCCTCGTCCCAGCGTGAGTTTCACCGGCCGGCCGGTGAAACTCCCTCAGCGGGAGGCAGCGATCAGCTCCGCGATCTGGACCGTGTTGAGCGCGGCACCCTTGCGCAGGTTGTCGTTGGAGACGAACAGGGCGAGGCCGCGGTCGCCGTCGACGCCGGGGTCCTGGCGGATCCGGCCGACGTACGACGGGTCCTTGCCGGCCGCGGCGAGGGGGTTGGGGATGTCGGCGAGCTCGACGCCCGGGGCACCGGCCAGCAGCTCCCGCGCACGCTCGGGCGTCAGGGCCCGCTCGAACTCGGCGTTGATCGCCAGCGAGTGGCCGGTGAAGACCGGGACGCGGACGCACAGGCCCGAGACGCGCAGGTCAGGGATGCCGAGGATCTTGCGGGACTCGTTGCGGAGCTTCTGCTCCTCGTCGGTCTCGTTCAGGCCGTCGTCGACGAGGTTGCCGGCGAACGGCAGCACGTTGTAGGCGATCGTCCGCTTGTAGACGCTCGGCTCGGGGAATGCGACGGCCTCGCCGTCGTACGCCAGCTCCCGGGCCTTGTCGCCGGCCGCGGCGACGCCCGTGGCGAGCTCCTCGACGCCGGCGATGCCGGAGCCGGAGACGGCCTGGTACGTCGACGCGATCAGCCGGACCAGGCCGGCCTCCTCGTGCAGCGGCTTGAGCACCGGCATCGCGGCCATGGTGGTGCAGTTCGGGTTGGCGATGATGCCGCGCCCGGCCGCGATCACCTCGGCGGCCGCCTCCGGGTTGACCTCGGAGACGACCAGCGGGATCGCCGGGTCCTTGCGGAAGGCCGAGGAGTTGTCGACGACGATCACGCCGGCGTCGACGAACCGGGGCGCCAGGGCACGGGAGGCGGTGGCGCCGGCCGAGAAGAGCGCGACGTCGAGGCCGGTCGGGTCGGCGGTCTCGGCGTCCTCGACGACGACCTCGCGGTCGCCGAACTGCAGCACCTTGCCGGCCGAGCGGGCCGAGGAGAAGAAGCGGACCTGGTCGACCGGGAAGTTCCGCTCGAGCAGGATCTGGCGCATCGCGACGCCGACCTGGCCGGTCGCGCCGACGACTCCGATGTTGATGCCCATGGTGCTCAGCGCCCCGTTCCGCCGTACACGACGGCCTCGATCTCGTCCGACCCGAGGTCGAACGCCGCGTGGGCGGCGTTGACAGCCGCCTGAACCTGGGTCTCGGCCACCACGACCGAGACGCGGATCTCCGAGGTGGAGATCATCTCGATGTTGACGCCGGCCTCCGAGAGCGCCTCGAAGAAGCGCGCGGAGATGCCCGGCGAGGAGCTCATGCCGGCGCCCACGATGGACACCTTGCCGACGCTGTCGTCGTAGAGCAGGGCCTCGAAGCCGACCGACTCCTGCAGCCGCGAGAGCGCCGTCATCGCGGTCTGGCCCTCGCCGGCGGGCAGCGTGAAGGAGATGTCCGTCAGGCTGGTCGCCGCGGCCGACACGTTCTGCACGATCATGTCGATGTTGATCTGCGCCTCGGCGACGGCGCGGAAGATCGCGGCCGCCTCGCCCGGCTTGTCCGGGACGCCGACCACCGTGATCTTGGCCTGGCTGCGGTCGTGGGCGACGCCGGTGATGATCGCGGCTTCCATGGAACCCTCCTGGACTACATCCTCGGCCTTGACGACCCAGGTGCCCTCCTTGTCGGAGAAGGACGAGCGGACGTGAATGGGCATGTCGTAGCGGCGGGCGTACTCGACGCACCGCAGGTGCAGGATCTTGGCGCCCTGCGCGGCCATCTCGAGCGTCTCCTCGTACGAGATCCGCGGCACCTTGCGGGCGCGGGGCTCGATGCGGGGGTCGGCGGTGAAGATGCCGTCGACGTCGGAGTAGATCTCGCACACGTCGGCCTTGAGCGCGACGGCGAGCGCCACGGCGGTGGTGTCGGAGCCGCCGCGACCCAGCGTGGTGATGTCCTTGGTCGTCTGCGAGACGCCCTGGAAGCCGGCGACGATGGCGATCGCGCCCTCGCCGATGGCCGCCTCGATCCGGCCCGGCGTGACGTCGATGATCTTCGCCTTGCCGTGGGCGGCGTCGGTGATCACGCCGGCCTGCGACCCGGTGAACGAGCGCGCCTCGTGGCCGAGGTCGTGGATCGCCATGGCCAGCACGGCCATCGAGATCCGCTCACCGGCGGTGAGCAGCATGTCCAGCTCCCGGGCAGGCGGCAGCGGCGACACCTCGTTGGCGAGGTCGATCAGCTCGTCCGTCGTGTCCCCCATCGCCGAGACGACGACGACGACCTGGTGGCCGGCCTTCTTCGTGTTGACGATGCGCTGCGCGACGCGCTTGATCCCGGCGGCATCGGCGACCGACGAGCCGCCGTACTTCTGCACGACAATGCCCACGGGGGCTCACTCCTGGCGGTGGTCTCGGGGGAAGGGCGGGGCCAGGTCAGTGGTCGACGAGGCCACCCCCGATTCTACGAGAGCCCGCTAGGCGTTTTCCGCGCTGTCCAGCACGGCGGCCGCCGCCTCGACCAGCGCGAGCTCCTGGGTGGTGTCGAGGTCGACGTCGAGCCGGTCGTGGGCGACCACCGAGAGCAGCGCCTTCATCGCCGAACCCGCGAGCGCTCCCCACGAGGAGACGTAGGAGAACTGCCACCACCACAGCGCCTCCTCGACGTCGCCCGCCTCGTGGTGGCGCACCCCGACCGCGAGGTCGGCGGCGATGCTGGTGAGGTCGTCGGAGAGCAGGCCCTCGACGATCTCGGGCGCGTACGGGTCGAAGACGTAGCTGTAGGTGTCGAGGTTCCCGAGCAGCTTCGCCAGCTGGAGGCGCAGCTCGTCGAGGTCGGGGTCCGGGCCGTCGTCGGGCTGGTACTCGTCGCGCGGCGCGAAGTCGCGGTGCACGCCGAGCCGGGCGCCCGTCAGCGCGATCTGGCTGATCTGGAGCAGCAGCAGGGAGACGGCCTGCCCGCCCGTGGCCTGGGCCGCGACGACCCGCAGGCCGTCGAGGAAGGACCGCACCGACGCGGCGATGTCGTCGGCGAACCGCACGGTCTCGGTCTCGACCGCGATCAGCGCCTCGAGCGCGGCGAGGCCTGGGAGCTTCTCGGTGGCGGTGCTGTTGTCGCTCATGTTCCCGTTCATGTCGCTGTCTGCCTTCCCACGAATGCCCGGCCCAGGGTGACCTCGTCGGCGTACTCGAGGTCTCCTCCCACCGGAAGTCCACTGGCCAAACGCGTCACGCGCAACCCCAGGGGCCCGAGCATCCGCGTGAGGTACGTCGCGGTGGCCTCGCCCTCGAGGTTGGGGTCGGTGGCCAAGATCACCTCGGTGACGGTGCCATCGCCGAGCCGGGTGAGCAGCTCACGGATGTGGAGCTGCTCGGGCCCGATGCCGTCGATGGGCGAGATCGCCCCGCCCAGGACGTGGTAGCGGCCCCGGAACTCGCGGGTCCGCTCGATCGCCACGACGTCCTTGTACTCCTCGACCACGCACAGCACCGAGGGGTCCCGGCGCGGGTCACGACAGATCCGGCACTGGTCGTCCTCGGCGACGTTGAAGCAGACCGAGCAGAACTTCACCTTGTCCTTGACCTCGATCAGGACCTCGGCGAGGCGGCGGACGTCGGCCGGGTCGGCCTGCAGCAGGTGGAACGCGATCCGCTGGGCACTCTTCGGACCGACCCCGGGCAGGCGCCCGAGCTCGTCGATGAGGTCCTGGACGACGCCTTCGTACAAGGGTGTCGCCTCCGCTCAGAAGCCGAGCTGGCCGGGCGACGGCAGGCCGCCGCCCAGGTCCGGCATGCCGCCGGCCAGCGGGCCGAGCATCTGCTCGGCGAGCGTGTCGATCTTGGCCCGCGCGTCGCGGAACGCGGCGACGACCAGGTCGCCGAGGTCGGCGAGGGACTCGGCGTCGGTGCCGTCGATCGCGTCGGGGCTGATGGACACGGCGGTGAGGTCACCGGCCCCGGTGAGCGTGACGCTCACCGCGCCGCCGGCGACCGTGCCGTCGACCGTGGCCTCGGCTAGGCGCTGCTGGGCGTCTTGGAGCTGGTCCTGCATCTGCTGGGCCTGCTGGAGCAGGGCGCCCAGGTCGAGGCCACCGAGGCCGTCGCCACCGGCGAGGGCGTCGAAGGGGTTCTGGGTCATGGGGATGGTTCTCTTCTCTGTTCGTCAGGCTCTGGGGAACGACGGCGGCTAGCTGCCGCGGGGGATCTCCTCGATCATCTGGGCGCCCAGCTCGCGGGCGAGGAGCTCCGCGCTGGACTCGGCGTCGACCTCGCGGTCGTCGAGGTCGACCGCGGCGTCCGGGTCCTCCGGCGGCGCCTCCGCGGCGGCGTCGGCCTGGGCCTGGATGTCGGCGATCCGCTGCCGGCGCGCGCCGGGCTGCTCGGGCGGGGCGTCGGGCTCGGGGGGACCGTCCATCGGCGGCGGCTCACTCGCCCACGGCGGCGGGTCGTCGGGGGGCGCCATCGGGCCGGCCGGGGCCGGCGGCGCGTCCGGGACCGCGGCGGCCGGGGCGGGGGCGCTCGCCTGCGGGGGCGCAGTGACCTCGGGCCAGCCGTTGTCGGCGGCGGGAGCCGGGGCAGCGGGCGCGGCAGGGGCGGCGGGCGCCGGCTCGGGGGTCCGGGCGCCCGGGTTGGCCGCCGGGTCGACGATCGCCTCGATCCGGATGTCGGCACCGATCTCGTCGATCACCGCCTGCTGGACGATCTCGGCGTGGCCGCCGCTCTCGAACGAGCGGCGGGGGCCGTCGGCCTGGAACCCGAGGGTGAGCACCTTGCCGTTGAAGCCGACGACCTGGGAGTTCTGGGTGAGGTGGATCCAGGTGACCCGCTTGGCGCTCTTGACCCGGTCGATGACCGAGGGCCACAGCCGGCGTACGTCGACCAGGCTCAGGCCGCTCCCGGACCCGCCCGCCGGTGCCGCCGGCTCCGCGGCGGCCGGCTGGGGGGCCGGCGGCTGGGGCGCGACCGGCTGGGGCGCGACCGGCACCGGCTCGGCGACCGGCACCGGGGTCGGCACCGGGGTCGGCACCGGTTCGGGGGCCGGCTGGGCGGGTGCCGCGGTGCGGGCGTGCGGCACGGGAGCGGCCTCGGGCTCCTCGGCACGCTCGGGCGCGGCGCGCTCGGCACGCGAGGGCGCCAACCGGTCCTGGGCCGGCACGGCGGCGGCGGGGGCGGGCGCGGACTCCGCGGACGTCGTCCCGCTGATCGAGGCCCGGCGCTCGAGCCGGTCGAGGCGGGCGAGCACCCCCTCGGTCGTGTGGTCGGCAGCGGGGAGCAGGATCCGGGCGCAGATCAGCTCGAGCAGCAGTCGGGGCGCGGTGGCGCCGCGCATGTCGGTGAGGCCGGCGGCGACCAGGTCGGCGGCCCGGGTCAGCTCGGCGCGGCCGAAGGCGGCCGCCTGCGCGACGAGGCGGTCGGCCTGGTCGCCGGAGACGTCGAGCAGGCCGGACGCGGCGGCGTCGGGCACCGCGGAGATGATGACGAGGTCGCGCAGCCGGCGCAGCAGGTCCTCGGTGAAGCGGCGCGGGTCCTGCCCGGTCTCGATCACCTTGTCGACCACTCCGAAGACGGCCGAGCCGTCGCCCGCGGCGAACGCGGAGACCACGTCGTCGAGCAGGGTGTCGGGCGTGTAGCCGAGCAGGCCGCTGGCGAGGTCGTAGGTCACGCCCTGCGGGCCGGCCCCGCCGAGCAGCTGGTCGAGCACCGAGAGGGTGTCGCGCGCCGAGCCCGCGCCCGCCCGGACGACGAGCGGCAGCGCGGCGGGCTCGATGGTGACGCCCTCGCGCTCGCACAGCTCGGTGAGGTACGACGTCAGCAGGCGCGGCGGGATCAGCCGGAACGGGTAGTGGTGGGTGCGCGAGCGGATGGTCGGGATGACCTTCTCCGGCTCGGTCGTGGCGAAGATGAACCGCAGGTGGGGCGGCGGCTCCTCGACCAGCTTGAGCAGGGCGTTGAAGCCCTGCGTGGTGACCATGTGGGCCTCGTCGATGATGTAGACCTTGTAGCGGCTCTTCACCGGCGCGAAGAACGCCTTCTCACGCAGGTCGCGCGCGTCGTCGACACCACCGTGGGAGGCGGCGTCGATCTCGATCACGTCGATCGAGCCCGGGCCGTTGCGGGCCAGGTCGCGGCAGCTGTCGCACTCCCCGCACGGGTCGGAGATCGGCGCCTTCTCGCAGTTGAGCGCCCGGGCCAGGATCCGCGCGCTGGTCGTCTTGCCGCAGCCGCGCGGCCCGGAGAACAGGTAGGCGTGGTTGACCCGGTTGGCGGCGAGCGCGGCCCGCAGCGGCTCGGTGACGTGCTCCTGCCCGATGACCTCCGCGAAGGTCTCGGGCCGGTAGCGGCGGTAGAGCGCGAGCGGGGAGTCCACGCGGCTCACCCTAGTCGTTGGTCCCGACACCACCGGGGTCGCCACCGGGGCCGCCGTGGTCCTCGTGAGGACCGCGCGGCCCGGCCCTAGGGTGAGACGCGGATCACCGGGAGGACCACCACCATGACGACCACCACGACCACCACCACGACGACCACCACGACGACCACCACGACGACGATGGACCGGGACGCCGCACGTGCGTTCCAGAAGCGGATGGTCGGGGTGCGCGAGGACGCCGCCCTCGGCCTGCTCCTCGGCATCGGCGACGAGCTCGGGCTGCTCGACGCGCTGGCCCGCACCGGCCCCACGGACCCGGCCACGCTGGCGGCGGTCGCCGGCGTCGACGAGCGGTACCTGCGCGAGTGGCTGGACGGCATCGTCGCCGGCGACGTGGCGACCTACGACGCCGCCACCGGCCACTACGCGCTCCCCCGCGAGCGCGCCGCGTGCCTCACCTCGGCCGACGGTCCGGTCAACCTGGCGCGCAGCATGAAGATGCTGACCATGCTCGCCGGCGTCGAGCCCGAGCTGCGGGAGAAGTTCCGCCACGGAGGCGGCCTGGGCTACGACCGCTTCCCCCGGTTCCACGAGCTGATGGCCGCCGACGCCGCCGCCGTCCACGACGCCGGCCTGCTCGAGGTCGTCGTACCGACCGTCCCGGGGCTCCACGAGCGGCTGGTCGACGGGGCCGACGTGGCCGACGTCGGCTGCGGCTCCGGGCACGCCGTGAACCTGCTCGCGCGCGCCTACCCGGCCAGCCGGTTCGTCGGCTACGACCTCGGCGACGAGGCGATCGAGGCGGCACGCGCCCAGGCCGCCGCCTGGGGCCTGACCAACGCGAGCTTCGAGGTCCGCGACGTCGCGGCGCTGGGCGAGGAGGCGGCGTACGACGTCGTGACCGCCTTCGACGCGATCCACGACCAGGCGTTCCCCGACCGGGTGCTGGCCGGCATCGCCGCGGCGCTGCGCCCGGGCGGCACGTTCTTGATGGTCGACATCAAGGCCGAGTCCGGCGTCGAGAACAACCGGGGCCTGCCCTGGCTGACCTTCCTCTACACGCTCAGCCTGATGCACTGCATGACCGTGTCCCTGGCCCACGGGGGCGCCGGTCTCGGCACCGTGTGGGGTCGGCAGACCGCGGTGCGGATGCTCGAGGAGGCCGGCCTGGTCGACGTCGAGGTCCGCGAGGTCCGCAGCGACCCGTTCAACTACTTCTACCTCGCCCGCAGGGCCTGAGCGGCACCGGAGAAGCAAAGGCCCCCCACGTACCCGATAGAGCTCACTGACCCTTGCTGCCTTCCGGCCCTGGGGGAGTTGGGTGAGATACCGCCACGTGGGGGGTTGCCGACCACCTTAGAGGATGGGGCCGCGGACCCTCACATCAGCCTCACAGAAGGGCCGCGATGCCGGTGACGCTGTCGAGGACGTGGGTGTGCGGCTCGGCCTCGAGCGCCGCGCGGTCGAACGAGCCGGTGGTCACGCCGACCACGAAGCCTGCGCCCGCACGGGTGCCGGCGCCCAGGTCGTTGGGGGTGTCGCCGGCCGTGAGGACGCGGCGCACGTCGCTCACGCGGGTGGCCTCCATCGCCCGGAAGACGAGGTACGGCGCCGGCCGGCTCAGCGGCACCAGGTCGCTGGTGACGAGTGCGTCGACGGTCTCGCCGACCGTCCAGCCGAGCTGGTCGAGGATCGCGGCGGCGACCGGCGCGGAGTAGCCGGTCTGCAGGGCGACCCTGACCCCGGCGGAGCGCAGCGCGTCGAAGGTCTCGAGCACACCCGGGATCGGCGTCGGCGGGTGCTCGCGGTAGGCCTGGTCGATGTTGACGGTGAACAGCTCGAACACGGCGGCGACCCGTGCCGGCGAGGCATCCTCGCCGAGGTCGGTGAGGATGCCGGCGATCGCCTCCTCCTTCGAGGTGCCCTTCCAACGCTGGAGGACGTCGGCGGGGATCTCGCCCCCGGTCGCCTCGGCGACGGAGCGCTCGACCGCGAGGTAGACCAGCCCGCCCTCCTCCACGGTGGTGCCGGCCATGTCGAGGGCGGCCAGGTCGTAGGCGGGGTGGGTCACGAGGTCTCCTTGAGGATGCGCAGGTTGGGGAGCTGCCCGGCGGTGGTCGGCCGGGCGTTGTCGAAGGTGAAGGTGACGCGGCCGGGGATGTACCGGTCGTCGCCGTACTCCAACGGGCGGTCGTCGCTGGCGCGCGCGAGGCGGCGCTCACGCAGCAGCGGCGTGCCCACCGAGATGTCGAGGAGGCGGGCGTCGAGGTCGTCGGCGCCGACCGCGTCCATGGTGTGACGGGCGGTGGCCAGGTCGACCTCGGCGCCGAGGAGGTAGCGGTAGATCGAGCCCTCGTCGGGGTCGAAGCCGCCCTCGAAGAGCAGCCGGCCCACCTCGAGCACCCACGACGAGCGCTCGAGCATGACCGCCTCGCCGTCGAGGGTGCGCACCCGGAGCAGCTCGACGACCGGTGTGCCCTCCTCGACCTCCAGCTGGTGGGCGATCCGCGCGCTCGCAGGGCGGCGCGCGAGCTCGACGGTGCGCTGCCCGGGGCTGCGGCCCGCGCGCTCGGCCCAGGAGGTGAAGGAGAGCAGGTTCTCGAACGGCTGGCTCAGCGTCTTGTCGCGCACGACCGGTGACTTGCCCTGCCCCCCGCGGATCAGTCCGGCGGCGCGCAGGGTCGCGAGCGCGGCGCGGACGGTGCCGCGGGAGGTCCCGAACTCGGCGCACAGCTGGGCCTCCGACGGCAGCGGGGCCCCGGGCGCGAGGTCGCCGCTGAGGATGCGGTCGCGGAGCTCGGCGGAGATCCGGGCGTGCAACGGGTCGGCCATGCCGGCGAACCTACACTTGACCAGACAAGGGCGCGAGCGAACATCGGGTTAACCGTGTCGCCAGGAGTTCACCTCCAGCCGCGGACGGAGAAACACCGAGTGAACTTGTCCAGACAAGCGGCTCCAAGTCGTTGACACCCCTCTCCACGGCGAAGAACCTCGTGCCGTGCCCACCCCTTCCGCCGCCACCCGCACCGACCTCGCCGTGGTCGGCGCGGGCATCCTCGGACTCGCCCACGCCGCCCATGCCGTGCGCCGCGGGCTGGACGTGACCGTCGTCGAGCGCGACCACCGGCCGGTGGGTGCCTCGATCCGCAACTTCGGCCACGTCTGCACCACCCCCCAGGCCGGCCGGGCCCGCGAGTACGCCCTGCTCGCCCGCGAGGAGTGGCTGCGCCTCGGCGAGCTCGCCGGCTTCGAGGTGCAGCGCGCCGGCACCGTCGTGGTCGCCCGCTCGGCCACCGAGCTCGCCGTCCTCGAGGAGCTCGCCGCCAGCCGCGGCACCGACGAGGTCTCCCTGCTCACCCCCCAGGGCGTGCGCGACCACTTCCCCGCCGCCACCGACGAGGTCGTCGGGGGCGCCCACCTGCCCCGGGACCTCCGGGTGTGCCCCACCGAGGCGGTGCCGGCCCTCGCCGCCTGGCTCGAGGAGCGCGGCGTCGACTTCTGGTGGAACACCCACGTCGGCGCGATCACCCCGTGCGCCGTGCACACCTCGCGCGGCGACATCACCGCGCCGTACGTCGTGCACGCGACCGGGCACGACCTCGACCGGCTCTTCCCCGACCTGGCCGACGCGTACGACGTGCGCCGCTGCCGCCTCCAGATGCTCGAGGTCGCGCCGCCCGGCGACGTCCGGATCCGACCGGCGCTCCTCACCGGGACCAGCCTGCTGCGCTACGCCGCCTTCGTCGAGCAGCCGTCGGCCGCGACCCTGCGGCGGGAGGTCGAGGCGACCCACCCCGAGCTGCTGGAGGTCGTCATGAACCTGATGCTGACCCAGCGCCCCGACGGCTCGATCGTCCTCGGCGACACCCACCACTACGACCGCACCCACCTGCCCTTCGACGACGAGGACGTCGCGGGCCTGGTGCTGCGGGAAGGGGCCCGGCTCTTCGGCGCCGAGCTCAGCGTCCGGCGGAGGTGGCGCGGCGTCTACGCCGACTCGCCCTCGACGGACTTCGTCATCGCTGCTCCGCACCCGGGCGTCCGGGCGGTCACGGTGACCTCGGGAATCGGCATGACCACCGGTCTGGGCCTCGCTGCGTCGGTCCTCGACGAGCTGCTCTGAGCCAGACACCTCCTCCACCCATCCCCCCACCAGCCAGGAGCTCCACCCATGCGCACCATCCGCACGCTCGGCGCCGCCTCCGGCGTCCTCGCCCTCGCCCTCACCCTCGCCGCCTGCGGCGACGGCGGCGACGGCGGCGACACCGACGCGAAGAGCGACACCTCCCCCGCCTCCAGCGCCGTCGAGGTCTGCCCCGACGGGACCCTCACCATGGGCGTGGAGCCCTACGAGGACCCGGCGAAGCTGATCCCCGCCTACCAGGCCCTCGTCGACGGCCTCGGCAAGGAGCTCGGCTGCACGATCGAGCTCGAGGTCTCCGACACCTACGTCGCCGAGATCCTCGCGATGCAGAACGGCGAGCTCGACCTCGGCCAGTTCGGCCCGCTCGGCTTCGTCTTCGCCAACCAGCAGGCCGGCGCGACCGCGCTCGCGGCGTTCGCCGACGAGACCGGCGAGGCCGCGTCGTACACCGGCGGGATCTGGGTGCCCAAGGACTCGGCGATCAAGACCATCGAGGACCTCGCGGGCCACACGCTCGCCCTGTCCGAGTCGGGCTCGACCTCCGGCGACGCGGTCCCGCGCAAGGCGCTGATCGACGCCGGGATCGACAAGGACGTCGACGCGCAGTACGCCGGCGGCCACACCGAGGCCCTCCAGGCGCTGGTCAACGGCCAGGTCGACGCCGCCGAGATCAACAGCCAGACCCTCGCCTCGGCGATCGCCGAGGGCGCCTTCGACGAGTCACAGTTCGTCCAGGTCTGGAAGTCCGACCCGATCCTCAACGACCCGATCACCGCGGGCCCGAACATGACCCCCGAGGTCGCGGCCAAGGTCCAGGAGGCGCTCCTCGCCCTGCCGTCGGACACCGTCGCCGAGATCGGCGGCTACCTCGACTTCACCCCGCCCGCCGACGGCGCGATGGTCAAGGTCTCCAACGACGACTACCAGCCGCTGTTCGACCTGGCCGACACCCTCGGCCTGACCACGGACGACCTCTGATGCCCCGGCTGACCACCTCTGCTCGGCAGCTCGACACGATCGACCGGGGAGCGCCCATGCTGCAGATCGACGGCCTCACCAAGCGGTACGGCGCGACGTCGGTCCTCGACGGCTTCGCGATGAGCGTCGCCGCGGGCGAGGTGGTCAGCCTGCTCGGAGCCAACGGCTCCGGGAAGTCCACGTCACTGCGCTGCGTCGTCGGCCTCAGCAGGCCCGACGGCGGCACGATCACCGTCGACGGCGTGCCCGCCGTCGACGGCCGGCCGATCCCGGACGTCGCCATGGTCTTCCAGCGGATCCATCTCGTGCCGCGGCGCTCGGTCATCGACAACGTCTGCGCCGGTGCGCTGGGCCGGCTCGACCTCGCCCGGTCCTGGTCGACGCTCGGCTTCCCCGCCGAGCTGCGGGAGGAGGCGATGGCCTGCCTGCACCGGGTCGGCCTCGCCGACCGCGCCACCGAGAAGGCCGGGCGGCTCTCCGGGGGCCAGCAGCAGCGAGTCGCCGTGGCGCGGGCGCTGTGCCAGCGCGCCAAGGTGCTGCTCGCCGACGAGCCGGTCTCGGCCCTGGACCCGGCCGCCGCCGAGCAGGTGATGCGCCTGCTCCGCTCCCTGGCCGACGAGGACGGCATCGCCGTCGCCGCCGTGCTCCACCAGCCGGACCTCGCCCGTCGTCACAGCGACCGGATGATCGGCCTGATGCACGGGCGCTCGGCCTTCGACCTGCCTGCCGGCGCGGTGGACGACGCCACGATCGAGGCGCTCTACCGGCCCGACGCCGAGGCGGAGCGGTGACCCTCGCCCCCCTGCGGGAGCCGTCGACGCCGGAGCGTCGTACCGCTCCGCGCCGCGTCTCCCAGCGCACGCTCGCGATCGGCGGCACCGTGGCCGCGGGCCTGCTCGCCGTCCACTGGTACGCCTGGACGCAGACCGAGTTCTCCCTCACCGCGCTCGCCGAGGGCTGGCAGGGCATCTGGCACTTCCTGTTCGGGCGCGACCAGACCTACCCCAACGGCCACCACGTCACGACCGAGGGCGCGTTCCCGATCGACACGTCGTGGGGCGAGACGATCAGGCCAGGCATCGGCTACTGCCTGCTCACGGTCTGCATCGGCCTGATGGGGACGACCCTCTCGATCCCGGCGTCGCTCGTCTTCGCCGTCCTCGGCTCCCGGACGACGAACCGCTTCCCGCCGCTGTTCTGGCTGGCCCGCGCGGTGATGTCGGTCCTGCGCGCGGTGCCCGAGACCGTCTATGCCCTCATGTTCATCGCGGCCGTCGGCTTCGGTGCCTTCCCGGGCGTCATCGCGCTCGCCATCCACAACGTGGCCGTGATGGGCAAGCTGTGGTCCGAGGCGATGGACGAGGCCGACCAGGGCCCGGTCGAGGCGCTGCGGAGCGCGGGCGCGTCGAGCTACCAGACCGCCGTGCACGCCGTGCTGCCGACGGTGATGCCGTCCTTGCTCGGTCTGCTGCTCTACCGCTTCGACACGAACGTCCGCAGCTCGGTCATCCTCGGCACCGTCGGCGCCGGCGGCATCGGCTTCTACATCAAGCAGTCGGTGTCCGGCTTCCGGTTCGACACGATGATGACCTACGTGTGCCAGGTCGTCGTGCTGGTCATCCTCATCGACCTCCTCAGCGTGTGGCTGCGCAAGCGCCTGGCCCTCACGTGACCCCCACGCCGCGGCTGCCCGGCGACGACCACGTGCACAGCCAGTGGTCGTGGGACACGACCGCCGGCGACATGAACGCGGCCTGCGCACGCGCCGTGCGTCTCGGACTGCCCTCGATCGCGTTCACCGAGCACGTCGACCACACGGCCTGGGCCGTCGACGACGTCGCAGCGCTCCCGCAGGACTGGACCCGCCACGGCGTGGTCGAGGGGACGCTGCGCCCGCCACCCTTCGACGTCGAGGGCTACCTCGCCTCCGTCGAGCGCTGCCGGGCGCGGTACCCGTCCCTGACCGTCCTGACCGGCGTCGAGCTCGGCGAGCCGCACTGGCACGCTCCCGCCGTCTCGGCGCTGCTCTCCTCCGGCTCCTTCGCGCGGGTCCTGGCCTCCGTGCACTCCGCTCCTGTCGCGGCCGGGCACGTCGACTCCAGCCAGCACTACGCGCACGTCCCGCCCGCTGCGGTGGTCGAGGGCTACCTCGACGAGGTCGCGCGCCTCGTCACGTCGTACGACGACTTCCAGGTCCTCGCCCACCTCGACTACCCGCTGCGCGCCTGGCCGCAGCACGTGCCCTTCGACGCGCACGACTTCGGCGAGCACTACCGCCACGTGCTCACCCTCCTGCGTGAGCGCGGCAAGGTCCTCGAGGTCAACACCCGGCTCCCGATGCCGCGGATCCTGCTCCAGTGGTGGCACGAGCTCGGCGGCGAGGCGATCAGCTTCGCCTCCGACGCCCACCGGCCCGAGCTGGTCGCCTCCGGCTTCCGCGACGCCGTGGCGATGGCCGAGCTGGTCGGCTTCCGCGCGCCCGCCGACCCGCTGGCCTTCTGGCACCGCTGAGGCCGGGACCCCGGGGAGCCCGCGCGTCCGGGGCATTCAGCGCAGCAGGCTGAGCACCGTCAGCGCGACGGGGGCGAGCATCGCGACGAGCAGCACCCAGGCGACCAGCCGGTGGGAGCGCTTCGTCCCGTCGAGCGACCCCGCGAGCTCGAGCAGGGCGCCGTCGGGGACCAGGCTGTTGAGTCCCATCCGCCGCGCGTCGGCGGGCAGGTGCTCCTCGGGAGCCCACGGCTCCAGATCGTCGCCCCGCGCGGTCATGGACGGATCCTACGTCCGCGCGGGGCTGACCGGCGGAGGTCAGCGCCGCGCCGGCACCCGCACCCGTACGACGGCCAGGTTCCCGGCGCCGTCGGTGACCCGCACCCGCACGGTCCGGGCCTGTGCGGCGGGGCGCAGGACGATCGGGCCACGGGCGGTCCTCCACCTCCGGCCGGCGGCGCGGTACTCCACCCGCGCCACGCCCGACGTCGCGTCGGCGGCCCGGGGGTCGAGGCGGGCGACGACCCGCCCGTGGCGGCGGACCAGCCGCAGCCGGGGCCGGAGCACAGGTGCCGTGGTGTCGACGGCGGCGGGGACGACGACCGCGGGCGAGATGTTGCCGGCGGCGTCGGTCGCCCGGACCTCGTAGGCCCGACGACCGTCGGGGATCCCGACCGGGCCGGTGTACGGCGACCAGGGGCCGCCGGCGACGCGGTACTCCAGCAGCGCCGCCTCGTCGGCCGAGGCCACGAGCCCGGGCCGGGTGCGATGCCAGCCGCCCGCGCCGTCGGGCGCACGATCCAGCCCGGCCGTCACCGTCGGCGGCGTCGAGTCACGCCCGCCGACGACGACCCGGCCCGCCGTCTCCACGTTCCCGGCCGCGTCGACCGACCAGAAGGAGACGGTGTGACCGGTCGCGGCCGGCGCGACCCGGAACGGGCCGCCGTAGACCTGCGCGGGGCCGCCGTCGACGGCGTACTGCGTGGAGGCGACACCCGAGGTCGCGTCGGTCGCGGTCAGGGTGAGCGTCGCGCCGTCGGCGTCGGTCGCGACCTGGCTCACGGTGGCCGGCGCGATCCGGTCGACCTTGACCGGGACGGTCGTGACGCCGGAGGTGTTGCCGAGCTCGTCCAGGGCGCGGAAGCCGTAGGACGCGGCGCCGTCGGCGGCGACCAGCGGACCCGGGTAGGCGGTCCAGGCGCCGTCCCCGACCCGGTACTCCACGACCGGCGCGGGGGTGAGGTCGTCGGTCGCGGACGCGGTGATGGTCGGCGCGGTGACCCACCAGCCCCCGGCCCCGTCGGGCACCGCCGGGAGGACGCCGACGGAGAGGACGGGGGCGGTGTGGTCGGCCGCCGGGATCCGCACGGATCCGCCGGCGGTGTGACCGGCCACGTCCGTGGCCCGGTAGGTCACGACCTGCTCGGCCGCGCCGGGCGTGAGCACCAGCGCGGTGTCGTACGGCGTCCAGGGGCCCTGGCCGATGCGGTACTCCACGCCTGCCACGCCCGACGTGGCGTCGGTCGCGGTCACGGTGACGGTGGCCGGGTCGTTGCGGGTGGTCCCGGCGACGAGGTCGGCGGCGACGGTGGGCGCGACGGTGTCGACCCGCAGGTCCACGGCCACGGGCGCGGACATGTTGTGCTGCTGGTCGCTGGCCCGCAGCTCGAGGGCGTGCTCGCCGTCGGCCACCGCGAGCGCACCGTCGTACGCCGTCCAGGCGCCGCCGTCGGTCCGGACCTCGATCGTCGGGTCCGGCGTGACGTCGTCGGTGGCCGTGGCGGTGACCCGCGGCGAGGTGAGGTACCAGCCGGCCGCTCCGTCGGGTGTCGCCGGCGCGACGCCCACCGAGAGCGTCGGGGCCCGCAGGTCGGCTGCCGGGATCGTGAGCGAGCGAGCGACCTCGAGGTTCCCGGCCGCGTCGGTCGAGCGGAAGGACACCTGCTGGTCGGCCGTGGTGGGCGTGACCTCGAACGCGTGCTGGTAGGTGGTCCAGGTGCCGCCACCGAGGCGGTATTGGGTCGCGGCGACCCCCGACGTCGCATCGGTCGCCCTGAGCTCGACCACGACGGGCGCGGTGCCGGTCGCGCCGGGTGCCACGGAGCCCGTGGTCACGGGGGCCAGGGTGTCCACGGCGAGGTCGACGTCGACCGGTGCGGCTGCCACACCCCCGTCGTCGCGTGCGCGGACCTGCCAGGTCTGCTCGCCGTCGGCGACCGCCAACGGGCCGGCGTACCGGGTCCACTCCCCGTCGCCCCCGGCGACGCGCCACTCCAGGACCAGCCCGGGGGCCGGGGTGCCGGCGTCGTCGGCGGTCAGGGTCACGGTGGGACGCGTGCGATACCAGCCGGCGTCGCCGTCGGGGACGGCCGGATCGACGCTCACCTGGAGGCTCGCCCCGGTCACCTCGAGCGTCACGGTGGCCGTGGCGGTGAACCCGTGGCGGTCGCTGCCGGTCACGGTGACCCGGTAGGTCCCGGGCCCGGCCGCGGCGGCGGCGAGGTCGACGTGCAGCTCGCCCGGCACGTTGAGCAGCGCCCCGCTCGCCGCGAGCACCGACGCCTCGGTGAGCGCTGCGCGGCGCAGGCTGATCTCGGGCTGCGCGAGACGGACCTCGACCGCCGGCACCACCTGGACCACCACGGCCACGGGGTCGGACACGACGCCGTCCCGGGTCGCGCTCACCAGCGCGGTGTAGTCGCCGACGGTGCCGTAGTCGACCTCGCTGTCGTCGACCGCGAGGGTCGCGTCCGCGGGATCGGCGCTCGCGCCGAGGTCGGCGAGCAGCGCGGCATCGTCCGCGGGGCCGCGGAGGACCTGGTAGGCCACCACGTCGTGCTCGACGGCCACGGACGGCGCCTCGACGGCCGGCAGCGGCGTGCCGAGGGTGAACGTCCCGACCACCGCGCGGTGGTCGCTCGTCCAACTGTTGTTCACGATGTCGGTCGAGGACGGCCAACCGGCCACCAGGGTGCTGGCGTCGACCGGCTCCAGGAGCGCGCCCGCATGGGCGACGTAGTCGATCCGGTCCTGGGGCTCCGGCTGGTCGCCGTTGGCGCGCACCACCGGCGACCAGGTGTCGCCGGGGGCGGCGACCGGGTCCGGGTGCGCGGCCCGGAAGCTGTCGGTCAGCCCGGTGCCGAGGATCGTCGGGACGACCGGCCAGTCGACGGCGCCGACGCCGCAGTGGCTCGCCGCCGTGGCGGCGGTCCAGTCGGCGCCGGACGGCGAGGCGAGGTCGCCGAGCAGCACGACCGGCAGGTCGTCGGCGGCCGCGACGCTGGCCCCGATCGCCGTCGCCACGGCCTGCGCCTGCGCCATCCGGGTGCTGCCGTTCTCTGCTGCGACCAGCGCGGCCGGGTCGGTGACGCCGTCCAGGCACGCCTTGCGCGGGCCGTAGCCCGCCTCGTCGAGGTCGGTCGTCCACACCCGCAGGTCGACGCCGGCGACGTCGAGCGTCGCGCCGGCCACCGGCCTGCCCGCGCTCGCCGGAACCAGGTCCGACAGCGGGTACGCCGAGACGATGCCGAGCCCGTTTCCGCCCTCGTAGGAGTGCCAGCCGAGGGCGTCGGCGAGCGCCTGCGCGCCCTCCCCGCCGTCCTCCTGGACGCCGATCACGTCGAGCCCGTTGGTCGCGATCACGGCGAGCTCCTTGGCGAGGGAGCTCGCGACGTGGCTGCCCCCGTCCCACAGGTTCCAGGTCGCGGCGGTCAACCGCGGGGCGTCCGCGCCGTCGATCACCGGCACGACGACGGTGATCGACGAGGTGGTCGTCCCGTCACTCGCCTCGACCGTGATCTCGGCGGGCTGCTGCGGTGCGCGGCCCGGCGCCCGGCCGCTCACCACGCCCGTGGCGCTGATGTCGGCCCAGCTCGGACCGCTGACCTTGGTCCAGGTCGTCACCGGGTCCTCGCCGGTCCACAGCCCGGCCACCTTCTGCTCCCAGGCGGCACCGGTACGCGCCTGCGGGGCGAAGAAGGTGTCCGTCACGAAGCCGGTCGGCAGGGCCGCCCCCGCGCCGTCGACCGGCAGCGCCGCGCTGGCCGGCCGGGTCGCCGCCCAGGTCGCCTGGACCTGGGCGGGCGAGAGCGCCGCGTCGTACAGGTCGAAGTCGTCGACGAGCGCGTCCACCGTGCCGAAGTACGGCGAGATCGTGTGGTAGTCGAGCTTGCCGGAGTTGCCGATCACGAACGGCAGGCCGGTGGCGAACTTGCTGCCCGCCGCGATCGGCACGGGCGTGCCGGCGACGCCGTCGACGTACTGCCGGACGGTCGCGGCCTCGCGGTCGACCACCATGACCAGGTGGTGCCAGGAGCCCTTGATGGCCGTCGGGCTCTGCTGGTACTTGTACTTGGTCCCGCTGCCGTTGCCCCAGCAGAAGCCGGTCTTGGCGGACAGCTCGTCGTTGAAGAGGGTCAGGCCGCCGTTGGCGCAGGCCGAGAAGTCACCGTTGCTGACCAGCGGCGCGTCCGCGACCTTGTCGTAGACGCCGAACCAGCCGGAGACCGAGAAGCTGCCCGACCCGTCACTCACCCCGGCGACGAGCGGGAGCTTGACGACGTTGGTGCCGGCGCTGACGTGCGCGGCGCGCCCGGAGATGCCGCTCGCGCGGGCGACGGTCCCCGTGAACGTGGCGTCGTAGCCGTTGCCGGAGCTGTCGGCGACCACGCCGCGCGTGATCTCCTCGAAGTCGTAGGAGGCCACCGGCGCGATCGTGTCGCCCGGGGTCCGCAGCCGGTTCCACACGGCATGCAGCACCACGGTGGCGCCGTCGGTCGCGCTCAGGTCGGTGACGCTCGCCCCGTCCGCCCACGTGCGCGCCCCGGTCGTGGCCCGCGACCAGCCGCGGAACGCCCAGCCCGCACGGGTGAACCCGTTGGGTCGCAACGTGGCGGCCTGGCCGTAGGTCATCGGCTGTGCGGCGGTGGTGCCGCCGTCGGCACCGTTGCCGTCGAAGCGCACGGTGTAGGAGTTGGGCGTCGAGACGGCGCGCACCTCGAGGTCGGCGTCGGGCATCGTGAAGGTGCCGTCGGCGGCGACCTCGACGTGGGGCGTGCTGTCCCACGCGGCGTGGTAGCCGAGGTTCGGGGTCGAGGACAGGGTCACCACGTCCCCGGGCCGCGCGAAGCCGGTCACGTCGCTCGAGGCGGTGACGGTGACCTGGGCGTCGCCGCGGACGACGACGCGCCGGCTCCCCGCCGGCACCCAGCGCGCGTAGAGGGTGGTGGTGGCGTCCTGCGCGCTCGCGAGGTTGGTCACGCTCGCGGCGTCGACGTAGGCCACGGGACCGTCCGGGACGGTCGACCAGCCGGCGAACTGCTGGCCGGCGCGGGTGAACGCGTTCGCGCGCAACGGGGCCGCGGCGTCGTAGGTCATCGTCTGCGGGGCCATCGTGCCCCCGTCTGCGCCGTTGCCGTCGTAGGCCACGACATAGCGGTTGGGGGCGAACTGCGCCTTGACGGTGGTGGCGACACCGGGCGCGGCGAAGGTGCCGTCCGCGGCGATCACGAGGCCGGCCGGCGTCACCGGCACCCAGCGGTCGAGGTGGTAGCCGGTCGCGGGCCGGGCGCTCAACGTGACGGACGCGCCTGCCGTCGGGGTCAGCAGGCTGGAGGAGCCGGTGCCGTGCCCGTCGTCGGTCACCGTCACCGGGAAGTGGCTCGCCGGGTCCGTCGCGGCGAAGTCCGCCGCCATCTGCCCGTCGCTCAGCGCGACGTCGTAGAAGTTGACGGCGTCGATCCACGCGTTGGTGTACGGCGCGTAGGACCGGTCGGCGTCGCCGCCGAAGGTGAACGGCAGGCCCGAGCTGAGCTCCACGGTGTCGTCGAGGGCGGTGGTGCTCTTCAGGACGCCGTCGAAGTACCACTTGAGGGTCTGCGCGGACCGGTCCACCGAGACGCCGATCTGGTGCCAGGCGCCGTTGATGCCGCTCGTGCCGTTCCAGTTGGTCTGGTAGTCCTTCATCCCGCCTTTGATGATGCAGCCGGTGAGCCGGCCGCCCGATCCCGAGGTGTTGTAGAGCCCGAGTCCGGCATCGCACGACGAGCCGCCGATGTTGGTGAAGACCCAGGAGTCGCTGGTGAAGGACTCCTGCTTGATCCAGAAGTTGTAGGCGAAGCTGCCCGACCCGTCGGTGCGGCCCACGATCCTCGGCAGCACGACCTCGTTCGTCTTGTTGCTGACCCGGGCGGCACGGCCCGAGATGCCCGGCCCGTACTCCGGCGTGCCCACCCAGCTGCCGTCGTCGTGACCGGCGGTCGCGTCGAGCACCGTCGTCCCGGTGTCGGTGTCGAAGGTGTAGGACACCACCGGCGTGGGGTTCCCCGTCGCGTACGTCGGGTCGGCGGAGGCCGTGGGAGCGGGGCCTGCCGCGAGGCCGGTGGCGGCGACGAGACCGGCGAGCAGGGTCGTGAGTGCGTGGCGCAGCGAACGCTGGGACATAGGGTTCCTCGAGAGCTTCGCAGGGGTGGGTCAGGCGGTGGCGATGCGGCCGGCGTACCGGTGCTTCCAGCCGGTGCCGGTGCTCGCCGTGATCACGACGTCGTAGTAGCCCTCCGACGTGGGCCAGGACACGACCTTGGTCGCGCCGGGCCCGACGGACAGCGTCTGCCTGCCGCCGACGTGGTCGTTGGCGGCGAGGGTGAAGGACACCGCGCGGCGACCGTCGTTGCGCAAGGTGATCTCCACCTTCGCGTTGGCGCCGCGGATCAGCGCGACGTCGGCACGCGGCACCCCCGCGCTGTTCTGGCCGGCGGGGAGCAGCGTGCCGGCGTGCGAGCGGACGAAGCCGTCGGGTCCGTAGACGGTGAAGGCGTACCTGCCGTCGGTGGCCTTCACGTCCCACAGGTGGCTGCGCGAGTTGGTCTTCGAGACGGTGTAGGGCGTGTTCGCGAACGGCAGGTGGGCGTCGGGGAACGCCTGCAGGCTCACGGCCTTGCCGTCCGGTCCGCCCTCCAAGACCAGTCGTGCCGCCACGGTGCCGTCGGCGCGGTCCTCGACGAAGGTGCCGTGGGGGTGGAAGGACAGCGGCCGGTGCTTGATCTGGTTGGCCGGCACCCACTCGTCCTCCGGGGCGACCTGCCCGGCGAACGGCGCGTTGGGCAGCGTCGCGGCGATGTACTTGAGCGCCGCGGTGTCGGGCAGGTCGACAGGTGCGACGACCGGGTGGGCGAAGTCGATCGCGCTGGTCAGGTCGCCGCTGATCGCCCGCCGCCAGGCGGTGATGTTGGCGCACCGGGCCGGCTTGCCGAGGTGCTCGGTCCACACCTCGAGGAAGCGCAGGATCGAGGTGTGGTCGAAGACCTCCGAGCTCACCCAGCCGCCACGCGTCCACGGAGAGACGAGGATCATCGGCACCCGTGCGCCGTACCCCATCGCCTTGCCGTCCTTGAACTCCCCCGGCGTGCCGGGCTCCGGACGCGGCGGCAGCACGTGGTCGAAGTAGCCGTCGTTCTCGTCGAAGGTCATCACGAACAGCGTGTGCTTCCAGATCTCCGGGTTGGCCTGGAGCGTCTCGAGCACCCGGTTGGTGAAGTGCGCGCCGTGCTCCGGGTTGGCCGCCGGGTGCTCGGACCAGGCGTACGGCGCCACGATCCACGACACCTCCGGCAGCGGGAACTCCGCGCCGGGCCGGCAGGCGTCGATGAAGTCCTTGAGCACGCCGTTGAGGTTCTGCTCGGAGTCGTTGTTGGGGAGCCCGTGCAGCAGGTACGGCTCGGAGCCCGCGCGCCACATCAGCCCGGTCCCGGGGCGGTTCTTCTCGGCGTCGAGCAGGTTCGTGCCCGACGGGCTGATGTTCGCGAAACCGCGGATCGGGTTGTCGGTGTAGTCCCCGACCCAGCTGCTGCCGTTGTTGGAGTTGTCGACGTAGATCCGCCAGCTCACGCCGGCCGCCTGCAGCGCCTCCGGATAGGTCTGCCAGGCGCGGCTCCCGGTCGACTCGTTGCCGTTGTTCACCTCGAAGCTCGAGGTGCCCGACATGTGGTAGAGCCGGTTGGGCGTCGTCGACGTCGGCGTCGAGCAGTGGTTCTGGTCGCAGATGGTGAACTCGCTGGCGAGCGCGTACTGGTAGGGCAGCTCCTCCCCCGTCATGTAGTTCATGCAGTCGGCGCCCTTGGCCGCGACCCAGCCGTTGTTCCTGCCCTCGGCCCACGCCGCCTGTCCGTCGCTCCAGCCGTGCGGCAGACCCGTGGACATCCCGGCGACCGTCGTGACCCGCGTGGGACGCCGCACGCCGCTGCCCTGGGGCTGGTCGAACACCGTGGTGCCGTTCGGGTAGGCCAGGGCCTGCTTGTCGTGGAGGCCGCGCACACCCGGGAAGGCGCCGTAGTAGTGGTCGAAGGAGCGGTTCTCCTGGATCAGGATCACCACGTGCCTCAGGTCGTCCATGTCGCCGGAGAAGCCCTCCGGCAGGACGTACTGCACTCCCGCCGCGGTGCCGTCCGGGCCGGCCCAGGCCGCCGCGCCACCGCCGGCGACCGCGGCGGCGCCGCCCAGCAGGCCCATCGCGCGCAGCATCCCGCGCCGGGAGAGACCGGAGTGGAGGATCTCGTCGGGGACGACCCGGTCCCGGTCGTAGGGCTCGGCGTCGAAGGGGGTGGGCTCGCTGGCCATGGTCGTGCTCCTCGGCTGGGCGGAATGCTCCCGCCCAGCAAGACGCACGATTCCGAACCGCAGGTGAACGCTGGGGCACCGCACGGCGCTGCACGCGCCCCCGGGGCGGATCCGCCCGCCGACTGTGCACACTGGGCCGGTGCCACCGCGCCGGCGCGGCGCTCAGCCGGCTCCGGCCATCTCCCCGGCCGTCACGTCGAAGGCGATCACGTGCGGCAGGTAGCGGTCCACGCCGTACTCCACCGGGCGTCCCGCCCGGGTCGCGGTCGCCCGCGAGACCTGGAGCAGCGGACTGGACCGTCGTACGCCGAGCAGGTCGGCGTCCAGGCTCGAGGCCGCCACCGCCTCGATCCGGTGCTCGCCGCGCACCACCTCGATCCCGGCCCGGACCAGCGCGCCGGTCACGGACCCGACGTCGTCGGGCAGCGCCCGGACCTCACGGCCCACCCACGGTGCCCAGACCGAGCGCTCCACCATGACGAGCCGGCCGTCGAGGGTCCGGGTGCGGGTGAACCGGTGCACCTCCTTGCCCAGCCCGATCCCGAGCACCCGCGCCTCGTGGGCCGTCGCCGGGCCGTCCTCGCGCCCGACCACCCGACCGCCCACGACCCGCCCGTGCTGGTCGGCCCACTGCGAGAAGGACTGCATCCGGTCGAAGCTCTGCGTGCGGTGCCGCGCCTGGGCGACCCAGCCCACCCGGGGGCGCGCGACGACCACTCCCCGGCGGGCCAGCGCGGCGAGCACGGTGCGCACCCGGCCCCGGGTGGCGTCGTACTCGGTGGCCAAGGTGGCCTCGCTCGGAAGCCGGCCCCCCGGCGCGAACTCGCCGTCGACGATGCGAGCCTCGATGTCGGCGGCGATCTGCCCGTTGGTCCCGCCCCGTGCCGGCCGGCTGGTCACGGCAGCACGATAGCCCTCACCTCGGAAGTCGCTCCCGATTCCCCGTCGTCGTCCCTGTGCCGGTAATCTCCTCCACGGAGCTGTCGCCTAGTGGCCTATGGCGCTCGCTTGGAAAGCGGGTTGGGTTAACAGCCCTCGGGGGTTCGAATCCCCCCAGCTCCGCCAGCATCGCGAACGGCGTCGACACCAGTCGGCGCCGTTCGGCGTTCCGGGGCCTGGTGGGCGGCATCCTCCGTGGCGGGTCCGTGGCAGGTCAGCGACGGCGGGAGAGCAAGGGCCGCAGCAGCAGGAGGACGACCAGTGCGGCGCCGCCGCCGAGGCCCCACCACACGGCGTCGTCGCGGGCACCGGCCAGCGCGTCGGCCTGGGCGCGGGGCGGGCGGGCGGGCTCGACCTGCTGCTGGCGCTGGGCGCCCATCTCGGCGATGTCGCGCTGGATCGCCTCGACCGGCTGGACCACGCCGTAGCCGGTGATCGGGCTGGACGGGCCGCCGTTGCCGCTGGCGGTCTGCTCGAGGCGGTGGCGCAGCTGCTCGGCCGTCTCGTCGGGGTGTGCCGACCAGACGAGCGCGGCGACGCCGGCGACCTGCGCGGCGGCCCAGGCCGTGGACGCCGGGGTGAGGACGCACCAGCCGCCGTTGCGGCCCTTCGAGACGGCACCGTCGCCGGGGGCGGCCAGGTCGATGTCGGAGCTGCGCAGCACGGTGCCGGAGCTGTTCGGGGTCGAGACCCCGACGGCGAGGACCCCGGGGTGGGCGGCCGGCCAGACGATCCCGGCCACGTCCTCGCCCTTCCTCGGCTCGCCCTCGTAGTCGTCCGGGAAGGTGCCGTCGTCGGCGGGCCGGTCGCCCGACGCGGCGACGACCAGGACGCCCGCGCGGACCAGACGGCCCACCTGGGTCTCGAGATCGGCCGAGCGGGGCACCTGCGTGGGGACGACGACCACGACGTTGCGGCCGAGGGTCCCGGCCTCCCGGGCGGCGGCCACCTCGCCCAGCTCGGCGGCCAGGGCCGCCGAGCTGGGCAGCAGCTGGCCGTCCTGCGAGCGCACGGCGACGTCGTAGAACCGGGCGTCCCGGACGTCGGCGCCCGGGGCGATGCCGACCTCGGCCCGGGTCGGCTTGGTCTGGTCGGGCCCGGCGACGATGCCGGCGACCGCGATCCCGTGGCCGCTCGGGAGCTCGACCGGCCGCGGGGCCTCGTCGCGGTAGCCCTCGATGCCACTGTCGACCACGACCACCGTCACGCCCGCGCCCGGCTGCGTACCGGTCTTGCGGACCAGCGCCTGGGCCTGGGCGACGTGCAACGACAGGTTGGCGGCGTTGTCGCCCTTCACGGAGCGCTCCTGCGTGGTCGCGCCCACGTTGAGGCACTGCTCCCCGACGGGCGCGGGCGCCCCGGCCGCCGTCGCCGGGCGCACCGGCACGACCACCAGTGCCACGACCGCACCGGCGAGGCCGCGTCCCAGGCCGTGTCTCAGGCCGTGTCCCAGGCCGTGTCCCAGGCCGTGTCCCAGGGCCTTTCCTAGCCGCACGACTGGTCCTTGGACGGCGGGCAGAGCGCGGCGTCCTGGGAGAGCTCGGGGCCGATCTCGAACAGCTTGTTCCACACGTCGGGGACGACCACGACCGGGACGTCGGCGTAGCCGAGCTGCTCCAGGTCGAAGGCGCTGGCGACCGGGTAGCTGTAGCCGCGGTCGTCGACCAGGTGGAGGGTGCCGTCGTCGCGGCTGATCCAGTCGGCCGAGCGGACCACGGCGCCGCGACCGGACGCCACGGTGACCTCGCGGTCGCCGTCGGCGACCTCCTCCGCGCTGGCGTCACCTCGGGGCGCGGTCGCGAGCCGGGCGGCCGGCGCGGCACCCTTCGCGGTCACCAGCTCGGCGCAGACCTGCCCCGTGGGGTCGAGCGAACCGCGGAGCACCTGCTCGGGCCAGTTCTCCCGGGCGCCCTCGGTCGGCGGCGCGATGCTGAACGGAGCACCCGGCACGTAGGCGACCTCGGTGGGCGCCTGCTTGCCGAAGGAGGTGTTGCGCAGCACCGCCGCCTCGAACGGGGAGAGCTCGAGGAAGCCCTGGGTCGTGAGGGCGTACGTCGTCCCGGACCGCTCCAGCCAGTCGCCGACCCGCGCGCCGTCGTACCCCGCGAGCCCGGCGGGCTTCCCGCCCCCGGCGAGGCCCAGGCCCTGCGCGTCGAGGGGGTCGCCCGGCGGGAACAGCTCGAGCCACGCGTCGGGGACGGTGACCTGGTCGTTCGGCGAGATGCCGATGTCGGTGTAGAGGCCGTCGTTGTCCGTCGGCAGCTCGTAGCGGTAGGCCCGGCGCGGCAGGTCGGGGACCTCGGCCTCGGCGACGAGGTAGACCCGGCCGTCGGTGGCGGACCGGACCACGAAGCCGGTGGTAGGCACCGGCGTCACCTGCGGCCTCGCCCCGACCGCGGTCTGCATGCCCAGGCCGGTCCCGGTGCACGACGTCCAGCCGCTCTCGTCGAGGTGGTCGGCGGCCGGCACGGTGGCGGGCGCGTCGAGGATGCCGATCGACGGGCCCTTGCGGACGTCGGCGAGCTCCTCGTCGGGCACCTTGCGCGCCTCGACGTCGGCGCCGAGGATCAGCTGCGCCGAGGTCACGTTGATCACCGGACGCACCCGCGGCAGCCCGGGGACGGCGTCCTCGTCGAGGATGACGTAGAGCGCGCCCCGGTCGTCGGCGACCAGGCCCGACTTCTTCCAGTCGACCTCGGCACGGTCCGAGAGCGCCCCGGCGATCGCCGCTCCCGCGACGAGGAGGACGGCGAGCGCGATGCCGCCAACGATCATCCGGCCGGGGCGGGCCGGTTCGACCTCGCGACCGCCCGGTGCGCCCGAGACGAACGCGGTCACCAGCCGGCGGCGGCTGAAGGCGTAGGCCTCGACGAGGTCCTTCTTGGTGGCCACGGGGCTCAGCCGATCCAGTCGCGGACCTGGTCGAACAGGCCGGTCGCGACGACGAGGAGCGGGAGCAGGCTCAGCAGCGCGGCGGACTCCAGCACGTCGCCGAGCCGGCCGCGCCGAACGGACGGGGCAGCGGGGCTGAGGGTCGCCACGAGGAGCACCGCCCCGACGACGGCGAGGACCACGGCCAGCGTCGGGCGCCAGTCGGGGTGGAAGGCGAGGACGGCGACCGCGGTCGCGGCGATGCCGGCGACGCCGGAGCCGAGGCCGAGCAGCACCTCGCTGCCGGTGCGGTACTGGCGGGTGCGGAGCACCACGATCAGGCACGCGTCGACGGCGAGCAGGGTGCCGGTGACACCGAGGCTGACGGCGAGCGGCGCGACGAGGACGAGCAGGAGCCCGACGGTGCCGCTGATCGCGAGCAGGATCTCGTGGGCGACCCGGGCGTCGGCGGCGACCCGGTCGCGTTCGATGTCGTCGGGGTCGGCGGTGATGTCGGTGGCCGAGAAGAGCTGGTCGACGCGGGTCGTGGTCGCGCCGAGCGCGAGCCACGGGAACACGCTGCCCGCCAGCACGACGAACGCCAGCACCGTGGTCAGCAGCGGCGCCGGCGCGAAGCCGTCCGGCGAGGAGCGGACATAGCTGCCGACACCCAGCGCGAGAGCGCCGACCACGATCGGCGGGAACGCCAGCGTGCGGCCCGGGCCGAGGCCGATCAGGCACACGACGCCCGCCAGCAGGGCGCCGGCGCCGGCCGCGGCCAGCGGTTCGGCGAACCAGGTGTCGCCGTCGGGGGCGAGCATCACGCCGGCCACGGCGGCGTACCCGGCCCCCAGCCAGGCGACGCCGATGCCGGCCTCGTGCTCGCCCTGGGCCCGCGACAGCACGATCGCCCCGGCACACAGTGCGAGGGCGACCAGCGCGGTCGCCGCGGACGCGACGTCGGAGCCGCGCTGGACCAGCAGCGCGCCCGCGCCGAGGGCGAGGAACAGGCCCGCCGCGACGAGCGCCGTACGACGACCGGCGGCCGGGTGCCAGGGCTCGAGGTCGTGCTCGACGACGTCGGTCATCGCCTCGACGACGTCGTCGTAGACGCGGGGGGCCGGGTCGTCGACACCGGCGGTGACGGTGAGCAGGCCGCCGTCCTCGATGCCCTGCAGGGTCAGGCCGGTGTCGAGGGCGAGCCGGCGGCCCTCGGAGGTGCCGACCCGGTAGCCCCCGTGGACGGTGGCCGGGTCGAGCAGCCCGACGCTGCGGGCCAGCTCGGGCAGCAGCTCGGCGACGGGGATGGCTCCCGGGAGCACCAGGTCGACCCGCCGGGTGCCGGAGGTGACGGTCACCCGCACCAGCCCCGACGCGACGGCTGCGCTCGTCCGCGGCGCTTGTGTCATCTGCTCAGCCCTTCCCGAGAACGTGTTGCCCGATCCTAGGAGCCGACCCTGCCAGAGCGGTCGGGGACAGCGACGGAGGGACCGACCACCGGGGTCGGTCCCTCCGTGCGGGTGTCCGGTTCAGAACCGGCCCGCGCCGCGCTTGTCCGCCTGGATGTAGTCGGCGTTGGACTGGTAGGTCGTCTTCGAGACGCCGTCGAGCAGGTCGAGCAGCTCCTTCATCGCCCAGTCCCAGGCGTTCTTGGCCTGGTCGTAGCTCAGCCGCTGGGCGCTGTCGGCCGCCCAGGTCTGGATGTACTGGCTCGCGTCGCTCTCGAGCTGGTCGAGGCGGGCGTTCATCGCCTTGGCGGTCTCGTACATGTTGGCGGCCGCGGCCTCGAGGCCAGCGTGGTTGACGCGAAGGCCGTCGAGGGCGCCGTAGTCAGGTCCGGTCATGGTTCTCTCCTGGGTTCGTGGGGTCGTCGGGGATCAGGACTGGGCGTCGAGCTTGCTCAGGAAGCCGGCGAGGTCGCCGCTGGCCTGGCTGTCGGTGTTGACGTTGTCCGACTCGGTCTCGATGAGGGACGCCTCGAACTTGTCGAGGGCCGACGTGACGACCTTGTGCTTCTCGATCCAGGCCTCCTTCACGTTCTTGAACGCGAGGCCACCGCCACCGACCCAGTGGTTCCTCATGTCCTCGAGCTGCGCCTCCATCGTCTGGGACTGCTTCACGAGGTCCTGCTTGGTCGCGGCCACGAGCTCGGCGACCTTCTTGAGTGCGCCTTCTCCGTGTCCGAACTCAGTGCCTGCCATGTCTGCTCCTTGGTTGCTGGTTGGCGGGCGGCGAACACCCGCCCCTGCCTAGCGGTTCATCGATCTGGCTCCCCGAGCGCTGCCAAAGAGCCGACGCGTCAGGTGGTACCCGTGCCCCGTGAAGGGCTAAACATCAACCCGTGACTTCCCACAGGTGACGGAAGAAGCCGACCGCGACCACCAGCGAACCGACCGCGAACGCGCCACACATCGCCTCGGCGATCTCGGCCCGCCGCGACCACCACGCCGAGCGCCAGCCGCGGCCGACGAAGACCGCCGCGAGGACGAGGGCGGCCGCGAGCGCCACGGCGAGCGCCGCCACCAGGCCGGGCGCGACCACCGGGTCCGGTCCGCCCGGCGCGAGGCCGAGGAGGGCGACGGAGAGGACGGCGAGGGAGATCACGCCGGCGAGCCGGAGCAGGCGGCCGGCGGCGACGTGGCGGTAGCTGCGGGCCGCCAGGAGGAGGGCGGCGCCGCCGAACCCGACGAGGCAGCGCGCGCCCGTGCGGTCGAGCGGCAGGGTCGCGGTGGCGAGGAGCAGGGGCGCGGTGAGGACCGCGACGGCGAGGACCGCGGTCGAGGCGGCCGTGACCGCCCGGGCACCGCGGTCGGCGACGGCCTGCACGGCCTGCTCCGGCACGACGATCCGTCCGCGGCGGCCGGTCGGCCGCTCGCGCGCCGACCAGGCGGTGACGGCGAGGCGTTCGAGGTCGAGGAGGTACTGGTCGGGCACGTCGACCACGAACTCCGGCACGAAGCGGGCCGCGAGCACCGCGGCGAGGTAGAGCACCGCCCACACGACCTGGGGCGCGACGCCGCTCAGCGCACCGACGCCGGCGACCACGAACCAGCCGGCACCGACCGCGATCCACACCCGGAGCCCGTCGAGGGCGACACTGTCGGGCTCGGCGAGCGCCCGGCCCACGCCGGCGGTCACGGCCGCACCGAGGGCGGCGATCCCGCAGACCGTCGGCAGCCGCTCGGGCGCGGGGTCCCAGGCGAGCGCGAAGCCCGCGGCCGCGGCGAACGCGGGGGCCGCCAGCACCCGCTGGGCGCGGAGCACCCCGATCGGCAGGGAGCCGACGAGGGCGGCGACGAGGAGGACGGCGACGACCGGCCAGCGGTCGTCGTACGACAGCTGGGAGGCGCACCACCCGGCGACGCCGGCGACCGCCACCGCGAGCACGAACCACGCCGCCGAGGCCCGGCCGGCGACCAGCGGCGCCTCGCCGCCCTCACCCGGGCGGGGTCGGCTGCGTGGCGGCGCCGGCCGTGCCGACGGGTCGACCGCGACGACCACCGAGCCGGCCACCAGGCCGACCTCGCCGACGACGGCGGCGAGCTGGAGCGGCTCCCCGGAACGGGTCACCAGCGGCAGCACGACGGGGATGCCCGCCTCGACCGAGTAGGCCCGCGAGACGTCCTCGAGCGTCGCCTCGACCGGCACCGTCAGGTCGAGCACACCGCGCGGGCCGTGCACGCTCACCGCGGTGACCGTGCCCGGGGCCGGGGTACGGGGCGTCCCGCTCACCGTGTGCCTCCCGAGATGAGTCGTGGTGCCGGACCGAGGTTGGCGGCCCGGCTCGCAGGGTAGTCCTTCTCCCCATGCGTGTCCTGCGGCTCCTTACCCCGACGGAGGCCCGTCCTATCATCGTGCGCGTCGCATGACCGGGCATCGACGACAGGGGACGGCAGCGTGACGGTGGGCATCACTCCAGGCGGACCGGGCACGCACCGCGCCCCGGGCGGCGCGGCCCCCGGCGCTCCGGGCGGTCCCCCCGGCCGGCGGGCGGCCCCGGTGGCCGGTCCCGGCAGCCTGACCCAGCGCGGCAGCCGCGGCGAGCGCCCCGAGCTCCCCAGCGGCCAGGTCCAGCTCCAGCCGCCGCCCCAGCTCCAGCCGAGCGAGGGCGCGGCGGGCGTGGCGATGAACGCGATCCCGATGCTGGGCAGCCTCGGCTCGATCGTCCTGGTGGCGGGCCTCGGCGGCTCCGGCAGCAACTCCGCGCTCCGGTTCATCGCGGCCGGCATGTTCTTGTTCGCGACCCTCGGCTTCATCGTGGTCCAGATCGACCGGCAGCGGAAGCAGCGCCAGCAGCAGGTGACCGGCTCGCGCACCGAGTACCTCCGCTACCTCGCCAGCGTCCGCAAGATCGCGCGCGACGCCGCCGACCAGCAGCGCCGGGCGCTGACCTGGATGCACCCCTCGCCGACGGCGCTGCCGTCGCTGGCCGAGGACCGCACCCGGGTGTGGGAGCGGTCCTCGGCCGACCCCGCCTTCCTCCAGGTCCGGTAAGGCGTGTGCGCGCCGCCGCGCGCCCTCGAGCTGCTGCCGCCGGACAGCGCCCCCATCGACGAGGTCGACCCGGCGTCGGCGTCCGCGCTGCACCGCCTGCTCGTCGTCCACCGGCTGCAGCCCGACCTGCCGGCCTCGATCGACCTGCGGGCGTTCGACCGGATCGAGATCTGCGGCGACGAGGAGGAGGCCCGCTCCCTGGCGCGGGCGCTGCTCTGCTCGGTGACGACCTTCCAGTCACCCGAGAGCCTGCAGGTGGCAGTGCTGGCGACCGACGCGACGCTGGCCCACTGGGACTGGGTCAAGTGGCTGCCCCACGCCCACAGCCAGCACCACAACGACGCGGTCGGCCCGGCCCGGATGGTGACGACCTCGCTCAGCGACCTGGCCACGATGCTGCCACCCGACCTGACCGAGCGGCCCCGGTTCGGTGCGGACGAACGGCCGGCGATCCCCCACATCATCGTGGTCACCGACGGCGCCGAGCTGCCGCCGGGCAACCACCTGATCCCGTCCGACGGCCTGCACGGCGTCACCGTGATCGACCTGCCGGCCCGCTGGGGCGAGCTCGACAGCCCGACGGCGCTGCGCCTCGAGATCGAGCCCCACGCCCGGCCGGCCGCGGCCGGTGCGGCGCTGGAGACGGTGCCGCTGGTCGCCGTACGCCTGCGGACCGAGCCGGTGCGGGCCAAGGGCGACCAGTGCGGCGCCGCCACGGCCGAGGCGCTGGCCCGGCGGCTGACCCCCCTGTTCACGCCGAGTGCCGGCGCGGCGGTCGGCGAGGAGGCGGCCGACCTCACCGGGACCACCGACTTCATGGACCTGCTCGGCCTGGGCGAGGTCCACCGCTTCGACCCGGCCACCGCGTGGCGGACGCGGCCCGCGCGCGACCGGCTCCGGGTCCCGATCGGTGTCGGCGACGGCGCCGGTCCGGTCCACCTCGACATCAAGGAGTCCGCCCAGCAGGGCATGGGCCCCCACGGCCTGGTGATCGGCGCGACCGGGTCCGGGAAGTCGGAGTTCCTGCGCACGCTGGTGCTCGGCCTCGCGATGACCCACTCGCCCGAGCAGCTCAACATGGTGCTCGTCGACTTCAAGGGCGGGGCGACCTTCGCCGGGATGGCAGAGATGCCGCACGTCTCCGCGGTGATCACCAACCTGGCCCAGGAGCTCACCCTCGTGGACCGCATGCAGGACGCGCTGTCCGGCGAGATGGTGCGGCGCCAGGAGTTGCTGCGCGAGGCCGGCAACTTCGCCTCGATCCGCGACTACGAGAAGGCGCGGACGTCGGGCGACCCGGCGTCGGCCCACCTCGCGCCGCTGCCGTCGCTGTTCCTCGTCGTCGACGAGTTCTCCGAGATGCTGTCGGCCAAGCCCGAGTTCATCGACCTGTTCGTCGCGATCGGTCGGCTCGGCCGCTCGCTCGGCCTCCACCTGCTGCTCGCCTCGCAGCGACTGGAGGAGGGCCGGCTGCGCGGCCTCGAGTCGCACCTGTCGTACCGGATCGGACTGCGCACGTTCAGCGCGCAGGAGTCGCGGGCGGTGCTCGGCGTGCCCGACGCCTACGAGCTCCCGGCCGTGCCCGGTCTCGGCTACCTCAAGCCCGACCCGACCACGATGACCCGCTTCAAGGCGGCCTACGTCTCGGGTCCGCCGGAGACCGGCCGCCGCCGGGTCGTGCGGGACAGCGGCGGCAAGGTGCGCGGCATCCTGCCGTTCACGATCTCCGAGGTGCAGACCTTCGACGAGCCGGAGCGCGACGAGGTCGAGACGCCGGCCGTCGTACCCGAGGGCAGCGCGTCGGTGCTCGACATCGCGGTGGCCCGGATGGACGGGCGTGGCCCGGCCGCCCACCAGGTGTGGCTGCCGCCGCTGGACCGACCCGACACCCTCGACCAGCTGATGCCCGACCTCGCGCCGCACCCCGAGCTCGGCCTGGTGTCGCTGCAGTGGCGCGGCGTCGGCAACCTGACCGTCCCGCTCGGCACCGTCGACCGGCCGCGCGAGCAGCGCCGCGACACCCTCACGATCAGCCTCAGCGGCGCCGCCGGTCACGTGGCCGTCGTCGGCGGTCCGCGCAGCGGCAAGAGCACGGTGCTGCGCACGATCGTGACCAGCCTGTCGCTGACGACGACCCCGCTGGAGTCGCAGTTCTACGTGCTCGACTTCGGCGGCGGCACGTTCGCCCCGATGACCGCGCTCCCGCACGTGTCCGGTGTCGGCACCCGCTCCGAGCCGGAGGTGGTCCGCCGGATCGTCGCCGAGGTCAAGGGCATCGTCGACCGCCGCGAGCGCTACTTCCGCAGCCAGGGCATCGACTCGATCGAGACCTACCGCAGCCGGCGCGCCCAGGGGCGCGCCGACGACGGGTACGGCGACGTGTTCCTCGTCATCGACGGCTGGGGCACGCTGCGCTCGGACTTCGACGACCTCGAGCTGGAGATCCAGCAGCTCGCCGGACGCGGCCTCACCTTCGGCCTGCACATCGTCACCGGCGCGACCCGCTGGCCCGACTTCCGCGCCGCGATGCGCGACCTGCTCGGCACCCGGCTCGAGCTGCGCCTCGGCGACCCGATCGACTCCGAGATCGACCGCAAGGTCGCGGCCCTGGTGCCGGGCAACCGGCCGGGCCGCGGACTGGTGCCGGGCAAGCTGCACTTCCTCGGCGCGCTGCCCCGCGTCGACGGCGACGGCACGGCCGGCACCCTGGGCGACGGCGTCGACACGATGATCGCGGCGGTCGCGAGCGCGTGGCGCGGCCCGGCCGGTCCGAAGCTGCGGCTGCTGCCCGACCGGATCACGCTCGACGAGGTCCGCGCCCTGGCCGGTACGCCGCCGCAGCGCCAGCTGCTGCTCGCGATCAACGAGAAGGAGCTGGCCCCGGTCGCCCTCGACGTCGACGCCGAGCCGCACCTGCTGCTGTTCGGTGACGGCAAGTCCGGCAAGACCAACCTGCTGCGCTCCTACTGCCAGGAGATCATGCGGACCCGGACGCCGGCCGAGGCCCAGATCCTGCTGGTCGACTACCGGCGCTCGCTGCTGGGCGAGGTGCCCGAGGAGTACCTCCTCAACTACCTCACCTCCGCGACCCAGGCGCAGCCGGCGCTCAACGACCTCGCGACCTACCTCCAGAACCGGATCCCCGGTCCGGACGTCACGCCGGACCAGCTGCGCAACCGGTCGTGGTGGGCCGGCGCCGAGGTGTTCGTCGTGGTCGACGACTACGACCTGGTCGCGACCCAGCAGAGCTCGCCGGTCGCCCTCCTCCAACCGCTGATGGCCCAGGCCCGCGACGTCGGCCTGCACATCGCCGTCGCCCGCCGCGCCGGCGGTGCGGGACGCGCGCTCTACGAGCCGGTCATCCAGTCCATGCGGGACCTGGCGATGCCGGGCATCCTGCTGGCCGGCAACCGCGACGAGGGGGCGCTGATCGGCAGCCTGCGGCCGGGTCCGGCCCAGCCGGGACGCGGCCGGATGCTCACCCGCGACCGGGGTGCCGAGGTCGTCCAGCTGGCCTGGACCGATCCGACCCTGTGACCGCACCCCATGCGGATTGGTCGCGAAATCGGCCGGTTCACCGCCGATCCGCATGGGGTGCGGCGATCAGAGCCGCCACCGCGGTGGTGACCGGGACGGCGAGCACCAGGCCGATCGAGGTGACCAGGGTGCGGATGACCTCCTCGGCGAGCTGCTCGGTGGAGATCAGCTCGAGCAGCGGACGGTCATAGACGCGCAGCAGCATGAGCAGGATCAGCGCCGTGCCGACGTAGGCGAAGACGATGGTGTAGATCGTCGAGGCGATGTGGTCACGGCCGATCCGCATGGCGCTGGCGAAGACCTCGGTCCGCGAGGCGTCGGGGGTGGCGGCGCGCAGCTCCCAGACGGCCGAGGCCTGGGTGATGGTGACGTCGTTGAGGACACCGAGCCCGGCGATGATGAGGGCACAGCCGAGCAGGGCCTGGAAGTCGAGGGCGCCGAAGGTCGCGAGGATGGCGCCGCCCTCGTCGCTGATGCCGGTGAGCCGGGCGTCGCCGATGGCGAGCACGCCGATGCCGGCGGTGAGCACGATCCCGAGCAGGGTGCCGGCGAGCGCGGCGCTGGTGCGCAGCGAGAACCCGTGGGTCGTGTAGAGGACGACGAACATGATCGCCGAGGCGCCGGTCATCGCGACGCCGACACCGGGCGCGCCGTCGAGCAGCGCGGGCAGCATCCACCACCACACGACCGCGCCGCCGAAGGCCAGCCCGACCAGGCCGAGCAGCCCCCGGAGCCGGGCGACCGCCAGCACCACGGCCACGAAGAGCAGCGTCAGCCAGATGAGCGTGCCGTGGCGCTCGGTGGCGAAGTAGGAGTACGACGCCTCCAGCTCCGCCTCGGGTGTCGGGGTGCGGAGCAGCTCGACGTGGTCGCCCTTGCCGATCCCGGAGTCGATCACCTCCGGCGGGACGTCGACCCGGACCGTCTCGCCCGCGCCCTTCTCCCCCGGCGCGACCTTCACGGTGAGCGAGCTGCAGCCCGAGCCGTCCGGCAGCCCGTTGCCGGCGCACCGCGGCGCCACGGCGACCACCTCCGCCGAGGGGAAGGTGACGCCCGGAGCGGCGAACTGAGCCGCGGGGCCGCCGGCCTCGGCGCTGCGCTGGGCAGCGTCCGCGGGCGGCCACCAGATCGCGAGACCGGCCAGGGTGCCGACGAGGGCCAGGGCGAGCACGGCGAGCAGCACGGTGCGGGCCGTCGTACCGACCCGGACGGCGGCGAGGTCGGCGCCGTGGCCGTGGCCGTGGCCGGTGGTGCGGGCAGGCTTCTCGCGCCGGTGGCTGCTCACGGCGCACACCCTGCCACGGTCCGCGCCCAGATGAGAATCGTTGTCAACTAGGCTGGACGGGTGAGCCGCGCCGTACCCGTGACCGCCCTGACCGGGCACCTCGGGGCCGGCAAGACGACAGTGCTCAACCGGCTGCTGCGCCAGCCCGGCGCGCGGATCGGGGTCATCGTCAACGACTTCGGAGCCATCAACGTCGACGCCGGCCTGGTCACCGGGCAGGTCGACGAGCCGGTCTCGATCGCGGGCGGCTGCCTGTGCTGCCTCGAGGACGTGTCCGGGCTGGACGCCGCCCTCGAGAGGCTCACCCACCCGCGGCTGGCCCTCGACGCGGTGGTCGTGGAGGCCAGCGGCCTGGCCGAGCCGGGCGCCCTCGCGCAGATGATCCGGCACAGCCAGGCACCGCGGGTGCGCCCGGGCGGGGTGGTCGACGTGGTCGACACGGTGGAGTACTTCCGCACCCTCGACGACGGCGGGATGCCGCCCGCGCGCTTCTCGGTCGCCACCCTGGTCGTGCTCAACAAGGTCGACCTGCTGCCCCCTGCCGAGCGGGAGGACACGCTCGCCGCGATCGAGGCGCGGGTGCGCGAGGTCAACCCCGCCGCCCACGTCGTACGCACCTCCCGCGGCCGGATCGACCCGGCGCTGGTCCACGACGTCGCGATGAGCGAGGACCCGCCCGACGAGCTCCCGCTCGCCGCGCTGCTCCGTGCCGAGCGGGCGGCCGAGGACGGGGCCGCCGGTCACGACCACGGACCGCAGGCAGCCTCCGCCGCGGTCCGGGTCGACGGCACCGTCGACCCCGGCGCGGTCGCCGGACTGCTCCTCGACCCGCCCGCCGGCGCCTACCGGGTCAAGGGCACCGTCGCGGTTCCGACCGCCCGCGGCCCGCAGGGGTACGTCGTCCACGTGGTCGGCACCCAGGTCCATGTCGCCGCACTCCGCCCCCCGCCGGAGCACAGCGAGCTGGTCGCGATCGGCGTCGGCCTGGACGCCGAGGCGGCCCGGACCCGGCTGGAGGCCGGCCTGGCGACGAGGGCGGAGCCCGACCGCGAGGGGCTGCGCCTGCTGGAGCGGCTGCGCCGGCTCAGCCGCTGATCCGGACCGTTCCGTCCACGCCCCGGCTCAGCGCTCCTCGCGGAACTCCACATGCTGGCGCAGCACCGGGTCGTACTTCTGCAGGACCAGCCGGTCCGGGTCGTTGCGCCGGTTCTTGCGGGTGACGTAGACGTACCCGCTGCCGCCGGTCGAGCGCAGCTTCACGACGGGACGGACCTGGGATGCCTTGGTGGCCATGGCACGACCTCCTGAGATAGATTGAGAATGATTATCGTTCTAACTCGAGGAGCATCATGCGCATTCCCGTCGTCCTGCTGTCCGGTGTCGACCCCGAGGCAATGGCCGCGACCATGGTCGGACTGCAGTTCGACCTTCCGTCGGCGGTCGCGTGCCGCCACACCATCGACGTGGAGCGCGGGGTGCTGACCCGGACGGTCAGCGACCTGACCGGGATCGTCGAGACCCACGAGATCCTGCTCGACCACGCCTGCGTCAGCTGCGCGATCCGGGCAGACATCCTCCCCACACTGGAGCGACTGGCCCGGGACGGCCGGTGGCGGAGCATCGTCGCCCACCTCCCGGTCGGGGCGCAGGCCGCCCACCTGTGCGCCGCCCTCGCCCACGACACCCGGGTCGCGCGGTTCCTGCGGGTCTCGGCAGCGGTCACGGCCGTCAGCGCCCGGGAGCCGGTGGGCGACCTGCTCGGCGACGACCTGCTCGCCGAGCGCGGCCACCACTGCGCCCACGACGACCGGCGCGGCGTCGGCGAGGTGCTCGCCGCGATGATCGAGCACGCGGACGTCGTCGCCTTCGACGCCCCCGACGATCCGGTCGCCCCGGTCGCACGCGGGCTGGTCCGCACCCTCGCGCGGCCCGATGCCGCGGTGCTCGACGGGGTGCACCACCTCGGAGGCGAGGTGCTCCTCGGCCGGCTCCACCAGCACGAGCGGACCCTGGCCTGGTCGAGCCCGGTGCGCACCGGTGCGCTGAGCGAGGTCCGCGCCGAGGGCGTCTGGCGGGTCGACCTGCAGTCCCTGCAGCCGTTCCACCCCGGCCGGCTGCTCGACTCCCTGGCCCGGCTCGGGACCGGCGCCCACCGCTCGCGCGGCTGCTTCTGGCTCCCGAGCCGACCGGGCCGCGCCCTGGCCTGGGACGGCGCGGGCGGCCAGCTGAGCATCGGCGACCACGCGTCCTGGGGCGCGCGCCGAGCCTTCACCCGGATCGTCCTCACCGGGGTGGGTACGGCGCCCGCCGACCTGCGTCCCGCGTTCGAGCACCTGCTGCTGGCCCCCGGCGAGGCCCTCGGCCGGCCGGATCGCGAGGACGGCCTGGAGCCCTGGCTCGGCCCGATCCGCGAGGCCGCCTGAGCGCGTTCCGGGCGCCCCTTCCCGTCGACCGGGAGCGATCCGCCGGCAGGCGAACTAGAACACGTTATCGTTTCGCCATGGACGGCAGCAGCGGCACGGTGGTCGGGGCGGACGCCCTCGCGCAGGAGTACGACGTCGTGGTGGTCGGTTCGGGCGGTGGCGCCCTGACCGGGGCCGCCCTCGCGGCCGCGGCCGGGCTCAGCACCCTGGTGCTCGAGCGCACGCCGCTGATCGGCGGCACGTCGGCGTACTCCGGCGGCGCGTGCTGGCTGCCAGGGACCGACGTGCAGCAGCGCGCCGGTCTGCCGGACTCGACACAGGGCGCGCGCGCCTACCTGGCCGCGGTCCTCGACGACCCGGACCCGGACCGGGTCGAGGCCCTGCTCGCCCAGGCGCCCCGACTGGTCGCCCGGCTCGAGGCGGACCCGCTCATGGACTTCGAGTGGATCCCGTTCTCGGAGTACTACGACGCGCCCGGCCGGGTCCCGATGGGCCGCTCGATCCAGCCCAGGAGCATCCGCCGCGACGAGCTCGATCCCGCGGTCGCCGCGCTCGTGCGCCCGCCGGTCGAGCGCGACCGGGCCGGCCAGCCGGGCCGGTCCACCCTGTCCGGCGGCCAGTCCCTGATCGCCCGGCTCGCCGCGATGACCGCCCGCGACGGCGGCACGATCGCCACCGGACGCCAGGTCACCGGCTTCGGCCGCGACGCCGACGGGCGCGCCACGACGGTCCGGTACGACGGCCCCGACGGCCCCGGCGAGGTCCGGGCCCGGCGCGGGATCCTGGTCGCCGCCGGCGGCTTCGAGGGCAGCCCCGAGCGTCGTACGGCACACGGAACGCCGGGCGACGCGGCCTGGACGATGGCGCCGCGCGGCACCAACACCGGCGAGGTGATCGACGCGGCCGCGGAGATCGGGGCCGCCACCGACTGGTCGGGCGAGGGCTGGTTCTGCCCGGGCCTGCAGCAGCCGGACGGCAGCGGGGCGTTCACCCTCGGCTTCCGTGGCGGGGTGATGGTCGACGCGGCGGCGCAGCGCTACGGCAACGAGTGCCTGCCCTACGACCGGTTCGGCCGCGTGATGGCCCAGGACCCGGCCCGGACACCGTCCTGGTTCGTCTTCGACTCCCGCGAGGACGGGCGGCTGCCCGCGATCGCGATGCCGGAGGGAGAGCGCGCCGAGCACCTCGCCGCCGGCACCTGGGTCGAGGCGGACACCCTCGGGGACCTGGCCACCGCCATCGGCCTCGACGCCGACGCCCTGGTCGCCACCGTCGAGCGCTACAACGCGTTCGCCGCGGCCGGCAAGGACGAGGACTTCGGCCGCGGCGAGGACGAGTACGACACCTTCTTCGCCGGGGGAGGCGGCCCGTCGGCTGCCCTCGTCGCGGTCGACAAGGCACCGTTCACCGCCGCGCGGTTCGTGCTCTCCGACCTCGGCACCAAGGGCGGCCTGGTCACCGACGCGAGCGCGCGGGTGCTCGACACCGACGGCCGGCCGATCCCGGGCCTGTACGCCGCCAGCAACTCGACCGCCTCGGTCTTCGGCTCGGCGTACCCCGGCCCGGGTGCGCCGCTCGGCGCCGCGATGGCGTTCGCGTCGCTCGCCGTGGAGGACATGCGGGCCTGAGGCGCTTGTAACTAAGTGTTACGTCACGAAAAGTGCCGCAACACCGCCCGGGTAGTGGCAATAGCACCCGGGTAGATAGCCCTGACGACCTCAGGCTCGGCACCCCAGCTCACGAGGCCGGTCGCGAGCATCCACCAGGGCGTTGTTGCCACTACCTCGGCGCTGTTGCAGGCTAAAACGTGCTGTAACCCTTAGTTACAAGCGGCGGCGCGCGGCCTGGGTCAGTCGTCGGCGAGGCGGTCGAGGACCGAGGTGGCGAAGCGGCCCAGGCTGCGGACCTGGTCGCCGTTGAGGCCGTCGAAGAACAGCTCGCGCACCAGTGCGACGTGGCCGGGCGCGGCGGCGTCGATGGCAGCCTGACCGGCGTCGGTCAGGTCGACGAAGGCGCCGCGCCGGTCGTCGGCACAGTGCCGGCGCTCGACGAGGCCGCGCGCCTCCATCCGGGAGACCTGCTTGGAGACCCGGCTCTTCTCCCACTGGAGGCGCTCGCCGAGCTCGTACATCCGCAGCGAGTGCTCGGGCACGTCGTCGTCGGTGAGGGCGACGAGGATCTCGTAGTCGGAGATCGACAGACCGCTGGTCGCCTGCAGCTCACGGTTGAGGCGCGCGAACAGCCGGTTGTTGAGGTCCAGCCAGGCCCGCCAGGCCCGGGACTCCTCAGGGTCGAGCCATCGCGTCGTCGTACTCATCGGTGTCATCCTAGCGGCGAATGTTGACACATCCACGACCTCGGAGGAGAGTAGTTGACATGGCAACCATCGACCTCGACGCGATCACCCAGGACCGCGAGCGGATCAAGCGGGAGTACCTCGCTCCCGAGGGCGAGCGCCCCGAGAGCAGCGCCCGCGGCATCCACCACGCCGCCCTGCTGTCCTCGGACGTCCGGCGGACCATCGAGTTCTACCAGGGACTGCTGGAGTTCCCGCTGACGGAGATCTTCGAGAACCGCGACTACGCCGGCTCCGACCACTTCTTCTTCGACGTGGGCGCGGGCAACCTGCTGGCGTTCTTCACCCTGCCCGGCCTCGACCTCGGGCCGTACGCCGAGGTGCTCGGCGGGCACCACCACCTCGCCATCTCGGTGACCCGGGAGAAGTGGGACTACCTGCGGGCCAAGCTCGACGAGGCCGGGGTGGAGTACCACCTGGAGTCGAAGGTCTCGCTCTACTTCCCCGGCCCCGACGGCGAGCGGTTGGAGCTGCTGGCCGACCCGCTCGGCGAGATGTACGGAACCAAGGTGCTGTGACCGGCGCCACGCGTCCCAGCGAGCGGCCCGATTAGCCCCGGCCCCCGGCACGGGGCCTACGATCAAGCGGCTTTGTCGACCTGTTAAAAGGGGAAGCGTTGAGCACCACCACCGAAGAGAAGTTCACTCGCTGGAAGCACCACGAGGAGATCGCCGAGGCGATGATCCCCATCGTCGGCAGGCTGCACCGCGAGAAGGACGTCACGATCCTGCTCCACAGCCGCTCGCTGGTGAACAAGTCGGTCATCGACATCCTCAAGACGCACCGCTACGCCCGCCAGATCGACGGCGTCGAGCTCTCGGTCGCGGACACCCTCCCCTTCCTCGAGGCCATCGCCGCGCTCGACCTGGGCGCCGCGAAGGTCGACCTGGCGCTGCTGATCCGCGCCTACCGCGCGACCGACGGCTCCCAGCCGATCCCGGACTTCACCGCGGCGGCCCTCGCCGAGGCCACCGGTGACAACAAGCTGCCCGCGCCGTGCCCGCAGGACGTCGTCCTCTACGGCTTCGGCCGGATCGGCCGACTCGTCGCGCGCCTGCTCGTCGAGAAGTCCGGCTCGGGCAACGGCCTGCGGCTGCGCGCCGTCGTCGTCCGCAAGGGCAAGGGCGACGACCTGAAGAAGCGCGCCTCGCTGCTGCGTCGCGACTCGATCCACGGTGCCTTCAACGGGTCGATCACGGTCGACGAGGAGAAGAACCAGATCATCGCCAACGGCAACGTGATCCAGGTGATCTACTCGAACTCGCCCGACGAGATCGACTACACCGAGTACGGCATCAACGACGCCATCCTCATCGACAACACCGGCATCTGGCGCGACCGCGAGGGACTGTCGACCCACCTGCGCCCGGGCATCGCCAAGGTGCTGCTGACCGCTCCGGGCAAGGGCGACGTCCCCAACATCGTGCACGGCGTCAACCACCTCGACGTCGACCTCGACGAGAAGGTGCTGTCCTGCGCCTCCTGCACGACCAACGCGATCGTCCCGCCGCTCAAGGCGATGGAGGACGAGTTCGGCATCGTCCGCGGCCACGTCGAGACGGTGCACTCGTTCACCAACGACCAGAACCTGCTGGACAACTACCACAAGGCCGACCGGCGCGGCCGCTCCGCGCCGCTCAACCTGGTCATCACCGAGACCGGCGCGGCCTCGGCCGTGGCGAAGGTGCTGCCGGACCTCCAGGCGCGGATCACCGGCAACTCGATCCGCGTCCCCACGCCGGACGTCTCGATCGCCATCCTGAGCCTGCAGCTCAAGCGCGAGACCACCCGCGAGGAGGTCAACGACCACCTGCGCAAGGCCTCGCTCGTCGGCCCGCTGGCCCGCAACCTGGACTACACGACCGCATCCGACGCGGTGTCGACCGACTTCATCGGCGCCCGTGCGGCCTCGATCGTCGACGGCGGCGCCTCGATCGTCGACGGCGACTCGGCCATCCTCTACGTCTGGTACGACAACGAGTTCGGCTACTCCTGCCAGGTGCTGCGCACCGTGCAGTACATCTGCGGCGTGGAGTACACGACGCTGCCGCGCGTCTGACGCGCGACCGGCTCCACCGGTCGTCCTGTGCGCCGGTCCCGGCCCCTTGCAAGGGGCTCGGGACCGGCGCACACTCGTTGGAGAGGGGTTCTCTCCGAGGAGGAGCCATGAACGAAAGCCCGCACACCGGCGCCGACGTCCTCGCCGACACCGTCATCTCGACCTACGCCGTGCTCCACGCCCGGATGCGCAGCGCCGAGGCCTCCCGGCCCACCCGGGAACGACCACGGGCCGCGCTCAGCGCCGCCGACCCGTTCCTGGCAAGCACGAGCCGCCACGTCTCGGCGGCCAACGCGGTGCTCGCCCCCGCGGCACGGCACCACCTCGAGCAGGGCGGCGAGCGCGTCCATGAGCTCGCCCTGCAGAGCAAGCGGCTCGAGGTCGCCCTGACCGAGCTCAAGGCCAAGCTCTACGGCTCCACGTGGGTCGTGCGCCGTTCGTGGACCGGTATCTGGGACGAGGTCGAGCGCGAGCTGGCGGCCCTGCGGACGATGGAGCTCCGGTTGGCCCGCGACCTGTCCGCGGCCCTGGACGACGCCCAGCGCGGCGGCCTCGCCGAGCAGCTCTACCGCACCGAGAAGCGGGTGCCGACGCGCCCGCACCCCTACCTCCCGCACCACGGCCTGGCCGGCCGGCTGGCCCGGCGCATCGCCTTGCAGGTCGACCGGTTCTGGGACACCGCGGAGGGCCGGATGGTCCCTGAGCCGGTGCGCCCGCACCGCGGCCGCGAGGGTCTGATCGCGCAGTACCTGCTGGCCGATCCGCACTTCCCGGGGTGAGCCGATGCGCTGATCGGCGGTGCCGATCAGCGTCCGCGTTACATCGGACCGGGTGAGGATCGCCACGCCGTAAACGTGACCGTGACCACTGCGCTGCCCGCCGCACGCAGGGTGCACTGGACGCTGAGACCTCTCCGACCCGGGGAGGCCGCCCGCGTCGCGCCGAGGCCCGCGCTCGACGGTGGGGAGACATCGACCACGATGAAGTAAGCGCGGGCACGGGAGACCCAGGTAGTACGCCGGAGCGATCCGGCTCGGGGCGAAGGGACGCACGGCGTCCCTGGGCACCAGCAGCCCAAGTCCGACAGGTCATCTCTCGCAGGCGCCGCTGCGGAGCTCCTCCTGATGTCCACCCTCGTGTCGCGCGCTGCCGCGCGCCTTCTCGTCGTGCCCGTCCTCGCGTCGGCGTGCCTGTTCACGCCGGCTCCCCAGGCCCACGCCGACGACCCCGACAGAGCGGTCCTGCACGTCCTCCCGGCCGAGACGGCCGAGGGCGGGGCCGCCGACCAGCCCCAGACCGCCGACACCGCCGCCCAGAACAAGGCCGAGAAGGCACACAAGGCCAAGAAGCGGGCCGCGAAGCGCGTCGCCCGGGTGATGGCCACGGTGCGCTCCCGCGCCGGCAAGCCCTACGTGTACGGCGCCGCCGGCCCCAACGCCTTCGACTGCTCGGGCCTGGTCCAGTGGACGTACCGCCACGTCGGCAAGAACCTGCCGCGCACCTCCGGCGCCCAGGCCGGCGCGACCCGGAGGGTCGGCCGTCCGCAGGTCGGCGACCTGGTGTTCTTCACCAGCGGCGGCCGTGTCTACCACGTCGGCATCTACGCCGGGAACCACACGCTGTGGCACGCCTCGCGGCCCGGCGTCCCGGTCCGCCGCGACCGGATCTGGAGCGGCTCGGTGTTCTACGGCCGGGTGCGCTGACCTCTCGCCGGTTCCCGCCGGCCCCGTGGGAGCCTTGCCCCATGACGGTGTACGTCGACGACATGCAGCTCGAGGCCGTGGTCGGTCCCGTCGACGGCGTCTGGTCCCACCTGCTCTCCGACCTGCCCGGCGAGGCCGGTCGTCGCGAGCTGCTGGACTTCGCGCGGCGGCTCGGCATCGAGGAGCGCTGGATCCAGAACGCCGGCACCGCCACGGAGCACTTCGACGTCACCGAACCGACCCGGCAGCGCGCGCTGGCACTCGGCGCGGTGCCGATCGCCTACGGCCGTGCGGTCGCCGCGATCACCCGGTCCAAGCGGAGTGCTGAGGACCGGTAGGTCCGCGGCGCGCCCTTTCCGGGCGCGGCGCGCCGGAGTAGCGTGCGAATGCCGGCCGATGGGGGCGGATCGGCTCGCCCGTCCGCTGCTCCCGGAGGACCTCTCGTGACTCTCCCGCTGCCCCGTCCCGTGGCCCGTGCGCTCGCCGGCGCGACTCTCGCCGCCGGCGCCCTCGTCCTCCCGACGGCCGGCCCACCGCCCGCGGCCGGTGTCGGCTCCTGCGCCGCGCCCGCTCCCGTCGTCTTCGGCGCGAGCGGCACCGTCCAGTCGTGGGTGGTGCCGGCCGGCGTGCACCGGGTGAGCCTGTACGTCGTGGGCGCTCCCGGCGGCGGCTCGACACAGGCCGGCGGTCACGGGGGCTTCCTCTTCGTGCCGGGTGTCCCGGTGTCGGCAGGCAGCACCCTCCAGGTGCTGGTCGGCGGCGCCGGCGGGAACGGCGTACCCGGCCAGACCGGCGGCGGTGGCGGCGGCGGGTCCTTCGTGGTGACCGGACCGACCGCGGCCGGCGTCCTGGTCGTCGCCGGCGGTGGCGGTGGTTCCGGGGCGACGACCGGCGGGCTCGACGCCAGCTCGACCGGCACCGGCGGCAACGGCGCCCCGGCCGGCGTCGGCGGCACCGGCGCCGGCATCGACACCGCGTCGAGCGGCGGGAGCGTCGGCGGCTCCAGCCTGGTGGCTCGCGGCGCCGGTGACGGCACGGAGGGCGGCGGCGGGGGCGGCGGCGTGGTGCTCGACGGCGCGAACGCCGGTCAGGGCGGCGCGGGCGGCTGGGCGATGGGCAACGGGGGCGCCGGCGGCGCCGGCCAGGTCGTGACGGGCGGCAGCGGGGGGAACGGTGGCTTCGGCGGCGGCGGAGGCGGCGGCACGGCCGGCGGCGGGGGCGGCGGCTACGGCGGCGGCGGGGGCGGCGGTCTGCTCGACAGCACGGCCGGCGGGGGCGGCGGCGGAGGCAGCTACAGCAGCGTGCCGCCGGCCCAGACCGGAGTCGCACCGGAGGCGACGAGCGGCCAGGTCGTGATCACCCCCGAGGGCGGCTGCGGCCAGCCGCCCGTGCGCACCTGCCACGGGCGGGCGGCCACCATCGTCGGCACGCCCGGCGACGACGTGCTCCGTGGCACGCCGGGACGCGACGTCATCGTCGGCCTCGGCGGGAACGACCGGATCCGTGGCCGCGGCGGCCGGGACCTGCTCTGTGGCGGTGCCGGGCGCGACGTGCTCCGCGGCGGCGGCGGCCAGGACCGGCTGTACGGCGGTCCCGGCCGCGACCGGCTGGTGCCGTGAGGCGTCAGCGGCCGGTGAACTCCGGGGGGCGCCGCTCGAGGAACGACAGCATCGCCTCGTCCAGGTCGTCGCTGAGCAGGAAGGCCGAGTTCCACACCGCGGTGTAGCGCAGGCCGGCCTCGACCCGCGGACCACGCTCGGCGTCGAGGACGTCCTTGATGCCGCGCAGGACCAGCGGCGAGTTGGCCGCCATCCGGGCGGCGAGGTCGGCGGCCGCCGTACGGGTCTCGGCGGCGGAGGCGTGGACGTGGTTGACCAGCCCGATCTGCGCGGCGCGAGCGGCGTCGACGTCGTCGCCGGTGAGGGCGAGCTCGCGCAGGTGGCCGTCGCCGATGACGCCGACGAGGCGCTGCAGGCTGCCGAGGTCGGCGACGATGCCGACCTTGGCCTCGCGCACGCTGAACACCGCGTCGGCCGACGCGACCCGGACGTCGCAGGCGACGGCGAGGTCGACGCCGCCGCCGATGCACCAGCCGGTGACGGCGGCGACAGTGGGCTTGCGGAGGTTCGCCACCGTGTCGAGCGCGCTCTGCCAGCGGCGGATCAGGGCCATCAGCTCCTGCCGGGCGCCGGCATGGGTGGCCTGTCGCCAGGGCGCGAAGGTGCCGGCGGCCGCGGCCAGGTCGAGGCCGTAGGAGAAGTGGTCGCCCGCACCGGCGAGCACGACGGCGCGGACCGCGTCGTCGGCGTCGAGCTCGGTGAAGGTCGCGGCCAGCTCGGCGAAGAACGCCTCGTCCATGACCGCCTTGCCGCCCGGGCCGGCGAGGCCGACGGTGGCGACCGCGCCGTCGCGGGTGAGGGTGAACCGGGGCTCGCTCACGCGACGACCTCCTTGACGATCTCGGAGAGCCGGCGCACCTGCGCCACCTTCTCCTCGTCGGTCGCGGCGAGCGGGTTCAGCAGGAAGGTGCGCACGCCGGCGGCGTGGAACTCGGCCACCTGCCGGCGGATCGAGTCCTCGTCACCGAGCAGGGTGACGGCGTCGACCAGCTCCTGGGGTACGGCGGCCGCGGCCTCCGCCTTCGCGCCCGAGAGGTAGAGGTCCTGGATCTCCTTGGCCTCGGCCTCGTAGCCGTAGCGGCAGGCCAGCTGGTTGTAGAAGTTCTTGTCGCGCGCGCCCATGCCGCCGATGTACAGCGCCAGCTGGTTGCGGATCGCCTGCACGGCCTCGGGCGACGGCTCGCCGAGGTGGAAGGCGATCTGGAGCTGGATGTCGAGCTCGCCGAGTGCGGGGTCGCGCTTCGCGAACCCCTCGGCGAGCGGCTCGCCCCAGGCGAGGTCGCGCTTGCCGGGGTGGAAGAACAGCGGCTGCCAGCCGTTGGCGAGCTCGGCGACCAGGGCGACATTCTTCGGGCCGAGCGCGGCGACCGAGATCGGGATCTCGCTGCGGACCGGGTGGTTGATGATCTTGAGCGGCTTGCCGAGCCCGGAGCCGCCCTTCTCCTTGGTCAGCGGGATGTCGTAGTACTTGCCCTCGAACTCGACCGGCTGGCGCTTCCACACCTGCCGGCAGATCTCGATCACCTCGCGGGTGCGGCCCAGCGGAGCGTCGTACTTGACGCCGTGGAAGCCCTCGATCACCTGCGGCCCGCTGGCGCCCAGGCCGAGCGTGAACCGGCCCTCGGAGACGAAGTCCAGGCCGGCGGCCGTCATCGCGGTCAGCGACGGGGTGCGGGTGTAGATCTGGAAGATCGCCGACATCAGCTCCAGGCGCTCGGTCTTGGCGGCGATGTAGCCGAGCTGGCTGACCGCGTCGAAGGAGTACGCCTCCGGCATCGCGATCAGGTCGAGCCCGTTGCGCTCGTACTCCTGGAGCAGCTCCACGGTCTCGGCGAACCCGCCGGAGTAGTCGATGATCATGCCGAGCCGCATGGCGCCCCCTGGCTGTCGTGGTGGTGGTCGTGGTGTGGTCGTGACCTGGGACGGGAGCGTAGCCGTCGCCGCCACCCACTAGATTTCAGCCTGTGTCCGGCATCGCTCAGCAGCTCCAGCGCCACGGAGCGGGCGACGTCAGCGACGACGCCGCGGTCCTCGGCGCCTACTCCTCCGACGCCTCGCTCTACCGGGTCCCGCCCGTCGCCGTCGCGTTCCCGCGCTCGGGCGACGAGGTGGCCGCGGTCCTGGCCGCCGCCCGCGCGGAGGGGCTGACGGTCACCGCCCGCGGGGCGGGGACCTCGGTCGCCGGCAACGCGATCGGCCCCGGCGTGGTCATCGACTTCAGCCGGCACCTGAACCAGGTGCTCTCGGTCGACGCCGAGGCGGAGACCGCGGTGGTCCAGCCGGGCGTGGTCCAGGCGGTGCTGCAGCAGGCGGCGGCACCCCACGGGCTGAGGTTCGGGCCGGATCCGTCGACCAGCACCCGCTGCACGATCGGCGGGATGATCGGCAACGACGCGTGCGGGGCGCGCTCGCTGGCCTACGGCCGGACCTCCCACAACGTGCGTGCCGTACGGGCGCTGCTCGCCGACGGGTCCACGCTGACGACGGGGTACGACGCGGACGGGACGCCCGTCGCCTCTGCCGAGGGCTCCGACGTCCTGGACCGGCTGCGGAAGGTGGTCGCGGGCGACCTCGCCACCGTGCGGACCGAGTTCGGCACCTTCGGGCGCCACGTCTCCGGCATCGCGCTCGACCACCTCGCACCCGAGCGCGGCTTCGACCTCACCCGGACCCTTGTCGGGTCCGAGGGCACGCTGGCGGTGCTCACCGAGGCGACGGTCCGGCTGGTCCGCGCACCGAAGGTCGCGGTCATGGTCGTGCTCGGCTTCGCCGACTTCCCGACCGCCGGCTTCGCGACACCCGAGGTGCTCGCCTTCGAGCCGTCCGCGTGCGAAGGCCTGGACCGGCGCATCGTCGACGTGATCCGCGAGCGCCGCGGGGAGAACGCCGTGCCGCCGCTGCCGGCCGGCGACGCCTGGATGTTCGTCGAGCTGTCCGGCACCGACCCCGACGACGTACGGCGCCGGGCGGACCTGCTCGCCGCCGCCGGCCTCGGCATCTCGGCCCTCGTCGTCGACGACCCGAGGACGGCCGACCGGCTCTGGAAGATCCGCGCCGACGGAGCCGGCCTCGCCGGACGTGCGCCGTCGGGCAAGCCCGCCTGGGCAGGCTGGGAGGACGCCGCCGTACCGCCGGACCGGCTCGGCACCTACCTGACCTCGTTCGAGGAGCTGCTCGCCCGGCACGAGCTGACCGCGATGCCGTTCGGGCACTTCGGCGAAGGCTGCCTGCACGTGCGGATGGACTTCCCCTTCGACCGGCCCGACGGGGCCGAGGCGTTCCGCGCGTTCCTCGAGGACGCGGCCGACCTGGTCACCTCCCTGGGCGGCTCGCTGTCCGGCGAGCACGGCGACGGCCGGGCCCGCAGCGACCTGCTGCCGCGGATGTACTCCCCCGCCGCGCTCTCCCTGATGGCCGCCGTGAAGGACGTCTTCGACCCCACCCGGATGCTCAACCCCGGGATCCTGGTCGAGCCCGCCTCCAGCACCGCCGACCTGCGCTACACCGCGACGGCGCGCCTGACCAAGCAGTCGGGGGGCCTGGCACTCGCCTACACCTCCGACGGCGGCGACTTCGGCCAGGCCGTGCACCGCTGCACCGGGGTGGGCAAGTGCCGCGCCGACAACAGCGGCTCGGGCGGCGTGATGTGCCCGTCGTACCAGGCGACGAAGGAGGAGATCCACTCCACCCGCGGCCGCGCCCGGCTGCTGCAGGAGATCGTCAACGGCTCGAGCACGACGACCTGGAGCTCGCCGGAGGTGCACGAGGCACTCGACCTGTGCCTGTCCTGCAAGGGCTGTGCGTCGGACTGCCCGACCGGGACGGACATGGCCTCCTACAAGGCCGAGGTGCTGCACCAGACCTACAAGCGCAAGCTGCGGCCGCGCTCGCACTACTCCGTCGGCTGGCTGCCCCGGTGGGCCAAGGTCGGCTCCGCGATGCCGCGCTTCGCCAACAAGTCGATGGACCTCGCGCCGCTGCGGAAGGTGGCCCTGAAGGCGGCCGGCGTCGACACGCGGCGGCGGATGCCGGCGTTCGCGCGGCGCACGTTCCGCCGTACCTTCGGCGGTGCCGCGGGGACGGGTACGCCGGTCGTGCTCTTCGTCGACTCGTTCACCAACCACTTCGCGCCGCGCGTCGCCGATGCGGCGGTCGCGGTGCTGCGCGACGCGGGCTACGACCCGCGGATCACCCGGCAGCAGGAGTGCTGCGGCCTGCCGTGGATCAGCACCGGCCAGCTCGACGGCGCCGCCCGCCGGCTGGGCGGGATGGTCGAGGCGCTCAAGGAGGACGCCCACGCCGGGGTGCCGATCGTCGGACTGGAGCCGTCGTGCACGGCGGTGCTGCGCCACGAGCTGCGCGAGCTGGTGCCGGGCCCCGACGCCGCGGCCGTCGCCGGTGCGACCACCACGCTGGCCGAGCTGCTGTCCCGCACGCCGGCCTGGACCCCGCCCTCGCTGGCCGGGGTGCGGATCGTCGCGCAGCCGCACTGCCACCACCACGCGGTGATGGGCTGGAGCACCGACCAGGCGCTGCTCGAGCGGGCCGGCGCGACGGTCGAGGCGGTGCCCGGGTGCTGCGGCATGGCCGGCAACTTCGGCGTCGAGCAGGGGCACTACGAGGTGTCGGTCGCGGTCGCCGAGGCGAACCTGCTGCCGGCGCTGCGGTCGTCGGCCGACGACGCGCGGCGGGTGGTGCTGGCCGACGGCTTCTCGTGCCGCACGCAGCTCGACGAGCTGGCTCCCGACGCGGAGCCGGTGCACCTCGCCGAGCTGCTGGCGCGCGGCCTGCGCTGACCGCCTCGACCACCCGCTCCCTCCGAGCCGATCACGGCCGGCTCGGCTCAGCGCTGAGTCAGGCAACTGCCCGCGCTCGCGGAGCTGCACCGCTAGGTTCCGGGCATGTCCCCTGCTGACCGCATCGATCCCTCGGACGAGGAGGCGTTGATCGAGACCGGCTGCGAGCTGGCGGAGCTGGGCCGGCTCGAGGCCGCCATCGACTGCTTCCGGATGGCCGAGGAGCTCGGGTCGGTGCTCGGCTCCTACAACCTGGGCAACACGCTGGCCGACCTGGAACGGTGGTCGGAGGCGCTCGCGGCCTTCGAGCGTGCCGAGGCGGCTGGCGACGAGGACGCCACCCTCGCGATCGCGTTCATGCTGCGCGAGCTGGACCGGTGCGACGAGGCGCTCGCGACGGCCGAGCGGGCAGCAGCCACCGGGAACGCGACCGCGGCGGCGGTCGTGGCCTGCTGGCGGTGGTGCACGTCGTGGGACCCGGCACTCGAGGACGACCTGCGCGCCGGCGCCGAGCTGTTCCCGTCGGCGCGCGGCGACCTCGCCCAGCTGCTGATCCGGTCCGGGCGCCTCGAGGAGGGGCGCGCGGTGCTGGAGCGCGGCATGCTGCTCGGCGAGACGGAGAGCATGCTCCCGCTCGGCAACCTGTACGCCGATGTCCTCAACGACCCGGTCGCAGCCGAGGCCGCCTACCGGGCCGGCGCCGCGCTCGGCGACGCCCACGCCCACCACAACCTCGCGATCCTGCTCGACTGCCTGGGGGACACCGAGGGCGCGCTCGAGCACTTCCGGCTGGCCGCGGCCAGGGGTGACACGCTGGCCGCGCAGGCGCTGCGCGAGCTCGAGGAGGAGCTGGACGACGATGACGAGGAGTGAGCCCCGCCCGGGCCGTCGCCTCTCGCGTCGCGGGCTGCTCGGTGCCGGCGGCGGGGTGGTGGCGCTGGGGGCAGCGGGTGCGGCGGGGGCGGCGTACCGGCACCGGACGGACGACGGACCGGACGGCGTCGTCCCGCACGTGCGGGGCGGCGAGCCGGTGTCGGGCAGCTTCGTCTCCGCGGCCCGCAAGGGCGCGACCTGCGGGTGGTCGATCGCGACCCCGTGGGGAGGCCGGTTCACCGACGGGCCCGGACCGCCGGTCGTGGTGGTGCTGCACGGGCGGCGCAACGACCACGCGTCGGCCTTCGCGCGCTCCTACCTGGCGCTCGACCGGTTCCTCGCGGCCGGCATCGCCGACGGGATGCCGCCGGTCGCGATCGCGAGCGTCGACGGGGGCGACACCTACTGGCACGCCCGGCGCAGCGGCGAGGACGCCGGCGCCATGGTCGTCGACGAGTTCCTGCCCCTGCTGGCACAGCGCGGTCTCGACACCAGCAGGATCGGCCTGCTCGGCTGGTCGATGGGTGGGTTCGGCGCACTCCACCTGACCCCCGCGCTCGGCGACGCGGTCAAGGCGGTGGGCGTGATGAGCCCCGCCCTGTGGCACCGGTACGACGACACGTCGCCGGGCGCGTTCGACGACGCGGCGGACTTCGCGCGGATGACGGTGTTCGGGCGCGAGAACACCCTGGCCGACGTACCCCTCCGGGTGGACTGCGGCACGGGCGACCCCTTCTACGCGGCCACCCGCGACTTCGTCCGCGACCTCCCCGAGCGGCCCGCCGGCGGGTTCAGCCGGGGCGACCACGACATCGGGTACTGGCGGCGCGTGGTGCCGAAGCAGCTGCGCTTCCTGGCCGAGGCGCTCGACGCGTAGCGCGCTGCCGTCTGCGGGTGAGGAGATCGTTGAGTCGCCACTTTCTTGCTGTCGAGTTGCCACTTTCTCGCTGTTGAGTTGCCGCTTCCTCGCTGTTGAGTTGCCGCTTCCTCGCCGTTGAGCTGCCGCATGTCCCGAACGACGCAGACCCGCTCTTGCGTGCCAGGGAGACGGTCAGCGGGCTTCGGTCGCGCAGCCGGTCGGGTTCCGGAAAGGCAGCAACGAAGGAGGGGCGTAGGGGTCGGGTTCCGCGGTCGGCTTGCGATTCCCGCCGAGACGGCGGGGCCGCGATGGGAAGGCGCGAGAAACCGCTAGAAATATGGGGAAAGTCCCCTCGAGTCCATGGCGTACGAACGTGTGTTCGAGTAGAATCGACCCATGCTCTCGGACCTCTCGGACGCCGCCCCGGCGCAGCTGCTCCACGCGGCCGAGAACGGCGTCCAGGTCCGCCGGATCCACGAAGTCGAACAGCTGGAGCTGCTGCTCGCCTGGGCCGACCTCCACTCGAATGACCCGCAGACCGAACCCGACGCGGTGCCCGTACGACTCGGGGGTCCAAAGCTGATCACCCTCGGCGGCGACGGAACGCCGCAGGTCCAGGACCTGGCCCTGGTGGAGATGGCGATCGCCCGCCACGAAGGTGTCCTGTCGACCCGCAGCGCGGTGGCCGATGCGTTCGACCTGCGCCACCGCCTCCCCACCGTGTGGGAGGGAGTGAAAGCCGGGCGTTGTGAGCTGTGGGTGGTCCGCAAGGTCGCCCGCTGGTCCCGCAAGCTCAGCAATTCCCAGGTCCGGGTCGTCGACACCGCGGTCGCCGCGGCCCTGGACCAGGCACCCTCACGGATCCTGAAGATCGCCGAGGCCAAAATCATCGAAGCCGACCCCGTCGCCCATCGGGAACGGATCAACGCCAACCAGAAGGGCAAAGGGGTCTGGTTCCCCCAGCCCCGCCCCGGCACCCAGATCGACTCCGTGGACAACGCTGCCGGGCTGGGGGTCGTGTTCGCCCGCATCGACGAGGCCGACGCCCTCGCCCACGCCCGCATGGTCGACGACCTCGCCCTCGCCTTGGCTGAGAACGCGCCGGCCCCGGTCGACGGCGGGGAACCGTGGGGGATGGACCACTGGCGGGCCGAAGCGTTCGCCATGCTCGCCGACCCCGCCGCCGTCCTCGCGTTCCTCCAGGCATCGGAGGAAGGTCGCGACCCCGGCACCGCAGACCCCGGCACCGCGGACCCCGGCAGGGCAGCCGTCGACCTCGTCGTCCACTTGGCCCACGACACCACCGGCACCCTCGGGCCCCTGGCCCGCGTCGAGGGCCGGGTCAACGGACCCCGCCTCCTCGACCAGGTCCGCGACCTGCTGAGACGCGGTGCGCACGTGACCATCACCCCCGTCGTGGACCTCCACACCGGGCGCTCGGTCAACGGCTACGAACACCCCGCGGACGTGAAGCACCGCACCGAGCTACGCACCCTGGGCGACGTCTTCCCCCACGCCACGAAGCTCTTCACGAAGCACGGCCGAAGCCCCGATCACGACCACACGGTGCCCTACGACAAGAACGGCCCACCCGGCCAGACCGGCGACCACAACGACACCCCACTCGGCAGACACCACCACCGAGCCAAGACCCACCTCGGCTACACCGTCCTGCAGCTCGGACCCGACAGATGGATCTGGGCAACACCCCACGGCCTCTACCGCCTCGTCACCGGGGGCGGCACCACCGTGCTCACCAAAGCCGAGTACCAGCTCCACGAGCACGACGCCCTCGTCTTCGCCGGCGGCGACGCGGCCTGAGCGTCACCGGCCTCCGGAGCCGCCAGCCAACCATGCCTCGGTCGTCGCCGCGAGCGCCTCGCGGGCGGCGAGGTCGCCTGCGGCCGGCGCCGGGTCGACCGGCCGGCTCTTGCGGTAGTACCCCGAGCCGCTGGACGGGTCGGTGGCGATCCGGACCAGGTGGGCGGCCGACTCCTCGGGCGTCATGAGGGTACGGCGCTCGAGCGGCAGGGCCAGGTTGCGCAGCCGCCTCAGCAGCGGGCGGGTCTCGAGGCCACGGTTGGCGATGTTGGTCGACACCGAGCCGGGGTGGACGGCGAGGGCGCGCAGGCCCCGGTCGCCGTACGTCTCGGCGAGGAGCGCGGCATGGTGGACCAGCCCGAGCTTGGAGGTGCCGTAGGACGCCCACGAGTCGTAGTCCACCGGCCGGCCGAGCAGCTGGTCGGTGGTGCCGCGGTCGTGCAGCTGGGAGACGAGGTGCACGACGGTCGGCGACGGCGCCGCGAGGAGCAGCGGCAGCAGAGCGGTGGTCAGGTCGACGGTGCCGAGGTAGTTGGTGCGCCAGTGGATCTCGTGCCCGTCGACGAGCTGGGGCTCCTTCCACCGCGAGCCGAGGTCGAGGTGGATGCCCGCGCTGTTGACCAGCAGGTCGAGGCGGTCGGCCTGCTCGGCGTACGACGCGGCGAAGGCGGCGACCGAGGCGCGGTCGGCGAGGTCGAGGGTGTCGCGGCGGGTGACGACGACGTCCCAGCCGTCGGCCAGGAGCGCGTCAGCGACGGCCCGGCCGATGGAACGGGGACCGGCGCCGGTGACGATCGCACGGCGGGGCGACCCGGTGATCACCAGACGACACCGCGGTCGACGACGAGGTTGGCGCCGGTGACCGACGCGGCCGCGTCGGAGGCGAGGTAGAGGAGCGCCTCGGCGACATCGGCGGGCGGCATGAAGCCGGGAATGACCGAGGTGCTGCGGGCGACCAGGTCCCAGTTGGCGTCGGCGGGCAGGCCGGCCGCCGCCGCCTCGACCATCGGGGTGGCGATGCCGCCGGGCGACACGCAGTTGACCCGCACGCCCTTGGTGCCGAACTCGACGGCGAGGGCACGCATGCCGAGCAGGAGCGCGGCCTTCGAGGAGCAGTACGGCGCGTTGTAGGGCTGGCCCATCACGGCCGAGATCGAGGCGACGGAGACGACGTTGCCCTTGCTCTCGACCAGTGCGTCGGCGCAGGCCTGGGCGAGCATGATCGGGGCGAGGGCGTTGACGTCGAAGTGCTTGCGCAGCAGGTCGGCGGTGATCGAGCCGATCTGGGCGAACTTCTGGATCCCGGCGACGTTGCAGAGCACGTCGAGGCCGCCCAGCTCGGCGAGGGCGTCCGCGACGAAGGCGTCACGGGCCGCGTCGTCGGACAGGTCGCAGGCCACGACGCCGTCGGCGGCGACCACGTCGGTCGCGACCACGGTCGCGCCCTCGGCGCGGAACAGCTCGGCGACGACCTGGCCGAGGCCGCCGGCGGCTCCCGTGACGACGACCCGGCGGCCGGTGAAGCGCTGGGCGCGGGGAGCGGGCTGGTCGGTCATGGGTCCTCCTGGAGTTCGCGGCAGCATGCCGAGGACACCATAGAACCTGTTCTAGTTCTGCGCTGCCCGTGCTCGCGGGAGACCCCGCGGCCGCAGCACGCCGCGAGCCGGGGTCAGCCGTGCACGATGCGGTGCAGCTCGGCCATCCGGGTGTCGAGCTCGTGGGCGACCCGGGCGGCGGCAGAGAGCTCCTCGACGAGCTCGGCAGGCACGTCCTTGGCGTACTTGTAGTAGATCTTGTGCTCGACGCTGGCCCAGAAGTCCATGGCCGCGGTGCGGATCTGCAGCTCCACCGCGACGGTGCGCACCGTGTCGGACAGGAAGACCGGGATCTCCACGATCGCGTGCAGGCTGCGGTAGCCGTTGGGCTTCGGCTGCGCCACGTAGTCCTTGATGGTGCGCACGGTGATGTCCGGCTGGGTCGTCAGCATGTCGAGCACCTGGTAGGCGTCGGCGATGAAGCTGCACACGATCCGCACCCCGGCGATGTCGGTGATCTGCTCGGCGATCGCGTCGACCTCGAGCGGGCAGCCGATCCGCAGCGCCTTGGACCGCAGGCTCTCGACGGACTTCAGCCGCGAGCTGACGTGCTCGATCGGGTTGCCGTTGCCGCGGAAGGCGAGCTCCTCGCGCAGGATGTTGATCTTGGTGAGGATCTCGTCGAGGCCGAACTTGTAGTTGAGCAGGAACGGACCCAACGCTCGCTCGAATGCCGACGAGTCGTCGGCGTTCGACTCCTCGTCCGGGGGCGCGCTCGTCGTGGTCACGCACCGAGTCTGCCCGGCGACCGGTGACCGCCCGCAGGCGGCCACCGGTCACCTGGTGCCTCAGCGCACGGCATCGAGGGCGTCGACCATGCCCTCGCCGTAGTAGCTGTTGTCGGCGTTGGTCCCGACGCACGGGGCCCCGAACGGGATCGTCGGCAGCGGCGGCGTCTCCTGGATCGTGCAGGCGTGGTCGTCGGCGTCGGCGCGCAGCTTGGCGACCATCTGTGCCGGCGTGAGGTCGGGGTGGGCCGACTTCATGAGGGCGAGGACGCCGGCGACGTGCGGCGAGGCCATCGACGTGCCCGACTTCAGGCCGTAGCCGTTGTCGGTGACGATGGTCGACAGGATGCGCCGCCCCGGGGCGGCCACGTCGATGACGCCGAGGCCGCGGTTCGAGAAGTACGACAAGATGTCGTCGCGGTGGCTCGCGGAGACGGTCACCACGCCGGGCAGCTCGGTCGGGATGTCCTGGCAGCCGCTGTTGAGCGTGCGGGTCACCGGCGTGCCGTCGTCAGGGCTGCCCTCGTCGAGGAAGGACGACTTGTCGGCGAGGTCGTGGGCCGAGTTGCCGGCGGCCGCGGCGTGGACGACGCCCTGGCCGGTCGACCAGGCGACCGCGCGGCGCACGGCCTCCTTGGCGGCGTACTGGTCGGGCTGGTCCTCGCAGTAGAACTCGAACGGGTCGACGTAGTAGCTGTTGTTGGTCACGTCCATGCCGTGCGAACCGGCCCAGACGAAGCCGCACACGGCGTACTCCGGGTAGATGAAGCCGTCGTCGTTGACGACCTTGACCGCCGCCATCCGCACGTTGGGCGCGACGCCGACGATGCCGGTGCCGTTGCGCGCCGCGCCGATGGTGCCGGCGACGTGGGTGCCGTGGTCGCTGGTGGTCGGGTACCAGCCCGTCGGCGAGGTGTCCGGACGGCCGGCGTCGCTGCAGTTGACCGAGTCGGCGACGTCGATGTTGGCCGCGAGGTCCGGGTGGTCGGGGTCGATGCCGGAGTCGAGCACGCCGACGACGACGTCACGGGAGCCGTCGGTGATGGCGTGCGCCTGGTCGGCCTTGATCACCTGCATGTCCCACTGCTCCGCCTCGCGCGGGTCGGCGGCGGTGAGGGTGTTCTCCGTGTCGTCGTGCTGCGGCGACTGCTGGGCCTTGCGGACCTGTCCCTTGCCGGGGCCCCACGGCGCCTGGACGCCGGCCGGAGTGCCCTCGGACACCGGCACGGTGCGGGTCGCACCGACCGACTCGAGCGCGTTGCCGGCGTACGCCTGGACGTCGGCGCGGAACGAGGCCTCGTCGCTGTGGGCGACGACGACGCCGATCTGCGGCCAGGTCTGGACGACGACACCGCCGGCCCGGGTCACGGCGCGCTCCACGAGGCGGGTCTGGCCGGGGTTGGCGTGCTTGGCGTTGAGCAGGTACGCCGACACGACTCCGTCGGGCGTGCTGATCGGCACGGGGGTCGACGGGGGCTCGTCGGCCGCGGCGCCGGGGGCGGCGACGGCGCCGGATCCGGTCACGGACAGTCCGGCCAGGGTGAGGCCGGTCGCGACCGTGAGGACGGCGGCACGGAACCGCCGGTTGAGGTGAGGCATGGATCAACCTTTCCGAGAGGAAGGGCGCGGGGATGTGCGCCGGGTCACATCCTGTCCTCCCGGAGGCCGCCTTGGCGAGAGGATCCGCGGCCGAAGTTCCGCACGACCGGAGCCATTGCGCGCCCGCCCGGCCTCGCTAGAGGAGGAGCAGACGCTCCTCGATCTTCTGGGCGACCTGGTTGGCGAGCAGCTCGAGGCCGCCCTTCACGACGGGCGACGCCAGCTTGCCGACGCCGTGCGGCGTGAGCTCGGAGCGGTAGCGCACCGTGGTCACGCCGTCCTGCTCGGAGAAGCGGAGCGTGTCGCGCAGGTCGACGCCCGCGGCGGACCCGGTGAGCTCGAACAGCTCGTGCGGCACGGAGGCGATCACGCGGTACTCGACCTCGGTCTCGTGACCGAGGAAGGAGGAGACGTTGCGGTACGTCGTACCGACGCCGCCGTCGCCGGAGGTCCGCACCGTGGTCACGGTGGGCGGGTCCCACTCCTCGGTGGTGGTGAAGTCGGTCAGGTAGTCCCAGACCTTCTCGACGGGACGGGGGACGACGACGACGCGCTCGACGCTCGGCATGACCGCGGCGGTACCCCCGGCCGATCCCCGCAGCCCGTCCGGCCGGTCACAGCGAGCGGAGCTGCTCCGCGACGGCCTCGAGGTCCTGGTCGGTGCGGACGACGACGATCGCGCCGGGAGCGGCGGGGGTCGTCGCCGGCGGCGGGGCGAAGAGCGCGTTGACCTGCGCCATCGCCTGGTCGATCTCCATGTGCGGGTCCTCGCACTCCTCGCGCAGCCAGCGGCGGAGCACCCGGTTGTGGGCGGCGACGACGGCGGCCGCCATCAGCTCGCCGCGCCGCTCGGACTCCTCGGTGCCGTCGCCCCAGGCGCTGATGTACTGCCGGAACAGCTGCTGGTAGCGCGACCCGCTGATCAGCTCGCGCTCGCGCAGCGCGGGCACCGTCGAGGTGAGCTGGTAACGACGCCGGGCCAGCGGGCCCTCGGCGATGTAGTGGAACAGCACGACCCGCACCGCGTCGGACACGGCGAGGATGGCGCTCTTCTGGGTGGAGGCCGCGAGCCGCTCCTCGACCGCCGCGAGGATCGCGTCGTGGTCGGGGAAGATCACCATCTCCTTGGACCCGAAGAGCCGGAAGAAGGAGCTGCGGCTGACGCCCGCGGCGGAGGCGATGTCGTCGACGCTGGTCTCGTCGTACCCGAACTCGTTGAACAGCCGAAAGGCGGCGTCGACGATCGCGGCGGCAGGGCCCGGGCCCTTGGCGGCCGGCGCCCGGCGGTCGTCGTCACGCGATTGCGTCACACCCCACCCCCCTTGTGAACTCCAGTATCAATGGATGATACTCAGTTTCATGACCGAGATCGACCTGCACACGACGGCGGGCAAGCTGGCGGACCTCGACCGCCGCACCGACGAGGCCGTGCACGCTCCCGCCGCCAAGGCGCAGGAGAAGCAGCACGCCAAGGGGCGCAAGACCGCCCGCGAGCGCATCGAGATGCTCTTCGACGAGGGCAGCTTCGTCGAGCTCGACGAGTTCGCCCGCCACCGCTCCACGGCCTTCGGCCTCGAGAAGACCCGCCCGTACGGCGACGGCGTGATCACCGGCTACGGCACGGTCGACGGCCGCCAGGTGTGCGTGTTCTCCCAGGACTTCACCGTCTTCGGCGGCTCGCTCGGCGAGGTGTACGGCGAGAAGATCACCAAGGTCATGGACCTGGCGATCAAGTCCGGCTGCCCCATCATCGGCATCAACGAGGGCGCCGGCGCCCGCATCCAGGAGGGCGTCGTCTCGCTCGGCCTGTACGGCGAGATCTTCAAGCGCAACGTGCACGCCTCCGGCGTGATCCCGCAGATCTCGATGATCATGGGCAACTGCGCGGGCGGCCACGTCTACTCCCCCGCCGTCACCGACTTCACGATCATGGTCGACCAGACCTCCGCCATGTTCATCACCGGCCCGGACGTCATCAAGACGGTCACCGGCGAGGACGTCTCGATGGAGGAGCTCGGCGGCGCCCGGGCCCACAACACCAAGTCGGGCAACGCCCACTACATGGCCCACGACGAGGAGGACGCGTTCGAGTACGTCAAGGCGCTGCTGGCGTTCCTGCCGCAGAACAACCTCGACGACGCCCCGTCCTTCGACGAGGCGGCCGACCTCGAGCCCACGCCCGAGGACCTCGCGCTCGACACGCTGATCCCGGACTCGCCGAACCAGCCCTACGACATGCACGACGTCATCACGACGATCGTCGACGACGGCGACTTCCTCGAGGTGCAGCCGCTGTTCGCACCCAACATCATCGTCGGCTACGGCCGCGTCGAGGGCCGCTCGGTCGGCGTCGTCGCCAACCAGCCGATGCAGTTCGCCGGCACCCTCGACATCGACGCCTCGGAGAAGGCCGCCCGGTTCGTCCGGTTCTGCGACGCCTTCAACATCCCGGTGCTGACCTTCGTCGACGTCCCCGGCTTCCTCCCCGGTGTCGACCAGGAGCACCTCGGCATCATCCGCCGCGGCGCCAAGCTGATCTACGCCTACGCCGAGGCGACCGTCCCGCTCGTCACGATCATCACCCGCAAGGCCTACGGCGGCGCGTACGACGTCATGGGGTCCAAGCACCTCGGCGCCGACATCAACCTGTCGTGGCCCACCGGCCAGATCGCGGTGATGGGCGCCCAGGGCGCGGCCAACATCGTGCACCGCCGTACCCTCGCCGAGCTCGAGGCCGCCGGCGGTGACGTCGAGGCCAAGCGGGCCGAGCTGATCGACGAGTACGAGACCACGCTGGCCAACCCCTACATCGCGGCCGAGCGCGGCTACGTCGACGGCGTGATCAAGCCGTCGGAGACCCGCGCCGAGGTGGTCAAGGCACTGCGCCTGCTGCGCAACAAGCGCGAGGTGCTCCCGCCCAAGAAGCACGGGAACATCCCGCTGTGAGCGCCGAGACCGTGACCGAGGCCGAGCAGGCGGCGACTCCCGCCGCTCCCCTGCTGCGGGTCATCACGCCGGGCACCACGCCGGAGGAGGTTGCCGCGATCGTCGCGGTGCTCTCCGCCCTCGGCGGTGGCGCCGCGGCGCCCGAGGCACCACGCTCCGAGTGGACCAACCCGGCCCGCCGCCTGCGTCGTACCGCCAGCTCCCACCCGAACCCCGGACGCGGCGCCTGGCGCGCCAGCGCCCTGCCCCGCTGAACTGGAAGGCCACACCATGAGTTTGAAGAAGGTCCTGATCGCCAACCGCGGCGAGATCGCGGTTCGGGTCATCCGTGCCGCCAAGGACGCGGGTATCGGCTCGGTCGCGGTGTACGCCGAGCCGGACGCCAACGCGCTGTTCGTGCGCCTGGCCGACGAGGCGTACTCCCTGGGCGGTTCGACCCCCGCCGAGACCTACCTCGACATCGCCAAGATCATCGATGTCGCGAAGCAGTCGGGTGCCGACTCGGTCCACCCGGGCTACGGCTTCCTGGCCGAGAACGCGCTCTTCGCACAGGCGGTCATCGACGCCGGCCTGATCTGGATCGGCCCCTCGCCCGAGGCGATCGACGGCCTGGGCGACAAGGCGAAGGCGAAGCAGATCGCGCTGGCTGCCGGCGCCCCGCTGGCCCCGGGCCTCAAGGACCCGGTCGAGTCGGCCGACGAGATCGTCGCGTTCGCGAAGGAGCACGGCCTCCCGGTCGCCATCAAGGCGGTCTTCGGCGGCGGCGGTCGCGGCCTCAAGGTGGCCCGCACCCTCGAGGAGATCCCCGAGCTCTTCGAGTCCGCCACCCGTGAGGCGATCAGCGCCTTCGGCCGCGGCGAGTGCCTGGTCGAGAAGTTCCTCGACAAGCCCCGCCACGTCGAGACCCAGTGCCTGGCCGACACGCACGGCAACGTCGTCGTGGTCTCGACCCGCGACTGCTCGCTGCAGCGCCGCCACCAGAAGCTGGTCGAGGAGGCGCCCGCGCCGTTCCTCAGCGACGAGCAGAACGCGCGCCTCTACGAGTCGTCGAAGGCGATCCTGCGCGAGGCCAACTACGTCGGCGCCGGCACCTGCGAGTTCCTCGTCGCCGCCGACGGCACGATCTCCTTCCTCGAGGTCAACACCCGTCTCCAGGTCGAGCACTGCGTGTCCGAGGAGGTCACCGGCATCGACCTGGTCCGCGAGATGTTCCGCATCGCCGCGGGCGAGGAGCTCGGCTACGGCGACCCGGAGGTCCGCGGGCACTCCATCGAGTACCGGATCAACGCCGAGGACGGCGGCAACAACTTCATGCCCGCCCCCGGCACGCTCACCGCCTGGAACCCGCCGCAGGGTCCCGGCGTCCGCGTCGACGGCGGCTACCAGGTCGGCGAGACGGTGCCCGGCGCGTTCGACTCGCTGATCGCCAAGCTGATCGTCACCGGGTCCAGCCGGACCCAGGCGATCGAGCGCTCCCGCCGTGCCCTCGCGGAGTTCGAGGTCGACGGCATGCCGACCGCGATCACCTTCCACGAGGTCATCGTCAACGACCCCGCCTGGGTCGGCGCGTCCACGCCGTCCGGCGAGGGCTCCTTCGACGTCTACACGACCTGGATCGAGACCGACTTCGACAACCAGATCACGCCGTACGGCGGCGCCGCCGGCGGCGCCGCCGGCGAGGCCGAGGAGCAGGGCGAGAAGCAGAAGGTCGTCGTCGAGGTCGGAGGCAAGCGGATCGAGGTCGTCCTCCCGGCCGGCCTCGGCGGGCTCTCCGTCGGCGGCGGCGCGGGTGCGAAGAAGCCCAAGCGCGCGGCCGGCAAGAAGGCCGGCGCCGCGGCGTCGGGCGACTCGGTGACCTCGCCGATGCAGGGCACCATCGTCAAGGTCGCCGTCGAGGAGGGCCAGGAGGTCGCCGAGGGCGACGTCGTCGTGGTCCTCGAGGCGATGAAGATGGAGCAGCCGCTCAAGGCGCACAAGGCCGGCACGATCACCGGTCTCGCGGCCGAGGTCGGCGCCACCATCGGCAACGGCGAGGTCGTCTGCGAGATCAAGGACGCCAGCGCCTGAGCTTGCGAAGGCGCTGAATGCGTCCGCAGGTCGAGGAGCGTCGGCTCGGTCCCGCAGCGAAGCAAGGGACCGAGCGACGCGTCACGAGACCAGGCGAGGTGGTGGGCGGGGGGGGGGAGGGGAGGGGCCCCGACCCCCCCCCCGGCCCCCGGGGGGCGCGCGCGCCCGGCCCCGGGGCCGCCCCCCCCCCCACCTCGCGGCGTCTCCGGACCTGGGCGCGTCTCGGGACACGTGCTGCCCTACGGTGGCCCCGTGTTCCTCTACGAGTTCGAAGGCCGCCGGCCCCAGGTCCACCCCGAGGCGTTCGTCGCGCCGACCGCGACGCTGATCGGCGACGTCCGCATCGAGAAGGGTGCCAGCGTCTGGTACGGCGCCGTGCTGCGCGCCGACATCTGCACGATCATCGTGCGCGAGGGCTCGAACATCCAGGACAACTCGGTCGTCCACGGCGCCCCGGACGTCGTCGTCGAGATCGGTCCGAACGCGACCGTGGCCCACGCCTGCGTCTTCCACGGCGCCACGATGGGCGAGAAGTCGCTGCTCGGCAACGGCAGCACCGTCCTCGACCACGCCACGATCGGCGCAGGCTCGCTCGTCGCGGCGGGCGCGGTCGTCACGCCGGGCACCAAGATCCCCGAGGGCGTGCTCGCCGCCGGGGCGCCCGCCGAGACGAAGCGGCCCATCGAGGGCACGGGCGCCCACTTCTGGGTCGAGACCAACGCCGCCTACTACGCCGAGCTGGCGAAGCGGCACCACGCGGGCGTCGTACCGGTCGACGGCAGGTCCTGACCCGAACCCCCGGCCCGGCTCGTCGAGACCTGACGAGCCGGCCCGTCGGCGCGCCGCCGGCTCTTGACACATGTCTGACAGGTGGAGAAGGTCCTGTCTGACAGATCTCATCCGAGCCCGGAGGACCCCGTGACCGCAGAGACCCACGCGTCGGCCAACCGCGACGTCGTCGTGCACAGCCTGACCGACTTCGCCTCGCTCACCGCGCAGGAGTCGGTCGCGGTCGAGGCGGCGGCATGAGCGCGCCGTACGACCTGCTCGTCGCGAACGCCCGCCTGGCCGACGGATCGCCCGTCACGCTGGGGATCCGGGACGGTCGCTACGCCCACGTCGGCACGGAGGCGCCGGCCGGCGCGACCGCGACCCGGACCATCGACGCCGGCGGCGGCCTGGTGACCGAGTCCTTCGTCGACGGGCACCTGCACCTGGAGAAGGTGCACACGCTCGACCGGGCGGGCGACGGCGCGCTGGCGGCGTACACCTCCGGGAACATGGGCGCGGCGCTCCGCTCGATCGTGCGCGAGGCGAGCGGGGTGAAGCGGCAGTACGACCGGGCCTGGCTCGAGCCCAACATCCGGCGCGTCCTCGACGCGGCCGTCGCTCACGGGGTGCTGCACGTCCAGGCGTTCGTCGACGTCGACACCACGGCGCGGCTGGTGGGGATGGAGGCGGTGCTGGCCGTGCGCGAGGAGTACCGCGACCTGCTGGACGTCCAGGTGGTGGCCTTCCCGCAGGACGGGCTGCTCCGCGACCCGGGCGCGGCCGCGCTGTGCGAGGAGGCGCTGCGGATGGGTGCCGACGTGGTCGGCGGCATCCCCTGGATCGAGATGACCGACACCGACGCCAGGGCTCACGTGGAGTGGGCCTGCCGGCTGGCCGCGGCCCAGGGCAAGCGGGTGGCGATGCTGGTCGACGACGCCGGCGACCCGGGGCTGCGGACGACCCAGATGCTGGCGGAGGCGATGATCGAGCACGACCTGCGCGGGCGCGGGGTCGCTTGCCACGCGCGTGCCCTGGCGACGTACCCCCAGCCGACGCTGCAGCGGCTGATGGACCTCGCGCACGCGGCAGGGCTCGGCTTCGTCTCCGACCCGCACACCGGGCCGCTGCACCTACCGGTGCGGGAGTTCCTCGAGGACGGCATCCCGGTGGCGCTCGGCCAGGACGACGTCGAGGACGCGTACTACCCGTTCGGTCGGCACAGCATGCTCGAGGTCGCCTTCCTCGCCGCGCACACCCTGCGCTTCCTCACCGCCGCCGACCAGCGACTGCTGCTCGAGCTGGTGACCACGCGGGCGGCCGAGGTGCTCGGCGTCGCCGACCACGCGATCGCCGCGGGCAACCCGGCCAACCTGTGCGTGCACGCCGACGGCCGGCTGCGCGACGTCCTCACCGAGCACGCCCGGCCCCGCTGGGTGGTCCGGGAGGGGCGGGTCGTCGCCGAGTCGGAGACGACGACGCGGCTGCTGCGCTGAGCCGGCCTACCAGTCGGCGCGGCGGACGAGCGCGTAGCGGAACGCGCCGCGCACGTGCACCTCGCGGGTCCAGTAGCAGATCGTGCCGGTGCGACTGATCCCCGTCGCCTCGAGGGTCATCGCCGGCTCACCCTCGGGGCGGCCGACCAGCCCTGCGTCCTCGACGGACAGGCCGTCGGCACCCGGCCACACCAGCTCCCAGCCGACCTGCTCGCCGGCCAGCTCCCGCGCCAGCGCGGGCATCGGGGTCACGGGGTCGAGGCCGGCCGGGTCCACCCGGGTCAGCACCGGTACGACGTCGCGCGCGACCAGCACCGGCTCACCGTCGGCGGACCACACCTTGGTGGTGCGCAGCACGGACTGGCGCGGCGTGACGTCGTACGCGTCGGCCTCGTCGAGGGTCACCTCGCCGACCTCCGCCGACACGACCTCGACCGACGGCGTGCGGCCCATCGCGGCGATCAGCTCGGCGCTGTCGAGGCGCTGTTCGAAACGGGCGGGGATGCCGAGCAGTGAGCTGTTGACGGTGGTGTCGGCGCCCTTGCGGCGGTGGATGAAGCCGCGCTCCTCGAGTCGGACCAGCGCCTCGCGCACCGCCGGCCGGCTGACCTCCAGGGACGACGCGAGCACGGTCTCCCCCGGCATGGGACCGCCGCGCTCGGCCGCATCGGCCCAGAGCCGCTGCAGCCGGCGCTCGACCGGCTCCGGCAGCCCCGCATCACTCACGGCGCCACCCTAGAGCGTCCGCGACCCCCAGCACTCTGGGAGGGACGAGTCACCAGCCACTCGGGATGGTGACGGGTGCCGGAACCCCGGAGACTCGGGGAATGTGAGACTCCTGCTTCGCGCTGCCGCCGTCCTGGCGACCACGGCAGCCCTGACCGCCGTCCCGTCCCTGACCTCCCCCGCCCACGCCGGACAGGTGGGCGTCGTCGTCTCGATCAAGGGAGCCGGCAAGGTCACCGTCAAGTCCGGCTCGATCGAGGACGGCCCGACCGTCTGCGACTGGACCAGCGAGGTCGACGAGCGCGCCGTCAATACCTGCGAGCGGATGCGCAACGAGGAACCGCTGGTCGCCACCACCTGGCTGCGGCCCGAGGCCGCTCCCGGGAACTGGGAGGTCGGGAACTGGTCGGGCTGCGACCTGATCGAGATGGAGGGCGACGTCCCGCTGTGCGGCCTGCAGTCCGGTGCGTTCAGCTCGGTCGAGAAGACGCCGCGGATCTCGTTCAACGACACCCACGTCCCCGAGATGACCTCGGTCGAGGTGCGTTCGGTCCCGGACGTCGACCGGACCTTCCGGTTCGACTTCGCCGCCGACGAGGGCGCGCTCGAGTGCGCCTTCGACAGCACCGTCATCTGGACACCCTGCTCCAGCGGCTTCCAGCAGGCGTTCGGCGAGGGCAACCACGCCTTCTACGTCCGCGCGACCGACCCGTCGGGGCAGAGCAGCGCCGTCAGCGGGTACCCGTTCACCGCCGTCGACACCCAGCTGATCGCGACGCCGCCGGCGCTCACCAACAGCACCGCGGCCACCTTCGGCCTGACCAGCACCATCGCGTCCAGCTACCTGTGCCAGCTCGACGACCAGACGCCGTACGTGTGCCTGAGCCAGCGGGTCGGCAACCACACGGCGGCCGGACTGGGCGAGGGGACGCACCGGATGCGGGTGTGGGGACGCCACCTCGGGTGGTCCGACCAGGTGCCGGCGACGCACACCTGGACCGTCGACACCACGGCCCCGCAGACCACGCTGACCGGCGGTGAGGTCAGCGGAGGCGTGATGCGGTCCACCTTCACCTCCGAGGCTGGGGCCTCGTTCCGGTGCCGCGTGACCGGGCCGGGACGCGACGACGCGTGGGCAGCCTGCACCTCTCCGGTGACCTACAGCGGCCTGACCGCGGAGGGCACCTACACCTTCGAGGTCGCGGCGAGCGACGCCGCCGGCAACTTCGACGTCACGCCGGCCGGATGGTCGTGGCTCTCCACCCCCGACCCGGAGGACCCGCTCGACCCGGGCCCCGGGCCGCATCCGCAACCGCTGCCGACCCCCGCCGCGAGCGCCCCGGAGACCGGGCCGGTGACCGGGCCGGGCAAGGTCCGCGCCGGGCGCAAGGCGACCTACCGCCTCGCCTCCCCCACGCCGGGCGCCGTCCTCGCCTGCCAGGTGCGACGCAAGGGTGCCGCACCGGTCGCGACCGCGTGGCGCGCATGCTCGCCGACCTTCGTGCTGAAGACGCGGCAGATGAAGCCGGGACGGTACATCCTGTACGTCCGAGCGGGCGTCGGGACCCAGTGGGACGCGACGCCGAGCACGAAGTCGATCGTGGTGAGGAGGAGCCGGTGACGCTGAGCGTGCTGGTCGGTGGTGGTCGGGACGAGGCACAGGTCCGAGCCCTGCTCGCGCCCTTCGTGGCCGAGCTCGCGGGCGGCGAGGCGACCTGCGTCGTCGTCGACGACGGCGAGGGCGTCGACCTGGACCGCTGGCGCGACGTGCTGGGCGATGCGCCGTCGGTGCGGACGGTCGTCCTGGCGTCCGGACGCCCGCTGTGCGCCGCGGACCTCACCGGCACTGCCGGCGTGTTCGTCGCCGGCGGTCTCACCCCGCTGTACGCCGAGCTGGTGGTGCCGGCCCGCGACGCGCTGGCCGCGCTCCCCTACGCCGGGTTCTCGGCCGGCGCGGCGATCGCGGCGGAGCGCGCGATCGTCGGGGGCTGGCTCCTGGACGGGCGCCCGGTCGCCCCGGAGGACGCCGGCGAGGACCTCGACCAGCTGGCCGTCGTACCGGGGCTGGGCCGGGTCGGGTTCGCCGTGGACGTGCACGCCGCGCAGTGGGGCACGCTCCCGCGGGCCGTGGCGGCCGTCCGCGCCGGGCTGGCGCCGGAGGCGCGCGCGGTCGACGAGCACACCGCCGTCGTGGTGCGCGACGGTGTGCTCGAGGTCGTCGGCGCCGGGGCGGCGCTGCACGTGCGGCCCGCCGAGGGCGGCGTGCTCGTCAGCTGACGGAGACGATGGCGCCCGCGCCGGCCTCGCGGTCGAGCGAGCGGCCGATGACCATCCGCTGGATCTGGTTGGTGCCCTCGAAGATCTGCATCACCTTGGCCTCGCGCATGTAGCGCTCGACCGGGAAGTCCTTGGTGTAGCCGGCGCCGCCGAGCACCTGGACCGCGTCGGTGGTGACCTTCATGGCGGCGTCGGTGGCGACCAGCTTGGCGATCGAAGCCTCGCGGGAGAAGGGCAGGCCGAGGTCCTTGAGCCGCGCGGCGTGCAGCATGGTGGCGCGGGCGGACTGGACGGCGGCCTCCATGTCGGCGAGCACGAACGCCAGGCCCTGGTGGTCGATGATCCGCTGGCCGAAGGACTCGCGCTGCTGGGCGTAGGCGACGGCACGGTCGATCGCGCCCTGGGCGAGGCCGGTCGCGACGGCGGCGATGCCGAGCCGGCCGGAGTCGAGACCGGCGAGGGCGATCTGGAGGCCCTGGCCCTCCTCGCCGAGCCGCTGGTCGACAGGGACCCGCACGTCCTCGAAGCGCACCGTCGCGGTGGTCGAGCCCATCAGGCCCATCTTGTCCTCGGGGGTGTCGGCCGACAGGCCGGGGGTCCCGGCCCGGACCAGGAAGCAGCTGATGTCGCCGCGACGGTCGCCGGTGCGCGCCATGACCTTGTAGAAGTCGGCCTGGCCGCCGTGGGTGACCCACGCCTTGGCGCCGTTGATGACGTACTCGTCGCCGTCGCGACGCGCGCGGGTGCGCATCGCGGCCGGGTCGGAGCCGGCGTGCGCCTCGGAGAGGCAGTAGGCGCCGAGCAGCTCGCCGCCGAGCATCTCGGGCAGCCACGTCCGCCGCTGCTCGTCGGTGCCGGCGGTGGCGAGACCGAAGCAGCTCAGCGCGTGCACCGAGACGCCGACGCCGACGCTCGACCAGACCGAGCCGATCTCCTCGAGGACCTGCAGGTAGACCTCGTAGGGCAGTCCGCCGCCACCCAGCTCCTCGGGGTAGGGCAGGCCGAGGAAGCCGGCGCGGCCGAGCAGCCGGAACACCTCGCGCGGGAAGGTCCCGGTCGCCTCGGCCTCCGCGGCGCGCGGCAGCAGCTCGTCGGCGGCGAGCTGGCGGGCCAGGCGGAGCAGGTCGGCCGTCTCCTCGGACGGCATCAGGCGACGTGCGGGCATCGGGTCCTCCGAAGCGGTGAGTACTGGAAGTGTCCTTCTGGTACGGACCACAGTACTCCCTTCGTTGCTAGCCTGCGACCGTGCAGCAGCAGCGAACCCTCCCGGCGCGCACCCGCCAGCGCCGGGACGCCCTGCTCGACGAGCTCGTCGAGCTGTTCCTGGCCGAGGGCTTCGCCGGCTTCGGGATCGGCGAGCTGGCCCAGCGCCTCTCCTGCTCGCGCAGCACGCTCTACCTCGTCGCCCCCAGCAAGGAACAGCTCATCACCGCCACGGTGCGGCGCTTCTTCAAGCGCGCCGCCGAGCGGATCGAGGACCGCGTCGAGGCTGCCGCCGACCCGGCCGACCGGCTCTCGACGTACCTCACCGCGGTCGCCGACGAGCTCGCCCCCGCCTCCCCCCGGTTCTACGCCGACCTCGCCGGCTTCCCGCCCGGCGCCGAGGTCTACCGCGCCAACACCGCGCAGGCCGCGGCCCGCGTGCAGGCGCTGGTGACCGAGGGGGTCGCCGCCGGAACGCTGCGCAAGGTCAACGCCACCTTCGTCGGTGCAGCCGTCGCCGAGGTCATGGACGCGATCGGCGACGGCCGGATCGGTACGGCGACCGGCCTCGACGACGCGCAGGCCTACCAGGCGCTGGTCGACCTGGTCGCGACCGGCCTGCGCGCGCGAGGCTGACCGGGCTCAGCTGTCCTCGGGGACCGGCTCGGGCACCGGCGCCGTACCGTGGCGGGCGACCTCCTGGTGCAGCGGCAGCGCGACGTGACCGCGGTGACGCACGCCCGTCACCGCGTCGACGACGTACAGCCAGACCACGCCGGGGACGGCCGAGCGCGCGACCTGGATCCGGCAGCGGGCCGAGATCCCCGGCAAGGTGACGACGTCGCCCGGCTCGAGCTGGGCGACGGTGACGGTCTCGACGGTGCCCTCGTGCATGCGGCGCTCCCCGCCCTTCCTCAGGTCCTCGGATGATTCACAACATGAAGAATTCTTCACTTCATGTATTCTAGCGGTAATGTCGAGGACAAGAAGGAGGTGCGCCGATGGCAGTGCCGCTCTACCAGACCAAGGCCGAGTTCTTCCGCACCCTGGGCCACCCGGCCCGGATCCGGATCCTCGAGCTGCTCTCCGAGCGCGACCACGCGGTCCACGAGCTGCTCGAACAGATCGCGATCGAAGCCAGCAACCTGTCCCAGCAGCTCGCGGTGCTGCGCCGCACCTCGCTGGTCGTCTCCCGCCGCGAGGGCAACGCCGTCGTCTACTCCATCAGCGCACCCGAGGTCCGCGACCTGCTGCTGTCCGCCCGCCAGATCCTGGCCGGGCTCGCCGCGACGCGCACCGACTTCGAGGACGAGCTGGTGGTCCCCACCCGACCGTCGGCCGACCGATGAGCACGCTGCTGGACCGGGCCCGCCAGCTGGCCCCACGTCGGGCCGACTGGGCTCAGGCCGATCTGCGCCACGACCTCACGGCGGGCGTGATGGTCGCCCTGGTGGCCCTGCCGCTGGCCCTCGGCTTCGGGGTCAGCTCCGGAGTCGGGGCCGGAGCGGGCATCGTGACCGCGGTCGTCGCCGGCGCGATCGCCGCGGTCTTCGGCGGCAGCCACGTCCAGGTCAGCGGTCCCACCGGGGCGATGACCGTCGTCCTCATCCCGATCGTCGCCGCGCACGGCATCGACGGCGTGCTCGTGGTCGGCCTGCTCGCCGGCCTGATGCTGCTGGGTCTCGCGGTCACCGGCGCGGGCCGGGCCATCCGGTACGTCCCCGTCCCGGTGATCGAGGGCTTCACCGCCGGGATCGCGGTCATCATCGCCCTCCAGCAGCTGCCCGCCGCCCTCGGCGTGGAGGTGCACGCGGAGAAGGTGCTCGTCCTCGCGACCGACGCCGTGCGCGCCTGGGCGCAGGCTCCCTCGTGGGGCGCTCCGGCGACGGCCGGCGGCATCGCCGTGCTGATCGTGGCGATGGCCCGGGTCCGCGCCGGCTTCCCGGCGGCCCTGTTCCTGATCGTGCTGGCGACGGTGGGCAACGCGCTGCTCGCCGACAGCGACGGGGGCACGCCGCTCGCCACCATCGGCACCATCCCCTCCGGCCTCCCCGCGCCACACCTGCCCTCGGTGCCCTGGGGCGACCTCGACACGCTCGTCCTCGCCGCAGTCGCCGTCGCCGCCCTGGGCGCGCTCGAGAGCCTGCTGTCCGCGACGGTCGCGGACGCGATGAGCGTCGGGCAGCGGCACGACCCGGACCGCGAGCTGCTCGGCCAGGGCCTGGCCAACCTGGTCAGCCCGCTGTTCGGCGGCATCCCCGCCACCGCGGCGATCGCCCGCACGGCGGTCAACGTGCGCTCCGGCGCCCGGTCGCGGCTGGCCGCCCTGACCCACGCCGTGCTGCTGCTGGTCGTGGTGCTGGTCGCCGCCCGCTGGGTCGGCCAGATCCCGCTGGCCGCCCTGGCTGGCGTCCTGATCGCGACCGCCGTCCAGATGATCCGGGTCTCGAGCCTCGCGCCCCTCCTGCGCGCCACCCGCGGCGACGCGGCCACGCTGCTGCTCACCGCCGCCGCGACGGTGGCCCTCGACCTGGTCCTCGCCGTGACCGTCGGCCTGGCCGCCGCCGGCTTCTTCGCGCTGCGCCAGACCGCCCGGACGGCGCGTCTGGAGGAGGAACCGCTCGACAACAGCGACCACACCGACGAGGAGCGGCGGCTGCTCGACGAGAACATCGTCGCCTACCGCCTCGACGGCCCGCTCTTCTTCGCCGCCGCCCACGACTTCCTGCTCGAGCTCGCCGAGGTCAAGCGGGTCCGCGTCGTCGTGCTGCGGATGGCGCACCTGACAGCCGTGGACGCGACCGGGGCCCACGTCCTGGCGGACACGATCGGCCGCCTCGAGCAGCGCGGCGTCACGGTGCTGCTGTCGGGCACCCGGCCCGAGCACCTCGCGGTCCTCGAGCAGCTCGGCGTGCACCGCCAGCTCGCCCACGAGCGGCACCTGTTCGCGACCACCCCCGAGGCGATCGCGCACGCACGACTGCACGCGGCGCGGATCGCGCACGAGCCGGGCCTGGAGCGCGAGGCGTCCTGACCGGGACTTGAGGACGTCTTGCCACCTGGCCGGCGGGTACCGGCCGGCCATGGACACCTCGCTTGCTCCCACGGCGATGACGACGCTGACCCAGAAGGCCGCCGCCGCGGTGGCGGGCACGTTCGTCCTCGTCGGCATCCTCGGCTTCGTCCCCGGCATCACCACCGACTACGACGAGATGACCTTCGCCGGCCACGAGTCCGGCGCCCAGCTGCTCGGGATCTTCGCGGTCTCGGGCCTGCACAACATCGTGCACCTGGCCCTCGGCGTCGTGGGCTTGGTCCTCGCCACGAGCTGGACCGGCGCCCGCGCCTTCCTCCTCGGTGGCGGCGCTCTCTACCTGGCGCTCACGGTCTACGGTCTGCTCGTCGACCGCCACGAGGACGCCAACGTCGTACCGCTGGACCGGGCGGACAACTGGCTGCACCTGGTCCTCGGCGTGGGCATGATCGGCCTCGGCCTGGTGCTGGCCCGCTCCGACGACGAAGCGACGGACCCGCGATGAGCAGCGGCGTGGGCGACCCGGCCGTGGAGTACTGGACCTGCGCCATGGCCTCGGTCCGCGACGAGGAGCACCGCCGGCGCGGCGTCGTCGTCCCCCTGGTCCTGCACGTGGCCGCCACCGTCGGCGCCAGCGCGGCGGGCTATCTCGGCGGGCACCTCGTGGGCGGCCGCCGGCTCGCCCGCGGCCCCCACGGCCGGTGAGGTCGGCGGGGCCGAGCCTCACCGGCGCACGGTGCGCGCCCCCGGTCAGCGGAAGGCGGCGTGGCCGGTCATCGCCTGCCCGAGGACGAGGGTGTGCATCTCGACGGTGCCCTCGTAGGTGAGCACCGACTCGAGGTTGTTGGCGTGCCGGATCACCGGGTACTCCAGCGAGATGCCGTTGGCGCCCATCACGGTGCGGGCGGTGCGGCAGATCTCGAGGGCCTCGCGGACGTTGTTGAGCTTGCCGAGGCTGACCTGCTCGGGTCGCAGCGTGCCGGCGTCCTTGCGGCGGCCGAGGTGGAGCGCGAGGAGCACGCCCTTGGTGTACTCCAGGTTCATGTCGACCAGCTTCTGCTGGGTCAGCTGGAAGGCCGAGATCGGCTTGCCGAACTGGATGCGCTGGTTGGCGTAGTCGAGGGCCGCCTGCAGCGAGGAGCGGGCCGCGCCCATCGCGCCCCAGACGATGCCGTAGCGGGCCTCGTTGAGGCAGGACAGCGGGCCCTTGAGGCCGCGCACCTCCGGGAAGGCCGCCGACTCCGGGAGCCGGACGCCGTCGAGGACGATCTCGCCGGTGACCGAGGCGCGCAGCGACTGCTTGTGCTTGATCTCCGGGGCGCTGAAGCCGGGGGTGTCGGTCGGTACGACGAAGCCGCGCACGCCCTCGTCGGTCTGCGCCCACACCACGGCCACGTCGGCGACCGAGGAGTTCGTGATCCACATCTTGCGGCCCTCGAGGACCCAGTCCGAGCCGTCGCGGCGAGCCCGGGTGCGCATGCTGCCCGGGTCGGAGCCGACGTCGGGCTCGGTCAGGCCGAAGCAGCCGATCGCGTCGCCGGCCGCCATCCGCGGCAGCCACTCGGTCTTGTGCTCCTCCGAGCCCCAGCGCCAGATCGCGAACATGGCCAGCGAGCCCTGCACCGAGACCAGGGAGCGGATGCCGGAGTCGCTGGCCTCCAGCTCGAGGCAGGCCAGGCCGTAGTCGGTGGCCGACATCCCGGCGCAGCCGTAGCCCTCCAGGTGCATGCCGAGCAGGCCGATCGAGCCGAGCTCCTTGGCCAGGCCGCGGATGTCGGGCAGGTGCCCCTGCTCGAACCACTCCGCGACGTACGGGTCGATCCGGTCGGCGCACAGCTGACGGACCGTGGCCCGCACCGCCTTCTCGTCCTCGGTCAGCAGGTCGTCGATGCCGGCCGGGTCGAGCGGGGCGAACGGCGGCAGGGCGGTGGTCGGGGTGCTCATCGGGAGTCCTCCTGGTTGTCCTGAGCGGTGCTCAGCATGGTTCGTACGACGTCGTTGTGCTCGCCCAGCCGGGGCGGGGCGGTGTAGCGGGTGATCGGGGTGGCCGAGAAGCCCAGCGGGCTGCGGACCTGGGGCGAGGCGCCGGCGCCGACCTCGACGGTGGGCTCGAGCCCGAGCCGGGCGGCGAGCGTGAACCCGTCGGCGACCGTACCGACCTTGCCGACCGGCAGCCCGGCCGCGGTGAGGGTGTCGACCCAGGCGTCCACCGTGTCGCCCGCCAGAGCCTCCTCGAGCAGCGGCAGCAGGGCATCGCGGTGGGCGACCCGGTCGCCGTTGGTGACGAAGCGCGGGTCCGAGGACAGCTCGGGGCGGCCGAGCGCGGCTGCGAGCCGGGCGAACTGGCCGTCGTTGCCGCAGCACACGGCGAGGTGGCCGTCCTTGGCGCGCATCGTCTCGTAGGGAGCGATCGAGGGGTGCCGGTTGCCCATGGCTCCCGGCGCCCGGCCGGTCGCCAGGTAGGACGAGGCCTGGTTGGCCAGCGAGCCGAGCAGGCTCGAGAGCAGGTTGACCTCGACGTGCTGGCCGCGACCGATCAGGTCCCGGGCGCGCAGGGCGGCGAGGATCGCGACGACCGCGTCCTTGGAGGTGAGCACGTCGACCAGGGCGACCCCGGCCTTGACCGGCTCACCGGGCTGACCGGTGATGCTCATCAGGCCGCCGACGGCCTGGACGAGGAAGTCGTACCCCGCCAGGCCCGCGCCCTGCTGGGTGCCGAAGCCGGTGATCGAGGCGTAGACGACGCCAGGGTTGGCGGCGGACACCGCGTCGTACCCGAGGCCGAGCCGGTCGAGCGAGCCGGCCTTGAAGTTCTCGATCAGCACGTCGCACCGTCCGGCGAGCTCCCGGGCCACCGCCAGGTCGGCGGGGTCGGCGAGGTCGAGCTCCACCGACTTCTTCGAGCGGTTGGCGCACTCGAAGTAGGAGCTCGAGCGCTCGGTCCAGGGCGGTCCCCAGTGCCGGGTGTCGTCGCCGACCCCGGGGCGCTCGACCTTGATCACCTCGGCGCCGAGGTCGGCCAGGGTGGCCGCGGCGAGCGGTCCGGCCAGGACCCGGCTGAAGTCGGCGACGAGGACGCCGTCGAGCGGGCCGGTCATGACCGCGTCCCGTTGACCCGGCGCGGCAGCTGCCACGGGTTGTCGGAGCGCGCCTCGGGGGGAAGCCAGCCGTCGGGCACCGACTGGAAGGCGACCGGGCGCACGAAGCGGCCCAGTCCGGCGGCGCCGACCGACGTGGCCGACGGAACGGAGGTCGCCGGCCACGGCCCGCCGTGCTGCTGGGCCCAGGTGAACGCGACCCCGGTGGGCCACTCGTCGACGGCGACCCGGCCGACCTGGTCGCCGAGCAGGGCGAGCGCCGCGGCGGCGTCCGGGTCGTCGGCGCCGCCGGTGAACACGCTCGCGGCGAGCGAGGGCTGCAGCCGGCGTACGACGGCGGCGAGCTCGGCGTCGTCGGCGTACTCGACGACGAGCACGACGGCGCCGAAGGTCTCCTCCAGCACCCGGCTCCCCGGGACCAGCGCGTCCGGCGACGCGGTGAGCACCGCGGCCGGTGCGGCGAAGGCCGCCCCGCCCGCCGCCACCTCGGCGACGAGCTCGGCACCGGCGGCGCGCATCTGCTCGACACCCGCGACGACCCCGCGGGCGATCGCCTCGGTGAGCATCACCGGCTCCGGCCCGGCGGCGTGCAGGGCGGCGGCGACGGCGGCCGCGGCGCCGGACCCGGCCGGGGCGAGCAGGAGGCCCGGCTTGGTGCAGAACTGGCCGCTGCCGAGGGTGAAGGAGGCGACGAAGCCCTTGGCGACGGTGTCGATGTCGGCCGCGCCCGCCCGGGTGACGACGACCGGGTTGACGGTGCCCATCTCGGCGTAGACCGGGATGACGCTCTCCCGCTCGTTGGCGATGCGCCACAGGGCCAGGCCCCCGGCCTGCGACCCGGTGAACCCGACCGCGGTGATCTCGGGGGCGCGGACCAGCTCGACCCCGACCTGGTGGCCGCTGACGACGCTGAACGCGCCGCGCGGTGCGCCGGCCGCGGCCAGGGCCTCGCGGGCGATCTCGGCCTGGCGCATCGACAGCCCGGCGTGCGCGGGGTGTGCCTTGGCGACGACGGGGCAGCCGGCGGCCAGCGCCATGGCCGTGTCGTTGCCGAGCACGCTGAACGCGAACGGGAAGTTGCTGGCCCCGAACACCGCGACCGGGCCGAGCGGCCGGTTGACCCGCACCAGCCCGGGCGTGGTCGCCGTCGGCTCGTCCACGGTGACCTCGACGTAGGACCCCTCGGCCGCGACGTCGGCGTAGAAGCGCAGCTGGGCCGCCGCCCGGTCGACCTCGCCGGTCAGCCGGGCGAGGCCGAGCGCGGTCTCGCGGTCGGCGAGCCGGGCGAGCTCGTCGCGGTGCAGCTCGAGCGCGTCGGCCACGGCGTGCAGCCAGGGACGACGCTCCGCGGGACTGGTCGCGGCCAGCCGGGGGGCCGCCGTGGCCGCGGTCGCCAGGACCGTCCGCAGCTCGTCCGCGCTGGTGTCGGCGACGGTGGCGACCACCGCCCCCGTGCGCGGGTCGAAGGAGGTCGCGCTCATGCCTGCGTCTCCAGGGCCCCGACGGCGGCGATCGCGTCGAGGAGCACGTCGACGGCCTCGTCGAGCAGGTCGAAGCCGATGACCAGCGGCGGCAGCAACCGGATGACGTTGCCGTAGGTCCCGCACTGCAGCGTCAGCACGCCCTCCTGGTGGCAGCGCTCGACGACCGCCTTCGCGACCTCGGGCGCGGGCTCGGTGGTGCCGGGTCGCACGAACTCCAGCGCCAGCATCGCTCCCCGGCCGCGGACCTCGCCGACGACGCTGTCCGGCCCGCACGCGGCCTCGAGGCGGGGCCGCACCCGTGCCTCGATCTCGCGGGCGCGGCCCACCAGGTCCTCGGACTCGATGACCTCGAGGGCGCCGAGGGCGGCGGCGCAGGCGACCGGGTTGCCGGCGTACGTGCCGCCGAGGCCGCCCGCCGCGACGGCGTCCATGATCTCGGCGCGGCCGGTGACCGCCGCCAGCGGCATGCCGCCGGCGAGGGCCTTGGCGGTCGTGATCAGGTCCGGTACGACGCCCTCGTGGTCGCACGCGAACATCGCGCCGGTGCGGGCCAGGCCGGTCTGGATCTCGTCGGCGACGAACACGATGCCGTGCTCGTGGGCGAACTGCTGGACCTTCGCGAGGTAGCCCGGCGGCGGCACGATGAAGCCGCCCTCGCCCTGGATCGGCTCGACCACGATCGCAGCGACGTTGGTGGCCCCGAGCTGGGTGGTGACGATCTCCTCCAGCGCGGCGAACGCCTCCTCGGCGGCCTTCTCGGGTCCGGAGGGCCAGCGGTAGGGGTAGGGCGACGGGACCCGGTGCACGTCGGGGGCGAACGGCCCGAAGCCCTGCTTGTAGGGCGCGTTCTTCGACGTCATCGCCATGGTCAGGCTGGTCCGGCCGTGGTAGGCGTGGCCGAGCACCACGACGGCTGTGCGGCCGGTGGCCGTGCGGGCGATCTTGATGGCGTTCTCCACCGCCTCGGCGCCGGTGCTGAAGAGCGCGGTCTTCTTGGCGTGCTCACCCGGGGTGAGCCGGTTCAGCGCGGCGGCGACGTCGACGAAGCCGTCGTACTCGGTGACCAGGAAGCAGGTGTGCGTGAACCGCGCCGCCTGCTCGGCGATCCGCTGGGTGACCGCGGGGTGGGAGGCGCCCACGGACGTGACGGCGATCCCGGACGCCAGGTCGATGATGTGGTTGCCGTCGACGTCGACCAGGATGCCGCCGCCGGCACGCTCGATGAAGACCGGCATCGTGGTGCCGAGCCCGTTGGCCAGCTCCGCCTTGCGCTGGACCTGCCGCTCCAGCGACAGCGGGCCGGGGATGGCCGTGGCCAGGATCCGGCGTTGCTCCGGCATCGTCATGGTGTTCCTCCCGCTGGTGGTGCCCGTGGTCGTGTGGCACGACGGTAGGAAGTCCGGGCCGCGCGGGTCTTCGGATGATCCGGACGAAGATCCGTCCGACTTCGTCAGTACGCCGAAACCGTGGTCTCGCCGCGCGCCCGCAGCGCCAGCCAGGTCTCCGCGGCGACGTCCGGGTCGTCGAGGTCGAGGCCGAGCGCCTCGGTGGCCCGCGCGACGCGGTAGCGCAGGGTGTTGCGGTGCAGCCCGAGGGCGCTCGACGCCGCCTCCCACTGCCCGCGGTGTCGCAGCCAGGCCACCAGAGCGGCCCTCAGCTCCGGGCTCGCCGAGGCGACGAAGCCGTCGACGGCGCGGGTCACCCGCAGGTGGACGCCCGGCGCCGGGCCGACCGAGCCACCGGCGGCGACGTCGGCGAGGTCGCGCTGCAGGCGCACCCGGACGGCGCCGGCCGTCTCGACCGCGACCGGGCCCGAGAGGGTGAGCGCCGCGGTCGGGTCCGCGGCGTCGAGGCGGCGGCGCAGGTCGTCGGCGCTGCCGTGGTCGTGCGGCAGCAGGAACCAGGCCGTGGTCCGGTCGACGGCCACACCGAGGGCTCCGGGACACCACCGCTCGACGGTCTGGGCGAGCACCTCGCTGTCACGGCCCCGGACGACGAGCACGGCGGCCTCGCGCGCGGGCGCCGGGCAGTCGCTCTCGGCGGCCAGGCGGCGGGCGGCGTCCACGAGGCCGAGGTCGACGAGGACGGCGACGCAGCGCCGGGTGGCCGCGCGGGCGGACTCGACCTGCTGTCGCCGGACGGCGTCGAGGCTGAGCAGGGCGGCGGCGGTGAGCACGACCCGGCGCTGGGCGGCGTCGAGCTGCCGGCGGGAGCCGGCGGCGAGGTAGCCGACCACCCGGTTGCCGACGGCCAGCGGGAAGACGGCCGCCACGTGGTCGCCGACGGGGAAGGACGCCGAGGAGTGCACCCCCACGACGTCGAGCCGGGCGACCTCGGCCTCCAGCACGCCCAGCTCCTCGCCGAGCGAGAGCGGATGGACCAGGTCGACCGAGCCGGCCGCGTCGAGAAGCACGGCCCAGCCGTCCAGCCACCGCGCGAGCCGGCTGAGCACCGAGGCGGCGGGGTCGGGCGCCACTGCCGCCTCGACCAGCGCGCGGTGCGCGGACACCACGTCGTTGAGCCGTTCCTCGGTCGAGCGCGACTGCGCGGTCCAGTAGGCCCGCGAGACGGTGAGGAACGGCGTCGCCGGCGGGACGAGGAGCAGCGGCAGGCCGGCCGCGCGGCAGGCCTCGACCAGCACCTCGGGGGGCGTCTGGTGCACCGGACCGAGGCCGAGCACGAGCGCGCTGACCTGCGCCGCGCGCACCCGGTCGACGTACGTCGCCACGCCGGCCGCGTCGTCGGGCAGCGCCAACCCGGTGGTGAGCAGCAGCTCACCACCGCTGAGGTAGGCCTCCGGCTCGAGCAGCTCGCTGATGTGGACCGCGCTCACCTCGGTGCGCGGCACCTCGAACCCGGCGGCGGGCACGAGGTGGTGCCCGAGGGCGGAGCACAGCGAGGCAACGGTCGGCACGGCCACGTCAGGAGTCTGTCACCGGCCCCGGCACCGGCTCAGGCCGGCACCACGGTGCGGATCAGCTTCTTGTTGACGAACTCCTCGATGCCGTAGCGCCCGAGCTCGCGGCCGAAGCCGGAGCGCTTCACCCCGCCGAAGGGGAGCTCCACCCCGTCGGCGTTGACGCCGTTGACGAACACCATGCCGACCTCGAGGCGGTCCGCGACCCGGGCCGCCTGCTCGGCGTCGGGGGTGAACACGTAGGACCCGAGGCCGTAGGGCGTGTCGTTGGCGATCGCGACCGCCTCGTCCTCGTCGGCGGCGCGGAACACCATCGCGACGGGACCGAAGAGCTCCTCCCGGTACACCGGGTTGTCGGGCGTGACACCGGTGAGCACGCCGGCCGGGAAGTAGGCGCCGTGCCGCTCCCCGCCGGTGAGGAGCCGGGCGCCCGCGGCGACCGCACGGTCGACCTGGTCGGCGAGCGTCGCGGCGGCCGTCTCCGAGGAGAGGGGGGCGGCGAGCTCGAGCTCGGCGAGGCGCCCGGCGAACCGGGCGACGAACTCGTCGTGGAGGTGGTCGACGACGACGAACCGCTTGCCGGCGTTGCAGGCCTGGCCGGTGTTGTAGGTGCGGGCGTCGACGGCGGCCTGCACGGTGGCGTCGAGGTCGTCGGAGCCGAGCACGAGGAACGGGTCCGAGCCGCCGAGCTCGAGGACGACCTTCTTCAGGTTCCGCCCGGCGATCTCGGCCACCGCCGCACCGGCGCGCTCGGAGCCGGTCAGCGAGACGCCCTGGACCCGCGGGTCGGCGATGACGTCGGCGACCTGCTCGTTCGTCGCGTAGACGTTGACGTAGGCGCCCTCGGGGAACCCGGCGTCGCGGAAGATCCTCTCCAGCAGCGCGGCGGACTCCGGGCACTGGGGCGCGTGCTTGAGCACGATCGTGTTGCCGGCGGCGAGGTTCGGCGCGGCGAACCGGGCGACCTGGTAGGCCGGGAAGTTCCACGGCATGATCCCGAGCAGCACGCCCACCGGCGCCCGCCGGACGACCGCCGTCCCGGTGCCGCCCAGCAGCGCCACCGGCTCGTCGGCGAGGAACTCCTCCGCGTTGTCGGCGTAGTAGCGGTGGATCAGGGCGCTGAACTCGACCTCGCCCCGCGCCTCCTCGTGGGGCTTGCCCATCTCGCGGACGATGGCCGCGGCGAGCTCGTCGGCGCGCTCCTCGTGCAGCTGCGCGACCCGGCGCAGCAGCGCGGCGCGGTCGGCGACCGTCGAGGTGCGCCCCCAGGCGCGGTACGCGTGCTCGGCGGCGGCGACCGCGGCGGCCACCTCGGCGTCGGTGGCGCTCGGACAGGTCGCGAGGACCTCGCCCGTGCGGGGGTCCTGGACGGCGTACCGGGTCATGGCTAGAGGGTCCTCTCCTCGATCTGCTGGTGGTTGCGCCGCGCGGCGCACGCGGCGACGAAGGCGCCGAGCAGGCGCTGCCGGTCGGCGGCCGAGCCGTCGTCGTCCTCGGGGTGCCACTGCACGCCGAGGACCCAGCGGGCCGGGTCCTCGATCGCCTCGACGACCCCGTCGAGCGCCCGGGCGGCCACGACGAGCCCGCGGCCGACCCGGTCGACCGCCTGGTGGTGCCCCGAGCGGACGACGACCCGGTCGGCGTCGAGCACCGCGTGCAGCCGGGTGCCCTCCTCGACCAGCACGGTCTCGTCGAGGAAGAGCGGCTCGCCGGGCCCGCCCCGGTGCAGGACGTAGTCCTCGAGGTCCGCGACGACGGTGCCGCCGCGGTGGACGTTGATCAGCTGCGACCCCCGGCAGATGCCGAGGACCGGGAGGTCGGCCCCCTCCGCGATCCCCAGCACGTGCAGGGCGTCCAGGTCGGCTCGGCGGTCGACGCCGTAGCCGTTGGGCACCTCGCTGAGCGCGGGGCCGAAGCAGGCGGCGTCGATGTCACCCCCGCCGAGGAGCAGCAGGCCGTCGCAGGCGCCGATCGCCTCGGGGTCGGGCAGCGGGGTCGAGGTGTCGAGGAGCTCGATCGCCGCACCGAGGTCGGCGAGGGTCGCCAGCGCCACCCGCGTGAAGCGCCGCGCCAGCGCGGCGATCTCCTCGTCCATGTCGGGGAAGTTCAAGGACACCAGGACGCCCACGCGTGCGACCGGGTCCGCGGGAGCCGGACCGCTCGGCAGCACCTCGGCGCGGTGGACGACGGCGCTCACCGGGCGGCCATCCGCTTCTCGGCCCGCTCGACGAGGTCGGCGAACAGCGCGGCGTCGGTGCGCGAGCTGGCGTGCAAGTCCTCCGGGTGCCACTGCACGGCGAGGACGTCGGCCCGGCGGTGCTCGACGGCCTCGACCACGCCGTCGGCCGCCACCGCGCTGACGACCAGCTCGTTGCCCAGCACGTCGACGGCCTGGTGGTGGTAGGAGGACACGGAGAGCAGGTCCTCACCGACGACGGAACGCAGCCGTGAGCCACGCTCCACCCGGACCTCGTGCACGCTGTCGCGGTGGGCCACGGCGGATCCGGTCAGGTGCTGGTGGAGCGTGCCGCCGAGCGCCACGTTGAGGACCTGCAGGCCGCGGCACACCGCGAGGGTGGGCAGGGACGAGGCCACCACGGCCCGCGCCACGGCCAGGTCGAGGTCGTCTTGGAAGTCGACGACCCCGGTGGTCTCGGGACGGGCCGGCTGCCCGTACCTCGCGGGGCCGACGTCGGCACCGCCCGGGAGCAGGACGGCGTCGAAGCGGGCCAGCCGCTCGGCGACCCCCGCGGAGGGACGGCCCGCCGGGCCGTGCAGCACCACGGGCTCGCCGCCGGCCGCCCACACCGCCTCGCACATCGCCTCGGCCGCGAGGGTCGCGCTGAACCGCAGGATCGGCGCCGAGGGCGAGCGCTGGCCGATCACGGCCACCAGCGGCCGCATCAGGCCCTCACCTCGAAGGGGTAGGCCAGGGTGGGCAGCCACTCCTCCCACGCCTTGCGGTGCCGGCCGTCCGCGATCACGCGAGCCAGCGCGGCGTCCAGCTCGTCACGCAGCTCCGGACGGTCCTTGGCGACGCCGAGCGCCCACCGGTTGCCGGTCGGCACGGTGAACGCCACCTCGAAGCGCGGGTCGGACTCGCCGAGGGGCACGAAGACGACGTCGTCGTCGACGACCGCGTCGACCTCGCCCGCCGCGAGCGCGGCCAGCATGTCGGCGTACACGTCGCCGGAGCCGCCGGCACCGAAGGCGACCGGCTCGGCGCCCGCGAAGGTCTCGGCCAGCGCCATGTTGGTGCTGTTCTCGATCGCCGCGACCCTCCGGCCGACCAGGTCGGCGGGGCCGCCGACGCCGGCGCCACGGCGGACCAGGACGCTCTCGTGGAAGACGGCGTAGGGGCGGGTGAAGTCGACCTGGCGCAGCCGCTCCTCGGTGACCCCCTGTCCGCACAGGATCGCGTCGGCGTCGCCGGCCTGCACGGCCGGGATCATCTCCGGCCACGAGGTCGGGGCCCAGACGAACGGCCGGCCGAGCTCGGCGGCGACGAGCTCGGCGACGGCGGGCTCGAAGCCGCGACGCCCGCCCTCGGCGGCGAACAGGGAGAACAGGGGCGGCGCGTCGGCGTCGATGCACGCCAGCCGCAGCGGGGACACGGCGGCGCTCACGGGGCGTCGTCCCAGTAGGTCGAGCGCTCCCAGTCGGTGACGGCGCCGCAGAAGCGGGCCCACTCGTCGGCGTGGAAGTCGACGAGCAGCTGCGAGAGCTCCTCGCCGAGCGCGGAGGTCAGCACCTCGTCCTCCTGGAACGCGACGACGGCCTCGCCCAGGGTCATCGGCAGCCGCGGGAAGCGCCCGTCCTGCGGGGTGTCGTACGACGAGCCGACGGTCGGCTCCCCCGGGTCGGTGGCGTTCTTCAACCCGTCCTCGCAGGCCGCGATCATCACCGCGTGCGAGAGGTACGGGTTGACCGCGGCGTCGGGCAGCTTGTACTCCAGGCGCCCGTTCGCGGAGAGCCGTACGGTGCAGGTCTTGTTGTCCAGGCCCCAGTTGATCCGTGACGGCGCGAACTGCCCGGCGTCCCAGTAGCGCTTGTAGGAGTTGACCGTCGAGCCGTTGACGAGCATCGCGCCGGCCGAGTGGGTGAGCAGGCCGCCGAGCGCGTGCCGGCCCACCTCGGAGAGGTGCAGCCGGGTGACACCGGGGTCCTCGAGCACGTTGACGCCGTCGCGCCACAGGCTGAAGTTGTGGTGGCAGCCGTTGCCCATCATCCCGGTGGCGGGCTTGGGCATGAAGCTGGCCTCGATGCCGAGCTCGCGCGCGACCTGCTTGCAGACCTGGCGGTAGGTGACGAGCCGGTCGGCGGTGAGGTTCGCGTGGTCGTACATGAAGTTGAGCTCGACCTGGTACTCGTCCTCGTAGTCGCCCTCGATCATGTCGAGGCCGAGCGCCTGCGCGTAGTCGATCACCTTGGTCACGATCGGGCGGTTCCGCTCGAGGTGCTCGATGTGGTACGCCGGACTGGAGTCCGGTCGGAACCGGCCCTCGAGGCCCTCGCCCTTCCACGTCATCTCGGGCTCGCACCCGGTCCGCATCTCCAGGCCGGTGCGCTCGGTGAACTCGCGGTGGACCCGGTGCAACAGCCCGCGGCTGTCGCAGGCGTACGGCGCGCCCGCGCCCTCCGCGAGGTGGTCGGGCTCGTAGAGCCGGCAGAACACCCGGGCGAAGCTGGTGTCCCACGGCAGCACCGCGAAGGTGTCGAGGTCGGGGATGGCGGTGTACTCGGCAGCGTTCACGCCGCCTCCGAGCAGCACGCCCGCGCGGGTGGTCTGCAGGTTCGCGACCGCCGTGCGGTGCTGCTGGACCCCCTTGACCGCGGCCCGTTCGAAGTGGCCGGCCGGCATCACCTTGCCGACGACACGGCCGGTGATCGTGACGGCCTGGTAGTAGACGTACTTGACGCCCCGCTCCCGGATGGTCGCCAACGCGGCCGCGAGGTCGGGGCTCGACGCGTTGTGCTCTCGGTGCAGGTCGAGTGCAGTGGTGCTCATGGCATTCCTCTGATGGTGGTCCGGCTCAGGCGACCGGGACGGGACGGGAGAACTGCTCGCGCAGCCCGCGCTGGCGGGCGGCGCTCAGGTTGACGGCGAGGGTGCCGACGTGGCGGCCCTGGCGGTGGTAGGTCACGAGCAGGCCGTCGAGCAGGTGCTCGAGATCGCCCTCCTCGACGACGACCTCGTCGGCCAGCGCCGGGGAGCCGAAGCTCTGCAGCCGCAGGTCGAGCTGGTCGCTCCAGAACGACGGGACGGGCGCGAACTCGTCGTCCGGCGGCATGCCGGCGAGGTCGCCCAGCAGCGTCGCCGCCGCACAGCGGGCGGTGTCGGTGGGGACCGACCAGTGCTCGACGCGACGGGGCACGTCGTCGAACAACGGGTTCGGGAACCGGGCGACGTCGCCGACCGCGACCACGCGCTCGGCGCCGACGACGCGCATCCGGTTGTCGGTCAGGACGCCGTCGGAGAGGTCGAGGCCGTTGCCGGCCAGCCACTCGGTGTTGCAGAGCGAACCGACCGCCTCGACGACGACGTCGGCCGGCAGCACCCGGCCGGTGCCGAGGACGACGCCCTCGACGCGCTCCTCGCCGAGGTATCCGGTGATGCCGGTGCCGAGGACGAAGCGGATGCCCGCCGCCTCGAGGTGGCCCTGGACCGCGGCCGAGACGGCCGCGCCGATCACCCGCTCCATCGGCGAGCCGACCGGCTCGACGACCGTCACCTCGTGACCGAGCTTGCGCAGCGTGGCCGCCGACTCGCAGCCGATGAAGCCGGCACCGACCACGACCACCCGGAGCCCCGGGCCCCGTTCCAGGTCGGCGCGCAGGCCGTGGCTGTCCTCGACGGTGCGCAGCACGTGGCGTCCGAGCGCGGGCCCCGAGACGTCGAGGTGACGCGGTCGCAGCCCGGTCGCCACGACGAGACCGTCGTAGGAGGTGGCGGACCCGGATCCGGTCCACACGACCCCGGCGCGCAGGTCGGAGGCGACGACCGGGTCGCCGAGCCGGAAGTCGACGTCGGCCGTGCTGGCCCGGCGCCGGAACGCCAGCCGGTCCGCCAGTGCAGCCGGCGCCAGGGGCTCGCCGGCGGCGAGGACGTCCTTCGACAGCGGCGGCCGGTTGTAGGGCAGGTGCGCCTCGGCGCCGAGGACCGTGATCGGCCCGGCATGGCCGCCGGCGCGCAGCTGCTCCGCCGCGCGCAGGGCGCCGAGGGAGCCGCCGACGACGACCACGTGCGGTGTGGTCGTCATGAGTCGGCGATCAAGATGGCCTGGACCGGGCAGACGTCGGCGGCCTCCTCGACGTACTCGAGCATGTCGTCGCCGGGCTCGGCGTCGTACTCGAGGTGACCCTCGTCGTTGATCCGGAAGACCTCGGGGGCGGCGATCGCGCACTGGCCGTGGTCCTGGCACATCGTCATGTCGACGGTGACCTTCATGGTGACTCCTGGTGGTTCGGTGGGACGGGGTTCAGGAAGCGGGGGTGAAGCCGATCGGCAGCCGGACCGGCCCGGTGTTCCCCGAGTCGGGGAGCCACGAGTCGCCCGCGAGGATGCGGATGTCGGGCATCCGGCGGGCCAGCAGCGGCAGCGCCTCGCTCATGTCGGAGCGGGCGACGAAGTGCCCCAGGCAGTGGTGGGCGCCGCCGCCGAAGCCGAAGTGGGGCTTGCGCTCGGCGGTGATGTCGAAGCCGCCGGTGAAGACCCGCGGGTCGGTGCCGGCGGACTCGCTGTAGAGGTGCACGGTGGTGCCGGCGGTGAGCTCGAGGCCCTCGAACTCGAAGTCCTCGAGCACCTCGCGGGTCACCCAGCGCACGGTCGGGTTGACCCGCATGACCTCCTCGACGGCGGCGCGGCCGAGCTCGGGCCGCTCGGCGAGGAGCGCCCACTGGTCGAGGTGGCGGCTGAAGGTCTGCATGGCCAGGCCGAGCTGGTTGCGGGTGGTGTCGAAGCCGCCGAAGATCAGCAGCACCATGGCGTCGCGCAGCTCGGTGTCGCTGAGCCGGCCGTCCTCCTCCCGCGAGGCGTTGACCAGCGCGGTGACGAAGTCGTCACCCGGGTTCTTACGCCGGTCGGCGATCAGCGCGTCGCAGTAGGCGTAGAGCCGGGCGAGCGCGTCCTCGATCTGCGGGAGGTCCTCGCGCAGGGTCACGCCCATCGCGAGCCCGATCGTCACCGACTCGCGAGCGATGATCGGCCACTCCTCCTCGGGGATGCCGAGCATGATCGCGATGACGCGGGCGGCGTACGGCTCGGCGAACTCGGAGACGAACTCGCACTGGTCCGGCGCGGAGAAGCCGTCGATCAGCTCGCTGGCGAGGGCCTGGAAGCGCGGGACCAGGCCGCCGATCAGCTTGGGCGAGAACGCCGGGTTCATCAGCCGGCGCAGCCGGTGGTGCTCGGCCCCCTCCTTGTTGAGGATCCAGCTGGCCCACCACCGGGCGAAGGGGCCCTCGGTGACGCCGTTGTGCGCGGGCCAGGCGACGCTGCCCTGGCGCAGCTTGGGGTGCTTGATGAGCCGGCTCATCTCGTCGTAGCGGAGCACGGCGATGCCGTACGGCGTGGTCGCGTACCAGCTGCGCTCCCGGGCGGCGTGCACCTCGGGGGCGGTGATCGAGAAGGCGGGGTCGGCGACGTCCAGGATGGGCGCGACCGCGGGGCTGGTGGCCGACATGGGCACCTCCGAAGCAGAGTGGTCAACGTGTGAGGTCAAACACTCTAAAACTGGAGGTTTATCTGTCAAGCCCTTCAGCCGAAGTTGTTCCCACTTTCCTCGGTCCCGGCCAGGGCCAGGACCCATCCGGTGCCGACGGGCAGCGGCTCGACCGCGGCGTAGACGGCGTCACCGTCGACCACCCCCGCCGCGGGCACCGAGGCGAGGCGGGTGCCGAGGACCCAGCGCGCGCTGTTGGCGACGATCACCCGCCGCTCCGCGCTGACGATCACCGCCTCGAACGGCTCCTTGCGCAGCACGTCGAGCAGGCGCCGCTCGAGCTCGCCGAAGAGCAGGTCGGCCCCGGCGACGCCGACGAAGCGACCCTCGACGAGCACCGGGACGGCAGCCGTCACGATGTAGAGCTCCGAGCCGGAGTAGTCGACGTAGGGCCCCATCGAGACTCGCGCCTGGCCGGCCGCGGGCTGGGTGAACCACTCCATCTCGACGTAGTCGTAGACATCGATGCTGGTGCGGTCGAAGTTGAGCCGCAGCCGGGAGGTGCGCCCGTCGTTGCGCTGCCACCACAGCATGGCGCGCTCCTGGCCCGCCATCACCAGGGGCGCCGGGACGAAGCCCATCCCGACCAGCGCGTCGTCCTCGGCGATCAGCTCGACGATCCGGTCCTGCACCGGGCCGAGGTCGGACTCGGTCCACTGCCCGGGCGGCGCGGGGGTCGCCGCCACGGTGGCCGCCACCCGCTCCATGCGCTCGTAGAAGGGCACCAGGATCTCGGACAGCGCGGCGGCGATCCTCCTCGCCTGCGCGGCAGCGGCGGTCTGGCTCATGCCTCGGCTCCTTCGTCGATCAGCCTCAGGTGCGCCGCCGTCAGCAGCCGGAGCACGCCGGCGACGTGGTTCTCGGCGAGCCGGCGCGCCTCGGCGCCGTCCTCGGCAAGCACGGCCGCAGCGATCGCGTGGTGCTCCTCCACGTGGACGGCGACGTCGACGGCGCTCTCGGGCAGCAGCCACAGCATCCCGGAGACCTCCGCCTGGAGCCCGACCTCCCGGCGCGTCAGACGCGCGGACTGCGAGGCGACCGCGACCTCGATGTGGAAGCGGCAGTCGGCGCGGACCCGGTCGCCCGGAGTAGGGGCGCCGCCGAGCTGCTCGGTCAGCGCGAAGAGACGCCGGGCGTTCGACGCCGACGCACGCTCCGCGGCCAGTCGGGCGGCCTGACCGGCGACCCCCTGGTGCTCGTCGACCAGGTCGCGCAGCCCGGAGATCGTCATCGCGGCCAGGCGCTGCCGCACCGGCTCGACCGGGGGCGAGGTGGGCCTCCGCACGAACGACCCCCCACTGCGACCGCGCTTGGTCTCGACCAGACCCTCGGCCCGCAGCGCGGCGAGGGCCTCGCGCATCGTCATCGGCGCGACGCCGAACTGCGCGGCGAGCTCGACCTCGGAGGGAAGCTTCTCCCCGTCGCCGAGGAGGCCGAGGTGGATCGCCTCGCTGATCCGCTGCACGACCTCGTCGGCCCGACCCCCGACAGCGGACGGGGAGATCAGTGGGGTCAGCCCGGACACCCGACACCTCCTTCTCCACGCGCGACGGACGGCGCCCATGTTAGGGCCGCGTAAATCTTGGCGCATCGATCCGGTCAACCTCTTGACGTTAATCCCACAAAATCGTAGTTTTTCCGCCAACTGTTACCCGGGTCACACCCGGCCCACCATGAACGGGAATGCGGATGAGCACCTCGACCAGTCCCGTCGGCGAGACCGACGGCTACTACCAGTTCCACGACCACGACGACGCCGCCCACCTGCACGCGCTGGGCTACGAGTCGGAGTTCAAGCGCGACATGAGCCCCTGGGCGAACTTCTCCCTCGGCTTCACCTACCTCTCGCCGGTCGTCGGCGTCTACACGCTGTTCGCCTACGCCCTCGCGACCGGCGGCCCACCGATGATCTGGAGCTTCGTGATCGTCGGGCTCGGCCAGCTCATGGTCGCGCTCGTGTTCAGCGAGATCGTCGCCCAGTACCCCGTCGCCGGCGGTGTCTACCCGTGGGCACGGCGCCTGTGGGGCCGGCGGTACGCGTGGATGACCGGATGGGTCTACCTGATCGCCCTACTGGTCACCATCGCCTCGGTCGTCTACGGCGCCGGGCCCTACATCGCCGCCGCCTTCGGCTTCGAGGCCACGGTCGACACGGTGATCCTGTGCGCCCTCGTCCTCCTGGCCCTCGCGACGGTGATCAACTTCCTGGGCACCAAGGTGCTCGCGATGGCCGCCCTCATCGGCTTCACCGCCGAGATCATCGGCGCCCTCGTGGTCGGCGGCTGGCTCCTCATCGCCCACCGCGAGCACGGCCTCGGCGCCCTCTTCGACTCCTTCGGCGCCGGCGACGGTGGCAGCTACCTGCCCGCCTTCGCGGCCGCCGCCCTGATCGGCGTCTACCAGTACTACGGCTTCGAGGCCTGCGGCGACGTCGCCGAGGAGGTGCCGGACCCGGGCCGCCTCATCCCCAAGGCCATGCGCCGCACGATCTACATCGGCGGCGCCGCGGCGACCTTCGTGTGCCTGGCACTCGTGCTGTCGGTGACCGACATCGGCGCCGTCATCTCCGGCGAGGACGCCGACCCCGTCAGCACCCTGCTCAACGACGCCTTCGGGACCACCGGCGCGCGCATCGTGCTGGTCGTCGTGCTGCTCTCCTTCCTCTCCTGCGCGATGAGCCTGCAGGCCGCGGCCAGTCGGCTGGCCTACTCCTACGGCCGCGACGGCATGATCATGGGCAGCTCGCTGCTCAAGAAGTTCTCCCCGACGCGCCACGTGCCGCCGTACGCGCTCGTCGTGGCGGCCGTCGTGCCCGCCCTGATCGTGATCGGCTCCAAGGTCTCCACCGACGCGATCACCAAGATCATCAGCTTCGCCGCGCTCGGCATCTACATCGGCTTCCAGATGGTCGTGCTGGCCGCCCTGCGCGCCCGGCTCAAGGGCTGGGTGCCGAGCGGGAAGTACACGCTCGGCCGCTGGGGCCTGCCGGTCAACGTCGCCGCGTTGGTCTACGGCGTCATCGCCATGGTCAACATGGCCTGGCCCCGCACGCCCGACGTCCCCTGGTACGACAACTGGATCGTGGCGCTCTCCGGCATCGTCGTGATCGCCGTCGGCGTGGTCTACATGGCGATCCACCCGCTCCACGACCGCAGCACCGCGCCCTACGACGACGCGATCCCGAAGAAGGAGCGCGCCGACGCCTGAGTCTGCGACGCACGAGGCCCTGACCCGCACCGGCGGGTCAGGGCCTCGGCACGTCCGGCCTCGGCGGGCTAGGGGTGCTGGCCGAGCTCGCGGGTGATCTCCTTCGCGCGCGCCTCCGCGGCCGCCGTACCCGCGGCGACGATGTCGCGCAGCCCCCGCTCCTCGAAGGCCGCGATCGCCCGCTCGGTGCTGCCGTGGGGGCTGCTGACCGCCCGGCGCAGGGCGGCGGGATCCGCGTCGGGGTCGTCGAGGAGCCGGCCCGCTCCGGCGACGGTGTGGGCGGCCAGCGTGCGGGCGAGGTCGGCCGGCAGGCCCAGCCGCTCCCCCGCCTCGGCCATCGCCTCGGCCAGGTAGAAGACGTACGCCGGACCGGAGCCGCTCACGGTCCCGACCGCGTCGATCTGGTCCTCGCGCACCTCGAGGGCGAGCCCGACGGTGGCGAACAGCTCCCGGACCCGCTGGAGGTCCGCCGCACCGGCGTGGGAGCCGGCGGCGAGGGCGGTGACGCCGTACCCGATCCGGGCGGGGGTGTTCGGCATCGCGCGCACGACCGGCTGCCCGGCCGGCAGGACCGCCTCGATGCTCGCCAGCGGCACGGCGCCCGCCACGCTCACCACCACCGCCCGCGGGTCCAGCACCGGGGCGATCTCCTCGGCGACGGCACGGACCAGGCCGGGCTTGACGCCCAGCACCACCAGACCCGCCTGCGCGGCCGCGGCCCGGTTGGCGTCGGTCCCCTCGGTCCCCTCGGTCCCCTTCCCCTCGGTCGCCGCCGTGGCGACGCCGTAGCGCTGCGCGAGCCAGGCCGCCCGCGGCGACGAGCGCACGGTGGCGAGGACCTCGTCGGCCGGGAAACCGCTCCCGAGGAGCCCGGCCATGATCGCCTCGCTCATCGAGCCGCAGCCGAGGAACGCGATCGTCGTACGCATGGCCTCATCCTGCCCCGGCGGCCGCCGCGACCCACGACCCAGGTCGTCCTACCCGGCGACGGGAGCCGGCGCGGGTCGTCGCCCGGCCGCACGGTCGCGCCACAGCAGGCCGGCGCAGTGGATGCCCTGGTACATGACGACCGCGCTGATGACCGAGGCGATCACGCCCGAGGACTGGTCGGCCGCCGTCAACAGGTCGAAGCCGGCATGCCACACCAGGACCGGCAGGATGCTCCACCGCGCACCGGCGGTGAACCACGCGAGGAAGAAGGAGCCGCACACCAGCGCCAGCATCCACCCGACGATGCCCACGCCCATCGACATGTAGGTCGGGTTGAAGAAGAACGCCGGCAGGTGCCACACGATCCACACGCCGGCCACGACCAGCGCCGCCCAGAAGGTGGTGGTGCGCCGGGCGAGCTCGGGCAGCAGCCAGCCCCGCCACCCGCTCTCCTCGCCCAGGCCGAAGGTCAGCACCCACACCAGGGCCACCAGCGGCCAGGCCAGGCCGGGGAGCTTGTCGGTGAGGCCGAAGCGAGCCGGGTCCGGCCAGGAGCCGTCCAGCACGCCGGCCACCGACCACGCGACGAGGTAGTAGCCGACCGGCAGGCCCAGCCCGAGCAGCCACCAGCACCAGCCGATCCGTACGGCGTAGGCGCGCCGCGCCCACCGCGCGACCAGCCGCGGACCGCCGGTCCACAGCAGGGCGGCCACGGCGCCGCACGCCGGTCCGGCCGAGGCGAGGAAGTAGGTCCAGGGCATCTGGTCGAGGTCGTCGCGCTGCGCCCGGACCAGCAGCGGGAGCCACAGCCCCCAGGTCACCGCGAAGGTGACCAGGAGGAAGACCGGAACTGCGCCCCGGCGCCGGGGAGCCGCTGGCGCGGCCTCGCGTCGGTCGCTCACCATCGTGCTCGCCCTTCAGCTCGTCGCGGCGTCGACTCCCCCCGGGTCCCACGGTAGCGGCCCGCCCGGTCAGGGCAGGCCAGGCCAGGCCGGTCAGGGCAGCCCGGTGACCGCTGCGTCGACCGCCTCGCGCTCGGTGCGGAAGGAGTTCGCGGCATGGTCGGGGTCGGCGTGGCCGAGGGACACCGCACACACCACGGACCGGTCCTCGCCGATCCCGAGCTGGTCGCGCACGACGTCGGCGTACATCGCGATCGCGGCCTGCGCGATCGCGGCGACGCCGAGCGCCTCGGCGGCGTTGAGCAGGTTGGCGACGTACCCACCGCAGTCCATCACGCCGTAGGTGCCGAGGGCGGTCGGGCTGGTGATGATCGCGACGTGCGGAGCGCCGAAGAACCGGAAGTTCTCCAGCATCTGCAGCAGCCGGCCCTCCTGGTCGCCGCGCTCGACACCGACGGCGTTGTACAGCGCGAAGCCGCAGGCGCGGCGGCGCTCCTGGTAGACGCCCTCGTAGCGCGCCGGCCCCGGGATGTCGGGCGTCTCCGGGGCCAGGGGCACCCGGGCCACCAACCGCTCGGAGAGGGCCGCGACCTCCGGCCCGCCGAGCAGGTGGACCTGCCAGGCCTGGGAGTTGCACCACGACGCCGTGCGCTGGGCCATCGTGAACAGCCGGCGCAGGACCGCGGGGTCCACGGTCTCGGGTGCGAAGGCACGGCAGCTGTGACGCGTGGCCAGGATGCTCTCGAGGACGTCGGCGGTGGGGGCGGCCGGAGCAGTGGCGGCGGGGGCGATCGTGTCCATGGTGCGCCCAGTATCCCCACGTGTCCCGGGCTGTCGGTCCCGACCGGGCGGCTGCCACCCCCACCCGGCCGCGACCTCCGGCTCAGACCACCCCTCGCCGGCGCAGGTCGGCGATCTCCTCGGTGCCGAGGCCGAGATCGCCCAGCACGGCGTCGGTGTGGCTGCCCAGCGCCGTCCCGGCCCACCGGACACGTCCGGGGGTCTCGGACAGCTTGGGCGCGACGTTCTGCATGGCCAGGTCGCCGAGCTCGTCGTGCGGGACCCGCACGATCGCCTCGCGGGCGAGGAAGTGCGGGTCGTCGAACATGTCCTCGGCCCGGTAGATCCGCCCGGCCGGGACGCCGGCCGCGTTGAGGTCCGCCAACAACGGCCCGGAGGCGCAGGTGGCGGTCCAGTCCGCGACGATCCCGTCGAGCTCCTCCTGGTGGTGTCCGCGGGCGTTGTGGTCGCGGTAGCGGGGGTCGTCGGCCAGCTCGGGCCTTCCCATCAACGCGGCCAGCCGGCCGAACACGGTGTCCTGGTTGGCCGCGATCAGGATCTCGGCGCCGTCGGAGGTCGGGTACACGTTGCTCGGCGCGACGTTCGGCAGCACGGCACCGGTGCGCTCACGCTGGTACTTCACCGCGTCCCACTCCGACACCAGCGACTCGGTCATCGCGAGCACCGCCTCGTAGATGGCGGAGTCGACGATCTGTCCTCGCCCGGTGTGCTCCCGGGCCCGGAGAGCGGCCAGGGCGCCCAGCGCGGCGTACGTCCCGGCCAGGGAGTCGCCGATGCTCAGCCCCGTCCGGGACGGCGGCCGGTCGGGATCGCCGGTGATGTAGCGCAGGCCGCCCATGGCCTCGCCGATCGACCCGTAGCCCGCCTGCGAGGAGTAGGGGCCGTCCTGGCCGAATCCGGTGACCCGCACGATCACCAGCCCGGGGTTGAGCTCCCACAGCGTCGCGGGGTCCAGGCCCCATCGCTCCAGCGTCCCGGGCCGGAAGTTCTCCAGCAGGACGTCGGCGCTCGCGATCAGCCGCCGGGCCACCTCCTGCCCCTCCGCGGTGCGTAGGTCGAGCGTCACCGACATCTTGTTGCGGCCCACGATGGGCCACCACAGCGAACGGCCGTCGGACTTGCCGCGGCCCCACTGCCGCAGCGGGTCACCGACCTCGGGGGGCTCGATCTTGATGACCTCGGCGCCGAAGTCGCCGAGCAGCTGTCCGCAGAACGGTCCGGCCAGCAGCTGGCCCATCTCGACGACCCGGATGCCGTCGAGGGCAGCGGGAGGGTTGGTGGTCACGTCGGTGCTCACGTCGGTGCTCCTTAGGTGGGCGCGAAGGGATGCGCGAGGAAGAGGGAGGAAGGGGGCGGCTCCCGCTGGCAACGACGGGTGCGGGAGCCGCCGGTCTGGTCAGGACCTGAGGCCGGCCTCGACCAGGAGGGGCATGACCTTCTCGCCGAACTGGGCCAGCTCCTGCTGGTAGTCGAGGAAGCCGAGGATCACGCCGTCCATGCCGGCCGCCGAGAGTCCACCCAGCTGCTCGACCACCTGCTCGGGCGTGCCGATGATCGGGTAGCCGCCGTAGCCCAGCACGAACCGCTCCTGGAACTCCCGCAGCTGGTTGGCGTAGGACTCGCTCTGCAGACCGAGGACCGACATGAGGTTGTTGGCCCCCTCCCAGTCGCCGGCGTCGAGGATCGCCTGCCGCACCGCGTCGGCCTCCGCCTCGGTGTCCCGGCAGATGACGAACGCGTAGGTCATCAGCCCGATGTCGCGCTGGTAGTCGGTGCGGGCGACGTCGCGCACCTTCGTCGCGTACGCCGCGGCGTTGTCGAGGGTGTCGACGGTGGCGAAGTTGAAGTCGACGTGCTTGGCGGAGAACGCGATGCCCGCCGGCGAGTTGCCGGCGTTGACCAGCACCGGCCCGGGCTTCTGGACCGGCTTCGGCTGGGCCTGCCCAGCCTTGACGCTGAGGTAGCTGCCGGCGAAGTCGAAGGGCTCCTCGCTGGTCCACAGCTGCTTGACCACGCTCATCCACTCGTCGCCGAAGGCGTAGCGGTCGTCGTGCGGGCGCTGCTCGCCGAACATCTCCATCTCGGGGGAGAACCAGCCCATCACCGCGTTCAGGCCGAACCGGCCCGACGAGATGTGGTCCACGGTGGTCGCCATCTTGGCGGCCACGATGGGGTGGACCGTGGGGAGGTGCGTGGTGGCGAAGACCATGATGTTCTCGGTCGCCTCGGCCAGGCCCGCGGCCCAGGTGTAGGTCTCGAAGCACTCGCCGTTGAAGTCCGTGGCGCCGCCGAAGCCGCGCCAGCGGGCCACCGGCACCATCATCTCGAAGCCGAGGTCGTCGGCCGCACGGGCGATGGCGACGTTCTGCTCCCACGACGGACGGAAGGTCGTCTCGGCCTGGGTCATGGTGAGCCCGTTGCTGACGTTGGTGCCGAAGAGCCCGAGCTTGAGCTTCTGCTGGTTGTAGAGCGGCACATGGGCGGCGCGGTACTCCGCGAGCGCCTCGTCACGGCTGAGGGTCTGGGTCATGTCGGTTCCTTGTCTCGGTCGGTGGCTCAGGCGACCTCGAGGCCCGTCGCCTCGAGCGCGGCCCGAGCCACGGCCATGTCGTCGGTGTAGTGACCCCCGCTGACGCCCAGGGCGCCGACCAGCCGGCCCTCGACGTACAGCGGGTAGCCGCCGCCGAAGACGACCAGGCCCGGGACGTGCGGGATCCCGGTCGCGAGCGGCGGGTCGTTCTTGATGAACTCGTGCCACTGGTCGGTCGGGATCCCGAACGAGGCAGCGGTGCCTGCCTTGTCCTGGGCCAGTCGGATGCTGAGCAACGGCGCGCCGTCCATGCGGACGAACCCCTGGAGGGCGCCGCCGTGGTCGACGACGGCGACGGACATCGCCTTGCCGTGCTCGAGCGCGGCTGCCGTCGTCGCCGCGAGGAGCTCGCGCACGGACTCCGCGGTGAGCGAGTGGTGGGTGAAGGTGGTGGTCATGGGGTGCTCCTTGCTCAGGTGAGGGACCAACCGCCGTCGACGGTCAGCACGGATCCGGTCATGAAGGTCGACTCGTCGCTGGCCAGGTAGAGCGCGAGGGAGACAACCTCCTCGGGCCGGCCGAGCCGTCCGACGACGGAGCCCTCGGCGAAGGCGCGCATGATCGGCTCGGCGTCGGGCTGGTCAGGGAGGGTGTCGATGAAGCTGCGCGGCATCGGGGTGTCGATCACGCCGGGACAGATGGCGTTCACCCGGATGCCGAGCGGCGCCAGGTCCACGGCTGCGCACTTGGAGAACATCGCGAGGCCGGCTTTCGCGGCGCCGTACGCCGACAGGTTGGGGAAGACGGTCAGGGCGCCGACCGACGAGACGTTGATGATCGACGCGTCGCGGTCGGCCATCACCGGCGCCAGGCGCCGGGTGAGCAGGAAGACGCTCTTGAGGTTGACGTCCTGGATGCGGTCCCACTCCTCCTCGGTGGTCTCGAGCAGGGGGCTGCCGAGGATGATGCCGTGGTTGGCGTAGAGGACGTCGAGGCCACCGAGGGCCTCGGCCGCCGCGGCCAGCTCCTCGACGCCGGCGGCAGAGGCGAGGTTCGTCGCCACGAAGGTGACCTCGAGACCCTTGTCCCGCAGCGTCGCCTCGAGCTCTGCGCCGGCGGCGGGGTCGAGGTCCGTGGCGAGGACGCGGGCACCCTCCTCGGCGAAGGTCCGGCAGGCGACCCTGCCCTGGCCTCCGGTGGCGCCGGTGATGAGCGCCGTCTTTCCCTGCAAACGAGCCACGATGCTTCCTTTCATTGGTGGTGGGTTCCCGAGAGCGAGGCGTAACGGCCCCGGTGGAACAGCAAGGGCTCGCCCCGGTCGGCGGAGCCCATGGCCCCGACCCGGCCGAGGACGATGTGGTGGTCCCCGCCCTCGTGGACGTGCTCGACGCGGCAGTCGAGCCAGGCGAGGGAGTCCTCGAGGATCGGGTCGCCGCTGGGCGAGGGACGCCAGGTCACGTCGGCGTACTTGTCGATGCCCGAGGTCGCGAAGCGGTTGCTCAACGACTCCTGCGCCGCGCTGAGGACGTTCACGCAGAACCGCCCTCCCGGGGCGATGCGCGGCCAGGTCGACGACGTGCGCGAGGGGCAGATCGTGATCAGCGGCGGGTCGAGGGACAGGGACGAGAAGGACTGGCAGGTGAAGCCGACGGGGCCTTCGGCGGTCTGGGCCGTCACGATGGTCAGGCCGGTCGCGAAGCTGCCGAGCAGTCCGCGGAAGTCCGTGGGCCGTGACGGGTCGAGCGCGGTGGGGGCGAGCGGGTTCTCCGCGGTCTGGGTCATGGTCGCTCCTGGGTCGGGGGACGTTCCTGGTCGGCCTGCGGTGGTTGCGTGCTGCCGACGTGTGACCACTCTTGTGGCGCCGGTCACGGCCGGATATCCCGCTCACGCACGTCGTTGTCCCGATCGCGAACGATCGACGCCAGCGCGCCACGGATGCCTCGACCGGGGCCGTGCGCGCCGTGTTCATTGGGGGCCGCACAGCACGCGTGCCGCGACTGCGCGGCGCCTTCGGACAGGAGCGGTGATGGACGTAGAGATCGTCGAGGTAGGGCCCCGGGACGGGTTGCAGAACGAGGCGGTGCACCTCTCCGTCGGGGAGCGGGTGGACCTGATCGCCCAGCTGGTGCGCGCCGGTGCCACCCGGGTGGAGGCGGTCGCCTTCGCGCACCCGGACCGGGTCCCGGCGATGGCCGGGGCCGAGGAGGTCATGGCGGCGGTCCCCCGCGCCCCGGGGCTCTCCTACGCCGGTCTGGTCCTCAACCGACGAGGCCTGCAGCGTGCCCTGGACTGCGGGGTCGACGAGGTCAACGTCGTGGTGTGCGCGAGCGACGCGCTGAGCCGTCGCAACCAGAACGTCGGCACCGACGAGGCCGTCGCCGCCGCGCAGGACGTCGTCGCGGGAGCCCGCACCGCCGGCCTGTTCACGACGGTCACCGTCGCCACCGCGTTCGGCTGCGTGCTGGAGGGCGAGATCGCCCCGGAGCGGGTCGCCGCGATCGGACGGGCCGCCGCCGACGCCGGGGCGGACGAGCTCTGCCTCGCCGACAGCGTCGGGGTCGGCGTACCGACGCAGGTGCACGGCCTGACCACGACCCTCGCCGACCGGTGGGCGCCCGGGGCGCTGCGGTTCCACTTCCACAACACCCGCAACACCGGCTACGCCAACGCCGCCGCCGCCCTCCAGGCCGGAGTGCGCGTCCTGGACGCCAGCGTCGGAGGGATCGGGGGCTGCCCGTTCGCCCCCAACGCGACGGGGAACATCGCCACCGAGGACCTGCTCTACCTGCTCGCCCGCAGCGGCCACAGCACCGGCTGGGACGCCCCGGCACTCGTGCCGATCGCCCGGCTGCTGGAGCAGCGGCTGGGGCACGCCGTGCCGAGCCTGCTGCCGAAGGCCGGCCCGTTCCCCGGACCGCAGGCCGGCAGCACGGCCTGAGGAGGAGACCGCGTCATGGAGAAGTTCACCGCCCACACCGGTACGGCGCTCCCGCTGCGCCGCAGCAACGTCGACACCGACCAGATCCTGCCGGGCGCCTTCCTCAAGCGGGTCGCGCGCACCGGCTTCGAGGACGCGCTCTTCCACGGCTGGCGCTCCGAGCCCGGCTTCGTCCTCGACGACCCCCGCCATGCGGGAGCCTCGATCCTCCTCGCCGGTCCCGACTTCGGCACCGGATCCTCGCGCGAGCATGCGGTCTGGGCGCTCATGGACTACGGCTTCAAGGTCGTGCTCTCGAGCCGCTTCGCCGACATCTTCCGCGGCAACTCCGGCAAGGCGGGGCTGCTCTCGGTCCCGGTCGAGCAGGACGTCATCGAGCAGCTGTGGGCGGCGATCGAGGCCGACCCGACGACGCAGATCACCGTGGACCTCGAGTCCCGCACGGTGACCTGCGGTGACCTGGTGGCGCCCTTCCAGATCGACGACTACACGCGCTACCGCCTGCTCAACGGGCTCGACGACATCGGCATCACGCTGGGCCACGAGGCCGACATCGCGGCGTACGAGAGCAGCCGTCCGAGCTGGAAGCCGGTCACCCTGCGCTGAGCGCCGTCACGGACCGGTCCCCGCCGCGCCCGGGGCCCGGCCCGGCGACTATCCGATATGCGAACGACGAGGGTCGCGAGCGTGGACATGCCGCACGTCGGGCCCCACCATGGCTGTGTCGTCACGTGACGACGGTCACTCGACGCGAGGGGGAGTCCATGGCGGTCGTCGCCGGTCGTCTCGACATCCCCGTCCTGCGGGCGGAGGACGTCGACGGGGCGCACGAGCACATCTCCACGGTCTACATCCCGCACCGCCTGGTCCCGCTCGACGGCCCCGGCCTGGGGTTCAAGATGGCGTACTTCCAGACGCCGCGACTGACCTTCGGCCACGTCACCTACGGCGCGGAGATCGACCTGCTGTGCCCCGAGATGGAGTCCTACTTCCACCTCAACCTCACGCTCGCCGGCCACACGAGGGTGGCCCAGGGCGGCCGTCGAGGCATCACCTCGGGCCGCCACACGGGCGCCGTGTTCAACCCCGAGGACGACTACCGCGTCCACTGGAGCCACGACGCGGTCCAGTACGCGCTCAAGCTCCCGGCCCGAGCACTTCACGACCAGCTCGCCGTACTGCTGGGCCGTCCCGGCGACCCCCTGGTCTTCGACCTCACCTTCGACCTCGGGGCCGAGCAGGGGCGCAGCCTGATCGCCGCGGTCAACCACCTCCGTCTGCGCTACGGGACGATGAGCGCCCACGGCACCCAGTCGCGCGCCGTGATCTCCCAGCTCGAGTCCTACGTGCTCACCCAGGTGCTCCTCGCCACCCGGCACAACCACAGCGACGACCTCGCCGACCAGCCCGTCGGCGCCGGCCGCCAGCACGTACGCCGGGCGGCACAGCTGATCGAGGAGCGGGCGGGCGAGCCGTGGACCGTCGAGACCCTGGCCAGCGCGGTCTTCGTCGGCGCCCGGGCGCTGCAGGTCGGATTCCGCAAGGACCTCGGGGTGACCCCGATGGAGTACCTGCGGGAGGTCCGGCTGTTGCGGGCCCGCGACGACCTGCTCAGCAGCCCGGCCTCGGTCCAGGTCAGCGACATCGCCACTCGCTGGGGCTTCTTCCACCTCGGCCGGTTCTCCCAGCTCTTCCGCGAGCGGTTCGGCGTCCTTCCCTCCGAGTGCCTCCGGCGGCGACTCGACTGAGGCACGCTGCGACCCGCGTCGGACGCGTTCAGGCCGTGACGGCGTCCGGCGCTGCGGGACGGGCCGCGACCGGGGGGCGTCGAGTGGCGTCCGCCGCGGCGTCCTGGGTGGCCAGCAGCAGTCGCCCGGACCACCACAGGGCCGTGGCCGCGAGTGCGACGCTGACGAACGCGGAGGCGAAGAGCAGCCCGCCGTTCGGGTCGGGCGAGGAGTTCTGCAGGATCAGGGTCGGGAATCCGGCGCCGATCACGTCGTAGGCGAAGTTGGCGGGGAAGAGGGCGAAGACCACGAGCTGATGCCTGACATCGGTGGTCTTGAGCCGGATGACCGCGCAGAGAACGGCGAAGCCGGTGATCTGGGCGCCCTCCATGAAGGCGATGAAGAGCGGGTAGTCGAAGACGCGCCACGGCGACTCGCCGTAGTAGACGTAGAGGTCCAGGTTGATCGCCGTGATCTCGAAGATCGCGGTGGTGAGCGTCGTCAGTGCCCCCAGCTTGAAGATGCGACCCATCGTCGCGTTCTCGCTGAGCGAGCGGTACAGCACCAGTGCGGGCAGGCCGAAGACCATGACGTAGGCAGGCATGACCCACACCGGCTGGGGGAGCCCGAAGCTCGTGAAGAGGGTCCACTGCTCGCCGGCATCCAACCAGTGCAGGTGGTAGGTGATGTCGTAGATCGGCTCGATCACGCTGCCCGCGGCGACGGCGAGGACCAGGAACAGCGGGAACGGAGACCGCTCGCTGCGCGCCATCCGCGCCCCGTGGATCACCAGCGCAGCGGTGCCCGCCCAGAGCACCAGGGTGGCGACCGTCTGCATCGTCGTGTTCAGCGGAAGGTCGTAGGGAGGTGCAGGGGGCTGCGGCGGCACCATGCTCACCATCATCGAGATCTCCTTCGTGGCGGATGTCCGGCGGTGCCCAGGGTCCGGCTCCGGCCGTGTTCCTCAGCCGGGGAGGCGAGCCACCTGCCTGATCGCTGCCGCGAACCTAGGCGGCGCTCCCCGCCACCACGTCCCCCCGCATGAGGTTGTCGGGGGGCCGATGGGGTGATCCACCGTCCGGTGCCGCGCGACGGGCGAGGAGGCAGGAAAGTGCGGCGACGAGCGGGAAACCGGGCGCCACCATGAGTCCGGTCAGGAGGCCGGCAGACCAGCCACCGGCGAGGGCCGCGGGGACCGCGGCGGCCAGGACCGCCCACGGCACCGTCGCGGCGGCGCGGAGCAGGACCACCGCGTCGGGGGACACGCCTGACCCTCCCGTGCCCCGCCCCCGCAGGGCCGCCCCGGAGCAGCCGAGCAGCAACGCAAGGCTCGGGACCACGTGGAACAGGACGTGCCCCTCCACCGGCGCACTCGCCGCGGCGACGACGCACGCCAGGCCCACGGATCCGAGCAGGGCAGCGCCCAGGACGCAGCGGCGCGACGCCGCGCAACGCCCGATCTCCGCTCGTCCCGCAGCACCACCGGCCGGCAGGAGGGCGGCGATCACCCCGCCTGCCGGGGCGACCACGGCGAGCAGGACCGCGCCGCTCTCGATGTTCGTCAGCATGTCCCGTCCCGGGAAGAGCGGTGCGAGCAGCGTCCAGGTCAACCGCAGGACCGGGGCGGTGAGCAGGAAGGCGATGTGAAGCGTCATCCATGCCCGATGGGCACCCGTGTGGCCGCGGACCGCCTCGAGCGCGGCGAGCCAGGCGGTCCCGAGAGTGCTCAGGGCAAGGACCCAGAGCTGGGCGCGAAAAGCCTCCTGCCCCGGTCCGGGGCCCGGGGCGGAGGCGACGAGGAACAGCATGGCCGCGACCATCGAGACCGTCACCACGGCCACGTGGGCGACACCGACCACCCGGTGCCAGCGCGCCGGCCCCAGCATCTGGCGCACCGCCAGGAGCAGGCAGGCCGCCCCGAGGACGGTGTGCACCAGCATCAACACCCGATGGTCGGCGTAGTCGGCGTCGCGCAGAGCACTGACCGATCCCGGTCCGGCTGCGTAGCGATCACCCGCGAGTCGACGATCGAGCAGGTCCTGGAGGTGGGGAGCTCCCGGGACGAAGGCGGACCAGGCCGCCGTCGACGCGATCGGCGCATAGGCGAGGGCGACCGCGACCACGAGCAGGCGCGCGGCACGGCGTGGACCTCCGACCATGTTCCTGCCTCCCGCCGCCCCGGCCCGGTCGCCGGGGTGGCGACCGGACACGAGTGTGCAACCGCAGCGGTCCGGTCCTCATCGCCAGCGAGGAGGAGATGGCTCCACCTCAGGAGTACGCGAGCTGCTCGCGCCCCGGGGTCCCGGCAGCGCACGCGATCGCCTGTGCCCGGTTGGCGACCCCGAGCTTGCGCAGGATCTGCTTCACGTGGGACTTGACGGTGTCCTCGGCGATGACGAGCCGCTCGCCGATGTCTCGGTTGGTCGCCCCCTGGACGATGAGGTCGAGCACCTCGAGCTCGCGAGTGGTCAGCTCCGCGGTCACCTCCGGTCGCGCGGTGATGCGGGCGGGCGCCGACCAGGCCGTGCGGCCGAGAGCATCGATGCTCTCCATGGCACGGCGCGCCCGCTCCCGCTGCATCTCGAGCTGCTCGGCGTGCGCCAGACCGCTGTACAGCCGCATGACGCCGTCGGCGAAGGTGCCGAGGAGGTCGCGATCGGCGTCGTCGATGTGCCGATCGGACGGGAAGTAGTCGGCATGGAAGAAGCCGACGACGGTGTCGGAGGAGATCATCGGAGCGACGACGTACGACGTCGACTGCCCCGACTCCACGATGATGTCGCGGTGCACCGTGGTGCTCGCGGTGTCGTAGACCGCCGCCGGGACCCGTTCCGTCAGCAGCCGCGCCTCGGGCGTGTCACCCGTCAGCGGGATGCCGGCGTCGACCCAGTCGGCGAACCAGGACTCGTCCGCCTCCTCGAAGTGGGCGCGAGCCGGGATCCATGACGACCGCTCGACTCGGGACACGACGACCCGGCCGAAGTCGCAACAGCGCGCGACCTCCTCGCACACGGCCGCCATCAGCGCATCGGTGGTGGCCATGCCGCGCAGCCGTGCAAGACCGTCGGCCGCGCCGGCCAGCCTCCGTCCGCGGTCGGCGAGCTGCTCCTCCTGCACCTCCAGGGCGAGCATCTGCATCGCGATGGCCACTCGATAGAGGCGGCGGGAGGTCGACTCGTCGATCAACGCGACGGCCTGCGCCCGCTGGACACAGTCGTCGGCGGCAGCGGTGAGGGCCTGGGGGCACCACGGCGGCGCTGCGGAGCCGCCCCAGCGTGCCAGCGGGCAACCCAGCGCCTCGCGCGCCTCGGCGAGCAGATCGACCGCACGCGTGCGGAACGCACGATCGGCGTTGCGCGCGGTCCGCTTGCGGGAGGCCCCGAAGACCACGGCCCGTGCTGCGGACCTGGGCATCACGCGACACCACCTCGCTCTGCGGCCCGCAGGTACTGAGCGATCACCTGCGACCGGTTCGACGCGTGCAGCTTGCGCAGGATGTGCTGGACGTGGGACTTCACGGTGGTCTCCGACACGGTGAGCCGGTCCGCGATCTGGGAGTTCGTCGCGCCGGCGACCAGCAGGTCGAAGACGTCACGCTCGCGCGCCGTCAGCTTGTCCTCCGGCCGCTGGGGCGCACCGGGGATCATCAGGGGTTCGGCGCCCCGGGGTCGTGCCGGTGCCGCGCGGCCCCCGCTGATGCGCGTCGGACCTGCGAGGGTTCCGGTGACGGCGGCCGAGGCGTCCGCGAGCGCCTCCTGGATCCTGCGGACCTGGTCGTCGAGGCTCTCCCTGAACGCGAGAGCCTCCTGCAGGACACCGATCCCGTCCGCGAACCGGCTGACCAGCGCGACGTCGGTGTCGCCGAGGGCGCGCTCGCTCACCGCGGCATCGACGTGGAGCAGCCCCGCCACCCGGTCGTCGACGATGACGGGTGCAGCGATGTACGACGCCGAGCCGGCGATCTCGGCGAAGGGAGCCCACGGCCGCAGGCTCGCGTTCATGTCACGCACGTGTGCCGTGGAGCGGCGACGCACGACCTCGGCCTCGACCATCCCGCCCGCGAGGCTCATCCGCGATCCCTGCAGGGAGGCGACGATCGCCCTGTCCTGCGGTCGCTTGGCGTCGCGCGCCCACCAGGTCCGGGGGACCCAGTGGGAGCCCTCGACGGTCGAGACGAGGACCCGGTCGAAGTCCCCGGCGACCCCGAACTCCCCGGGGACCATCCGCATCAGCTCCTCGACCGATGCACACCGCTCCAGGCGGGTCAGCGCGGCCGAGACGCGGCGCGCCGTGCGCGTCGGCTGCCCCAGCACCTGCTGGACCATGGTCGTGACCATCTCTCGGCCGACTGCCGCGAGGCGGTCCAGCGTGTCGAGGTCGGCGCCGTCGAGATCACCGATCGTGAGCGCTCCGTCGAGCGCGTCGTGCCCTCTCCGCTCGAAGGCGGCGGCGAGCGCTGCGGCACCGACGTCCACGACCTCCTCGCCCAGGAGGGTCTGAGCACCATTCCCCATGTGGCTACACCCTTCGGCATTCCCGGAGGTGATTCCGGATTTACTTACCGTTTACAGTCTGCGTGACGTGCGTCATACTGTCAACGGACAGCAGCCGGGAAAGGTGACGGTCTTCGCCGCATCTTGCGGACCCGTCGCCGCACCCGCTGGTTACTCGCCCCTCACTTATGGAGAGACGGCCATGCCCGGACCCCACCACGGACGCCCGCAGGATGCTGCTGCCGTCGCCGTCGCCGTCGCCGACCCGCCCGAGGACCGCGTCGAGGAGACCTCCGCGCGGACCCGCAGCGGGGGCGGCGACGACGCGAGACTGACGCTCAGCTCCTCGGGCTGGCTCGACGACGAGGCCACCCGGGTCCGGTTGGCCGGCGCGCTGGTCGTCGCCCTCGTCGCCGCCCTGGTGGTGAGCGGCATCCTCGCCTGGCAGCGCGGCACGCAGGAGCCGTCGGCGCTCGCGGTGCGCGCCCATGCCCGCGACGAGGCACGCGCGGCCGCGCTGCGCGACATCGAGACCCTGTTGACGGCAGACCACCGCGACGCGGCGGGAACCTTCACCGCCTGGTCGGCGGTCACGACCGGACGCCTGCACGCGCAGCTGGCACAACAGCGCAAGTCGATCCTCAAACGACTCAGGGCGACCAAGGAGATCACGACCGTGCGCCCCGTCGAGGCGGCGCTGAGCTCTTGGGACGAGGCCGCCGGGACGGCGCGCCTGTTGGCCGTCCTGGACCTGAGGAAGACCTCGGGTGACCAGCCCTCGACGCAGACGGTGCGTTATCTCGCGATGACCCAACGCGTCGACGGGAAGTGGCTGCTCTCCGCCGTCCAGCAGGTCGGGGGCGACTCGTGAGCGCGCTCCTGAGGAGGTTGCTCGTCACGCTCAGCGGGGCGCGGACCCTCCTCGTCCTGGCGGTCGCGCTCGTGGCCACCTCCGTCGGCGCGATCCTGCTCGCCGGCCAGGTGCATCGCAGCGACGAGCCGGACGACACCGCCTTCCTCGACGCCGACGCCACGGCCGACCTGGTCGCCTCGACGACGACCCTGGTCGACCGGGTGTTCTCCGTCGACCCGTCGCGTCCCAAGGCCACCGCACGCCTCGTCGCGAAGCACCTCACCGCGACCGCGCAGGATCAGTTCCGCGAGCTCTACGCGCCGTACCTGGCGGACCCGGCGGCGGGGGTCACCCTGCGGACCTCGACCTCGACCGTCGCGGTCGTCCGGCTCCAGGGGAGGACGGCCGACGTGCTGGTCGTGGCCGAGCAGCACGCGTCCGCGCCCGACGGTCGCAGCAACGCCGGCACCGCCGGGATCAGGCTCAGGCTGACGGGCGGCAGCGGCGACTGGCAGATCACCGCGATCGACCCGGTCTGAGCATCCCGTGACCGGCCCGGCCTCAGCGGGCGAGCTCCACCAGCCCGCGGGCGGCCTGGTAGCCCGCGCGGATCCGGGCGACGACCTCGGCGACCGACGACACCTCCCGGACCTGGGTGACGGCGTGCCCGGCACTCCACACGTCCGGGTTCGCGACCAGGCGCTCCTCCTGGAAGTCGCCGGCCGTGACCGGGGCGTCCGCGCGGGCGTCGAGCCACTGGGCCAGGATGCTGGCGGGCAGTCCGCTCACGGCGTCACTGAGCCGCACGTCGTCGAGCGTCGCAGCCACCAGCGCGGCGCGGTAGTCGTCGGACGCGACGCTCTCGCACGTCGCGATGAAGGGCGTTCCGACATAGCCGAGGTCCGCGCCGAGGACCTGCGCGGCCCACAGCGCACGACCGTCGGCGATGCCGCCGGCCAGGACGACCACGCCGTCGAAGAACTCCCGGACGGCGCGCACGAAGGCGAAGGGGTTGGCGTGCCCGGTCTGGCCACCGGCGCCCGCCGTGAGCAGCACCAGGCCGTCCACGCCCGCCTGCGCGGCGCGGTGCGCCTGCCGAAGGGTCGCGACGTCGGCGAGGACCGCGCACCCTGCCTCGTGCAGGGCCGGCACGACGGCCGCCGGCGAGCCGACGCTGGTGATGACCACCCGCACCTGGTGGCGGCGCAGGCAAGCGAGGTCCGCCTCCAGCCGACGGTTGGACGGGTGCACGACGAGGTTCGGAGCGACCGGGGCCGCCCCGGGAACGCCCACCAGGCGATCGGACATGCCCGAGAGCCAGTCGTCCAGCTCGTCGACGGAGCCGGCGTTGTGCGTCGGGAACGATCCGACCACGCCCTCCGCGCACGCGGCGACGACGAGCGCGGGACTGGACACCCCGGTCATCGGCGCGGCGATCATCGGCAGTGGGAGACTGCGCAGGATGTCGAGCGAGGCAGTGGTCATCATGATCTCCTTCTCAGGTGGGGCAGACCGCCCCCGGTAACGACGGGAACGTGGTGATGGCGAGCACACAACCGGGCGCGGAGGTACGACGTCGTCCCCGCGACCGCAAGCAGCAGATCGTTGCCGCAGCCACGACGCTGTTCCGCCGGTACGGCTACGGCAACGTGAGCACCGGCGACATCGCGCAGAAGGTCGGCATCACACCGGGAGCCCTCTACCGGCACTTCCCGAGCAAGCAGGACATCCTGGGCCAAGCCATCGACTCGGTGGTGGACGACGTGCTCACGCCGGTGGCCCCCGCCGACGGCGACCTCGACGACGTGGTCGGCGCGCTCAGCCGCTCGCTCGCGAAGCGCCGCGACCTGGGAGTCCTGTGGCACCGCGAGTGCCGCCATCTCGAGCACAAGCACCGGCGCCGGGTCCAGCTGCGGCTGCAGGGTCTGCTGGACCGAACGGCTGTGGACCTCGCCGCGCTGCGGCCCGACCTGACCCCCGAGGACGCCTACCTCCTCGCAGTGTTCATGGTGTCGACGCTGACCAGCCCGTCGTACCACGCGGCCGAGCTGCCGCCCGAGCAGGAGACGGACCTGCTGCAGTGCTGCGCATCGGCCGTCGCGACCACACCGCTGCTCGCGGGCTCGGAGCACTCCCCCGCCCATCCGGCACGGGTCGGCATCAGCCATCTCTCGCGCCGCGAGGGCATCGTCGCGGCGGCGACCCGCCTGTTCTTCGAGCGCGGCTACCAGGCGACCACGGTGGACGACGTGGGTGCCGCGGTCGGGGTCTCCGGCGCCGCCGTCTACAAGCACTTCGGCAGCAAGTCCGAGCTGCTCGCCGCAACCATCTCGCGGGCGGCCGAGCCGCTCCAGCTGGGCATGGCCACGGCCCTGTCCGAGGCGCAGACGGCTCACGAGGCGCTGACCCGAGCCCTGGACGAGTACATCGCCTTCGCGACGGTCCACCACCACCTCGTCGGGATCCTGGTCTCCGAGGCCACCAACCTGCCCGACACGATGCGCCACACCGTGCGCCGACAGCAGGCGACCTACGTCGCGGAGTGGGTCCGGCTGCTGCGCGAGTCGCGGCCCGAGCTCGATGCCGCCCAAGCGCGCTACATCGTGCACGCCGTGCTGACGACCATCAACGACGCCACCCGGACCGATCGCATCAGGGCCTACCCGGACCTTGCGCAGCGGCTGCGCCAGATCGGCGTCCGACTGCTGGGGGTCGAGCTGTGACGCCTCCATGCCTCGCCCTCAGGTGCTGCGGAACCGCTCGAAGGAGCTCTGCGCGCGCCGCGAGCCCAAGGCCGACGACTGGCTGAGCGCCTCGAGCTCCAGGGACGCCTCGAACGAGCCACCGGTGCTGGAGTTCATCAGCCGCTTGGTCATCGACACCGCCATCCGGGACTGGGCCGCCAGCCGATGGGCGAGCGACAGCGCCGTCTCGGTCGTCTCGTGGGGGCTGCCGAGGACGAAGTTCACCAGGCCGAGCCGCTGCGCGGTCCCTGCGTCGATCTCGTCGGCCAGGAGCATCAGCTCCTTGGCACGCTGCATGCCGATCAGCCGCGGGAGGAGGAACGCCCCGCCGAAGTCGGGCACGACGCCCATGCGCAAGAAGACCTGGCAGAAGCGAGCGTTCTCGGAGCAGACGACGAGGTCGCAGGCGAGGGCGAGGTTGAACGCGCCGCCGTAGGCGACACCGGAGACACTGGCCACCACCGGCAGCGAGGTGTTCCAGACCGCCAGCGTCGCGCGCTGGTAGGCGCGCATGAACCGGATCATCGCGTCGTCGTCCTCGCGCGCCGCGGTGTCCAGCACGCCATCGGCGTCGCCGCCGGCGGAGAAGTGGTCGCCGTCCCCCGTGAGCACCAGCGCCCGGACCCGGTCGTCACGCTCGGCCCGCTGCACCTCGTCGGCCAACGCGTCGGCGGTCGCTGCGGCGATCGAGTTGAGCCGCAGCGGTCCCGACAGGGTGAGGACGCGAACCGGCCCATCGTCGCGGACCAGGACCTCGGTGCCCATCATCGGCTCCCGCCGGCGAGCGGGACCGGCACCGGGACCACCCGGGAGCGCACGTACTCCCCCAGGCCCTTGGCCTGCGGGTCGGGTCGCGGCGACGCCGCGACGCCGGCGCCCAGGAGCCCGACCACGACGAAGTTCAGCGCCCGCAGGTTCGGCAGGTCCCAGCGCCGCACCTCGAGATCGGCCGCCTCGGGCAGCAGCTCGCGGAAGCGATCGACCGTCAGGTACGACCGCAGCCACGCGTACGACGCGTCGTCGCGGGTCCACAGGCCGACATTGGCGTTGCCGCCCTTGTCGCCCGACCGGGCCGCGCAGATCCGGCCGAGTGGCAGGTCGACCGTCGCACCGACGCTCTCGGCGGCCGGCGGCACCGTCGCGCTCGGCTGCGGGAACGGGGCGGTCGGCCCGTGAGGCACCACCTCCACGGTGCCGTCCGGCAGGACCACGCGGTGCTCGACCTCGGCGACCGGCAGCAGGGCCGGCCAGTAGACGCCGTACTCGCTGGCATCGGTGGGCGGCGTCGAGGTGTGGAAGCCCGGGTACCCGGCCAGGAAGAGCTCCATCGCGGCGTTGGAGAACCTGCGTCCGACCTTGCTGCGGTCCGGGTCCATGACGGTGACCCGCAGGTGCGCGGTCGCCTGGTCGTTGGTCGGCGCGTCCGGCCGGTCGAAGCGCTGCAGGCGCACGTCGACCTGCTCGAAGCCGTCCTCGCCGCCGAGGATCTCGAAGAGCTGGCTGCGCGCCCACGCCGCCTTGGCCTCGATGTCGAGGCCGGTGAGCACGAGGGTCATCGTGTTGCGGTAGCCGCCGAGGTAGTTGATCGCGACCTTGAGGTCGTTGGGAGGCGGGCCGCCCCGCGCACCCGAGATCAGCACCCGGTCGGGTCCCTCCTGCTCGAGCCGGACGGAGGCGAAGTCGGCCGCGACGTCCGGGTTCGCGTACGTCGGGGTCTGGATCTCGTACAGCAGCTGGGCGGTCACCGTGCCGGGCGAGACCAGGCCCCCGGTGTCCGGGTGCTTGGTGATGACGCAGCTGCCGTCGGCGGCCACCTCGGCGATGGGGAAGCCGGGGTAGCGCCGGTCGAGGACCTCCTCGAAGAAGGAGTAGTTGCCCCCGGTCGCCTGGGGACCGCACTCGATGACGTGCCCCGCCGCGACGGCCCCGGCCAGTGCGTCGTAGTCGGTGCGTCGCCAGCCGTGCCACCACGCGGCGGGACCGCTGACGAGGGAGGCGTCGGTCACCCGGGGGCACACGACGATGTCCGCGCCGGCGTCCAGGGCGCGGGTGATGCCCCAGCCGCCCAGGTAGGCGTTGGCCGTCACCGGCTTGTGCCCGGCGTCGGCGAGCCGCTCGCCGGTGTCCATGTTGGCCAGGTCGACCCCGCCCGCGAGGAGATCGGGAACCCGGTCGGCGAGGTCGTCGCCCTCGATCCAGGCCACGCGGGGGGCGAGGCCGAGGCGCTCACTGAGCGAGGTCAGCTCGGCCGCCAGGCCGGACGGGTTGAGTCCGCCGGCGTTGGCCACCACCTTGATCCCACGGTCCAGGCAGGTGCCGAGGACCTGCTCCATCTGGGTCAGGAAGGTGCGGGCGTAGCCGGCCGACGGGTCCTTCTGACGGGCCTTCCAGAGGATCAGCATGGTCAGCTCGGCGAGGTAGTCGCCGGTGAGGACATCGAGGTGCCCACCCTCGACCATCTCCTTGGCCGCCGAGACCCGGTCGCCGTAGAAGCCGGAGCAGTTGCCGATCCGTACGGCGCGAAGCGCGTTCACGACGCCGCCCCGACCGTGCGCTGCGGGCGGCCGTCGCTCGCGGCACCGGCGAAGGCCTGGGCGATCGCCATCCAGCTCCGCGCGGCGGGGCCGCGGACGTCGAGCCCGGTGTCCAGGAAGTGGCGCCGCTGGGTCACCACGAGGCAGAAGTCGAGCGCGGTCCCGCGCACCGTGTCCGCAACGTCGGGCGGGCCCCACACCCAGGTCCCGCCGTCGGGCGCCTCCAGCTCGACGCGGACCTCGCCGGTCGGGACCTGCCGGTTGCGCAGCGAGAAGCTGAAGCCGAGGGTGCGCACCCCGAGGTGGGCGATGTGGTGCAGGCGGGAGGACGCGACGACCTCGGCGCCGATGGTCTCGGCGATGTCGAGTCCGTGCGCCCAGGTCTCCATCAGCCGTGCCGTGGCGCTCGACATCAGGCTCATGTCCGGGCCGAACCACGGCACGCGCGTCGCGCCGTCGAGCCCACCGAAGACCCGGAGCAGCTCGGCCCGGGACGCACGGAACCACTCCAGCAGGTCCGGGACCGGCATCGACCGGTACTGCTCCGCGATCCGGTCCGGGAAGTCCATCCCCGCTCCGATCAGGGCCTGCGCGCCCTCGCGGAAGCGGGTGGGTGAGGCCACCGCGAGCACGGCCTGCTCGTCGAAGAACGCGAGGTGGCTGACCTGGTCGTGGATGGACCACCTCTCCGCGGGAGTGGGCAGTCCCCAGTCCGACGCCTCAAGGGAGGCGACCAGTCCGTCGACCACCGCGCTCTCCTCGGCCAGATCGTGCAGCAGATCTGCGAATCCGCTCATCGTCCCTCCCATCGGGGTTGCCTCTTCTCCCGGAAGGCGGCCGGGCCCTCCTGTGCGTCGCGGCTGAGGTAGACCGGCTCCCAGATCCGCTCGGCCTCGTCGTAGGCCGCGGACAGCCCGGACTCGGCGATGAGTCGCACCGTCCTCTTGCCGGCGCGCACCGACAACGGCGCGTTGTCGGCGATCCGGCGGGCGAGCTGCTGCGTCGCGTCGCGCAGCTCCCCCGCCGGAACGACCAGATTGACCAGGCCGGCGTCCCGCGCACGCTCGGCCGAGAGCATGTCGCCGGTCAGCAGCATCTCCATCGCCACGCGGGGCGGGATCAGCCACGGCAGCGGGGCCGCCCACGGCGCCCCACGACCGACCTTGACCTCGCTGATCGCGAACCGCGCGTGCTCGGCTGCGACCACCAGGTCACAGGTCTGGACCAGCAGGAAGCCACCTGCGAGCGCCGCCCCGTTCACCGCTGCGATGGTCGGCTTGTCGACCTCGATGTTGCGGCCGAACTGCGGCACGTAGTCGACAGGAGGAACCTGCAAGCCCTCCTCGGCCATCTCCTTGAGGTCGCCGCCGGCGCAGAACGCCCGGTCGCCGGCACCGGTCAGGACGAGCACCTTCGCGGCGTCGTCGTCGTTGAACCGGCGCACGCCGTCGAAGAGCCCTTCGCGTACCGCCCGGCTGAGGCAGTTGCGTGCGTCCGGCCGATTGATGGTGAGCCAGGCGACGCCGTCGTCCAGCTCGTAGGTGACCGCCGGGGCGGTGGTCGCGGTCGTCACTCGGACACTTCCTCGACCACGGCCAGCACAGCGCCGAGGTCGACGGCCTGACCGGGCTTCACGCTGATCTGGCTGACGACGCCGGCGACCGGAGCCCTGACGCTGTGCTCCATCTTCATCGCCTCCAGCACCAGGACCGTGGCACCCTCCTCCACGAGCTGTCCCTGCTCGACGGGGACGCGCACGACCGTGCCGGGCATCGGGGCGAGCAGCGAGCCCGGCTCGTTGCGATCGCCCGGCTCGGGGAACCGGGGCTGCTCGACCAGCGTGAGGCTGCCGAGCACGCTGTCGACGTGGTAGGTCGAGCCGTAGGTCCGCACCGCGCACGACCGACGAACGCCGTCGACCTCGAGGTCGACCTGGTCGGGGCTCGCCGAGAGCACCCGCACCCCGACCAGCGAGGTCCCCGCGACGGAGACCCGGGTCGTGCCGCGACGCACCAGGTAGCGAACCTCCACCTCGTCGCCCTCGATGTCGAACGTGGTGTGCTGCTCCTGGCTGGCCACGTTGCGCCACCCCGAGGGGAGCGTCGACAGCGCCAGCGCGTCGGCCCGGCGCGCGGCTTGCGCGGCCAGTGCCGCCGCGGCCGCGTGCACCGGCACGAGCTCGGGCGAGCGCCACGAGCGCGCCAGCGCGACCGGGTCGTGGCGGGTGAGGTAGCCGGTGTCGATGCGTCCGGCGGCGAACTCCTCCTCGCGCAGGATGCCGACGAGCAGCTCCCTGTTGGTCACCACCCCGTGCAGGCGGCTCTCGGCCAACGCGCGGGCGAGGGTACGGCGAGCGTCGTCGCGGGTCGGCCCGTGGGCGATGATCTTGGCCAGCATCGGGTCGTAGTGGACGCCCACCTCGGATCCTGCGCTCACGCCCGAGTCGACGCGGACACCGGGCAACGGCGGTACCGAGAACCCGTGGACCGTGCCCGTCGCCGGCAGGAAGCCGGCGGCGACGTCCTCCGCATAGAGGCGGACCTCGATGGCATGGCCGTCGATCCCGGCGGTGATCACGTCGTCCGGCAGCGGCCGGCCCTCGGCCACCAACAGCTGCAGTCGGACCAGGTCGAGCCCCGTGATCAGCTCGGTGACCGGGTGCTCGACCTGGAGGCGGGTGTTCACCTCGAGGAAGTAGAAGCGGCCGTCGGAGCCCATGACGAACTCCGCCGTGCCTGCACCGACGTAGCCGATCGCCTTGCCCGCGGCGATCGCCGCGCTGCCGAGCTCGGCGCGAAGCGCCTCGTCGACGACCGGGGAGGGTGCCTCCTCGATGATCTTCTGATAGCGGCGCTGAATGGAGCACTCGCGTTCGAAGAGATGGACGACGGTGCCCTGCGTGTCGGCGAAGATCTGCACCTCGATGTGGCGGGGCGCGTCGAGGTAGCGCTCGAGGAAGACGGTGCCGTCTCCGAAGGCGGTCACCGCCTCGCGGCGGGCACCCTCGACGGCTTCGAGGAGGTCCCCCTCCTCGCGGACGATGCGCATGCCGCGCCCGCCGCCGCCGAAGGCTGCCTTCACCAGCACCGGGTAGCCGATCTCCTCAGCCACCCGCGCGCCGAGCTGCGCGCCGTCGATGGCGCTGTCGGTCTCGATCGTGATGCCGGGCAGGACGGGCACACCCGCCGCCGCCATCGTCTTCTTCGCCTCGATCTTCGAGCCCATGCTGTCGATCGCGGCCGGCGGTGGGCCGACGAAGACGACCCCCGCATCGGCGCATGCTCGGGCGAAGCCCGCGTTCTCCGACAAGAACCCGTAGCCGGGGTGGATCGCGTCCGCCCCGGTACGACGGGCTGCGTCGAGGATCAGGTCCCCGCGCAGGTAGGTGTCCGCCGGGGCGGTGCCAGGCAGGTGGACGGCCTCGTCCGCCTCGGCGACGAACCGGGCACCGGCGTCGGCATCGGAGTAGACCGCGACGCACACGATGTCCATCTCGCGGGCGGAGCGGATGATCCGCGACGCGATCTCGCCACGGTTGGCGATGAGGAGCTTCTTGATGGTTGCCATGGAGAGTCCTGCCACCTTCACATGCGGAAGACGCCGAAACCGCGCCTTCCCTCGACGACCTGGGAGTGAGCTGCGGAGAGTGCCATGCCGAGGACGGTGCGCGTGTCGCGCGGGTCGATGACCCCGTCGTCGTACAGGCGGGAGGAGATGAAGAACGAGTGCGACTCCGCCTCGATCTGCTCCTCGATCTGGATCCGCCGGGCCTCGTCGGCCTCGACGTCGAACTCGCGGCCGGCCGCCTCCGCCGCCTGACGGCCGACGATGGAGAGCACCCCGGCCAGCTGCTGGGCGCCCATCACGGCGAGCTTCGCGTTGACCCACGAGAACATGAACCGGGGGTCGAAGGCACGGCCCGACATGCCGTAGTTGCCCGCTCCGAAGGACGCACCCATGTTGATGCTGATGTGCGGCACCTTGCTGTTCGTGACGGCGTTGATCATCTTCGCGCCGTCCTTGATGATGCCGCCCTGCTCGTAGCTCTTGCCGACCATGAAGCCGGTGCAGTTGTGCAGGAAGAGCAGCGGGATGTCGAGCTGGTTGGCCAGCAGGATGAACTCCGTGCCCTTCTGGGCCTCCTCGCTGAACAGGATGCCGCGGGAGTTGGCCAGGATCCCGACCGGATAGCCGTGCACCGAGGCCCAGCCGGTCGTCAGCGCGGTGCCGTACGACGGCTTGTACTCACCGAAGCGCGAGCCGTCGACGACCCGGGCGATGACCTCTCGAGGGTCGACCGGCTTGCGGAAGTCGGCGGCGGCGATGCCCAGCAGCTCGTCCTCGTCGTACAGCGGCGCGTCGGGGGGCATCGATGGCCCGGGACCGAGCTTGCGCCAGTTGATCTCCGCCATGATGCGGCGCCCGATCCGGATCGCGTCGCGCTCGTCGACGGCGAAGTGGTCGCCCAGGCCCGAGACCCGGCTGTGCATGTCGGCGCCGCCGAGCTCCTCGTCGTCGGCGTCCTCGCCGGTGGCCATCTTCACCAGCGGGGGGCCGCCGAGGAAGACCTTGGCCTGCTTGTCCACGAGCACCGCGTAGTCGCACATGCCGGGGACGTAGGCACCGCCTGCCGTCGAGTTGCCGAACACCAGGGCGAGCGTCGGAACACCCATCGCGGAGAGCTCCGTGAGGCCCTGGAAGATCTTGCCGGCGTGGACGAACAGCTCCGACTGGGTCGGCAGGTCCGCGCCGCCGGACTCCACGAGGTTGATCACGGGGAGCCGGTTCCGCTTGGCGATGTCGAGGGCCCGCAGGTTCTTGCGCAGCGTGTACGGGTTCATGGTGCCGCCACGGACCGTCGGGTCGTGCGCGATGATCACCGTCTCCACGCCGGAGACGACGCCGAGACCGGTGACGATGCTGGCGCCGACCTGGAACTGGGTGCCCCACGCAGCCAGTGACGAGAACTCCAGGAAGGGTGCATCGGGATCGACCAGCATCTCGATCCGCTCCCTCGCGAGGAGGCGGCCTCGGGCCCGGTGACGGTCGGCGTACTTCGCTCCACCGCCGGAGCACGCGAGGTCGAGCTGCTCCTGCAGCTCGGCCAGCGCGGCCTCCTGGGCGCGGCGGTTCTCGAGGTAGTCGTCGCTCGTCACGTCGAGTGTCGATCGCAGTGGCGTCGTCAACGTGTGCTCCTTGTCCGGCAATCAGCCCGTCAGCGGGTCGTGGAGAGTCTGGTTTCGAGGCGGTGCGGCGCACGTCGCCGCTGGGGAGGGAGTTCCCCCTCCCTCGGGGGGATCAGCGCCATCCGGTCGCCTGCGAGACGAGCTCGACGGCGCCGAGCAGGGCGCAGACGACGCTCAGCACGAGGAGCGACCTGGCGCCCCTCAGCAGGCGCCGCTCCTCGCGGGCCCGACGCTCCGCAGAGAGGGTCACCGGCACCAGCTCCGCCACGTTGCGCCGGCCCCACCGGCTCAGGGCGAGGAACGCCCACGACAGCGCCATCGGCACGACCACGGACATCTCACTCCACCGCCCGTGCCGGCGACGCCTCGGTCGGCGGCTCGTCCGGATGAGCGGGCAGGTAGGCGTCGGCGTACTCGATCTCGGCGCCCTTGATCCGGTCGGCGAGCCAGGACCGCCAGGTCCGCATCGCCCGCTCCGAGCGGACGGCGTCGAGCGCGTCCGCAGCGACGGCCTGGTAGGCCCGGGGGCGAGCGGCGACGACGGCGAGGACCCGTCCGACGTTCCAGCCGTAGGCCGTCTGCACCGGCCCGAACGTGTCCCCCTCGCCGGCCGCGAAGGCCGCTGCGGCATAGGTCTCGTCGAGCTCGGTGGCGCCGACGGTTCCGAGCACCCCGCCTTTGTCCCGCGTCGCGTCGTCGAGCGAGCGGGCGCGCGCGAGCGAGGAGAACGAGGTCCCCTCGTGAATCGACGCGACCAGCGCCTGGGCTTCGTCGCGGGTGGCGACCACGATGTTCGCGATCTTCCGCTTCTCCGGCACCTCGAAGGCGCTGGGATCCTCGTCGTAGAGCGCCTTCGCCTCCTCGGCCGTCACCTCGTCCACCGCGTCCTGGGTGACCGCCTTGAAGAGCCGGGCGATCGCCTGCTGGCGGCGGATCTCCTCGAGGATGTCGCCCTCGCTGACCCCGAACTCGGTCAGCAGGTCCTGGAACGCCTTGCGCGGATCAGGACCCAGCTGGGTCTCGAGCATCGAGGCCAGGGTGTCCCGGGCGGACCTCTCGGAGATCACGATGTCCTCGTCCTTCGCCGCGCGGTCGAGGATCAGCGCGACGGCCATCGACTTCGCCACGTCCCGCTTGAACCCGTCCTGGGCGTCGCGCCGTTCCGGCTCGGCGACGCCGTACAGCGCGTTGAGGGTGTCGACGTGCTTCTCGAGGTCCGCCTCGGTGACGACCCGATCGCCGTACCTCAGCACGGCGTCGTCGGGGAGCGCGGTGAGACGGTGGTGCACCAGCACGGCGCCGCCGGAGACGACGAGCACGGCGACCAGGGCGGCCACCATCCGTCGCCAGGGGGCAGACAGGAGCTCTCGGACGACGATCACACCAGCACCTCGACTCTCGGTTGGGCGGGGGTGGCCCGCTGTACCGGGGCGGGCCGGGCGGTAGCGGTCGACGGCAGCACCAGCCGGACGACGTACGACGCGAGCAGGGACAGCCCCACGGTCGCGGCGAGGAACAGGCCGAAGCCGCGGATGACGGCGAGGTCGGAGGCACCGAGGGCGAGGTAGCCCGACGTGGCTGCCGTGGCCGCCACCAGGACCGAGCGGACGAGCACCCGCCGGTGCCGAGCGGCGCCGAGCAGCACCGTGAACTCGCAGGCGGTCGCGGTCGCGAGCGAGCCCAGGGCGAGGGTGAGCGGGGTCAGCGGCAGCCCGAGCAGCTGGGCCACCAGGAAGCCCCAGCCGGTGGCCAGCACTGCGGCGCCGACCGCGAGGAGCGCCTCGCGTCGACGGCGCAGGCCCAGGGCCAGCACCAGGCCTGCGGCCACGATGCCGACTCCCGCGTGGAGGTAGCGGTGCTCCGAGAGCAGCGCGTAGCTGCGGCCGGCGACGACCGGCAGACCGGCCAGGTCGAGGGTGACCCCGTCCGGCGGCGGCGGCACGTCGCGGAGGACGTCGGCGAGCAGTGCCCGTTGGGCGGCGACGTCGCCGAGCTCGATCCCGAAGCTCAGCACGGCTTGGCGGCGGTCGTCGCGGATCACCGACGCGCGCAGGTAGTCGGGAACCTGGGCCAGGCCGGCCTCGACCTGCACCGAGGTCGGCTCACTGCCCAGGAAGCCCAGCAGCGAGGGAGGGCTCACGATCAGGTGCAGCCGGTCGCCGAACCGGCGCACAACCACGTCCTGGACCTGGGTCATCCAGGCGAGGGTCTCGGGCGAGGTCACGTCGTCGCCCCGCACGAGCAGCTGCACCTCGCCCGACGAGCCGAGGACCTCCTCGGCATGGTCGATCGCGGCCGTGCCCGGCGCACCCGCGATCAGCCGCTCGGGGTCGGCCTCGATGTCGAGCCCCGGGAGGACCGCCCACCCGATCGCCGCGAGCGCCAGCCCGGCGCCCAGCAGCGACAGCCGGGGCGCCCGGCCGAGCGACCGGTGGCTCGCCGGCCGGTCGGGCTCGGCCTCGTCGGTCGTCGGAGCGCCGTACCGGCGGGAGACGGCCAGTCCCAGCGCGAGCGTCAGGACCACCCCCACCGCGAGAGCGATGCCCAGGTCGCGCACCAGCGGCAACGGCGAGAGCAGGAGGGTCGCGAAGCCCGATGCCGCGGCGAGTCCGGCGACCACGACGGTGCGGCGGTCGGCTCCGCGGACCAGGTACGCCGGGAAGTCGCTCCCGGTGCCCAACAGGATCGGCAGGAAGGCGACCACCCCGAGCGAGACCGGATGGTCGAGCCAGCCGAACACGGCGAGCGTCGCCGCGGTCGCGAGGCCCGTGGTGAGCACGGGGACCACCCGCCGCGGCGAACGCGGGATCCACGGGAGCAGGAGGTAGCACAGGGTCGTCAGCGCGAGCGCGACACCGCCGATCACCGGCATCTCGCGCTTGAGCACGTCGGCGAGACCGGCCGCGACGACGGGCATGCCGGTGACCGTCACGCGGTCGGTGGCCAGGCCGGCGTCGTCGACGGCGGCGGAGACGGCGGCGACCAGCCGATCCGTGGCGGCCTGGTCGAGCCCCTCCCGCGGTCGCACGATCACGGCGACCGCATCGCGCCGGGGCACGACGAAACGCCACTGCTGGCGGGGCGTGCCGTCCTCGTCGAAGACCACGGCCTTCGCGAAGCCGGGGTTGCGCAAGGTCGGCAGGCCGGCCGGCAGTCCCTGGACCAGGAGCCCTCCGTAGCGACGGTCGTAGCGGCGTACCGCCGCCTCGGCCGCGCGCTGCGCTGCTGCCCGGTTCAGGCCCTGGGCCCGTGCCCGCTCGCGCGCCAGCTGCTGCAGGGCGTCGCGCCGACCGCTGATCGTCGCCAGCAGGTTGCGGGCCTGGGTCGCGATCTGGTTGAGCACCGTGCCGGGACCGTAGACGACCGAGACGTCCGGCAGCTGCGCGAGGGCGCCCTCGAGTCCGACGAGCTTGAGCAGCTCGTCGGGCCCGAGCAGGGCGCCGTCGGTCGCGGACTCCGCCACGACGACGACGGGGTCCCCGCCGAACGAGCGGGCGGCCGCCGACGTCGCCACCTGGGCCGCGTCGTCCCCCGGCAGGAAGGACGAGGCCGTGGTGTCGGTGCGCACCCGAGCCAGACCCAGGCCGATGCCGGCCAGCAGGAGGCCGACGACGGCCAGGCGGAGCAGGGCGCGCACGGGCACCTCACTTCTCCTGACGCTCGACGCGCGGGTACTTGCCCTCGAACGGGCCGGGGCGTGCGCCCGCTCCGGGCGCCGGGTAGGCGTTGGTGTAGTTGCCGAGCAGCCCGTTGGTCGAGATCGGCAGCTGCGGCGAGTGGGTGTTGACCAAGGGCGTGAGCCGCAGGTAGTAGGCGCCGTTCTCGTCGCGGTAGTTGAGGACCGCGTTGAAGTTGGCGAAGTACGCCGCGAGGTCCAGACCGTAGGGCTCGACATAGGCCAGCATCGGGTTGACGTCGGCGAGCGTGGAGGTCGCCGTCGGCGCGATCCTGCTGATGTCGGCGCTGGTGGTGGGCACCCTCGTCAGGGTGGACGGTGCCCGGTCGAGCACGCTCGACAGCGGCGCCAGCATGCCGTCGAGGTCGTCGGTGGTCGCAGGCAGCTCACGCAGCGCGGTGGTGAGGTACGGCGCCGCGACCCTCAGGTCGCCGGCCACGGGGTCCAAGGCGCCCGCGAGCCCCGAGAGCGACGCCGTCGCCTTGGTGGCGGAGTCCAGCACGGACGGCGCCTTGCGCATGGTCGCCTCGATCGACGAGCGCTGACCGGCGGTGGCCCGGGTCAGCCGGTTCGCGTCACTGACCAGACTCGCGAGCTGGCCCTGACCCGTGTCGAGCGCGTCGAGCACCTGCGTCGTGCGCCGGGCGAGGACCTCGAGGTCCTCGGACTGGGCGGCGATCGCGTCGAGGGCCGTGTGTCCCTCCTCGCCGAGGTCGCCCAGTCCCTCGAGCAGGGCCCCGACGTCCTTGCCGGCGCCCTCGGTCGACGCACCGAGCGAGCGGAGCAGCTTGCTCGCCTTGGCCCGCGTCGGTGCGTCGAGGCCGGCCAGCACGTCGCGGAGCTGGACGCTGGGCTGCACCGCCTCGGCGGGAAGATCCGTCCCCGAGGCGAGGCTGGCGCCCTTCCCGTCGGTGACCTCCAGGTAGGTCTCTCCCACGAGCGAACGCTCGCCGACCCGCACCTTGACCCCGTCGTGGAGAGGCGCGACGGCGTCGTCCACCGTGAAGTCGATCCGCACCCCGCCCTCGACCTGCTCGACGCCGCGGACCGTTCCGACCTTGACGCCGGCGACCTGCACCTGGCTCGCGTGCACCAGGTTGTCGACGTCGCCGACGACGACACTGGCGACGTACTCCCCCGAGTCGAGGCCGGGGCGCTTGACGCCGGTTCCGCCCAGGAGCCAGGCGAACCCGAGCCCACAGGTGGCCAGGAAGGCGAGCAGGACGACGGTGCGGCCCCGGGCGCCGCTCATGATCTTCTTCATCACTGGTCTCCTCGACCCTGGGTCAACGAGTTCGGCAGGACGGCGGCGCCGGGAAGCGGGACCATGAGGTGGCCGCGGATGATGCTGCCGTTGGTGTCACCCGCGCCGAAGACCGACGAGGTGTTGTAGACGAACGCCTTGAGCGCGGTCAGGTAGGTCATGACCGTGCGGGTGTCGCCGTCGAGCCTGCTGCCGATCCGGGTGAGGGGCGCGAGCGACGTGCGGACGTCGCCGACCAGCGGCCGCAGGTCGGAGACCACCGGCACGGCCTTGTCGAGCGCGGGCTGGGCGGCACGCACGGTCCGGTCGAGATTCCCGACCGTCGAGCGGAAGCGCTTGAGCGAGCGCGGGAGCTCCGCCGAGGCCGCGTGGAGTCCGTCCAGGGTCGGGTCGAGCTGCCCGGTCAGGTCCTGGGTGCTGCGCAGGGCGTTGCGCAGCTCGTCGGTGAAACCGGGCAGGGTGCGCAGGCTGGACCGGAGCTGGTCGTCGCTGGCGGCCAGGGTCGAGAGCGTTCCGCTCGTCGCCGTCGCCAGCCGGGTGATCCGCTCGTCGTTCTCACCGACGGCCGTCGAGATCGTCGACAGGGCAGAGACCAGGTCGGCGATCTTCTCGCGCCGGTCCTGCAGCTCGGCGACCACCGGACGCAAGGTCCGCAACGTGTCCGACGTGGCGTCGAGGCCCTCCGGCAGGGCCTCGGGCGCGCGGGCCAGGGCGGTGTCGGACTCCAGGAGCAGGTCGGTCAGCGCCACCTGCGAGCGTTCGTCGAGGTGCGAGAGCACCTCGTCGGCCTGGACCGGGCGCGAGGTCTGGTCGACCGGGATCGTCGCCTCGCCGAGGGCACCGGCCTTCGAGGTCCCCGGGTTGAGCTCGACCTGCATCTCGTTGAGCGCGTTCTTCGGCCGCAGCACGACGCGGGCGTCCCGGTGCACCGAGTAGTCGCCGTCGAGGACCATCGTCACCAGGGCGGTCCCCCGGTCGGTCGCCTCGGTCTGCGTAACGGAGCCGACCTTCACACCGGCGATCGTCACGCTGTTCTGGCTGTCCGGATTGAGTCCGGGCACCTCGGCGACCTCGGCGCGCACGGTCGTGGTGTCGGCCCACGGCACCGACCCACCGAGCTGGGCCTTGATGATCACCGTCGCGACGAGACCCAGGACGATCATGGCGGCGAGCGCGCCGGCGTCCCGGCCGAGGCCCGGAACCGTACGCATCCGCTCGAGCCATGCCGCGAAGCCGCTGTTCTCCCTCATCACTTGTCTCCCTCGGTCACGAGCGGCAGGGCGAGGTCGGGGAGACCCGAACTACCGCCCGATCGGTCGACGTACGGCGGCGCGGAGCCGAGCGGCGGTGCCGGCTCGCCCTCGTTCGCGCCCTCCTGCGGACCGGCCGGCAGGCGGAGGCCGGAGCCCTCCAGGATCTCCTCGAGGGAGTAGCCGAGGATGCCGCCCGGCGTGCTCAGGCCGACCCCGGCCATCAGGCGCCCCATCGCGCCGTTCTTGTCGTGGTACTTGAAGACGTCGGCGAAGTTCGCGAGCAGGTAGCCGGTCTCCTCGTAGAGGCGGTGGTCGTTGCCACCGCCCTGGTAGACCCCGGAGCCGTGCCACGGCGAGAGCACCGCCTTGGTCACCGGCCCGCTGAGCCGCTCGAGGACCGGTCCGGAGACGTCGTCGAGCAGCGCGGTGGCGTCGACCGACGTCGGCACGAGGTCCTGGACCACCGGCCGAGCGTCCCGGGCGACCGCCCGCGCGTCGGCGAGGACCGGTCGGGCGCGCACCAGGACCGGGTCCAGGTCGGCCAGCAGGGGCGCCAGCTCCCGCGCGCTCGGCCGGAAGGACCTCGCGGTCTCCTCGAGGCGCTCGAGGGTGCCGTCGAGGTCGGCGAGCCCGGCCTGGGTCTGGGTCAGCGTCGCGGGTCCGTCGTCGATCGCGGCCGCGAGGGGCCGGGCACTGTCGGCGAGGGCGGCCGACGTGGTGGCCAGGTCGTCGAGGATCCCCCGCCACTGGCCCGGTTCCCGGTTCAGGGCCGCGGCGGTGTTCTGCAGCCCGACGACGACGCCGGTCAGGTCGTCCTCCGGACGGTTGCCACGCAGGCCGGCGAGGACCTGCTTGGTCCCCCGCAGGGTTGCGGGGCCGTCGTCCAGGAGCCGCTGTGTCGCCTTGCGGCCCGGCTCGTCGAAGGTGGCGTCGAGGCTCTGCACCGTGCCCCCGATGGAGTGGGCGGCGTCGGGGGTCACGGCCGAGAGCACGCGGTCGAGCTCGACCGGGACCGACGTCCGCTTCACCGGGATGGTGCTGCCCGCCGCCGGCTGCCCGGCCTGTCCCTCGCGGACCAGCTCGACGTAGTACTTGCCGCCCAGCACCAGGGTGGGCCGGATGTTGGCGCGCGGCGCCGTCCCCAGCTTCTCGAGGATGCCGTCGTCCAGCTTCATCTGGACGACCGAGCCGTTCTCGGCGTCGTCGACCGCGACGACCATGCCGACCTGCACGCCGGCGAGCTTCACGACGCTCTGGTACGGCGCGAGCTTGTAGGCCCGGCTGAACTCGGCGTTGAGCATCTCGCCGCCGGCGAGGGTGGTCTCGACGCGCGGCCGGTTGAACGCGACCAGGGTGAACAGGAGCAGGATCACCAAGACGGTGATGCCCTTGGCCTTGGGCGAGGCGGTCGCGAGGCGGCCGAGGCGCTGCGTACGGGTCGTCATCACTTCACCAATCCGAACTGCAGGCCGACGGGCAACAGGCCCTTGGCGCGGTCGTTCTCGGCCTCACCCGGCTTCGGGTACTGGTTCTGCGGAAGGTCACGCGAGCTGATCAGGCCGCCGGTGAGGGTGTTGACCCCCGGGCTGACGCCGAGGCGCGCGTACCGGACGCCGGGGTTCGGGCCCTGCGAGACGAAGCTGGCACCGCGCAGGAAGAGCGACGCCATGTCGGAGGCGTAGGGCGCGAGCACCCGCAAGGGCGTCATCAGGTCGTTCACCGCCTGGGCCGCCGGAGGTGCCAACGGTCGTGCGTCGGCCATCGCGCCGGCCAGCGACTTCACGGCCGGAACGGCCTGGTCCGCCACTGCCGGGACCTGGTGGGCGACAGGTACGGAGTCACGCAGGAAGCTGCGAAGGTCGCGCTCGGAGCGCGCCAGCGCCACCCCGCCGGGCTCGAGGGCCGTCACGGCCTTGCGCGTGTTCGCGAGCGGTCGGCGCAGGTCGTCCATCGCACGGCGGGTGGTGGACAGTGCGCGGGGCAGGCGGAGCAGGGTGTCGTGCAGCGGCGTGGCGTCGTCCACGGACACCGCCGAGAGCGTCTGCGCGGTCTGGTCCACCAGTCCGGCGAGCTCGTCCTCGCGACCCTCGAACCGGCCGGCCAGGGTCTGCGCCTCGGCGAGCAGCTGGGGAAGGTCGGCGTCCTTCGACGAGAGCGACGCGGACACGGCGCCGAGGTCGCGCAGCACGTCCGGGGCGCTCGCCAGGAAGGCAGCGAGGTCCTGTCCGTGGCCGGCCATGCCGCCGCCCACCTCGCGCAGCGTGCTCGTCGCCTGCGCGCGGGTCGGCTCGTCGAGCACGTCGAGGATCTCGTAGAGATCGGAGGACTCCACCGTGCGGTCGAGTCCGATCGGCGTGCTGCCGAGGGCTCCGGAGGAAGCCGTACCCGGGTCGAGCTCGACGAACTTGGTGGCCAGCGCCGACAGGTCCCAGATCGCGGCGCTCGCGTCGCGGTAGACGTCGACGTCGCCGTCCAGCTCCATCGTGACCAGGGCCGCTCCGTCGACGTAGTCGATGGCGCTGACGCGGCCGATCCGCGAGCTGTGCTGGCGCACGGCGTCGTTGACCTTCAGGGAGTGGACGTCGGCGATCCTCGCCTTCACGGTCGTGGTGGCGCGGAAGGGCATGCCGGTCTGCGCCTTGAACGTGATGTAGACCAGGATCGCGATCGCCGCGAGGACGATGAGTCCGGCCCGGAAGGCGAACGCGCGGTTGCGCAGCTCGGGTGTGACGGTGGTGCTCATCGCAAGCCTCCGAGGATCTGCTGGATCAGGCTCTGCTCCTGCGCGGAGGAGAGTCCGGTGGCGCTCTGCGCCTTCTTACCGCCGAGAAGGCCGGAGAGGAGTCCGCCGAGCCCGCTCGGGTCCGGTGCGGGCGGAGCTTCGGGCGCGTCGCCGGCTCCGGCGTCCACTTCGTCGTCGCTGCGACCCGGGAGCTGAAGATCGGGTGCGCTCGGAACCGGCAGGTCGTGCAGGATGTTGTCGGGCAGGGCGGGCAGCAGGCCCGCCGCGGTGTCTCCCAGTGCATTCGGAGACAGCGGAACCATCGCCTTGAAGTAGTGGCTGATCGCGTCGTAGTCGCTCGTCGCGAGCGACCATCCCTTCGCGAACTCCATGAGGTCGGTGAGGCTCTTCCCGCTCAGCGCCACGTCGGAGAGCTGGTCGGCGGACCGGGCCGAGGAGACGAGGCCGTCGCCACCGCTGCGCAGCGCAGCCACGACGGGTGCGGCCTGGTCGAGGAGCCGTTCGGCCTCCTTCAGGACGGGAGGCAGCGAGCCCAGCGCGGGGTCGGCCGCGGCGGCGAACCGGGTCAGCTCCTTGCTGATCTGCTCGAGGTCACCGGTGACCGGGCGAAGGGTGCGCAGGGTCCGCGTCGCGGGCGTCGCCACTCCGGCCAGCTCCGCGAGGGTGGCGCGGGCGCTGGTGAGCGTCGAGGGCAGCTCGGCGAGCGAGGTCCGTAGCGCCTGGCGCTCGGCTGTGAGGCTCTCGAGGAGCCGCGTGGCAGAGTCGACCAGGTCGTCCATGGCCTTGCCGTCCCCCGTCGCGAGCGCCGAAGCGACCGGCTGAGCGTTGTCCACCAGCCGACCGAGGAGGTCGTTCTGGTCACGCAGGATGGCCGCCAGGTCGTCGGCCTGGCGGAGTGCGGGCGCCAGTGCGGCGAGCGCCTTGTCGGCCTTCTCGCCATGACCGCGCAGCGCCTCTCCGCTCTCGGTGAGCAGGGCCGAGAGGCCCTGCGCCGTGGGCGTGTCGACCGCGTTCAGGACGTCTTGCAGGTCCACGACGCGCGAGGTCTGCTTCTCCGGGATCACCATCGGCGCGGAGAGCTCCGGGGCGTCCGCGGAGCCGCGGTCCAACGCGACGAAGCGCTCGCCGAGGAGGTCCTGGGTGGTGATCGTCGCCGTCACGTCGGAGTGCAGCGGCAGGGCCGCGCGGTCGACGCGCATCGTGACCTCGGCCTTCCCGCCGACGACCTCGATCGCCTCGATCGTGCCTACGTCGACGCCGGCGGCCTTGACCACGTTGCCGGGCTGCAGCGGGCTGGCGTCGCCGAACATCGCGACCACCTCGACGGAGTCCGAGCCGGATCCGCCGGCCTTGCCCGCGCCGACCGCGGCGAGGACCACGGCGGCGGCGATCGCCGGAGCGACTACCTTCTTCATGCTCACTGCACCCTGCTTCCGGTCGCGTCGGTCCACGGCTGTCCTTCGGCCTGCCCGGGGTAGGGCTCGGGCTTCTGTCGTGCGGTGGGCAGCGGCACGAGGCTCTCGTTGAGCGCGTTCGTGCCCGGGGCGAGGAGGCCTGCCCAGGTGTGACCGGCGCCGTCGTACGGGGCGAACGCCTGGCCCCAGTTCATGAGCCCGCCGACGCCGTCCGGGGTGTAGGGCCGGAGGAAGGCGACCGCGGGAGCCAGGTCGGCAAGCATCCCGTCGAGACCGGGAAGGACCTGGTGGCTGCTGTCGAGCAGCGCCGGGGTCCGGCCGAGGAGCTGGTCGGCCGCGCTGAGCAGCGGGCGCAGCTCGGCGACCGTGGGCCGCAAGTCGGTCAGGACCGGGGCGAGGTTCTTGCTGACCGAGCGCAGACGCCGCGTGGAGGGCTGCAGGTCGTCCAGCAGACCCACGGTCTGCTCGGACGCGGACGGCACCTTGCTCAGCGTGGTGTTGGCCGTGTCGAAGGTCGACGGCAGCTGCTTCAGCATCGCGCTGATCGCCTCCTGCTCGCCCGCGACCGAGGCCGCCACCTTGCTCAGGTTGGCCACGCTGGCGGCGATCTGGCTGCGCTTCTCGGCGCTCGCGTCCAGCAGCGACGACAGGTCCCGGACGATGGCCCGGATCGAGGGACCGTCTGCTCCGACGGCGCGCAGCACGTCGCCCAGGGCGTCGACGGTGCCCGACGCCTGCTGGATCGTGTCGTTGAGCTGGCCCTCCCGACCGTCGACGGTCGCCTGGAGCCGCCCGATCAGGGACGACACCCGCTCGCGGGTCTTGGTGTCGAGAGCGGCGAGCACCTGGTCCACCTCGACCTGGCGTGAGGCGGCCTCGACGTACGCCCCCTCGGGGATCGCGGGGTTGGACGCGGGTCCGGGCTCGACGGTGAGGATTCGCTCACCGACCGCGGAGACCCAGTCCACCCGGGTGGTGGTTCCGGTGTGCAGGGGTGCGGCGTCGTCGTCGATCGAGATCGTGACCAGGGCCTTGCCGTCCTTGACGCCGAGGTCGGTGACCTGGCCGACCTTGCGGCCCCCGATCCAGACCGGGGTCTGCTCGGAGAGCTGAGCCGCGGAGGGCATCACCAGCCGGACGTCGTAGTCGTCCTGCTTCTGCGCGAGGAGGGCCCCGGCGACGACCGTCGCGACGAGTCCGCCCGCGAGCCAACGTGGGGAGAGCATCACGTGGGCCTCAGTCCATCCCGAGCGGGCCGATGGAGTCGCCCGAGAGGAACTGCCGCACGAACGGCATGTCCGAGTTGAACGCCTCCTCCGTCTCGCCGTAGTGGATGAGCTTGCCCTTCCACACGACGCCGACGTAGTCGCTGACCTTGCGGGCGGTGCGGATGTCGTGGGTGACCAGGATGTAGGTGCCGCCGTGCTCGGCGTGCACCCTGAGGATCAGGTCGTTGAGCAGGCTGGTGCGGACCGGGTCGAGGCCCGAGTCCGGCTCGTCGAACATGACCAGGCTGGGGTTCAACACCAGCGCCCGGGCGAAGCCGGCGCGCTTCTTCATGCCGCCGGAGACCTCGCCGGGGTACTTCTTCTCCGCGCGGGTGAGGCCGACCTCGTCCAGCCGGTCCATCACGATCTTGCGGACCTCGGACTCACGCTTGCGGGTGTGCTTGCGCAGCGGGAAGGCGACGTTGTCGAAGATGTTCATCGACCCGAACAGCGCCCCGTCCTGGAAGAGGATGCCGACCCGCTTGCGGATCTCCTGTCGCTCGGCGGGCGAGATCCGCCAGATGTCCTGGTCGAAGACCTCGACCACGCCCTCGTCGGGCTCGAGCAGGCCGACGATGTGCTTGAGCAGCACGCTCTTGCCGGTGCCGGACGGACCGAGCACCGTGGTGATCGAGTCGTCGACGAAGTTGAGGTTGAGCCCGGTGAGGACGTCGAAGGAGCCGAAGGACTTCTTGACGTTCTTGATCTTGACGCTGTGCTCGAGGTGCGGCGCGGGATCGGCGACGATCCCGTTGGCATAGATGTCCTCGTAGAAGGCCTGGTTGTCGACGGGGGCGACCTGTGTGGTCATGGCGGGTGCTGCCTTTCGTCGGTCGGTGACGTGCCCGAGCACGTCAGAAGCTGATGGGGGCGCGGGTCAGGGCGCCGAAGAAGAGCTGCTGGAAGACCGCGCCGAGGACGCTGACGATGACGAGGTTGATGACCATGGACTTCGCGGTGGCCTTGCCCACCCCGACCGGTCCGCCGCTGGCGTTGTAGCCGTAGTAGCAGCCGACCAGGACGATCAGGAGCCCCATGATCGCCGCCACCAGCAACGAGAGGACAAGGTCCTGCTGGGTCGTGAAGGACCAGAAGACGGAGAGGTATCCACCGGCGGAGACGCTGTGGAAGTAGTGGACGTTGAGGGCGTAGCCGAGCATGTACATCAGTCCGGTGCCGGCGATGAACATGAAGGGCGTCACGATCATGATCGCGACGATGCGGGTGGTGACCAGGTAGACGAGCGAGTCGAAGCCCATCACCTCGAGTGCGTCGATCTCCTCGCTGATCCGCATCGAGCCCAGCTCCGCGACCAGCCCGCAGCCCACCTTCGCCGCCAGGATCCAGCCCCACATCTCCGGGGCCACCGTGTAGTCGCCGGTCGAGCTGAAGACCGCGGTGTAGCCGCCCGCGCCGAGCTGGGCCAGCAGGTAGTGCGCCTCGAGCGCGATCTCCGCGGCGAGCATGCACATCATGAACCAGATGATCAGTGTGCTCTTCAGGATGAAGATGCCTGCCTGGCGCAGCACCTCGGTGCTGTGCATGCGGAGGTCGGGCAGGGTGCGCGCGACGGTGAGACCGAAGCTCGCGATCGCACCGAGGTCGGCGACCAGGGACGTGCCGTCGCTGTAGCCGCCGAAGCCGCCCTGTCCGCTCGTCGACGTCTCCTCGCTGTCATCGAGCTCGAGCTCGGCGTCGGAGGTCGTGGATGTCGTCACGGTCGTCACCTGTTCATGAGCATTTCGGGGAAGAGGCCGAGCATCGTCGCGTTGACGATGAAGTTGATGACCCAGATCGCGGCGAAGGAGAGCACGACGGCCTCGTTGACCGCGCGGCCGACGCCCTCGGCACCGCCCTTGGCGGTCAGGCCCTTGTGGGCTGCGACGACGCCGATGAAGAGGCCGACCATGAGCGTCTTGATCACGGTGCCCCCGAGCTCGGGGACCGTGAGTGCGCCGAAGATGTTGCCCATGTAGGCACCGGGCGAGGTGTCGCCGAGCCAGGTCGCCGAGACCCTGGCCATGCCGATGCCCAGCAGGCTGCCCAGGATGTTGAAGAGCACCATCATCACGGTGATCGCGAGCACTCGGGGCAGGACGAGCGTCCTGACTGCGTCGATGCCGAGGACGGTGAGCGCGTCGAGCTCCTCGCGGATCCGCCGGGCACCGAGGTCGGCGGTCATCGCCGTTCCCATCACCCCCGCGACCGCCATACCGGTGCAGAACGGCGAGATCTCGCGGATGGAGGCGAACACGAAGTAGGTACCGAGCCTGTTGCCCGCGCCGAGCAGGCTCAGCAGGTCGTAGGCGTAGTTGGCGATCAGGAAGGTGAAGCCGCCGACGGCCAGCGTGACCGGGAGCCAGCAGAACCGGAGCATCGAGTACATCTCGTCCCGAGTGGCGCCCCAGTAGCCTCGCGGCTCACGGACCGCGGTGGCGACCAGCTGCCCGAGCAGGCGACCCGACTCGCCGACGTCGACGATGACCCGCTGGACGCCCGACGGCGTCTTCTGCATCAGCACGCCGCCTGCCGGGAGCTCGCGGGGCGGCGGCTCCTCGGTCGCGGGGTCGATCTGTGTCGTCGCCATCAGAACGCGCCCTGGAGGGGGATCTGGTCGAGGGGCCTGAAGCCGCGCTGGAAGTAGAGGACCGGCGGGCGGTCGTCCACGTCGACCTCGATGACCCGGGCGACGAGGATGGTGTGGTCTCCCCCGTCGAGACGGGCGTGGGCCTCGCACTCGATCAGCACGGCCGCGTCGAGAAGGACGGGGATGCCGCGGTGGTCGCGGACGAACTCCCCGCCTCCGAACTTGTCGGCGCCCTTCGTGGCGAACCGCTCGATGAGGTCGACGTGCGCCGAGCCGGCGACCTGGATCGACCACTGGTCGCTGCTCATGAAGGCGCCGTGGCACTGGGCGGTCTTGGCGATGCAGACCAGCACGAGCGCCGGGTCGAGCGAGACCGAGCAGAACGAGCTGGCCGCGAAGCCGCGTGCCTCGCCGTTCTCGTCCGTCGTCGTCATGATCGTGACACCGCTCGGGAAGGTCGCCATCGCCTGGCGGAACTTCTGCTCCGTCTCGAGCGGGGCCAGCGTGCTGGTCGTCATGATGCGCTCCGTTCCGACGCCGTGGCGGCGCCGAGGTCGTGGTCGAGCCGGGCCGACTTGGTCTGGAGGTATCCGGCGTTCTGGGCGTTCGGCCTCACCCGGAGCGGAACGCGCTCGGAGATGGTGATGCCGTAGCTGGAGAGACCGGCGAACTTGGCCGGGTTGTTGCTCATCAGGCGGATCGACGAGACGCCGAGGTCACGCAGGATCTGGGCCCCGACGCCGTACTCGCGGCTGTCTACCGGAAGCCCCAGGGCGAGGTTGGCGTCGACGGTGTCGAGATCCTCTTCGTCCTGCAGCTGGTAGGCCCGCAGCTTGTGGGTGAGCCCGATCCCTCGTCCCTCGTGCCCCCGCAGGTAGAGGACGACACCGCAGTTGGCCTCGGCCACGGTCTGCAGCGCGAGCTGCAGCTGCTCTCCGCAGTCGCAGCGCCGGGAGCCCAGGACGTCCCCGGTGAGGCACTCGGAGTGAACCCTGACGAGCACGTCGGCCTTGCCGGTGAGATGGCCCCGCAGGAAGGCGACGTGCTCGACCCCGTCGATCTGCGAGCGGTAGGTCGCCGCATAGAACTCGCCGAAGTCGGTCGGCACCCGAGCCGCGGCCGTGCACGTCACGAGCGTCTCGCGTGCCATGCGGTAGGCGACCAGGTCGGCGACCGAGACCAGCACCAGTCGGTGCTCGCGGGCGAAGCGCACCAGGTCGGGCATCCGCGCCATCGTCCCGTCGGGATTGGTGATCTCGGCGAGGACGCCGGCCGGGTGGAGCCCTGCCATCGCGCACAGGTCGACCGCAGCCTCGGTGTGACCGCTTCGCTGCAGCACGCCTCCGGGACGTGCCCGCAACGGGAAGAGATGTCCGGGCTTGCTGAACTGGTCGCCCGAGACGAACGGGTTGGCGAGGGCACGGGCGGTGATCGCCCGGTCCGCCGCAGAGATGCCGGTCGTCGTCACCCCCTTCAGGTCGACCGACACGGTGAAGGCCGTCCCGCGCGGGTCGTCCGCCGCCTCGACCATGGGAGGCAGCCCGAGCTCGTCGAGCCGCTCGCCCGTCATCCCCACGCAGACCAGCCCGCTCGTGTGCTGCACGATGAAGGCCATGGTCTCTGCCGTCATCAGCTCGGCGGCACAGATGAGGTCGCCCTCGTTCTCGCGGTCGTCGTCGTCGAAGACGACGACGGGCTGACCCAGGCGGAGCTGCTCGAGGGCAGCCTCGACGCGCGCCACGCCGTCGCGCCGGTCTGCGTAGGGATGCATGGTCGCTCTCCTCCGTGCTGAGGATCAGGCCGGGGTGCCGAGCACCAGGGCGTAGGCCTTGTTCTCGACGCCGCCGGACCGGTCGACGGAGATGTACTTCTGCTCCGTGTAGGCGTCGAGCGCGTTCGGCCCGCCCTCGCGGCCCAATCCGCTCTGCTTGTAGCCACCGAACGGGTAGGCCGGGTGAAGCACGTGCCAGTCGTTGACGTAGACCATGCCGGCCTCCAGCTGCCGGGCGACGTCGAGGACGCGCGTCTCGTCGGTTCCCCACACGCCGGCGGACAGGCCGTACTCGGTGTCGTTGGCGATGGCGATCGCCTCCTCCACGGTGTCGTAGGTGAGCACGCTGAGGACCGGACCGAAGACCTCCTCGCAGGCGACCGTCATGTCGGGCGTGACGTCGGTCAGGACCGTGGGCTCGACGAAGTAGCCGTGAGCGAACTCGGCGCCCTCCGGCGCACCGCCGCCCACCGCCACCTTCGCGCCCTGCGTCTCGGCCTTCGCGATGTGGGCCAGGACGCGGTCGCGCTGGTCGGCCGTGATCAGCGGCCCGATGTCGGTGGCGAGGTCCAGCGGGTCGCCGATCCTCATCGTGCTGACCCGGGCGACCAGGCGCTCGACGATCTCGTCCTTCCGCGAGCTCGGGACGAGGAGCCGCGTACCGGCCTCGCACGCCTCACCGTTGTTGGCCATGCACGCATAGATGGCGCCGTCGATGGCGACGTCGAGGTCGGCGTCGTCCAGCAGGATGTTCGGGCCCTTGCCGCCGAGCTCGAGGGTGACCCGCTTCATGTTGTCCGCCGAGGCGCCGAGGATGCTCTTCCCGACCTCGGTGGATCCGGTGAACCCGACCTTGCGGACGTCCGGGTGCTGGCTGAGACGCGCGCCGGCGTCGTGGCCCTCGCCGACGACGACGTTGAGAACGCCCTTCGGCAGGCCGGCGGCCTGGAACGCCTTGGCCAGCTCCAGCGCCAGCAGGGGAGCATGCTCGTCGGGCTTGAGGACGACGGTGTTGCCGGCGGCCAGGGCCGGCGTGACCTTCCAGACGATCGTGAGGAGCGGGATGTTCCAGGGGACGATCGCGGCGACCACGCCCAGCGGCTCGCGCCGCAGGATCCCCTCCGCCGGCACCGGACCGATCTCCGGGCCGGCCTTCTCGAACTCGTACTCGGCAGCCTGCGCGGCGATGAACTGCATGTTGGCGATCGACAGTCCGACGTGGAGCGCGCCGGTCACGCGGATGGTCGCGCCGTTCTCTCGGCTCTGCAGCGCGGCCAGCTCCTCGAGCCGGCCGCCCAGGTCAGCGGCGACGGCGTTGATCAGCGCCGCGCGGTCGGCCGGCGCCGTGTTGCGCCAGGTGCCCTCGGCGTGCGCGGCCTTGGCTGCGGCGACCGCCGCGTCGATCTCGGCCACGCCGCCCTTGGCGACGGTCGCGACCAGCTCGCCGGTGGCAGGGCTGCGCACCTCGAGCACCTGGCCGTTGTCGACCCACTCGCCGTTGATGTGGTTGCCGTAGTGCGGAACGCTCATGGTCTGCTCTCTTCTCTCGGGTGGGTGGTGGCTCAGCCGACCTGGCGGTCGCGGCCCTGCCAGAACGGGGCCCGCAGGGTCTTCTTGTCGACCTTGCCGGCGGGGTTGACCGGCAGCTCGTCGACGAAGTCGACGGTCTTCGGGGAGGGGATCGCGCCGAGCTCGGCCTTGACCTGCGCCTGGATCTCCTCGGAACTGACCTCGGCACCCGGCTTGCGGACGACGAAGGCGTGCACCGCCTCGCCCCACTTCTCGTGCGGGATGCCGATCACGGCTGCCTGGGCGACGTTGGGGTTGGTGACGATCACGTCCTCGACCTGGCGTGGGAAGACGTTGAAGCCGCCGCTGACGACCATGTCCTTCTTGCGGTCGACGATGTAGAGGAAGCCGTCCTCGTCGAGCTTGCCGATGTCGCCGGTGTGGACCCATCCGCCCCGCAGCGCCTCGGCGTTGCGGGACGCGTCGACGTACCCGAGCATCTGGCCGAGCTGGCGCGAACACACCTCGCCGACCTCGCCCACGGGCAGCGCGTTGTCGTCGTCGTCCTGGATGGACACCTCGACGTAGGGGATCGGGCGCCCACCGGACGCCAGCCGCTCGATCGCCTCGTCGCTGTCGACGCGGTGGTCGGTCTTGCGCAGGCACGAGACGTACCCGGGCTCGGTGCCGGCGTAGGCCTGGATGAAGATCTGGCCGAAGACCTCCAGCGCCTGGCGCAGCCTCTCGGGAGAGATCGGCGAGCCGGCGTACAGCATGGTGTGCAGCGAGGAGAGGTCGTAGTCGGAGCGGCGCGGGTGGTCGAGGAGCAGGTAGATGATCGTCGGGACCACGGCGGTGGCGGTGACCTTGTAGCGCTCGATGCTCTGCAGGAGCGGCTCGACCTCGAGGCCGTGGAGCATGACGTTGGTGCCGCCACGGAGGAAGGTCGGCATCACGAAGATCTGGGTGTAGTGCGTGAGCGGCGCTCCGTGGGCGAAGACCTCGCCCCAGCGGGTGTCGCCGATCTCGAGACCGGCGGTGATGCTGTAGTGCCCCCAGGTGAAGTGCGACTGGACGACACCCTTCGGCTCACCGGTGCTGCCGGAGGTGAAGAGGACGTAGCACTCGTCGTGCTGGTCGATCTCGACCACGGGACGGCCGGCGGGCTGCTTGTCGACGAGAGTCGTGAAGTGGTGGTCGCCGGACTCGCTGGCATCCCCACCGACGCGGATGAAGGTGGTCAGCTGCGGCAGTTCCTCGCGCATCGCGGCGACGACGTCGTCGAGCGAGGCGTGGTAGATCAGCGCCGTCGCCCCGGTCTGGGCGAGGTTGGCCTGGTGGACCGACGCGGAGGCCCGGGTCGGCATCTGCACGAGGACGGCGCCGGCCTTCCAGATGCCGTGCTGGCTGGGGATGATCTCGAGGCAGTTCGGAAGCAGCAGGCCGACCCGCTGCCCCTTCTCCACGCCGAGCGACAGGAGCGCCGAGCCGATCCTGTCGGAGAGGTCGCGCAGCTCCTGGTAGGTCAGCTGGCGCTCGTCGTCGATGATGGCGACCTGGTCGCGGTAGTAGCCACAGGCCCTGTCCAAGACGTCCGGGAGTGTGCCCCACATGGTTCCTGCCTTCTCGGGGATCGAATGCTGCTCGGGGTCTGGCCCGTCGCTGCGTCTCGGGTGATGTGCGTCACGAACGTAGGTGTCCGGCGAGGGGGGCCACGACATCCCGGAGGAGGAAGCCAACCCCCCCTTGGGGTGAACCCCTCCCTCCTTCTCCGGACGCGCCACGGGCCGGGAACCAGTGGTTCCCGGCCCGTGGTCGTCGCACCTGGAGGTCAGAGGAGCGACGCGGGGTCGAAGCCCTCTTCCCAGTAGTGGGGGGTGATGATCGGGACGCCGAGCTGCTGGAAGAGCGGGTTCTCGTTGACGAAGCTCGACTCGAGGACGATCTTCCCGGCGTCGTCGAACTGGAGGAAGGTCGAGCCCTTGCTGCTCAGCGTCTTGCCCCCGGTCGGCAGGCCGCGGTACGTGTCGGCGTCCACGGTGTAGTCCCAGTGGATCATCAGGTGCCCGTTGCCGGCGAAGGCTTCGGTCACCGTGATGCGCTGCCGGCCGTCGCCCCACATGCCGATCTCCTGCTCGAACTCGGCGTCGGTGGAGACGGTGTCGCCGAGGTGGTCGTTGACCTTGCGGCCCTCGATGGCGAACTCCTCCGCCGCGGCGTAGAGCGCCCGGTGGGCGGCGAGGTCGTTGAGCCGGGTGTCGGCCCACTTCTTGGCGTACGCGATGTCGGTCATGGTGCTGGTCCTCTCGGGAGTCGTCAGGCGAGCGCGGGCTCGGCGGCGGGGAAGGGCGTGCTGGTCACGCCGGGGAACCCGACGTCGTGGAGGATCGAGCCGGAGTCCCACCACGACGATTCGCGGACGATCTGGCCCTGCTCGTTGTAGACGTGGAAGGTGTGGCCCTGCGCGAAGAAGGGCTTGTCCTTGACGTCGATGCCGATGAAGTTCGCGCAGTCCTCCGGCGTCCACTCCCAACGGATCAGGCCGCTGCGGTGGTCGCCCTCGTAGCCCCGGATTCGGAAGTTGTGCACGCCCAGGCCGTTCTCGCGGTCCTTGTTGGCGTACAGCACGAAGATCCGGCCCAGGTCGCCCTTGTCGCGGATCTGGTACTGGTCGAGGATCGGGTCCTCGAAGACGAAGTCGTCTGCGTAGAGCTCGCAGATCGCGTCCGCACTCTCCCGGAACGCCTTCAGCCACTTGACGGCAAACGCGTAGTTCATGAGGTCTCCTCGTTGATGTTCCTCGGGCGAGGTCCGGCGCCCCGGTGGCACCCGAACCAGGGCTCCGACGCTAGGTGGGCCGGATGTTGCGTACTTCACACCGCGGGATGAAGGCCGCCCGCCACCCGAGGGGCACCCGACCCGGCGACAGGGCACCCCGGCGCGGGACGCACGCGGGTACGGCACACCCGGAAGGACGTGAAAGTGCCACCTCGCGGGTGACGCCGGACACAGGCGTGCGCGCCTAGTTTCGGCAGCGCCGGCCATCCGGATCGGCACCGCATCCCAGGCATCCCGAGCTCTTCGCCCGGGTCTCACCAGGAGGTTCCACGTTGAGCACGTTCAAGGACGCCGACGAGGTCTACGCCTACATCGGCAAGGCCATGGAGGCCTGCGTCGTCGAGCCCGCCTTCGTCGAGGCGACGAAGGACGGATCCCTCGTCGTCAAGATCATCCAGACCGCTCCGGACGCGACGATCCTCGTCGACTTCCCGGGTCAGAAGGTGCTGTGTGGCGACGCTGCGGTCGACGCGCCGTCGACCGTCCAGCTGCGGATGAGCTCGGACAACGCCAACCGCTTCTGGCAGGGCAAGCTCAACTTCACCCTCGCCATGGCGCAGCGGAAGATCAAGCTCGAGGGCAAGCGCTCGACCGCGCTCGGCCTCCTGCCGCTCACCGGTCCGATCTTCGACACCTACAAGACCATCCTCGCCGACGCCGGCCGCACCGATCTCATCGTCGACTGACCGCGCCACCGCCCGCTCGGCACACACCACAGGAGCTACACATGAGCGACAAGATGACCGAGGACGAGTTCGAGGCGGCCTTCGCCGCCGCCACCGAGCTCTCGGAGTACTTCCGTGAGATCGGCCCGGATTGCGACGTCAAGAACAAGTTCCCGAAGCAGTCGATCGCCAAGTTCAAGAAGAGCGGCCTCGTGGCCCTCAACGTCCCCAAGGAGTACGGCGGCCTCGGCGCCGACATCCTGCAGACGTCGAAGATCATCAGCGAGCTCTCGCGCGGCGACTCGGCCATCACCTTGGCCTACAACATGCACTTCATCATGGTCGGCATGTGCATGGGCCTGTTCAGCGAGGCCCAGAACAAGGAGTGGCTGGGCCGGGTCGCGGACGGCGACATCGTGTTCGGTCCCTTCTCGGAGCAGCGAGCCGGGTTCTCCGGACTCGCCGACATGACCGCGGTCCCGCAGCCCGAGGGCGGCTGGCGCCTGTACGGCAAGAAGGTATGGGGCACGCTGTCCGAGGCGGCCAACATCGTCACGACCAACGCGACCATCACCGACGCCGACGGGAACCTGCCCGACACCTTCGAGGAGCGCGTCGAGCAGGAGAGCTTCTTCGTCGCGGAGTTCAAGGTCGACGCCAAGGGACAGGGCGACGGGGTGCGGATCGAGCGCACCTGGGACGCCCTCGGCATGCACGCCACCGGGACCCACACGATCCACTTCGAGGGCTTCTACGTGCCCGAGGACGGCTTCGTCTGCTCGTGGCGCGGTGGTGCCTTCGGCGTCCTCGAGTGGGCCTCGCTGATGTTCGCGAGCATCTACCTCGGCATGCAGTACCGCGTGCTGGAGGAGGCACGGGCCGTCCTGTCGAAGAAGACCCTCGGGGCGACCTTCGGCGCCATCGCGGCCGCCGAGACCAAGGTCGCGAACGTCGGCCACATCATCGACGGCATCGGCGACATGGCCAGCCGTGTGGAGCTCTCCCGCCGCGTGGTCCACCGCACCTGCCAAGAGCTCGTCGACGGCTACGACGACAACTGGCCCGTCGAGCTGCGCTTCCCCTACATCGGCCTGGCGAAGACCTTCACGGCCGAGAACGTCATGTACATGACCAAGCGGGCGATGAGCCTCGTCGGTGGCTCGTCGTTCCGCCGCGGCGCCATCTTCGAGCGCCTCTACCGGGACTCCGCGGCATCCATGTTCCAGCCCCTCAACGCCGACCAGTCGTGCACCTACATCGGCGAGCAGCTGTTGGCGCCCGAGGAGCTCAGCGACTGACGCTTCGACCCGGCGTCAACCCCGCCCGCCCGCGTCCACCACCTACCGGAGGTGAGACGTGGGCGGGCCCTGTTTTTCCGCGGCGTCCGGGGCCGGACCGGATCGCCCCTGAGAAGGAGGAAGTTGACCGCGCAGGGTGATGGACGCCACACGAGCGGACCCTACGGTCGCAGTGCCTGCGGCGTTGCGGTGGCTCGCCGAGGACCGAGTGCCGACCAGGCATGACAACGAGAGCGAGGAACACACCATGGGGCGAGCTCCTGACCCAGTCATCACCCACGAGCTGAGCATGGCTTGGCAACACGTCTTCACCTGGGTGACGTGGGGCCTGGTGGGGGTGATGCTCGTGGCTGCGGTGCTGCTCGGTCGCCGCCACCGCACGCCGTTCTATCTCTTCGCGATCCTCGCGGCCGGAGTGGCCGCCTTCGCCGAACCCCTCTACGACGTGGCCTTCGACCTGCACTTCTACGACTACCACGACGGCGCTCCGGGTGGCATGTGGTCGCACTTCACCGCATTCGACGTCGTGCAGCCGAACTGGACCCACAGCGGCTACATCGTCTTGTACGCCGGGCTCGCGCTGTACGGCGGCAAGGCGCTCTACGACGGCCGCGTCGGCCGGCGCGGGCTGTTCTTGATCTGGTCGGCGGAGATCGCCACCTCCTGCGTCTTCGAGGTGATCGGCACCGGCACCGACGTCTACACCTACTACGGCGCCTTCGAGATGCGGCTGTGGAACTACCCGCTGGTGATCGGGGTCCTGGAGGGCACCCAGGTGGTGCTGTTCACCACGCTCGCCGTTCTGATCTGGCGGCGCGTCGAGACCGGCTGGGGACTCGCCGGCCTGATGGTCGCCTTCCCGATCACCTTCTTCGGCACCAACTTCGGGGTCGGCGCACCGGTGATCATCGCGCTTCACCTCGACGATCCCGCGCGGTCCAGCAGCATCGTCCTGGCCGCGACCTTCCTCAGCATGGCTCTGTGCGCCGTCGCCGTGTACGGGGCGAGCAAGTTCCTGCCGCGACCGCTCGGCGCCGCGCAGACCGACGAGGTCCGCGCACCCCACGTCGTGCTCGTCGGCTGAGACGACACACCGCCCGCCCCGGTGGGGCCGTCTGCAGCTCGACCAGCGCAGCGGTCCTGCCGGGGCCCTTCTTCGAGGAGAGAGCACCGATGCGCACCGAAGTACCAGGACCGCCGCGAGGACGCGGCTCGGGGAGCCCCTCGTGATGTGGGTGTGGCTCGGCGTCGCCATCGTCACCGAGGTGACCGCGACGCTGAGCCTGCGGCAGTCGCAGGGATTCACCCAGCTGCTGCCGTCGATCGTCGTGGTCTGCGGCTACAGCACAGCGTTCTACGCCCTCGCCCAGGCGTTGAAGAACGGGATGACGGTGGCAACGGCGTACGCGATCTGGTGCGGCGTGGGAATCGCGCTGATCGCGGCGCTCAGCGCGGTCCTGTTCGACGAGTGGCCGAGCGCGCTCCAGGTCGCCGGGCTGGTGCTCGTCACCATCGGCATCGTGACAGTGCAGCTCGGCAGCGCCTGACGCCTCGGGAGTACCGCCGCCCGCGCCACGCGGGCGGCGGTGCCGTCAGTACGAACGCGGAAGGCCCAGGCTGTGCTGGGCGACGTAGTTGAGGATCATCTCCCGGTTGACCGGCGCGATGCGCAGGACCCGGGCCAGCCCCCAGAGCGGGATCAGGCCGTACTCCGCCGCCACGCCGTTGCCCCCATGGCACTGGATCGCCGCGTCGAGCGCGGACAGCGCGGCCTCGGCCGCCAGGTACTTCGCCATGTTGGCGGCCTCTCCGGCCGGCTGACGCCGGTCGTGCAGCCACGCAGCGCGTGCGGTCATCAACGCGGCGGCCTCGACCTCGATCCGCGCGGCGGCGAGCGCGTGCGCCACGCCCTGGTGCGCGCCGATCGGGGTCCCCCAGACCGCGCGCTGGTTGGCGTAGTCGGCGGCCCGCTCGAGGGCGTAGCGACCGATGCCGACCAGGAGCGCCGCGCCGGTGACGCGTTCGGGGTTGAGCCCGTGGAAGACCTGCGTGAACCCGGCGCCCTCCTCCCCGATCAGCCGGTCGGCCGGTACCCGCACGTCGTCGAAGAACAGCGTGAACTGACGCTCGGGCAGGGTCACCGACACGGGCAGCGGCTGTGCGACGAGACCGGGATGGTCGGTGTCGACGACGAACAGCGAGAGCGCGGCGCCTCCGGTCCGGGGGTCGGTTCCCGTGCGGGCGACGACCAGGACCGCGTCGGCGACGTCGACACCGGAGATGTAGTGCTTGGTGCCGTTCAGGACCCATGCGTCTCCGTCGCGGCGAGCGGTCGTGGAGATCTCGTGGGCGTTGGAGCCGGCGTCCGGCTCGGTGATCGCGAAGACCACCCGGCCCTGACCGCTGGCCAGACGCGGCAGCCATTGCGCCTTCTGCTCGGGTGACCCGAACTCGGCGATCACCTCGCCGCTGATCGCGCTCGCGACCAGGAGCAGCAGCAAGGGGCATCCGGCTGCTCCGGTCTCCTCGACGACGGCCGCCAGCTCGCACAGACCAGCGCCTCCCCCGCCGTACTCCTCGGGCACGTTGATCCCGATGTAGCCGTGGGCACCGAGCTCGAGCCAGAGCTCCTCGGTGAACTCCCGTGCCTCGGCCTTCTTCGTGTAGTACTCGTTGCCGTAGCGCGCGCTGATCGCCCGGACGGCGGAGCGGAGGGCACGGTCCTCCTCGCTCACGTGGAAGTCCATCGTGCTGACCCTTCTTCCCTGGTCTCAGGCGACGAGCGCGGCGACGGTCCGGGCACGCGCCTCGGCGTCGAGCGGGTACGGCGTGTACAGGGTGAACCTGTCGATGACGTCGGAGAAGCGTCGACGCACCTCGGCCGCCGCCTCCTCGGGCTCGCCCACGACGGCGAAGGCGCCCAGCACCTCGTCGTCGATGAGCGCGTCCATGTCCTGCCACCGGTGGGCCACGGAGAGACGGTGCAGCTCGTCGTGGAGATCGCCCCAGCCGTGCTCGTCGAGCACCGGTCGGTATGCCGGCGTCGCGCCGTAGAAGGCGAGCTGGTGGCGCACGGCCGCGACCGCCGTCGCCAGCTGCTCCTCGGTCGACCCGGTCGCGACCATGCCGGGATAGGCGACGACGAATCCCCGCCGCTCGCGGCCGTTGTCCGCCAGGGTCTTCTCGATGAGCGGGAGCGTGACGTCGCGCAGGTAGCGCTCGGTCGTGAAGCCGTGCACGAACAGCCCGTCGGCCCAGGACGCGGCGACCTCGGTCATCCGTGGCCCGACCGCGGCGAGCATGACGGGGGGCCGTCCCCACTCGTGGCGCGACGGCGTGAACATCGGCGTCATCAGGGTGTGGCTGTAGAAGTCGCCCTGGAAGTCGAGGCGCTCCCCGGTCTCCCAGCTGTCCCAGATCGCGTGGAGGGCGGCGATGTACTCCGTCATCCGGGCGGCGGGCTGCGACCAGGGCATGCTGTAGCGCCGTTCGATGTGCGCCTTCACCTGGGTGCCGAGTCCGAGGACGAACCGTCCCCGGCTGAACGACTGCAGGTCGTGGGCGGAGGACGCGGTGGTCATCGGGCTCCGCGCGAAGGCGACGGCGACCGCGGTCCCGACGGTCAGGTCCGTGTCGTGCTCGGCCGCGATCAGCGGAGGGAGGAACGGGTCACGCCCGACCTCGGTGCTCCACACACCGTGGAAGCCGCACTGTGCGGCCGTCGACACCTGCCGGACGAGGCTCGCGAAGTCACCGCCGTCGGAGCCGTCGATCTGACCTCCGATGTTGGCGTCGATCCTCACGCGCTGAGTCCCGCCGGCTGGGCGGAGTCGACCAGCGAGGCCGGCGGCCGGAAGCGATCGCCGTACTGCTCGGCGAGCTCCTCGGCCCGTGCGACGAAGCCCTCGCGCCCGCCCTCGTACTGGTCGAGGAAGCGAAGCACGCCGCCCGTCCAGGCCGGGAAGCCGATGCCGAGCAGGGAGCCGACGTTGGCGTCCGCGGGTGCCTCGATCACCCCTTCGGCGTGCGCCGCCCATGCCTCGAGGACCTCCGCGAAGAGGAGTCGCTCGGAGAGGTCCCGCAGCGTGGGCGTCGTGGCGGCACGGGGGAAGGCGTCGGCCAGCCCGGGCCAGAAGCCGCTGCGGCGGCCCTGCTCGTCGTAGTCGTAGAAGCCACCGCCGCCCGCGCGGCCGACCCGTCCCCAGTCGTCGATGAGGCGGTCGAAGACGTCATGGCTCGGGTGGGTGACCCATGCCTGGCCGGACGCCGCCGCCGCGGCACGGGCCTCCTCCCGGACGGCTCGAGGCAGGGTGAGGGTGAGCTCGTCGAGGAGCTGGAGGGCACCCGCCGGGTAGCCCGCCTGCAGCGACGCCTGCTCGATGCTCGCCGGTGCGATGCCCTCGCCGACCATCGCCACTGCCTCGTTCAGGCGAGCGATGATGACCCGGCTGGTGAAGAACCCGCGACTGTCGTTGACGACGATCGGCGTCTTGCCCAGCTGCACGACCAGGTCGAACGCCTTCGCGAGGGTCGCGTCGGACGTCGCCTCGCCGCGGATGATCTCCACCAGCGCCATCTTGTCGACCGGGGAGAAGAAGTGGACTCCGACGAAGTCCTCCGGACGGCCCACCGAGGCAGCGAGGGAGGTGATGGGGAGCGTCGAGGTGTTCGAGCCGAGCACCGCGTCCGGCCGGACGACCGCCTCGACCCGGCTGAAGATGTCTGCCTTGAGTGCGGCGTTCTCGAAGACCGCCTCGATGACGAAGTCGACGTCGCGGAGGTCGGCGAGATCGGCGGTGGCGGCGATGCGTGCCAGGAGGGCGTCGGCGTCGGCCTGGGTCCGCTGACCGCGCGCGACCGCTCGGCCCTCGACCTTCGCCGAGTAGGCACGGCCCTTCTCTGCGGCCTCCAGCGAGGTGTCGACCAGCACGACCTCGATGCCGACCTTCGCGGCGGCGTAGGCGATTCCGGCGCCCATCATGCCGGCGCCGACGACACCGACCCGGGAGGCGCGGTACGTCGGCTGGCCGGAGGGCCGGCTCGCCCCGCCCTTGATCTGCTGCAGGTCGAAGAAGGTGAGGTTGATGCGGTTCTTGGCGATCGGCGCCGTGGCGATCTCGACGAAGTAGCGGCTCTCGATCCGGCTCGCCGCGTCGATGTCGACCTGCGCGCCCTCCACGGCAGCGGCCAGGATCGCCCGTTCGGCAGGTGCCGGGGCGCCGCCGGTGCGCGCCCGCAGCGTGGAGGAGAGGAAGGGCAGCTCGGCCGCGAGCGCGCCGTGCGTCTGGGTACCGCCGGGAAGGGTGAACCCTCTGGTGTCCCACGGCTGGACCGCGTCGGGATGACCGACGATCCACTGCTTGGCGTAGGGCAGGAGATCGTCGCTCGTCGCCACCAGCTCGTCGACCAGGCCGAGCGCCCGGGCCTGCGCGGGCCGGAACCGCTTGCCGGTCAGGAGCACCTCGTCGAGCGCTCGCTTGGCTCCCAGGAGCCTGACGGTGCGCACGATCCCGCCACCGGCGGGAAGCAGACCGAGCCCGACCTCCGGGAGGCCGATCTGCACCCTGGGCGAGTCGACCGCGACCCGGTGGTGGGCGGCCAGAGCCAGCTCGAGGCCGCCGCCCAGGGCGGAGCCGTTGATCGCGGCGACCACGGGACGGCCCAGCGTCTCGAGTGCCCGCAGCTGGGCCTTGAGGTGGTCGAGGTGACGGGTGAACCGCGCCGCGTCCTCGGGCCCGAGGGCCACGATCTCGTGCAGGTCGCCGCCGGCCACGAAGGTGGACTTGCCCGAGGTGAGCACCACACCGGCGATGTCGTCCCGCTCGGTCTGCAGACGCTCGACGATGGCGCTCAGCTCCGCGACGAAGCGGCTGTGGACGGTGTTCACGTCCTGGGTGGGGTCGTCGATCGTGATGACGACGACCCCGTCGCTCTCCTTGCGCCAGGTGAAGATCGGGTCGACAGGGTTCGGAACGCTGGTCACTGCTTCTCCTCGATGGGTGGATCCGGTAGGTCCGCTGGTCACAGGCGCTCGACGACCGTGGCGATGCCCATGCCGCCGCCGACGCAGAGGGTGACGAGTCCACGCCGCTCCTGGCGTCGCTCGAGCTCGTCCAGGACGGTGGAGACGAGCATGGCTCCGGTGGCCCCGAGCGGATGGCCCATGGCGATGGCGCCTCCGTTGACGTTGACCTTCTCGTGCGGGATCCGCAGGTCCTTCATCCACTTCAGGACGACGGACGCGAAGGCCTCGTTGAGCTCGAAGAGGTCGATGTCGTCGAGCGTCAGACCAGCGGTCGCCAGCACCTTCTCGGTCGCCGGCGTGGGACCGGTCAGCATGATGGTGGGATCGGCGGCGGTGATCGCCGTGGCGACCACCCGGCCTCGCGGCTCGAGGTCGAGGTCCCTGCCGGCCTGCTCGCTGCCGACCAGCACCAGGGATGCACCGTCGACGATCCCGGAGGAGTTCGCGCCGGTGTGGACGTGGTCGATGCGGTCCACCCAGTGGTACTTCTGCAACGCGACCGCGTCGAAGCCGAGCTTGGTGCCCGGCACCTCGAACGAGGGCGCCAGCCGACCCAGCGACTCCACCGTCGAGCCCGGGCGCCGGTGCTCGTCGTGGTCGAGGACGACGACGCCGTTCTGGTCCACGACAGGGACGACCGACCGCTTGAAGCGGCCCTCCGTCCATGCGGTCTCCGCCCGGTTCTGGGACTCGACGGCGTAGCTGTCGACGTCCTCCCGGCTGAAGCCCTCGATGGTCGCGATCAGGTCGGCGCCGATCCCCTGAGGTGCGAAGTGGTGGTCGTAGGTCGTGGTGGGGTCCGTGAAGAGCGCGCCGCCGTCCGACATCATCGGGACCCGGGACATGGACTCGACACCTCCCGCCAGGACCATCCGGTCCCAGCCGGACCGCACCTTCGCCGCGGCGAGGTTGGTGGCCTCGAGCCCCGATGCGCAGTAGCGGTTCACCTGCACCCCCGCGACCGTCTCCGGCAGGCCGGACACCTGGGCGACCGCCTTGGCGATGTCGCCGCCCTGCTCGCCGATGGGGGTGACCACGCCGAGCACGATGTCGTCGATCGTGGCCGGGTCGAGACCGGGCAGACGACGCCGCAGCTCGTCCACGAGGCCGACGACGAGGTCGACCGGCTTGGTCCCGTGCAGCGCACCCTTCTTTCCCCGGCCACGCGGGGTGCGGATCGCCTCGTAGATGAACGCCTCGTGCGCCATGGATGCTCCTTCGTCGGTCGGCGCGATCGACGGTAGGAGCCCCGGACGGGGGCGGCATCACACCCCAGGGGGAGATTCCCGCGACTGCGGAGGGGGTCGCCGACACTCCCCCGGTGGCCGCAGGAAGTTCATCCTCGGGGAGGATCCGCCCGGCTGAGCCGAGAGGGTTCACTGAGCAGATGAAGCTGGGCTTGCAGCTGGGGTACTGGTCCGCACAACCGCCGCAGGGCGTCGGCGATCTCGTCGCCGCCGCGGAGGACGCGGGCTTCGATGCGATCTTCACCGCCGAGGCGTGGGGAAGCGACGCCTTCACGCCGTTGGCCTGGTGGGGCCGGGAGACCTCGAAGGTCCGGCTCGGCACCTCGATCGTGCAGATGTCCGGCCGGACGCCGGCCTCGATCGCCATGCACGCGTTGACCCTCGACCACCTGAGCGGCGGCCGGGTCGTCCTGGGCATGGGCGTCAGCGGTCCCCAGGTCGTCGAGGGCTGGTACGGCGTGCCGTTCTCCAAGCCGCTGGCCCGCACCCGCGAGGTCGTCTCGATCATCCGCCAGGTCCTCGCCCGCGAGGCGCCCGTGACCAACGACGGCCCGCACCACCCGCTGCCCTACAACGGCCCCGGGGCGGTCGGCCTCGGCAAGCCGCTCAAGCCGATCGTCCACCCGCTGCGCGCCGACCTCCCGATCTGGCTCGGCGCCGAGGGGCCCAAGAACGTCGCCCAGACCGCGGAGATCGCCGACGGGTGGATCCCGATCTTCTACACGCCCAAGAGCGCTGGCATGTACCAGCCGTGGCTCGACGAGGGCTTCGCGCGGCCGGGCGCGCGTCGTACCCGTGCCGACTTCGAGATCGCCGCCACCTGCCACCTGCAGGTCGTCGAGAACGCCGAGCAGAAGCAGCGGGTGATCGAGGCGATGAAGCCGTTCGTGTCGCTCTACATGGGCGGCATGGGCGCCAAGGAGCAGAACTTCCACACCCAGCTCTTCACCCGGATGGGGTACGGCGACCTCGCCGCCCGGGTGCAACAGCGCTTCCTGGCGGGCGATCGTGCCGGCGCCGCCGCGCTCGTCCCCGACGAGCTCGTGGACGACATGCACATCATCGGCACCCCGGCCGAGGTCAAGGAGCGCGCAGCGACGTGGGAGGCAAGCGGGGTCACCACCTTGATGCTCAGCCTGCGCTCCCCCGAGGAGATCCGCCGCGCCGCCGACCTCCTCGCCTGAGCACTCGAGGCATCCGACGAGCCACAGGAACGAGGACCGGGACTGGCGACCTTCGCGACCGACGCACCCTGGACTCCTGGGTAGCGATCATCGCTACAGGGAGGTGTCGGGCTCCCGGGTCAGGCTCCGCTGCGGGCGCCAACGACCAGACTCGGCGCGACGCTGTAGACGTCCATCGACTCTTCTCGACCACAACGCACAGTGGCTCTGATCAGCATTTCTGCTGGTCAGAGCCACTGTCGTCGGAGCCGCCTGTCGGAATCGAACCGACGACCTAGTCATTACAGCCGTCGCCAACTCACGGCGCCCGTGCCCGATGCATCCCCTGTCACTGACCTGCACCAACGCCACCCGACGCTTCCCGCGACATCCCTGCAACGACCGCTGCTTCACCGGCATGCGCCCGGTATCTCGCCCATATCTCGCCAGCAAGGCCGGGGTCATGGCTCAAGCAGAGACGGCACCTCCCCGCATCGCGCGCAGCATGCCAGCCCGACCATGTGGGGGCTGGCCTGGTCGGCGATGACAAGGCGCCACTCACGCCGGACATCGCGCCGGAAGACGCGATTCCGTCCGGTGGGACCGCCCGCGACCCACGACCTGTCGCCACTGAGCCACGCCGTGCTGCACGGCCGCCGTGGGCGGGCGGGCCGAGTCATGACGACGACCGCGTCCGGCGCGTGCTCGTCAGCTGCCGCGACGTCTTGCAAGGGCTAGCAAGGACGCTGCAAGCCCACTGGGGGAGAACTGGGGACCGAGCCTCGGGAGAGCACGTTCCGCCCCACACAGATCGGAATGACATGAGCACTGCACTGATGACCCGGCCCGCCGGCGGGCGGGCCTCGGACAAGCACGCTGGTACGGACGTCCTGTTCGAGAGCATCTCCCGAGGCCAGGTTGAGCTGACCAGTGCGCTCTCGAACGTCGACTGCGATCTGGAGGCGACCTCGACACTTCTGCTCGATCTCGCGACGGACGCCGCGGTCCGTTCCGTTCTGGGGCCGGACGCGGGGTTTCGTCCGCTGAGCCAGTGGACGGAGACCGTCGCATCGTTGACCCCCGGAATCGTCCGCCTCCATGCCGCCTGCGTTCACGTTGGCCCCCGAGTCGCCACCATCCGCACGACGCTCGCCGGCGCCTCCGGCGACCTCCTTGCCCTCTCGACCCTCACCGTTCAACGCCTCGGCTGAACAGAAAGCAACAACACCATGGGACTCGCCCAGCACCGACTCCGCCCCACCCTCGCCGCGGTTCTCCTCCTCGCCGTCGGCGTCGCAGGTTCCCCGATCTCACCGGTAGCCGCTACAACAACACCCGATGAGCGGGTCGTCACCGGCACAGTCCAGTTCGCAGACGGAACACCTGTGGAGGGAGCACTCGTGAATGCACTGACGGCAGGCGAGGTCCCCGAGCTGGGAACCGAAGACCCCGACCGCCGAGCCCGTACGGACGCAGCGGGACGGTTCACCCTCGTTCGCCCCGACGCCAGCTTCCTCGTCCAGATCTGCCAGCCGCACCCAGATGCGCCCGAGTACTGCCAGGAGACCGTTCTCGGGGTTGATCACGTCATCACCTATGTCGGCGCTGCGGGACAGGTCACCGACAGCTGGGTGACTCAGCGCCGTCTGATCGGTACGACGCAGAACACTCTCGACCTCGGCACGGTATCGGTGCGCACCGGCGGCGACATCGAGGGGACGGTCGTCGGCGGCGCCGGCCGCCCAATCCGGGTGCTTCGCCTCAACGGGACCACCGCCTTCACGGTCTGGGCCGACGACGAAGGCAGGTACAGGTTCGAGGACCTGGTTCCCGGCCGCTACCGGGTCGCGGCCGGCGGAGAGGGGACGCTTCCGTGGAGATCTCCCGTCGTGGTGGTCACCGCCGACCAATCGGCTCGTGTCGACGGCTCCCTCGCTCGTGGTGCTCGAATCTCCGGCACTCTGGTGTCGCAGGGTCGACCTGTTCGCCACACCGACATCCTCGTGCGTCGCTGGGGGCACGGCCTCGTGGCCGCAACGACCACCGACGAGTTCGGCCGCTTCGATGTGTCAGGGCTGGTTCCCGGGCGCTATCGGGTCGGAATTCTGTACGCCGGCGGGCCGTTTCGTCGTGGCGGAGCGGGGCCTGACCCCGGTTCTTGGACACGCTGAATCCAGCACCTGCTGGGGAAGCGAGATGATCCAGGAATCATGGCCAGGAAGAACTACTCCGAGGAGTTCCGTCGTCAGGCCGTCGACTTGTACGAGTCCACCCCGGGCGCCACGGTCCGCGGCATCGCCGAGGATCTCGGCATCGTGCGCGGCACGTTGCGGCACTGGCTCGAGGTCTACGGGACCGGCAAGAAGACGGCTGCTGACGGGACGTTGACCTCCACCCCGTTGCAGTCCAAGACGACGGCCAGCTCATCATCGCCGGCCGGTGAGACACCGGAGCAGAAGATCGCCCGGCTCGAGGCCGAGAACGCAGCGCTGCGGGCCGAGACGACGAAGCTGACCACAGAGCGGGAGATCCTCCAGCGGGCGGCCAAGTATTTCGCCGGGGAGACGCGCTGGTGAGTCGCTTCCAGTTCGTCGCCGACAACTCCGCCACCTTCGAGGTGAAGCGACTGTGCGCGCTCGTCGAGATCGAGCGCTCCTCCTACTACGCCTGGCTCAAGGCTGCCCCGGCACGCGAGGAGCGGGCTCGGGCTGATGCCGAGCTCGCGACGCGGATCAGGGCCGTGCATGCCGAGGACAGCACCCAGGGGGCGCCGCGGATCACCGCCGAGCTCAACGACAGTGCGCCAGCCGGTGAGCGGGTCAACCACAAGCGCGTCGCGCGGGTGATGCGACTGGAGGGCATCCGTGGCTACGTGAAGAAGCGGCGGGTGCGGACCACGATCCCGGAGCCGTCAGGGCAGAAGTACCCGGATCTGCTCAAGCGGGACTTCACCGCCAAGACCCCGAACCGGCGCTACGTCGGGGACATCACCTACCTGCCGCTCGCGGACGGGACGAACCTGTACCTGGCGACCGTGATCGACTGCTGCTCCCGTCGGCTGGCCGGGTGGGCGATCGCCGACCACATGCGCACCGAGCTCGTCGAGGACGCCCTCAAGGCTGCTGCCGCGACCAGGGGCAGCCTCAAGGGCGCGATCTTTCACAGCGACCACGGGTCGGTCGGCGAAATCAACCGGTCGTCGCAACACCTCGATCATGGAGGTGTTGAACGATGGCGACGAAGGACTGGAGCAGGAAGACCAGCGATGTGCCCGAGAGCGGGCGTCGGCAGTGGCGTGCTGATCGGGC
>NZ_JAHTKU010000021.1 GCF_019192965.1 Nocardioides daeguensis
CTGTCCGAAGGATCCATGGCGAAGCTCTACGAGACCAGCGATACTGACCCCGTCGCCGCCATCGAGAGCAGCGACACGTAGGCACCGAGGATCACCTCAAGCCCACCACCCCACGGGGCTCTGTCCGGATGGCCGATCTCCGGGCCTGCCACGTCTAGTCCGACCGCGCTCGGCGAGCGCACCGCCGCCTCGGTGACGGTCCAGGAGACCGCAGGGTCGGAAGGGCGCATACAGCACACGATCAGGGCAGTGCTGGTACCAGTCGCGGCAGAGCCGGACTCAAGTCCTGCAGCGACAGCCGAGATGACCTCGTCCAGGCTCAGGCCGCGGCGGGTGTGCAACTCGGGAGCGAAACGAGCCTCGCCATGAACAACGCCGTCTGCGTACCAATCCTCGACTAGAAACTGCTGGTCGAAACAAGCTCAGACCTTTCGCCCTTCCGCCGCCACACCACTGTCACCCGCCCGCGCTTCCTGATCCAGGACAGCCAAGACGGGGCCGGACACCCGCGGCCTCCTAAAGAGGCCAGCAGCCGAGCGTGTTGCACGAACCTCATCCCGCCAAGAATGTCCACAACATCTGGGCCGTTTGGCTCCGTTTCGGTCTACATGTAGTAGTCGAAACGACGTCGTTCGGGTTCGTGCAACAGGCTCAGCCGACGGTAAATTTACCGCCGGAACGGTCTCTGGCGGTAAAAGGATCCCCTGCTCGCGGAGTCAACTGGTAGTGCAGGGCCGGACTGGGGCGGGGCTGGCCCCGGAGGCCTTTGGCCGACCACGTCACCCGCCCCGGCCTGAGCAGGCGCCACCACACAGCCCACACACACGCCGACCCGCCCGGCACCGATATCTCGCCAGTAGTTCGCCACTGGCATCTCCCATGCCGGAAGCAGAAGTGGGGGGGGGGGGGGGGGGCGGGGGGGGGGGGGCCCCCCGGGGGGGGGCGGGGGGGAGGGGAACCCCCGCCCCCCCCCCCGTCCCGCCGGCGGGGGGGGCCGGGCGCGGCCCCCCCGCCCCCCCCCCCCACTTTTCTGAGCCGCCTGTCGGAATCGAACCGACGACCTAATCATTACGAGTGATTCGCTCTACCGACTGAGCTAAGGCGGCGCCGCCACCTGTCAGGACAGGTGACCGCGGAAGCATACCGAGGTCACCGGCCGAGTGCGGAATCCGGGCCTCAGCAGGAGAGACCGTCCTGGGGGACCGTGCCCTCGAGCAGGTAGGCGTGGACCGCGTCATCGACGCAGGCATTGCCCTTGTTGTACGCCGTGTGGCCGTCGCCGTCGCGGCTGACGAGGACGCCGGACTCGAGCTGCTCGGCCATCGCGACCGCCTCGGCGTACGGCGTCGCCGGGTCGCGCGTCGTGCCGAGGACGACGATCGGCGCGGCGCCGGAGCCGTCGATCTTCAGGTCGGGCTCGTCGGTGGAGGCGAAGGGGATGCCGTTGCAGGCAGTCAGGCCCCAGGCGAACACCTCACCGAAGGTCGGCGAGGCCTTCTCGAACTCGGCGATGTTGGCCGGGACCTGGTCGGCGGTGATCGACCAGGGGTCGTCGAGGCAGTTGATGACCGAGATCGCCTCGAGGCTGTTGTCGGTGTAGGTGCCGTTCTCGCGGGAGCCGTAGAAGTCGGAGAGCTGCAGCAGGGTCGACCCGTCGCCCTTGAGGGCCTCCTGCAGGCCGTCGTCGAGGTAGGGCCAGTTGTCCTCGCTGTAGAGCGGCAGCACGATGCCGTAGAAGGCCAGGCCGATGGTCAGCTGGCGGCGCTCGGGGTCGTTGGTCGACAGCGCCTTGGCGTCGATCGAGGCGAGCAGGTCCTGGATCGTGGTGATGCCGGCCTCGACAGTGGCGCCGAGGAAGCAACCGCCCGCGTCGACGCAGTTCTGCACGTACGAGCGCAGCGCGGTCTCGAAGCCCATGGCCTGGCTCAGCGCGCCCTCGCGCGGAGCCAGGGACGGGTCGACGGCGCCGTCGAGGACCAGCCGGCCGACCTGGTCGGGGAACAGCTCGGCGTACGTCGCGCCGAGGCGGGTGCCGTAGGAGAAGCCGAAGTAGGCCAGCTGGTCCTCGCCGAGCGCCGAGCGCAGCACGTCCATGTCGCGGGCCGCCTCGACGGTGCTCACGTGGGGTCCGACCGCGCCCGAGCGGGCCGCGCAGCCGGTCCAGAACTGCTGGCTGTTCTCCTGGGCCGTCGCGACCTCCTCCGGGGTGTCCGGGTCGGGGTCGGCGGCGACGTAGGCGTCGAGGGCCTCGTCGGTCAGGCAGTCGACGGGCGCGGACTCGCCCGTGCCGCGGGGGTCGAAGCCGACGATGTCGTAGGCCGCCCGCAACTCGTCGGCGAAGTAGAAGTCGACGTTGTCGACCATGGTCGTGCCGGGCGCACCCGGACCGCCCGGGTTGACCACGAGGGAGCCGATCCGCTCGCCCGTCGCGCGGGTGCGCTTGACGGCGAGCTTGATCGCGCCGTCGCCCGGCTGCTGGTAGTCGATCGGGACGTCGAGGGTGCCGCACTCGGCCTGGTCGCACCGCGTCCAGGTGATCTCCTGGTCGTAGAAGTCCTCGAGCGTGCGCCCGTCCGCGGCCGCGGTGGCCGCGGGCTCGTCTCCCGCGTCGGCCGGCTTGTCGGCGTCGTCGTCGCGGAGCAGCACGATGCCGATCCCGACCGCGCCGGCCAGCACCAGCGCCCACACGGTGACGACCGTGACGACCAGGGTCCGCTTGCTCACACTTCGCTCCTCGGAGTGGGGATCACCGCTGGGGTGCCTTCAACGCGACCATCATCGACTCCAGCGCCAAGGCCACGGGCACGTTGAACTCGAGCATCTGCTCGCGGGCCTCGAAGATCCACCCGATCCTGCGCAGGTTGAGCTCGGGCGTGGAGGTCTCGACGATGGCCTCGACCTGGTCGCGGATCTCCTCGTTGACCAGCGCGCCGGGGGCGCCGCTGGCGAGCGCGATCGCGTCGCGGTAGACCGACATCAGGTCGCTCAGGCCGCGGTCGACGACATCGAGGTGGCGCCGCTTGGCGCGGGTGCGCTGCCCCTTCTCGAGGGCGGCCAGCGCGGGGGCGTACTCGCGGGGGCGGCGGCCGCGCTCGACCACGCCGTACGCCGCGTCGAGGTCGGTCTTCTCCCGGGCGTCGAGCTCGGCGGTGATCGCGTCGGCCTCGTCCTTCGCGGTCGAGGCGAGCCGGGTCGCGGCGTCCATGCAGCGCCCGAGCGTGGTCAGCCGCGCCGGCATCGACACCACCTCCTGGCGCCGCGAGCGCACGGCCTCGTCGAACGCGAGGGCGCGGGCCCGGCCGATGTGGCCCTGGCTCGCCCGGGCGGCATACCACGCCAGCGGCTCCGCCACGCCCCGCGCGAGCAGGAAGCCGGCGACCTCCTCGGCCGTGGGGGTCGACAGGGTCACCAGCCGACAGCGGGAGCGGATGGTCGGCAGCACGTCCTCGACGGTCGGCGCGCAGAGCATCCACAGGGTGCGGCCGTTGGGCTCCTCGATCGCCTTCAGCAGGGCGTTGCAGGCCTGGTCGGTGAGCCGGTCGGCGTCCTCGACGATGAGGATCTGCCAGCGGTCGCCCATCGGGCTCAGCGACGCGCGGCGGACCAGGTCGCGGACCTCGTCGACGCCGATCGAGAGCTTCTCGGTGCGCACCACCGACACGTCGGCGTGGGAGCCGGCGAGCACCGTGTGGCAGTCGTGGCACCGGTCCGGACAGTCGGGGCCCAGGCCGCCCTGCCGGCACTGCAGCGCCGCGGCGAACGCGATCGCAGCGTTGGACCGACCCGAGCCGGGTGGCCCCGTGAACAGCCAGGCGTGGGTCATGCCGTGCCCGGCGACGGCCTGCTGCAGCGCCGTGATGACGTGGCGCTGCCCGACCAGGGTGTCCCAGACGGTCACGACGTGCTCCTGGTGGCCCGGGCGAGCAGCGGCTCGACCCGGCCCGCGACCTGCTCGGCGATCTCCTCGATCGGGGCGCGGGCGTCGATGACGGCGTAGTGCTCGGGGTCGCGGCCGGCGAGGTCGAGGAACGAGCGGCGCACCCGCTGGTGGAACTCCAGGCCCTCCCCCTCGATCCGGTCCCGGCCCTCGAACCGGCCCAGGCCGGCCTCCGGCTCCAGGTCGAGCACGACGGTCAGGTGCGGCCGCAGGTCGCCGGTCGCCCAGCGCGAGACGTCCTCGAGCTCGGCCAGGTCGAGCGCGCGGCCAGCGCCCTGGTAGGCGAGGGTCGAGTCGACGTAGCGGTCGGTGATCACGACCTCACCGCGGGCCAGCGCCGGACGCACCAGCGTCTCGACGTGCTCGGCCTTGTCGGCGGCGTAGAGCAGGAACTCGGTCGTGGGGGCCAGCGCGCCCGTCTCCGGCGACAGCACGATCCGGCGCAGGTCCTTGCCGACCGGGGTGTCGCCGGGCTCGTGGGTGAGCCGGACGGCGTACCCCCGCGCCGTCAGTCGGTCGTGGAGCAGCCGTGACTGGGTCGACTTGCCGCCGCCCTCGCCGCCCTCGAAGCAGACGAAGACGCCCGTGTCGGCGTACCGGCCGGGCCAGCGCTGGGGCGAGGTCGTCACGGGACGAAACCTACGAGACCGGTACGACACGTGCGACGGCCGGGTGGCGCGAGCCGACCACCGATCCGTTCGATCGAACGATCTGAGGGGATCTCGGACCGAGAACTCCCCCGAACCGTTCGATCGAACGATCTGGTGGTCAGGACTTCTTCGCCGCCTTCTTCGCAGCCGCCTTCTTGGCGGGAGCCTTCTTGGCGGTGGTCTTCTTGGCCGTCGTCTTCTTCGCGGCGGTCTTCTTCGCGCCCCGCTTCGCGGCCTTCTTGGCCGGGCCCTTCGCCCGGCGCTCGGCGAGCAGCTCGGCGGCCCGCTCGAGGGTGATCGCCTCGACCGAGTCGTCCTTGCGCAGGGTGGCGTTGTACTCGCCGTCAGTGACGTACTCGCCGAACCGGCCGGCCTTCACCACGATCGGCTGGCCCGAGACCGGGTCGTTGCCGAGCTCCTTGAGCGGCGGGGCCGCGGCGGCGCGGCCGCGCTGCTTGGGCTGGCTGTAGATCTTGAGCGCCTCGTCGAGGGTGATCCCGAAGATCTGGTCCTCGCTGGCGAGCGAGCGGGAGTCGGTGCCCTTCTTGAGGTACGGGCCGTAGCGGCCGTTCTGGGCGGTGATCTCCTCGCCGTCCTCACCGGCGCCCACGACCCGCGGCAGGGCCAGCAGCTTCACCGCGTCCTCGAGGGTGACCGTGTCGAGCGACATCGACTTGAACAGCGAGCCCGTCCTGGGCTTCGCCGACTTCGGCGCGTCCTCGGGCAGCACCTCGGTGACGTACGGCCCGAACCGGCCGTTCTTCGCCACGACCTGCAGGCCGGTCTCGGGGTGGACGCCGAGCTCGATCTCCTCGCCCGCCGGGTTGGCGAGCAGCTCCTTGGCCTTCTCGAGGGTCAGCTCGTCGGGCGGCAGGTCGTCGGGCACGTTGGCCCGCTTGCCCGCCGGGGCGCCGTCGTCGCCGGGACCCTCGAGGTACGGGCCGTACTTGCCGACCCGCAGGTCGATGCCGTCCGCCGGGTCCCCGACCGGGAACGTCGCCAGCGCCTTCGCGTCGATGTCGCCGAGGTCGTCGACCAGCCGCTTGAGGCCGGCGCGCTGGTCGGATCCGTAGTAGAACTCGGTCAGCTCCGCGACCCGGCTCTTGTCGCCACGGGCGATGTCGTCGAGGACGTCCTCCATGCCGGCGGTGAACTGGTAGTCGATGAGCCGGGTGAAGTGCTCGGTCAGCAGTCGGACCACGGAGAACGCGATCCAGGCCGGCACCAGCGCGGTGCCCTTCTTGTAGACGTAGCCGCGGTTGAGGATCGTCCCGATGATCGAGGCGTACGTCGAGGGCCGGCCGATCTGCCGGTCCTCGAGCTCCTTGATCAGCGTGGCCTCGGTGTAGCGGGCCGGCGGCTTGGTCTCGTGCCCGTTGGCGGACAGCGACGCGGCGGACACGGCGTCGCCCTCGGCCAGGTTCGGCAGCCGGGTCTCCTGGTCGTCCTTCGCGGCGTTGTCGTCAGTGCCCTCGACGTACGCCTTGAGGAACCCGTGGAAGGTGATCACGCGGCCGGACGCGGAGAAGACGACGTCCTCGCCACTCGAGGCGGCGCCGCCGAGGCGGATCGTCACCGACTGACCGACGGCGTCCTTCATCTGCGAGGCGACGGTGCGCATCCAGATCAGCTCGTAGAGCCGGAACTGGTCGCCGGTCAGGCCGGTCTGCGCGGGGGTGCGGAACGAGTCGCCCGCCGGGCGGATCGCCTCGTGCGCCTCCTGGGCGTTCTTGACCTTGCTCGCATAGGTGCGCGGCGCGTCGGGGAGGTACTCGGCGCCGTACAGCTCCTGCACCTGCGCCCTCGCCGCACCGATCGCGCTGCCCGACAGCGTGGTGCTGTCGGTACGCATGTAGGTGATGAAGCCGTTCTCGTAGAGCCGCTGGGCCACGCTCATCGTGACCGAGGCGCTCATGCCGAGCTTGCGGCTGGCCTCCTGCTGGAGCGTGGTGGTGCGGAACGGCGCGTACGGCGAGCGACGGTACGGCTTGGCCTCGACCGAGCGGACGTCGTACGCCGTGTCGGCGAGCGCCGCGACGAGGGCCTCGGCCCGGCGCTGGTCGAGGTGGACGACGTCGGCCTTGGCCTTGAGCTGACCGTCCTGGCCGAAGTTGGTGCCGGACGCGACCCGGGTGCCGTCGATCGTGTGCAGCTTGGCGGGGAACATCCGCTGGTCGTGCTTGCTGCCGGCGTCGAAGGTGCCCTCGAGGTCCCAGTAGGAAGCGACCTTGAAGGCCATCCGCTCCTTCTCGCGGTCGACCACCAGGCGGGTCGCGACGGACTGCACGCGGCCCGCGGACAGGCCGGACATGACCTTGCGCCACAGCACGGGCGAGACCTCGTAGCCGTAGAGGCGGTCGAGGAGCCGGCGGGTCTCCTGGGCCTCGACGAGGTCCATGTCGAGCTCGCGCGGGTTGGCGGCGGCCTCCTGGATGGCGGCCTTGGTGATCTCGTGGAAGACCATCCGCTTGACGGGGATGTTCTTCGGCTTCAGCTCGTCGAGGAGGTGCCAGGCGATCGCCTCTCCCTCGCGGTCCTCATCGGTGGCGAGGAAGAGCTCGTCGGCGTCCTTGAGCAGGCTCTTGAGCTTGGAGATGTGGCTCTTCTTGTCGCGGGGCACGACGTAGTAGGGCTCGAACCCGTTCTCGACGTCGATCGCGAGCCGCCCCCACGGCTTGTCCTTGATCCTGGCCGGGGTGTCGGCCGCGTTGTTGGGCAGGTCACGGATGTGGCCGATGGAGGACTCGACGACGTAGCCGTCGCCGAGGTAGCCGCCGATGGTGCGGGCCTTCGCCGGCGACTCGACGATCACCAACTTGTGGGACACGGGGACCTTCTCTGCTACTCGTGCGCTGCCTGATTCGGCGGTTCACGGTAGCGCGTGCTGTCGAGCGCCGTCGCGAGCGGCGTCCAGAGTGGTCGTCCGCGACCCCGCTGGTCGAGGTGCGAGGCGCCCCGGCGCCGAGCCTCGAGACCACGCGAACCCGCTCGTCGGCCAGCGGGCGTGACCACGTCCCCGGCACCAGGTCCGGGCGGTTTCGAGGCTCCTCGCTGGCGCTCGTCGCACCTCAACCACCGGAGCAGGCCTCGCCGGTGGTTGAGGTGCGAGCGCCAGCGAGCCACCTGCCGCGCTGCCGGAACCCGCCCGGGCACAGTTCGTGTCTGTGGGCCCGGAGGTTTCGAGGCTCCTCGCTGGCGCTCGTCACACCTCAACCACCGGACCAGGCTCCTCGCTGGCGCTCGTCGCACCTCGACCAGCGGGAGGGTCAGTCGACCTTGATCTGGTCGATGACGGCCTCGTTGGCGCCGATCAGGTCCTGGTGGCCGAGGGCGGCCATGCCGATGTAGACGCCGTACGCCGCGGGGTCGCCGGTGTCGACGACGATCACGTCGGTCAGGTCGCCGTCGACGGTGACCTCGGGGGTGTCGACGTGGACCTCGGCCGTGATCCGGTACGCCGGCTTGCCGTCGACCGTGGTCTCCTCGTTGACCGTGTCGGTGCGGCCGGTGAAGCCGCTGTAGACGTTCTCGCTGCCGGTGAGGCACTGCATGACCACCTCGGCCGCGGTCGCGACGTCGTCGAACCCGTTGGCCTTCGGCAGCGCGCCGACGCCCGTCAGGCTGATCCACTTCTCCTCGACGTTCGTGTATTGCAGCACGAAAGCGTCGGCGAACCCGAAGGACACCTGGTCGCCGGTGGCGAGGTCGTAGGCGGGGGTGCGCGGGATGGAGAGCCCGCCGCCGCTCAGCTGCGTGGCGGCCGGGTCGGGCTCCTGCGCCGGGGCCGGCGAGCCGCCGGTGCACTGGATGCCGGTCGGCTTCACGGTGCTGGACGGCTGGTCGGAGGACGACGCCTCCTGCGAGCTGTCGTCGGCCGCCTTGCGCTCGCCGCTGTCGTCGTCGCCGGTGACGGCGCGGATGCCGAAGAACCCGGCCACACCGAGCAGGACCAGCGCGAGCACCGCGGCGATCACGATGACGACCGTCTTGCTGCTACCCCCGGAGCCGCCGGGCGGCGGGGTGGGGCTCCACGGTTGGGAGGGCTGCTGCGGGAACGGCTGCTGGCCGTACGGCGACGGCGGGCCCGGCGGCACGGGCGGACCCGGCGGCACGGGCGGCACGGGCGGCACGGGCGGCACCGCGCCGTACGCCGTGGGCGCGGCGGGCGGCGGCGTGGGGACCTGGGTCTCTGGCGTCGGCCGCACGCCGCCCGACGGCTGGGTGGTCGTCATCTGGCTCCACGCCTGGCCGTCCCAGTAGCGGAAGGTGTCGGGCGCGCCCGCGGGGTCGGGGTACCAGCCTGCGTTCGTCACGGGGCCACCCTACGAGTCGGCCGGAGCCAGGAAGCCTTCGGCGACCAGCTCGGCCAGCTCCGGCAGGTAGACCTCGCGCAGGCTGGCGGGGTCGCGCTCGAGCAGGTGTCCGACGGCGTCGACGAGCTGCCCGAGCGGCAGGTCGCCGTCGCACGCCCCGGCGACTGCCGCGGTGACCGTGTCGACCTTGCGCGCGCGCCGGAAGCCGCGCTGCTGGCGCAGCACGATGGCGGCCGGGTCCTCGGCGCCGACCGGGCCGCTGGTCTCCTGGACCACGTCCTCGCGGATCACCAACCGGGTGTCGGCGTCGAGCGCCGCCGAGGCCCGCGCGGAGTCGGCCCACGCGGCGATGGCGGGCGCGATGGGCTGTTCGACGTCGTAGGGCCACTCGAGGAGGTCGCGGGCCAGCGTCGCGGCGGCCGCGCCCTCACGGCGGCGCAGGTTGATCCAGCCGAACCCGATCCCGCCGACCCCCTGCTCCTCCAGCCAGGACAGCCAGGTGTCGTAGCGGTGGGCGTAGGACGCCGGGTCGCCGCCCGTGGCCGGGTGGTGGCCGGCGTCCTTGAGCCACAGCTCGACGTACGACGCGGGGTCCAGCACCTCACGCTGGACCACGAGCGCGTCGCACTCGTCGGGCAGCCAGGTCGCGAGCCGCTCGTCCCACGGGCGGTCGCGGTCGATCACCCAGTTGGCGAGGACCTGGCACCAGCCGCCGTCGGTGAGGTGGTCGGGGGCGGTGCGCACGATGTGCTCGACGACCTGGTCGCCGGGCAGCCCGGAGTCGCGGTAGACGAGCCGCTCGCCGGTCGCCGGCGAGATCACGAACGGCGGGTTGGTGGCGATCAGGTCGAAGCGCTCCCCCGCCACCGGCGCGAAGAACGACCCGTCGCGCACGTCGACCTTGTCGTCGACGTCGTTGAGCGCCGCGTTGAACCGGGCGATCGCGAGCGCCCGCTGGTTGACGTCGGTCGCGACGACCCGGTCGCTGTGGGTGGCCAGGTGCAGGGCCTGCACGCCGCAGCCGGTGCCGAGGTCGAGCGCGCTGCCGACGTCGTGGCGCAGGGTCAGCTGCGCCAGGCTGGAGGACGCTGGGCTGATCCCGAGCACGTAGTCGCCGGTCACCTTCGTCGCGCCGCCGTCGAGGCCGGGGGTCAGGTCGCTGACGACCCACAGGTCACCCTCCTCGCTGGCGTACGGGCGCACGTCGAGCCGGGCCGCGACCTCGCCCACGCTCTGCGCCAGCGCGCCCGCGTTGGCGAGCTTGTCGACCAGCCCCGGCAGCGCCCGCTCCGCCTCCTCGACCGTCACCGCGGTCTGCAGCAGGAACAGCCGGACCAGGGTGGCCAGCGGGCTGCCGTCCGTCGTACGGCGGCGGCCCGGCGTCGTCTCGTTGCGGGACAGCGCTTGGTGGGCCTGGGGCCCGAGCAGCTCGCTGACCGCGTCGTAGGTGAAGTCGGCGGCGAGCAGGGCGCCGCGCAGCGGGGCGGCGAGGGAGATCGGCAGCACGGGACCACGCTAGTGGGCCCCGCTACGACGCCCCGGCGACCCCCACGAGCAGGAGCAGGGCGGTGAGGAGACCCGCCACGGCGGCACCGACACGCACCAAGAGCGACGCCCGCGGCCGGCGCTGCCGGACGGGTCCGGACGGAGGATCGCCGGAGATCCGGGGGTGGCGGCTGTCGGATCGGTGTGGTGCCGTTCGTGGTGAGGGCAGGAGGCGGTCATCGGGACCGCCCCGGATCGAGGAGCGACGACATGACGACGTACCTGATGTCCGTGCACGGACCCGCCGAGCAGACCGACGAGTTCTACGGCTACGGCTCGAAGGAGGAGATGGAGCAGTCCTTCGCCGAGACCGGCGCCTTCAACGAGCGACTCAAGACCGAGGGCTACTGGGTCTTCGCCGGCGGCCTCGCCCCCGCCACCACCGCCACCGTGGTCGACGGGCAGGGCGAGGCGCCGGTGATGACCGACGGGCCGTACCTGGAGACCAAGGAGGCGATCGGCGGCTTCTGGGTGATCGAGGTGCCCGACCTCGACGTCGCGCTGCGCCTGGCCGCCGACGCGTCGAAGGCGTGCCGGGGCAAGGTCGAGGTCCGTCCGTTCGACGGGCTCGCCTGACCCTGTCAGGGGCCCGGGCTACCGCACCTTCACCTTCACCTTGCCGGCGGCGGGACCGGCCGCCGCGTCGCCGCCGTAGCTCACGACCAGCTTGTGCTTGCCGGCCTTGAGCTTCTTGAGGCGGACGACGGCCGTCCCGCCGGCGAGCACCCCGGTCCCGACGACCTTGCCCTTCTCGGTCACGGTGACGGTGCCGGTCGCGCCGCGGGCCGAGGTGACGGTGACCTTCAGCTTGCCGCGCCGGCCCGCGCGCAGCGTTCCCTTCGCCTTCGCCTTCACCGTCGCGGCGGCCTTGATCGCGGTGATCGTGCCGCCGAGGGAGGTGCCGCCCGACAAGCCCCCCGGGGCGCCCCCACCCGTGCTGCCCAGTCCGCCGGGCTCGCTGGTCGCACCGCTCCCGGAGGCGCCGACGGTGAACGACTGCCAGGCGCCGTAGACGATCGCGCCGCCGGTGGGCTTGAAGTAGCCGCGCCAGTAGTACGTCGCCCCGGCGGTGAGCGTCGGGAATCCCGCCTCGTCCCAGGTCGTCCACAGGGAGGCGCCCGTGGTGTCGGTGCAGTAGGACCCGCAGGGCAGCTCGAGCTGCCAGCCGGTCGACTGGTTCGGGCTCAGCTGGACCCCGAGGCTTCCACCGACGTGGTTGGTGATCGCGTTGAACGTCGAGTAGAAGCCGTACCGGGTCTGGCTGCCGTCGGGTGCGGTCGCCGCGTTGATCGTCGACGGGGTGTCGTAGAGGACCTGCGGCCCGGACGCCGGCTGGCCGCCGCCGTTGAAGACGTAGATGGACGAGAGCAGGTTGAGCGTCGGGCTGTTGTTCCCGTCCGCGGTCCTGACCGCGATCAGCATGTCGGCGCCCGAGATCGCGTGCGTCGCCTTCACCGGGAACTGGAACTCCCAGTGGTGGCCCTGCGCCACGCCCCACAGCCCGGAGTCCTGGTTGTTGGAGTAGGTCCCGCCCGACATGTGGTCCCAGCCGGGGCAGTTGCCCTGCGGAGCGGCGCCGCCGCTGCCGTCGTACCCGCACCGGATCTGCTGGCTGGTGTCGAAGGTGACGCCGTCCGGCAGGTAGATCGTCGGCGAGAAGTAGGTCCCGCCCGAGCAGGGCATGCCCATGCCGTAGAACGCGTAGTGGATCCAGAACGTCTGCCCTGCCGCCGGGAACCCGCTGTCGGGGTCGGCCCAGTAGCCGGCGTACGCGCCCGCGCCCTTCTCGAGGTAGGGCGTCCCCTGGATGAGCGAGGGGCAGTTCGTGATCGTCGTGTACCGGATGCCGCCGTCGTACCACTTGCCCGGGTCGTCGGCCGAGGCGGGCGCGGGCCGGAGCAGGCCGGTCCCGAGCAGGAGTGCGACGACGACGGCGAGGTAGCGCAGGGTTCTGGTCACCGTGCCATTGCGCCAGTCCCTCCCGTGCGCCGCGTCAGGGTTCGACCCCAATGTTGGGGCGCGGCCTGCGTCACCGGATCCGGGCGGCGCGCAGGATGCCGCGGCCGGCGACCCTGGTCCGGTAGCGGTGACTCGTGCGGGCGCCGTACTCGATGGTGGTGGCGGCGCCGTGCTCGCCGAGGGTGGTGTCGTACCAGGCGGTGAGGGTCGGGGAGTCCGTGCCGGACGGGTTGCCGACGCCGAGGTGGCGGCGCGGCAGGTGCAGGAACCGGGCCAGTCGTCGCTCCCAGCGCCCGTGGCCGCCGCGGCCGATCGCCCGCAGGGGCTGGTGGATCGAGGCGACGAGGTCGGGACGCACCTGCCCGAGGAAGTCGAGCATCGCCTGCGTCTCGGGTTCGCTCGCGGGGCGCGGACCGCCCCAGTACCGGGTGCCGCGACGGGCACCCGACCAGCCGCTCGTCGGCCAGTTGCGGTTGAGGTCGACCCCGCGACCGTTGGTGCGGGTTCCGCGCGCGTTGCCGTCCGGGTTCATCGTCGGCACCACCCAGACGCCGGTGCCGGGCCGCGGGCGGGCGTGGTCACGGATCCAGCGCGCGGTGGCGAGACCGTCCTTCTCGTCGCCGTGCATCTGCCCGAGCACCAGCAGGACGTGCGGGGCGCCCTCGTCGCCGCGGTAGTAGGCACGGATCGGCCGGCCGCGGGTCGAGGTGCCGATGACGACCGACGTCTCGACGTACGAAGCGGCGGCGCCCGTGCGTGCGGGCGTTGACGCCGGCGCGCCCTGGGCCGGGACGCCGACGGCCGCGCCGGCGACGATCGCGAGGGTCGCCGCCAGCGCGGCCAGGAGAGTGCGCACGGTTCAGACGGACTCGGTCGCGGCGGGCTGGGGGGCGTCGTCCCCGATCGTGGAGACCCGCCGCTTGGAGATGTACACCGCCGCGAAGATGCCGGACGCGGCGGCGAGGGCGATCAGGATCCGCACCACGTCGTTCTCGTCCTCGCCGTAGGACAGGCTGACCACCGCCCCGACGATCAGCAGCGACACGAGGTTCATCACCTTGAGCAGCGGGTTGATCGAGGGACCCGCCGTGTCCTTGAACGGGTCACCCACCGTGTCGCCGGTGACCGTGGCCGCATGCGCCTCGGAGCCCTTGCCTCCGTGGTGCCCGTCCTCGACCAGCTTCTTGGCGTTGTCCCAGGCGCCACCGGCGTTGGCGAGGAAGACCGCCATCAGCGTGCCCGTGGCGATCGCTCCCACGAGGAAGCCGGCGAGCGGGCCGACCCCGAGACCGAAGCCGACCGCCACCGGAGCCAGGATCGCCAGGATGCCCGGCGTGGCCAGCTCGCGCAGCGAGTCGCGGGTGACGATGTCGACCACCCGGCCGTACTCGGGGCGGGCAGTGCCCTCCATGATCCCGGGGATGTCGCGGAACTGGCGGCGCACCTCCAGCACGACGGCGCCGGCAGCACGACCGACCGCGTTGATCGCCAGGCCCGAGAAGAGGAACACCGCGCAGGCACCGAGCAGGGCGCCGACGATCAGCTTGGCGTCGTAGACCAGGAAGTCCTGGTCGAGGGCGGCGCCGACCTCGTCGTACGCGCTCTGGGTGTACGACGCGAACAGGGCGCTGGCCGCGAGCACGGCGGTGGCGATGGCGATGCCCTTGGTGATCGCCTTCGTGGTGTTGCCGACCGCGTCCAGCTCGGTGAGGATCTGGGCCCCCTCCTCGCTCACGTCGCCGGACATCTCCGCGATGCCCTGGGCGTTGTCGGAGACGGGGCCGAAGGTGTCCATCGCGACGATCACGCCGACCGTGGTCAGCAGGCCGCAGCCGGCGAGGGCCACCGCGAACAGCGCGAGGCCGGTCGAGCCGCCCGCCAGCAGCGCGGCGCCGAACACGGCGGCGCCGATCACCATCGCGGTGTAGACGGCCGACTCGAAGCCGACCGAGAGCCCGGACAGGATCACGGTCGCGTGGCCCGTCAGCGAGGTCCGGGCGACGTCCTTGACCGGACGGTGCTCGGTGCCGGTGAAGTAGCCGGTGAGCGCGAGGATCGCCGCCGCCAGCACGATGCCGATCGCCACGGCGCCGGCCGCGAACAACGGGGGCGACAGGTCGGCCGTCACGCCGGACCCCAGCTCGTCCCACTCGCCGGGCAGGTAGACGAAGGCGGCGACCGCGCTCGCGACCGCGCCGAACGCGGCCGACATGTAGAACGCCCGGTTGATGGTCTTGAGCCCGCCCTCGCCGGCCCGCGGCTTGGTGAGGTAGACGCCGGCGATGGCCGAGAGCGCGCCGATCGCCGGGACGATGAGCGGGAACACCAGGCCCTTGTCGCCGAACGCCTGCGAGCCGAGGATCAGGGCGGCGACCAGGGTGACGGCGTACGACTCGAACAGGTCGGCCGCCATGCCGGCGCAGTCACCCACGTTGTCGCCCACGTTGTCGGCGATCGTCGCGGCGTTGCGCGGGTCGTCCTCGGGGATGTTCTGCTCGACCTTGCCGACCAGGTCGGCGCCGACGTCGGCGGCCTTGGTGAAGATGCCGCCGCCGACCCGCATGAACATCGCGAGCAGCGCGGCGCCGAAGCCGAAGCCCTCGAGCACGTTCGGCGCCGTCTCCTGGAAGACGATCACCACGACGCTCGCGCCGAGCAGGCCGAGCCCGACGGTGAACATGCCGACGAACGCTCCGGTCCGAAAACCGATGTTCATCGCGGGGTCGCGTCCCTGCTCGTTGGCGGCCGCCGCGACCCGCAGGTTCGCGCGCACCGCCAAGGACATGCCGAGATAGCCGACCGCCCCGGAGAACGCGGCGCCCACCAGGAAGAAGACGGACCGCGAGATCCGCACCGCCCACTCCGACTGGAGCCCCGTCGCGCCGTCGGCCGTGTGGGCCGGCAGCGCGAGGAGGACGACGAACGCGATGGCAGCGAAGATCGTCAGAGTCCGGAACTGGCGGGTGAGGTAGGCGTTGGCCCCCTCCTGGACGGCCTGGGCGATCCGCTGCATGTTCGGGGTGCCCTCCCCGGCGCGGAGGACCTCCGATCTGAACAGCGCGGCCATGCCCAGCGAGCCGAGGGCGATCACGGCCACGATCGCCACCAGGGCGAGGTCGCCCCCGGTGACTTCGACATCTGCGACGAGAGGACGGGGCATACGACTGCCTCCTGCGGGGGGTTCAGGTTCGGCCACGGGGCCAGGTCTGAGATCGTGCCCGGAGTCTACGCAGAGTGTGGCGCAGAACACATGGAAGCTGTGACGCGCGTCACAGATGAAGTCGTGATGGGCCGGACCGTCGTCCGCACACCGAACGCGTGGTCCTGACCGGCGTCAGGCGAGAGCGGCGTCGGCCGAGTCGTGGATGACGAAGACCTTCGCCAGGCCGGTGATCTTGAAGATCTTGAGCAGCCGGTCGGCGTTGCAGACCAGCTCGAGGGAGCCGTCGTGGGCGCGGACCTTCTTCAGGCCGCCGACGAGGACGCCGAGACCGGTGGAGTCGAGGAACTCGACCGCCTGCATGTCGACGACGATGTCGTAGGTGCCGCCGGCGACCAGCTCGGTGATGGTGTCACGCAGCTTGGGCGCGGTGTAGACGTCGATCTCGCCACCCACGGCAACGACGGTGCGCCCACCGACCTCGCGCGTCGACAGTGTCAGATTCACGACCCTCACCCCGGGATAGCTGTTTCTCCGTCTGGTGGCACTTATCAAACCATGCCCGCCGCGCGCGCGTGCAAGGAGCGGACATGCTGCCGGTATGCCTGCCGGTATGCCTGCCGGGATGCCTGCCGGTCGTGTCGGGGGTCCGAGGGAGAATCGGGGCATGACCGCGCAGCCCGATCTCGGCGTCGCCCCGTCCCGGCGACACGACCCGGACGTGCTGCTCGACCGACTGGCGGCGTTGCCCGCCCGCGCCGACCGGCTGACCCACCGCGAGCACGTGGCCTCGCGGCCCGCGGCGACCGCAGCCTGGCCGGCGTGGGCCGACCCGGACGTCGTGGCGGCGTACTCCGCTCGCGGCGTCACGCTCCCCTGGCAGCACCAGGTCGCGGCCGCCGAAGCCGCCCACCGCGGCGAGCACGTCGTCCTCGCGACCGGGACGGCGTCCGGCAAGTCGCTGGCCTACCTCCTGCCCGCGCTCTGCGACATCCGTGCCGCCCGCGGCCCGCGGGGCCAGCGGGGCGCGTCGGTGCTCTACCTCGCTCCCACCAAGGCGCTGGCCCACGACCAGTGGTCGGCGATCCGCGACCTCGGCCTCGACGTCCGGGTCGCCACCCATGATGGCGACAGCACGCCCGAGGAACGGGAGTGGACCCGCGACCACGCGGAGTACGTCCTCTCCAACCCCGACATGCTCCACCGCTCCCTGCTGCCCGGCCACGAGCGCTGGACCTCGTTCTTCCGGTCGCTGCGCTACGTCGTGATCGACGAGTGCCACCACTACCGCGGCGTCTTCGGCGCCCACGTCGCGCAGGTGGTGCGCCGGCTGCGGCGGGTCTGCGCACACCACGGCGCCACGCCGGTGTTCGTGCTGGCATCGGCCACGGTCGCCGATCCCGACGTCACCGCCCGCCGGATGACCGGGCTCGACGTGACCGCGGTGACCGAGGACGGCTCGCCCCGCGGCGCGCTCGCGCTCGGCCTGTGGGAGCCGCCGCTGACGTCGTACCAGGGGGAGAACGGGGCGCCCGTACGACGCCCTGCGACGGCCGAGACCGCCGACCTGCTGGCCGACCTCGTGGTCGAGGACGTCCGCACGTTGGCCTTCGTCCGCTCGCGGCACGGCGTCGAGACGGTGGCCCGGCGGGCGGGCGAGCTGGTCGCGGAGGTCGATGCGTCACTGGCCGGGCGGATCGGCTCGTACCGCGGCGGCTACCTGCCCGAGGAGCGGCGGGCCCTCGAGCAGGACCTGCGTAGCGGGCGGCTGCTCGGCATGGCCGCCACCAACGCGCTCGAGCTCGGCATCGACATCAGTGGCCTCGACGCGGTCGTGGTCACCGGCTATCCCGGCACCCGCGCGGCGTTCTGGCAGCAGGTCGGGCGCGCGGGGCGGGACGGCGGCGGGGCGCTCGGGCTGTTCGTGGCCCGCGACGACCCGCTCGACACCTACCTCGTCCACCACCCGGAGGCGCTGCTCGGCCGGCCGGTCGAGGGCACCGTGTTCGACACCGACAACCCCTACGTCCTGGGGCCGCACCTGTGCGCCGCGGCGCAGGAGCTCCCGGTGACGGTCGCCGACGCCGCGCTGTTCGGACCGCGGATGCGCGAGGTCCTCGGCTCGCTCGTGGAGCGCGGGCTGCTGCGGCGCCGGGCGGCGGGCTGGTACTGGACCGACCGGTCCCGGGCCGCCGACCTGGCCGACATCCGCTCGGCCGGAGGCGCGCAGGTCCAGCTGGTCGAGGCCGGGACCGGCCGTGTCGTCGGCACCGTCGACGGCGGCCGGGCCCACTCCACCGCCCACGAGGGCGCGGTCTACCTCCACCGCGGCGAGACCTGGCTGGTCGAGTCGCTCGACCTCGACGACCACGTCGCCACGCTGCGCCGCGCCGACGTCGACCACACCACCACGGCTCGCGACGTCACCGACATCGAGATCGTCGAGGAACGCGAGCACGTCGACTGGGGACCCTGCCGGGTCTCGTTCGGGACGGTCGAGGTGACCAGCCGGGTCACGTCGTACCTGCGCCGACGGACCCGCACCGGCGAGGTGATCGACGAACGGCCGCTCGACCTCCCGGCCCGCACGCTGTCGACCGCGGCGGTCTGGTGGACGGTCCCGGACGACGTCGTCGGCGAGCTGCTCGCGGACCGTGGCCTGGTCGCCGCCGACCTGCCCGGCGCGGCGCACGCCGCCGAGCACTGCTCGATCGGCCTCCTCCCTCTCTTCGCGACCTGCGACCGCTGGGACATCGGTGGCGTGTCGACCGCCCGGCACCCCGACACCGGCGTCCTCACCGTGTTCGTCCACGACGGCCACCCGGGCGGCGCGGGCTTCGCCGAGCGCGGGTACCGCACCGCGGCGGCCTGGCTGCGCGCCACCCGCGCCACCATCGCGGCCTGCGAGTGCGCCGCCGGCTGCCCGTCGTGCATCCAGTCGCCCAAGTGCGGCAACGGCAACGACCCGCTCGACAAGTCCGGCGCCGTCGCGCTGCTCGACGCGCTGCTCCGCGCCGCCCCTGCCGCCGAGTAGGCGTCCCGGCGAGTAGCCTGCCGCCATGCTGCTGCTCGGACTGGTCGTCCTGGTCGTCGGTGTGATCGGGCTGGTGCTGAGCTTCTTCGGCGCCAGCATCGACTACAAGCACCGCTCCGCCGAGATCATGAACTGGGATGTCTCCCCCGGGACGCTCGTCCTGTGGGGCGCCGCCTCCGCGCTGCTCATCGTGCTCGGCCTGTGGATGATGAAGGCAGGTGCGAAGCAGGGCTGGCGGCGCCGCAAGGAGCAGAAGCGCCTCACCGAGCTCTCCGAGAAGCTGGACCAGGTCGAGCTCGAGCGGCGGCGCAACGAGCTGGCCGACGACGAGGGCTGACCCGCCTCACCTCGCGGCCGAGTCGGGCCCGGCGCGCGCCTGGGCGGCGAGGTCGCGGTCCTGGCCGAGCCACCGCGGTCCACCGACCCGAACCTCGACGAGGACCTCCCGGCCCTCGACCCAGCAGCCGGCCAGCGCCGCGTCGTTGGCCTCGGCCACCTCGGCCGCGGCCGAGCAGGGATCGCGCCCCGGGTGGTCCAGACCGCCGCCCCCGACCAGAGCGGTCGCCGCCGCGAGCGCCGACAGGTCGGCGGCCGCCTGGGCCCGGCGGTGGGCGACGACGATCGCGCCGACCACTCCCGTCGCCGCACCCACCAGCAGCAGCACCCCCGCCATCGCCACGGTCAGCACGGTGGCGGCGCCTCGCTCGCTCATCGCCTCCTCCTTGTCGTCATCCGTCTCCCTCGCTGTCGTCTCCCTCGACGACCGCGACCGCCTCGGAACGCAGGGTCACGCCGGGAAACGCCCCGAACAGCGGGCCCGGACCGCCCATCCGGCCCCGGGCCCGGACCACCACCCGGTCGCCGACCCGGGTGACCGAGAGCCGGACGCCGTCGGGTGCCACCTGCTCGCCCAGCGCCACCGCCTCGCCCGCGTCGTCGCCGCGCGCCACGGCTCGGGCGGTCTCGCGAGCGGCGTCGACGGTCCGGGCCTGCGCGACCGCGACCGCGAGCAGCCAGACCAGCCCGGCGGTCAGCGCGAGCAGGACGGGGAGCGCGAGCGCGAGCTCGGCCGTCACCGCACCCCGGTCGTGCGACCGCCGGGGCCGGGTACGGCGGCCCGCGGCCCGCTCAGCCCAGCCCGAGCAGGTTGAGGACATGGTCGAACAGGGTCTTGATCAGCTTGTCGCCGAAGCCGCCGCTGAGCAGCTTGTAGAGCAGGCCAGCGAAGCCGGCTCCGGCCGCGGTCGCGACGGCGTACTCCGCGGTGGTGACGCCCCGCTGTGAGGGGCGGAAGGTGCGCAGTGCCAAGGGTCTCTCCGTTCGTCAGCAGCCGCCCGGTGCGGCCGTCGGAACGACACTGCGCGCACCGGCCGCCCCCTGGCCCTCGCCGGGACCGGACCTGTGGACAGGACCCGGCCGGCCACCTGCCTGGGGACGGTCGACGGCACCCCGCGGTACGAGTGGGACTGCTGGTCCGTCATCCGACGATGCCGGTCGCGAGCGAGACCGCCAGCGGCACGATGCCCAGCAGCAGGAAGGACGGCAGCAGGCACACCCCCAGCGGTACGGCGGCCCGTACCCCGACGGCCCGCGCCCGGTCCTCCACCTCGGCTCGGGCCCGCGAGCCCAGCTCGTCGGCGAGGGCGTCGACCGCGGCGACCACGGGGGCACCGGTCCGGTGGGCCCGGGCGAGCGCCCGCCCGAGCGGACCGAGGTCCGGGTCGTCGGCCAGACGCCCCCAGACCACGACCGCGTCGCCACCCAGCCTCAGGCGAGCCGCGACGGCCGACAGACGGTCGGCGGCGGCGCCCGGCAGCGCCCGGCAGACCAGCTCGACGGCCTCGGCCGGCGCCTGGCCGGACCGCAGCGCGGCGGCGAGGAGGGTCACGACGTGGGGCAGGTCGCGGCGCACCTCCTCCCGACGCCGGCGGGTCTCCCGCGGCTCGAGCCGTCCCGCGCTCGCCCACACCGCGGTACCGGCCGCGATCCCGGCCGGCAGCGCGAGCGGGCCGCCGAGGAAGGCCGCCGTGCCCGCACCGGCGAGCAGCGCCCACAGGGGTCGTCCGCGGCGCAGCAACCCCTCAGCGCCCGCAACGTTGGCCGCCGGCACGGGCACGGCGGAGCTCGCCGGCCGGGCAGGCCGGTCGCGGCCCGGGCCGATCAGCACGCCCAGCCCGGTGAGCAGACCGACCAGGAGCGTCTCAGCCACGACGTTCCACGTCCCGGGCGAGGGCCTCGATCCAGACCAGTCCGGCGTACCCGGTGGCGAGGCCACCCACCAGGCAGGCCAGTCCCGCGGGGTGGCCGAGCAGGAACCGCAGCGGGTCGGCGCCCGCGCCGGACCCCATGAGCAGGGCCAGCACGGGGAGGGCGGCGAGCAGTCGGGCGGTCGCCCGAGCGGACGCCAGCTCGCCGCCGACGACCCGACGGGTGCGCTCCGCGGCGCGGAGGTCGGCCGCGACCCGGCCGAGGGTGTCGGCCAGGCCGTGACCGGTGCGGTGCGCGACCTGCCAGGCACCCGCGACCACGCGGAGCGCCTCGCCGCCGGGGACGGTCGCGAGCGAGCGCAGGGCCGCCACCACGTCGCCGCCGGTCAGCGCCGCCCGGGCCGCCGGCGCGACGAAGGACCACTCCGTCGCGGCCCGGTCGAGGGCACCGGCAGCGGTCTGACCGGCGGAGAGCTCGGCGCGCAGTCCGTCGCACAGGTCGACGACGCGACGGCGTACCTGTGCCGCGGCCCGGTCCCGTCGCCGCGCGGCGAGGCTGCGGACCACCGCGCTGGCGACGGCGAGGCCGACCAGCGGGAGCACCATGCCCGGCACCGACCCCCGAGCGAGCAGCGCGACCGACGCGGCCGCCGTCGCCGCCAGGACGACCCGCCAGCGACGGCCGCTGCGGGAGACCGGACCAGCATCCCGGAGGCGCGGCTGCGCCGGAACCACGAGCAGCAGGGCCCCGGCGAGGAGGAGCGCGACGAGGAGCAGGTCCATCACGCCCTCCCCTCGTCCCGGTCACGCCCGTCGAGCAGCGCGAGCAGCCGCCGGGAACCGGGCCCGGCACTCGGCGTACCGGCGGGGTCGAAGGCGACCGCGACCTCGGTCCGGGCCAGCCCGTCGGGTCCTCGGGCGACGACGGCGACCTCGCCGAGGCGTCGGCGGCCGGTGCGCCGGTCACGGCGCACGTGCAGGACGGCGTCGAGCCCGGCGACCAGCTGGCTGTGGGCGGCCTCGCGGGCCAGGCCGGCGCTGAGCGCGAGCGCCTCGATCCGGGCGGGGACGTCGGCGGCGGAGTTGGCGTGCAGCGTGCCGCAGCCGCCCTCGTGGCCGGTGTTCATGGCGGCGAGCAGATCCACCACGGCCGCGTCGCGGACCTCGCCGACCACGAGCCGGTCGGGACGCATCCGCAGCGCCTGACGGACCAGGTCGCGCAGCAGCACCGCACCGGCTCCTTCCAGGTTGGCCGGCCGGGCCTCGAGGCCGACCACCTGCGGGTGCTCGGGGCGGAGCTCGGCGGCGTCCTCGACGACCACGATCCGCTCCGCCGGATCGACCGTGGCGAGGAGAGCGGCCAGCAGCGTGGTCTTGCCGCCTCCGGTCCCGCCGGTCACCAGGAACGCCAGCCGGGCGTCGACCAGCCGACGGACCAGCTCGAGGCCGGCGTCGCTCAGCGCACCCGCGGCACGCAGCTCGGCCAGGCTGAACCCGCCGCGGCGCGGCACGCGCAGCGAGATCGCGGTCCCGGGCTGGGCGAGCGGCGCGAGCAGCGCATGGCAACGGGTCCCGTCGGGCAGCCGGACGTCGGCCCACGGCGCGGCGTCGTCGAGCCGGCGCCCGCCGCTGGCCACCAACCGCTGGGCCAGCCGGCGGCACGACTCCTCGCTGGGCAGCACGACGTCGGTCTCCTCCACCCCGTCGCCGCGGTCGATCCGGACCGGGCCCGGACCGTTGACGAGGACGTCGGTAACCCCGGGCAGCGCGAGCAGTGGCTCGAGCGGGCCCGCGCCGATCACGTCGCGCCGCAGTGCCTCGTAGACCGCCAGCACCGTGGCGTCGCCGACCGGGCGCCCGGCAGCGCGCAGCGCCTCGGCCACGCGGTGCGGGCTGAGGTCGCCCGGGGTCCGGGCCAGCCGGGCGCGCACGTCCTCGACCAGCGCCATGACGTCCGCCTCCGGCGTCATGCCGCTGCCTCGGCGACCGGGACGTCGAGCACCCGGGCCGCCGCCCGCGCCAAGGGACCCCGCCGCGAGCGCAACGGCCCGAAGCCGAGGTCGACCGCCTCCGCGAGACCGCGTTGGTCCCGCATCTGGACGCGGACCGGCAGTCCGACGGCACGGGTGACCTCCTCGGCCGTGAACGCCTCGCCGCGCAGCACCACCCCGGGCGCGGCGTGCTCGGCGAAGCGGGCCCGCATCCGGGCGGCGCCGGCGACCCCGACAACGCTGCCGAGGGTCACCACGAGCAGCTCGTCGCAGCGTGCGGCGACCTCGTCGACCAGCGGGTCCGGCGAGCGGGGGAGGTCGACGACGACCACCCGGTGCCCCCGGCGCGCGGCCGACAGCGCCTCCCGGACGGCGAACGCCTGGAGGCTCTGGGTCCGCCCGTCCACGTACCACGACAGCACGCCCAGGCTCCCCCGGCGCGGCAACGCCTCGCGCAGGGAACGCGCCGAGAGCCGGCCGGTGGTCTGGCACAGCGCGTCCCAGCGGAACCCGTCGCAGCGCTCCAGGCCGAGCATCCGGTCCAGGCCCGGACCCTGCGGGTCGCAGTCGATGACGGCGGCGTCGCCGTACCGGGCGGCCCACTGGCCCAGCGCGCAGGCGAAGGTGGTCGCACCGGCGCCGCCGGTGCCGCCGATCACCCCGATCACCCGGGCGCGGTCGGGTTGGTGCTCGGTGAGATCGGCGAGCAGCTCGACCAGCCAGCCGGCGGAGCCCGGCAGCTCGACGACGCTCTCGGCGCCGAGGTCGAGCGTGGTGCGGAACAGCTGGTCGGGCGGGCGCGGTCCGCTGACGACCAGGGTGCGCGCACGGGGCTCGGGAGCGGCCCGCACCATCGCGGCGGCGAGGTCGGCGCCGACGAGGACGAGCGGCGCGCGGCTCCACGTGACCAGGGCGGTCAGCGGGTCGCGCGCGATCGTCGGGGAGACGTCGGCCGCGGCGGCGAGCGGCAGCAGCTCGGCCAGCAGGTCGTCATCGGCGGTCACCACCAGGGGAGGCACGTCCGCGGGACGGGCGTGCGGGACTCGGTCGGGTCGGTTTCGTGTCATGCCGAGGTTGTCGCCGCCCGCCGACACGACCATGCGGGCACCACCGGCGCCTGGGGAAAACCGCTCGGCGACCCCGGGCTGGGGAAGCCGAACGGCGGCGTCTGCAACGGATGGGACGCAAGAGGTCCCTAGGATGACGTCCATGGCCTCCGCGGGCACGCCGCCCACCGCCGCGTTCTTCGACCTCGACAAGACGATCATCGCCAAGTCGAGCGTGCTGGCCTTCAGCAAGCCCTTCCAGGCCGGGGGCCTCATCTCACGGCGCGCGGTGCTGCGCTCGGCGTACGCCCAGTTCGTCTTCATGGTCGGCGGCGCCGACCACGACCAGGTCGAGAAGATGCGGCAGTTCATGTCCCAGCTCACCGCGGGCTGGGACGTCGCCACGGTGCGCGAGATCGTCGCCGACACGCTGCACAACGTCGTCGACCCCCTCGTGTACGACGAAGCGGTCCGCCTCATCGACGAGCACCACGCCGCGGGCCGGGACGTCGTCATCGTCTCCACGTCCGGCAGCGAGGTCGTCGAGCCGATCGGTGCGCTCCTCGGCGCCGACCGGGTCGTGGCGACCCGGCTCAAGGTGGAGGACGGGCGCTACACCGGCGAGATCGAGTACTACGCCTACGCCGAGGAGAAGGCGAACGCGATCCGGGAGCTGGCCGAGAGCGTCGGCTACGACCTGGCGAACAGCTACGGCTACTCCGACTCGGTGACCGACGTCCCCCTGCTCGAGGCGATCGGCCACCCGCACGCCGTCAACCCGGACAAGGAGCTGCGCAAGATCGCGGCCTCCCGCGGCTGGCCGGTCCTGATGTTCACGCGCCCCGTCGCCCTCCAGTCGCGCCTCCACCTGCCCCCGCCGAAGCCGACGCTCGCGGCGCTCGCGGTGGGCGGTGTCGTCGCCGTCGGCGCGGCCGTGTGGATCGGCGCCCGGCGCCGTTCCTTCAGCATCTGACCGCCCGGCCGCCTCCGCGCGGCTCCGGCGGGACTCCTGCCGGCGCGGGCCTGCCCTCCCAACCGGCCAGCGTTCCCCGCCCCCTGGCAAAAGACAAGCCTTGAAGGTGACCCGGCACCGGCGTACAAAGGAGCCAGGAACTCAAGAGAGCAACACGTGATCCCGGTACCCACGCGGCGATCTACCCTTCTGAATTGGGCGCTTGCATCCGGAACACTTCCGGAGCAGTTGTTGATGGTGCACGCCTGGTAACCACGGTTCACGTGTCAGCGGTGGCACCCGAGACATTCGTTGGCTCGGGTGCCACCTGCTTTTGCCGGCCCTCGACGCTGCGAGGAACGAGCGGCGTCGAGGATCAGCCGGGAAGATCGAGTAGTGCCGCGGCTGAGCTTGCGAAGCCGCGACGCACGTATCGAGATCTCGGCGAGCGCGTCTCGATACGCCCTCGCCCAGGGGCTCGGGCTACTCGACGACCTCGAGGGCTACTCCGCGTCGCGCACCAGCGGGCTCGCCTCAGCCGCGGCCGACCACGCCTCGACGGCGTACAGCAACCAGGAGTGCATGCCGGCCTGGGTGCCGGTGGCCCAGCCGCGCAGGTTGGACTCGTACTCGGGGCGCAGCGCCAGGTGCGCCGCCTCGGGGACGACGAGCGACTTCTCGTCGACGCCCCGCGCGGCCGCGACCAGCCGCTCGGTCGCGCGGGCGACGATCCCGTTGTGGGAGCCGAAGGGCGCAGCGGTCATCAGCTCGGCGTGGACGACGGCGGCGACGGCGAGCGCCGGCGCCTCGGTCGGCGCGGTGATCAGCTCGGCGATGCCCCGCAGCCGGGACGCCGACTCGCCGTCGCGGGGCCGGCCGAGCAGCTCATCGGGCAGGCTGCCCCGCGCGGCCACGGTGTGGATCCGGGCCAGCGCCTGGAGCGGCTGGCGGCGCAGTACGGGGACGAGCGAGAGCAGCTCGGTGGCCAGGCGTACGGCGTCCGCGGCGATCTCGTCACCCGCGCCGGCGCGCACCTCGGCCAGCGTCGAGCCCGATCCCTCGAGCACCGCGCTGGCGTGCGCGCCCCGCAGCAGCGACTCCGCGGTGAGCTCGGGGCTGGTGCGGCGCAGGCCTCGGTCACGCAGCACCACGTCGATGCCGTCACGGGCGCCGGCGAAGCCGGACGGGACGCCCTCGAGGGAGATCAGCCAGGCGTGCGGGTCGGAGGTCACCCGGCAACGTTACTGGCGCCCTCGCGTGCCTCCGTGATCCGGAGCCGCTGCCGCCGTACGCTCGGCTGCGATGGCTACCGACTCCACCCCCGACGCACCGGGCCTCTGCTTCGGCAGTGTGGCCGAGGCCTACGACCGCGGCCGCCCCGGCTACCCGCGCGAGGCCGTGGCGTGGCTGACCGGCGACGAGCCGCTGGCCGTGCTGGAGCTCGGGGCCGGCACCGGCAAGCTCACCGAGCACCTCGTCGCCCTCGGCCACGACGTCCACGCCACCGACCCGGACCCGCGGATGCTCGACCGGCTCGGCTCCCGGCTGCCCGAGCTGCGGGTCTCGCAGACCGCGGCCGAGGAGATCCCGGCGGCGGACGCGACCTACGACCTGGTGGTCGCTGCCGACGCCGACGAGTGGTTCGACGCCGACAAGGCGCTGCCCGAGATCGCGCGGGTCCTCAAGCGCGGCGGCACCTTCGCCGTCGTGCGCAACGTCCGCGACGAGCGGATCCCGTGGGTCAGGCGGCTCGGCAACCTGATCGGCCACCACGCGACCGGCCAAGGGGTCGGCGACGCGATCGACTCGTCGCCGTACTTCGGGCCGGCCGAGGAGGCCGCCGTCAAGCACTGGCAGGTCATCGACCGCGCCTCGGTGCAGGACCTCGCCCGCTCGCTGCCCGACGTCGCCGGCCTCGACCGCACCGGGCAGGACTCGAAGGTCCGCGAGGTGCTGGCGTTCTACGACGACTTCGGGCGGGGCATGGACGGCATGCAGCTGCCGTGGGTCGCCGAGTGCTTCCGCGCGGTCGTCGGGATCCAGCCGAAGACGATCCGTCAGGTCCCGGTCCCCGCGCGTACGTCGGCCGCCGGGCCCGCCGAGGGTCCCGCGAGCGCCGGCTCGGACCTCGACCTCCCCGGCGAGGACACCGTTCCCGTCGCGCTGGCCCCGGCCGTCGAGCCGCCGGCCGACGACGACTCGGGCATGCTGCTCATCGACTTCCGCTGACCCCTCGCACGCCCCGACCACGCCGTTCGTGCGGCACCATGAGCACGTGCGCGGCGGACGGTTGTGGCGACGGGACCACCTGGGCAGCGATGCGGACCGGGCGGCGTTCCGGGCGCTGCACCAGGCATCGCTGGCCGCGCCCGCGCTGCGCGAGGGCCTGACGACGGCGAGCGCGGAGCGGGCGATCCGGCACCTGCGGGCGCTGCTGGGGACCCCGGCCCTGGCAATCACCGACACCGAGGCGGTGCTGGCGTGGGACGGGACGGGCGAGCACCACCTCGGCCAGGCAGCGGCGGTGGCGCTGCTGGCGATCGAGAAGGGCGGCACCCGCACCGTCGACCGCGGCCAGCTGGGGTGCTCGGTCGGCGGCTGCCCGGTCCGGACCGGCGTGGTGAGCCCGCTGGTCGTCGAGGGCCGGGTGCTCGGGACGGTGCAGGCGTTCGCGCCGACGCCGACCGCGGGTCTGGTGCGGGCCACCGAGGAGGTCGCGAAGTGGGTGTCGGGGCAGCTGGAGCTGGCCGAGCTCGACGCCCACCGCAACCGGATGATCGAGGCCGAGGTCCGCGCCCTGCGGGCCCAGATCAGCCCACACTTCGTCTACAACTCGCTCAACGCGATCGCGAGCTTCGTGCGCACCGACCCCGACCGGGCGCGCGAGCTGCTGCTGGAGTTCGCCGACTTCACCCGCTACTCCTTCCGCCGGCACGGCGAGTACACGACCCTCGCCGAGGAGCTGCGCTCCATCGAGCGCTATCTCCTCCTCGAGCAGGCGCGCTTCGGCGACCGGCTCCAGGTGACGCTCAACATCGCGCCGGAGGTGCTCCCGGTCGTCGTCCCGTTCCTGTGCATCCAGCCCCTCGTCGAGAACGCCGTGCGCCACGGCCTCGAGAGCGCCGACCAGACCGGGCACCTCCGGATCGTCGCCCACGACCGCGGGCACGAAGCGGTGCTGGAGGTCGAGGACGACGGGGTCGGCGAGGACCCGGAGAAGGTACGACGAGCTCTGGCCGGCGACACCGAGCTCGACTCGGTGGGCCTCGGCAACGTGGACGCGCGGCTGCGCGCGAGCTTCGGCGACGACTACGGTCTGGTCGTGGAGACCGCTCCGGGGGCCGGGACCAAGGTGATCGTGCGGGTGCCGAAGTTCGCGCCGGGGGTGAGCGCATGACGGGTCTCGACAGACTCGACCAGCGCGGGCGGCTGCGTGTCCTCGTCGTCGACGACGAGCGCCCGGCGCTCGACGAGCTGACCTACCTCCTCGGCGCCGACGACCGGGTCGGCGAGGTGATCGCGTGTCAGTCCGCGACCGAGGGGCTGCGGATCCTGCGCGAGCGCGAGGTCGACTGCGTCTTCCTCGACATCCAGATGCCCGGCCTGACCGGGCTGGAGCTGGCCGAGGTGCTCGGCCGGTTCAAGCAGCCGCCGCCCGTGGTCTTCGTGACCGCCCACGAGCAGCACGCCGTCGACGCCTTCGACCTGCACGCGGTCGACTACGTCCTCAAGCCGGTGCGTCCCGAGCGTCTCGCCGAAGCGGTACGACGCGTGCTCGGCGGCACGTCGCCGCAACCGGCCGCCGCGGGCGCCCAGATCGCGGTCGAGCGCGGCGGGGTCACCCGGTTCGTCGACCGCGGCGACATCACCCACGTCGAGGCGCAGGGCGACTATGCGCGCCTGCACACGACGGGCGGCGACAGCTACCTGGTCCGGGTCCCGCTCGCGACGCTCGAGGAGGACTGGGCGGAGGCCGGGTTCCACCGCATCCACCGCTCGCTGCTGGTCGCGCTCGGTCACGTCACCGAGGTCCGCACCGACGCCGGCCGGACGTCGGTCGTCGTCGGCGGAGCGACCGGGGGCACCGAGCTGCCGGTCAGCCGTCGCCACACCCGCGCGCTGCGCGACGTCCTGGTCCGCCGGGCCCGGGCGGGAGGCTGAGCGAGATGACCGAGCGGGTGCGGGTCACCGGGCCGCCGCGGCACACCAGCGCCGGGCGGGCCGCGAGCCGCCTCGGCGACGTCCACGAGCAGACGGCGCTCGGGGACGTCTACCTCCGCTCGTTGCTCCGGGCCCAGCTCGGCCTGGCCGCGCGGCTGCTCGCCCTGCTGGCCGTCACGCTCGGCGTACTGCCCCTCGCCTTCCACCTCGCGCCGTCGCTGATCGACGTCCGGCTGCTCGGCATCCCGTTGCCCTGGTTGCTCCTCGGCGTCCTGGTGCACCCGTTCCTGCTCCTGCTGGCCTGGCGCTACATCCGCAGCGCGGAGCACAACGAGCGGGTCTTCGCCGACCTGGTCGGCGGCCCCGACCCCCAGGACGAGGACGGCGCCTGATGGAGCGCGCCGACGTACCCGGCCTGGTCGCGGTCGTGCTGGTCACCCTCGCGACCCTCGCGATCGGCACCTGGGGGCTGCGGTTCTCGCGGACGACCAGCGACTTCTTCGTCGCCTCCCGCACGGTCCGGCCGGGGTTGAACGCGTCGGCGATCGGCGGCGAGTACCTCTCCGCCGCCTCCTTCCTCGGCATCGCCGGGCTGCTGCTGGTCGGCGGCGCCGATATGCTCTGGTACCCGGTCGGCTGGACCGCGGGCTACCTCGTCCTGCTGGTGCTGGTCGCCGCACCGCTGCGCCGTTCCGGCGCCTACACGCTGCCGGACTTCGCCGAGGCCCGGCTGGGGTCGGGCACGGTGCGGGCCGCGTGCTCCCTGCTCGTCGTCGGCATCGGCTGGCTCTACATGATCCCGCAGTTCGAGGGCGCCGGCATCACGCTGCGCTCGGCGATCGGCGCCCCGGAGTGGGCCGGATCCCTCGTCGTGGCGGGGGTCGTCCTCGCCAACGTGACGTCCGGCGGCATGCGGTCGGTGACCTTCGTCCAGGCCTTCCAGTACTGGCTCAAGCTCACCGCGCTGCTCGTCCCCGCCGCCGTCCTGGTCGCGGTCTGGTGGGGCGACGGCCGGCCCGGCGGCCCGGGGGGCGGCGACGGCTGGTCGAACCCGGTCGCCGGCGACGGCGGGATCGGCCTGTACACGACGTACTCCCTCATCGCCGGCCTGTTCCTCGGCACGATGGGCCTGCCGCACGTGGTCGTGCGGTTCTACACCAACCCCGACGGCCACGCCGCGCGGCGCACGACGTTCGTCGTCCTCGCCCTGCTCGGCCTGTTCTACCTCTGGCCGCCGGTGTACGCCGCGCTCGGCCGCGTGTACGGCGACCGGCTGGTCACCGAGGGCCGCTCGGACGTGCTCGTGCTGGAGCTGCCGCGCGCGATGCTCGACGGCGTCGGCGGCGACGTGCTCACCGGGCTGGTCACCGCGGGCGCGTTCGCGGCCTTCCTGTCGACCTCCTCGGGCCTGGCGATCGCCGTCTCCGGAGTCCTCACCCAGGACGTGACCAGCCGACTGGTCAACGAGCAGCGCGGGGTTCCGGCCTTCCGGCTGGCGGCGATGGTCGCCGTCGTGGTCCCGGTGGTCGCCGCCCTGCTGGTCCGCAACGTCGGGGTGGCGCAGTCGGTCGGCCTGGCGTTCGCAGTGGCGGCCTCGACGTTCTGCCCGCTGCTGGTGCTCGGCATCTGGTGGCGGCGGTTGACCGACGTCGGGGCGCTGGCGGGTCTCGCGGCCGGCGGGATCGGCGCCGGGGGCGCGGCGATCGCGACCCTGGCCGGCTACGCCCCCGGCGGCTGGGCCGGCGCCCTGCTGGCCCAGCCCGCCGCGTGGAGCGTGCCGGTCGCGGTGCTCGTCATGGCCACGGTCTCGCTCGCGACCGCCGACCGGGAGCCGCCGCATGCACGTCGGTTCCTGGTTCGGCTGCACACGCCGGAGTCGCTCGGTCGGTAGGTCCCCCGGATCGTTCGATCGAACGGTCCGGGGGACTTCTCGGCTCCCGATTCCCCCTGACCGTTCGATCGAACGGTTCGGGGGGCGGCAGCCTCGCCCGCCTCCGGCGACCGTCAGTCCAGCGGGGTGATCACCCACTCGGCGTCGACGTCCTCGTAGGACCCGTCCTTGTGCCAGCTGCCGGTGATCTCGCGGCGGGAGCGGTCCCACGGCACCGTCTCCGGTCCGCCCTCCGTGGCGGCCCAGGCCTGGAAACCCTGCTCCTCGGTGTAGCCGCCGCCCCCCGTGCAGCTCTTCGTGTAGGTGCCGACACCGCCCGCGACCACGTCGAGCCAGTAGAGGCTCTGCGCCGGGACCAGGCCGAGGTCGCCGGTGAAGTCGCGGTCCAGCGTGCCCTGGTGCGACCACGTGCAGTTGTCGCTGTGGCCCTGCACCGAGAACGTCCCGGTCACCGACTCCTCCCGCCAGAACGTGCTGGTGGCGGGGTCACCGGCCCGGAGGAGCACCATCTGGAGCGACCAGGTGCGGGTCTCGTCGTCGGTCTTCTCCACCGCGCTGACCTTGGCCAGCCAGCGCTGCGGGAACTCCTCACCCTGGCAGGACTGCTTGACCTCGGAGGTGCAGACGTCCGGGTCGGTCGGGGAGTTCCCCGGGCCGCCGGGGGCGCCGCCGTTGCAGTTGTCGCGGCCCGGACCGCCGTCGCAGGTGTCGACACCGAACCCGCCGTTGAGCTGGACGTCGTCGCCACCTCCTCCGGACAGGTGGTCGTTGCCGTCGCCGCCGTTGAGCTGGTCGGGGTCGGCGCCGCCGTACAGCTGGTCATCGCCGCCCTCGCCGTTGACCAGGGTGACCGGCCACGAGGTCTTGAGCAGGTCGTTGCCCTCGCCTCCGAACAGGGCCTGTCCGGTGGCCCCGGTCGCCATCGTGTCGTCGCCGGCGTCGCCGTACCCGATCCCGCCGTTGCCCGGCCCCAGCGCGATCAGGTCGTTGCCCGCACCGCCGTGCACGTAGTCCTGGCCGGGACCGCCGTCGATGGTGTCCTTGCCTCCGTCACCGCAGATGACGTCGTTGCCGCCGAGGCCCTTGATCTTGTCGTTGCCGCCGCGCGCGACGATCACGTCGCGCTTCTTGGTGCCCTTGATCTTGTCGGCCTTGTTGGTCCCGACGATGGTCGCCTTGGCGCCGTTGCACCGCGGTCCGGCCGCCTCGGCGACGGAGGTGACGCCGATGCTCGCCGGCAGCGCGAGCGCCAGCGCGAGCACGGGGAGAAGTCTGGTTCGCATCCCCCGAGGCTCGGCCATGGCGCTTGCGGCGCGCTTGCGACCGGCCTGGCGCGTCGGACGCCGATCCGGCGGCGTCGTTGCTGGCGACCACGATGCGGCAGCTCAACGGTGAGGAAGTGGCAGGTCAACGGTGAGTAAGCGGCAGGTCAACGACTACGCGACGCCGACGGCGGGAGGAGCCAGGGCGAGGGCCCGCTCGACGACGAGCTGGACGACCCGCGGGTGCGGGCCGATGACGTCCGCGACGACGCTCGCGCCGGCGGCGAGGGCGTCGTGGCGGGCCTTGCGGTGGAAGTGCCCGGTGGCGAGGAGGTACGGCGACACGGCGTCGCCCGGGCGCACGACCTCCGCGAGCCGCGGGCCGCGGCCCGCCAGGGTGGCGAGGCGGACGGGGGCACCCCAGGCGTGGGCCAGCAGGTGGCTGGCGGCGGCGAGGTCCGCGGCGGCGGCCGGGTCGGTGGAGCCGGCGGCGACCATGACGACCGGTTGTCCGGGGGTGGCGCCGGCGGCGCGGAGCCGGTCGACCTGCGCGGCGGCGAGCAGCCGGTCGGGGCCGAGGGCGCGGCCGAGCCGGACGTCGTCGCGGCCGGCAGCGGCCACGGCGGCGGGCAGGTCCTGGCGCAGGTGGTAGCCGGTCGAGAGCAGCAGCGGTACGGCGACCGCGGGCGTCTCGACGGTGCTCACGACGTCGGCGAAGAGCGGCGCGCCCAGCTCGACGTACGACGTGGTCGCCTCCCAGCCGAGCGCACGGGCCGCCGCCGCGGTGAGCTCGCGGGCGACCTCGTTGCCGGCCGCGGCGCGGGTGCCGTGCGCGACCGTCACGAGGTGGGCTGCAGGCGTCTCGATACGCCGCTCGCTGGCGCTCGCGGCTACTCGACGAACTCCGTGGGAGGTCATGGGGCGACCGCCAGGCGGTAGCCGCGTTTGACGACGGTCTGGACGCAGCGCGTGCCGAGGGCGGCGCGCAGCCGGGCGACGGCCATCTCCACGGCGTGCTCGGAGCCGGCGGTGCCGGAGGGCAGCGCGCCGAGCAGGTCGCGGCGCGAGACGACGGTGCCGGGGTTGACGAGCAGGGCCTGCAGGACGGCGTACGGTGCCGGCGAGAGCTTCACCTCGGCCCCGTCGAGCAGCACGGCCTCGCCGTGCAGGAGCAGGGTGTGGCCGGCCACGTCGAGGCTGGTGCCGCCGGCGCGGGAGGGCAGCTCGACCTCGAGCTGCTTGACCATCGCGGCCAGGCGGGAGCGCTCCGGGTAGATGGAGGGCACCCCCCACATCTCGAAGGCGGCGGCGGTGACCGGTCCGACGCAGGCCGCGATCACGTCGGCCTGGAAGGCACTGACCACCTCGTCGCGGTGCCCGGTGGTGCCGGCGGCCTCCATCATCGCGGCGATCGCCGGAGCGGCGGTGAAGGTGACCGCGTCCACCCGGCGCTCGGCGATGTCCTCGATCAGTCCGAACATCGGCTCGGGGTCGGCCGCGCCCTCGACGCGGTAGACGGCGACGGTGGCGACCTCGGCGCCGAGGCGGCGCAGGGCGTGGGCGGCCATGGACAGCGACTGGCCGTGCTCCTGGACGACGATCCGCAGACCGCTCAGGTCACGCCCCCGCAGGTGCGCGAGGACGTCCTCGAACTCCTCCGACTCCGGCGCCCACAGCTCGCGCAGCCCGAACCGGCGCAGCGCACCGACGCTCTTCGGCCCCCGGGCGAGGATCTCCGCCCCGCCCAGGTGGGCGGTGAGGTCGTCGAGCAGGCCCCAGCGCTCGGCCGCGCCGAACCAGGACTTCAGGCCGATGCCGGTGGTGGCGACGAAGATGTCGACCGGCTGGTCGAGCACCTCCTTGGTCGCCGCGAGCAGCGCCGGCTCGTCGATCCGGTTCGGGTCGACCGACAGCGCGGGCGCGTGCACCACGCTCGCCCCGCGCCGCTCCAGCAGCGCGATCTGCTCCTCCGCACGTCGCGCCGCGGTCACACCGATCCGGAAACCCGACAGGGGCTGGTCGCTCACGGCTCGCACGAGGTGATTGTCTCGCGCCGGGCGCCGACGACCACCATGCCGTCGACCACCTGGACGTCCCACGTCGGTACGACGACCGCCGGGTCGTCCAGGCAGGCACCCGTGCGCAGGTCGAAGCGCTGCTTGAGCAGCGGGCTCGCGACGAACGGGATCTCCTCCTCACCGCGGGTGCCGACGATGCCTCGGGAGAGCACGGAGGCACGGCCGAACGGGTCGAAGTTGGAGATCGCGAACACCTGGTCGTCGTAGGTGCGGAAGACGGCGACGGCCTCGCCGTCGACGAGGGCGGCCACGCCGGACTCGCGGGCGATCCGGTCCAGGGGGCAGATCGCGGTGCCTGCGTCTCGATACGCCCCGTCACTCGTTCCTCGCGACGGCGCTACTCGACGAGCTTCGGTCGTGGTCATCACGGCGCTCCTACCGGGATCGAGGCACCGAGCGACACCGGTCCGTCCACGAGGTCGGCGCGGATCTGGCCGCGCTCCTCGGTGAAGGTGATGTGGGGGTCGGGGGTGCCGGGTGCGTTGACGAAGGACACGAAGCGGCTGAGCTTCTCGGGGTCCTCGATGGTGGCCTTCCACTCGTCGAAGTAGGAGTCGACGTGGCGGTCCATGCTCGACTCGAGCTCGCTGCCGAGACCGAGGGAGTCGTCGACGACGACCTCGCGGACCCGCTCCAGGCCGCCGATCTCGTCGAGCCAGGTGGAGGTGCGCTGGAGCCGGTCGGCGGTGCGGATGTAGTACATGAGGAAACGGTCGAGGTAGCAGATCAGCTCCTCGCGGGACAGGTCGCCGGCGAGCAGCTGGGCATGGGCGGGGACGGCGCCGCCGTTGCCGCCGACGTAGAGGTTCCAGCCCTTCTCGGTGGCGATCACGCCGAAGTCCTTGCCGCGCGCCTCCGCGCACTCGCGGGCGCACCCGGACACGCCGCCCTTGAGCTTGTGGGGCGAGCGCAGGCCGCGGTAGCGCAGCTCCAGCTCGATCGCCATGCCGACGGAGTCCTGCACGCCGTAGCGGCACCAGGTCGAGCCGACGCACGACTTCACTGTCCGCAGCGACTTGCCGTAGGCGTGACCGGACTCCATGCCGGCGTCGACCAGCCGCTTCCAGATCGCCGGCAGGTCCTCCATCCGGGCGCCGAACAGGTCGATGCGCTGACCGCCGGTGATCTTCGTGTAGAGGCCGTAGTCGCGGGCCACCTCGCCGATCACGATCAGCTTGTCGGGCGTGATCTCGCCGCCGGGGATGCGCGGGACGACCGAGTAGGTGCCGTTCTTCTGCAGGTTGGCGAGGTAGGCGTCGTTGGTGTCCTGCAGGGTCGCGTTGGCGCCGTCGAGGACGTGGTGGTTGAGCAGGCTGGCGAGGACGGAGGCGACCGCGGGCTTGCAGATGTCGCAGCCGCGCCCTCGGCCGTGGCCCTCGATGATGTCGTCGAACCGGTTGTAGCCGTGGACGGCGACGACCTCGAACAGCTCCTGCCGGGTCATCGCGAAGTGCTCGCACAGCGACCTGTCGACGACCCTGCCGACCGAGGCGAAGTGGTCCTCGACGATCTTCTTCACGACCGTCTTGCAGGAGCCGCAGGTGGAGCCGGCCTTCGTGCAGGCGGTGACGCAGGCCGGGCTGTCACAGCCGCCGCCGTCGGACACCGCGGCGGCGATCTCCGCCTTGGTGACGTTGTTGCACGAGCAGACCTGCGCGTCGTCGGGCAGCATGTCGGTGGTTGAGCCCGTCGAAACCCCGCCGCGGGCAGCCGGGAGGATCAGCCCCTCGGGGTTGTCGGGCAGCTCGATGCCGGAGCCGACCAGCGGCCGCAGCACGCCGTACGACGACGCGTCGCCGACCAGGATGCCGCCCAGCAGCTCGTAGCCGCCGCTGGCGAGCTCCTTGACGACGAGCTTCTTGTACACGCCGGCCACCGCGTCGGCGTACACGACCTCGAGGGCGTCCTCGTCGGTGGCGAACGCGTCGCCGAAGGAGGCGACGTCGACGCCCAGCAGCTTGAGCTTTGTCGACATGTCGGCACCGGTGAACGAGCCGGCCTCGCCGCCGAGCAGCGCGTCCACGACGACCTCGGCCATCGTGTAGCCGGGGGCGACCAGGCCGTACATCCGCCCGCCCGGGGCGGCGCACTCGCCGATCGCCCAGATGTGCTCGTCGCTGGTGCGGCAGTGCTCGTCGACGAGGATCCCGCCCCGCTCGGCGATGTCGAGGTCCGCCGCCCGGGCCAGCGCGTCGCGCGGCCGGATGCCGGCGGAGAAGACGACGAGGTCGACGTCGAGCGGGTTGCGGTCCTTGAGCGCCAGGCCGGTGACCTTGTCCTTGCCGAGCACGGCCTCGGTCATGGCGCCGGTGTGCACCCTCAGGCCGAGGGTCTCGATGTGGCGGTTGAGCGTGGAGCCGGCGGCGTCGTCGATCTGGACGGCCATCAGCCGCGGCGCGAGCTCGACGACGTGGGTCTCCAGGCCCAGCTGGTGCAGTGCGTTGGCCGCCTCCAGGCCGAGCAGGCCACCGCCGATGACCGCGCCGACCTTCGCCTTCCTCGACGCGGCCCGGATCGCCTCGAGGTCCTCGATGGTGCGGTAGACGAAGACGTTCTTGAGGTCCTTGCCCGGCACCGGCGGCACGAACGGGAACGCACCCGTCGCGAGCACCAGCTCGTCGTAGTGCAGGTCCTCGCCGCTGGCGAGCGTGATCACCCGCTGGCGCGGCGAGATCGCCACGACCTCGGCGCCCAGGCGCAGCGCGACCCGCGGGTCGTCGTACGCACCGCCGGGGAGGAAGGACAGCGCCTCCGCGCCCCGCTCGAAGAACGAGGTCAGGGCCACGCGGTCGTACGCCGGGCGCGGCTCCTCGCCGAGGATCGTGATGTCGTGGGTCTCGGTGAGCCCGCGCTCGATCGCCGCCTGCACGAAGCGGTGGCCGACCATGCCGTGGCCGACGACCACCAGTTGCTTGCGCTGGTTCATGGGTCAAGATCCCTTCTGGGCGGTGGCGAGGGCGGGCCGGCTGCTGAGCAGCTGGCGCACGGTGCTGGCGCAGCCACCGCAGCCGGTGGTCGCGCGGGTGGTGTCGCGGACCTGCTCCAGCGAGGAGCAGGCGCGGATCCGGCCGGCGGTGACGCCGGCACAGGCGCACACCTCGGCGTCGTCGGGTAGGCCCCCGACAACACGGGCGCCGTTGCCGCCGTCCCCGGACGGGGCAGGCAGCAGGAGGTCGCCGGGCTCGTGCGGACCGAGGACGGTCTGCCGGTCGAAGTGCTGGGTGATCAGGCCGACCCGGGACAGGTCGCCGACCAGGGTGGCGGCGACGATGCGGCCGTCACGGACGACGAGGCGGCGGTGCGACCCGGAGACCGGGTTCGCGACCTCGACCACCTCCCCGCCGGCGGCCAGCTCGGCCTCGGCGTCCCCGAGCACGGCGACGTCGAGGTCGGTGGCCCGCAGCCGGGCGACGATGCGCGCGCCGTCGTACTTCACGGCCTCGTCGCACAGGATCCCCGCGAGGACGCCCGCCTGCTCCCAGGCGGGCGGCACGAATCCGGTGGTGCGGCCGTCGTGCTCCACGCAGTCGCCGAGGGCGTGGACCGTCGGGTCGGTGACGCTGGCGAGCCGGTCGTCGACCACGATGCCGCGGCGGACCTCGAGGCCGGCGCCGCGGGCCAGCGCCGTCGAGGGGCGACCACCGGCGGTGAGCACGACCAGGTCGGTGTCGAGGGTGAAGCCGTTGTCGAGGCGCAGCGCCGGTCCGGCCGGGCCCTCGACGAGCCGGACGGCGCGGGCGCCGGTGTAGACAGCGACGCCGAGCCTCTTCAGGTCGCGGGCCAGGATCCGGCCCGCGGGGACGCTGATCTGCTGGTGGAGCAGGTGGTCGGCGCCCTCGACGACCTCGGTCTCGATCCCCCGCACACCCAGGGCGCGGGCCACCTGCAGTCCGAGCAGACCGCCGCCGACCACGACCGCGCGCCGGCTGGAGGGCAGCGCAGAGACCAGGCGCCGGCAGTCGGCGAGGGAGCGGAAGGCGTGGACCGCCTCGTGCAGCGAGCCGTCCATCCGGACCAGGCCGCGGATCGGCGGCAGCGACGGGATGCTGCCGGTGGCGAGCACCAGGACGTCGTACTCGACCAGGGTGCCGTCGACCAGCATCACGTCTTTGCGCTCCCGGTCGACGCCGAGGACGCGGGCCCCGAGGCGGAGGTCGACGCCGTTCTCCGCGTACCAGGCAGGGTTGCGCAGGGTGAGTGCCTCGGGGCGGTGCGTGCCCTCGAGGACCGCCGAGAGCAGGATCCGGTTGTACGGCGCGGTGTCCTCGTCGCCGAGGACGGTGATGTCCATCCGCGCGGGCGCGCTGCGGGCGACGAGCTCCTCGACCAGCCGGGTCGCGGCCATGCCGGAACCGACGACGACGAGCCGCGGTCGCGGCGCTCGGGGTCGGCTCTCGGTCATGGCCCTATCGAACGACAGCGACGTTTCGCGGCGGTGCGCCCGTGTTGCACGCAGATGTCAACGACTCCTCACGGCCTCACCGGTCGCACGGACGCACGGCGGCGGCCCCAGGGTGGGGGGCCTACCGTCTGTGCCATGGTGCAGCTTCCCGCGCGGGTGTCGCGGGCGACGTACGTCGCGGCGACGATCACGTTCGTCGCGTGGCTGCCCTTCCTGCGCCGGCCGTTGGAGTCCGACGAGAGCGGGTTCCTGCTGCTGGCGCGCCAGTGGGACCAGGGCAGCTCGCTGTACGGCGACCACTGGGTCGACCGGCCGCCGCTGCTGATCTGGATCTTCCGGCTCGCCGCGCACCTCGGGCCGATCGACCTGACCGCGGCCGGCACGGTGGCGCCGGGAGTGAAGCTGGTCGGCGCGACCGCGAGCGCGGCGGCCGTCGTGCTGGCGGGGGTGCTGGCTGCCCGGCTCGCGCCGGGTACCGGCCGGTGGTCGACCCGGATCGTGCCGTTGCTGGCCGCGGCGCTGCTGGCCAGTCCGTTGCTCGGGATGCCGGCCGCGAACGGCGAGGTCCTGGCGGCGCCGTTCGTGCTGCTCGGGGTGCTGTGCCTGGTCACCGCGATGGCCTCGCCGGCGGGGCGCCGGGGTGTGGTGCTCGCCGCCGGCGCCGGCGCGTCCGGGATGGCCGCCGCGCTGGTGAAGCAGAACATGGTGGACGTCTTCGTCCTCGCCCTGGTCCTGCTGCCGCTCTCGGCGGGACGGGTGCCCCAGCTGGGCCGGCGGGTGCTCGCGTTGGGCGGTGGGGCGGCGGCGGTGCTGGCCGTGGTGCTGGCCTCGGCGGCCCGCCGGGGGACGTCCCCGGCCGCCCTGTGGGACGCCGTGGTGGTGTTCCGGATCCACGCAGCCTCCGTGATCGGGTCGGAGGCGTCGCCGGCCACCGAGCACCGGATGACGCTGGTGGCGCTGGCGTTCGTCGCCAGCGGCGCCGCGATCACCCTCGCCTCGACAGCCTTCCTGGCAGCCCGCCGGGCGATCCGGGAGGGGCCGCGCTCGGCACCCCTGCCGCTCGCCGCCCTGGCGATGTCCGCGTGGGAGGTGCTCGGTGTCGCCGGGGGCGGCAGCTACTGGCTGCACTACCTGACCGGACTCGTCCCGGGGGTGGTGCTGCTCTCCAGCCTGGTCCGGCCCCGGGGACGGCGCCTCGTGCTGGTCGACCTGTGCCTGGCCGTCACCGCGGTCGCCTGCCTCACCGCGTGGGTGCACACGCTGGCCACGCCGATCGACGACGGCCTCGCCCGGGACGCCGAGGTCGCCGACTTCCTGCGCGCCCACGCGGATCCGGGCGACGGGGTCGTGGTGGCCTTCGGCCGGCCCAACATCGTCGCCGCGAGCGGACTGGACAGCCCGTACGCCCATCTGTGGAGCCTGCCGGTGCGGGTCCGGGACCCGCACCTCACCGAGCTGGCCGCCGTCCTCGAGTCCCCGGACGCACCTCGCTGGGTCGTGGTGTCCGGCGGCAGCCTCGCCAGCTGGGGCATCTCCTCCCCGCCGACCCAGGCGTACTTCGTGCGGAACTACCGCGAGCAGGCCCGGTTCGGCGAGCTGCGGGTCTGGGAGCGGGTGTCCGCCGGTGGTTGAGGTGCGAGGCCGCCCGCGGCCGAGCCTCGAAACCACCGGCCCTGCTGCCGGAAGGCTCGCTGATCAGGTACCGGCAGCCGACCCGGTGGTCTCGAGGCTCCTCGCTGGCGCTCGTCGCACCTCGACCACCGAGACGTCCGCCGCGCACACCTTGAACTCCGGCATCCGGCTCGACGGGTCGAGCGCGTCGTTGGTCAGCCGGTTGACGCCAACCCAGTGGAAGGGCACGAAGACGGTGTCCGGGCGGATCGTGGTGACGATCCGGGCCGGCGCCGACATCTCGCCGCGGCGGGTGCGGACCAGGACCGCCCGGCCCTCGACGGCGCCGATCCGGTCGGCGAGCATCGGGTGCAGCTCCACGAACGCGCCCTCGTCGGTCAGGTCGCGGATCCGCCGGGTCTGCGCCCCGGACTGGTACTGCGCGAGCACGCGGCCGGTCGTCAGGTGCAGCGGGTACGACGGGTCGGGCTCCTCCGCGGGCCCGGTGTAGGCCGGGACGAGGAAGCGGGCCCGGCCGTCCGGGGTGGCGAACTCGTCCGCGAACAGCCGCGGCGTGCCGGGGTGCTCGGGCGTGGGACACGGCCAGAACACCCCCTTCTCACGGACGATCCGGTCGTAGGAGATGCCGGCGTAGTCGGCCTTGCCGCCGGCCGACGCGCGGCCGAGCTCCTCGAAGATCTCCTCCGGCTCGGTCGCGAACGCGGCGGGCGAGCCCAGCCGCTCGGCCAGGCCGGCGATCACGTCGAGGTCGCTACGGACTCCCTCGGGCGGGGCGATCGCCTGTTGCCGCAGGATGACCCGGCCCTCCAGGTTGGTCATCGTGCCGGTCTCCTCCGCCCACTGCGTGACCGGGAGGACGACGTCGGCGAGCGCGGCCGTCTCGGACATCACGATGTCGCACACGACCAGCAGGTCGAGCGACTCGAGCCGCTGCGTGACCCGGGTGGCGTTCGGCGCGGAGACCACGATGTTGGAGCCGTGGACGAGCAGCGCCTTCGGCCCGCCGTCCTGGCCGAGGGAGTCGAGCAGCTCGTACGCCGACCGCCCCTTGCCCGGCAGCGAGTCGGGGTCGACTCCCCACACCTGCGCGACGTGGGCGCGGGCGGCGGGGTCGTCGATCATCCGGTAGCCGGGCAGCTGGTCGGCCTTCTGGCCGTGCTCGCGCCCGCCCTGGCCGTTGCCCTGGCCGGTGAGGCAGCCGTAGCCGGCGTACGGCCTGCCGGGCATGCCGAGGGCCAGCGCGACGTCGATCCAGCCCAGCACCGTGGCGGTGCCCTGGGCGTGCTGCTCGGCGCCGCGGGCGGTCAGCACCATCACCCGGTCGGCGCCGGCGAGCAGCGTGACCAGCGACCTCAGCTCGTCGGTCGCGACGCCGGTGGTCCGCTCGACCCGCTCGGGCCACCACGCCGCCGCAGCCCGTCGTACGTCGTCGAAGCCGGTGGTCCGCTCGGCCACGTAGGCCTCGTCGACGGCGCCCTGGGCGTCCAGCAGGTGCAGCACCCCCAGCGCCAGGGCGAGGTCGGTGCCGGGCACGGGCTGGAGGAAGAGGTCGGCGCGCTCGCCGGTCGGGGTGAGGCGCGGGTCGACGACCACGACCTTGCCGCCGCGCTCGCGCAGGCGGTCGAGGTGGCGCGCGGCTGGGGGCATGGTCTCGGCGAGGTTGGAGCCGACCAGCACGACCACGTCGGCCTGCTCGACGTCGACCAGCGGGAAGGGCAGCCCGCGATCGACACCGAAGGCCTGGTTGCCCGCGCTGGCCGCCGAGCTCATGCACCAGCGGCCGTTGTAGTCGATCTGGCTGGTACCCAGCGCCACCCGGGCGAACTTCCCCAGCTGGTAAGCCTTCTCGTTGGTGAGCCCGCCCCCGCCGAACACGGCGACCGCGTCCTTGCCGTGGGCCTCCTGGAGGGCGAGCAGTCGGGACGCGACCAGGTCGAGCGCCTCGTCCCACCCGACGGCGCGCAGCTCGCCGGTCGCGCGGTCGCGCACCAGCGGGAAGGTGAGCCGCTCCCGGCTGCCCCGCAGCCCGCCGGCGGTCCAGCCCTTGCGGCACAGCGCTCCCTCGTTGACCGGGAACTCCTCCCAGGCGCCGATCTCGATGCCGGCCCGGCCCTTGCGGGAGATCTGCATGCCGCACTGCAGGCTGCAGTAGGGGCAGTGGGACTGGGTCATGACGCCCATTCCACGCGACCTGCGTTGCACGTCGGGACCGGGCGGAGCACGCCGGCGTCAACGAGTCCTCACGGCCTCACGAGCGGTCTCACGGACCGGGCCCGGGTCCGGCGTACCCACGACGTGATGAGACCGTGGGAGCTCCTCGGAGAGGTCCCCCTACTCGCGCGGGGCCGCTCCTGACGCGTACGGAGGAGTGACCCCTGTGAAGCACCTGGACCCGACCCTGCAGCCGGTCTTCGAAGAGATCCTGGCCCGGAACCCCGGCGAGGCCGAGTTCCACCAGGCGACGCGCGAGCTGCTGGACAGCCTGGGGCCGGTCGTCGCACGACACCCCGAGTACACCGACGCCGCGATCATCCGCCGCGTGTGCGAGCCCGAGCGGCAGATCATCTTCCGGGTGCCGTGGGTCGACGACGCCGGCCAGGTCCAGCTCAACCGCGGCTTCCGGGTCGAGTTCAACTCCGCGCTCGGGCCGTACAAGGGGGGACTGCGCTTCCACCCGTCGGTCTACCTCGGCATCATCAAGTTCCTCGGCTTCGAGCAGATCTTCAAGAACGCCCTCACCGGCATGCCGATCGGCGGCGGCAAGGGCGGTTCGGACTTCGACCCGAAGGGCCGCAGCGACGCCGAGGTCATGCGGTTCTGCCAGTCCTTCATGACCGAGCTGTACCGCCACATCGGCGAGTACACCGACGTCCCCGCCGGTGACATCGGTGTCGGCGGCCGCGAGATCGGCTACCTGTTCGGGCAGTACAAGCGGATCACCAACCGCTACGAGTCGGGCGTGCTGACCGGCAAGGGCATCGGCTGGGGCGGCTCGCTCGTCCGCACCGAGGCGACCGGCTACGGCACGGTGTTCTTCGCAGGCGAGATCCTCAAGGCCCGGGGCAGCTCGTTCGACGGCAAGACCGTGGTCGTCTCCGGCTCCGGCAACGTCGCGACCTACGCCGCCGAGAAGGCCGCCGCGCTCGGCGCCACCGTGATCGCGTGCTCCGACTCGAGCGGGTACGTCGTCGACGAGAAGGGGCTCGACCTCGACCTGCTCAAGGAGGTCAAGCAGGTACGTCGCGAGCGGCTGTCGTCGTACGCCGAGGCTCGGGAGTCGGCCCGCTTCGTCGCCACCACGACGGGCGGTGCGGTCTGGGACGTGCCCTGCGACATCGCGCTCCCCTGTGCGACCCAGAACGAGCTGGACGGCGACCACGCGCTCGCGCTCGTCCGCAACGGCTGCACCGTCGTCGCCGAGGGCGCCAACATGCCGTGCACACCTGAGGCCGTGAAGGTGTTCGCCGAGGCCGGCGTCGCCTTCGCGCCGGGCAAGGCCGCCAATGCCGGCGGCGTCGCGACCAGCGCGCTGGAGATGCAGCAGAACGCGTCCCGCGACTCCTGGTCCTTCGCACACACCGAGGCCCGCCTGGAGGAGATCATGGTCGGCATCCACGCGCGCTGCCTCGAGACCGCGGACACGTACGGCGCTCCCGGCAACTACGTCGCTGGAGCCAACATCGCGGGGTTCATCCAGGTGGCCGACGCGATGCTGGCTCTCGGCGTCATCTGAGCGGGCGACGGTTCAATTACCGAATTTGTCGCGACCAGGCCGATCTGACGACGAATCCGGTAGTTGAACCGAGCGCAGGGCTCAGCTGAGGGCGCCGCCGTAGCTGGGCAGCTTGAGCCTGCGCTCGTAGTCACCGCCGACGAAGTCGGTGCTGCGGTTGCCGACGTTGAGGACGAAGGTCCAGCCCTGGGCGGCGTACTGGGCGCGGCAGCGCTGCTTGCCGTCCGCGATCGCCTCGCCGTGCCGGCGCCCGCAGATCCCGTCGTGGTGGTAGCCGGCCGCGTCGAGGGCCTGCGTCACGTTGGCGAGGCTGTCCTCGAAGCGGCCGGTGACGAACACGACCGCCATGCCGCGGCTCTGGGCCTTCCGGGTGAGCTTGAGGGTCCGCTTGACCGGCGCAGGCCAGGAGAAGTGGGTGGCCAGCGAGGTGTTGTCGATGTCGAGCACGACCGCCAGCCGCTTCTGGCCGCTGGCTGCACGCTCCGTGAGGTAGGCGCCCGGGCGCTTCTTCGCGTAGACGGCCCGGACGTCGGAGCGCCACTGGGCCGCTGAGGGCAGCGGCCCAGTGGCGCGTTCCGTGCTCGCGGACGCCAGGGACGTCGGGCACAGGACCAGCAGGAGGGCGAGGGCCAGGGTGCGCATCAGCCCATTCCAGCAGAGGGTCAGAGCCCGAGCCCGGCGTACCCCCGCTCGGTGGCCGACGACTTCCGCAGGAAGACCGCCCAGGTGATGACGGCGCAGACCCCGTAGAAGCAGGTGAAGACGATGAACGCGGTCTTCGTGGCCGCGAGCGGGTCGGTGACCCACGGGGAGCCGAAGGTGATCGGGATCAGGAAGCCGCCGATCGCGCCCACCGCCCCGATGATGCCGACGGCGGCGGAGGCGCTCTTGGTGCCGTCGAGCAGGGCGAGCTCGCGCTCGGGGGTGCCGGCCGCGGTGGCCCGCTCGGCGTCGGTGCGGAAGATCGCCGGGATCATCTTGTAGGTCGAGCCGTTGCCGATGCCGGTGCAGGCGAAGACGAACAAGAAGATGCCGAGGAACAGCGGGAACACGTCGGCGTTCGACTCGACCGCGGAGCGGACCGCGGCGGGGAACTGGAAGGCGGCCGGGTCGGCGGCGATCTTCGCCAGCGTCGCCTTGTCGGGTGCCGGCGGCAGCGGCTCGAGCATGCCGAGCGTGACCAGGATGCCGAGCGTGCCGAGCACCATGCCACCGAAGGCGAGCAGCGTGATCCGGCCCCCGCCGAACCGGTCGGCGAGGTAGCCGCCGAGCGGGCGGGCGACGGAGCCGACGAGCGCGCCGAGGAAGGCGTAGAAGGCGAAGTTGATGCCGATGCCGTGCACCGCGGGGACCGGCTGGCGCCAGAAGTTGAGCTTGATGAGCAGCGGCATCGCGGCCGAGTAGCCGATGAACGAGCCGAAGGTGCCGATGTAGAGGAAGGACATCACCCAGGTGTACTTGTGCTTGAGCACGCTCAGCTGCTGCCGGGTGTCCGTCTTGGCGTTGGAGAGGTTGTCCATCCGGAAGCAGGCGGCCAGCACGGCGACGACGGCCAGGGCGGCGTAAACGAACGCGGCCCGCTCGAGGTGGATCCCGCCCTCGCTGGCCTTGACCAGGCCGAAGATGCCGGCGCCACCGACGATCACCGGCAAGAAGAACTGGATGATGGCCACACCCAGGTTGCCGCCCGCTGCGTTGAGCCCGAGCGCGGCGCCCTTGAGGCGGGCGGGGTAGAAGAAGTTGATGTTCGCCATCGAGCTGGCGAAGTTGCCGCCGCCGAAGCCGGCGGTGGCCGCGACCACGCAGAACACCCCGTACGGCGTCCCGGGCTGGGTGACGAAGTAGGCGAAGCCCAGCGTCGGCACCAGCAGCATCGCCGCGCTGACCATCGTCCAGTTCCGGCCGCCGAACCTCCCGACCGCGAGGGTGTAGGGCACCCGGATCAGCGCACCGACCAGGTTCGGGATCGCGACCAGGAAGAACAGCTGCTGCGGCGTGAACGTGAAGCCCTGGGCCAACAGGAAGGCCGAGCTCACGCTCCAGATCAGCCACACCGAGAAGCCGAGGTGCTCGGCGAAGATCGACCAGAGCAGGTTGCGCTTGGCGATCGGCGCCCCGGTCGACTCCCAGAACTCGGGGTCCTCCGGACGCCAGTCGTCGATCCAGCGGCCCCTCCTCCGGCGCAGGGTCGCTTCGGGGGCACGGGCGGCGAGGTCGCCACCGCTGGGACTGGTGAGGGTCATCGCAGGCTCCTGACAGGGTCGGGTCCGGTTGATGACCCTGAGCCTGTGCGGCAGCGGTTTCGGCGTGGTGCGCCCGGAGATTTCGTCTCGTCAACTCCATCTCACGGGCTCACGCCCCTCACGGGTTCACGACGCGCCGCCCGTCCCGAGCGTGCGAGCGACCTGCCGCGCCCGGTCGCGGTCCATGAAGAAGAACTGCGCCGGCTTCTCCGCGATGCTCGTGCGCAGCTCGACGAGCGGCCCCCGGGTGCAGCCGAGCCGCTCGAGCAGACCGACCGAGGCGGCGTTGCGCGCGTCGGGCTCGAACACCAGACGACGGCAGCCCGGCAGGTGGGCGAGGAAGTCCAGCCCCGCGGCCAGGACCTCGGGGGTGCGGCCGGCCCGGCGCGGGTCGTCGGCGAGGAACAGGTGCACGCCCACGTCACCGGATGCGCGGTCGTACCACTCGCCGATCTCGTCGAGCTCCGGGTCGTAGGTATGCAGCAGGCCGAGCGGCTGGTGGTCGACGAGGAGCAGGTACGCCGCGAGGTGGGCCTGGTCCCGGATCCAGCCGTAGACGAGGGCGACCTCCTCGACCGTGTGGTCGCTCATCCCCCAGAACGCGGCCCGCGGCTGCGTCACCCAGGCATGCAGCAGGGCGGCGTCGGCGGTGGGGTCGACGGGACGGACGGTGACGCTCATGGGTGCTCCTGGGGACGCGTGAGCGGGAGGGTGCCGCCGGCGGCCCAGACCGCCTGCTGGTCGTGGTGGTGCGGGTCGGCCGGGTCGCCGGACGCGCCGAGTGGGACGACCCAGCGGCTGTCGCCGGCCAGGTCCCAGACCCAGCGGGCGACCGGGCCGTGCACACAGGCACCGGTGCCGCCTGTCGCACGCGTCGCGAGGACGCAGTCGTCGTCGCCGGAGACAGGAAGGGACGGCGGCGCGGTGCCGTCCGGAGCGGGGAGGCCGAGCTGCTGGTGCGGCGTGAGGGGCACGGCGCGGTGGTCGGTCCCCCAGGACGCGGGCTCCGGCCGGGCTGCGACCTGCTCCAGCGCGGCGGCCACGACCTGCAGCACATCGACGCCGAACGGCTTGTCGGCGGCGAGGATCGCGGGCAGGCACAGGCGGAGCCGGCCGCGCAGGTCGAACCACGGCGCGAACAGCTCTCCGTACGGCGATCCGTCGACGCCGGCGAGTGCCGGGGCGTCGCGCAGGCCCTCGACGACGGCGGCCCGGACCCGCGCGAACAGGGCGGCGTCGACGCTGTCGGCCCTCATCCGCCGGTCCCAGGCGAGCAGCCGCTCACGGAGCGCGGCGGGGGGCCCAGCCAGGTCGACGAGCCCGGCCACGGTGTCCAGGAGCCGCCCACCGGCGGTCTGCAGGTCGTCGGCGAGGACACCGGCGACGGTCTCGGGGGTGAGCGGGTCGTCGGCAGCCAGCTCGTCGAGCAGCTCGCGGATCCGCCGGGCACGGTAGGGCGGAGCGAAGTCGGCGCCGACCCGCGCGAACTCCGCGGTGGCGCGGTCGTTCGCGGTCACGAGCACCGGTCCGGTGCGCCGGGGCAGGTCGCGCACCCAGCCGCCGGTCCAGCGGCGGTCCGGCCCCCGTTCGGGGATCCGGCCGACGACGCGGTGCTCGCTCGCCCCGCGCCGGTCACCGACGACGAGGTTGTCGACCGGCCCGACCCAGCGGGCGAAGGCACCGGCGACGTCGGCAGCGGTGCGGGCCCGCAGCAGCGGCAGCAGGGCGTCGAGGCCCAGGTCCCCGAGGACGTACGACGGCGTGCGGAGGCTGTAGGTCCTCGGCTCGCCCGGCCCGCCGAGCACCACCGGCCCGCGGTCGGTGACGAGCACCTCGACCTCGCGCACGTCGTAGCGGCCCTCCTCGACCAGCACCCGCACCTGCTCGACCCGCCGCGCGACCGGCTCCCACCCGGAGACACCCCGGGCGACGACCACGTCCCCGTGGCGGACCAGCTCCTCGGCGTACACGTCCTCGTCGTCGGCCATCGCGTTGGTGATCCCCCACGCGACCTCGCCGGCGTGGCCGAAGTGCTGCACCCCGGGGACGCCGACGAAGCTGAGCCCGGCGACGTCGAACCGGTCGTCGGGGTCGGTGCAGACCAGGCGGACCTGGGCGTAGCAGCCGGGCGCCTCGATCACGCGGTGCGGGTCGCCGGCCAGGATCGGGAGCCCGCTCGCGGTCAGCGAGCCGTCGACCACCAGGGCGTTGCTGCCGCCGGGCAGGCCCTCCGTGCGGAACAGCGGGAGCCACTCCTCGCCCGCGGTCGCGGCGAGGTGGCGGCGCCAGAGCTGGCTCGGGAAGCCGGAGAAGAGCAGGTGCTGCACCGCGAACACCGCGAGGGGCGTCCACCGGCGCCAGGGGCGGGCGACGACCTCGTTCACCCCGTCCACGTAGGAGTCGACGAAGGCGCGGCTCTCGGTCGAGAGCGCGGCGTACGCACGGCGGGCGAGGTCGACGAGCAGCGCCCGGCGAGCCAGCACGTCCCACGCGAGCGCGGTCTCGCCGAAGACCTCGGCGCAGGTCCCCTCCGCCCGGCGGCGCTCGACCTCGAGCTGCCAGGCCCGGTCCTGCGCGGCGGCGCGGCCCTGCTCACGGGCGACGTCGAGCACGGAACCCCCGAAGACACTGGGGATCCCGCGCTCGTCCCGGACGATCACGGCTGCACCGCGGCCGGGTTGACCAGCGTCCCGGCGAAGATCAGGGACTCCGCCTGGTCGGTCAGGTCGACCATCTGCAGGGTGTTGCGCAGCTGGAGCCGGTTGAGGCAGCTGTGCCGGAACTCCGGCCGCAGCAGGTCGTACGCCGTCGCCGCCGCGGCGAGCTCCGGGTGGTCGGCCGCGTGCTCCTCGATGGTGGCCCGGACGATCGCCCAGAACTCCCCGGCCGGCAGCACCCCGTCCTCGTCGAGGATCGCGGCGACGAAGCGCAGCACCCCGTCGAACACGTCGGTGTGGATCGCCAGTGCCTTGACGTCGTCGGGGAAATCGCCGCGGATCCGCTCGACCTCGGTCGGCAACGGCAGCTCGCCCATCACGGCGACCTCCTCGCCGATGTCCTTCATGAACGCGCCGACCGGGACGTGGTCGCGCAGCCGCAGCAGCAGGTTCTCGCCGTGCGGCATGAAGGCCAGGTCGTAGGCGTGCAGGCAGTGCACGAGCGGGCGCAGGTAGGCGCGCAGGTAGGCCCGCGCCCAGGTCGCCGCATCGACCGGGGACGCCTTGATCCAGGCGGTGAGGAGCGCGTCGCCGTCCGCGTCGCGGTGCAGCAGCGCGGCCATGGTGGTCAGCTGCTCGCCGTCGGGGGTGCGCGGGACCGGGCTCTCGCGCCAGAGCGCCGCGATCATCTTGCGGTACGCCGAGGGGCCGGCCGCGCGGTGGAAGGCGTCGCCGGTGTACCCGATCGCGGCCAGCTCCCGGAGCACCTCGAACCCGCAGTCCTGCAGCTCCCGGTCGGCGCGAACGACGGAGGCGACCCAGTCGTTGATCGCCGGCGTCGCGGCCATGTAGGCGGGCGACAGCCCGCGCACGAAGCCCATGTTCTGGATGGCGAGCGCGGTCTTCACGTAGTGCCGCTCGGGGCGGCTCGCGTTGAAGAAGGTGCGGATCGACTGCTGCGGGCGGTGGTCGTCGTCGCCGGCGCCGAGGTGGACCAGGTCGCGGCGGGCGACGTCCGGGGCGAACGTGATCGCCAGCTTGTGCTGCCACTGCCACGGGTGGACCGGGAGGTAGAGGTAGTCCTGCGCCGCCAGGCCGAGGGCGGCGAGCCTGCTGGCGAAGCGCGCGCGGACGTCGGGCGCCAGCTCGCCGTCGTACAGCTCGGCTTCGGTGGTGTCGGCCGAAAGCGAGAGCCGGGTGAGCGAGCGGCGTGCGGCCAGCCAGTGCAGCCGAACCGGCTGTCCGGTCTCGGGCGCGTAGGCGCGGTAGTCGCCGAGGCTGAACCCGATCCGCCCGTTGTTGGCGACGAACGCGGGATGCCCCTCGGTCATCGCCGACTCGATCTCCTGGTAGCCCGCGTCGACCAGCTCGGCGACCGGGACCCTGCGGTGGTGCAGCTTCCAGGCGCCGGCGGCGAGGGTCGAGGCGAGCTCCTCCAGGTACGTCGGCAGCAGCTGATCGGGGATCCCCAGCGTGGGGGCCAGCTCGGCGACGAGCTCCTGGGCGTCCGGGGCCGCGGGCGCTCCGTCGCGGGTGCGCTCGATCGACGCCGGGTCGACGACCCAGTGCTCGAGCCGGTGGCGCCGCGCCGTGAAGGCGTACGACGACGGCCCGGCCTCGACCCGCCACCGGCCGGCTCCGGTGGCCGGGGTCGGCGTCAGCAGCCGCTCGTGTGCGAGCTCCCCCAGCGCCTTGGCCACCAGGTGCCGCTGGGCGCGGTCCATCAGCTCGGGTGTCAGGTGGTCGGTGGACGAGTGGAGCTCGTCGAGTAGTCCCGTCGCGAGGGACGAGCGACGGGACGTATCGAGACGCGGCAAGGCGTCTCGATACGCCGCTCGCTGGCGCTCGCGGCTACTCGACGACCAATCGGCGCGCGTGCAGACCGAAAGCACCGCGGTCTTGCCGGGCAGCTCGATCTCGCGGAGCTCGACGAAGCCCGCCGCGACGTTCTTGGCGCGGATCCCGTCGTTGCGGATATCCGGTTCGACGACGACCCGCTGGACGGCGGGATCGGCGAAGCAGTGCGCCATCACCGCGTCGAACACCGCAGTGGTGAGGCCACTGACCGGGGGGCCGTCCGGGGGCGCGACGAGGACGTGCATCCCGAGGTCGCCCTCGCCGACCTCGGGGAGGCCGGCCAACGGGGAGTGCGCCGGGTCGTAGGTCTCGGCCAGGAACGCCGGCCGGCCGTCGACCCGGCCCAGCCAGGCGTCGTGGTGCGGGTCGGCGACGATGCCGGCGTACTCCGCCCGGACGTCGTCGCGTCCGGCGCCCTGCATCATCCAGTACGCCGAGCGAGGGTGGGTGACCCAGGCGTGCAGCAGGTCGAGGTCGCGCTCGACGTCGAGCGGCTCGAGGGTGATCCCCGGACTCGTGCGCATCAGATGGCTCGCTTCAGGTGGTCGGGCACGCCGAAGGTCTGCACGGCGATCCGCTTCTCGACCGGGTACACCTCGCGGCCGAGCATGGCGGCCACGATGACCGAGTTGCGGTAGGGGCCCATGCCGAGGTCGGGTGCGAGCAGCGAGTGGGTGTGCTCCTCGGCGTTCTGCACGAAGACCTCGCCGCCGTTGACGTCCACCGAGTAGTCGGCGGCGACGTCGTAGCGGCCGCGGGCGTCGTACCGGATCCGGTCGCGGATGCCCTCGAGGAAGGCAGGCCGAGTGGGCGCGTACCCGGTGGCCAGCACCAGGCCGCCGGTGGTGAGGGAGAACCGCTCGCCGGTCTCGACGTGGAGCAGGTCCAGCTCGCTGCCGTCGTCGACCGGGCGGGCGGCACGGACCTCGGTGTGGGTGAGCAGCGTCGTGTTCGGGCCGACGCCGCTGACCCGCTGCTGGTAGTGCAGGTCGAAGATGGCGTCGACCAGGTCGCCGCTGATCCCCTTGAACAGGTGCCGCTGCTCGCGGGCCAGCCGGTCGCGGGTCTCGATCGGCAGCCTCCGGTGGTACTCGCCGTACTCGGGCGAGGTCATCTCCAGCGTGAGCTTCGTGTACTCCATCGGGAAGAACCGCGGGCTGCGCGTCAGCCACACCAGCTCGTAGCCGTGGTCGGGCGCCTCGGCCAGCAGGTCCTGGTAGACCTCGGCCGCGCTCTGGCCGCTGCCGACGACGGTGATCCGGTCCTGCCGCTGCAGCTCGGCCTTGCGGGCGAGGTAGTCGGCGGAGTGGGTGACGGTGCCGGAGGTCTCGAGGCTCGTCGCTGGCGCTCCTCGCACCTCGACCACCGGACCGCTCGTCGCTGGCGCTCCTCGCACCTCGACCACCGCACGGAGCGCATCGGGGACCCGGGGCGAGGTGCCGATCCCGAGGACGAGGCGGCGCGTGCGGTACGTCTCGCCGGTCGCGGAGGTGACCAGGTACGCCGTCCCGTCGTGCTCGACGCCGGTGACCTGCTGCCCGAACCGCACGGACGGCAGCCGCTCGGCGGCCCAGCGGCAGTAGTCGTCGTACTCCTTGCGCAGCGGGTAGAAGCTCTCGCGGATGTAGAACGGGTAGAGGTGACCGGCCTGCTTGAGGTAGCTGAGGAACGACCAGCGCGAGGTCGGGTCGGCCATCGTGACGAGGTCCGCGAGGAACGGGACCTGCAGGGGCGCGTCGTCCAGCAGCATCCCGGGGTGCCAGGAGAAGCGGTCGCGGGCTTCGAGGAAGACGCCGTCGAGGTCGTCGCTCGACCGGAGCGGGTCGGTGAGGCAGGCCAGTCCGAGGTTGAAGGGACCCAGGCCGATCCCGACGAAGTCGTGCGTGGTCACCGGGCCGCCTCCAGCTGCGCCGGTGCGAGCCGGGCGCCGGTCTCCCGGACGAGGTCGAGGACCGCCGTGATGTCCTCGAGTGTCGCCATCGGGTTGAGCAACGTGAGCTTGAGGTGCTGCACCCCGTCGACCTTCGTGGCCGCCACCATCGCCCGTCCCGACGCGTAGAGCGCCTCGCGGATCGCGTTGTTGAGCGCCGCGCTCTCCTTCTCCGCCAGCGGTGGACCGGGCGGGACATAGCGGAAGACGAGGGTGCTCAGCTCGGGGACGGCGGCGAACTCGAGCTCGCCGTGACCCCGCCGAGCGTGGTGGACCGCGGACGCGAGGTCGATCACCGCGTCGACGTACTGCCCGACCAGGTCGGGCCCCATCGTCCGCAGCGTCAGCCACAGCTTGAGCGCGTCGAAGCGGCGCGTGGTCTGCAGGCTCTTGTCGACCTGGTTGGGGTTCGTGGCCTCGCGCGGGTTGAGGTAGTCGGCGTGCCAGGTCGCCGGGCGCAGCGTCGCGCGGTCGCGGACCACGATCGCGCTCGACGACACCGGCTGGAAGAAGGTCTTGTGGAAGTCGATCGTCACCGAGTCAGCACGCTCGATCCCCTGGAGCCGGTCGCGACGGGTGGGCGAGACCAGCAGGCCGCCGCCGTACGCCGCGTCGACGTGGAGCCACGCGTCGTAGGCCAGGGCGAGGTCGGCGACCTGCTCGAGCGGGTCGATCGCGCCGAAGTCCGTCGTACCGGCGGTGGCGACGATCGCCATCGGCCGCAGCCCGAGGTCGGCGCAGGCGGCGAGCGAGCGCTCCAGCGCGGTCGGGTCCATCCGGTGCCGCTCGTCGGTCGGCACGCTGACGACGGACTCGTCGCCGAGCCCGAGCAGCCGCGCGGACTTCTGCACCGAGAAGTGGCTCTCGGCCGAGGCCAGGATCCGCAGCCGCTCCGCCGGCACCCGCTCGTGGCGGCCACGGGCGAGCAGCAGCCCCTGCAGGTTGGACTGGCTGCCGCCACTGGTGAACACGCCGTCGGCGTCTGCCCCGAACCCGATCCGCTGGGCGGCCCAGTCGATCAGCCGCCGCTCGATGAAGGTCGCGCCGACGCTCTGGTCGAAGGTGTCGAGCGAGCTGTTGACCGACGCGACGAACAGCTCGGCCAGCAGCGCGGGGACGACGACGGGGCAGTTGAGGTGCGCGGCGTACGACGGCTCGTGGAACCAGACCGCGTCGTCGAGCCACAGCCGCGACATCTCCGCGAGCACCTGACCGACGTCGGCGAGCGGCCGGTCGAGGTCGACCTCCGCGACCCGCTGCTCGGCCGCGGCCGGCGTGAGCCCGGTGGCCGGTCCGGCCACACCCTTGAGCTGGCGCAGGAGGTGGTCGAGCCCTCCGCCGAGCGTCGCGGCGTAGTGGTCGGCATGGTCGGGGTGGAACACGTGGTGCAGCGGGAGCTGGGGCATGGCAAGCACTCCTCATCCGAGATCAGGTAAGCCTTACCTAATCAGATCTTCACGTCATCTCCCAGCCCCCACCGAGGTGGCGCGCGTCACGCGAGCGACCGTTCGTCGCGCCGTACCGACCGCTGGTCGACAACCCCGACCCACTCGGCGCGCAGCCGGACCGCACCCCTCCCGGCGTCCGCACCACCGCTCCTAGCGTCGGAGATGTCCGTGACGCCCGTCACATGCATCGACCCCGAGGAGGTTCGTCGTGACATCCGACATCTCGCCGCACGACGCGGCAGCACGCCATGACCCCGTGTACGACGAGCTCCACGCCGCCCCGGAGTTCGCCGAGCTGAAGCGCCGCTACCGCGGCTTCGTGTTCCCGGCGACGGTGGCCTTCCTGGCCTGGTACCTGCTCTACGTGGTGCTCTCCAACTGGGCGGGCGACTTCATGAGCAAGCAGGTCGTCGGCAACATCAACGTGGCCCTGGTCTTCGGCCTGCTGCAGTTCGCCACGACCTTCCTCATCGCCTGGCTCTACTCGCGCTACTCCAGCGCCCGGCTCGACCCGCTCGCCCGCGAGCTCGACGAGCGCTTCATCGCCCTCGAGGGCAAGTCCTCCCGCGGAAGGGGCCACCACTGATGGACCACCAGCTGCTCACCACCCTGCTGTTCCTGTCGGTCGTCGCGGTCACCCTCGGGATCACGATCTGGGCCAGCCGCCAGACCTCCGGGGCGGCCGACTTCTATGCCGGCGGCCGCGGCTTCTCCGGCATCCAGAACGGCTTCGCGATCGGCGGCGACTACATGTCTGCCGCGTCCTTCCTCGGCATCTCCGGCGCGATCGCGCTGTCCGGGTACGACGGCTTCCTCTACTCGATCGGCTTCCTGGTCGCCTGGCTGGTGGCCCTGCTGCTGGTGGCCGAGATGCTGCGCAACTCGGGCCGCTACACGATGGCCGACCAGCTGGCGTACCGGATGAAGCAGCGCCCGGTCCGGATGGCCGCGGCCACCTCGACGGTCGTGGTGTCGATCTTCTACCTGTTGGCCCAGATGGTCGGCGCCGGCGCACTCGTCGCGTTGCTGCTCGGCGCGGACAGCCAGGCACTGAAGAACCTCACCATCATCGGCGTCGGCGCCCTGATGATCTTCTACGTCACCATCGGCGGCATGAAGGGCACCACCTGGGTGCAGATCGTCAAGGCGGTCCTGCTGATGGTGGGCTCGGCGTTGATCGTCGTCCTCGTCCTCGCCCACTTCCACTTCAACCTGTCCGAGCTCCTCGGCACCGCCGCCTCGAACACCGGCAAGGGCCAGGCGTTCCTCGAGCCGGGCCTGAAGTACGGTGTGAGCACCACCAGCAAGATCGACTTCCTCAGCCTCGGCCTGGCGCTGGTGCTCGGTACCGCCGGCCTGCCGCACATCCTGATCCGCTTCTACACCGTGCCGACGGCGCGGGACGCCCGCAAGTCGGTGCTGTGGGCGATCGGCCTGATCGGCGTGTTCTACCTGTTCACGCTGGTTCTCGGCTTCGGTGCGGCCGCGATGCTCAAGGGCGACAAGGCCGCGGACGTGGCCGCCTCGGGCGGCAACCTGGCCTCGCCGCTGCTCGCCGAGGAGGTCGGCGGAGGCGCCGGCTCGACCGGTGGCGCCATCCTGCTCGCCTTCATCGCGGCGGTCGCCTTCGCGACCATCCTCGCCGTGGTCGCGGGCCTGACCCTCACCTCCTCCACCTCGGTGGCCCACGACATCTACAACAGCGTGGTGAAGCGGGGCGAGGCGAGCGAGAAGGACGAGATCAAGGTGACCCGGATCGCCGCGGCGGCGATCGGCGTCATCGCGATCGCACTGGCGATCCCGGCGCAGAAGCTCAACATCGCCTTCCTCGTGGCGCTGGCCTTCGCGGTCGCGGCCTCGGCCAACCTGCCGGCGATCGTCTACAACATGTTCTGGAGGCGCTTCAACACCCGCGGCGCCACCTGGGGCATCTACGGCGGCCTGCTGGCCTCGGTCGGCCTGGTGTTCTTCTCGCCCGTCGTGTCGGGCTCGGAGACCGCCCTGGTGACGGGCGCGGACTGGTCCTGGTTCCCGCTGAGCAACCCCGGGATCATCTCGATCCCGCTCGGCTTCTTCTTCGGCTGGCTCGGCACGGTCACGTCGAGGGAACCGGCCGCCGAGGATCGGTTCACCGAGCTCGAGGTGCGCGCCCTCACCGGCGCGGGCGCCGAGCAGGCCGTCCAGCACTGATCCACCCACGACGGGCGGCCCGCCCTTGTAACTAAGTGTTACAGCTCGAAATCCGGTGCAACAACGCCCGGGTAGTAGCAATAACACGTAGTTACAAGTGGCGGGCCGTCTCACATGGCAACCCCACTGCAACCCCTGGTGACCACACTTCCCGTGGGTCCTAATGTGACCTGTGGCACCCCACTCGATCAGGAGACAACCGTGAGCGACCAGACCGCCCCTTCTTCGACTGACCAGACCCTGGCCAACCTGCTGAAGGAGGACCGGCGCTTCGAGCCGCCGGCCGAGCTGGCCGCCGCCGCGAACGTGACGGCCGACGCGTACGCCGCGGCGAAGACCGACCGCGAGGCCTTCTGGGCCGAGCAGGCCGACCGGCTGTCGTGGGACACGCGGTGGGACCGGGTCCTCGACTGGGACAACCCGCCGTTCGCGAAGTGGTTCGTCGGCGGCAAGCTGAACGCGGCCTACAACTGCGTCGACCGGCACGTCGAGGCCGGCCGGGGCGACAAGGTCGCGATCCACTGGGTCGGCGAGCCCGAGGGCGACACCCGCGACCTGACGTACGCCGACCTGCAGCGTGAGGTCTCCAAGGCCGCCAACGCCCTCACCGCGCTCGGCGTCGGCACCGGCGACCGCGTGGCGATCTACCTGCCGATGATCCCCGAGGCCGTGGTCACGATGCTGGCGTGCGCCCGGATCGGCGCCCCCCACACGGTCGTGTTCGGCGGCTTCTCCGCCGACGCCCTCGCCTCGCGGCTCGACGACTGCCAGGCCAAGGTCGTCGTCACCGCCGACGGCGGCTACCGCCGCGGCGCCGCGTCCGCGCTCAAGCCGGCCGTCGACGAGGCCCGCACCAAGACCGACGTGGTGGAGAAGGTGCTCGTGGTCCGTCGTACCGGCCAGGACCTGGGCGAGAACGGCTGGGACGACGCGGTCGACGTGTGGTGGCACGACGCGGTCGACAACGCCTCGGACCAGCACACCCCCGAGGCCTTCGACGCCGAGCACCCGCTCTACGTCATGTACACCTCCGGCACCACTGGCAAGCCCAAGGGCATCCTGCACACCACGGGCGGCTACCTGACCGGCGCGGCGTACACCCACCACGCGGTGTTCGACCTCAAGCCCGAGACCGACGTGTACTGGTGCACCGCCGACATCGGCTGGGTCACCGGCCACTCCTACATCGTCTACGGCCCGCTCGCCAACGGCGTCACGCAGGTCCTCTACGAGGGCACGCCGGACTCCCCGGAGCCGGGCCGCTGGTGGAAGATCATCCAGGACTACAAGGTCTCGCTCTTCTACACCGCCCCCACGGCGATCCGGTCGTTCATGAAGCAGGGCAGCGAGATCCCCGACCAGTACGACATGTCGTCGCTGCGGATCCTCGGCTCGGTCGGTGAGCCGATCAACCCGGAGGCCTACGTCTGGTACCGCCACGTCATCGGCGGCGACCGTACGCCGGTCGTCGACACCTGGTGGCAGACCGAGACCGGCGCCGTGATGATCTCCCCGCTGCCCGGCGTCACCGCCGGCAAGCCCGGTTCGGCGATGACCGCGATCCCCGGGATCGAGGCCGACGTCGTCGACGACGAGGGCAACTCGGTGCCCAACGGCTCCGGCGGATACCTGGTCGTCACCTCGCCGTGGCCCTCGATGCTGCGCACCATCTGGGGCGACGACGACCGCTACGTCGACACGTACTGGTCGCGCTTCAAGAAGGAGGGCTTCTACTTCGCCGGCGACGGCGCGAAGAAGGACGACGACGGCGACATCTGGGTCCTCGGCCGCGTCGACGACGTCATGAACGTCTCGGGCCACCGGCTCTCGACCACCGAGATCGAGTCGGCCCTCGTCTCGCACCCCAAGGTCGCCGAGGCCGCCGTGGTGGGCGCCTCCGACCCCGACACCGGCCAGGCCGTCGTCGCCTACGTCATCTTGCGCAACGACGCCGGGGACGGCGGCGCGGAGATCGTCAAGGAGCTCTCCGACCACGTCCGCAAGGAGATCGGACCGATCGCCAAGCCCCGCCAGATCATGATCGTCCCCGAGCTTCCCAAGACCCGCTCGGGCAAGATCATGCGCCGCCTGCTTCGCGACGTCGCCGAGGGCCGCCAGGTCGGCGACACCCAGACCCTCGCCGACGCCTCGATCATGGACCTGATCAGCGCCGGCCAGGCCACCTCGACGGAGGCGTGATCACTTGCCGGTCTGGCAGCCCGTCGTCTGGTCCGCGCTCCCGCCTGCGCTGGCGGAGTTCTGGACCGAACGGCACCTCTGCACGCTGAGCACCCTCGACCGCGACGGCGCACCGCACGCCGTCGCGGTCGGGGCCGTGCTCGACCCCGACCTCGAGTGCGCCTGGGTGATCACCGACGGCGGCTCGCAGAAGGCGGCCAACCTGCGCCGCGACCCCCGCCTCGCGGTCAGCCAGGTCGACGGTGCCCGATGGTCGACGATCATCGGCACCGCCGAGGTGCGCTCCGACGCCGCGTCCGTCGAGCGCGCCTGCGAGCGGTACGCCGCCCGCTACCGCACCCCGCGCGCCAACCCGGACCGGGTCGCGCTGCGGATCACAGTGACCCGGTTCCTCGGTTCGTCGCAGGTGCTTCCTCCGGACTGACCTCGCCCGCCGTCGGCCGCCGCGAGGCCAGCAGCAGGAGCACGACGCCGACGACCGCCGCGAGCACCGACGCGAGCAGGATGCCGACCTTCGCCTGGGCGGTGAGCACCTCCGCTCCGGGGAAGGACAGGCCAGCGATGAACAGCGAGACGGTGAAGCCGATGCCGGCGACCGCGCCGATGCCGACCACCTGCGGCCAGGAGGTGCCCTCGGGCATCCGGCCGAGACCGAGGCGGATCGCCAGGAAGCAGGCCAGGGTGATGCCGAGCGGCTTGCCGAGGACCAGGCCGGCGGCGATGCCGAGCGCGACCGGCGCCTGCAGCGCGTCGCCCAGGACGCCGTCACCGAGCGCGACACCGGCGTTGGCGAGCGCGAACACCGGCAGCACGACGTACGACGACAGCGGGTGCAGCTTGGTCTGGAGTCGTTCGACCACCGGCACGGACTCCGCGATGAGGAAGCGCAGCCGGCGCAGCTCCTCGGCGTCGAGCTCGTTGTCGCGCAGGCCCTCGACGGCGTAGTCCACGGCGACCTCGGGGCGCAGCAGCGCGACGGCCGGGGTGAGCAGGCCGATCGCGACGCCGGCGAGGGTCGCGTGCACGCCGGACTCGAGCAGCGCGAACCAGACGGCCAGGCCGAGCGCGGCGTAGACCGGGATCGCCCAGACCCGCGCGGCCCGCAACCCGGCCATCACGGCGAGCAGCCCGAGGGCACCGAGCAGCCAACCGAGGGAGAGGCCGTCGGTGTAGAAGACGGCGATCACGAGGATCGCGCCGATGTCGTCGACGATGGCGAGGGTGAGCAGGAACAGCCGGGCAGCGGACGGGATCCGCGGCCCGAGCAACCCGAGCACACCGACGGCGAACGCGATGTCGGTGGCCATCGGGATCCCCCAGCCGGCCGCGCCGTCGCCACCGCCCGCGACGGCGGCGTAGAGCACCGCAGGGACCGCCATCCCGCCGACCGCGGCCACGATCGGGAGCGCGGCGGTGCGCGGGTCACGCAGGTCGCCGTGGACCAGCTCGTACTTGATCTCGAGCCCCACGACGAAGAAGAAGATGGTCATCAGCCCGTCGTTGACCCAGTGCTGGAGGGACTCCTCGATCCTCCAGTCACCGACCTCCAGCGCGATCGGGGTGTGCCAGAAGTGGTCGTACGCCGACGCCCAGCCGTCGAACGGCAGGTTGACCCACAGCAGCGCGATCACGGTGGCCGCCAGCAGCAGCACCGAACCCGCCGACTCGACGTGCAGGAACTCGCGCAGCGGGCGGGCGAGGTACCGCACCAACGGACGTTCGCTCTCCGTCCAGACGGGGCCGCGGCGCCACAGGTCGTCGGGGTGGTGCGGGGACTCGGACACGGCGGTGTCTCCTGGCGTCGTGCGGGCAGGGGCGTTCACATGCCGACCAGACTTCCCGGCTCACCTGTGCCGAGGATATCGGTATCGGTAAGGTCGGCCGCATGGCCACCGAACCGCGCACCCTCCCTGGTGAAGAGCCGACCATCGGACGTCTCATCAAGGACGCGCAGACCGATCTCTCCACGATCATGCGCAAGGAGATCCAGCTCGCGAAGTCGGAGCTCAAGGTCAGCGTGACCGCGGGCGGTGTCGGCGCCGGGCTGATCGCGGCCGCCGGCTTCCTGCTCGTGCTGGCCGTCATCATGCTCTCGGTGGCCATCGCCTACTTCATCAACTGGAACGGCCAGGGTCTCGACCTGCACTGGGCGTTCCTGATCGTCTTCGCGTTCTACGTCCTCCTCGCGGGCCTGCTGGTGTTCCTGGCGATCCGCAGCTTCAAGAAGGTCAAGGCCCCCGAACGCGCCATCGAGCAGGGCTCGAAGATCCCGCGCGCGCTCAAGGGCCAGGCCTGAGCCGGACCGCCTGACGGACCGGACAGGGGGAGCCGATGGCGCGCCAGCCGGTCGTCGCCGGGAGGGCCGAGCAGCTGCTCGGCTCGGCGGTCGTCGCCACCGCACCGGTGGCGGGCGGCGACGTCTCCACGGCCGTCAAGCTGCGCCTGTCCAGCGGGCGCACGGCCTTCCTCAAGACGCTCAGCCCGGCACCGCCCCAGTTCTTCGCCCGTGAGGCCGCGGGCCTGCGCTGGCTCGCCGAGGCCACGCCGGGTGGCGGGGTCGCGACCGCCGAGGTGCTCGCGGTCGACTCGGACTGCCTGATCCTCGAGTGGGTGGAGGCGGGCCGTCCCACCGCCGAGGCCGCCGGCGCCTTCGGCCGCGCGCTCGCCGCCACCCATGCGTACGGCGCGTCGTGCTTCGGGCTCGACGAGAGCGCGCTCGGGGGATCCACCGGAGCCCTCCGTGTGGATGGGTACATCGGCCGGCTGCCGCTGCCCAACCGCAGCCTCCCGACCTGGGCCGAGTTCCACGCCGAGCGCCGGATCGCGCCGTACCTCAAGGTGCTGCGCGACAAGGAGATCGTCAGCGCCGAGGACGCCGCCCTCATCGAGACCGCCGCCGCGCGCTGCCCGTCGATCGTCCCCGAGGAGCCGCCCGCCCGGCTGCACGGCGACCTGTGGAACGGCAACGTGCTCTGGGCTGCCGGCGACCGGGCCGTGGTCGTCGACCCGGCCGCGTACGGCGGCCACCGGGAGGTCGACCTCGCCATGCTCGCCCTCTTCGGCCTCCCCCAGCTGCCGCAGGTGATGGCCGCCTACACCGAGGCCCACCCGCTGGCCGACGGCTGGGAGGACCGGCTGGGCTACCACCAGCTGTTCCCGCTGCTCGTCCACGCCTGCCTGTTCGGCGGCCAGTACGGCGCCCGCGCGGCGGGGGTGGCCCAGCGCTACCTCTGAAGCACCGGCCGCGACGTTTGGCTCCCGGCTCGCGGGGGATCTGGTGACCCATGGCCTACACCGCTGAGGATCTCCCGGAGCTCGTCGGCAAGATCGTGGACGCCGCCATCGAGGCGCAGCTGTCCTGGTTCGGCATGAACGGCACGGTCGACGGCGGGTTCGAGGGCACCGACGCCGGGCGCGGCATCCACATCTCGCCGCTCGGCGGTCGCTACAACGGCAGCACCTTCGAGAAGGGTGGTCAGGTCACCGATCCCTTCACCGGCACCCCGACCACCCTTCCCATCCCGCCGGGCTGGCCCTTCGACAGCCTCCAGGGCCTGGTCGACTACTACACGACCGAGATCCACGAGCTGTTCCGGCCGTGGATCACCCGGCCCCGACCGGCCGACTTCGACGGCGCGGTGCAGGCGACGTTCAACGCCGCGAAGGCGATCGCCGCCACCGGCAACCCGAACCCGAAGACCGGCGACGCCTGGGACCCGGCGGTCGACCTCTACACCTCCATCGACGTGGTCAACACCAACGTGGCGGGCTTCCGCGGCGAGGCGATGTGGCACCTGCAGAAGGACGTCACGGCGCGCATCCCGCACTCGCTGGAAGGGCTGGGCGCGGTGGCCTCGGTGCTCTACGCCGCGGCCCACGGCGAGGCCGAGGCCTGGAAGAACGGCGCCGACGGCCTCACCGACATCATGGTGAAGTCGATCGACGCGATGAAGGCCTCCGACATCTCGGCCGGAGGCGGCGGCGACATCGTGGCGGTCCTCAACGTGGTCGGGGCGCTCTCGGCCATCCTCGGCCCGCTGACGCTCGGCGCGTCCTCGGCGGCGTTCGCGATCGCGGGCACCGTCCTGCAGACCTCCAAGGACTTCATCCCGGAGAAGAAGGAGCAGCCGGTCCCCCTCGGCGCCGACAACCCGGTCGCCGTCCTCACCAAGATCCGCGAGGCTCTCGAGCAGCTCTCCGACGACATCGCGACCGAGGAGACCGCGATCCAGTCGATGGTGCGCACGGTGAGCCAGCTGCCCGGCTGGGAGGACGGCACCTACGACCTCGCCGAGCCGCGGATCCTGCAGCACACCGACCCGTCGTACTTCGACGAGATCCAGACCGACGCCGACGAGCTGCGCCGGATCGCCTCGTCCATCGAGACCGAGATCAGCCCCGTGCTGGGCGGCGCCGCCACCCAGCTCGACAGCGCCACCGAGTTCGCCCCGTGGCAGCGCCCCAGCGGCATGGGCCTGGGCACCTACGGCGGCTGGGGCGAGTACGCCCACCTCACGAACACGGTGCGCGACTCGTTGCGCAGCTCCGAGGCCTACCTCAACCACTGCGCCGACGTCGTCCGGCTGATCGCCCGCAGCTTCACGATGACCGACGCCGGGATCCGCGCGGGGCTGGAGCAGATCGCGGGCGAGGTCGACCGCGACCCGGCGATCGACGACGACTGACCGGCGGCGCCTCTCAGCCATCGCTCAGGCCGATCGGACATGATGGGAGGGTGCCCACCCGTCCCGCCGTGCCCCACCGCGTCCTCGTCGTCGACGACGACCGCGCGGTGCGGGAGTCGCTGCGACGCTCCCTGGTGTTCAACGGCTACGACGTCCACCTGGCCGGCGACGGGGCCGAGGCGCTGGCGGGGATCGGCGCGGTCGCGCCCGACGTCGTCGTGATGGACGTGATGATGCCCAAGCTCGACGGTCTCGAGACGACCCGGGCGCTGCGGGCGGCCGGCAACGACGTCCCGATCCTGGTGCTGACCGCGCGCGACGCCGTCGGCGACCGCGTGGAGGGACTCGACGCGGGGGCCGACGACTACCTGACGAAGCCGTTCGCGCTCGAGGAGCTGCTCGCCCGGCTGCGGGCGCTGCTGCGGCGGGTGACGCCGGTCGACGACGGCGCCGAGGAGGAGGTCCTCTCTTTCGCCGACCTCACCATGAACGTGACCACCCGCGAGGTGCGCCGCGGCAGCCGGTTGATCGAGCTGACCCGCACCGAGTTCACGCTGCTGGAGATGTTCCTGCGCCGTCCACGCCGGGTGCTCGACCGCAGCTTCATCCTCGAGGAGGTGTGGGGCTACGACTTCCCCACGACCGCCAACTCCCTCGAGGTGTACGTCGGCTACCTGCGCCGCAAGACCGAGGCCGAGGGCGAGCCCCGGCTGATCCACACCGTCCGCGGCATCGGGTACGTCCTGCGCGCGACGGAGACATGAGCCGGACGTGACGGTTCCCTGGGGCCTCACGGTCGGCCAGGGCGCCGACGGTCGCTGGCACTACCGCCGCTCGCTGGCGAGCCGGGTGATCTGGCTGACCACGATCGCGGTCGGCATGTCGGTCGCGCTGGTGGCCGTGGGCGCCTACATCACCGCCCGCGTGCAGATGCAGGACACCCTCGACAACGCGCTGGTCGATCGCGCCGAGAAGGCGGCCGACTCCGACAGCCTGCTCCAGGCCGGCTCGCAGGGCATCCCCTCGTGGGCGCTCGGCGCGGGTGACGTCCGGATCGCGATCCTCGACTTCAACCAGGGCACGCTGCGCATCCTCGACCGCGGACCGACCCTCGAGCTCGGCCAGTCCGAGCTGGAGGTGGCGCAGGGCAAGCAGGACCGCAGCCTGCGCACCGTCGTACTGGCGGGCGAGCGCTACCGCGTGGTCGCCGTCCCCACCCAGCAGAGCGGGATCGCGCTGATCATCGCCCAGCCGCTGGTCGACCAGGACCGCACCCTGCGCCGCCTCGGCTGGGTGACCGTCGCGTTCGGCTTCTTCGGCGTGCTCGTGGCCGGACTGGCGGGCTGGGCGGTCGCGAGCAACGGCCTGCGGCCAGTACGCCGGCTGAGCGCGTCGGTCGAGGAGATCGCGCGCACCGAGGACTTCACCCCGCTCGCCATCGAGGGCGACGACGAGGTGGCGCGGCTGTCGACGGCGTTCAACCACCTGCTGGTCGCACTCGACGCGAGCCGGATCCGGCAGCGCGAGCTGATCGCCGACGCGGGCCACGAGCTGCGCACGCCGCTGACGGCGCTGCGCACCAACATCGACCTGCTGACCATGACCGCACGCAGCCCCGACGGCCTCGCCGCCCTGCCGGCCGACGCGCGCGACGAGCTGCTCGACGACGTGCGGGCGCAGATCGAGGAGCTCACCACCCTCATCGGCGACCTCACCGAGCTGGCCCGCGACGAGCCGATGCCGATCCAGGTCGAGCCGGTCGACCTGGCCGACGTCGTCGACCACGCCGTGCAGCGGGTGCGACGCCGCGCTCCCAGCCTGGAGTTCGAGGTCTTCACCCGGCCGTGGTGGGTGATCGGCGAGGACGCCGAGCTGGAGCGGGCCGTGACCAACCTGCTCGACAACGCCGCGAAGTGGAGCCCCGAGGGCGGTCAGGTGACCGTCCGCCTCAGCGACGGCGTGCTCACCGTCGACGACCAGGGCCCCGGGATCGCCGAGACGGACCGGACCCGGATCTTCGACCGGTTCTGGCGTTCCGACGACGCCCGCACCATGCCCGGATCGGGCCTCGGCCTGGCGATCGTGCGCCAGGTCGCCGAACGCCACTCCGGCTCGGTCCAAGCCACCGCCAACGCCAGCGGTGGCGCACGCCTCGTGCTCAAGCTGCCCGGACGGGAGAACAACCCCCATGCCTGACCTCCGTCGTACCGCCCTCGTCGCGGCCCTCCTCGCTCCGCTCGCCCTCGCCGGCTGCGGCGGCGACGAGAAGGTCGGCCCGAAGCCGGACCTGCCGACCACTCCGGTGGCGCGGTGGAATCCCTGCGACGTGCTCGACGCGGCGTTCGTCAAGGCGCAGTTCGGGATCGAGGCCACCGAGCACGCCGGCACGCCGACGAAGCCGGAGTGCCGCTTCACCCCGGCCGAGGGCAGTGGCGAGGCGGTGGTCTCCGCCAACTACCTGCTCTTCCCCGGCACCCTCGACCAGGCGTGGAAGACGATGGGCCAGCAGGTCGACGCCGACGTCCGCACCCCTACCGTCGACCAGGCCGACGACGCCCGGGTCGTCGTCAACGCGACGAAGGACCAGCTCTACGTCACCGGCTTCGTCCAGAACGGCGACCTGATCCAGAAGGTCGACGTCGTCGACCCGGCGCCGTACGACGAGAAGCGGGTCGTGCGCGGCGTCGTAGCCACCCTCACCACGCTGTCGAGCCACGCGGCCCAGACGGGGGCCGGCTCCGACCCGAGCTGATCGCCTCGGAGGTCCTCGGCTCCCAGAACCGTGCCCGTCGCCTCAAGCGGCGCGTGGTCGGGCGGGTCGGTAGGTCGCTCTCCCGCGGAGGCTGTCGAGGGTGTGCCTGGGTGGTGGGGTCCACACGGGTTGTCGGGTGTCGGGGTCGATGTGGACGGCCCAGGGGGTCTGGTGGACCAGGACGTGGTGGTGACGGCAGAGCATGACGAGGTTGTCGAGGCTGGTGGCGCCGCCGTCGGCCCAGTGGACGACGTGGTGGGCATCGCAGGCCAACGGCATCCGGGTACAGCCCGGGAAGGCACAGTGCCGGTCGCGGACGACCAACGCCATCCAGATCGCGGCGGTCACCAGACGTTGGGCCCGGCCCACGTCGAGAACTTGGCCTTCGGCGCCGAGGACGCTCGGGATGATCTCGGCATCGCACGCCATGCGTCGTACGGCGCTCGCGGAGAACCGGGCACCGGTCGGGGTGTGCCCGTTGCGGGCCAGACCAGCATCGATCACCTGCTGCTTCAAGCTGTCCTGGTCGATGAGGACCACCACCCGCGGCTTCGACCCGTGGTCACGAGGAAGCTCGTCGGTGGCGGCGAGCCGGTCACAGGCATCGACCAGGGCGTCCCACAACCGGGCCCCGGCCTGCCGCGGGTCGCGGCCATCATGCCCACACTCCGGGGTCAGACAGGGTGCGCTGGTGGCGACACCGTTCTCGTCGAACATCGCCTCACCCGGCCGGCGGCTCACCCCGCCACAGGCACCGGGTTCGGTGGTGACCGGAGCCGCGAGGGGGTGCAGGGTGGCCTTGATCCTCTCCGCGTCTTCGACGGTGCCGTAGCCCTTGAGGCGCACTCCGCCGTGGCCGTCCTCGGCGAAGGACAGGTGCCGGGCGTGGTGGGCAGCGCGTTCGGCCTTCGCCTTCTCCTTCTCGGCGTCGACGATCGCGCTGTCGGGGTCGAGCTCGCGCACCACGTCGCTGAACGCGGTCTGCAGGTCGGAGGCGTCGTGGCCGTGGGTGTCGACCAGGTCCAGCATCGCGCCGGCGACCGCGGTTCGGAACTGCGGCACCCGGGGCAGGGTGTGCACCTTGGCCGCGATCGCGCGGGCCTGGGGCAGGGTGACCCGACCAGTCTCGAGGGCGGTCTGGACCTCGGGCAGGTCCCGTAGCTGCTCCACCGCCCGGACCAGCCCGCCACCGCTGCCCTTGTGGCCACCGGTGAGGTGGGTCAAGAAGTCCTTGACCGTCGCCCACCCGAGGCCACGCACCGCGTCGGTGGCCTCAACACGTGCGATGCCGCGCAACAGGGCGGCATCGAGGAACGAGCGCGCGGCAACCACCGCTTCCACGCCCGCCACCGCGTCCGGACCGGCGAGCACGTCCCAGTCCTCACCGGCCAGCTCCGCGGCACGCTCGGCCACGGCTGTGGCCTGGTCGAGCGCCCCGAGAGAAGACATGCGCTCAGTCTACTCGAACGTGTGTTCGAGTCAAGAGTCTCGGGGGGCGAGTTCCTTGTGATGTCTCAGGACATCGGTGACAGTTCTGTATCAGGACATCGGTGACAGTTGATGTATCAGGACTTCCGTGACGAATCCTGGTCTTTGGGGCGGGGGCCGCTTGGGCGACCGTTGCCGACGTAGCGCACGCCGGGGGCCGCGCGGGTGAGCTCGGCGATGATCACGCCGTCGAAGTCGGTGACGGTGACGGTGAATCGGTCCCCATCGGTGATCACGAGGACCTGTTTGAAGGCGTGGTCGACATGGAGCTTGTAGAAGACCTTGTCGATGTGGACGCCGCCGGCAGAGTTGACCTTCCGGACACGAGCGTTGGCCGTGGGTCAGCTGGTCGTTGCCGTCGCGGTGTCCGACGTGCGACGGCGGGACGGCCGAGCCAACTCCGCTCGGTGTTGGGTCAGGGTGGGTCGGCCTTCGGGGTCGCTGCCCACGCTGCGGCTGGGGTGACCCGCCCCGGCAGTCCTTGATGCGGACGCTGGGTGTTGTAGATGTTGTCGAACGTGTCGACCTGTGCCTGCAGCTCGGCCAGTGATGCAGCCAGGGGCTGCTTGTCGAGGTAGCGGAACAGAGTCTGGTGGAAGCGTTCGTTCTTGCCTTGGGTGGTCGGCTTGTAGGGCTTGCCGGTGATCGCCTCGACCCCCAGCCGGGCCACGTGATCGACGAGTTGGCCGACAACGCCACGCCGCGAGGGGTTCAACGCGAGTCCGTTGTCGCTCAGCAGCCGTTGCGGCACGCCGTGGGCAATGATGGCCTTGTCGACGACCCGGATGGCGTCCATGACCGTTTCGCCCCAGGCGACGTGGGATGCGACGGCGTAGCGGGAGTGGTCGTCGATGAGCTGGGAAGATCACGCACTTGCGGCCACCAGTCAGGACGTACTCGGTGGCGTCGAGTTGCCAGCACGCGTTCGGGTTGGGGTACACGAACCGTCGCCATGCCGAACGGGGTCGCATCTTGGGCTCAAGTCGCGCGACTCCTGCCTCGCGGAAGGTCCGGGCCAGCGACGCGACCGAGGGGACCTGCTCCAGGCCCATCGCCTTCATCTTGTCGTGCACACTGATCGGCCCATGATCGAGGCCTGAGGCTTCCAGCGCGGCGCGCACCTGAATGGCCTGCGTCTTGACCTCCTCACTCAGCCTCGACGGGCTCGACTTGGGCCTGCGAGTCCGGGGCTCGAGCACGGCAGCCGGGCCATCGACAGCGGCGCGTTTGCGGAGCTCGTAGAACGACTTGCGCGAGATGCCGTGCTCGGCACAGAACGTCGTCACCGCCCCACGAGGAGCGTCGTCGGGCCACTGTGAGATCGCGAGACGGGGATCAATGGGTTCACGAGTCGGCACCGCCGAAGCCTCGCGGGCGAAGTGTCACCACCAATACCACCGGAAGTGTCACCTATGTCCTGATGCAGAACTGTCACCCATGTCCTGCGACATGACAGACGAATCCTACGACTCAGTCCGGTACCAGGACGAGGGATAGCTCGGCAGGTCGGTGACGATGAGTTCCTTGCCGGGCTCGGTGCCTCGGTGACGCCCAGGCCGCCGTCGAGTGTCCCGACAGGAGCTTGTATCGGCGGTTCAGTCGGCCTCTGGCGGGGGTGTCCAGGTGCGGGAGTCGCGGAGGTTCGGACACAGGAAGTCCCAGGCGTTGTAGATGACGTCGCCGCGAACACCTCTGCGGCCGAAGGGCCACGTCGGAGTGGGTTCGACGGTACGGACGTACCGTCGGTACAGCTCGCCGGAGGTCTGGTTGGGCGCCTCTGCGGTGACAGGGGGCTCCCGCGAGAGCCATCGACAGGCGTGGTCGCCTTCGGCGATGTAGATGGCATCGGTGGCACGTCGAGCCTTCGCGGGGGCGTCGGCGAAGTATCTCTTGACCTGCACCAGGAACCGAGTCTCGTTCCGGGCCTGGTTCAGGGTCATGTCGCGCACGTGCGCAGGCGGGGCCGACGCCATCTGCGCCAGTGCTGCGCACGCCGTCGCCAGGACGAGCACCATGACGGCGACCGGGATGACGATCGAGCCCGTCGCTCGCTGGTCGACCGTCCTGAGGGCTTACGCGGGGCCGTCGACGTTCTTGGGCATGCGTGTCGTGGCCCGGTCGTCCATGAGCGCGACGATGGCAGTTTCGCTGTGCCCTGTGCATGCCCTCGACCGGGTAAATCCTCTGCTCTTTGATTTGTGGCCAGCATGGGTCCGCGCGGCCGGAACGGCTGCTCAGCCGGAGCAACCCCCGCGGGCGGGGGGCTGCTCGCAATTCCCACTTCTCAAGCTCGCAAGCTGGAATTGCTCACCAGGCAGCAAGGGAGGCGCTGTCGCACGGATCGCGGCAGATCCGGACGGTTTCGTGACAACCTGACCGTGTGGTGTCGCGGAACAAGTACGTGGTCAAGACGGACGGACTGAGCACCTCTGAGCGAGTTGAGCTGTGCCGGGAGCTTCTTGCGCTCGCGGCACCGGACGTCGCGACCTTCGAGACCGACATCCCGTGGTCCATGGCGGCGGAGTGGCCGACCGAAGTGCGCGAGGCAGCCGAGCACTTGAGCTCGCTGAGGACGCCCAAGCGGGGGGAAGACCGGCTCTACCGCCGGACAGGGGTCCGACAGAACGGCGAGGTCGCCGTATGGGATGCGTTCGTCGCGTTCGCGCCCTACTCGTTCGATGCGTCGGCGTGGGCGCCGGGTCCACGTCGTCTGGTCGCGCTGGCCGACTGCGCGCAGTCGATCGCCGTCGACCTGACCCGTGACCAGATCGCGTTGCTGAGCACCGCAGTCGAAGCTCGACTGGTGCCCACGAGGCGATGACCGAATGGAACACGGCTCATCGGCATGACCGAGTGGATCGCGGCAGATCCGCGCGGATCTCACGTGCAGTTGCGGTCCCTCCCCCTAGCCTCAACGCATGGCTGATGTGATCTTGGGTCGTGCGGGGAGCACTGTTCTCATCGACCTCGACGTCTGTGTCAAGACTGGTCGCGTCACCCACGACCGCGTGACCCTGCGCGGTCACACCACGCCAGCGTGGGTCACGCTTCTCCTGCTCTTCACCATCGTCGGCTTCTTCATTGCCGGCATGATGAGTTCGCGCCGTTACCGCGTCACGCTCCCGTTCAGCCACGAGGTCCATGAGCGCTGGCGCAACAACAGGCGCCTGGCCTGGCTGGTCGCGTTGATCGGTGTCTGTGCCCTCATGGCAACAGCCACCGTTGGCGACGACGACGCAGGGCTGTTCGTCGGCTCTGGCTTCGCGTTCATGGCGGGTGGAGTGGTCCTCGGAACCATTAATGCGGTCAAGAACAACGTGGGCATCCGCATGACGCGAGACGACGACCTCGTGCTCACTGGCGCTCACCCGACCTTCGTGCAAGCGGTGAACACGGCGTCCCGTGAGCCACTGACGCGCTGATCGTCCCGCAGGATCTGTCCGCACACCCACTGCGCGCTTCTCGGCAGATCCGGACACCCACTCGCGCCCAAGCACCCCTACGGGTTGATCGCCTGGAGCAGCCGTGCGGCCTTCCACTCCGTCTCGGCCCACTCCTCGTCGACGTCGCTGGCGACCGTGATCCCGCCGCCCGTACCGAGCACGTAGTCCTCTCCGGCGGTGGTGAGGGTGCGGATGACGACGCCGAGGTCGGCGCGGCCGTCGCCGGAGACCCAGCCGAAGGCGCCGGAGTAGGCCCCGCGTGGGGTCGCCTCGACCTCCTCGATGATCTCCATCGTACGCAGCTTGGGGGCGCCCGTCATCGAGCCCGCGGGGAAGAGCGCCTTGAGCGCGCCGACGGTGGTGACGTCGGCGCGCAGCCGGCCGCGGACGGTCGAGACCAGCTGGTGCACGGAGGCGTAGGACTCGACGTCCATCAGGGTGGGGACCTCGACGCTGCCGACCTCGCAGACCGTCGCGAGGTCGTTGCGGAGCAGGTCGACGATCATCAGGTTCTCGGAGCGGAACTTGGGGTCGCTCGCCAGCCGGTCGCGCGCCTCCTGGTCCTCGGCGGGGGTGCCGCCGCGCGCGGTGGTGCCCTTGATCGGCTTGGTCTCGAGGACCCGGTCCTCGTCGACCAGGGCATAGCGCTCGGGCGAGGAGCTGAGCAGCCAGGCGCGCGCGCCGTCGACGTCGTGCTGGAGGAAACCCGCGTAGGGAGCGGGATTCAGAGCCCGTAGGCGGAGGTAGGCCGCGGCCGGGGAGAGCGGGCTGCCGGCCCGGATCCGGTGGGTCAGGTTGACCTCGTAGGAGTCGCCCGCGCGCAGGTGCTCCTGGACCGCGGCGAAGGCCCGGGCGTAGTCCGGCGGAGTGGCGCTCGGCTCGTCGGCGCTGATGCCGACGGTGGCGGTCGGGGCCGCGACCGGGTGCTCGTACTCGCGGAGGTGGGAGGGACGCAGCCAGACCGCGTCCGGCAGGTCGGGGTCGGGTACGGCGGGCAGGTCGGCGCGGGCGGCGTACCCGAAGTAGCCGAACCACTGGTCGCTCGGCCTCCCGTCGGCGAGCTCGGCCTCCAGCACGGTGAACGGGTCGTCGCCGACCACCACGGACCGGCCGCCGGCGTGCCGGGTCACCTCGCGGGTCGCCGCGTCGTAGGTCAGCGAGACGTCGTCGTCGTCGAGCCAGCCGAGGATCGAGCGGCGACGGGACCAGTCGCGGGCACCGCCGCCGTCGAGCCAAACGCAGCGGGCGTGGCGCGCCTGGATCCGGGCGAACGCCTCGGCGGGGTCGCCCTGGGTCACCATCCGGCCACCATGCGGGTCAGCGTCCCATGGCGAGGAAGTTCGCGACCAGCCGCGCGCCGTGCTCCGAGAGCACCGACTCGGGGTGGAACTGCACGCCCTCGATCGGCAGCGTCCGGTGCCGCACCCCCATGATCGTGCCGTCGGCCGCCCAGGCCGTGGCCTCGAGCCCGTCGGGCAGCCGGGTGGCGGCGAGCGAGTGGTAGCGCACGGCGGCGAGCGGCGACGGGAGCCCGGCGAACACACCGCGGCCGTCGTGGGTGACCGCCTCGACCGTGCCGTGAGCCGGCTCGACCCGGCCCACCTCGCCCCCGAACGCGAGCACCATCCCCTGCAGACCGAGGCACACGCCCAGCACCGGGCGACCATCGTCGAAGCGCCAGTCGTACTCGCTGGGGTGGCCCGGGCCCGGGGACAGCACGACGTGGGAGTACGCCGACAGGTCGACCTCGTCGTCCCACTGGACGACGCTCGGCAGCACGCCGGTGACGCCGGCGATCAGGTGGACCAGGTTCCAGGTGTAGGAGTCGCGGTGGTCGACGACCACGACGTCGGGGGGACTCACAACGCGACCGCCAGCTCGCCGCGGCGCAGCGCGGCGACCACGCCGGGCGCCGCTACGACGTGCACCTCGGGCCAGTCGATCTCGCCCGCCGCCGGATCCACCGGCCAGGCCAGGCGTTCCTCGCCCAGCGAGAACTCCGCTGCCACGCCCGGCTTGTTGCCGCGCGGGTCCTGCCGGTGCCAGCCGCCGTCGAGGTGGACGGCGACCAGGCCGTGCACGACGTACCCGTCGCCGTCGGCCAGCCACTGGTAGCACAACCCCGTCGGCACGCCTCCGGCGCGAAGTACGGCGGCGAGCAGATGTGCCTTCGCGTAGCACCAGCCGACGCCGTCGGCGAGCACCTCGGTCGCCGTGACGGCGAACCGCGGGTCTCCCGCATCGCCCGCGTGGGCGATCTTGTCGCGCACCCACGCGAACGCCGCCGCCGCGAACGCCGCGTCGTCCAGCGCGCCCGCGCCAAGCCGCTCGGCCAGGGCTACGACCTCCGGCGCGCGGGCCTCGACGACGTCGTCCGCTGCGAGGTACGACGCCGGCGACCCTGCGATCAGCTCCACGTCACGACGCTCAGAGCAGGACGCCGGAGACCAGGTCGTGGACGATGTCGAAGCCACGCTCGGTGAGGATCGACTCGGCGTGGAACTGGACGCCGCGGAAGTGCGGGCCGGCCAGCGCGTGGACGTCGCCGGTGTCGGTGTCGGCGTCCACCCGGATCCCGGCAGGCAGCTCGACCTCCGGGGAGACCCGGCCCACGAAGGTGTTGTAGAAGCCGACCTTCTGCGGGCGGCCGTCGAGCAGCACGGTGGCCTGGGTGCCCTGGAAGACGATGTCCTTGTAGGCGAGCGGGATGCCGAGCTGGTGACACAGCGCCTGGTGGCCCAGGCAGACCGCGACGAACGGCTTCTCGTTGGCCAGCAGCCAGGCGACGGCGGCGCGCAGCTGGCCCATCTTCGGGTCGGCGTCGTCGCGCGGGTCGCCGGGGCCCGGCCCGACGATGACCAGGTCGTAGCCGTCGAGCACGCCGTCGGCGTACTCCTCGTGCCGGACGACCGAGCTGGTCATGCCCATCCGGGCGAGCATGTGGCGCAGCATGTTCACGAAGTCGTCCTCGCCGTCGAGGATGACGGCGGACTTCCCGGCCAGGCGCGGGTCGACCGGCGTACCGGCCTGGTCGGCGAGCCAGAAGCCGGAGAGCCGGTTGTTGCGGGCGTTGAGCGCGATCAGCACCTCCTCGTCGGCGACGAGGGTGGCGATGTCGGTCGTGGGGACGGGCGCCGGCGGGACCAGGCCGAAGGCGGACAGGATGCCGCCGGCCTTGGCGTGCGTCTCGGCGACCTCGTACGCCGGCACGGAGTCGCGCACGAGCGTGGCTCCGGCGGTCACCTTCAGCTCGCCGGCGGGTGAGACGTCGGCGGTACGCAGCACGATCGGGCTGTCGAGGACGGCCTCGCCGGCCTCGTCGCGGCCGAAGATCGCCAGCGCCGCGGCGTAGTAGCCGCGGCCCTCGGGCTCGTAGGCCTTGATCAGCCGGCACGCGTTCTCGACGGGCGAGCCGGTGACCGTGGCGGCGTACATGGTGTCGCGCAGGACCTCGCGGACGTCGCGCGTGGTGCGCCCGGCGAGGAGGTACTCGGTGTGGATGAGGTGGGTCATCGGCTTGAGGAACGGGCCGAGCACCTGGCCGCCCTCGGTGCAGATGTCGCACATCATCTTGAGCTCCTCGTCGACGACCATGAAGAGCTCGTAGATCTCCTTCTCGTCCTTGAGGAACTCAGCGATCCGGGCCTCGGTGCTGCGGGTCTCGCCGGCGGGCGGACGCAGGTGGAAGGTGCCGGAGATCGGGTTCATCCGGACGTCGCCGCCGTGGACGGAGACGTGTCGCTCGGGCGAGGCGCCGATGAGGAAGCGGTCGCCGGTGAAGAAGACGAAGGTCCAGTAGGCGCCGCGCTCGCGCTCGAGCAGCCGGCGGAGGACGGTGAGCGCGACGTCGGGGCCGAAGTCGGCGACGACGGCGCGGTAGTTGCGCCCGATGACGAGGTTCGCGCCCTCGCCCTGGCCGATCTCCTCGCTGATGATCTGCTCGACCAGCTTGCCGTAGTCCTCGTCGGACGTCTCGAAGCCGCCGCGGTCGGTGAAGTCGACGTCGACCGGGTCGATCGCGGCGATCACGTCGGCGACGGAGAACTCGTGCTCGCTCTGCACGTCGACCACGACGAGCGGCGTACCGTCGTCGTGGGCCTCGAAGCCGCGCTCGCCGACCTGGCGGAACGGTACGGCGACCAGCCGGTCGCAGATGTGCCCCGGCTCCGGCACGCCCGTCTCGAGCGGGATGTCCATGATCGACTCGACCACGCTGCGGGTGCCGCCGAGGACGCCGACGGTGTCGCGGTCGCCCGCGCGGGTGGAGCGCCGGATGATCGCCCAGGCCTCGTGCCCCTGGACGGCCGCGATGGCTTCCCGGGCGGTGAGGGCGGTGCTGGGCTGTTCAGGCATGACCGAAGCCTATGCGGGGTCGGGGTCCCAGGGATGCCCCCCTCCACCCGCTGGATCGCCGCGCCCCAGGCGAATTCGTCGTGGATCGGCCGGATCGGCGACCTATTCGAATGGGGCGCGCTCGATCAGAGCAGTCCGGGAACCAGCTCGCCGACGAACGGCAGCACCAGCGCGCAGCGGACCGGGCGCGGGTGCTCCGGGTCGAGCGCGTTGAGCACGAGCTGGGCGGCGTTGCGGCTCGAGGCGATCTGGAAGTGCTCGGAGTAGTCCTGCTTGCACACGTCCTGGAGCACCACGTTGTGCACGCCGGGCAGGATGCCGTTGGTGTAGGGCAGCACCAGCTCGTCGTACTTCGTGACGATGCTGGTGTAGCGCACCCCGGGCTGGACCATGCCGCCCTCGTGGAGCTTCTTCATGAACCTCGAGGTCGGCGAGAACTGCAGGCACGACCGGCACCCGGTCGGAAGCATGCCGTCAGGGAGGACGCCGGCCACGACGTCGCCGAGCGAGGCGACCCGGGTGCCGCGGTACGCCGAGGCGAGGCCGACGTAGTTCTCGACGCGCTTCGCGCCGCCGAGGAACTTCAGGTACCACTGCGGCATCACCGTGCCCTCGGAGTGCCCGACCAGGTCGACCTTCGTCGCACCGGTCGCCCTGAGCACCGTCGTGACGAACCTCTTGAGCTGGCGGGCGCTGACCCGCATGTCGTCCAGGCCGCCGAACAGGTTGACCGGGGTGACGTCGTACTCGACGCCGTAGGTCAGCGAGAACACGCAGTAGCCGTTGTTCCTCAGCAACGGGCCGTAGGTCTGCCAGTTGGTGGAACGGTTGCCGAGCAGGCCGTGGACCAGGATCACCGGGCGCGGGTGGGCGGGCGTGGGCCTGCAGCCGAAGTCGTTGGTGCCGGGGGCGTTCGCCCCGGGTACGCCGCCGAAGGCGGCGTTGGGCAGGAAGCTGTAGGGCACCGGCAGCGGCTTCGTGTCCGCCCGCGCCGGTGCGGGTGCGGCGAGGAGGCCGCCGAGCAGGGCGAGCAGGACGGCGACGGTGGTCAGGGCACGGCGCAGCATGTCCTCCCAACGAGAACAGGTTCTGTCGGTCACACGCCCAGGGCCAGGAACGCCGCTGCGGTGCCGGCCGCGACCGGGTCGCCTGCGGCGCGACGGCGCACCTCGCACAGGGCGGTGGCCGGGTCGCTGCCGACGGCGAGCGCCGCGTGCAGGTCGACCATCAGGGCGGCCGTGGCGGCGTCGTTGACCTCGCCGACGCTGCAGACCAGGCCGGCGGTGCCGAGGGAGAACAGCGCTGCCGCCAGCCCGAGCAGCTCCTCGGCCCCGACCGGCGCGAGCACGCCGGACTCGCAGGCCGACAGCACGACGCGGTACGGCGCCCGCGGGACCCGCTCCAGGTCGTGGACCGTCAGCGGCCCGTCGGCCAGGTCGAGCGCCGAGAACAGCGGGCTGTCGGCCCGGAACCGTCCGTGCGCGGCGAGGTGGACCAGGCCGGCGCCGTCGAGGTGGGCCAGCACGGCGTCGAGCGTGGCCCGCGGACCGTCGAGGAGGACGGCGTCCGGGTGGCGCCCGGCCAGGACCGGCACCTCCGCGCCGCCGCTCGCCAGGGCCGGACCGGCGACGAGGACGGTGCTGGCCGGGTCCGGTGGGGTGGAGGCACGGGCCCGCAGCCACTGCCCCGCCGACGGGACCACCGCGAACGGCCGGTCGTGCAGGGTGGGCAGCAGCGACCAGGCCAGGCCGTGCAGCCGGGCCGGGGGCGCGAGCACGACCGGGGTGTCGGGGAGGAGCGCGGCCGCGTCGCCGAGGACCGCCTCCTGGAGGGCCTTCCCGAGGCTCGTGGTGTCGGCCGGCCGGCCGCGGGCCGCGCGGCGCAGCAGCATCGCCGCCGGGCCGAGCAGGGCTGCGATCTCACTCGTCGCGCCGGCCACCCGTCGTCGTACCTTCCCGGCGTGGGCGAGAACGACGTGCAGGACCCCATCGACGTCGACCAGCTCGACCAGGCAGGTCTCGCCGGTCGCCGCGAGGATCTCCTCAACGCTCGCCGGCCGCTGTTGGGCGGCCGTGGTCGCCGACAGCGTGTGGCTCTCCGCCCGCACCGCCCGCTCCAGCCGACGCCGCTCCCGCTCGAGCTCCTCGGTCGGCGCCCCTTCCTGGCGCGCCTCGGCCAGCTGCCGTCCGTTGTCGCGCAGCGCCGCCAGCGACGCCGGGATGGTCGCCGCGTCCGAGGTCGCCGGCGGCTGCGCCAGCGCCGTCGCCCGGGTCCGCTCGCTCCACCGCAGCAGGGTCCTCGCGTCAGTGGCGGCATGGCGCAGCGCGATGGCGGTCAGCTCGCGCCCGTGGGTGGTCGCCAACGCCCTGAGCTCGGACGAACCGATCAGTCGCCGGTGCTCGTCGATCGCGTCCAGGCCCGCGGCGGCCGCGCGCAGCACCCCGCCCCGATCGTGCGTCTCCTCGCGGGCCAGGGCCCGGGCGTGCCAGGCGCCGGCGCGGACCAGGGCGTTCGGGTGGTGGCGGTACGACGCGGCCTGGGCCCACAGCTCACGACGCTGCTCGCCCGTGCTGAGCCGGCCCGCCAGGGTGAGGGCCGATGGGGCCTCGTGCGCCCGCTCGGCGTGGAGCTGACCGGCCAGCGCGACCGCTCGGACCCGGCTGGAAGGCGCGCGCGCGAGGTCGCGTGCCTGGAACTCGGCGAGCTCCGCGCGCGCTCGGTGCCAGGGGCGGTGCTGGCGTCCGAACAGGGTTCGTGCCGTTCGCGCCTCGGCCAGCGCCGGGACCGCGTCGCCCATCGCCAGGAGAGCCGAGGCGTGCAGGAGGTGGAGCTCCGCCTGGTCGACAGCAGGTATCTCGCGCTGCGCGAGGAAGTGATCGAGCAGTTCGACGGCCTCCCGTGCGAGGCCGGCCGAGAGGTACGCGCGCGCACGGGTCGCGGTCCCTGCATAGCGGACCTGCCTGCCCAGAGACCGGTATCGAGCAGCGACCTCTGCATGGATCCGGAGGCCAGTCGCCAGGTCTCCGCGCGCGATCGCGATGTCGGCGCGGTTCTCGATGGCGGTCAGCCGCTCGAGCTGCGCACCCTCCCTGTCCAGGATCTCTTCTGCGCAGCGCGTCTCCTCCTCCGCCACGTCGAGGTGACCGCGCCGCAGCTCCAGGTCTCCGAGCCAGATCCGGGCGCGCGCTTCCCAGACGGCGTCGCCGGTGAGGACGAGCGCGTCGCGTGAGGCCCTGAGAACCGGCACCGCCTCGGCGTCTCGACCGAGCAGCACGAGGATTCCTGCCCGTCGCATGCCGATGCGTGCGCCGAGCCCGCCGGTCGCTCCTGCGGCGGCGCGTTCGAGCTGGAGGAGACCGGATCGCGTGCGTCCAGCGAAGACCAGCGTCGCTCCCAGCGTGGCGCGCACGTCACGCTCACGATCGAGGACGGACGACCGGCGCGCGTCTCGGAGGGCCGCGCGCAGCTCCCGGAGCGCGGCGCCGTGGTCGCCCCTCTCGCGGTGGACGATGCCGAGGCACTGGTGCGCGTAGGACCGCCGGACGGGATCGGAGTCACCGACCAGGACCTCCTCTGCCCAGGCTCGGCCCCGGTCCGGGTCCTCGAGCGCGAGCGCGAGCAGCTCCTCCATCGACGGTCTGCTCCTTTACGGGACCTGCACAGCAGCAATACGTTAGCGCCGCCGACGGGTTTCTCGGCCTGTCATCAGCACCAGGAGCCGCCATGAGCGATCCCATCCGTCCCTCCCTGCCGATCGACCTTCTGCGCAGCCTTCTCGAGAAGCTGCGCCTCACCCGACCGCGACCGCCGCGCGATGTCGGCGCCGATCGGCTGCGCGCCCAGGTGCGCGTCATCAGGGACGCGATGAAGGAGTCGGGCGTCTCCGGAGCGCCGGTGGAGGGGTCGCAGCCACCGCGCGACGACGCTGACATCCACTACCTCTACCGCCCCGGTCACGCGCTGGTGAGGCGTCACGACCTCGGCCGGCTGGAGGAGTACTTCGGCACCGATGAGAACCGGGAGCGGTTCAGGGGCGATCTGGAGTCCCGGGAGACACGGATCCCGGGTCTGATGCTGGCCGCACTGCCGTCTCGGGTGGACGGTCAGGACGACGTCTTGGCGACGCTCGCCGAGCTGGAGCGCTCACACGTCGTCGAACCAGGCGCGATCACGCCGGACCACGTGGTCTACGTGACTCCGCGGGGCTTCATGTGCCCCGCCACCGAACCCGAGACCCCGCACCGCCACACCAAGCCCTGGCCCCCGGCCCTGCCCTCCTCGCGAGAGCTTGCGGACCGCGACCGGGTCCGGGTGGCGGTGGTCGACACCGGCCTGTGGACCGAGGCGGTCGGCAGCGCGATGTCCCCGTGGCTCGAGGTCGGCGACGTCGTGGCCGATCCTTCCGACGTCGAGACGGTCGACCCGACCGCGATCCACCCGTACGCCGGCCACGGCACCTTCGTCGCCGGGGTGATCAGCTGCCTCGCACCGGACACCCGGGTCGAGGTCGAAGGGGTGCTGGTGCACGGCGGCGCGGTCTACGAGTCGGAGATCATCCAGCAACTGCAGGAGGCGATCGACGACGACGACCACCCGCAGGTCATCAGCATCTCTGCGGGGACCCACACCCGCGGCGACTTCGCGCTGCTGGGCTTCGAGCTCCTCGGCGAGTCCAACAAGCTGGCCGAGCGGGAGGACGTGCTGATCGTCGCGGCGGCCGGCAACGACTCCAGCGACAAGCCGTTCTGGCCGGCGGCCTTCCCGTGGGTGGTGTCGGTCGGATCGGTGGACCCGGACGCCTGCGTGTCGGACTTCTCCAACGTCGGTCCGTGGGTCGACGTGTACGCCCGCGGGCGCGACCTGGTCAACGCGTTCCCGAAGGGCAGCTACACCTGCCACGAGCCGCCGAACGTCGGCGAGGTCCGCACCTTCGACGGCCTGGCCCGGTGGAGCGGTACGTCGTTCTCCACCCCGGTCGTGACCGGGCTGATCGCCGCCCGGATGCGGGAGACAGGCCAGTCGGCGCGGGAGGCGTGGCGAGACGTCCTCGCCACCGCGGCGCCGCACACCGACCCGCGGGGCGGCGCGATCAAGGTCGTCGGCCCGCTGACCTGACGTTTCGAGGCTCGTCGCCGGCGCTGCTCGCACCTCAACCAGCGGTCAGAGCATCACCCACGGGGTGGTGAGCGACCAGCCGCCCTGCTCGACGACGAACCGGACGGTGCCGGGGTGCACGCCCTCCAGCCGGAAGAAGCCGGAGGCGTCGGCCTCGGCACTCAGGGCGTGCGCGTCGGGACGTTCCAGCATCACCGAGGCCGGCTCGGTGACGGAGGCCGCCTCCCCGGCGGCGATCACCTGACCGAGGAGGGTCTCGCCCTCGACCTCGACCTCGAGGGTGAGGCCACTGTGGCCGAAGGACAGGGTGCGGGGCTCGCCCCCCTCGTCCGAGCCGGAGCGTACGGCGGCGCCCGCGTCGAGGGCGGAGTCGTGGAGCAGCTCGGCCAGCTCGGCGTCGACCGAGCGCCACGTGAGGGCGGCGCGGGCCGCCGTACGCCGCCGGTCGCTGACGGCCGCCTCCTCGGCGACGGCCTCGCCGAGCAGGGCCATCAGCTCGTCGTCGTCCAGGGGACCGGTCACGGGGTCACCTCCACCAGTCGGCGCAGCGCGGGGGTACGGCGCAGCTGCTCGAGCGCGCGGGCGCGGGTCGGGCCGATGCTGCCGACGGGGATGCCGAAGCGGCGGCTGATCTCCTCGTAGCCCACAGGTGGGTCGGCGAGGAGGAGCAGGAGCAGGGCCCGGCGGGCCTCGGGGAGCGCGGCGAGGGCCTCGCGGAGCAGCTGGCGGCTCTCGGCCGCGAGCAGGTCGGTGCCGGCGACGTCGTCGACGACCGCGTCGAGGCCGGTCGCGTCCTGCGGGTCGACGGGGCGGACCCGGCCGCGGGCGGCCAGCAGGCGCAGGCACTCGTTGCGGGTCGTCGTCCGGATCCAGCCGGGCAGCGCCGCGGGCTCGCGCAGGTCGCCGAGGTGCTCGACGAGGCGCAGCCAGACGGTCTGGCTGACGTCGTCGCCGTCGGCCTCCGAGAGCCGGTGGCCGCGGATGATCGCGTCCACCAGCGGGAGGAAGCGGTCCACGATCGCATCCCATGCATGCTGGTCTCCTTCCCGCGCCGCGGGGACGAGCGCGGACAGCGGTGAGCTCACGTCCACACCCGACCCCCTTCGCACGGTGCGAGAGCTTGCGGATGCATCGTCCCGCACTTCTGACCCGCGAACCAGTGCCGCTGATACGTCGAGACCGGGTGTATCACCCGGTCCCGCCGTCCCCTCCTCCTTCCATCACCCCACCGCGGCACTCCCGCAGCTCCCCGGAAGGAACCCGTCATGACCTGGACCGAGACCCACGAACGCACCCGCATCATCCGCGAGGTCGAGGCCGCCGCCGCGACCGACATGAGCGGGCGGTCCCCTGGCGCGAGGAGTGGCGCCCGTACTTCGACGGCCCCGTGGCCCTGGTCGTTGCGCTCCGGGCCCGCTGGCAGCACATGTGCGAGGCCCAGCTCGACGTCCAGGCCGGTGAAGACGAGGTCGAGCACACCTCTGCGCGGCTGCGTCGTACCCAGGCGGCCGTCCTGCTCATCCTGCGCCGGTACGACGCCGGCGCGCCCGGTGCGCCCGTCGTCCTCGGCCTGGCGGCTCCGCGGCCCGTTTCCGTCCCGCGGCGGCCCGCCGGTTCCACCTGCGCGGCCCGATCCTGCCTGCCTAGGCCCGGATCGACCGCCGTCCTCGCGTTCTCGGCCCGTGGGGGGTCGGTGCGGCGCGAGCGGGTGGCCCGTCCGGACGCCGGACGGGCCACCCCCTTCTCACGTCGAGGGGCTCAGCCCTCGCGCTCCTCGGAGCGCACCGTGACCTTCTTCAAGAGCCGGTTGAGGGTCGCGAGCTCGCGCTCGGTGAGGGCCTCCGCGAGGTCGTCCTCGGCCCGGCCCCGGAGGTCCATCGCCTGGCGCCAGATCGCCATGCCCGCCTTGGTGACCTCCACGATCACCCGCCGCCGGTCCTCCACGGCGGGGATCCGGCGGATCCAGCCGGCCTTCTCGAGGCCGTCGAGGCGCCCGGTCATCCCGGCCCCGGAGACGCCGAGCTCGGTGGCGAGCTCGGTCGGCGAGGCGGAGCCGGGGGTGTCGCGGATCATCAGCACGTGCAGGGTGTCGTACTCGAAGTCGGTGAGCCCGACCTCGGCGACGGCGCGCTGCTTGGCGCGGCGCAGGTAGCGGTCGATCCGGTTGACCCGGACGAACACGCCCTCGACGGCCTCGTCGAAGGCCAGGTCGAGCCAGTGGTCCTTCCACCGCGCGACGTGGCGGTCCGTCCAGTCCTCGGCCATGGCCGAACGCTACTGCGCGACGCGCAGCCGTCCGCGCCAGCGCCCGGCGAGGCCGGCACCGACGAGCATCGTGGCGACCAGCGGGAACAGGTACGACGGCGAGGCGAACCAGTAGTACGTCGACGGCAGGTCGCGGGTGAAGTCGAAGAAGCTCTCGATGTCGGCGAGGAACCACGCGAACGGCACCAGGCCCCAGAGCAGGCCGGCCAGCACCGGTCCCAGACCGGAGAGCCGCGCCGTCGCCGCGACGGCGAGCAGGATCAGGGCGCCGACCAGCATCAGCAGCAGCTCGTCGAGCGCGCCGGAGTTGTCCATGCTCCGCGCCCGCTCGATGTAGTACTTGCCCGCGCCGTAGTCGAACACCAGGACTCCGATCGGCGTCAGCCCGAGGGCGAGGACCACGCTGCCGAGGTGACGCAGCGCCATGGACGAGCGACGCCGGATCGTGGGAGACCCGGGAGACCCGGGCGGCCCGGGAGGCGGGAGGTAGGGAGCAGCTGGCTCGGTCATGGCGCGAGCCTGCCCCGGCGCGGACCGGTCCGAAACAGGTATTTCGTGAGCGAATACTTAGGTGGCGAAGTATCCTCCTCCGGTGCCCCCGTCCTCCCCGCTCCGCTCGCGCAACTTCCGGCTGCTCGTCGGAGGCGTTGCCGTCAGCGGTCTGGGGTCGGCGATGACCCCCGTGGCGCTGGCCTTTGCCGTCCTCGACCTCGGCGGCACCGCCACCCAGCTGGGCCTGGTCGTCGCCGCGTTCTCGGCCGCCGAGGTCCTCACCATCCTGTACGGCGGCGTGCTCGGCGACCGGCTCCCCCGCCAGCTCCTCATGCAGGGCTCGTCGGCGGCGACCGCCGTCAGCCAGGCGGCGTGCGCGACGGTGCTGATCACCGGCCACGGCTCGCTGTGGTTCCTCACCGCGATCGGGGTGGTCAACGGCTGCCTCGGGGCGATCGCGCAGCCCGCCTCCAACGCGATGACCCGCTCGACGGTCACCGACGAGCAGCTCGGCCGTGCGGTCGTGCTGCGCAGCCTGGCCACGCAGACCGCGTTCGCGATCGGCTTCGCCGTCGCCGGCGTCATCGTCGCGGTCACCAGCCCCGGCTGGGCGATCGCGGTCGACGCGGCGACGTACGCCGTCGCGGCGGTGCTCTTCGCGATGATCCGCGTCCCCAGCGCCGTGAGCGCCGAGCGCGAGCGACTCCTCGCCGAGCTCGCCGACGGCGCCCGCGAGGTCTTCCGGCACGCCTGGCTGTGGCTGCTGATCGGGCAGGCGTTGCTCTACCACCTGTGCTTCGGCGGGGTGCAGGGCGTGCTCGGGCCGATCGTCGTGAGCGACACGTGGAGCAAGGAGGCCTGGGGCTGGGCGCTCTCGGCCCTCATGCTCGGCTTCGTCGCCGGCGGCCTGGTCGCGCTGCGCTGGCGCCCGCGGCACCTGCTGCGCTGGGGCGTGCTGATGCTGTCCCTGACCGCCGCCTTCCCGCTCGCGCTCGCGGTCGCCGACGACCTGTCCGTGGTGCTCGCGGGCGCGTTCGTGCACGGCGTCGGGCTGCAGCTGTTCAGCGTCAGCTGGGACCTGGCGATCCAGGAGAACGTCGCCGAGGACATGCTCGCGCGGGTCTACTCCTTCGACCTCGTCGGCTCGTTCGTCTGCCGCCCGCTCGGCCTCGCGCTGACCGGTCCGGTCGCCGCTCTGGTCGGCACCGACCGGTGGCTGGTCCTGGTCGCCGCCGTGATCGGGCTCAGCTCGCTCGCCGCGCTGGGCGCGCCGTCGGTATGGCAGCTGACCCGTCGTACGACGCCGGTCGCCGCGCCCGCGCCCGCGCCGCTGTAACACGCCGTCCACCCGACAGGTCGGCGGTTGTCAGCAGCCGTACGGCGTGTCGTGCGGCGTGTCGCTACGTGGACAGCGTGTTACTTGAGCAGGGCCGGTCAGCGCAGCCGGGAGCGCTTCGGGACGACCAGCGGGGCGCCGGGCTCGCCCACCTCGACCTCGAGGATCGCGTGGTGGGAGGCCGTGCCGAGGATCGCCGACTGGTTGGCGACGAGCAGCCGAGTGCCGAGGAAGGTCGCGTTGGACGGACTGTCGAACGGGATCGCCGAGCCGTTGGTGCCGAGGACCGGGCCGGGCGGGAACTTCGCGAGGAGCGTGCCGTCCGGGCCGAGCTTGACCAGCTGGTTGGTCCCGAGCAGCGCGACGTAGACGTTCCCGGACTGCGCGACGCCGAAGCCGTCGGGCAGGTCGAGCGGGCCCGAGGTCCACACCGTCGCGACCGGGCCGGGGCTGCCGTCGGCGGCGACCGGGATCCGGTAGAGGTGGCCGCGGAGCAGGTCGAGCGGGTCGGTGGTGGTCTGCTGGCTGACCAGGAACGAGCGGCGGGAGCGCTCGTAGACGATGCCCGTCGTACCGAACCCGGCGCCGGCCAGGGTCTTCGACCGCAGCCATGGCGCCGGCTCGCCGCCCTTCGCGGGAAGACGCCAGATCACGCCCTGGCCGTAGTCGGTCAGGTAGAGCCTCCCGCCCGGGCCCCACGCGGCGTAGTTGGGGATCGGGTGTCCGGGACCCGGCAGGTCGGGCAGCGTCGCCTGCACCTTGAACCGGCCGGTGCGCAGGTTGAGGGTGAGCACCTGGGCGCGGGACTTCTCCAGCAGGACCAGGCGGCCGCGGGCATCGGAGGTGGCCACCTGGACCCCGCGCGGACGGCCGAGGTCCTGGCCGGGCACGGTCCACGACCGCAGCAGGGTGCCGTCGGCGGTCCACTCGAGGACCCGGGAGGCCATCGTGTCGCCGGCCGGGTTGGTGTACGTCGCGGCGTAGACCCGCCCGTTCGGCGCGACGTGCACGTACGCCGGGAAGCCGGGCTTGCCGACGGTCGAGAAGACCCGGGTGGGCCACTTCTCCGGCGACGCCTGCTCGCCGGACGCCGGGCCGGCGAGGCCGGCCAGACCGGTCATGCCGGCCAGCGCGGCGACGAGGGTCAGGGCGAGGGCGAGCGGTCGCCTCACAGGGCGTCCAGCACTTCCCGGGCCGCGCGCTCGCCGGAGCGGACGGCGCCGTCCATGTAGCCGGTCCAGTACGTCGAGGTCTCGGTGCCGGCCCAGTGCACCCGGCCGTGCGGCGTCCGGATGTGCCGGCCGTGGGTCGCCATCACGCCCGGCGGGTAGATCGCGGTCGGCCCGCCACCCGTCCACTGCTCGCGGGTCCAGTCGTGCTCGGTGTAGTCGATCGGGTGCAGCGCCTGCTCGCCGAACATCTTCGCGAAGCCCTCGAGGACCGCGGTACGACGCTCCTCGAACGAGCGGGTGCCGTACTGCTGCCACGCGGACCCGCCGACGAAGGCGAGCAGCACGCCGTGGCCGGTGTCGGTGACGTGGTTGTCGAAGGCGACCCGGACCGCGCCGGTCTCGGCGATGCCGAAGCCGGTGAGCCCCTTCTCGCGCCAGAACGGCGTGTCGTAGACGGCGTCGCACTTCATCAGCCGGCCCATCTGGACCTGCTCGAGCAGCGCGGTGCGGCCGGCGGGCAGGGCGGGCGAGAAGCCGATGCCGAGGACCTGCTTGGGCGGCGCGGCCACGATCACCCGGCGCGCCTTCACCTTGCCGCGGCGGGTGTGGACCCGGACCCGGCCGTGCGGGAGCTGGACGATCCTCGTGACCGCGGCGTTGAGCGCGATCCGCTTGCGCAGGCGGCGGGCGAGCTCGAGCGGGACCCGCTGGGAGCCGCCGACGAACCGGCTCTCCTGGGCGCCGCCGACGGTGTCGGAGTTGCGCTCGAAGGTGCCGGGGTGGGTCTCGTCGCCCGAGCAGGCGATGTAGTGGAGCACGAAGAGCAGCGAGATCTGGTCGGGGTCGGCGCCGAAGCCGGGCTGGGTCCAGGACTGGATGAGCTTCTCGACGCCCCGGCTGTTGACGGTGTTGCGGCGCAGCCAGTCGCCGAGGGAGACGGCGTCCCACTCGGCGGCGCGCGGGTGCGACCAGGGCGCGTCGACGGGGACCTCCTTCGCGAACGCGTTGAGGCGCTTGAGCGCGAGGGCGGCGTCGAGCAGGATCGTCGGGTCGGGCGGCACCGTGCCGGTGAACTCCATCCGGCCCAGCAGCGAGGACAGGTAGACGTTCTTGCCCGTGACGTACTCGTCGAAGGTCGCGATGCCGAGCCTGCTGGCGAGGTTCTTGATGTGGTCCTGCGTGGGTCCGACGAAGGCGCCGCCCGCCTCGATGGTGCCGCCGGTGGGGAGCTCGTGGTTGAGCACCCGGCCGCCGACCCGGTCGCGGGCCTCCACGACGAGGACGGAGTGCCCGGCCTGCTTGACCTGGCTCGCGGCGACGAGCCCGGCGATGCCAGCGCCGACCACGACGACGTCCACCTTGCGCGGCAGCCTGCCCTTGCGGACGCCGGCCTGGACGTCGGCCTCGAGGGCGTCGAGGGCGAGCACGCCGAACGCGGCGGCACCTCCGGCGAGCAGGCCGCGCCGGCCCAGGGTGTGTCGCGGGATGGTCTGCACGTCGCCTCCGAAGATGAATCTGTGTCAGGTTCGGTTTCGGAGGCTACACTTCGTGCATGTCTTCCGCCACCGTTGGACCCGGCACGGGTCCGAGCCGTCGCCGGGTCCCTGCCCAGGCCCGGTCCCGGGAACGGGTCGAGCGGATCTTGGAAGCAGCCGCCCGGCTCGTCCTGGTCAACGGCGTCGACGGGCTCACGACACGCTCGATCGCGGAGGCCGCCGAGCTGCCGGTCGCCTCGCTCTACCAGTACTTCACCGACAAGGAGGCCGTGCTCCTCGCGCTCTGCGAGCGGGACATGGCCGAGATGGACGACCAGGTCGCCACCGACCTCGCCGCCGTCGAGGAGCTCACCATCGCCTCGATGGTCGACACCGTGATGCGCGCGTTCGTGAAGGTCTACCACCGGCGTCCGGCCTTCATGCAGATCTGGATGCGCGGGCGCACCAACACGGCGATCTACGACTACGGCCGCCACCACAACCGCCGGACCGCCGAGAACCTGCTCGCCTTCGGCCTCGATGCCGGGCTCCTCGCCGCGGGCGAGTACGACGAGCAGGAGCTCGCCATGATCGCCGAGCTCGCCGTCGAGGTCGGCGACCGCGCGTTCCAGGTCGCCTTCGAGAACGACCCGCGCGGCGACGTCTTCCTCATCGACCAGGCGATCGCGCTGGTCACGGGCTACCTGGCCAAGATCGCGGCCGGCCGGTGACGGACCTCCGGCACGCGGTCGCAGCCGCGTCCCGGCAGCTCGCCGACGCCGGCCTCCTCGTCGGCACCGCCGGCAACGTGAGCGCCCGCGCCGGCGACCGGGTCGCGATCACCGCCACCGGCGTCCGGCTCGGCTCCTGCACGCCCGACGAGGTGAGCGTCGTTTCCCTCGACGGCACCGTCGTCGACGGGACGCTCGCGCCGACCAGCGAGCTCTCCCTGCACCTCGGCGTCTACGCCGACGGCCCGGCCGCGGCGGTCGTCCACACCCATGCCCCCTTCGCCACCGCCGTCGCCTGCGTGCTCGACGCGCTGCCGGTGCTCCACTACCAGCAGCTCGCACTGGGCGGCGAGATCCGCGTGGCGCCGTACGCCACCTTCGGGACGGGCGAGCTCGCGACCCACGTGCGCACCGCGCTCGAGGGGCGCAGCGCCGCGCTGCTCGCCAACCACGGCTCGGTCACCCTCGGCGGCTCGCTCGAGGCCGCCGTCGAGAACGCCCTGCTGCTCGAGTGGCTCTGCCAGCTGCACCACCGCGCCAGCGCCCTCGGCACGCCGCGCGTGCTCACCGAGGAGCAGCAGCTCGACGTCATCCGCGCCGCGATCGAGCGCGGCTACGGCACCGTGAAAGGTCTCCCCGCATGAGCATGGTGGTCGCCGCCGTCGGCGTGCACGTCCTCGACACCCACGTCCTCGGCATCGAGTCCATCCCCGCGGGCTCCGAGGGCCAGCTGGTGGAGACGATCCGGATGTCGCCGGCCGGCACGGCGGGCGGCACCGCCGTCGTGCTCAGCCGGCTCGGCGCCACGGTGCGGTCGTACGGCGCCGTCGGCACCGACCCCGTCGGCGACACCCTGCTCGGGCTGCTGGGCCGCGAGGGCGTCGACGTGGCGGGCCTGGTGCGCAAGGACACCGCACAGACCTCGGCCTCGGTGCTGCCCGTGCGGCCCGACGGCGATCGGCCGGCCTGGCACTGCATCGGCGCCAACGGCGCCTTCACCCTCGACGACCTCCCGGCCGACGTGCTCGACGGGGTGACCCACCTCCACCTCGGCGGCCCCGAGTTCCTCGGCGGCGACGCCGCCGCCGAGCTGCTCGCCCGCGCCCGCGCCGCGGGGATCACCACCTCGGTCGACATCCTCGCCCCCGGCGACCCCGACCTGCTGGCCTGGATCGCCGCCGCGCTCCCCCACACCGACCACCTGCTGCCCAACGACGAGCAGGTCCTCGGCTTCACCGGTGCCGCCTCGCTGGCCGAGGGCGCGCAGGCGCTGGTCGCCGCCGGCGCAGGCTGCGTCGCGGTGACCCAGGGCGCCCGGGGCGCCCTCGTCGCGACCGCCGACGGCGTGATCGAGGTGCCGGCGTACGCCGTCGAGGTCGTCGACACGACCGGCTGCGGCGACGCGTTCTCCGCGGGCTACCTGCGCGGGCTGTCGCTCGGCCGGAGCCCAGTCGGGGCCGCCGCACTCGGCTGCGCCACCGCCGCGCAGGTCGCGCAGGGCCTCGGCACCGACGCGGGGAGCTACGACCTGGCGTCGGTCGAGGCGTTCGTGGAGACCGCAGGCGGCTGAGGCCGGTCGTCGATCGTGCGCCAGTCCGGCGAGAGGACCGGGGCCATCGTGGTGAGGAGGTAGGCCGCGCCGAGGACCAGCAGACCCCCGGACAGGCCGATGCCGGTCACCGCGAGGCCCGCGAGCAGGCCACCGAGCGGCATCAGCGACCAGGACGCGGCGAGCGACAGCGCGCTGACCCGGCCCATCGCCTCCTCGGGGATCCGTTCGAACTGGACGGCGCCGAGGACCGGGTTGATGAACCCCGCGCCGAGACCGGCGACCACGTGCACGAGCGCGACCAGCCACAGGGGCGTGCCGAGCGCGAGGACGATCCAGCGCGGGGCACCGGCCAGCAGGTAGCCGACCACGTAGGTGCGGAACCGCGGCAGCCGCTCGGCCCGCCAGGTCGCCAGCGCCGAGCCCACGAGCGCCGCCCCGCCCATGCACGCACCCAGCAGGCCGATCGCGGCCGGCCCGCCACCGGCGTGCTCGGCCCAGACCGGCAGCAGCACCGCGGAGTAGCCCTGGTCGAGCAGGTTGGTCACCGCCACCATGACCATCATCCCCAGCAGCACGGGATCGCGGCGCAGCACCGCCCAGCCACCGCGCAGCTCGGAGAGGTACGACGACCCCGACTGCGGCTCCGCTCGGACGCGGTCGACCCGGCGGGTCGCGACCGCGAGGACCGCGGCGCACAGGAGGAAGGACCCCGCGTCCACGGTCAGCGCCGTGGCGGGCCCGAGGACCGCCACCAGGCCACCACCGACCGCCGCACCGACGAGTGCGGAGAGCCGGTCCGTGGTGCCGACCAGGCCGGTGACCCGCTCGGTGGACATCCCGACGTGCCGCACCAGCGAGGGCACCAGCGCGTGGCGGGCCGCCTCCGAGGGCCCCCGCAGCACACCGGTCACGGCCACCAGCGCGAGGAGCACGGGGAAGTGCAACCAGCCGGCGGCGTACGCGATCGGGACGGCGGCGACGGCGACTCCGGAGGCGACGTCGAACCCGATCGCCACCCGGCGCGCGCCGGTGCGGTCGATCCACGGCCCGCAGAGGGCCTGCGCGAGGACCAGCGGCAGCAGGCCGGCGAAGGCGACCAGACCGGTGCGGGTCGCGGACCCGGTCGTGGTCAGGACCAGCCAGGGGACCGCGATCTGCGAGAGCCGGGTGCCGGCGAGCGAGATCGCGTCGGCGGCGAGGAATCCGGCGAGGGCGCCCGAGCCCGCCCGCACGTCACTCAGCTCGCTCGGGTGCGACGTGGCCGGGGACCGGGAACGCCTGGAGCTGGAAGGCGAACGGCACCGCGTCCTCGCCCGGTTCGTCGGCGCAGGAGGCGATCAGCTCCTTGATCCGCGCGGTGAGGTCGGCGGCCCTGGACGCCGGGATGGTGTGCACCCAGTCGCTCACCGTCGACGCCGCCCGCCACTGCGGCGGCAGCAGCGGCCGCTCCTCCATCGCGGCCTGCAGGTTCTGGGCGTACATCACCGTCGCCGCCTGCAGGAAGGCGTCGGCGACGTCCCGCTCCTCCGGGGTGCGCGCCTGGGCCGCACGGCTGTGCGTCTCCTGGTGCGCGGCCCGCCACCAGCGGTCCCGGGCGTTGCCACGGCCTTCGTCCTCGACCACGAACCCGTGTTCGGCGAGCTGGCGCAGGTGGTACGACGTCGCGCCACTGTTGAGCCCGAACCGGTGCGCCAGCGTGGTGGCCGTGGCCGGCCCTTCGATCCGCAGGTGGCTGAGGATCCGCAGCCGGGTCGGGTGGGAGAGGGCCCGCAGGCCCGTGAGGTCGGGGGTCACCACGCTCGGTCGCTGCTCGGACATGGCTCGACCCTACGACCGCAAAGAACCATTTGCAAACAACTCTTTGCAATATGGACGCGCGAGGATGACCCCATGCACCCCGCGATCCGTGCCCAGCGTCCCGACGAGGGAGCCGCGACCCTGCGGCTGATCGCCGCCGCCTTCGGTGCCGAGGGCGCCGCCGTCGTGGCGGTGTGGAGCGACGTCGTGGCCCGGGGCCTGGACCGGGCCCAGCTGGTCGCGGTGGACGCGGCCGGGGAGCCGGTCGGCCACGTCGGGCTCAGCCACGGCTGGCTCGACACCCGGCAAGCACTGGTCGACGTGCTCGTCCTGAGCCCGCTCAGCGTCGCGCCTGCGCACCAGGGGGCGGGCATCGGTGCGGCCCTGCTCGAGGCCGCCGTCGCGGAGGCCGACCGTCTCGGCGCGCCGGTCGTGGTGCTCGAGGGCGACCCGGGCTACTACGGGCGGCACGGCTGGTCCCCGGCCGCCGACCTCGGCATCGAGGCACCCAGCCGGCGGGTGCCGGGTCCGGCGTTCCAGGCGGTGCCGCTGGCGTCGTACGAGAGCTGGATAAGGGGCCGGGTCGTCTACCGCGACGTGTGGTGGGAGCACGACTCCACCGGGCTGCGCGACCCGCTGCTCGCCGAGGTCGAGGCCGGCCTCGCCCCGCCCGCCGGCCCGCCTCAGGCGTCGTAGTCGATCCGCAGCTCCTCGGTCACCGGGTGCGCCTGACAGGTCAGCACGAAGCCGTCGGCGACCTCCGCCTCGTCGAGCACATGGTTCTGGTCCATCACGGCCCGGCCGAGGACGACCTTGGCGCGGCAGGTGCCGCACGCCCCACCGGCGCACGAGTACGGCGGGTCGATCCCGCGCTGCAGGGCCGCATCGAGCACCGAGTCGCCCGTCGAGGCGAGCGGGAAGGTCGTCTCGGCGCCGTCCAGGGCGACCGTGACCTGGCTGGTGACCTCGGCGAGCTCGGCGGCCGCCGCGGCGGTGGCGTGGAAGACCTCGGTCAGCACCCGCCCCGTGCCGGGTACCCGGCCGAGGGCGTCGCGGACCTCATCGACCATCTCCTGCGGGCCGCACAGGAACCAGGCGGCGACCTCCGCCGCGTCCGGCACCAGCTCGGCGACCAGGGCGGGCGTGATCCGGCCGGTGACGACGCCGGGAGCCGTCTCGCGGGAGCGCACGTGGTGCACGACCAGGCGCTCGCCGTACCGCTCCTGCCAGGCGGCGAGCTCGCCGGCGAACATCGTGGACGCGGCGGTCCGGTTGCCGTAGAGGAGAGTGAACCGGCTGCCCGGCTCGGCGTCGAGGGTGGTCGCGACGGTCGACATCAGGGGCGTGACGCCCGAGCCGGCGACGACCCCCACGTGGTGCCGCGCGGCGGCCGGGTCGAGGCTCACGTGGAACGCACCGGCCGGCGTCATCACGTCGAGCAGGTCACCGGCGACCAGTCGCTCGTTGGCGTACGACGAGAACCGCCCACCGGGCACGCGCTTGACCGCGACCCGCAGCGTGCCGGGCCCGTCCGAGGCCACCGGCGCGACGAGGGAGTAGCTGCGCCGCACCTCCTCGCCGTCGATCACCGCGCGCAGGGTGAGGTGCTGGCCCTGCACGTAGCGGTACGACGCCGCGAGGTCGGCGGGCACGTCGAAGGTGATCGCGACGGCGTCGCTGCTCACCGGCTCGACCGCGCGCACGCGCAGCGGGTGGAAGGTAGGTCGGCGGGTGATCTCGTCGGTGAGCCGGCGCCAGGTGCGGTACTCGCTGGGCGTCAACGAGCGACCGAACCACGTGGAGATCGCGGCGTTGCGGTCGAGGTAGGCCTGCTCGTTGCGCTTCCAGGCCCGGACGTAGCGGTAGAACGGGATGCTCGGGTGCAGGTGGTGCACCAGGTGGTAGTTCTGGTAGACGAACAGCGGCGTCAGCAGACCCTCGCCACCGACTCGCACGCGGGTCGCGCGGTACTTGTCCTCACGCTGCGTCGCGGTCAGCCCGTGGTGGGGCAGGTAGTCGAACCACCAGGCCAGCACCAGCATGCCGAGGCGCTGCGGCACCAGGAAGCACCAGAGCAGCTCGCTGCCGTAGCCGGCGGCCGCGATCGCGGCGAAGCCGCCGATCACGGCGGTGAAGACGGTGAAGGTCACCGCGACCTCGCGTCGGGGCCGGTCCGGCAGGCGGCGCAGGTAGAACGCGACGTACCAGAGGTCGATGGTGGCCCAGCGCAGCGGCAGCTGCCAGGCCGGGCCCTCCTCGCACCAGGCGTCCGGGTCGATCGACTTGGACTCGTTGGTGTTGCGGTGGTGCTCGATGTGGATGAACTTCACCAACGCGTACGGCGCCCACGGGACCACGAGCAGCACCGCGAGGTGGCCGAAGGCGTTGTTGACCCGCGTGTTCGTGCTGATCGCGTGGTGCGTGGACTCGTGCAGCACGCTGAACATCAAGAAGGTGACCGCGGCGCCCAGGGGGACCGTCAGCCACCGCGAGAGGTCCCACGCCAGCACGCCCGCCATCTCGACGCCGAACAGCGCCAGCGTGCCGACGTACAGGGCGGCGGTCGGCCAGGCCAGCGCCGGAACCCGCTCGCCGGGGTCCGGCAGTCCCGAGACGGACTGGGGGAGCTGAGCACGCGGCGCCGCGGCGGCGGTCGTGATCGGTTGGCTCTGCATGGGGGTGACCGTAGGAGCCCGGGCCCCGTCAGGGCCTTGGCCGCCCGTCACAAAATCGCCCCCGGCAATTGTCCGGGGGCCCGTACCTGCGGGGATGCGCGGTCCCGAGACTTGCCGCCATGACGACGATCGCGGTCGAGAACCCTGCCACCGGACGGGTCATCGGCACCGTCCCCGACCTGAGCGCCGACCACGTCGCCGACGCGGCCCGCCGGGCCCGCGCCGCGCAGCCCGCCTGGGCCGCCCTCGGCTTCGACGGCCGCGCGCAGGTGCTGCGCCGGATGCAGCGCTGGATCGTCGACCACACCGACGAGCTCATCGCCACGATCTGCGCCGAGACCGGGAAGACCTACGAGGACGCGCTGCTGGCCGAGGTCAGCTACGGCGCGGCGGCCTTCGGCTTCTGGGCCAAGCAGGCGCCGCGCTACCTGGCCGAGACGAGGATCCGCTCCAGCCAGCCGCTCGTGGCGGGCAAGCGGCTCGTCCAGCGCTACCGCCCGCTCGGGCTGGTCGGCGTCATCGGGCCGTGGAACTACCCGCTGACGAACTCGTTCGGCGACTGCATCCCCGCGCTCGCCGCGGGCAACGCGGTGCTGCTGAAGCCGTCGGAGATCACCCCCCTGACGTCGCTGCTGCTCGCCGAGGGCCTGGCCGCGTGCGGCCTGCCGGACGGCGTCTTCGGCGTCGTGACCGGTCGCGGTGAGACCGGCGCGGCGCTGGTCGACGAGGTCGACATGGTCATGTTCACCGGTTCCACCGCGACCGGACGACGCGTCGCGGCACGGGCCGCCGAGCGACTCATCCCGGCGTCGCTGGAGCTCGGCGGCAAGGACCCGATGATCGTGCTCGCCGACGCCGACCTGGAGCGCGCGGCCACGCACGCGGCGTACTACGCGATGTTCAACTGTGGCCAGACCTGCATCTCGATCGAGCGCTGCTACGTCGAGGAGCCGGTCTACGCCGAGTTCGTCGAGCTGGTGAGCGCCAAGGTCGACGCGCTGCGCCAGGGCGTGCCGCAGGGGCCCGGCAGCGTCGACGTCGGCTCGCTGACCTTCCCCCCGCAGGTGGACGTCATCGACCGGCACGTGAGCGAGGCGCTCGCCGCCGGGGCGCAGGCGCTGACCGGCGGCGTGCGTCCCGAGCGCCCGGGGTACTGGTACCCGCCGACCGTCCTCGTCGACGTCGACCACTCGATGGCGATCATGCGCGAGGAGACGTTCGGCCCGACGTTGCCGATCATGGCGGTGCGCGACGCCGACGAGGCCGTGCGGCTCGCCAACGACTCGGAGTACGGGCTGTGCGCATCGGTCTTCGGTCGCGACCTCGCCCGCGCCGAGGACGTCGCGCGCCGGCTGGAGGCGGGCGCGGTGACGGTCAACGACGCGGTGGTCAACTACACGGCGCTCGAGCTGCCGATGGGCGGGGCCAAGCCCGCCTCCGGGATCGGTCGGCGGCACGGGCGCGAGGGCATCGTCAAGTACTGCCGCCAGCAGTCCCTGCTCGTCTCCCGCTGGCACCTGCGCCACGACGTGCACACCTACCCCTACCGCGCCGCCCGCAGCCGGTTCCTCGCCCGGGTGCTGGGCGTGCTCAATCGCGGGCGGCGGACGACCTGAGCGGTGCTCCCGGGGCCGCGATGAACATCTCGTGGCACCGCAGCGCGACGTCGATCTCGGTGGACTCCTCGGCGATCCGGCGTCCCATCAGCTCCTCGGCGCGCTCGACGCGGTAGCGCACCGTGTTCTTGTGCACCGAGAGATGGCGGGCGGCCGCATCCACGCTCCCGGTCGAGAGCAGGGCCCGCAGGGTCATCCGCAGCCGAGCGGCCTGCTCGTCGGTCGCGGCGAGCCGGCCCAGGGTGCGGTGGATGTAGCGCCGGGTCGCCTCGCCGTCGCCGACGAGGGTCAGCAGCTCCACGTCGGTGAAGAAGGTGACCGGCACCTGGCGCTCCGCGCCCAGGCACAACCGCTGGGTGGCGAGGGCCTCGGTGTGCGAGGAGCGGAACCCGTCGACCCCGGGGGCGGCCGCGCCGACCATCGCCACCATGCGGCGCTCCCGCAGCCAGTCCGAGCAGGTCCCCAGCAGCGTCAGGTCGGGGGCCTCCGCCGAGCTGATCCAGGCCCAGAGGTCGCGGCCCCCGGGATGGACCACGAGCGGCTGGCGCAGGCCGAGGGACGCGGTCAGCGCCTGCGCCGCCTGGGGCAGGTCGGCGATCCGGGCGTCGTCGTCGGTGTGCAGCAGCAACGCGGTCTGAAAGGCGGACACCGGGTGCCCGCCGAGGCCGGCGGAGATCTCCCGCGGATCGACCAGCGTGCCCGCCAGGACCGCGCGGACGACCTCCAGCCTGCGCGCCGCGTCACCCTGCCGGATCCGCTCGAGCTCCTCTTGGAACAGCGCGACCGACATCTCGACGGAACGGTCGAACCACGTGCTCGAGCGGGTCCAGAAGTGCACCAGCGCGTCGGCCTCGCTCACCCCCGTCGGCGACCCCTCCTTGACCGCCGCGGTGATGAACTCCCACACCGCCTGCTCGCCCGCGGTGTAGATCTGGAACAGGATGGGCAGCGGGTAGCCGTGCTGCGCGACGACGAGCGGCACCTGCCGGGCCTCCTGCACCAGGTGGAAGGTCTGCTCGGGCTGGCCGAGGTTCGCCAGGAACGAGCGCCAGTGCGCGTCGCACGCGTCCCGCACCACGCTCTGCAGCGCGGCGTCCTGACGGACCTCGGGAACGCCGTCGACGATCCGGCCGAGCACGTGCGCCACCCAGGCGTCCACCGCGGTGTTGTCGGAGGCGGCACTGACGAAGTCGGCGATCCACCGCTTGAGGTCACTGGTGAGCGACACGAACCCTCCCTCGGGCGGCTTCGAACCGGGTGCCCGGTGCACGGCGGGGCCTCCCGTCGGGGACGAGGTTGTCACACCGGCCTCAGACCGGCGATGCGCCACCGGTCGCCGTCACGGGTCATGGTCACCTCGACCCGGCTGCCGGACACCGACGTGCCGCCCTTGCCGCCGCCCTCGCCCTTCGTGGTCGTGGTGGTCTGGGTCAGGAACAGCAGCACGACGACCCGGTCGCGGGAGCCGGAGACCACGCCGGCCGCGTCGACCACGGCGGTGGTGGAGATGCCGCGCTGGGCGGCCGTGGGCTTCACGACCTCGGCGAGGATCTTGCCGTAGTCGGTGCGGAAGGCGCCGGTGGTCTGCTCGGCGGCGACGGCCAGGTCGGCGTCGAGGGTCGCGGCGTCGTACCCGAGGAGCGCGGGGACCCGCTCCTTCGCCGCGGCGAGCGCGGCGGCGCGGGCGTCGGCCAGGCCCGCGGCACGGTGGGCCTGGACGGTCGTGAACGCCGCGGCGGCGACCAGCAGGACCAGGACGCCGGCCGCGAGCACGCCGCCCCGCGACGTTGTCCGCCGCAGGAGCGCGACGGGGGAGGCGACGAGCCTCGTGGGCCGGCTCATGCGACGAACTCCAGTCCGGACACCAGCCAGTCCCCCTTCACCCGCTGCAGGTCGACCGTGAGCCGGTAGTTGCGCGGCTCGGCGGCGGTCGTCTGCTTGTTCTGCACGGAGCCGGCGGCCGCGACGATCACCGTCGCCCGGTCCCCGGCGAGCTTCACGATGCCGGCGGAGACGACGTCGCCGCTGGCCCGGACGGCGTTGTCGGTGAGCGCCTGCTGCAGCCGGTCGGCCTGGGCCGCCAGCTCGGTGCGGAAGCCGGCGGTCGCGCCGGCGAGCAGCTTGGCCATGTCGGACTGCGAGGTGGCCGAGCTGATGTCGACGAGCCCCTCGACCTCGGCGGTCGCGGCCGCGACCGCCTCCTTCGCATCGGCTGCCTGGGCCCGCTCGTCCTGCCAGGCCAGCGCCCGCTGGCCGGTGCCGAGGAGCAGCACGAGCGCCACCAGCAGGACCGCGCCGCTGCGCCAGGTGAGGCGGTCCAGCGCGGTCGTCACCGGACCCCCAGGGGTGCCAGCACGAGGATCTTCCACAGCTCGTCTCCTCCGGTCCCGTCGGCGCCACTCGCCGTCGTGGTGGTCGTACTGGTCGTGCTGCCGTCGCCGCGACCCACGGCGAGGTCGTAGGCGACCGTGCCGCTCGAGTCCGGCCAGACCCCGCCGCCGAAGTGCTCGCCGCAGGCCGCCGGGGTGTTGCCGCGGCCGTCGCCCTGCGGGCAGGGCAGGTTGCGGGCGCCGCGGATCGCGGTCGGGTTGTCGGGCGCGAGCTCGCAGTGCGCCAGGGTGTCGACGTCGCGGACCTCGCTCGCGCGGGGGTTGCGGCGCTCCTTCGGCGACAGGTAGCCGCTCTGGCAGGTCGGCGGGTTGTTGAGCGCGGCGCGCAGGTCGAGCTGCACGTCGCCGTGCTCCGCCCGCGGGTTGATCGCCGACTGCAGGCGGGCGACCAGCGACGGGTAGACGACGAGGGTCTGGTGCACCTGCGGCAGGTAGGTGTTGAGCACCTGCGCGTTGGTGGTCAGGTTGGCCAGCATCATCGGCAGCACGGGCTGCAGGTCGGTGACCGTCCGGGTCGCGGCGTCCAGGCCGCCGGGTGCGTTCTTGAGCAGCGTGCGGACCGCGGCCGTGTCGCCCGCGGCGAGAGCACCGGTGAGCTGGTCGAGGGAGGCGGCGTAGGCCTGCGTCCGGCCACCGAGGTCGCGCTGGGTCTCCAGGACGGGCTGGACGGCGGCGATGAGCGAGGTGGTCGCGTCGATCCGCGCCTGTGCCTCGGTCAGCACCTCGCCGGTGGACGCGACGAGCTCGTTGAGGTCGGGGCCCGCGCCGCCGAGGCCGGCGTCGACCTGGTCGAGGACCCGCTTGGTCTCGGCCTTCGGCACCGACTCCAGCAGCCGGTTGACCGAGTCGAGGACGGGCGTGATCTGCGGCATCGGGACCGCTCGCTCGCGCGGGATCCGCGCACCGTCGGCGAGCACGTCCCCGGATCCGGCGTCCCGCTCCGCGCCGGAGGACCCCGGGCGTGGGTCGACGAGGTCGACGTACTGCTCGCCGACGGCGGAGGTGCTGTGCAGCTCGGCCGAGGCGCCGGCCGGGATCGCCGCGTCGTCCTCGAGCCGCAGGGTGGCGATCGCGCCCTCGTCGGTGACCTCGAGCCGGGAGACCTCGCCGACCTCGACGCCGCGGTAGGTGACGGCGGCCTTCGGGTAGAGCCCGCTCGCGTCACCGAAGTCGACGGACACGTCGTAGACGCCGATGCCGACCATGGCCGGAACCCGTGCGTACTGGAAGAACGCGAGGCCGAGCGCGATCGCCGCGAGCACGGCGAAGATACGCAGCTGGCGCTTGATCAGGGGCGTGAGCAGCATGGCCTAGCAACCTCCCAGGATCTTCTGGAGCAGCCCGCACGTCGGGGGCCCCTCGGCGGGCGCGACCGGAGGGGTGGCCTGACCGGCCTCCTGGTCCGTGGGTGCGGGGGTGCCGGGGGCCGGCACCGGGGCACCCGGCGCGGCCGGCGGGACAGGGCTGACGGGGGCGTCGGCGGTGTCCGCCGGCCCCTTCGGCGGTACGCCGACCAGGCCGAGCCAGCTGCCGAGGAGGCTGCTGTCGCGCAGGTCGAGCGTGGCGAACAGGTTGGCGTAGTCGCCCCGCAGCGCGTTGCGGGTGGTCATCACCGGGAACGGGATGGTGAGGCCGAGCTTGAGCGCCTCGGGCAGGGCCTCGCTGGCCTCGCCGAGCTTGGCCAGGATCGGCCCGAGGGAGTCGAGGTTCGCGAGCAGCGCGGACTCGCTGGCGCGGATGACCTCGACCGCGCGGGCGCCGGTGCGGCCGGTCCTCGTGACCGCCTTGACCAGGCGGTCGCGCTCCTGGTCGAGGACCTTCAGGCCGGGCGTGATCCGGTCGATCGCGGTGGCGATCCGCTGCTGGTCCTTGCGCAGGCCCGCGCTGAGGCTGTTGAGCGACTCGAGCGCGCGGACGATCTCGGACCTGTTGGCGTCGAGGACGGAGAGCAGCTCGTTGGTGTGCCGGATCAGGCCGCGGGTGTCCGGCACCCGGTCCCGCAGCGCCGTCGAGAGCTCGCCGGTGATGTCGCTGATCTGGGCGAGACCGCCGTTGTTGAGCAGCAGCGCGACCGCCCCGAGGACTTGCTCGGTGGCCGGGTAGGTACCGGTCTGCGCCACCGGGACCACCGCACCGTCCGCCAGCCGCCCACCGGTCGACGCCGCGGGGGCCGACACCTCGACGTACTGCGCGCCGAGGAGGGTCTTCTGCCCGATCGAGAACACCGCGTCGGCCGGCAGCGCGACGTCGTCGAGCAGGTGCAGGTCGACGACGGCCTCCCAGCCGTCGGCGCGGATCTCGCCGACGGTGCCGATCACGACGTTGTCCTTCTGCACCGTCGAGTTCGGGACCAGGTTCTCGATCTGGTCGAAGTGCACCTCGACGGTGTAGCCGTCGTCGCCGACCGCGACCTGGCCCGGGAGGGTGTTGTCGTTGGGCTGGATGTCGCAGCCGGTGAGGAGCAGCCCGGCCACCAGCGTGGCGGGGACGAGCGCACGGGACAGGCGGTTCACTGGGTGCCTCCGATCGAGCCGATGCCCAGCAGGTCGATGAGGGGCTGGAGCACCTTCGAGCACTGCTCGGCCGTGCCGCCGACCCCGAGGACCGCGCCGCAGAGCAGCTGCGGGACGTTGTCGAGCGCCGAGAGCGTGGCCCGGCCGGTGATCGCCTGGTCCTGGATGGTGTTGCTGAGGTCGACGATGGCGTGCGGTGCGACGTGCAGGACGCCGGCGAGCTCGTTGGAGCGGTCGGCCAGAGCGGCGGCGAGCAGGTTGACGTCGCTGGTCGTCGTCCGGATCCGGTTGCGGTGGTTCTTGAAGTACCTCTCCGTGACCGCGAGCACCCGTCCGAGGTCGGTCAGGGCACCGGTCAGGTCGGTGCCGTTGTCCGCGAGCACGGTGCTGACGTCGTCGAGCTCGGTCGTGAAGCCCCGTACCGCCGCGTCGTTGAGCGCGAGGTTGCGGGTGAAGGTGTCGAGGTGCTCGATGGTCGAGAACAGGTCCGACCGGCCCTCGGACAACGCGGTCGCCGCGCCGCGGAGCTCGGCGATCGAGGTTCGCAGCTGGTCGGCGTTGCCGGCGGCGAGACTCCGGTCGATCGCCTTGATCGCCACCGCCAGCGGGCCGTCCTTCTTGCCCGCGTCGGGTCCGAGGGTGATGGCGAGGTCCGTGAGCTGCTGCTTCACGTCGTCGAAGGTGACCGGGACCGCGGTCCTCTCGCGCGCGATGGTGGCGCCGTCCTCGAGCCGCGGGCCGCCGTCGTACACGGGCTCGAGCTGGACGAAGCGGCCGCTGACCAGGCTCGGCGAGACGATCGCGGCGCGCGCCTCGGCCGGGATCGGCTGGCCGGCGTCGACCTGGAGGGTGACGAGCACGCCGTCGGGCCTGTTCTCGATGGCGGTGATCGAGCCGACCTTGACGCCGAGCACCTTCACGTCGTCCTTGACGTTGAGCCCCTCGGCGCTGGCGAAGTACGCCCGGACCGTGGTGCTGCTGGTGTCGCGGTTCCAGGTGAACGCGCCGAACACGAGGGCAGCGGCCACGAGCGCGATGAGGATCTTCTTCTTGGTCACGGCACGATTCCCGACAGGATGGGGGCGAGGGTTCCGGGCGAGGTGAGGTTCTGGATGTAGGCGTCGAACCACGGCCCGCTCGAGATCGCCTCGCCGAAGGCGGTGGCGTAGCCCCGCAGGCCGACGATGCTGGCCTGCAGGTCCTTCCGGTTCGCGTTGAGCACGTCGACGACGCCGTCGAGCTCGTCGAGCGCCGGTCCGAGCACGTCGTCGGTGTCGTCGAGGAGCAGTCGCAGCTGGGCGGCGAGCGCGCGGGCGCTCTGCAGCAGGCTGACGACGACGTCCTGACGGGCGTCGAGCTCGCCGAGCAGCGAGCGCCCGCTGGTCAGCAGCGAGGCGATCTGCTGGTCCCGGCCGGCGAGCACCCCGGTCACGCTGTCGGCGTGGGCGAGCAGCGCGCGCAGCTCGTCGTCGTTGGAGGAGACCGCCCGGGACAGGGCGGTGATCCCGTCGAGCGCGGGACGCAGGTCGGGGCTGGAGGACGAGAGCGTCGCCGACGCCTGGTCGAGCGCGGCCGCGAGCTGCGTCTTGTCGATCGCGGCGGTGGTCTCGGTGAGCTGGTTGAGCGAGCTGGTCAGGTTGTACGGCGACGAGGTGCGCGCCAGCGGGATCGACTCCCCCGCGCCGATCTCCCCGGTGCCGCGGGGCACCAGCTCGACGGCGGCCCGGCCGAGCAGCGTCATGGTGATGATCCGGGCCTCGGTGCGCTCGCCGAGCACGATGTCGGGATCGGTGAGGACGACGTCGGCGACGACGCGCTTCCGGTCCAGCCGGACCTCACGGACCCGGCCGACCTGGGCGCCGGACACCATCACGGCGTCGCCGCCCTTGAGCCCGCCGGCCTCGGCGAACTCGACGTGCACGACGTCGCTGTTCCCGACCAGCGGCAGCCGGTTGATGTTGAGCGCCGCGAGCACGACGAGGACGAGGACGACGGTGCCGACGAGGCCGCGGGCGGCCAGACGGTCGGGGCTGGTCACGCGGCTCACTTGCACCTCGGGGCGTCGGAGTAGATCCACGGCGTCGTGACGTTCGCGCCGGCGACGCCGGTCTGGATCCGCACGCCGCACAGGAAGAAGTTGAAGAAGTTGCCGTACGACGCGGTGTTCTGGACCGCCCGGTAGTGCGCCGGCAGGTTCTCGAGCACGGCCTCCAGGGTCCCCGCGTTCTTGTTGATGCCGCGCGCGGAGACGGTCAGCCCCTCGAGGTCGGTGCGCAGGTCGCCGCGCGCCTTCGCCACCAGGTCGGTCGCCGTGGTCGCGAACGTGTCGATCCGGGCGGCGGCGTCGAGCACCTGGGTGTCCTGCTGGTCGAGCCCGGTCAGCAGCTGGTCGAGCCGGTCGAGCAGCAGCCCCACGGTCTCCTTGCGGTCGTCGACGGTGCCGAGCACGCTGTTGAGGTTGCCGATCACCTGCCCGATCAGCTCCTCACGACCACCGATCGTGGTCGTGAACGACGCGACGTGCTGCACCAGCGTGGCCACGGCGGCCTGCTGGCCCTGCAGCACCTGCACCAGCTGGCCGGACAGCTCGTTGACCTGGGTGGGGCTGAGCCCGGCGAAGAGCGGCTTGAAGCCGTTGAGCAGGGTGTCGAGGTCGAGCGCCGATGCGGTCTGGCCGGCGGGCAGCGTGCCTCCGGCCGGCAGCACCTGGGGCGTCTCGTCGCCGTCCGCCTCCCCGCGGGTCAGCTGGACCACCCGGTCGCCGATCAGGTTGCGGTACTGGATCGTGGCGCGGGTGTCTGTCGTCAGCTGCTGGTCGTCGCTGACGTCGAAGGTCACCAGCACGGTGTTGTCGCGGCGTACGTCGATGCCGGTCACCTTGCCGACGTCGACGCCGGCGACCCGGACCTCGTCGCCGACCTCGAGACCGGACACGTCGTCGAAGACCGCCTTGTAGTCGGCGCGGTCGCCGGGCCGGTACTCCCCGGTGACGGCGGCGACCCACACGGTGAAGACCGCGGCGAGGGAGAGGAAGGCCGTGAACTTGACCAGGTCGGCGCGCTGGCGCCGCTTCTCGGGACTGAGCCGACTCCTTGACGTGGCGCTCATGGCAGGTTCCCCACTCCCCGGAGCAGGCCCAGCAGCGTGTCGGTCACGGCCTCGCTGGGCGTGGGCGGCGGGCCGACATGGGGGTTGGCACCGGTCCGGAACGACGGCGGCGCGGCCTTGCCCTCCTGGGCGTCGACGTACGGGAGGCCGTAGCAGGCGGGGCCGTTGTCGGCACCGAGCTCGGGCAGGTTCTCCCGGTAGGTGTACGGGTCGCGGCCGGGGATGATCCGGGTGATCGTCGTGACGCCCGGGTGGGTGCCACCGACCGCGGGCTCGGCGAGCTCGTTGGCCGAGGCGAGGCCGAGCACCAGGCAGGGCAGCTCGGGCGAGTAGCGCTCGAGGACGTCGGTCACCGGCTGGAGCAGGCCGAGGGAGGTCACCAGCCCGTGGCGCGAGCTGCGGAGGAGCACGTCGGTCTGGTCGCTGAACCCGGTGAGGCTGCGCTCGAGGGCGCGCAGGGAGGCTTGCTGCCGCACCAACGTCCGGGAGACCTGTCCGGTGTGGGTGAGCGCACCGACCAGGTCGGGGCGCGCGATGTCGTAGACGTCGGCCACGTCGTCGGCGATCCGGAGGTCGGCGGACAGGGTGCGCAGCGAGGGGTTGAGGGAGCGCAGGTAGGTGTCGGTCTGCGTGATCAGGTCGCCGATCAGCTGGCCGCGCTCCTCGACGGCTCCCGCGACGGCGGTCAGCGCGGAGCTGACCTCGGCCGGGCGGGCGACGTCGAGGACCTGGGTCAGGTTCGCGAAGGCCTCGTCGACCTCGACGGTCACCCGGTCCGCCGGGATCACCGCGCCGGCGCGGATCCTCTCCCCGCTGCCGGTGCTCCCGGGGGGCGGCGTGAGCTGGACGTACTTCGCGCCGAACGCGGTGGGCGGCACGATCTGCGCGGTCACGTCGGCCGGCACGCGGTCGACCTTGTCGGCGTCGATCTCCAGCTCGATGCTGACCTTCCCGTCGGCCGCGGGGTCGTCGCCGATGTCGCCGACCCGGCCGATCTCGACGCCGCGCAGCTTGATCGGCGCGCCCGCGGCGAGGGTGAGGCCGGCGCGGTCGGACTGGACGGTGACCACGACGTTGTCCTCGAAGGCGCCGCGGTACTTGGCGATCGTGCCGGCGATCAGGGCCGCGACCAGAGCGACGAACAAGAACCCGTAGACGACCTGCCGGTCGACATGATGGGGGTGGTGGGCGTGCTTCTCCCGGGTCATTCCCGCCTCACCCCGCGATGTGGACCGACGGACCGCCCCAGACGGCGATCGCGAAGATCAGGTCGATGAACATGGTCGAGATGAGCGCGGAGCGCACGGCCTTGCCGACCGCCTGGCCCACACCCGCCGGGCCGCCGGCGGCGCGGAAGCCGTGGTAGCAGCAGATCGAGACGATCACGAGCGCCATCAGCGCGACCTTCACGATCGCGAGGAACAGGTCGCTCGGGATGAGGAAGGTGTCGAAGTAGTGCTGGTAGGTGCCCGGCGCCTGGTCGTAGCCGACGGTGACGACCAGGTAGGTCGCCAGCCAGCACATCATCAGCGCGATCGCGAACAGCGGGACGACGGCCACCAGGCCCGCGATGATCCGGGTCGTCACGAGGTACGGCACGGGCGGGACCGCCATCACCTCCAGCGCGTCGATCTCCTCGCTGACCCGCATCGCACCGATCTGCGCGGTGAAGCCGGCGCCGACGGTCGCGGTGAGCGCGATGCCGGCGATGATCGGGGCGACCTCACGGGTGTTGAAGTAGGCCGAGAAGAAGCCCGACAGCGTGGCGACGCCGATGTTGTCGAACGACGTGTAGGCCTGCAGGCCGACCTCGATGCCGGCCGCGGCGGTGAGGAAGCCGATGACCAGCACGGTGCCGCCGATGAGGGCGAGCGCACCCGAGCCGAGGGCGACCTCGGCCAGCAGCCGGACGACCTCCTTCGGGTAGTGCTTGAGGGCCCGCGGCATGTGGGCGTAGGCGTTGCCGTGGAAGCTCAGCTGGTCGCCGAGGCTGCGCAGCGAGGACATCGGCCTGCCGACGTGGCGAGCGAGGAAGCCCGGGGTGGTGGCGGACATCGCTACCTCACGCTCCCAGCTTGATCTGGAGGAACAGGGCACTGATCACGCTGTTGGCGGCGAAGAGCAGCATGAACGCGAAGACCACGGTCTGGTTGACCGCTTCGCCGACGCCCTTCGGTCCGCCCTTGGCGTTGAGCCCGAGGTAGCAGGCGGTGAGGCCGGCCAGCAGGCCGAACACGGCCGCCTTGGCCTCGGAGGCCAGGAAGTCCGGGAGGCCGACGAGCAGCGTGAGGTCGGAGAGGTAGAGCCCGGGCGTGGCGCCCTGGAGGACGACGGAGAAGAAGTACCCGCCGACCAGGCCGACCACCGTCACCATGCCGTTGAGCGCCACGCCGACCAGGGTCGAGGCGACCACCCGGGGAACGACGAGCCGCTCGATCGGGTCGATGCCGAGGGTCACCATCGCGTCGATCTCCTCGCGGATCTTGCGTGAGCCGAGGTCGGCACAGATCGCCGTGGCCCCGGCGCCCGCGACGACGAGCACCGACACGATCGGGCCGATCTCGCGGACCACCGCGACCGCCGCGCCCGCGCCGGCGAGGTCGACCGCGCCGATCTGGATGAGCAGCTGGTTGACCTGGAAGATGATCACGACGCAGAACGGGATCGAGACCAGCAGCGCCGGCCCGAACGACACGGTCGTGATGAACCAGGCCTGCGAGATGAACTCGCGGAAGTGGAAGCGCCGCGTGAACATCTGCGCGAAGACCTTGCCGACGAAGCCGTAGAAGTCGCCGAAGGTGCCCAGCGTCTTGAACGCGAACGTCGAGCGCACCGCCTCGCGGGCGACCTGCCGGGTCCGCTCGTCCATCCCGTCCGGGCCGGCGCGCCGCTTGTCGGGGGCCTCGAGCGTGGGTGCCGCGGTCATGCAGTGACCTCGGCGTCGGCCGGGCTCTTCACGACGTACAGCGGGAGGCGCAGCGCAGCCGGTGCGGTCGGGGGCACAGCCGGCCGCACCGGCGCGATCGGGGAGAGCCGCTCGTAGCCGGCTCCGAGGGCGGGGCGCCGGTCGGCCTCGCCCTGGTTGGGCCACACCGCCATCGCGCGCTCGGCCTGCGCGGTGATGGTGAGGCTGGGGTTGACACCGAGGTTCGCGGAGATCGCGGCGCCGTCGACGACGTGCAGGCCGGGGTGCCCGTAGACCCGGTGGTAGGCGTCGATCACACCGGTCCGCGGGGAGTCGCCGATCGGGCAGCCGCCCAGGAAGTGCGCGGTCATGGGGATGTTGAAGATCTCGCCGGCGGTGCTGTACGAGCCGCCGTCGATCTTGTCGCTGATCCGGCGCACGACCTCGTTGCCCGCCGGGATCCAGGTCGGGTTCGGCTCACCGTGTCCCTGCTTCGAGGTGAGGCGCACCCTGCCCTCGCGACGCAGCCGGCGCTTCTTCGGCAGGACCGTGATCGAGTTGTCGCTGGTCTGCATGACCAGCGCGATGATCGTGCGCTCGGGCCAGCTGCCGAGGCCGGCGTACGCCGACAGGAGCAGGAGCGGGTGGCGCACCGCCTGGCCGATCCACCGCAGCCAGCGCGGCGTGCGGCCGCCGCCGTCGGTCATCAAGGTGAGCAGCAGCCCCATCAGGCCCGAGCCCTTGCCGTAGCGGACCGGCTCGACGTGGGTGACCTCGTCGGGGTGGATCGAGGAGGTGATCGCGACGCCGTGGTGGAAGTCGTGCTTGCCCTTGTTGCGCAGCTTGGTGCTCGACGCGCACAGCGCCTCGGAGTTGGTGCGGGTCAGGTAGCCGAGCCGGTCCGACAGCTCGGGCAGGTCGCCGGAGCGGCGCATGCCGTGCAGCAGCTCCTGGGTGCCCCAGGTGCCGGCGGCCAGCACGACCTGGGCGGCCGCGACGGTCGTCGTACGACGCGCCGAGCGGCCCGAGCGGTGGGTGACCACGTCGTAGCCGCCGCCCGGACGCGGCGTGACCGCGGTGACGGTGGTGCGCTCGCGGACCTCGGCGCCGATCTTCTCGGCGAGGTAGAGGTAGTTCTTGAGCAGCGTGTTCTTCGCGTTGTGGCGACAACCAGTCATGCACTCGCCGCACTCGAGGCAGCCGCGGCGCTCCGGCCCGGCACCGCCGAAGTACGGGTCCGCGATCGCCTCGCCTGGGGTGCCGAAGCAGACACCGACCGGCGTCGCGCGGAAGGTGTCGCCGACACCCATCTCGTCGGCGACCTGCTTCATGACCACGTCGCTGGGCGTGACGGTCGGGTTCTGCACGACGCCGAGCATCCGGCTCGCCTGGTCGTAGTAGGGCGCCAGCTCGGCCTTCCAGTCGGTGATGTGGGCCCACTGCGGGTCGCGGTAGAAGGCGTCCGACTTCGGCTGGTACAGCGTGTTGGCGTAGACCAGCGACCCGCCCCCGACGCCCGCGCCGGCGAGCACGACCACGTCGCGCAGCAGCCGGATCCGCTGGATGCCGAAGCAGCCGAGGCGGGGCGCGAAGAGGAACTTGCGCACGTCCCAGGAGGTCTTCGCGAACTCCTCGTCCGCGAACCGGCGGCCCGCCTCCAGCACGAGGACCCGGTAGCCCTTCTCGGCGAGACGGAGGGCGGTGACCGAGCCCCCGAAACCGGAGCCGACCACGACGACGTCGTACTCGAAGCTGTCAGCGCGCATGCGGCGGCACCCCCATGAGAACGGCGGGGCCCCTGTGCCGGGCCCGCCTGTGAGCGCCTAGTCCACCCGGTGACGACCGTCACGCTCTCGTGGTGACGGTCCAAAGAACGAGGGGCCGGTTGTCCCGGCGCACAAAGCGCCTCGTCGCGCCCTAGGGTGTGGCGGGTGAGCAGCGCGTCCGTGCCGTCCGACCTCGCACCGTGGCTGCTGGCCTACGTCGCCGAACAGGCACAGCCCGCCCAGGTGGACGCCTGGGTCGACCGGGTCGCCAGCGCGATCCTGCGCGAGATACCCGAGGTCGCGCTCGTCGAGGGCCTGCCCGCGACGCTGCGGGAGACGGTCCACGACCACTGGTTGGCGTTCCTCGGCGACTTCGCCCAGCCCGAGCAGCACTTCCACCTCCCCGAGGCGGCTCGCCTGCTGGCGCTCGACATCGCCGAACGGCAGCTGCCGCTGGAGTCGCTGATCCGGTTCTACCGGGTCGCCCAGCAGGAGGTGTGGGCCTACGTCAGCGAGATCATCAAGGCGCTGCCGCCGTCCGACCTCGACCGGGCCGACCTGCTGATGTACTTCTGGAACCGGGCCGGCGTGTGGCTCGACCAGTCGATCACCGAGTCGATCGCCGCCTACCAGGCCGCGCGGTCCCGGGTGTTGGCCGGGGCGGCGGCCCAGCGGTTCGAGTCGGTCCGCTCGATCCTGTCCGGAGAGCTCACCGACCCGCGGGAGGCGTCGGCGGCGCTCGGCGGGTACCCGATCTCGGTCCACCACACCGCGGTCGTGCTGTCCGTCGGCGACGCCGGCCAGGCCGGCACCCTCGAGTCGCTGGCGCCGGACCTGGCCCGCCGGATCGGCGCGGCCACCCCGCTCGTGGTCAAGCCCGGCGGCCGCCAGCTGTGGATGTGGCTCGGCACCCGCGGCCAGCCGGACCTCTCCGGTCTTGCCGCGGCCGCCGCGGACCTGCGGGCGCCGAGCGTGGTCGTCGGCGTCGGCTCGGCGACCCCGGACATCGCCGGCTTCGTGGCCTCCCACCGCGAGGCCCAGGGCACGCTGCGGGTCACCGCCCCCGACACCGAGGACTGGCTGGCGGTCTACCCCGACGTCGAGCTGCCGGTGCTGCTCGGCTGCTCACCCGAGGTCGACCGGTTCATGACCCGCCAGCTCGGGCCGCTCGCCGGCGAGGAGGAGAGCCTCCAGCGCATCCGCGAGACGCTGGCGGCGTACCTCGACTGCGGGGGCAGCGCCGAGGAGGCCGCACGCACGCTGGTCGTGCACCGCAACACGATCCGCTACCGGCTCGGCCAGGCCGAGGAGATGCTCGGCCAGCCGATCACGCGGATCAGCCCGCAGCTCGCCGCCGCGCTCCAGCACCACGACCTCTTCCACCGGGGCCGGGGGGGCCGGGGCCCCCCCCCCCCCCCCCCCCCCCCCCCCCAGCCCGCCGGGCCCGGGCCCCCGCCCCCCCCCGCCCCCGGTCAGCCAGTCAGACGGTCAGCCGGTCAGCGGGCGTCCCAGCTCCAGGTCGCGGTGACGCTCTGGTCGCCGCCGGGGTGGTAGCTGCGGTCCCCACGGATCCAGGACATGTCGGAGTGCAGCGGGACGTTTCCGGTGTTGGCTGCGTCCCCGTTGAGCGGGGTCGTCCACTCGGTCTGCGGCTGACGGCCCGGGCAGGTCACGGTGACCTCCACCTGACGGGAACGGTCGGGGTAGAGCTGGCCGGTGTAGTAGCCGAAGTCCAACCACACGGCGAAGGACGCCCGGCCGGGCAGGGCAGAGGCCCCCTGGTAGGTGCAACCGTCGGGGTCCGTGCCGCTGATCGCCCACTGGAAGATGGCCGGTCCCTCGATCAGCTGCGGGGTCTCGTCGGTGCTGTCCATCGTGAAGGTGGCGGTCCAGGTCTCGATGACGCCGACGGAGTACTGCAAGGTGCCGCCGGCCGTCCCGGAGTACGCCGTGGAGTCGGCCGAGCGGCACGACCGCATCTCCTCCGCGTCGCAGCGGTCGGGGTCGCCGGGGGTGTTGGCGTCGCCGCCGGGCGCACCGCCGTCGCACGTGTCGCGGCCACCGTTGCCGGTGCAGATGTCGGCGCCGTCGCCGCCCTCGATGGTGTCGTCGCCGGGACCGCCGCGCAGCACGTCGTCGCCGGGACCGCCGTCGACGTCACCGGCGCGGCCGTAGACGTCGACGTAGTCGGCACCCACGCCGGCGAGCGCGTGCGAGCCGTTGCCCTCCAGGACCAGGTGGTCGTTCCCGGCACCGCCGATGGCCAGCTCCCGCTTGCCACCGCCGGTCCAGATCACGTCGGCCCCGGCCTGGCCGTCGACCACGTCGCGGCCGCCGCCGGCGTCGACGTAGTCGTCACCGCCGCCGCCGAGCACCTTGTCGGCGCCGCCACCGGCGCAGATGACGTCGTCGCCCCCGAGACCCTGGACCACGTCGTTGCCGCCCAGGGCGGCGATCACGTCGCGGCCCTTGGTGCCGGTGATCCGGTCGGCGCGGTTGGTGCCGACGATGGTCGCGGTCTCCCCGTGGCACCGGGGCTTGCGCTCGCTCGCGGCCGCGCCGGCCTGGACGGAGGGGGTGAGGAGGGGGACGAACAGGGCGGCGAGGAGGCCGACGGTCGCCGTACGACGGCGGGCGGGGCTGGACAACGAGGTTCCTTCCGGGAGGTCAGATGACTGCCCGATCCTGCCGGGACCGTGTCGGTGGGGACCATCCCAGATCGTTGGGGAATCGGCGCCGGGGGGGGCCCCCCCCGGGGGGGGGGGCCCCCCCCCCCGGGCCGATGATCCGGTGGTCGGCGGCGGCGCCTCAGCCCTGCAGGGTCAGGGCCAGCACCGGGCAGGCCTGGACGGCGGCGTACACGTGGGTCCGGTCGGACTCCGGCGGGTGGGCGTCGAGGACCGTGACCAGCTCCTCGTCCTCGTCCACCTCGAAGTAGTCGTCGGCCATGGCCTCGCACATCCCCAGGCCCTCGCACTTCGCGCGGTCGGCGACGATCCGCAGCGCACTCACGCTCCGACCTTGCCGACGAGGTGGCGACGGGGCTCGACGGCCGTGAAGTCGACCTTCTCGCGCACCCCGCAGTCGGGGCAGCACCAGTCGTCGGGGATGTCCTGCCACGCCGTACCGGCGGCGAACCCCTCGAGCTCGTTGCCCTCGGCGACCTCGTAGGTGTACCCGCACCCCGGGCACCGGGCGGCGAGCACCTCCCCCTCGAACGCCTGGGCGCTGGTGTCGGCCTTCGCCTGCTCCCCGGCGGGCTCGGCCGTGGGGACGGGGTACTTCCGCAGCAGCCGCTCGCGCTTGGCCGGCTGCAGGTTGGCCAGGCGCAGGTCTCCGTCGTAGTGGGCGACGACCCGCTTGTCCATGAGCGCCCGGAAGACGGGCGGGAACATCGCGACCACGATCATGCCGGTGTATCCGGTCGGCAGCACCGGCGCGTCCTTGAAGTCGCGCAGCGTCTGGTAGCGCCGGGTCGGGTTCGCGTGGTGGTCGCTGTGCCGCTGCAGGTGGTAGAGCAGCACGTTGGTCGCGATGTTGTTGGAGTTCCAGGAGTGCGCCGGCGTGACCCGCTCGTAGCGCATCCGGCCGGGGGTGCCGACCTTCTGGCGGACCATGCCGTAGTGCTCCATGTAGTTGACCACCTCGAGGAGCGAGAAGCCGACGACGGCCTGGAGGACGAGGTACGGCAGCAGGCCGAGCGGGTTGACGTCGTAGGCGAGGCCGAGCCAGAGCATCAGGCCGCCCCACAGGGCGACGGTCATCAGCCAGGCGTTGAGCACGTCGTTGCCGAGGTGGAACGGGTGGGTGCCCTTGCGCTGGTAGCGCTTGGCCTCGAGCTCCCACGAGCTCTTCAGCGAGCCGGCGACGGTGCGCGGCCAGAAGCGGTAGACGCTCTCGCCCATCCGCGCGCTGGCCGGGTCCTCCGGCGTCGCGACGCGGACGTGGTGGCCGCGGTTGTGCTCGATGTAGAAGTGGCCGTAGAACGTCTGCGCCAGCGCGATCTTCGAGGCCCACCGCTCCACCGACTCGCGCTTGTGGCCCAGCTCGTGCGCGGTGTTGATCGCCACGCCGCCGACCACACCCACCGAGATCGCCAGGCCGACCTTGGCCACGACGGACATGTCGGTGGTGGCGAGGTACCAGATCGCGGCCACGAAGCCGCCGTACTGGACCGGGAGGTAGAGGTAGGTCACCCAGCGGTAGTACTTGTCGTTCTCGAGCGCGTCGATCACGTCGTCCGGCGGGTTGGTGTCGTCGTACCCGGCGACCAGGTCGATCAGCGGGATGACCCCGAAGAACACCACCGGCGTCAGCCAGAAGAAGAGCGCCTGGCCACTCGCCTCGACCAGCGCGATCCCGACGATCGGCGTCAGCGGGACCACGAGCCCGAGGACCCACAGATAGCGCTTCTTGTCGCGCCACGGGACGGTCGTGCCGTCGGCTCCTTGTGTTGCGTACCTGGCCATCGGGTGCCTCCTTGGACGTGGCGACGGCGGCGGCGCCGCCGGGTAGGTCTCCCACGCTCGCAGCGCCCGGCAGCCCGGCTCTCGGGCGAGGTGCACAAGTTGTGCCGGGGGCGTTGGCTGGCTGCACAACGGTCCCCGGGACCGGGTTCCGGGCGTCCGGCCGGGGCCCGCGCTCAGCGTCCTCCGGCCCGTGTCACGCCGACGCGGCGGGCGGTGCCATCGCCCACCGGATGGTGCCGACCGCCGCGGCTCCCATCGCCCGGACCGCCGTGCGCTCGGCCATGGGCAGCCAGGGCAGCCGGAGCGGCGCGCGCGACCAGACCGGCATCAGCCCGACCGCCGCCGCGGCGAGGGCGCCGTAGGCGGGCCGCGCCAGCAACGGCAGCGGCGGGCGCACCAGCACGTAGCCGACGGCCTCCCGCGCCTCCGGCGTCCCGCGCAGCTCGGGCCGGAAGGAGGCCAGGACCTGCGCCAGCCCGGCCACCGTGGTGGGCGGGTCGAGCACGCCCAGGCGTCGCGCCACCTCGGCGGTCTGGGCGACGTAGGCGTCGTACCCCGCGTCGTCCAGCGGGTCGGCGCCGTAGACCCGGTGCGCCCGCAGGAAGCTGTCCACCTCGGCGACGTGGACCCACAGCAGCAGGTGCGGGTCGGAGGCGGCGTACGGCGAACCGTCGGGCATCGTGCCGCGGACCCGGTCGTGGATCGCGCGGACCGCGTCGACCGCACGCTGTGCGTCGGCCGCGGTGCCGAACGTGGTGACGGCGAGGAAGCGGCTCGTGCGCGCCAACCGCCCCCACATGTCGCCGCGGTAGCCGGAGTGCTCCGAGACCGCGCGCATCGCCGCGGGATGGAGGCTCTGCAGCAGCAGCGCCCGGATGCCGCCGACGAACATCGCGGCGTCGCCGTGGACCCGCGCGATCGGGCTGTCGCCGTCGAACCACCGGGGGCCGGCGGTGTGGTGGATCCGCTCGCGGTGGCGAGCACCGTCCGGCCCGGCGACCCGCAGGAAGAGCGCCTGGCCCAGCCGGCCGCGCACGTCCTCCACGGTGGGGAGGCGTCGGTCCGTCGTCATCGGTCCAGTGTGCCGGTGCGGGGCAACGGCCACGCTCGGACCGGCTAGGTTCCTCCGGTGGCCCGGCAACACCTCGACGACGCCGTCGGTCCCGACGGCATCCGGGTCACCATCGCGATCGAGCCCGCCGTCGACCGGTTCGTCCGAGCCCAGGACAAGCTCGGGAGCGCTCTCGTCGTACCCGTGCTCGGCCCGCTCACCGGCGGCCGCGGCCGCAAGCTCGTGCAGCGGGCCGTGTTCGCCGGCACCTGGGTGGTCGACGTCGAGTCCGACGCGGGCCAACGGGTCCGGGTACGCCGACCCGACCGCTCTCGTGCGCTCGACCTCGCGAAGGCGACCTGGCGCGATGTGGTCGCGCGTGGCGTGGTGGCGCTCCGCGAGATCGGCTGACTCCCGGGGGCGTGCCCCGCATCCGCGGTGGCCGGCCGGGAAGTAACACGCCGTCCACCCGACTACCTGACGGTACTCAGCGCGACACGCCGGGCAGATGGCCGCCCGGCCGCTGACGACCGGCGCCCAGTCGTATGGACAACGTGTTACAGCCACGAGGCCAGGCAGCGGCAGCCGGTACGACGGGCCCGTGTCGGCGTACTCGCCGCGGGTGACCGCTCCGGGCCACCCGCGCGGAGCCGGCGTCAGCCCACGGTGGTCAGCAGCTGGGTGGCGCGGGTGAGGACGACGTACAGCGTGGCGCGGCCGGTGGCCGACTCGTCCTCGATCTCCTGCGGCCGGACCACGACGATGCCGTCGAACTCCAGTCCCTTGGTGTCGAGGCCGGTCAGCACGACCACCCGGTCCTCGCCCGAGGGCGTGACCGACGAGTCGATCGCGGCGCGCGCCCCCGCGGCGTCGGCGGCCAGCTCGGGCCAGGAGGCGAGCCAGGCGTTGACCTCGGAGCGGCGGGCGACGGGGACGACGATGCCCACCGTCCCGGAGACCGCGCCCGCGACGTCGAGCACGGCGGCCCGGGTCGCCGCCTCGAGGTCGGCCGCGCCCGCGCCGGCGGGCAGGTCCACCACCACGGGCTCCGAGCCCGTACGGCGGACCGCGTCGGGCAGGTCCGCGTCGAGGCCCACCCGCTGGGCGTAGGCCGCGGCGTGGGCGTAGATCTCGGCGGAGTTGCGGTAGTTCGTCGACAGGTGGAAGGAGTGCACCTGCTTGCGCTCCAGCGCCGCCGAACGCGCCGCATCGGCCTCGGCCGGCACCGGCCACGAGGACTGGGCCGGGTCGCCGACGATCGTCCACGAGGCGGTGCGCCCGCGACGGCCGACCATCCGCCACTGCATGGGGGTGAGGTCCTGGGCCTCGTCGACGAGGACGTGGGCGTAGCCGTCGTCCTCGATGCTCGAGATCGGCGGGCGCCAGGCGCGACCCGACGGCGCGAACTCGCGGTCGGAGGCGGTCATCAGCTCCCGGATGTCGACGGCACCCTCGATCAGGGCCATCGGGTCGTCGCGCTCGTCCTCGGCCTTCTGCGGGACGTCGCCGAGGGCGTAGCGCAGCTCGTCGAGCAACGGCACGTCCTCGATCGCGATCTGGGGGCTGATCGGGCGGGACGGGTCGAGCTCGGCCCAGGTCTTGAGCAGCAGCCGCTGCTCCTCGGCCGACAGCAGGCCCTCGCCGACCCGGGCGAGGAACTCCGGGTCGCGCAGCCAGCACAGCACGGTCGGCGCGTCGAGCGGCGGCCACCAGGCCAGGGCGAAGTCGAGGAAGTCGTCGCGCGAGAGCATCTCGTCGTTGAACTTCTCGCGGCCCTGCTCGCGGCCGCGCTCGCCGCGGACCTGCCGCCACAGCGCGTCGAGGAGGGCGTTGGAGACCCGCGGGAGCTGCTTGTTGCGCAGCCCCTGCGACATCAGCTGCCGGCGGACCTGGCCCAGCTTGCCGCGGTCGAGGACCAGCCGGTCGTCGCGCCAGAAGACGCGGTACTCGCGGGGGCTGCCCGGCGCCTGCTGGCGCGCGGTGCGCCGCATCAGCTCGGCCATCCGCGCGGAGCCCTTGATGTCGGCGACGGCCGGCTCGTCGTGCCGGGTCGCGCGGACCTCGTCGACGACCTCGCCGAGGCTGCGCAGCGCGACCGCGGTCTCGCCGAGCGAGGGGAGCACCCGCTCGATGTAGCGCATGAAGACGCCGGACGGGCCGACGACCAGCACGCCGCCGCGCTCGTAGCGCTGGCGGTCGGTGTAGAGCAGGTACGCCGCCCGGTGCAGCGCGACGACCGTCTTGCCGGTGCCGGGTCCCCCGGAGATCGACACGACACCGCGCGAGGGGGCCCGGATCGCCTTGTCCTGCTCGGCCTGGATGGTCGCGACGATCGAGTGCATCGACCGGTCGCGGGCGCGGGAGAGCTGGGCCATCAGGGCGCCCTCGCCGACGATCGGCAGCGAGCGGCCGGCCGCCTCGGCGGCCTCCAGCCCGGCGGCGTCGAGGAGCTCGTCCTCGACCCCGACCACCGAGCGCCCCGCGCTGCGCAGCACCCGGCGGCGCAGCACGCCGTGGGGGTCGGCCGCCGTCGCCTGGTAGAACACCGCGGCGGCGGGCGCGCGCCAGTCGATCAGCAGCGACTCGTGGTCGTCGTCGCGCAGGCCGATCCGGCCGACGTAGCGCGGCGCGGCGTCGACGGCCGCGTCGAGGTCGAGCCGCCCGAACACCAGGCCCTCATGGGCGGCGTCGAGCTGTGCGATCCGCTTCGCGGCCTGGAACACCATCGCGTCGCGCTCCACGAGACCGCCCTCGTGGCCGAGCCGGCCGCGGGAGTGCCCTTCCTTCGCCAGCTGCTGGGCGGCCTTGCCTGCCTGCTCCAGCTGCCGGTAGACCCGGTTGACGAAGGTCTGTTCTTCCGCGACCTCGCGCTCCACCAGCTCGTCTGCCACAGCCCCGTTGCCCCTGCCGTCCGCACTCGTCCCTGACCGCCGCACGAAAGCGGCAAGCCACCAACTCTACAGGCGGCGTACCCGATGTCGGTGAACGGTGAGCGGACGGGACGGCGAACTCCCACCAAAGGCACTACCCTGGTGGTGAACGGCCCGAAGCATCGCGTGTCCAAGGGGGGAACACGATGAGCATGTCGACCGGGACGACCTTGTCCCGCAAACCAAACCGCCGCGGCGTGGCCGCGCGCGAGAAACTGTTGTCCACGGCGGTCGAGATGCTCGGGACCGGCCGCCCGGAGACGGTGTCCATCAACATGGTCGCCAAGGAGGCCGGCCTCAGCTGGGGCTCGGTGCAGAACCTGTTCGGCGACTCCGACGGGTTCTGGTCCGCCGTGGCCGACCAGGTCGCCGAGGTCGGACCCGACCTCTGGGCGAAGCCGCAGAGCACCACGATCGCCGGCCGCGTGGCCGAGGTGACGGAGCTCTACAGCAAGGTCCTGGCGTCGCCGTACGCCGTCACCGTGGAGACCATGCGCTGGGCGCTGCCGCGTCCGCTCGACGTGCTCGAGGAGACGCATCCGCGCACGGCCGCGTCGATCCGGCGCCTCGACGAGCTGGCCTCGAAGGCGTTCGTCCACTTCTTCGACGGGGTCGAGGGCCTCGACGAGGAGCGGCGGACCGCCATGTCCGAGGTGCTGCCCGCGATGCTGCGCAGCCTGCGCAACGAGCAGCTGCTGGGGACGCACGTCGACCTCGAGCGCGCGCACAAGGCGATCGTGACGATGCTGACGGACTACCTGGAGGGGTAGGGGCTCAACCACCGAGCAGCGCTCGGGTCGGCGCGATGACCTCCGCGCCGAACCGGGCGATGCCGTCGAGCCGCTGCTCCACGGTGGCGTGCGGCGGGTAGTAGTACATCCACGGCATCGTCATGCACATCGTCACGCCGCCTCGGGCGGCGCGGACGAAGTCCTCGGGAGCGAAGGCGTCGGTGAGCGCCGGTACGACGGCGAACGGCTCGTCCGGGTCCTTGCCCGCCCCGCGCCGCAGGGCCGACAGCCGCTCGACGATCGCGATCGCCTCGTCGACGGTCGCCATGTCGCCGATCCAGCCGTCGTTGCGCGCCGCCCGGCGCAGGGCGACCTCGGACAGCCCGCCGACCCAGACCGGGATCGGGCCCGGCGGCTCCGGCAGCATGACCAGCCGCTCACAGCTGTAGAACTCGCCGGCGAACTCGGTCCAGCCGGGCCGCCACAGCTCGCGCATCAGGTCCAGGCCCTCGTCGGTACGACGCCCCCGGGTGGCGAAGTCCTCCTCGAGCAGCTCGAACTCCTCGCGGCACCAGCCGACCCCGACGCCGAGGGCGACCCGGCCGCCGGAGAGCGCGGCCGCCGTACCCACCGCCTTGGCGACCACGAACGGGTTGCGCATCGCGGCGACGTAGATCGAGGTGAAGAACCGCAGCTCGGTCGTCACCTGGGACAGCGCGCCGATGGTGACCCACGGGTCGGGCCAGTCGACGTCGGGCGCCCAGCGCCGCTCGCCGTCGCGCGTGTAGGGGTAGGGCGTCGCGAGCGTCTCCAGGTCGACCACGTGGTCGGCGAGGCTCAACGCGGTGAACCCGGCCTCCTCGGCGGCGCGCGCCAGCGGCACGAGCTGGTCGATCGGGTGGTAGGCGGTGACCATCGCGAAGTCCACGGGCCGACCCTAGTCAGGAAATAGAACAGGTTCTAGCCTCGGCACGTGTTCTCCCACCTGCTCGCCCCCGGGCGGATCGGCTCGATGGAGCTGAGCAACCGGATCGTCCTGTCCCCGATGGAGACGATGTACGGCACCCCCGAGGGCCACCCCTCCGAGCGGACCGTCGCCCACTTCGCCACCCGGGCGGCCGGCGGCGTCGGCCTGGTGACGGTCGGCGCGACCGGCATCGACCCGCAGCACCCGGAGACGCCGGGCGGCCTGCAGATCGGTGAGGACGCAGCCGTCCCCGCCCACCGGCGGCTGGTCGAGGCGGTGCACGCGCACGGCGCCCGGATCCAGCCGCAGATCGTCCACGCCGGCCCCGACGGCCTCGGCCCGGAGCTGCACGGGGTCACCTCGCTCGGGCCGTCGGTGATCGCGTCGTACCTCACCGGGCGCCCCTCGGCCGAGGCCACCAAGGAGCAGATCGCGGCGGTCGTCGACCAGTTCCGGGCGGCGGTGGTGCGGGTGCGCGAGGCGGGGTACGACGGCATCGAGCTGCACGCCGCGCACGGCTACATGTTCCTCGGCTCGTTCCTGGCACCCCAGCGCAACCGGCGCGGGGACCGCTACCGCGGCACCTCGGTCGAGGGCCGGATCCGGGTGGTGCTCGAGACGCTGGCCGCGATCCGCTCCGAGGCGGGCCCGGACTTCCCGGTCACGCTGCGGATCTCCGGCTACGAGCGGGTCGCCGCGGGCCGCCCGGTCCACGACACCGCGACCATGGCGCCCCTGCTGGTCGAGGCCGGTGTCGACGCCTTCCACGTCAGCGGCGGCGTCATCGACCGGCTCGTCACCGGGATGGTCAACGCGGCCGACGACGGCGACGGGCTCAACGTCGGCGGCGCCGCCGCGGTGCGGGAGGTCGTCGACGTCCCCGTCATCGCGGTCGGCCGGCTGCACGACCCCGCCCTGGCCGAGCGGGTGCTGGCCGAGGGCCGTGCGGACTTCGTGGCCCTCGGCCGGCCGCTGCTGGCCGACCCGGACCTGCCGCGGAAGCTCGCGGGCTGGGGCGGTGGCGCCTCGGCGGTACGACGGTGCATCTCGTGCGAGAGCTGCATCGACACCCTGGAGGAGAAGCTGGCCGCCGAGTGCGCGGTCAACCCGCTGACCGGACACGAGCTCGAGCTCGTGCGGACCGCGCCCGCGCGGCCCCGGCGGCTGGTCGTCGCCGGGGGCGGTCCGGCCGGGCTGGAGACCGCGTGGCGGGCGGCGGACGCCGGGCTCGAGGTGGTGCTGCTGGAGGCCGCGGACCGGCTCGGCGGAGCGCTGCTCGACGCGTGCGCGGTGCACCCGGAGAACCGGTCGTACCTCGACTGGCTGCTGGCCCGGGTGGCGGCCGCGGCGGTCGACGTGCGACTCGGCACCGCGGCCGACGCGGCCCTGGTGCGCTCGCTCGACCCCGCGCTGGTGGTGGTCGCCACGGGCGGCCGGGTCAACCTCCCGGAGGTCCCGGGCGCCGACCTGCCCCACGTCGTCACCGGCATCGAGCCGGGCCGGGTGCCCGAGGGCCGCCGGGTCGTCGTCGTCGGCGGCCGGATGGCGGCGGTCGAGTGGTGCGAGCAGCTCGCCCGGGCCGGGAGGCTCGTGGCGCTGCTCCACACCGGTCCGGAGATCGCGCCCGAGTTCGGGGCGAAGCGGCGCACCGAGCACATGGACCGCCTCGACCGGCTCGGCGTCACCGTGCACGTCGGCTGCACCATCACCGCGATCACGGCGGACGGCGTTGCGTGGACGCCCGCGAACGGCACCGCGCGGGTGCTGCCCGCCGACGCGGTCGTCCTCGCGGGCGAGGTCGCCGCGGACTCCGCGGTGCGGGACCGGCTGGTCGCCGCGCTGCCCGCGCTCGACGTACGCGTGGTGGGGGACGCGAACGGGCTGGCGCTGATCCGCGGCGCCACCGCCGACGCGGCCCGGCTGGTCGCGACCCTGTGAGCGACGAATCACCACGGTGATGCAACCCTCGGAGGCGGCTACGGCCTTGGGGTAGTCGTGAGCACGAGGTCTCGGGAGGGGGTGAGCGGCGCGTGGACGCCGAGTTCGCCGCGTTCGTCGCGGCGAAGCAGAACGGACTCCTGCGCTACGGCATGCTCCTGACCGGCGGCGACCCCCACACCTCCGCCGACCTCGCCCAGGAGACCTTCCTGCGGCTCGGCCGGCGCTGGCGGCACGTCCGCGACGTCGAGCACCAGGACGCCTACGCCCGGCGCACGATGACCCGGCTGTGGTGGACCCGCAGCAAGCGCGACCGGCGCGAGCAGCTGCGGGCCGAGACCGAGGAGCGGGCCGGCAGCGAGGTCGGCCCGGCCTGGGAGTCCGACGTCTGGGCGGCGCTGCAGCAGCTGCCGCCGCGCCAGCGCGCCGTGCTCGTGCTGCGCTACTACGAGGACTGCTCGGAGAAGGAGATCGCCGAGGTCCTCGGCTGCCGGCCCGGCACGGTCAAGAGCCAGGCCAGTCGCGGCATGGCGAGCCTGCGGCGGTTGCTGGGCGTGGACCTGCTCGACGGCGACCTCGACGACGACCTCGACGGCGACAACGTGGGGGAGGTCGGCGTATGAGTGAGCTCGACGAGCAGCTGCGCGACTTCGTGCGTCGTGGCGCGGTGCCGGTCCCCCACGTGCCCGACCTCCTCGAGCGCGTGGCCGCCGGCCAGCGGCGGCACCGGCGGCGCCAGGTGGCCGGCCTCGCCGCTGCTGCCTGCGTGGTGGCCGGGCTCGGCGTGGCGGGCGTCGTGCTGCGCCCCGCCGGCCACGACCGGGTCCCGAACCCGGCCGCGTCCCCGGCCTGCGGCACCGTGACCATCCGGGCGACCGGGGTCGACCCCGGCGATCCGGGCACCGGCCTGCCGGGCGGGCTGGTGCTCGTCCTCGACGGCCCGGCGGCCCGCACCTGCGCCATCGGCTCGGGCGTGCGGATCACCGTCGGCACCGGTACGTCGGCGACCACCGGCACGATCCCGCCAACCTTCGCGCCGGTCTCGCTCGGCGTCGGGCAGCACGCCTCGGTGCACGCGTCGTGGCGCAACTGGTGCGGTGAGCAAAGCCCCGCCGTGCGGATCGACTTCCCCGACGGGTCGGCCACCGAGTCCGAGCTCGGTCGCGACGTCCCCGCCTGCACCGACCCTGCGACACCGTCGGTGCTGGAGTTCACGACCGCCCAGCTGACGGACGTGCAGGGCGGAGGACAGCGGCCCTAGCAGCAGGCTCCTAGCGCATCCGCACCGAGTTGGCCGCGCGGTCGAGCGCCCCGAAGTACCCCGAGCTCGCGACGAAGCCGTACGCCGCGCCGTCGTACCAGGCGTGGTTCCAGACCTTGAAGTCGCAGCGCGCGTAGCCCACGCCCGACCGGATCCGGTTGCGCCACTCGGGGGTCAACGTCGGCCAGGCCCACTCCACACCGGAGTCGTCGTCGCAGCCGCCGGGTGCCTCCATGACCAGTGCCGCGCCGGTCGCGTAGGTGCCGTCGTAGAAGATCGCGGTGACGACGGACGCCAGGGGGGCACCGGGGGCGCGGAACCCCGGGGCCTCGGCGGCCCCCGCCAGCCCGGACTCGATGGCCGCCACCGTCGCGGGCGCCGCGAGGTCGGTGGTGCTGAACCCCTCGGCGGGCTCGCCGGTCACGGCCTCCAGCAGCGCATCGGCGCTCGGATAGCACTGCACCCGGCCGGTCGCGGCCCGCACCAGGCAGGCCTCGTCGCTCGCCTCCGTGACACCAGCCGTCGCACCCGCCGGCGTACCCCCCGGCAGGACCACCACGGCCAGCGCCACCGCTCCCGCCACACCCGCCACGAGCCTGTTCGTCATCGTGCGCACCACGCCCACCTCCACCGGTGCCCATGCTCCGGATCCGGGCGTGGCAAACCCCGATCAGGGGCCCGGGTCAGCCCTTCTTGCGGGCGAGGAAGGCGGTCATCGCCTCGCGGGCCTCGTCGGAGCCGAAGAGCCGGGCGCTGAGCTCGACCAGCTCCTCGCCGTCGGCGTCGATCCGCTCGAGGAGGTCGGCGCTGAGCAGCCTCTTGGTCTCGCGCAGGCCCTGGGCGGCGCCCGTGGCGAGCCGGCCGACGACCTCGTCGGTCTTCGCCCAGACCTCGGCGGCGGGGACCGCGAACGTGGCCAGGCCGTAGGTCACGGCCTCGGCACCGGTGAAGACCTCGCCACCGAGGGCGGTCCAGGCCAGGCCGCGGGGGGTCAGCCGCGGGAAGACGGTCAGCGAGATGACCGCGGGGGTGAGGCCGAGCTTGACCTCGGTGAGCGCGAAGGTGGCGTCGTCGGCCACGACCACGACGTCCGAGGCGGCCACGATGCCGATGCCACCGGCGCGGGCAGCACCCTCGACCACGGTCACCACCGGCTTGGCGGAGGCGACGATCTGGCGCTGGAGCGCCACGATCGCCCGCGCGCCGTCCTGCATGGGGACCGTCGAGGCCTCGGACAGGTCCGCGCCCGAGCAGAACACCCGGCCCGACGACCTCAGCACGATCACCCGGACGTCGTCGGCCGCCTCCGCCGCCGCGAGGTGGCCGACCAGCTCGGTGAGCAGCTGGCGCGAGAGCGCGTTGCGGTTGTGGGGCGAGTCGAGGGTGATCGTCGCGATGCCGTCGGCGACGTCGAGGTGGACCAGCTCGGCGGGTGCGTCAGTCATGCGGGTCATCCTGCCGCACCAGCTGAGCTCGTAGCCGCGAGCGCCAGCGAGCGGCGTATCGAGACGACTGACCTGCGTCTCGATACGCCCTCGCCCAGGGGCTCGGTCTACTCGACGAGCTCAGGCAGGCTCACCCCTCGTGGATCGGCGTCTTCGGGAGCTTCTTGACCCGGGCGCGGCGCTTGGGCCGGGCGGGGATCATCGAGCGCATCTCCTCCAGCTTGCCGAAGCACAGCAGCCGGTCCTCGGCCTCCAGCACGTGGTGCGGGAACGGGTTGGGGATGACCAGGGTGCCGCGGTGGAGGGTGAGCACGGTGATGTCGCGGTCGCGCAGGCCGGAGTCGCCGATGCTCTTGCCGACGAGATCGGCGTCGCCGTGGACGACGAGCTCCGCGACGCCGTACCCGGTCGAGACGGACAGCCGTTCGCGGACGTCGATCTGGGGGAAGGCGACCTGGTTGTCGATGTAGTCGATGATCGCGCCGGCGACGTCGAGCTTGGTGGCGTTCTCGATGCCCTCCAGGCCCGGGGAGGAGTTGACCTCCATGACGAGCGGACCCGACTTGGCCTCGAGCATGTCGACACCGGCGACCTTGAGGCCCATGATCTGGGCGGCGCGGACGGCGACCTGCTCGTACTCCGGGTCCAGGTCGACCCGCTCGACGCTGCCGCCGCGGTGCACGTTGGAGCGGAACTCGTCGCCCTGCGCGACCCGCCGCATCGCGGCGACCACGCGGTCGCCGACGACGAGGGCGCGCACGTCGCGGCCCCTCGACTCCTTGACGAAGCGCTGGATGAGGACCTGCTGCTTGGTGCTCTGCAGGGTCTCGATGATCGCCTCGGCGACCTTGATGCTGGGCGCGAGGATGACGCCGATGCCCTGGGTGCCCTCGAGCAGCTTGATCACGACCGGCGCACCGCCCACCCGCTCGATCGCGGGGATCACGTCGGCGCGGTCGCGGACGAACGTCGTCGCGGGCATGCCGATGTTGTGCCGCGACAGGATCTGGGTGGCGCGCAGCTTGTCGCGCGAGTTGGCGATCCCGTTGGCCGTGTTGGGCGTGTAGACGTCCATCTGCTCGAACTGGCGCACGACGGCGGTGCCGAAGTAGGTGATCGAGTTGCCGATCCGCGGCAGCACGGCGTCGTAGTCCGAGAGCTGCTTGCCCCGGAACTGCAGGTCGGGCTCGTCGCCCGACAGGTCGATCGCGAAGCGGAGCGTGTTGAGCACCTTCACCTGGTGCCCCCGGTCGAGGGCGGCGGTGCGCAGACGCTGCGTGCTGTAGGACCGCGGAGCGCGGGAGAGGATCGCGAGCTTCATACCCGACCTGATTGGATTGGCTTGTGGACGCCGCCCATTCAACCAGTCCTCCGGTGGTCGCCGGATGGCGCGAGTGGGTGCGCCTGCCCGCACTGGGGGTGGGGCCGGTCAAGGCCAAGCTGGACACCGGTGCCCGCACGTCGGCGCTGCACGCCTTCGACCTCCACGAGTTCGAGCGCGACGGCGTCGCCTGGGTCCGGTTCTCGATCCACCCGTGGCAGCGCTCGGCCGAGGACGCGGTGTACGTCGAGTGCCCGGTCCACGACCGACGCACGATCCGCAGCTCCACCGGCCACACGCAGCAGCGCTTCGTGGTCCTCACCGAGCTCGAGCTGCTGGGGCGCACCATCACCACCGAGGTGACGCTGACCCGGCGCGACGAGATGGGCTTCCGGATGCTGGTCGGCCGCGAGGCCCTGCGGCAGGGCTTCCTCGTCGACTCCGGCCGCTCCTACCTCGGCGGCCGACCGCCGCGGCGGGTACGGCGCAAGAACCGCGGACGCGCCGAGGTCTCCTCCTGATGGCGCTGCGGGAGTCGTTCGCCATCGGCAACGTGCGCGTGCGCGCCGGCTCGGCCAAGGAGGTCGAGCTCCCGATCACCCGGCTGGTGACGGGCGGCGACATCAGCCTGCCGGTGCGGGTCGTGCACGGCCGTGAGCCCGGGCCCGCGGTCTGGGTCAACGCCGCCATCCACGGCGACGAGGTGATGGGCGTCGAGGTCGTGCAGCAGATCGTGGCGAGCCTGTCGCCGAAGACGCTGCGCGGCACGCTGCTCGCCGTACCGGTCGTCAACGTCTTCGGGTTCATGACCGGCGACCGCTACCTGCCGGACCGCCGCGACCTCAACCGCTCCTTCCCCGGCTCGGCCCGCGGCTCGCTGGCCAGCCGGATCGCGCACCTGTTCATGACCGAGGTCGTCAGCAAGTGTGACGTGGGCATCGACCTGCACACCGCGGCCGACCGGCGCAGCAACCTGCCGCAGATCCGAGCCGACCTCGACGACCCCCGCACCCGCGAGCTGGCCGAGACCTTCGGCGCCCCGGTCATGCTGCACGCCCGGCTGCGCGACGGCTCGCTGCGCCAGGCCGCCCGCGACAGCGGTGCGCGCGTCCTGCTCTACGAGGCGGGCGAGGCGATGCGCTTCCAGGCCGAGCCGATCGCCGTCGGCGTCGACGGGGTACGACGCGTGCTCGCCTCGCTCGACATGATCGAGCCCGACCCGGCCTGGGCCGACCACCCCGCCCCCGCCGAGTCCCGCTCCAGCGCGTGGGTCCGGGCCCGGGGCACCGGCATCCTGCACCTCGAGGTCAAGCTCGGGGACCGCGTCGAGAACGGGCAACGCCTCGGCGGCCTCTCCGACACCTTCGGCCGCCGGGTCCGCCTGGTCCACGCCGACCGCGACGGCATCGTGATCGGCTTGACCCGCGCCCCGATCGTCAACGCGGGCGACGCGCTCGTGCACATCGCCACGCCCGTCTGACCCATCTCCCGAGGGGGTCCGCGCCGAACCCCTCCCATGAATCGACTGCAACGGGCACTCCCCTGGGCCGGGTACGGCGTGCTGGCGACCCTGGTCGGCATCGGCCTGGCCCACCTCGTCGCCGCTCTCACCGACGCCGCCGCCTCCCCGGTGCTCGCCGTCGGCTCGGCGGTCATCGACCGCACCCCCACCCCGATGAAGGAGTGGGCGATCCGCAGCTTCGGGAGCGCCGACAAGACGATCCTGGTCGGCTCGGTGCTGGCAGGGGTGCTGGTGCTGGCGGCGGTGGCCGGCCTGCTCGCCCGGCGCCGGTTCGTCGCCGGGGCGGGGCTGCTGGTGACGCTGGTCGGCATCGCAGCGGTCGCCGTACTGACCCGGCCGGCACCCGACCCGCTGGACCTGCTCCCCTCCCTGGTGGCGGCGGTCGCCGCCCCGGCCGCGCTCCGGCTGCTGTCCCGCACCCACGCGCAGGCGGCCACCGGCGACGGCGGCCGCCGTACCGTCCTGCTGACGGTCACCGCGCTGGCCGCGATGGCGGCGGTGGGCGGCGTCGCGGGACGCCTGGTCTCCGGCCTGCGTTCCCGGCCCGAGGACGTCACCTTGCCGCGGCCGGCCGAACCGGCGCCCCCGTTGCCGCGCGGCCTCGACGACCAGGTCCCCGGGATCACCCGGTTCCGCACGCCGACCGCGGACTTCTACCGGGTCGACACCCGGCTCGACGTCCCCGTGATCAGCGCCGACGACTGGACCCTGACCATCGACGGCGACGTGGACCGGAAGGTGACGCTGCGCTTCGACGACCTGCTCGCGATGCCGATGGTCGAGCGCGACATCACGCTGACCTGCGTCTCCAACAGCGTCGGAGGCCCGTACGTCGGCGGGGCGCGCTGGCTCGGCGTGCGGCTGACCGACGTGCTCGACCTGGCCGGGATCGACGGGACGAAGGCCGACCAGATCCTGTCGACGGACTTCGCCGGGATGACGATCAGCACGCCGCTCGCGCTCGCCACCGACGGCCGTGACGCCCTCGTCGCGGTCGGCATGAACGGCGCGCCGCTGCCCCGCGAGCACGGCTTCCCCGTGCGCCTGGTCGTCCCCGGGCTGTACGGGTTCATCAGCGCCACCAAGTGGCTGGCCCGCCTCACCCTGACGACGTACGACGACCGGCAGGCCTACTGGACCGAGCGCGGCTGGGCGACCGAGGCCCCCATCAAGATCAGCGCCCGCATCGACACCCCGAAGGCGCTGGCCGAGCTCGACGCCGGGGACGTCGTGGTCGGCGGCGTCGCCTGGGCACAGGAGCGCGGCGGGATCGCCGGCGTCCAGGTCCGCGTCGACGGCGGCCCGTGGGTCGACGCCCAGCTCGGCCCCGACGGCGGCGACGACTACTGGCGCCAGTGGTTCCACCGCTGGTCCGCCGAGCCCGGGTCGCACCGGATCGCGGTCCGCGCGGTCGCCGGGAACGGCGAGCCGCAGACCGCCGTCCGCGCCGAGCCGTTCCCCGACGGCGCCAGCGGGCTGCACGAGCTGCTCGTCCGGGTCTCCTGAGCTCCCCCGAACCGTTCGATCGAACGGATCGGGGGACTTTTCGCCCGAGATCTCCCCCAGATCGTTCGATCGAACGCAATCCGCGACCGCCCGGGCTCCGAATCACCTGCACAAGGCACCGATCACCCTCCACGGAAGGCACCACCATGAAGATCCAGAAGCTCCGCCGGGTCACCGGCGCCGGCGTCGCCGTTCTCGCCCTCTCCGTCTCGCTCGCCGCGTGCGGTGACGACGGCGACAAGGACGGCACCGCCTCGGCCAACAACGACGGCGGCTCCAGCTCCGAGCCCATGGCCGCCGAGGACGCGGGCGCCCAGACCTTCGGTCCCGGCTGCTCGGCGATCCCGACCTCGGGTGCCGGCTCGTTCGACGGCATGGTCAAGGACCCGGTCGCCACCGCGGCCAGCAACAACCCGCTGCTGAGCACCCTGGTCACGGCCGTCACCAGCATCGACGGCCTGGCCGACACGCTGAACGGCGGCGAGGCGCTGACGGTGTTCGCGCCGTACAACGACGCGTTCGCCGCGATCCCCGAGGACCAGCTCACCGGCCTGGTGACCGAGGGCAAGGAGAAGGGCCAGGACAGCGCCCTCTACAAGATCCTCGCCCACCACGTGCTCGGCGAGAACGACACGGCCGACTCCGTCGCCGGCGACAAGGAGACGCTCGCGGGCGACAAGCTGACGATCGAGGGCGACGCGGAGAGCGGCATGACCGTGTCCGACGGCACCGTGACCGCCAAGGTCCTGTGCGGCAACATCCCGACCGCCAACGCGACCGTCTACGTCATCGACACGGTGCTCACCGGAGTCAAGTGACCCGCTTCGGGCACTTCCCGTACCCCAGCTGAACCGGAAGGATCACCACCATGGATCCGGTCCCCGGCGACCCGGCCGGCGCCCCCCACCCGGGGGCGCCGGCCGGCGGCCACGGCCCCGACCTGGGCGCACTGCTGCGGCAGTCCGCCCGCGGTGACAGTGCCGCCTTCGCCTCGCTGTACGACGCCACCGCGGCGCGCGTCCACGGCCTGGTGCTGCGCGTGGTCCGCGACCCCGCCCAGGCGGAGGAGGTCACCCAGGAGGTGTTCCTCGAGGTGTGGCGACAGGCGAGCAGGTACGACGCCGAGCGCGGCAGCGCGCTGGCGTGGCTGATGACCATCGCCCATCGCAAGGCGGTCGACCGGGTGCGCAGCGCGGAGGCCGCGAGCCGGCGCGACGTGACCTGGGAGCAGCGCAACCAGGGCGTCGAGCACGACACGACCGCCGAGGCCGCCCACGCCTCGCTCGAGGCGCACCGCGTGCGCGCGGCGCTCGGCCAGCTCACCGACGTCCAGCGCGAGGCCATCGAACTGGCGTACTTCGGCGGCTACACCCACACCGAGGTGGCCGCCCTCCTCGACCTACCCGTCGGGACGGCGAAGACCAGGATCCGCGACGGCCTCATCCGGCTGCGCGACACGATCGGAGTAGGACAATGACCGGTCACGACCAGACGCCCGGCTGGGACGTGCACGCGCTCTCCGGGGCGTACGCCGTGGACGCGCTCGACGACGCGGAGCGGGCGCGCTTCGAGGACCACTTGGCCCACTGCGCCGAGTGCCGCGACGAGGTGGACGGGATGCGCGAGTCGGCGGCGGTGCTGGGGGCCGTCGGTCCCGTCGAGCCGCCCGCTGCCCTCCGCGACCGGGTCCTCGAGGAGATCACCCAGATCCGGCCGCTGCCGCCGCTGAGCACGCCCGCGCCCGGGGGGTCGCCGGTGGAGCTCGGCGCGGCGCGGCGTCGGCTCCGGCCGCACCGGTCGGGGCGGACCGGCCACCTGCTCCTGGTGGCCGCGGTCCTCGTCCTGGTGGCCGCGGCAGGCGGACTCCTGCTGCGGCCCTGGGCCGACGACAACCCCGACAAGCCGAACCTGACCGCTGCCGAGCGGGTCCTCGCCGCCGACGACGCCACGTCGGTCGACAAGAGGTTCCCCGACGGGTCCACCGCGACCATCGTCGTGTCCCGCACCGAGGGCCGCGCCGTCATCCGTACGACGGACATGGCGCCGGCGCCGGACGGCAAGGTCTACGAGCTGTGGCTGCAGACGCCCGCCGGTGAGATGGAGCGGGCCGGCCTGATGCCCGACCTGCGCGACGCGACCGTGCTCCTCGACGGCGATGCCTCGCGGGCGACCGGCGTCGGGATCACCGTCGAGCCCGACGGGGGCTCCGACCAGCCCACCAGCGAGCCGATCGCCTTCTTCACCCTGGACTCCTGAGGCCCCGATGACTTCCACGACTCCACGGCGGATCGCCGTGGTGGGCTCCGGCGTTGCCGGACTCACCGCGGCCTACCTCGCCTCCCGTCCCGCGGCCGGCGCCCAGGTCACGGTGCTGGAGGCCGACGACCGGCTCGGCGGCCACGCCGACACGCACACCGTCACCGACCCGACCGGGCGGGAGCTGCGCATCGACAGCGGGTTCATCGTCCACAACCGGCGCACCTACCCGGTGCTGATCCGGATCCTCGACGAGCTCGGGGTGCCGACCCAGGCCTCCGAGATGTCGATGTCGACCAGCGACGAGGTCACCGGCCTGGAGTGGGCCGGTGCGCTCGGGCGGCGCGGACTGTTCCCCGCCGGCGCGGGCAACCACCGCAACCCGGTGTACCTGCGGATGCTGGCGGAGGTCCCCCGCTTCCACCGGGCGGCGCGGAGGCTGCTGGACGCACCGGACGGGAACGACCTCACCACGCTGGCCGCGTTCCTCGACCACCACGGCTTCTCGCCGTACTTCCGCCGGCACTTCATGGAGCCGCTCGTCGCGGCCGTGTGGTCCTGCGACCCGGACACGGCGCTGGACTACCCGGCCGCCTACCTCTTCGCGTTCCTGCACCACCACGGCATGCTCGCGGTCTTCGGCTCCCCGCCGTGGCGCACCGTGACCGGCGGCTCGGCCACCTACGTCGCCGCCGTCGCCGCGGCGCTCGAGGCGTCGGGCGGCCGGATCCGCACCTCGAGTCCGGTGCTCGCCGTCGTGGAGACCGAGAGCGGCGTCGAGATCACCACGCCCGGGGGCCGGGACACGTACGACGCGGTCGTGGTCGCCACCCACCCCGACCAGGCGCTCGGGATGCTCGCGGCGCCGACCCGGGAGCAGAAGGAGGTGCTCGACGCGATCCCGTACTCGAGCAACACGGCCCTGCTGCACACGGACACCCGGCTGCTGCCGCACGCCCGCGACGCCTGGGCATCGTGGAACTTCCGCCGCCCGCGGGTCGCCCAGGACCGGGTGCAGGTCACCTACGACCTGACCCGGCTGCAGCGGCTGCCCACCGACACCCACTACCTGGTCACCCTGGGCGGCGAGGACGCCGTCGACCCCGACCAGGTGCTCGTCCGGCGGGAGTACGCCCACCCGCTCTACACGCCGGAGTCCGTGGCCGCCCAGGCCCGGCTGCCGGAGATCGACACCGACCGGATCGTCTTCGCCGGCGCCTACCACGGCTGGGGCTTCCACGAGGACGGCGCGCGCTCGGGCCAGCGCGCGGTCGAGCGGCTGCTGGGGCCGAGCTCGTCGAGTGGCCCACGACCGAGGAACGAGGTCGTGGGCGTATCGAGACGCGGTGAGGCGTCTCGATACGCCGCCTCCGCTCGTTCCTCGCTCCGACGGCTACTCGACGAACAAGGACCAGCCGGCTGCTCGACGGCCTCGGGGCCCGGCGCCACGACGTACGCCACGACGCTGGTGCACCGCCGCCGCGAGCCGCTGCGCAACACCTTCACCCACCGCTCCCACCTGAGCGTCGTCGACCTCGACCGGGTCGCGGCCGACGGGACGGTCGCCGGCGTGCCCGGCCGGTTCCTGGGGCGCGACCACTTCGGCGGCGACACCCCCTCCGTGCGCGAGGGCCTGGACCGGTTCCTGGCCGCGCACGACATCGACCTGCGGGGCGGTCGGGTCCTGACGGCCACGCAGCCGCGTGCCTTCGGGCACTGCTTCAACCCGATCACGGTCCACTGGTGCTGGGCCGCGGGCGAGGAGCGCGGCCGCCCCGCAGCCACGGTCGTCGAGGTGCACAACACCTACGGCGGCCGGCACGCCTACCTGCTCGACCCGGGGCGCACCAGCGCGGACGGACGCTACGTCGTCGACAAGGCGATGTACGTCTCGCCCTTCCACGGCACCGACGGCCACTACGAGGTGCTCGCGCCGCCGCCCGACCCGGCGACCGGCCGGCTCCAGCTGGCGGTCCGCCTCGTCACCGACGACGGCGCCCGGTTCGACGCGACGCTGACCGGCACCCCCACGGCGCCGCCCCGGCTGCCCCTCGCCGGCCTGCGTGGCGCGGCCCTGATCCGCACGCACGGCGTCGCGCTGTGGGCGCGCCGTCTCCCCGTCCAGCCCCGACCGCGCCACCACTCCCCCGAAGGAGAGCCCCGATGACGCTCACGGCCACCCCCACCACGTCCTGGCCCGACCTCGCGCCGGTTCCCGAGGGCGGGCTCTCCGCCCGCATCGCGGAGCGGCTGTTCCGCTCGGCGGTCGCCCGCCGCCACGTCACCGTGCGGCTGCACCACCCCGACGGCACGATGGAGCAGATCGGGCTCGGCGGCCCCGCCGTCGTCGTGCACCGCCCCGCCGAGCTGTTCGCCCGGATCGGCCGGGACAAGCTGATCGGGTTCGGCGAGGCCTACCTGACCGGGGCCTGGGCCGAGGACGGCGTCCCCGGCGACGGGGTCCTCGGGGAGTTCCTCACCGTGCTCGCCGCCGACCTGACCGACCTGGTCCCGCGCAGCCTGCAGCGCCTGCGGACCGTCGTCTCCCCGCGCCTGCCCCGCAGCCACCGCGGCACCCGCGAGAACACCCAGGCCAACGTGGCCCACCACTACGACCTGTCCAACGACCTGTTCGCCGCCTTCCTCGACCCGACCCTGTCGTACTCCAGTGCGCTCTTCGAGGACCTGGCGACGGCGCTGACCGAGGACTTCGCCACCGCCCAGCACCGCAAGATCGACCGGCTGCTCGACCGCGCCGGCGTGGGCCCCGGCACCCGGCTGCTGGAGATCGGCACCGGCTGGGGCGAGCTCGCGATCCGGGCCGCCGCGCGCGGCGCGACCGTCCGCACCCTGACCCTCTCCGTCGAGCAGCAGGACCTGGCCCGCCAGCGGATCGCGACAGCGGGGTACGCCGACCGGGTGCGAGTCGACCTGTGCGACTACCGGGTGCTGTTCGACGAGCCCGCCGGGGCGTACGACGCCGTGGTCTCGGTCGAGATGGTCGAGGCCGTGGGCCGCGAGTTCTGGCCGGCGTACTTCCGCACGCTCGACCACGCGCTGGCGCCGGGCGGCCGGGTCGCGATCCAGGCGATCACGCTCCCCCACGACCGGATGCTCGCCACCGGCTCGACGCACACCTTCATCACCAAGTACATCTTCCCCGGCGGGGCGCTGCCGTCGGTCCGCGCGATCGACCAGGTGACGGGCCGGCACACCCGGCTCCGGATCGTCGACGACCTCGCCCTGGGACGGCACTACGCGGCCACCCTCCACCGCTGGGACCGCGCCTTCCTCGCCGCCCACGACCGGGTCGCGGACCTCGGCTTCGACGCGACCTTCGTGCGGATGTGGCACTTCTACCTGGAGTACTGCCGCGCCGGCTTCGCCGCCGACTACATCGACGTGCACCAGCTCGTCCTGGCCCGGGAGGACGCGCGATGAGCGCCGCCGTCGCCACCGAGCTGGCCGACGCGCTGCGGCCGTTCGTCGGTGGCGACCTCCCCGTTCGCCTGGTCGCCTGGGACGGTACGGCGGCCGGCCCGGCCGACGCGCCGGTGGTCGAGCTCCGCTCGCCCGACGCGCTGCGCCGGCTGCTGTGGCATCCCGGCGAGCTCGGGGCCGCGCAGGCGTACGTGACCGGCGAGCTCGACGTCCCAGGTGACCTGGATGCCGCGCTGACCCACGCGTTCGCCGTCGCCACCGACCGGTCGCTGCCCCGGAGGCCGTCGCTGCGCGCCCTCGCGCGGGCGGTGCGGACGGCGGCGGGGCTCGACGTCCTCGGACGCCCGCCGGCCGCGCCCGCGACCCAGGCCCGGATCCGCGGCCGACTGCACAGCAAGGACCGCGACCGGCGGTCCATCAGCCACCACTACGACACCACCGCCGACTTCTACTCGCTGATCCTCGACGAGCGGACCATGGCGTACTCGTGCGGCTACCACTCCTCGCCCGAGCAGCCGCTGGCCGACGCGCAGGAGGCCAAGCTGGACCTGGTCTGCCGCAAGCTGGGCCTGGAGCCGGGGATGCGGCTGCTCGACGTCGGCTGCGGCTGGGGCTCGCTGTCCCTGCACGCCGCCGAGCACTACGGCGCGCACGTCGTCGGGGTGACGCTCTCCGCCGAGCAACGCCGGTACGCCGAGGCCGCGGCGCGACGCCGAGGGGTGGCCGACCGGGTCGAGATCCGGCTGTGCGACTACCGCGACGCCGTCCCGCTCCCGGGCGCCGAGCACGACGCCGTCGCGTCGCTCGAGATGGGCGAGCACGTCGGCGAGCGGAACTACCCGACGTACGCCCGGGTCCTGCACGACGCGGTCAAGCCGGGCGGACGGGTGCTGGTGCAGCAGATGTCGCGCGCCGCCCACCATCCCGGCGGCGGACCGTTCATCGAGTCGTTCATCGCGCCGGACATGCACATGAGGCCGGTCGGTGCGACCATCGGCCTGCTCGAGGAGGCCGGGCTGGAGCTGCGGGGCGTGGAGGCGCTGCGCGAGCACTACGTGATGACCGTCGCCGGATGGCTCCAGCGGTTCGAGGAGAACCTCGACGCGATCACCGCGCTGGTCGGCGAGGAGCTGGTCCGGGTCTGGCGGCTCTACCTCGTCGGCGGCTCGATGGCCTTCCGCGACGGACGGATGGGTGTCGACCAGCTCCTGCTGCGCAGGCCGGCGCGATGACGCAGGTCGTCGTCAGCATCGCCCTGTCCGTGGCCGCCGCGGCCGTGGTGATGGCCGTGACCGCGCTCGTCGCCCGGCGCCAGGGCCGCGTGGCCGTCGTCGACGTGGCCTGGGGGGTCGCGTTCGCCGGCGCCGCGGTCGCGTCGGGTGCGGGGGCGGCGGCCGGGGACGCGGGCTCGGGCCCGCGGACCTGGCTGCTGGTGGCGCTCGTCGTGCTGTGGGGCGGCCGGCTCGCGTGGCACATCGGACGCCGGACGGCACAGCACCGTGACGAGGACCCGCGCTACGAGAAGCTGCTCGGCGGCACCCTCGCCGAGGTCGGGATGGCCCGGGCCGTGCGGAAGGTGTTCGCCCTGCAGGGCGCGATCGTCCCGGTCATCGCGCTGCCCGTCTCGGTCGGCGTGGCGCGCGAGGTGCGCTGGTGGCCGCTGGTCGCCCTGGGCGCCGTCGTGTGGGGGGTCGGGCTGTTCTTCGAGGCGGTGGGCGACGCCCAGCTGGCGTCGTACCGCTCCCGGCCACGCGACCAGCGCCCGCCCGTCCTCGACACGGGGCTGTGGGCGTGGACCCGGCACCCGAACTACTTCGGCGACGCGTGCGTGTGGTGGGGCCTGTGGCTCGCCGGGGGGCTCGCCTCGGGCTGGGTCGCGGGGCTGGCCACGCTCGTCGCTCCGCTCGCCATGACCTGGTTCCTCAGCGAGGCGACGGGCGCCCGCCTGCTGGAGCAGACGATGATGCAACGCCCCGGCTACCCGGCGTACGCCGCCCGGACCTCGCGCTTCGTGCCCCGACCGCCACGACGCGGACGCCACGTCGTCTCCTAGGGTTTCGTCCGTGAGCGATGAGCAGGAGTACCTGCGGCTGGCGTCGGCCGACAACTTCCGCGACGTGGCCGGTAGCGGCTACGCGACGGTGGACGGCGGGAAGGTCCGCACCGGCGTCTTCTACCGCTCCAACGACCTGCGCCTCAGCGAGGTCGACTCGGCGGCGCTGCACGCGATCGGGCTGAACGCGGTCATCGACCTGCGCTCCCCCACCGAGATCGCCCTGCACCCCGACCCCGAGGTCCCCGGGGCGGAGAACCTGCACTTCGACGCCATCGGCATCTCGATGGACCGCCTCTCCGGCCTGACCGATCGGGCCGAGGCGGTCGCGCTGATGGACGAGGTCTACCGGGGCTTCGTCGTCGAGCAGCGCTGCCGCACGGCGTTCGGCGGGGTGCTCCGCCAGCTCGCCACCGGCGGACCGCAACTCTTCCACTGCTCGCAGGGCAAGGACCGCACCGGCTGGGTCGCCGCGCTCCTGCTGCACGTCGCCGGCGTCGACGACCCGACGATCGAGAGCGACTACCTGCTCACCAACGCGCGCAGCGCGGCCAGCCGCGCCCGGGTCGCGACCGAGATCGAGAAGCACGGCGGCCCCGACCTGGTCGCCGTCTACGAGCCGACCCTCGTCGTCGACGTCGAGTACCTCGGCGCCGCCTGGGCCGCCGTCGAGGAGCACTACGGCGACCGGTCGACGTACCTGCGCGACGGGCTGGACCTCGACGAGGACACCCTGACCCGGCTGCGCGGGCTGCTGCGCGACTCCTGAGGCGGGCCGGCCGCGGCGGGGGTGTCCGCCGGGCCGGGCCGCCCGCGTCAGCCGAGCCGCTCGCGCTCCGCGGCGATGGTGGTGTCCTCGCCGTGCCCGGTGTGCACGACGGTGTCGCCGGGCAGGTCGAACAGCTTGGCCCGGATCGACGCCTCCAGGGTGGGCCGGTCGCTGTAGGAGCGCCCGGTCGCGCCGGGTCCACCGTGGAACAGGGTGTCGCCGGTGAAGACGCAGCCCAGGTCGGGCGCGTACAGGCACACCGCACCGGGCGCGTGGCCCGGGGTGTGGAGCACCTGCAGCGTCGTACCCCCGACCTCGAGGGTCTGGCCGTCGGCCAGGTCCAGGTCCCACAGGTACTGGGTGTGGGTGAGCTCCCACAGCGGCTTGTCGTCGGGGTGGAGCAGGATCGGCGCGACCACCTTCTCCCGCAGCGCCGGCGCGACCCGGACGTGGTCGTCGTGGGCGTGGGTGCACACGATCGCCTTCACCCGCCGGTCCCCGACCACGGCCAGGATGTCCTCGACGGAGTGGGGGGCGTCGATGACGACGCACTCGGTGTCGTCGCCGACGACCCAGACGTTGTTGTCGACGTCGAAGGTCTCCCCGTCGAGCGAGAACGTGCCGGACGTGACGGCGTGGTCGACCCGAGCGGTCCCGGCAGCGCTCACAGGATGACCACCGAGCGGAGCACGTCGCCGTGGTGCATCTTGTCGAACGCGGCCTCGATGTCCTCGATCCCGATCTCCTCGGTCACGAACGCGTCCAGGTCGAGGCGCCCCTGCTGGTAGAGGTCGACCAGCATCGGGAAGTCGCGGCTCGGCAGGCAGTCGCCGTACCAGCTGGACTTCAGCGCGCCCCCTCGACCGAACACGTCGATCAGCGGGATCTCGGGGACCTTCATGTCCGGGGTCGGTACGCCGACCAGGACCACCGTGCCGGCCAGGTCGCGGGCGTAGAACGCCTGCTTCCACGTCTCCGGACGACCGACCGCCTCGACCACCACGTCGGCGCCCTCGGCGCCCTCGTAGGTCTGCGCGCAGATCCGCTTGATCTCCTCGACCGGGTCCACCTGGGAGGAGTCGACCGTGTGCGTCGCGCCCATCTCGACCGCCTTGGCGAGCTTCTTCGCGTCGATGTCGACCGCGATGATCGGGGAGGCACCCGCCAGCGCGGCACCCGCGATCGCCGCGACGCCGACGCCACCGCAGCCGATGACCGCGATCGACTTCCCGCGGCCCACGGCGCCGGTGTTGATGGCGGCGCCGATGCCGGCCATCACGCCGCAGCCGAGCAGGCCGACGGAGGCCGGACGGGCCTTCGGGTCGACCTTGGTGCACTGGCCGGCCGCGACGAGGGTCTTCTCGGCGAACGCGCCGATGCCCAGGGCCGGGGAGAGCTCGGTTCCGGCATCCTCGCCCTCGGCGAGCGTCATCTTCTGCGTCGCGTTGTGCGTGTTGAAGCAGTACTGGGGCTCGCCGCGCCTGCAGGCCCGGCACTCACCACACACCGCACGCCAGTTCAGCACCACGAAGTCACCGGGAGCCACCGACGTCACGTCCGGGCCGACCGCCTCGACGATGCCGGAGGCCTCGTGGCCCAGCAGGAACGGGAAGTCGTCGTTGATCCCGCCCTCGCGGTAGTGCAGGTCGGTGTGGCACACCCCGCAGGACTGGACCTTCACCACCGCCTCGCCCGGCCCCGGGTCCGGCACGTTGATCGTCACGACCTCCACCGGCGCCCCCTTGGCCCTGGCCACGACCGCCTTCACCTGCTGGCTCATCCGCTGCTGCTCCCTGCACTCGACGTCCGGGACTGCTCTGCCCCACCGCCCATCATGGCGGCTCGGCGGTGAGCCCGGCATCGCTTCCGATCGCGTCGACCCACCTGACCCGATCGGCAGCGATCACCTCCACGCAGTCCGGACAGGTCGTCGGGCTGCCGTCCCAGCCGCGCACCTGGAACAGGCGGGCCAGCTTGGCGGCGGTGCGGCACGGCCGTCCGAGCACCTGGCCGTAGCCCAGGCGCAGGGTGTCCGTGCCGTCGAGGGCCGCGTCGAGGTCGCGCTCGAGGTCGCGGTCACGCGCTGCCGGCGAGTCGTGGAACACCCGGCCGTCGAGCTCGACGATCTGGCGCCAGTGCGGCCGTCGGCCCCCGTGGACGACGTCGCGGAGCATCCGTCGGCCGTCGGGTCCCACGGCCGGGACCTGGCGCAGGCCGCGGGGCAGCCCGTGGGGGCGCTCGACCCTCGTCAGGTAGGCGTGCTCCAGCACCGAGCACGTGCCGTCCGCGACGTCGGCCAGGACGGCGACCACGAGGTCACGGCGAGCCAGACGGCTCATCATCCCCACCCGTCGCAGGAGGCGGTCGGCGTCGTACGCCGGCTGCCGCACGCGTCCGCGAGCAGAGCGATGGCGCGCAGCTCGTCGCGGGCCCGGTCGGCGAGCTCGATGATCGCGTCGTCGTACCGCTGTCGGGGCGGGCTCAGGTGCAGCTGGACCGATTCGTCGAACCGGCGCGAGATCCGCACCCGTACGCCCGGGAGCGGGGCGGGATGACGGCCGTTGCGGACCACCACCTCGATCGGCCCGTCGTCCGCGAGCATCCGTCGGCCGGGCCCCTCGTGCGCGCGGATCGCCGACCAGCCGCCGAGCGCGGCGGGCCAGCAGGCGAGCACGGCCGCCCACGCCCGCTGCCGCCAGGCGAGCGGCCCGGTGCGGTCGACGTAGACACCCGGGTGCACGGGGACCCGCGCGCGCCGACGCAGCATCCGTGCGATCTCGGGATGGGTGCACCCCGCGGCCAGTGCCTGGCGGCGGGCGACCACTCCGTCCTGCAGCCCGATCAGCCTCTCCAGCTCGTCCATGGCGCAGCGATCCCCCGGCTCCGGACCGCCCACACCTGACGACCCGCGGCCTGTGGACGGGAGCGGTGGAGAGGAGTCCGCAGGGACATCGCTTCCGATCGCGTCGACCCACGTGACGAGATCGGCAGCGGTCAGACGGGCGGCGGCAGGTTGACCGGCTGGGTGGGCTCCTCGGCCGCCTCGGGTCGGGGCGGCCGGCCGGGGATGTGCTGCTTGTGCACCTTCTCGGTGCGCGGGTCCAGGACGATCTCGTGGGAGTCGCCGTCGCGACCGTCGAAGCGGACCGCGACCGTCTGGAAGCCCTTGTGCCGCTGCATCTGGGCGTACATGGCGTAGGCGCGGCGGTCCGCCTCGGTGAGGTCGACGGAGTCGGTGAACGGCGTGAGGAGCGCGCGCGGCCACAGCCTGCGCGCGAGCACGACGTTGACCTCGATGCCGATGACGCCCATGACGGCGCCGATGTAGAGCAGACCCATCAGGCCGAGCACGAGGCCGAAGGTCTCGGTCATGCTGTTGCGGTCGGCGCTGGCGATGACGTTGGTGACGTACCAGGTACCGATCCACTGCAGGAACTGCCACAGCACCGCGACCGTGAAGCCACCGGGCGCGGCCCGGATCCCGCGGTCCCGGATCGCGCGGGCCGCCGCCATCCGCAGCAGGACCGTCATCATCAGGCCGAGGAGGACCAGGGACAGCAGGCGCACCAGCCAGTGGAACCACCCATGGGTGGACAGGTCGCCGACCAGCTTGGTCTCGGTGAGCACCGCCGAGCCGACGAAGACGGTGAAGATCGCGATGCCGGCCACTGCCAGGATGAACAGGCTGTTGACCCGGGTCATCACCGGGTGCGGTCGGCTGTTGCGCGGCACCGCCCAGGCAGCCGACTGGACGTTCTGCAGGGCCAGGCCGAGCCCGAGGGCGCCGTACAGCGCCGTCAACGATCCCGCGATGATGCCGCCAGCCGAGCCTTGGATTCCGTTGGGTCGGCCCAGCTCCGTACCGATGATCGGGAACTGCCCCAGCGCCGAGTCGAGGACCTGCTCCTGGAGCGCCGGGCGGCCGTCGAGGACGAAGCCGAGGATCGAGGTGCCGAGCAGCATGAGCGGGAAGATCGAGAGGAACGTGTAGAACGTCAGGATCGCCGCGAGGTAGTTGCCCTGGTCGTCGAAGAACTTGTAGATGACCGCGAGCGGGAAGCCGGCGGCGGGGCTGCGCCGCTGTGCCCGATCGATGTCTCCGACAAGTCCCACAGGCGCAACCTATGACATCGACCCACCGGGCCACGCGAGGGTCGCCCCTCGGGATGTTGGGCCGGCAGCACCCTCGCGAAGGACGCGATGGCCGGTGCGAGCCCGCAGCGACCTTCCCGAGATCCGCTCAGGGGTGCAGCGGCGGCATCCCGGTGCCGGCGGACTGCGCCGCGCCGGAGAGGAACGCCTCGACCGCCTCGGCTCCCGTGTGCCGCGGCTGCCAGTCGAGATCGGCGTGGGCCCGGTCCGTGGCGAGCACGGGTACGGCGAGCAGCGCGTCCGCGAGCGAGCCCGGCACCCCGACCAGGCGAGTCAGCCACCCGGCGTCGAACGCCCCGCTGACCAGCCGGTGCGGGACCTCCACGGTCGGCGCGCCCACGATCTCACCGAGCTCCTCGCGCCGCAGCACACCGGCGCCGGCGAGGTTGAACGCGCCGCTGACCGGTCGTTCGACGGCGGCGCGGACCGCGCCGGCGACGTCCTCGGCGTGGACGGCCTGCAGCCGCAGCCCCCGCGGGACGGGGAGCGCCGGGATCCGTCGCCGGTCGAGCATCCAGGGGCGCAGCAGGAGACCGCCGAAGATCCGGCGCTGCTCGCTGGCCGCCGAGCGCTGGAAGACGAAGGCCGGCCGCAGCCGGACGACCCGGATCCCGGCGACGGTCGCCTCGAACGCGTCGAGCACCCGCTCGTTGTAGGCCTTCTCCCGGCAGTACGCCGCCGACGAGGCCCCGTCGGTCTCCCAGGCCTCGTCGACCGGGTCGTCGTGGTCGGCCGGGGAGTACGCCGCGAGCGAGGAGGCGCAGACCAGGGCGGGGACCCGCTGCCGCCGTACCGCGGCCAGGAGGCGGCGGGTGCCCACCACGTTGGTCCGCCAGGTCTCCTCCGGGCGGTGGGTGGGCTGGAACTGCCACGCCAGGTGGACCACCGCGTCCGCACCCTCGAGGAGCGGGTCGAGGTCGTCGGTGCCGAGGTCGGCGGGCCGCCAGGTCACCGATGCCTCGGCGACCGCGCGGTCGGACAGCTCCGGTCGGCGCCGGGCGACGCCCACCGCGTGGTGCCGGCCCTCGGCGGTGAGCTCGCGCAGCGACGCGCTCCCGATGTTCCCGGACGCTCCGGTGACGACGACCTTCATGCCGCGATCCGCCGGCGCGCCGTGGTCAGGTGCAGCTCGGCCAGCTTCTCGAGCTGGTGCTCCGAGCGGGCGACCAAGCTGTCGAGCAGGGCGGCGTCCAGGCGGGGGTCGGCGTCGGCGACCGAGCGCAGGGCCTGCCACCCGGCACGCTTGCCGAACACCGCGATCCGCAGCGCCTCGATCTCGACCAGGTCGGTCAGCGGTGAGCGGGTGAGCAGCCGGCCGTTGGGCTTGAGCCGGCCCAGCTCCGCCCCGGCCTTCGCGGCGATCGTGCCGACCGTGCTCGGCCGGGCGCCGAGGTCGTGCATGACCCGGCGCAGGGTCTCCCGCTCCTGCTCGATCTCGTCGGCGAGCTGGCCGACTGCGGTCGCCACCTCGTCGATCCCGTGGGTGCGGGCCACCCGCTGGAACAGCGACACCCCCGCCGTCGAACCGACCCAGTGGTGCTGCAGGTATCCGTGGAGCACCTCGTCATCCATCCTCCGGGGGTACCCGCCCCGGAGCGCGGCAGACCTAGACGGGGTCCGGGCCCTCCTGCTGGCGCCGTTCCTCCTCGCGCTGCTCCCGCTGCGTGCGCTCGTACGCTCGACGCTGCTCCTCGGCGCGCTCGCGGATCTTGCGCAGGAACTCCTCGTCCTTCTCCGCGTCGGCGGCGGCGAACCGGCCGCGACGCTCGTACTCCGGGAAGCCCGGCGCCGCACCCTGCTGACGGGTCAGCGGCCGGTCGGTGACCGGTCGCCCGGCGATGAACCAGGCGATCGACCCGGCGAGCGGGAAGAAGAAGACGATGAGCAGCCACCAGGTCTTCGCGAGGTTGCGCACGCTGTCGTCGCGCGCCGTGATCACGTCGACCAGGCAGTAGATCCACAAGATGAGGACCAGGAGGGGCGGCAGCAGGCGCAGCATCCCGGCATTGTGCCCCACGGTGCGCGGAGGAAGGCCAGTTTCACCGGCCGGCCGGTGAAACTGTCGGGGGTTGGACGACAAAACTCTCACGCTTGGACGAGGAAGTTTCCTCGTCCAAGCGTGAGTTTCACCGGCCGGCCGGTGAATCTGTCTCCCCGCCTCAGTACGACTTCGGCAACCCCAACGAGTGCATGGCCACGAAGTTGAGGATCATCTCCCGGCTGACGGGGGCGATCCGGCCCAGGCGGGCGGCGACGAGCATGTTGCCGAGGCCGTACTCCTGGGTGAGGCCGTTGCCTCCGTGGGTGTGGACGGCGACGTCGGTGGCGTTGCAGGCGACCTCGCCGCCGGCGTACTTGGCCATGTTGGCGTACTCGCCGGCCGTGAAGTCGTCGCCGGCGTCGTAGAGCGCCGCGGCCTTCTGCCAGAGCAGACGGGCCTGCTCGAGCTCGATCTTGATCTTGGCCAGCGGGTGGGCGATGCCCTGGTGGGCGCCGATGGGCTGGTCCTTCCAGACCGAGCGCTCCTTGGCGTAGCCCACCGCCTTGTCGAGCGCGTAGCGGGCCAGGCCGCACGACATCGCCGCGCCCATGATCCGCTCGGGGTTGAGGCCGGCGAAGAGCTGCCACAGGCCGCCGTCCTCGTCGCCCACCAGCGCGTCGGCGGGGACCCGGACGTCGTCGAGGAACAGGGTGAACTGCTTCTCCGGCGCCTGCCACGACATCGGGATCGGCTGCTTGGTGAAGCCCTCGGCGTCGGTGGGTACGACGAACAGCGCCGGCTTGAGCTTGCCGGTCTTGGCGTCCTCGGTGCGGGAGACGATGAGCACCGACTGCGCCTCGTCGACCCCGGAGATGAACGTCTTCTGCCCCTTGAGCACCCACTCGTCGCCGTCGCGGGTGGCGGTGGTGGTGATCTGGTGGGAGTTGGAGCCGGCGTCGGCCTCGGTGATGCCGAAGGCCATCAGGTGCGAGCCGTCGGCGATGGCCGGCAGCCAGCGCTGCTTCTGCTCGGGTGTTCCGCAGCGGCTGATGATCGAGCCGCAGATGGCCGGCGAGACGACCATCATCAGCAGCGGGGCGCCGGCCGCGGCCGTCTCCTCGAGGACGGCGGCCAGGTCGGCCATGCCACCGCCACCACCGCCGTGCTCCTCGGGGATGTTGACGCCGAGGAAGCCGGTCTGGCCCATCTCGAGCCACATCTCGGTCATCTTGCCGCCCTCGCGGGCCTGCTTCTCGACGTACTCGCGGCCGTACTTGCCGGCGAGCTTCTTGACCGCCTCGCGCAGGGCGACGCGCTCCTCCGGCTCGGTGAACATGGTCTGGGTCATGCGTCCTCTCCTTCGGACTCGGCGGGTTCGACGACGGCGAGCACGACGCCCGCCTCGACCTGCTGGCCGGCGCTCGCCGACAGCTCGGTGACGGTGCCCGCATAGGGCGCCGCAATGGTGTGCTGCATCTTCATCGCCTCCATCACGAGGATGGGCTGGCCTTCCTGTACGACGTCGCCGACCGCCGCGCGGACCGCGATCACGCTGCCCGGCATGGGCGCGAGCAGCGAGCCCGCGGCCACCTGGGTGGACGGGTCCACGAAGCGCGGCTTGCGGCGCAGGGCCACGTGACCCAGCGACGACTCGACGTCCACCCGGTCGCCGTCCACGAACACCTGGAAGGTGCGCGCGACGCCGTCGACCTCGATCGTCACCCGGTCCGGTCCGGCCTCGGTGACCACGACGCACTCCAGGTCGGCGGAGCGGAACGAGCGGCCGCCGTACCAGCGCACGGCGATCTCGTCGTCGCCCGCCGCCCCGCGCAGGAAGGTGGTGACCTGCGGACCCGCGATGACGTTGCGCCATCCCGCGGGGATCCGCGCCTGCACCGGCCGGGAGACCCGGGCGGCCTCGGCGAGCGCGACCGCCGCCGCGAAGGCCGAGATCTCGGTCGTGCCCTCGCCACCGGGCGCGGCCGCGAGGGCGGTCAGGTCGGCGGTGTCGAGCCAGGTCGTGTGCATCTCGGCGGCGCTGAGCACCGGGTCGCGGAGCAGGTTGACCAGCAGGTCGCGGTTGGTGACCAGCCCGTGCAGCTCGGCCTTCGCGAGCGCGCCGGCGAGCTGGCGCAGGGCCTGCTCGCGGGTCGGCGCGTGCACGATCACCTTGGCGATCATCGCGTCGTAGAAGGTGCCGATCGCGTCGCCCGAGCCGACGCCCGAGTCGAGTCGGACCCCGTACGATGACGGCCCCTCGAACGAGCTCAGCACACCCGGCACCTCGAACCGGGCGATCCGCCCGCTCTGCGGCTGGTAGTCGTGGGCGGGGTCCTCGGCGTAGAGCCGGACCTCGACGGCGTGCCCGACGGGCTCCCCGACCGCGACGGCCGGCGAGCGACCCTCCGCGACCGCGATCTGCAGCGCGACCAGGTCGACGCCGTACACGGCCTCGGTGACGGGGTGCTCCACCTGGAGGCGGGTGTTCATCTCCAGGAAGTAGAAGCGGTCGCGGGCCGGGTCGTAGAGGAACTCGACGGTGCCGGCGCCGCGGTAGTCGATCGCCTCGGCGGCGGCCCGCGCGGCCTCGTGCAGCGCGGTCCGGGTCGCGGTGGGCAGGCCGGGGGCCGGCGCCTCCTCGATCACCTTCTGGTGGCGCCGCTGCACCGAGCAGTCGCGCTCGCCGAACACGATCGTGCCGTCCGGCGTGCCGAGCACCTGGACCTCGACATGGCGGCCGTTCTCGACGTACGGCTCGACGAAGACGGTGCCGTCCCCGAAGGCCGACTCCGCCTCGGAGGCGGCCTTCTCGATCTCGCCGGCCAGGGCGTCGAGCGTGCGGACGACCCGCATGCCGCGACCGCCGCCACCGGCACTCGCCTTGACCAGCAGCGGCAGGTCCGCGGCGCTCGCCGTGTCGGCCGTGAAGTTGCCGAGGACCGGCACGCCGGCCGCCTCCATCAGCTTCTTGGACTCGATCTTCGAGCCCATCTGCTCGATGGACGACGGGTCGGGGCCGACCCAGGTGAGCCCGGCCTCGGCGACCTGGCGGGCGAAGGCGGCGTTCTCGGAGAGGAAGCCGTAGCCGGGGTGGATCGCGTCGGCGCCGGCCTTGCGCGCGGCCGCGATGACGAGGTCGCCGCGCAGGTAGGTCTCGGCCGGCGTGTTCCCCGGCAGCCGTACGGCGGCGTCCGCGTCGCGCACGAACGGCATCCCCGCGTCGGCGTCGGAGTGCACGGCCACGGTCTCGATGCCGAGGTCGCGGCAGGTGCGGAACACCCGGCGGGCGATCTCGCCGCGGTTGGCGACCAGGATCCTTCGGATCAAAGGCACTTCGTGCCTCCCTTCAGACCAGCCCGCTGCAAACGCGAGCTTGCGAGTGTTTGCCCGACCAACCGCGAGCGAAGCGAGCCTGGTTGATCGGAATATCCAGTCAGTGCGGCGAAGCCGCTCGATGCCTTTCGGGCGAAGCCCGGTGCGGCGAAGCCGCTCACATGCGGAAGACGCCGAAGTTCATGGCGCCCTCGATCGGCTGGTTGTCGATGACGGACAGGCAGATGCCGAGGACCGTCCGGGTGTCGCGCGGGTCGATGACGCCGTCGTCGTAGACCATCCCGGACAGCACGTAGGGCAGCGACTGCTCCTCGATCTGCGCCTCGACCATCGCCTTGACGGCGGCGAAGCCCTCGGCGTCGAAGGGCTGGCCCTTCTTCTCCGCTGACTCCCGCGCCACGATCTCCAGCACCCCGGCGAGCTGGGCGGGTCCCATCACCGAGGACTTGGCGGAGGGCCAGGTGAACAGGAAGCGCGGGTCGTAGGCGCGCCCGTTCATGCCGTAGTTGCCGGCGCCGTACGACGCGCCCATGATCACCGTCAGGTGCGGCACCTTCGAGTTGGAGACCGCGTTGATCATCATCGCGCCGTGCTTGATGATGCCGCCCTGCTCGTACTCCGCGCCGACCATGTAGCCGGTCGTGTTGTGCAGGAACAGCAGCGGCGTGTCCTTCTGGTTGGCCAGCTGGATGAACTGGGCGGCCTTCTGGGCCTCCTCGCTCATGAGCACGCCGCGCGCGTTGGCGAGGATGCCGATCGGGTGGCCGTGCAGCTGGGCCCAGCCGACGCACAGCGCGGTGCCGTAGAGCGGCTTGAACTCGTCGAAGGCCACCTCGTTGCCCCCTCCGGCGGCGGAGCCTGGCGAGACCCCGTCGACGATGCGCAGGATCGCCTCGCGCGGGTCGAACGGCTCCTTGAGGTCGGTGGGGATCAGGTCGAGCAGGTCCTCGGGGTCGAGGTCGGGCTCGGCGTACGTCGTCGCGGGGACGGCGCCCTGCTTGCGCCAGTTGAGCCGGGCGACGGTACGACGGGCGAGCCGGATCGCGTCGTGCTCGTCGACCGCGAGGAAGTCGGACGAGCCGGAGATCCGCGAGTGCATCTCGGCGCCGCCGAGGGTCTCGTCGTCGGACTCCTCACCGGTCGCCATCTTCACCAGCGGCGGGCCGGCCAGGAAGACCTTGGCCTGCTCCTTGACCATGATCACGTAGTCGCTCATCCCGGGGACGTAGGCGCCGCCGGCGGTGGAGTTGCCGAACACCACCGAGATGGTGGGCTGCTTGCGGGCGCTGGCCCGGGTGAGGTCGCGGAAGCCGCGACCACCGGGGATGAAGATCTCCTTCTGGGTGGGGAGATCGGCGCCGCCGGACTCGGTGAGGTTGATGGTCGGCAGGAAGTTCTTCTCGGCGATCTCGGCGGCCCGGAAGTTCTTCCTCAGCGACCACGGGTTGAGGGCGCCGCCCTTCACCGTCGGGTCGTTGGCGACGATCATGCACTCGACGCCCTCGACGACGCCGATGCCGGTCACCAGCGAGGCGCCGACCGCGAAGTCGCTGCCCCAGCCCGCCAGCGGCATCAGCTCGAGGAACGCGGAGCCCTCGTCGACGAGCAGGTCGATCCGCTCGCGGGCGGTGAGCTTGCCGCGCTCCTGGTGGCGGGCGATGTACTTGCCGCCGGCCTCGACCGCCTTGGTCTGCTCGGCGTGCAGGTCGGCGAGCTTCGCCTCCATGGCGCTGCGCCGGGCCTGCTCGGGCGCCTCGGTGGTCGTCATGACTCGCTCACTCCCTCAAGCACCGCCTTCATCCTCTCCAGGGTCGTGCGCATGCCGCGCTCGTTGGTCCTGCCACGCAGCCGACCCAGGACCAGCCAGTAGCCGCGCATGTACCAGGCCGGCGTGAGCCGGAAGTACTCGGTCACCCTCGTGCCGCCGTTCTCCGGCGCCATCCGGTAGCCCCACGTGTTGAGGGGGTTGCCCTCGAGCCCGACGCCGAACTCGAACACCTCGTCAGGGACGCACGCCGTGACCGTGCAGGGCGTCCAGTAGACGGGGCCGACGCCGTTGCGCCGCACGTGGCCACGGAACCGGGCGCCGACCGCGGGCCCGGTGGCACCGTGGGTCCACTCCGCCTCGAAGGTCTCGGGCGAGAACTCACCGATCCGGGTGACGTCGCTGACCAGCGCCCACACCTCCTCGACCGGCGCCTTCATGTGCACGCTCACCTCGCCGCCGAGCGGCTTCACCAAGAACGACATCCAGCACCTGCTTTCCGGGGGGTGGTCACGCATATCCGAGGAGTCGGGCGGCCAGGTCGGTGAGGACCTCGGTCGCGCCACCGCCGATCGGGAGCAGCCGGGCGTCGCGGTAGTGCCGTTCCACCTCGGTGCCGTGCATGTAGCCGGCGCCGCCGTGCAGCTGCACGGCGATGTCGGAGACCGCGACCGCCGTGTCGACGGCGGTCTGCTTGGCCAGGCAGGCCTCGGCGATCACGTTCTCGCCGGCGACGTGGCGGGCCGCGACGTCGAGGGTGTAGGTGCGGGCGACCTCGACCTGGCGATGCATCTCGACCAGCTGGGACCGCACGACCTGGTTCTTGTTCAGCGGCTTGCCGAAGGTCTCGCGGTCGCGGGTGTACTGCGCCGCGAGGTCGAGGCAGCGCTTCGCGTGGCCGTAGCCCATCAGGGCGAGGAAGATCCGCTCCACGACGAACTGCTGGGCGATGTAGTAGAAGCCGTGGTTCTCCTGCCCCACCAGGTTCTCCACCGGGACCCGCACGTCGACGTACGACAGCTCGGCGGTGTCGGAGCAGTGCCAGCCCATCTTCCTCAGCGAGCGCTGGACGGTGAAGCCCGGCGTCCCCTTGTCGACGACGATGAGCGAGATGCCGGCGTGACCGGCCTCGCCGGTGCGGCACGCGGTGACGACGAAGTCGCCGCGGACCGCGGAGGTGATGAACGTCTTGGCACCGTTGATGACGTAGTGGTCGCCGTCGCGGACGGCCTTCGTGGTGATGCCGGCGACGTCGGAGCCGCCTCCCGGCTCGGTGATGCCGAGGCTGCCGATCTTCTCGCCGGCCAGGGTCGGGCGGACGTAGGTGTCGATGAGGTACGGCGAGCCGTTCTCCACCATGTGCGGGACCGAGATGCCGTGGGTGAACAGCGAGGCCATCAGGCCACCGGACGCGCCGGCCTCCATCAGCCCCTCCTGCAGGGCACACGCGTCGAGCAGGTCACCGCCCTCGCCGCCGACCGCCTCCGGGTAGCCGACGGCCAGCAGCCCCGCCTTGGCCGCGGCCTGGGTGAGGCTGCGCGGCAGCTCGCCGGCGTCCTCCCACTCCTGCAGGCCGGGCATGATCTCGCGGCGCGCGAACTCGGTCGCCGACTCCTTGAGCGCCTGGCGCTCCTCGCTCCATCTCATCCAAACCTCTTCTCGAAACTGGGGCCCTCCGGCGGGGCCCCCGCGGCGTTGTTGCGGGGGAGCGAAGCGGAGGAGCAAGAACGTCGTGGGGTGCCTAGACCAGGTCCTCCTGGATGTGGACGATCCGGCTGCGGACCCACTCGCCCAGGCCCTTGGCCTGCGGGTCGAACCGGGTGGACGCGGCGACCCCGTCGCCGAGCAGGCCGTGGATGACGACGTTGACGGCGCCCAGGTTGGGCAGCACGTAGACGTCGACGTCGAGGTCCTTCGCCTCGGGCACCAGCTCGCGGATCTTGCGGTCCTTGACCATCTTCGCGAGCCACTGGACGCGCGCCTCGTACTTGGGCGAGCCGTCGTGCTTGACCCACAGACCGAGGTTGGCGTTGCCGCCCTTGTCGCCGGAGCGGGCGTGCACGAACGTGCCCAGCGGCATCCGGCGGGTGATCGTGTCCGCCGGGGCGGGGTACGGCGAGGGCCGCTTGCCGAGCCCGGGGTCGAGCTCCGCGGGGTCGGCGAACGTGGTCGGGTCGGCGATCACCTCGCGGGTGCCGTCGTGGTGGACCACGGTGTGCTCGACCAGCTCCCGGTCGACGTACTCGGGGGTGTAGATGCCGAACGGGCTGGGCTTCTGCGGCGGCGCGGTCATGGTGAAGCCGGGGTAGCTCGCGAGGGCGAGCTCGACGGCGGGACCGGTGAACGGCTTGCCGAGCGGGCCGGCCTCGGGGTCCTTGCCGATGCACCGCAGGATGACCGAGGCGCCTTCCTCGGTGTCGGCGTCGCCGGTGCGGGCCGGGGCCTGGGTCCAGGTGACGTCTCGTGCCGTGAGCTGTCCGTCGAGCTGGCTGCGCAGCCACTCCGCCTTGGCGTCGACGTCGAGGCCGGTGAGCACGAACTCGACCTGGTTGCGGTAGCCGCCGAGCCGGTTGACCGCGACCTTGAGCCGCTCGGGCGGCGCGGTGCCGGTGACGCCGCTGATCTCGACCCGGTCGGGCCCCTGCTGGTGGAGGCGGATCGAGTCGAGCCGCGTCGTCACGTCGGGGTTGAGGTAGCGGGTGGTCTGGATCTCGTACAGCAGCTGGGCGGTGACGGTGTCGACGGTGACCGCACCGCCGGTGCCGGCGTGCTTGGTGATCACGCTGCTGCCGTCGGCGGCGACCTCGGCGATCGGGAAGCCCAGCGGGGTGGTCATGGGGGCGCCGGCCCGGAACAGGTCGGTGAACCCGGAGAAGTTGCCGCCGGTGGCCTGGGTGCCGCACTCGATGACGTGGCCCGCGACGACAGCGCCCGCGAGCTCGTCGTAGGACGTGGGGGTCCAGCCGTGGTGGGCGATCGCGGGACCGACGACGACGCTGGCGTCGGTCACGCGCCCGGTGACGACGATGTCGGCGCCACGGTTCAGGGCGGAGGCGATGCCGAACGCGCCGAGGTAGGCGTTGGCGGTCAGTGCCCCGTCGAACAGGTGGGCGGCGCGCAGGTCGTCGCCCTCGACGTGCGCCACCTTGGCGTCGAGCCCCAGGCCCGCCGCGAGCTCGCGGATCCGGGTGGCGAGTCCCGCGGGGTTGAGGCCGCCGGCGTTGCTGACGATCTTCACGCCCTTGTCGAGCGCGAGGCCGAGCGTGCCCTCCAGCTGCTTGAGGAAGGTCCGCGCGTAGCCGAGGTCGGCGTCGCGCAGGGTGTCCATGCCGAGGATGAGCATGGTCAGCTCGGCGAGGTAGTCGCCGGTGATGACGTCGACGTCGCCCCCCTCGAGCTGCTCGCGCAGCGCGGAGAGGCGGTCGCCGTAGAACCCGGAGCAGTTGGCGATCCGGATCGCGCCGGTGGTCGAGGCGCGAGGCGCGCCAGCGCCGGGCCTCGAGACCTCCGGCCCCGTCATGCCAGTTCTCCCTTCGACTCGCGCCCTCCGCCGGCGGGGCCGGCGAACGCCTGCGCGATGGTGAGCCACTTCTCGGCGTCGTCGCCGACGGCCTTCAGGTCGGTGTCGTCACGGTGCACCCGCTGGGTGACCAGCTGGCAGAAGTCGTACGCCGAGCCGGTGACGAGCTGGGCTGCGTCCGGCGGCCCCCAGGTCCACAGCTCGCCGCTCGGTGCGACCAGCTCGACCCGGTGCTCCTCGGTCGGCGCCTCGAGCCCGTTGTTGGCGTAGGAGAAGCTGCGGGTGCGCACGCCGATGTGGGCGACGTGGCGGATCCGGTCGGTGGCCGCGGGCCGCACGCCGATCGCGTCGTAGACGTCGAGGGCGTGGGCCCAGGTCTCCATGAACCGCGCGGTCGCCATCGACGTCGGCGCCATCGGCGGGCCGAACCACGGCATCTTCTGGCCCGCGGGGTAGGCGCGGAGCGCGTCGAGGAGCGCCGGGCGGGCGGCGTCCCAGCGGGCGAGCAGCGCGTCGGGCGCGAGCCCGCCGATCCGCACGGCTTCCTTGTCGACGAAGCCGGTCGGGTCTTCGATCGCGGTGAGGACCACGGCGTCCCAGGCCTGCTTGCCCTCCTCACTCAGCGCGCCGGCCGCGAGCACCGCGACCTCGTCGGTCCACAGCAGGTGGGCGATCGTCGTGGCGACGTCCCACCCCGCGGCAGGGGTGGGCGTGCGCCAGGCGTCGGCGTCGAGGGCGGCGACCGTGGTGCGCAGCTGGTCGCCCTCCGCGCTCAGGTCGGCGATCACGTCGTCGAGGACACTCATCGGTTGTCTCCCTCGCTGTCGGCCGGGCGGAGCGCTGTCTCCAGGGTGCGCGCCCACTCGGTGAGGATCCGGCGGCGACGAGGGGCGTCGTCGCCGAGCGTGTTGGCGAGGCCGAGGCCGCGCACCAGGTCGAGGGTCGCCTGGACCAGCTCGCGCGCGCCCGGCTGCGTCTCGTCGACGCCGAGCAGCTCGACGGTCAGCCGGTGCGTCTCGCGACCGACGCGCTGCTCGAGCGGCCCGACCGCGTCGTGCAGGCCGGGGTCGGTGCGCGCCGCGACCCACAGCTCGAGCGCGGCCGTGAACACCGGCGAGGCGAAGTGGTCGCCGAGCATCTGCACGACCGCCTCGGTGCGTCCCTTGCCCTTCGGCAACCGAGCCGCCGCGGCCTCGAGGTCGGAGCCGCGGATCGCGGTCAGGTGGCCGACCGCCGCGACGACGAGGTCGTTCTTGGTCGGGAAGTGGTGCAGCTGCGCACCGCGGCTGACCCCGGCCCGCTCCGAGACGAGCGTGGTCGTCGTCCCCCCGAAGCCCTTCTCGACCAGCAGCTCCACCGTCGCGTCCATCAACCGCTGCCGCATGGCGCGGGTGCGCTCCTCCTGCGGGATGCGGGTGGTCGCGGGCGTGGTCACGTCGCCAGCATGACCCGTCACTAACAAACAGTCAAGACTGACTTTAAGTTGGAGGACAGGGATCCGCCTCGACCCGCGCCGCCGGGTAACGTGCACGACAGACTCGGCCCCACGAAGGATCCCCATGCGCACCCGCCTCGCCGCCCAGACCGCTCTCACCTGCCTGATCGCCCTGGTCCTGACCAGCGCTCTCGTCGCGACCGCGCCGGCCGGCGGCGCAGCCTCGCGGCGGGTGGAGCCGCGCGACCTGCCGTCGCGCTCCGAGGTGGTCCACGCGCTCCCCGGCCTCAAGGGCATCCGCCTGGGCCAGGTCCCCGACCAGTCGGTCCGCCACTACGCCGGCGTCTGCTCGAGCTGGACCTGGACCGAGGCGCGGTCGGGGCAGGCCCGCTCGGGCGACGACATCTGGTCCCAGCGCGCGTTCGACGCCCAGGTCGTGCAGTTCCGGCGGAAGAGGGAGGCGCGGGCGGTGTTCGCCAGCTACCGGAGCTTCGTGCGCGACTGCGGCCAGCACTGGGCGGGCGTCGACACCACCGTCCAGCGGGAGCGGGTGCCCCGGCTCGGCGACCAGCGGATCGGCTACCGCACCACCCAGATCCCCGCGCCCGAGACGAACCGGGCGCCGCGCCACTTCTTCACCGTCGTGGTCCGCACGGGCAGGCGCCTGCTGCTGCTGAACGTCCAGCAGCCGGCGCCGACCCGCCGGGCGCAGATGGCGCGCCTGACCCGGGTCGCCGTCGACAAGATGGGCTGACGGGCTACCGCTCGCAGCCCTGCTCCACCTCGGCGGAACAGGAGTCCTTGCCGGGGCCACCGGCCGCGGTGTCGTACCCGCCCTTGCCGTTGACCACGTCGTTCCCGCCGCCGCCCCGGATCAGGTTGTCGAAGCCGTCACCGAGGAGCAGGTCGTCGTCCGGGGTGCCGCGGACCTGCTCGACGCCCGCGAGCGAGGTGCGCAGCCGCAGGCTGCCGACCGAGGTCTCCGCGGACGCGAGCCCGAGCGCGAGGTTGACGTAGACGCCGGACGTCGCGCCGGCGAGGTACCCCTCGTAGAACTCGACCAGGTCCGCGCCCCGGCCGCCGTCGAAGGACCCGGTCCCGATCGGCGCCCAGTACGTGTCGGCACCGCGGTCACCCCAGGCGGCGCCGACCCCGTGGAAGGTGTCGCTGCCGCGGCCGCCGCGCACCCGGGTCCGCACGTTGCCGCAGACCAGGTCGTCACCGCCGAGCCCGAGCACGACGTCGCTGCCCCTGCCGCGCCCGGCGACGATCACGTCCGGCCCGCGGGTGCCGACGATCCGGTCGCCGCGCCGCGAGGGGTCGACGATGGTGGCGCGCTTGCCCGCGCACGTCGGCCCCGCGGCCGCCGACGGGGCCGCCGACGGGGACGCCGGTGAGGGCGCCGCCCCCGCCAGGCCGACCCCGGCCGCCAGCAGCACGATCGCCGCGCCCGTTCCGATCCTCCGCATCCCAGCTCCCCTTCCGAGTCGGCGTCACCCTGTCACAGCCACGGGTGCGGAACACTGGCGCCCATGGCACAGACGATCCTGATCACCGGTGCGTCCAGCGGTCTGGGGGCCGAGATGGCGCGTCAGTTCGCCGACCGCGGCTACGACCTCGCGCTGGCGGCGCGGCGCACCGAACGGCTCGAGCAGCTCGCCGCGGAGATCCGTACGGCACACCCGGAGTGCCGCGTCGCGCTGCGGGCGCTCGACGTGACCGACCACGCCGCGGTGTTCCGGGTGTTCGGCGAGCTGCGCGACGAGCTCGGCCGGCTCGACCGGGTCGTCGTCAACGCCGGCCTCGGCAAGGGCGCGAAGCTCGGCACCGGCCGCTTCGAGGCCAACCTGGAGACCGCGATGACCAACTTCGTCGGCGCGCTCGCCCAGACCGAGGCGGCCATGGAGATCTTCCGCGCCCAGGAGGCCGGGCACCTCGTGATGGTGTCGTCGATGTCGGCGATGCGCGGGATGCCCTCGGCGATGACGACGTACGCCGCCACGAAGGCCGGTGTCGCGCACCTGGCCGAGGGCCTGCGCACCGAGCTGCACGGCACGAGGCTGCAGAAGAAGATCAAGGTGAGCGTGCTCTACCCGGGCTACATCCGCTCGGAGATGAACGACAAGGTCGCGCAGTCGACGCCGCTGATGGCGACGACCGAGAAGGGCGTGGCCGCCATGGTGGCGGCGATCGAGAAGGAGGTCGCCGACGCCTGCGTGCCGCCGCTGCCGTGGGCGGCGCTGGCGCCGGTGATGAGGCACGCCCCGCTCGGGGTGCTCAAGAAGCTGATCTGACCGGCTCCCGAGGTCAGGACGTGTCCTAGCGGTAGGTCACCAGCGGCCGCGGCAGGTGCGGGTGCTCGTTGAAGGTGAGCAGCCGGGCACCGGTCGCGCCCACGATCACCCGGGTCACCGAGGTGTTCGCGATAACCGTGTTGAACCGCGCCCACACCGGTCCGACCGCCGCCGGGTCCGGTACGACGAGCAGCGCGGCCAGCGCCGCGATCACGCCCCCGGACGTGACGACGAGCGTCGGCCCCGGCCGGGCGGCCGCCGCGTCGAGAGCGGCGCGGGCCCGGCCGACGAAGGCGTCGTACGGCTCGGGGTAGCCGCCGTCGGGTCCGGCCTCGGTCCAGTGCGCGGTGGAGACCTCGAACTGCTCCTGGAAGGCGCGCCGGTCGGTGGTGTGGTCGACGGTGGCACCGGTGGCCTCGGCGTAGCGGGCGAGCACGGCGAGGTGGTCGAACTCCGCCCAGTCCTCGTCGACCGCCGCCTGCGGGGCACCGGGCAGCCCGGGCAACCAGCCCGCGCCCTCGGCGATCGCCTCCCAGGTCTCGCGGTGCCGGCGCATGCCGCCGTGCACGACGGAGACCGGATCGGGTCCCTCCTTGGCGAGCCAGCGACCGAGCACCCGGCCCTGCTCCCACCCGGTCTCGGAGAGCACGTCGTAGTCGTCGGCGCCGAACGAGGCCTGGCCGTGGCGGACCAGCAGCAGCACGCCCATCAGGCCCCCTCTCCCACGGGCAGGGCGGCGAGCACCTGCCGGCACCGGGTCTCCAGGTAGCCGACGGCCGGCCCGAACGCGGCGTACGCCTCGTTGGTGGTCTGGCCGTGGAAGTAGCGGTACCAGATCTGCTGGGCGATCACCGCGAGCCGGAACAGGCCGAAGACCTCGTAGAAGGCCCACTGTGCCGGGGTCAGGGTGAGGCCGCTGCGCTCGCAGTAGGCGTCGACGACCTGCTGGCGGGTCCACATCCCCGGCGCGGTCGTCGGCTGGCGCCGGAAGAGGCGGAAGAACTCGTCGTCGTCGGCCTGCACCCAGTAGGCGAGGGTGCAGCCGAGGTCCATCAGCGGGTCGCCGACGGTGGCGAGCTCCCAGTCCAGCAGGCCGATGATCCGGGTCGGGTCGCCGGCGTCGAGGACCATGTTGTCGAAGCGGTAGTCGTTGTGGATCATCCGCTGCCCGACGTCGGCGGGCTGGTGGGCGGCGAGCCAGCCGGTGATGTCGGACCAGTCGCCGGTGTCGTCGGTGCGGGCGGCCTCGAGGCGCGCGATCCAGCCGCCGACCTGGCGCGCGACGTACCCGTCGCCCTTGTTGAGGGCCGCGAGCCCCGGGACGGCGGCCACATCGATCGCGTGCAGTGCGACGAGGGTGTCGACGGCGGCGTCGCAGAGCGCGGACGCCTGCTCCGCGGTGATCGGGAAGCCGAACTCGCGGCGCGGGATCAGGCCGTCGAGCCGCTCCATGACGTAGAGCTCGCTGCCGATCGGGCTGTCCTCGGCGGTGCAGTACGCCACCATCGCGGGCACCTGGGGGAAGACCGGCCGGAGCGCGGCCTGGATCCGGTACTCCCGGCCCATGTCGTGCGCGCCCTTGGCCTTGGTGCCCACCGGCGGGCGGCGCAGGATCAGGTCGGGCCCCTCTGACTGCGCAGACATCCGCAGCAGGTAGGTCAGGTTGGAGGCACCGCCGGGGAACTGGCGCACCTCGGCGATCGGGCCGCGCCCGAGCCAGGCCTCGACGGCGCCGACGTCGAAGGCGTCCTCGTCGCGGACCGGCCGCGACTCGTCACGGCCCGCCCGGTCCACTCCGCTCACTCGGCCACCGCGTCGAGCTTGCGGGCCTGCGCGCGCATCACGGCGTCGTACGACGCCCGGTCGGTGAGCTTGAGCCGGTAGGCCGCCCGCGCGGCGTCGTCGGGGATGATCAGCTCGGCGCCGGCGTCGATCCCGTCGAGCACTGCGGCCGCGATCTCTTCGGGCCCGAGCGGCGCGTCCTGCACCAGCTGGGTCATCACCTGCTGCAGCGCTGCGTCGCGGCCCTCGACGCCGGCCATCAGGTTGGTGCGGAAGTACGACGGGCACACGACGTGGGCGCTGACCCCGTGCGCGGCGAGCTCGTGGCCGGTGGTCTCGGTGAGGGCGACGACGGCGGCCTTGGTGGCGTTGTAGCCGCCCATCCCGGCCGGGTGCACGAGGCCGGCGAGCGAGGCGATGTTGACCACCCGGCCGCTGCCCTGCCGCTTGAACATCGGCGTGAACGTGGCCGTGCCGCGCACCGCCCCGAGCAGGTTGATGTCGACCAGGCGCTGCCACTCGTCGATCCCGGACACGTCGAGCCGCCCGCCGCCGGCGATGCCCGCGTTGTTGACGAGCACGTCGAGCCCGCCCCAGGTCCGCTCGACGTGCTCGCGGGCCGCGGCCCAGTCGGCGTCGCTGGTGATGTCGAGCGGGAGGATCCCCTCGGCGGGCGCACGGTCGGTGCGGAGCACGTCGGCGCCGCGCTCCTCCCAGGCCCGGGCGAGGGCGGCGCCCAGCCCGGAGGCCGCGCCGGTGATCAGGACCCGCTGTTGCTGCTGCGTCACCCGGCCGACATTAGTGCCTACGCCAGCACGTCCCGCAGGGCGCTCACCAGCAGGTCGACGTCGTCCTCCGTGCAGACCAGCGGCGGCGCGAAGCGGACGGTGGAGCCGTGCGTGTCCTTGGCCAGCACCCCGCGTGCCATCAGCGCCTCGCACACCTGGCGCCCGGTCATCAGGGTCGGGTCGACGTCGACCCCGGCCCACAGACCCCGCGCCCGCACCGCGACCAGACCCGACCCGACCAGCGCCTCCAGGCCGGCGACGAGCCGCTTGCCGAGCACCCGGGCGCGCTCCTGGTACTCCCCGGTGGCCAGGAGCCCCACGACCTCGTGCCCGACCGCGGCCGCGAGCGGGTTGCCGCCGAAGGTCGAGCCGTGGGTGCCCGGGCGGACGACGTCCAGCACCGCGCGGTCGGCGGCGATCGCCGAGACCGGCAGGATCCCGCCGCCCAGCGCCTTCCCGAGGACGTAGATGTCCGGGACGACGTCCTCGTGGTCGCAGGCGAAGGTCCGCCCCGTGCGACCGAGCCCCGACTGGATCTCGTCGGCGACCATCAACACGTTCCGCTCGGTGCACAGCTCGCGGACGCCGCGCAGGAAGCCGTCGGGCGGCAGGACCACCCCGCCCTCGCCCTGGATCGGCTCCAGCAGCACCGCGACCGTGGTCCCGGCGGAGGCGTCGATCGCGGCCGTGAGGGCCGCCAGGTCGCCGTACCGGGCCCGGGTGAAGCCGGGCGTGAACGGCCCGTGGTCGGCGGTGGCGTCGGGATCCTCGGAGAAGCCGACGATCGTCGTGGTGCGGCCGTGGAAGTTGCCGCTCATCGTGATGATCGTCGCGGCGCCCGGCGCGACGCCCTTGACCTGGTAGCCCCACTTGCGGCTCACCTTGATCGCGGTCTCCACGGCCTCGGCGCCGGAGTTCATCGGCAGCACCATGTCCTTGCCGGTCAGCTCGGCGAGCGCCCGGGCGAACGGTCCCAGCTGGTCGTTGTGGAAGGCCCGGCTGGTCAGGGTCAGCCGGTGCAGCTGCTCGGCGGCGCGGGCGACCAGCCGCGGATGACCGTGCCCGAAGTTGAGGGCGGAGTAGCCGGCGAGGCAGTCGAGGTAGCGGCGGCCCTCGACGTCGGTCACCCAGGCGCCCTCGCCGGAGGCGAGCACCACCGGCAGGGGGTGGTAGTTGTGCGCGGCGTAGGTCTCGACGAGGTCGATGTGCTGGCGGGTCGTCGTCATGGCACCAGCATGAGGTCCCCGTCAGGCTGCCACAACGGTCACGACCGACGCCCGTCGGACCGGGTCCGCCCAGCGGCGTGCGGCCCGGCCGATCCGCACGGCCGCGACGGCGAGCAGGACGACCGCGCAGAGGGCGACCAGGTCGGCCCGGCCGACGCCGGCGAACCCGGCGAGCAGCAGCCCCGAGAGCGTCGTGGCGACAGCCAGGCGCAGCGAGTAGCCGACCATGGCGAGCGGGGGCGCGGGGGTGGCGCGCGCGGAGCGGAGGTCGACGGCGTACGGGTGGGCGAGGGACCAGCGCAGCGCCGCCGAGACCGACTGGGCGACGACGACGAGCAGGGCCAGGACCACGGCCAGCGCCTCGACGGTCGTCGGGCGGCCGGCCCGGAGCGCGCCGAGGGCCAGGGTCGCCGTACCGGCGCCGAGGAGGACCTCGGTCAGCACGAGGGCCCGGGCGAGCAGGACCGTGCGCGGCGCCACCGGGAGGGACTCGCGCCAGAGCATCCCGCGCCCGTCGAGGCACCACAGGTTGACGCCGAACAGCAGCACGCAGCCGGAGGCCACCAGGCCGGGCAGCAGCACGAGGCTCGACCACGCCAGGCCGCCGGCGAGCGCCACGGCGCCGGGCGCGAGGGCGAGCAGCACCGTGCCGCGACGCAGCGGGACGCTGCGCCACACCGAGGCCCGGTCGGTACGCCGCAGCAGGGCGAGGTCCGAGCGCGGCAGCGGTCGGGCCGCGTGGGTCGCGGTCTCCTGCCGAGCCTCGTCGCGCGGCACCCGGCCCGCGGTGAGGACCGCCAGCGCGCCGCCGACGGCGACCAGCAGGACCGTTGCGACGAGGAGACCGGCGACGGCCAGCGCCTGCTGGGCCGGGCGGCCGTGCCCGATCGCGGCGGCGACCAGCGGGGCCGGGGCCACCCCGAGACCCGCGAGCGGGAGGGCGAGCCAGGCGAGGACCCGGCGGCGGCGCAGGTACTCCGCGGCCCAGCCGACCGCCTGCGCCAGCGCGGTCACCGCCACCAACCAGGCCAGGGCCACCGGCGCTCCCCCAACGCCGGCGGCCGCCGCGACCAGGCCGAGCAGCGCCCAGGCCTGGATCAGCCAGGCGGCGCTGAGCGGGGCGAGGAGCAGCGCGCCGAGGTGGTCGGTCAGCGGGCTGATCGGGTACACCGCCGCGGGGTCGCGGGCCAGCAGCTCCCGGCCGCCGCCGCTCGCGACCGCACCGCTGACGGCGGCCAGGACGACGGCGGCCAGGGCCGGGGCGAGCAGCCGGTCGAGGTCCCCGCGCGCCGCGGGGGCGGGCACCAGGTCGGGCAGCGTCGCCGCGGCCACGGTGGCCGCCCCGAGCCCGGCCAGCGCGAGGGCGGCGGCCCGCGGTCGCCGTACCGTCGCCCGGCGGAACCAGAGCAGGTGCCGTACGTCCGCGACCGCGGCGAGCAGGCGGGCCCGGCGCTCAGGCCAGGAGCGCACGGTAGGCACGGGCTCCCTCGTCCCCGGCCATGTGGTCGGCGCTGACCGTGGCCACCCGGACCCCGGCGCGCAGCACGGCCACCTCGCTGCAGACCTCGACCGCGAGGTCGCGCAGGTGGGTGGACACCAGGACCCCGGCGCCGCGGGCGCGCGCGTCCTCGATGACGGTGAAGGTGGCCTCGACACCGACCGGGTCGACGCCGTCGAACGGCTCGTCGAGCAGCAGCACCCGGGGTTCGTGCAGGGCGGCGAGCACGACGCTGAGCCGGCGACCCATGCCGTGGCTGAACCCCGCCGTCACCCGGTGGGCGACGTCGCCCAGGTCGAACTGCTCGAGCAGCGCGCGGGCCCGCGGCTCCCAGCCGTCGAGCCGCCGCAGCCGGGCGCTGAGCTGGAGGTGCTCCCACGGCGTGGCGCGCGGCACCAGGCCGCCGACGTCCGGGCAGTAGCCGACCGCCCGCTTCGCCGCGAGCGGCTCGGCGTGGACGTCGTGCCCGGCGACCAGGGCGCGCCCCGCACTGGGCGGCACCACGCCCGCGAGCACCCGCATGGTCGTCGACTTGCCCGCGCCGTTGCGGCCGAGCAGCGCCAGCGCCTGGCCCGCCTCGACCCGCAGGTCCACGCCCGCCACCGCGTCGACGGCGCCGAACCGCACGCACAGCCCGGCGACCTCGACGGCAGCGTCGGCTGGGTCGGCTGGGTCGGCTGGGTCGGCTGCGTCGGCCGTGGGCTGAGGCTCCCTCCCCGTCACGGCTCCCACTCTGGCGGCGACCCGCCCGCGGCGCCAGGCGAAGGCAGACAATGTGTCCGATCGGTCAGCCGGCACCACCCGTCGGGAGGAGAGCCGCGGCCGACGTGGCTCCGGTCTTCCCGGCCGGCCGACTTTTGGAGTAGCGTTCAATTATGAGCGAGACTCCAACGACGATCCGGGCCGCCGCCGTCCAGACCGAGGCGCGCCTCGGTGACGTCGCGGCGAACCTCGCGGACTGCGAGCGGCTCGCCGACCGCGCGGTGGTCGACGGGGCCAGCTGGGTGGTGCTGCCGGAGTTCTTCTCCACGGGCATCGGGTACCTGCCCGCGCTGTCGGCGCAGGCGCCGGGGCCGGACGGGGAGCCGACCCGGCTGCTCGAGGCACTGGCGGCGCGGCACGGGATCCACGTCGGCGGGTCCACGCTCGTGCGCGACCCGGACGGCGAGGTCCGCAACGCGTTCTTGCTGTTCGGGCCACAAGGTCTCCTCGGGCGCCACGACAAGGACCTGCCGACGATGTGGGAGAGCGCGCTCTACACGGGCGGGCGGGACCCGGGCCGCATCGACGTGGACGGCACGAGGGTCGGGGTCGCGTTGTGCTGGGAGCTGATGCGCTCGCAGACGGTGGCCCGGCTCGGCGGCGAGGTGGACCTGGTGGTCGGTGGCTCCGGCTGGTGGAGCATGCCGTCGTGGCCGCTGCTCGGGGGCGCGGAGCGGCGCAACCACGCGCGGGCGACGGCGGCACCGGCCGTCTTCGCCCGGCACGTCGGGGCGCCCGTCGTCCACGCGGCCCACGCCGGGCGCGTGGAGTGCGGCTTCCTCGGCACGCCGCTGCGCTACCGCGGCCGGCTCGAGGGCGGGGCGCAGATCTGCGACGCGCAGGGCCGGGTCCTCGCCCGCCGCGACCGCGACCAGGGCGAGGGGATCGTGGTCGCCGACGTCACCCTCGGGCGGACCACGCCCAGCTACGCCAGCGACCGCTTCTGGCTGCAGCGGCGGGGCACCGTGGCCGCGGCCGCGTGGCACTTCCACAACCGGGTCGGGCGGCAGGTCTACGCCCGCGCCCAGGCGAGCCGGACGGAGGTGGCGCGATGACGACGACGCCGAGCGCCCTGGCCGCATCCGGCGCGGTCGAGCTCGCGGCGAGCGCCCTGTCCGGTTGGGTCTACACGCTCGCGATCGCGGACCAGGAGCGGGCCCGCCGCCTCGGCATCGTCAGCACGCCGCGGGTGCGCCAGTGGCACCTCGACCTCGCGGCGCTCGGTACGGCGACGGTGGCTCTCGGCGCGGCGCTCCCCGATGCGCCGCGCCCGCTCCAGCGCACGTTGGCCGTGGGCTCGTGGAGCAACGCGATGCTCTTCCTGCCGCTCGCGTTCCGGCCCGGGCTGGCCGAGGACCCTCGCTACCGGGCCGCGGTGGCGGGCTCGTTCGTGACCACCTCCGTCGGCTTCGTCGGGTTCGCCGCTACCGCTCTGCGGCGCCGACGCGCAGCGCGTCGCTGAGCAGCCGGCGGCCGACGGCGAGCGTCCGCTCGAGCTCGTCGTCGTCGACGCGGAGCCGGTCCTGGCGCAGGGACAGCGCGATGACGCCGTTCCAGGCACCCCACACGAAGCGGGTCGCCCGGTCCAGGTCGACGTCGGCGCGGATCTCCCCCGCCCGCACGGCAGCCTCCAGGTCGGCCTGCACGGCCCCGACGAGCGCCTCGACCCGGTCGGCGATCCGCGCCTCGACCTCCGGGTCGGCCTGGCCGGAGCCCGGCTCCAGCACCCGCAGCGCGATCATCTGGAAGGCGCCGGGCTGCTCGAGGTGGAAGCGCAGATAGGCGTCGCCCGCGGCGAGCACCCGCTCCAGGGGGCTGTCCAGCCCGAGGTCGAGCACCCGGGCCATCGCCTGCTCGTTGAGGTCGAGGGCCCGCTCGACCAGGGCGAGGTAGAGCCCGGCCTTGTTCTTGAAGTGCACGTAGACCGAGCCGACGGAGACGTCGGCCGCCTCGGCGACCTCGTCGATCGTGGTCGCCTGGAGTCCGCGCTCGCGGAAGAGGCCCTCGGCGGCGTCGAGGATCGCGGTGGCGGTGCGGGCCTTGCGGCGGGCGCCACGAGGGCTCGTCGTCACGTCCCGAACTGTAGTTGGCCTCGCCGGGCAACCGATCCGCCCTCCAGCACGTCTCTTCCTACGTGATGTGGCTCGCCGCCGGGATCTTGTGGTTCATCGTGCTCCTGCTCGCGGGCGTGGCGATCGCCCGACGCTGAACCGGCCCCGGGCGGAGCGAGCCGGTCGTCAGCTGCACAGGCCCGCGGCGGCCCGGTCGTCGTCCGACAACCCGCCGGACGGCGCCGGGCTGGCGGCACCACCGGGCGAGGCGGGCGCCTCCGAGGCCGTGCCGGACGGGGAGCCGGACGGGGAGCCGGAGGCCGTGCCGGACGGGGCGCCGGACGGGGAGCCCGGGCCGCCGCCCGGGGAGTCCCCGGCGCTGAGCGCGTCGTCGAGGAACTCCTTCGTGAGCGGCTTGTCGTCGATCACCAGCTGCCACAGGCGCGAGACCGACGGCCGCCACTCGACGCCGCCGCTGACCTTGTCGGTGTCGAGGGTCCACGGCGTCGTCACGAACTTGATGTTGTCGGCGCCCACGTCCTGCGCGCTGGCGGCGACCTTGGCCATCGCGGCGACGGAGGGGAAGTTGGTCTGCAGGTCGGTGGTCGCGGCGCCGATGAAGCTCGCGAGACGGTCCGGCCGGGCGAGCATTCCGCCGGTGAGCGCCTTGTCGATCATGGCGCCGATCAGCGCCTGCTGACGCCGGGTGCGGTAGGGGTCGATGCCGCCGCTGATGCCGTAGCGCACCCGCGCGTAGGCCAGCGCCTCCTCGCCGTCGACCTCGCGGGTCCCCGCGTCGAGGTGGATGTTGCCGGTCGTGTCGTCGATGTCCTCGGGCACACAGATCTCGACACCGTCGAGCGCGTCGACCATGTCCTTGAACTGGTTGAAGTCGACCACCACGAACCGGTCGACGTGGATCCCGGTCAGCTGCTCGAGCTGCTGGCGCGTGCAGCCCGGCCCGCCGACGGCGTACGCCGCGTTCCACTTCTCGTAGGTCGTGGCGGCGGGGATCTCGCTCTCGTCGGCCCGGTAGCAGGTCGGTCGCATCACCGCGGTGTCGCGCGGGATCGAGATGCCGTAGGCGAAGTCCCGCTTTGCCGAGAGGTGGAACAGGATCGTCGTGTCGGACAGCCCGCCCCCGGCCTCGCCGTCGATCTTGCAGCCCTCACAGCTGCGGCTGTCGGTGCCCATCACCAAGACGTTGAGGGCCTTGGTCGTCTTCTGGGGCCGGTTCTTGCCGACCACCGTCGGGTGCTGGAGGTTCCCGTTCCAGCTCTGGTAGGCGAGCACCACCCCCAGCCCGGTCAGCAGGCCGAGCGCCAACAGGCTCGCCGCGATCACCCGGAGCACCGTGCGCCCCGGCCGTGCCACCCGTCGCCGGCCGCCCATGCCCGGAAACGTACCGGGAGGGTGGGAGATTCGCCGGCCGGCCGGTGAAACTCACGCCTGGACGAGGAAGCTTCCTCGTCCAGGCGTGAGTTCTGTCGTCCCGGTCAGGGACTTGTCCACAGGATCAGGCGGGGAAGCCCTTGCCCGAGGCGGCCAGCTCGCGCAGCCACGGGGTTGCCCGGAAGCGGTCGCCGTACTTCTCGGCCAGCTCGTCGGCCCGCGCGAGGAAGGCGTTGAGCCCGATCTCGCCGGTCGCCTTGTTCTCGTAGCCGGTCATGAACTGCGCGGCGCCACCGGTGTTGGGCGGGAAGCCGATGCCCATGATCGAGCCGATGTTGGCGGCGGCCGCCGAGGTGATGACGCCCTCCTCGAAGGTCTTCGCGGTCTCGAGCGCCTCGGCGAAGAGCATCCGGTCACGGATGTCCTCGATCGGCGGCTGCTCCTCGGCCACCGGGAACAGGTCGGCGAGACCCGCCCAGATCGAGCCGCGCTTGCCGTCGACGTAGTCGTAGAAGCCGGCGCCGCGCAGGCGACCGGCACGGCCGGCCTCCAGCATCTTCTCCACCACGGCGATGCCCGGGTGCTCGGTGTCGAGGTTGCCGTCGCGCTCGTTGGCCTCGCGGGTGGCCTTGGCGATCTTGGCCATCAGCTCGAGGTTGAGCTCGTCGGAGAGCTGGAGCACCGGAGCCGGGTAGCCGGCGGAGGTGGTGGCGCGCTCGATGGAGTACGGCGCCACGCCCTCGGCGAGCATCGCCATGCCCTCGTTGACCATGAAGCCGATGACCCGCGAGGTGTAGAAGCCGCGGCTGTCGTTGACCACGATCGGCGTCTTGCGGATCTGCAGGACGACGTCGTACGCCTTCGCCAGCGCCTCGTCCGAGGTCTCCTGGCCGGAGATGATCTCGACCAGCGGCATCTTGTCGACGGGCGAGAAGAAGTGCAGGCCGATGAAGTTCGGGCGCTTCGACGCGTCCTCGATGCCCTCGGCGAGACCGGTGATCGGCAGGGTCGAGGTGTTCGAGCACAGCAGCGCGTCGGGGTTGACGTGCGGCAGGATCTCGGCGAACACCTTGGCCTTGAGGGCCGGGTCCTCGAAGACGGCCTCGATGACGAGGTCGCAGCCGGCGAGGTCGGCCGGGTCGGCGGTGGGCTTGATCCGGTCGAGCAGCTCCTGGGACTTCTCCTCGGTCAGCTTGCCGCGGGAGATCGCCTTCTCGTTGATGCCCTGGCTGTAGGCCTTGCCCTTCTCGGCGTTCTCGATCGCGACGTCCTTGAGGACGACCTCCATGCCGGCCCGGGCACAGACGTAGGCGATGCCCGCGCCCATCATGCCGGCGCCGAGGACGCCGACCTTGGCGGCCTTGTACGGCGCGACACCCTGCGGGCGCAGCGAGCCGGAGTTGATCGCCTGCAGGTCGAAGAAGAACGCCTGGATCATGTTCTTCGAGCCCTGGTTGATGATCAGGTTGGTCAGGTAGCGCGACTCGATCCGCGAGGCGGTGTCGAAGTCGACCTGGGCACCCTCGACCGCGGCCGCGAGGATCGCGCGCGGCGCCGGGTAGTCCGCACCCTTGAGCTGCTTGCGCAGCAGGGCGGGGAAGGCCGGGAGGAAGCCGGCGAGGGCCGGGGACTTCGGCGTGCCGCCGGGCATCTTGTAGCCGGGGGCGTCCCACGGGTTGAGCGCGGCCTCGGGGTTGGCCTTGAGCCACGCCTTGGCGGCCGGGACCAGCTCGTCCTGGGTGGCGACGAGCTCGTCGACGACGCCCTTCTTGAGCGCGGCCTCCGGGCCGAACTGGGTGCCCTGGAGCAGCACGTCCATCAGCGCGGTCTGCAGGCCCCACTTGCGCACGGCGCGGGTGACGCCGCCGCCGCCGGGGAGCAGGCCGAGGGTCGCCTCGGGGAGGCCGACCTTGATCTTCGGGTCGTTGACCAGGATCCGGTGCTGCGCGGCGAGGGTGATCTCGTAGCCGCCGCCGAGCGCGGCGCCGTTGATCGCGGCCACGACGGGCTTGGGGAACAGCTCGAGGCGGCGCAGCGCCTTCTTGACGTTCTCGGCCATCGCGAACACGTCCGGGGCGTCGTCCTTGGTCGCGGTGACCATGCCCTTGAGGTTGCCGCCGGCGAAGAAGGTCTTCTTCGCCGAGGCGATCACCACGCCGGTGATGTCGTCCTGCTCGGCGTACAGCCGCTCGACGGCGTCGGCCATCGAGGCGATGTACAGCTCGTTCATGGTGTTGGCGCTGGCGGTCGGGTCGTCGAGCGTGAGGGTGACGATGCCGTCGGCGTCGCGGTCGTAACGCACCGCGGTCTGCGTGTCAGTGCTCATGTCTTCTTTCGGTTCCGTGAAGTTCGAGGGTTCGGGACTACGACGCTCAGACGCGCTCGACGATGGTGGCGATGCCCATGCCGCCGCCGACGCACAGCGTGGCGAGGCCGCGGCGCAGGTCGCGGCGCTCGAGCTCGTCGATCAGGGTGCCGAGGATGATCGCGCCGGTCGCACCCAGCGGGTGACCCATGGCGATCGCGCCGCCGTTGACGTTCGTGATGCTGTCGTCGATGCCCATGTCGCGCATGAAGCGCATGGCCACGGCGGCGAACGCCTCGTTGATCTCGAACAGGTCGATGTCGCCGACCTCGAGGCCGGCCTTGGCCAGCGCCTTGCGGGCGGCCGGGGCCGGCCCGGTCAGCATGATGATCGGGTCCGCGCCGGAGACGGCGGTCGCGATGATGCGGGCCCGCGGCGTCAGGCCGAGGTCCTTGCCGACCTGCTCGTTGCCGATCAGGGTCAGCGAGGCGCCGTCGACGATGCCGGAGCTGTTGCCGGCGTGGTGGACGTGGTTGATCTTCTCGACCCAGTGGTACTTCTCGAGCGCGACCTCGTCGAAGCCGGCGTCGGCGCCGAGCTGGGCGAAGGACGGCTTGAGGCCGCCGAGGCTCTCGACCGACGTGTCGGGACGGATGGTCTCGTCCCGGGCGAGGATCGTCATGCCGTTGATGTCCTTGACGGGGACGACGGCACCGTCGAAGTAGCCGTTGGCCCACGCCTTCGCGGCGCGGTGGTGCGACTCGGCGGCGAAGGCGTCGACGTCCTCGCGGCTCCAGCCCTCGAGGGTCGCGATCAGGTCGGCACCGATGCCCTGCGGCACGAAGCCCGCCTTGAACGCGGTGGCCGGGTCCGACGCCCAGGCGCCGCCGTCGGAGCCCATCGGCACGCGGCTCATGCCCTCGACACCACCGGCGAGGATCAGGTCCTCGAACCCGCCGCGGACCCGGCTGGCGGCCTGGTTGACGGCCTCGAGGCCCGAGGCGCAGAAGCGGTTGAGCTGGACACCGGCGACGGTGTCCGGGAGGCCGGCGGCGATGGCCGTGGTCTTGGCGATGTCGCCACCCTGGTCGCCGATCGGCGAGACGACGCCGAGCACGAGGTCGTCGATCCGGTTCGGGTCGAGGCCCGGGTTGCGCTCCTGCACGGCGTCGACGAGGCCGACGGCGAGGTCGACCGGCTTCACCTCGTGGAGGGAGCCGTTGGCCTTGCCGCGGCCGCGCGGGGTGCGGAGGTGGTCGTACACGAATGCTTCTGCCATGACCGTCCTTGTTTCTGTACGGGAGAGGTGTCTCTGAGGACGATTGTGACACTATTACTGTCATGGTCAAGAGCGAGGGGCCCGCGGACGGTGTGAGCCACGACGCACCCGGCACGGCGTCGCGTCCGGATCCGCAGGCGCAGCGGGGCGAGGAGCTGCTCACCCTCGAGGAGCTCACCACGCGGGTCGGGCTGACCGTGCGGACCGTGCGTTTCTACACCTCACGCGGCCTGATCCCGCCGCCGATCAGGCGCGGCCGGTCGGGCTACTACTCCGCTGCCCACCTGGCCCGGATCGAGCTGGTGCTGGAGCTGCAGAGCCACGGATTCACGCTGTCGGCGATCGAGCGGTACGTCGCGGGCATCCCCGAGGACGCCAGTCCCGAGGACATCACCCTGGCGCGCACCATGCTCGCGCCCTGGCAGTCCGACCTGCCCGTCGAGATGGACCGCGAGCAGCTGGAGAAGAAGGCCGGGCGCGCGCTCTCGGCCGAGGACGTCGCCACGCTGCAGGCCCTCGGCGTGCTGCGGGTCCGCGGGTCGTCGTACCTGGTGGCGAGCAACCAGCTCGCCATCGGCATCCGGCTGCTCGAGCTCGGCTTCCCCCGCGAGGTCGCGGTCGCCGCCGCGGCGGTCTACCAGGAGCACGGCGAGCAGATGGCCAAGGAGCTCTACGAGGTCATCAACGACAAGCTCGCCCCGCTGTACGGCGACGCGACGACCTCCGAGCACTTCCGCGAGATCATGGAGCGGCTCAAGCCGCTGTCGGTCGGCGGCCTGGTGTCGGCGTACGAGTCGGCGGTCACGCGCGCGGCTCGCACCCCCGGGCGCAGCTGAGGTCGGGCGCACCCCATGCGCTCTGGTCGCGATCTGTCGGAATCAACGACCATTTCGCATGGGGCGCGGAACGTCAGCGGCGACCGGAGCTGAAGCCGGCAGCGCTGTGGCCGCCGCCCGAGGCTGAGCCCGCGCCGGCGCCCGAGCCGGCGCCACGCGAACGCGACCGGCCGCGGCCGCCGCCGCCCGAGCGCTGGCCGGCCGGCTTCGCGCCGCCCTGGCCACCCGAGCGCGGCTGACCCTGACCCTGACCCGGGCCGCCGCCGTTCTTGGCGCCCGGCTTCTTCGCGGCGGGCTTCTTGCCGGCGGGACGACGGCGACCGCCGCCACCGTTGCCGCCACCGTTGCCGCCACCCTGGGCAGCGGCCGGGGTGAGGTCGATGCCACCGGGGCGGGACCGCTCGCCGGGGGCGAGGTCCTGCAGCACCGGGTGGTCGGGGCCCTGGATCCGGGTGGTGGTCGGCGTGATGCCGGCGGCCCGGGTGAGGGCACGGACGTCCCCCCGCTGCTCGCTGGTCATCAGGGTGATCACGGTGCCGGCGGCGCCGGCGCGCGCGGTGCGGCCGGAACGGTGCAGGTAGGCCTTGTGCTCGGCCGGCGGGTCGGCGTGGACGACGAGCGAGACGTCGTCGACGTGGATGCCGCGGGCCGCGATGTCGGTGGCGACGAGCGTGGTCGCCGTACCGCTGTGGAAGGCCTCCATGTTGCGGGTACGCGCACCCTGGCTGAGGTTGCCGTGGAGGTCGACCGCGGGCACGCCGTTCTTGTTGAGCTGGCGGGCCAGCGCCTTGGCGCCGTGCTTGGTGCGCGTGAAGACGACCGTGCGGCCGGGCGCGCTGACCAGGTCGAGAAGGACGGGCAGCCGCTGCTCGCGCTCCACGTGGAGCACGTGGTGGTCCATCTTCGTGACCGGCGACTGGGCCGAGTCGGCCTCGTGCACCGCCGGGTCGACGAGGAAGCGCTTCACCAGGACGTCGATCGCGTTGTCGAGCGTCGCGGAGAACAGCATCCGCTGGCCACCCTTGGCCGTCTGGTCGAGCAGGCGGCGCACGGCCGGCAGGAAGCCGAGGTCAGCCATGTGGTCGGCCTCGTCGAGCACGGTGACCCGGACGTCGGCGAGGCTGCAGTAGCCCTGGCCGATCAGGTCCTCGAGCCGGCCGGGGCAGGCGATGAGGATGTCGACGCCGTCGCGCAGGGCGTTGACCTGCGGGCCCTGACCGACGCCGCCGAAGACGGTGGTGGTGCGCAGGCCGACGGCCTTCGCGAGCGGGGCGACGGTGGCCGCGATCTGGCTCGCGAGCTCACGGGTGGGCGCCAGCACGAGGGCACGGGGGCGCTTCGGCGCGGGGCGGCGGCGCTCACCCTCGGCGGCCAGGCGCGCGACGAGCGGGATGCCGAAGGCATAGGTCTTGCCCGAGCCGGTGCGACCGCGGCCGAGCACGTCGCGACCCTTCAGCGAGTCGGGCAGGGTCGCGGCCTGGATCGGCGTGGGGACGGTGATCTGGTCGGCCGTCAGGACGTCGAGCAGAGCAGTGGGCACGCCGAGGTCGGCGAAGGTGGTGGTCACGGTGTTTCTCTCCGGAGACCGCAGGACGCAGCGATCCCCTCAGGTGGGCGTCTCGCCGTGCTGCCTGTCCGGTGACAGGCGGTGAAGCGGTGCCTCTGGTGAGGGGCGCGGTCCGCGAGGTGGTGCTGCGCGGTGCGCCGGGATCCGGGGCAAGACTGGCCGGATCGGTGTCCCCAGCCTAGGGGCCGCGGGTCCGGCGGGGTGAATCCGCGCCGGACGTGGCGATGTGGGCTGTGCCACCTTGCCCGCGACCTTGCCCACCACCGGGCCCGGTGCCGGCGGGGATCAGCCCTCGAGCTGCACCGCGGCGCCGCGCTCGATCAGCCCGTCGACGTCCTTGACGCCCCAGGCCTCGAGCGCCTCGCGAGTGTGGGAGCCGGCGCCGGCGGCCGGCGGGTGCGAGAGGGTCGCCTTCGTGCGGGAGAACCGCGGCGCGGGCTGCGGCTGCACGATGCCCTCGTGCTCGACGAAGATCTCGCGGCCCTTGATGTGCGTGTGGTCCTTGGCCTCGCTCATCCGCAGAATCGGGGCGACGCATGCATCGGTGCCGTCGAAGATCGCGCACCACTCCTCGCGGGTCTTCTGCTTGAAGGTGGCGGTGATCAGGGCGCGCAGCTCGTCGGTCTTCGCGACGTCCCAGCGGTCGGGCGCGGTGTCCTTGATGCCGAGCAGCTCGACGAACAGGTCGTAGAACTGCGGCTCCAGGGCACCGACGGACATGTGCTCGCCGTCGGCGGTCTCGTAGATGTCGTAGTACGGCGCGCCGCCGTCGAGCAGGTTGGCCGCCCGCTCCTCCTTGTACCCGCCGCCGGCGAGGAAGGCCGAGGTCATCGCGTTGAGGTTCGCCGTACCGTCGACGATCGCCGCGTCGACGACCTGGCCCTGCCCGGAGGCCTGCGCCTCGAAGACCGCGGCGAGAATGCCGATGACCAGGTACGTCGACCCGCCGCCGAAGTCGCCGACCAGGTTGGTCGGGAACTGGGGCTTGTCCTTGACCTGGCCCAGGCCGTGGAGGGTGCCGGTGATGGCGATGTAGTTCATGTCGTGGCCGGCGGCCTGCGACCACGGGCCGTCCTGGCCCCAGCCGGTCATCCGGCCGTAGACCAGGCGCGGGTTGCGGGCGTGGCACTCCTCGGGGCCGAAGCCGAGCCGCTCGGCGACGCCGGGGCGCATGCCCTCGACGAGCACGTCGGCCTGCTCGACCAGGTCGAGCACGGTGGCGACCGCGTCGGGGTCCTTGAGGTTGAGCGCGACGCTGGGCCGGCCGCGGTTGAGCAGGTCGTGCGAGCCACCGGTCAGCATCTGCCCGCCCGGACGCTCGACCCGGATCACGTCGGCACCGAGGTCGGCCAGGATCATGCAGGCGTGCGGGCTGGGCCCGATGCCGGCGATCTCGACGACCTTGAGGCCCTTGAGCGGACCGGTTCCCTGACCAAGCGCGAACGTCATGGTGCCGATCCTCGCACAACGCTGACAGCGATGCTGTCAGTGTCTCGGGCTGGTCCTGTGCCGCGCCCCATGCGTTCTGGTCGCAGTTCGGCGGATCTGACGACCAGAACGCATGGGGTGCGGTACCAGACCGGCTGCGAGGCTCAGCCCGGGTTGACGATCCGAGCCAGCTCGAAGTGCATCGGGTCGGTGTAGGCCCAGTCGCCGCCCCAGGCGAAGCCCCACTTCTTGAAGATCGCGACGACGACCCGATCCATCTGACCGACCGTGCCGCGCTGGTTGCCCGGGACGTTGAAGTCGAGCGCCAGCCCGAAGGAGTGGTTGGACAGCTGGGTGGACCCGGCGATGAAGCGCGGGTAGTAGCAGCCGGCGTACTCGCCGGGGTGGATCTTGTCGGCCAGCTTGCTGGTGACGATCTCGGCGAGCGCCGCCTTGAGCTGCGGCATCAGGTACTTGTTGCAGGTGACCGAGCCGAGGATCGGGACCACCTCGGTCACGATGTGGGCCTTGACCCAGGCTGGGTCGGGCGCGATCCGGCCGCCGCCGATCGGCGTGTAGCGGAAGACACCGACCGCGTCGCTGAACGCACCGACCGGGATCGCCTGCTGGTAGGTGCCGGGGTCGATGCCGCTCTGCGCGACGATGTCGAGGGCGCTGATGGAGAACCGGTCCTTGCCGAAGGCCTTCTCGATCTTGTCGCGCACCACCTGCGGCGAGGACAGCCCGGTGTTGATCAGCACGGCGTTGTCCTCGGGCAGCCCGAGCGCGTCGCCCCAGCGGCTGTTGACGACCGCGGCGATGCCGTCGACACCGCCGGGGAACAGCGCGCCGATGTGGATCTTCTCGTCCTCGACGTTCAGGTAGCCCTTGGCGTCGGGCACCAGGTCCTGCTCCAGCGCCTTGGGGATCGCGACCTCGCCGCCGGCGATCCGGTCCCACTGCTCCTGGAACGTCGCGGACCCGTTCCCGGTGAACCGGCGGTACTCGCCCGGGTCGACGGCGGCGATGTTGAAGAGCTTGTTCTGCACCGAGAACTGGCCGTAGGACAGCTGGGTGAAGGCGGCGACGCCCTTCTTGCCGCGCACCATGACGCCGGTGATCGTGGCCAGGTCGGCCTCCGACAGGGTGCCCTCGGAGACGAGGAGCAGGTCGTCGCCGTACTGCTTGCCGTCGAAGGGCCCCGGCGGGGCCACCGCGTGCGCCGGGTCGGCCACGGCGGTCGTCGACGTGGCGGTCGTGCCGGCCGCCGCCTCGCTCGGGTCGGCCTTCGGGCCCTTCTCCGCACCCTGCGGCGTGCCGCAGGCGGTCAGCGCGAGGAGGGCAGCACCGCCTGCGAGCCCGACCACCGGCCGGCTCCACGGGGTGCGGCTCCCGAACCCCGGCCGGCTACGCGACGATTCCGACTCGATCTGGCGGCGTTGGCGTCGCTCGAAGGGCCATCCAGCACGACGTCGCTCCGCCGCCTTGCCAGATCGGCCGGAATCGCCGCTCGCCACGGCCGTGGCTCGAGAGCCACACCCCAGGGCGCGTCGCACCAACCCCATGGTCCTCATCCCTCCGCCGGCCCTCCCGACGGCTCCCGAGGCGAAGGGTAGTACGTGCGCGATCAGCGAAGGACGCGTTCGGCGATCCAGGCGATGTCGTCGCCCGTGCGGGCGGGGTCGGCCGAGGGCTGCATGACGTGGCTGAGCACCAGCCGCACGACCATGTCGATGCTGGCGGCCAGGCGGTCGGGAGGCAGGCCCACGTCGTACGCCGCCACGCGGTCGGCGACCACCAGCTTGGCGCCCTCGAGGAGGTACTCGGAGTGCGTGGTCAGCAACGGCAGCAGCTCGGTGTCGGCGCCGTGGGTCGCCGACACGACGGCGTGGAGCAGCGCGTTGTCCTGGGCGTACTTGAGGACCCGCCGCGCCGAGTCGCGGATCGCGGCGACCAGGTCGTCGGGGTTCTCGTCGAAGGAGCGGGTCACCCCGCCGAGGAAGCGGTCCAGCTCGCGGCGCACCATCGCCTCGGCGAGGTCGCTCTTGGTGCCGATCTCGTTGTAGACCGTCTGCCGGCTGACCCCGACCTCGTCGGCGAGGCGGGCCATCGTGACCTTCGCCCACCCCGCGGAGGTGGTGAGCTCGACGGCCGCCTCGAGCAGGCGGTCGCGAAGGGTCAGGGTGGCCACCCCTGTGAGGGTAGCCACCCGTTCGACCAGCGCCCGGGTCCGGTCGGCGAGGAGGGACATCGGGCCCCGGCCTCAGCCTTCGAGCGTCAGCGCGAGCACCGGGCACGCCTGCACGGCGGCGTACACGTGGGCCCGGTCGCCCTCCGGCGGGGCGTCGTCGAGAACGGTGACCTTGTCCTCGTCCTCGTCCACCTCGAAGTAGTCGTTCGCCATGGCCTCGCACATGCCGAGGCCCTCACACTTCTCCAGATCCGCGACGATCTTCATCTCAGGCCTGCACCTTCTCGGGGTCGAACGGGACGAAGTCGATCTTCTCGCGGACGCCGCAGTCCGGGCAGCACCAGTCGTCGGGGATGTCGGCCCAGGCGGTGCCGGCGGCGAAGCCCTCGTGCTCGTCGCCTGCGGCGACCTCGTAGACGTAGGAGCAGCCCGGGCACTTGGCGGCCAGCACCTCGCCGACGAACTGCTGCGCGAAGAGGTCCTCGGTCTTGACCGCGTGCTCGCCCGGCGGCGGGAACTTCGCGAGGTACTTCGCCTCCTTGCCCGGAGCGATGTTGGCCAAGGTGACGTCGCCGTCGAGGTGCTCGACCACCCGGTGGTCCATGACCTTGCGCCACAGCGGCGGGATCAGCGCCAGGTTGATCATGCCGGCGTAGCCGGTCGGCAGCGCCGGGGACTCCTTGAAGTCGCGCAGGGCCTGGTAGCGCCGGGTGGGGTTGGCGTGGTGGTCGCTGTGGCGCTGCAGGTGGTAGAGGAAGATGTTGGTGACGATGTTGTTGCTGTTCCAGCTGTGCATCGGCAGCACCCGCTCGTAGCGCTGCTTCTCGCCGACCCGCTGACGCTTGAGGCCGTAGTGCTCGAGGTAGTTGACGACCTCGAGGAGCGAGAAGCCGAAGACGACGGTGATCGGGACGTAGACCGCGACCTCCCAGCCGTTGAGCGCGACGACGGCGGCCCACAGCACGACGGACATGGCCCAGGCGTTGAGCACGTCGTTGCCGACGTGGAAGGGGTGCGTGCCCTTGCGGCGGTAGCGCTTGGCCTCGACCTCCCACGAGCTCTTCAGCGAGCCCCAGACGGTGCGCGGCCAGAAGCGGTACAGGCTCTCGCCGAGGCGGGACGACGCCGGGTCCTCGGGCGTGGCCACGCGGACGTGGTGGCCCCGGTTGTGCTCGATGTAGAAATGGCCGTAGAAGGTCGGCGCGAGGGTGATCTTGGCGAGCCAGCGCTCGACCGACTCCTTCTTGTGACCGAGCTCGTGGGCCGTGTTGATGCCGATGCCGACGACGCCGGCGATCGACAGCGCCCACAGCGCCTTCTCCCACCACGGCAGCTCGAGGTGGTCGACCATCAGGTTCGCGCTCAGGTGCGCGTCGCCCCAGTCACCCAGGCCGACGTGGTTGAGCAGCCAGGCGACCGGGTTGCCCTCGCCGATGATGTAGTAGCCCGCGAACACCAGCGCGAACATCATCGGCACGTAGGCGAAGACCACCCAGCGGTAGTACTTGTCGTTCTCGAGCTCCTCGATGACCTCGTCCGGCGGGTTGCTCTGGTCGGTGCCCATCGCCAGGTCGAGCAGCGGGATCAAGAAGTTGATCAGGAACGGCGCGACGAGGGCGAACCCCCACCAGCCGCCGGTCGCGATGTAGGCCAGCGCGAACAGCACGCCGAAGCCGGGGACCATCAGTCCCCACAGCCACAGGTAGCGCTTCTTGTCCTTCCACTGCTCCGTGGATCCCTCGGGAACGGTCGCACCGACATTCGGTCCGGTCATCGTCTGGCCTCCTCGCCCGCGGCAGGCACCTGCCGCTTGACAGAAAGGTAGGACTTGTAAAGTCTTTTGACAAGAGGGGCCGACTTGTAAAGTGCCTGTCGTCACATCCGCACGGTGGTCCGCACCGGCAGTCGCTCGAACCCGCGCAGCACCCGGGTGCCGCGCCGCTCGGGGCGGCCGGCGACGTGGAGGTCGGGGTAGCGCTCGTACAGCGCCCGCAGCGCCACGGCGGTCTCCAACCGGGCCAGGCTGGCGCCCAGGCAGAAGTGCACGCCCGCCGAGAAGGCGAGGTGCTGGTCCGCGTTGGCCCGGGTGACGTCGAAGACGCCGGGATCGGCGAACACCGCGGGGTCGCGGTTGGCGCCGCCGAGGTAGAGCAGGATGCCGTGGCCCGGCAGGAACCGCTTGCCGGCGACCTCGGTCTCGCGCAGCGCGATCCGCAGGGTCAGCTGGACCGGCGACTGGTGCCGCAGCACCTCGTCGACCGCGTTGCCCCAGCCGTCGGGGTTCTCCTGCAGCCGGCGCAGCTGGTCGGGGTGCCCGTCGAGGAGCGCGACGGCGTTGCCGATCAGGTTGACGGTGGTCTCGAAGCCCGCGGCGAGCACCAGCAGGCCGACCTGGTGGAGCTCGACCGGGTCGAGCCGGTCCGGGCCGTCGAGCAGGACCAGCTGGCTGATCAGGTCGTCGCCCGGACTGGCCCGCAGCCGCTCGACGTGGCCCCGGAACCAGGTGTGCATCTCGCGCAGCGCCACCTCCGCCCGGCGGAACTGCCGCCAGGACAGGCCGGGGTCGAGGGTCACGGCAGCCTCGTTGCCCAGCGCGAGGAGCCGGTCGCGGTCGAGCTCCGGGACGCCGAGGAGGTCGGCGATCACGGTGACCGGCAGCTGGGAGGCGTAGCGGGCGATGAGGTCGAACTCCTCGACCCCGGTCAGCTCGTCGAGCAGGTCGCCGGCGACGTCGCTCACCCGGTCGCCCATCCGGCCGACCTTGCGGGCGGTGAAGGCACGGGCGACCTGCTTGCGGTAGCGGGTGTGCAGCGGCGGGTCCACCGCGAGCATCGACGGCGGGTCGACGGGCCCGAGGGTGTCAGGGTCGATCACCTTGTGGTGCAGCCAGCGCAGCGGCTTCGGCAGCTCGCCCTGGCCGCCGGCGGTGCCGAAGGCGTCACTGCGGAGCACCTCGTTGCAGACCGCGTGGTCGACGCTCGCCGAGATCAGGTCGTTGGCGCCGATCACGCCCCGGCCACGCAGCTCCTCGTACGCCGGGAACGGGTCCAGACGCAGCGACGGGTCCATCACCATCCGGCTGATCAGGTCACCCCGGCGGGCGCCGCGCTGGATCAGTGAGCGCTGGATCCCGTGGGCCAGGCCCCAGGCGGCGAAGGAGCGCGGCAGGTCGACGGCGCGCGCGAGGTCAGGCGACCGCATGCGTCGTACCCAACTCTTCCCCCGTCTCGCTGTCCAGCACGGCGAGCACGCCGCGGGCGCGCTCGGCGAGGAGCCGGCGCTGCTCCTCGAGCACCCGCTCGGGCAGGTGGGTGTCGAGCTGGGTGGTGACGGCGAGCCGCCAGCGGTAGCGCAGCGCGGCCCGCAGGCCGGCACGGTCGCCGAAGATCAGCGCGAGCTCGTCGTTCCACGGGAGCGCGGGCCGATCCGTGGCCCCGAGCTCCTGCTCGATCGCGCGCAAGGCCTGCCAACGGCGGCGTGTCTCGGTCCAGGTCATCGTCCTCACCGACCTCTCTGTCGGGTGGATGTCGTGCGGAGGGATGGGTCGAAAGTAGGCGCGAGATCGCCATGCGGACATCGGACGACGGCAGGGACCTGGCCTCCTACCAGGGGAGGAGCCGGGCGGCCTCCCGCGGCCGGATGACCGCGACCCCCCTGCTCCCTAGGCTGTCGCCATGCTGCGCTGGTTGCGCGCCGGGATCGAGTCGAACCTCGAACGGCACCAGATCCCCTACCCGTGGTGGGTGCCACTGGCGTCCCACCTGGGCCAGGTGGTCTCGGTGGTCGTCGCCCTGGTGCTGCGCGACGCGCTGTGGCCACTCGACCCGCTGCTGGTCTGCGTGCCGCTGGTGATGGTCTCCCCCCTCATCCAGTTCACGACCCACCGCTGGGTGCCGTGGTGGGCCGACAGCGCCGGCAGCGTGCTGGCCGCGGCGCTGCTGCTGTCCCGGCCGCCGGACGGCGTCCTCGACCTGGCCCCCGTGCTGCTCGGCCTCGCCACGGCGGAGATCACCGCCCGCGACGGGCTGCACGAAGGCCTGTCCGTCGCCGCCATCGGCCAGGTCGTGCTCATCGGGGCCGCGATCGGGCCCGGGCTGGTCGGAGCGCCGCTCTACACCTTCGAGCTGTTGCTCGGCTTCGTCATCGGCGCCATGCTCCTGTGGCAGATGCGGGCCCTGATCGCGGAGCGGCGCGCCCGGGAGCAGGCGTGGGACCGGGCGACGACGGCCGAGCGGGAGCGGATCGCCCGCGAGATCCACGACCTCGTCGCCCACTCGCTGAGCATCTCGCTGCTCCAGGTCACCGGCGCCCGCCGCGCCCTGCGCGACGTCGGCGAGACGGCCAGCCCGCAGGAGACGGCCGAGGCGGTGGCCGAGGTCGACGCCGCACTCGCCGACGCCGAGCAGGTCGGACGCCGCGCCATGGCCGACATCCGCCGGGCGGTGAGCGCGATGGCCGACGGCACCTCCGAACGCCATGCCCTGCCCGGTGCCGCCGACATCGCCGCACTGGTGCGGGAGATGGCGGCCGCCGGTCTCGCGGTGGAGTACGACGAGCAGGGCGACCCGCGCAGCCTGCCGGACACCGCCGGGCTCGGTCTCTACCGGATCGCCCAGGAGTCGCTCGCCAACGTCGTCAAGCACGCCGGCGGCGACGCCCCGGTCCGGGTGCGGTTCACCGTGACCGGCGGCCGGGCGCGGCTGCGGATCAGCAACCCGCTGCCCAGCGGCCGACCGCGCCCCGACGGGATCGGCTCCGGACTGGCCGGAATGCAGGCCCGGGCGGCCCAGCTCGGCGCGCTGCTCGACGCCGGGCCGGCGGGCGGCGACTGGGTGGTCGACGTACGCCTCGGCGGGGCCGTGCGATCCGGCCCCGGCTTCGACCTCCCGTGCGGGCGGACCCTCGGAAGGATGGAGACAGCATGAGCACCCCGCGACGTTCTTCTCCTCCGCCTCGCTCCCCCGAACAACCCCGCGGGGGCCCCGCTCAGACCCAGCCCCTGCTGAAGGTGGTCCTCGTCGACGACCAGGAGCTGGTGCGCTCCGGTCTGCGGCGGATCCTGCGCCGGCGCGACGGCTTCGACATCGTCGCCGAGTGCACCGACGGCGCCGAGGTGCCGGCCACCCTCGACGGGCTCGGCGCGGGCGGCGTCGACGTGGTCGTCATGGACCTGCGGATGCGCTCCGTCGACGGGATCACGGCCACCCGCGCGGTGGTCGAGGCCGCGGGGCCGCCGGTGCTCGCGCTGACGACGTTCGACGACGACGAGATGCTCTCGGGCGCGCTGCGGGCCGGGGCGGCGGGCTTCCTGCTCAAGGACTCCTCGGCCGACGACCTGATCCGTGCGGTCCGCACGGTCGCCGAGGGCGGCAGCTGGCTGGACCCGGCCGTGACCGGGCGCGTCCTCGACCGGTTCCGCAGCTTCGCGCCCGCCCCGGTCGCCCCTGCCGGCGGGGGCGTGGACCCGCTGACCGCACGCGAGCTCGAGGTGCTCCGTGCGATCGCCGGCGGCCGCAGCAACGGCGAGATCGCGGCCGAGCTGGTCATCTCCGAGCTCACCGTGAAGAGCCACGTCGGACGGATCTTCACCAAGCTCGGCCTGCGTGACCGGCCGGCCGCGATCGTCTACGCGTACGACCACGGGCTGGTGTCACCCGGCTCCTGAGGTACCTCGCAACGACCGGATTCGTCGGCGCGAGCAGGGCCAGCTCGGCGATGCCGAGGACGAGGAAGACCGGCCACGAGTGCTCCGGGTACGGGGACGCGCTCCGGATCGTAGGCACGATGGCTCGCCAGAAGCGCGCGGTCGGGGCGGAGTGACCCCCGTCACGATTTTACACTACACCCCCCAAAGTGCAAAGATGCACTCATGGCCGAACTGTGCAACAGGCGCGAGGAGAAGCGGCACCTGACCGCGCTCCGCCTCCAGCAGTGCGCGGTACGGCTGACGCTCGAGCACGGCTTCGACGGCTGGACGATCGACGACCTGGCGGCCGCGGCGGACGTGTCGCGGCGCACGGTCTTCAACTACTTCGACGGCAAGGCGGAGGTCGTCCTCGGCCCCGAGCCCGCCGTGGACGAGGAGCTCGTGGCGACCTTCGTCGGCGGCGGCCCGACCGGCCGCCTGTTCGACGACCTGATCGTGCTGGCCCACGAGACGACCCGGGACCAGGCCGGCTCCGAGCAGCACATGGCCGCCGTACGGGACGCCGTGACCCGCGGCTCATCCAGCTGGTGCACGGGCGCTTCGAGTCCGCCGCCGACCTGCTGGGCGAGTGCATCCGCCAACGCGAGGGCGCCGACTTCCCGAACGAGAAGGTGCGCGTGATCCTGCGCCTGCTGATCACGTTCTTCGACGACGCCCTCGAACGCACCGCCGCCGACGCCGGCCGCACCTTCGCCGAACACTTCGACACCACCGTCGCCGACGCCCGCGCGGCGCTCGGCTGAGCACCATCCCCAGCACCCCCACCAGGCCCACCAGGAGACCCCACATGGCCCGCCTGCTCTACCGCATCGGCTCGACCGCCTACCGGCGGTGGCCGTTCTTCATCGCCGGATGGCTGCTCGTCGCCGTCGTCCTCGGCAGCCTCGCGGCCGCCTTCTCCAAGCCGATGACCGACGCCTTCTCGATCCCGGGCATCCCCTCGGAGAAGGCCGCGGACATCCAGCAGGAGCTGTTCCCCCAGGCCGGTGACGCGTTCGACGACGCCTCGGTCAACCTGGTCGTCGCGGCGCCGGACGGCCACACCCTGGCCGAGCCGCGCTACCAGGCGGCGATCCAGCAGCTGATCGAGAAGGTGCCCACGCTGCCGCAGGCGGGCACCGACAACCCCGGTCTGGTCGCGCCCGCGCCGCCGGCCGAGGGCGTTCCGACGGCGTTCTCGACCCTCTCCGACGACGGCCGGATCGGCATCATGTCGTTCGAGTGGGACGTCGAGACGCCGGCCGACCTGAAGACCACGACCATCGACGACCTCGAGGAGCTGCTGGCCGACACCACCGAGGAGACCGGCCTGGTGGCCGAGGCCAACGGCCCCGGCATGGCCGTGATGGAGCCGCCCGGCGGCTCGTCCGAGCTGATCGGCCTCGGCATCGCGCTCGTCGTCCTCGTCCTCACCTTCGGCTCGCTGATGGCCGCCGGCATGCCGCTGTTCAACGCGGTCTTCGGCGTCGGCCTCGGCATGACCGGCATCACCGCGATGACGGCGCTGATGGACATCGGCTCCAGCACGCCGATGCTGGCCACGATGATCGGCCTCGCGGTCGGCATCGACTACACCCTGTTCATCCTCGCCCGCTACCGCACCGAGCTGCACCACACGAAGGACCGCGCCCACGCGGCCGGCATCGCCGTCGGTACGGCGGGCAGCGCCGTCGTCTTCGCCGGCCTCACCGTCCTCATCGCGCTCTCGGCGCTGGCCGTCGTACGGATCCCGTTCCTGACCGCGATGGGCCTGGCCGCCGCCGCCACCGTCTTCGTCGCGGTCCTGGTCGCGCTCACCCTGCTGCCGGCGCTGCTCGGCCTCACCAAGTCGAAGGCCTTCGCCGGCCAGGTGCGCAAGTACGCCCCCAAGCGCGACAAGCACGGCCGGGTCCACAACAACGGTGTGCGCTGGGCGCAGACGCTCGCGAAGGCGCCGGTCGCCTGGGCGCTGGGGGTCGTGGTCCTGCTCGGCGCGCTGGCCGCGCCGATCACGCAGATGTACCTCGCGTTCCCGACCGACAGCACCTCGCCGACCGACACCACGCAGCGCAAGGCCTCGGACCTGATGACCGAGGCGTTCGGCCCCGGCCGGGAAGGCCCGCTGCTGGTGGTCGTCGACGGCCGCCAGATCACCGACGACGACGCCCGCCAGTCCGCCTTCGACCGGGTCGTCGACTGGGCCGCGGGCCAGGACGACGTCGCCAGCGCCGACCTGGTCGCCACCAACGCCCCGATCGGCGAGGACGGCGAGCCCACCGGGACCGGGACCGGCGCGATGATCCAGGTGGTCCCGTCCTCCGGCCCCGACGAGCCGGAGACCCTCGACCTGCTCGAGGCGCTGCGCGACGGCCAGCGCGCGGTCGAGGACCAGACCGACACCGTCGTCGGCGTCACCGGCCTCACCGCGATCACCACCGACGTGTCGGACCGGCTCAACAGCGCGCTGCCGATCTACCTGGCCGTCGTCATCGGCCTGGCGTTCGTCCTGCTGGTCCTGGTGTTCCGCTCGATCCTGATCCCGCTCACCGCCACCCTGGGCTTCCTGCTCTCGGTGCTGGCCACCCTGGGCGCCACGGTCGCGGTGTTCCAGGAGGGCGCGTTCGGCCTGTTCGAGGGCCAGCCGATCGTGAGCTTCATGCCGATCTTCCTGATCGGCGTGGTGTTCGGCCTCGCGATGGACTACCAGGTCTTCCTGGTCACCCGGATGCGGGAGGCGCACGTCCACGGTCTGCCCACCCACGAGGCTGTCATCGACGGCTTCCGCAACAGCGCCCGCGTGGTCACCGCCGCCGCGACGATCATGATCGCGGTGTTCTCCGGCTTCATCCTCGAGGACACCGCCGTCGTGAAGTCGATGGGCTTCGCCCTCGCCGTCTCGATCGTGTTCGACGCCTTCGTGGTCCGGATGGTCCTCATCCCGTCGGTGCTCTACCTGCTCGGCGAGAAGGCCTGGTGGCTGCCGGCATGGCTCGACCGGATCCTGCCCAACGTCGACGTCGAGGGCGAGTCGCTCGAGCGTGACTCCGCGCCGGTGCACGTCGGCAGCGACCGGGGCGACCTCGACGGGGACAAGCAGCTGGCCGAGGTCTGATCGCGCTGCTCTGATCGCGCTGGGCCCAGCATCCCTCGAGCCGTTCGATCGAACGGTTCGGGGGATGTTCTGCGTCCCGATCCCCCCTCACCGTTCGATCGAACGATCTGGTGGGCCGCGGGATCAGGCGAGCGCCGCCTCGATGTCACCGGCGAGCTTGGCCGGCTCGGTGGTGGGCGCGTAGCGGTCGATGACCTCGCCGTCGCGGCCCACCAGGAACTTGGTGAAGTTCCACTTGATGGCGCCGCCGATCAGCCCGCCCCGCTCCTTCTTCAGCCACTGGTAGAGGGGGTGGGCCTCCTTCCCGTTGACGTCGATCTTCGCGAACATCGGGAACGAGACGCCGTAGTTGCGCTGGCAGAACTCCGCGATCTCGTCCTCGGTGCCGGGCTCCTGGTGGGCGAACTGGTCGCACGGGAAGCCGAGGATCGTGAAGCCGCGCTCGCCGTACTGGTCGTACAGCTCCTGCAGGCCCTGGTACTGGGGGGTCAGGCCGCACTTCGAGGCCGTGTTGACGACGAGCACCACGGTCCCGTCGTACGACGCCAGGTCGGTCTCCCGGCCGTCGATCGCGGTGGCCTTGAAGTCGTGGAGGGAGGTCATGCTGGCAGTGTGGCACGCACGACGCGGCGCTGGCGCCACAGCAGCAGCCCGAGCAGGAGCACGATCGTGTCGACGACCCCGATGATCACCCAGCCCAGCGGGGAGGCGTGTGCACCGTCGACGCGCTGCGCCGACGGCTTGCCCGGCAGCACCCGCACCCCGATCTCGCCGTTCTCCTCGGCCGCCTGCCAGGCGGCGCGGTCGACCTCGGCGGGCCAGGTGCGGCGCTGCGGGTCGATGTCCTCAGGGAGGCGGAAGCGGACGACGTAGTGGGGGTCGGTGGCCTCCCGCAGGACGTCGGTGGCGCTCACCTCCGCGGTCACCTCGCGCCCGTCGCGGGCGAGCTCCCAGCGCTGCCAGGCCTGGTGGGCGGCGGGGAGGTTGACGAGCAGGGCGACCAGCACCAGCGCGGCCAGCACGCCGCGTCCACCCTCCACCTCAGTCGCGCTCCGCGACCGTCCGACCGGAGGGCGCCAGGCCGGGCCACGGGACGCCCCAGGTGCCGAACGCCGTCTCCGTCAACGGCCGCCGGTGGCGCTCGCGGTGGTCGCGCTCCGCGTCGCGCTCGGAGACCTCCGCCGGGTTCCCGCGGACACCGACCGCGATGCCGGCCAGGACCCGCGCCGTGTCGGGGATGCCGAGGCCGGCGGCGACGGCGTCGTGGTCGAAGCCGCCGAACTGGTGGGCGTGCAGGCCCATCGCCTGCGCCTGCAGGGTGAGGTGCGCCGAGGCCTGGCCGACGTCGTGGGTCGGGATGAGCACGTCGCTGAGCTCGACGCCGTCCTGGCCCAGCTCCACCACCGACAAGAAGACGACCGAGGCTCGCGGCACCCAACCGGAGTTGCCGCGGCTCAGGTGCGGCACCAGCACCCGATGGGCGGCGCTCCCCCGGACCGCCACGACGTAGCGCCACGGCTGGCGGTTGCCCGAGCTCGGCGCCCACTGGGCCGCCTCGAGGAGGCGCGTGATCTCCGCGTCGGTGAGCTGGTGCTGCGCGTCGAAGACGCTCGGGCTCCAGCGGGACCGCAGCGGCTCGGCGATGTCGACCGGGTTCATGGCACGAGTATCGCGCGCCTCAGGGCCAGCGCAGCGTGCCCAGCGCCCGGATCGCGCTGACCGCCGACTGCATCGGCAGCTCGAACCGCAGCTCGCCGGCTCCGACCTCGATCCACGCAGGTCCGGCCGACAGGTCGGCGTGCCAGGTCGTGTCGTCGGTGACCTCGCCCGGCGCGAGGTAGAGGTCGAAGGCCTCCCACCACTCGATCTCGCCGGCCTCGCCTCGGCGCATCTGCTCGACCAGGTCGTAGCGTCCGGGCCCCTCGTGTCCCGGTACGGCGAGCGACAGCTCGCTCAACGTCGTGCTCCCGAGCGGGACCGGGTCGAGGGCCTCGGCGCGGACCAGCAGCCAGCCGGGGCGCTCCTCCACCGAGACCGGCAGCTCGAGCTCGACGTCGCCCTGCTCACCACCGCTGACGGTGAGGGTGACCCGGCCGGTGGCCTGCTCGGCGAGCCGCTCGCGACGCTGCGCCACCTCGCGGGCGGCGACGTTCTCGGGCCGGGCGTCGGTGACCTTGCGCGACCACTGCTCGGGCAGCACGGCCTCGAAGGTGGAGGTGCCGAGCTCCTCCTGGGTACGGCGACCGATCTCCTGGAGCTCGGCGCGCGCCCGCTCGCGCTCCTGGTTGTCGGTGGTCAGCAGCTCGGTCTTCTTGGCCTCGGCCCATTCCCGGCCCAGCTTGGCGATGTCCTTCCAGCCCACCCGGGGAACCCTAGGGGCATCGAGCCCGCGGGACGAGTCGAATGGGGAACTCGGCACCCCAGGCCCTAGCCCTGGCCCTGGTCCGGACCCGGACCGGTACGGCGGTCAGCGGATCCAGGCCGGCGCGACCGGCTCCCCCGCCCCGTCCCCGAGCGGGGTCGCCAGCCCGGCGGCCGGCCCGGTCACGACGAAGACCGCGCCGCTCGTCGTACCGATCTGCCGGGGGGTGCCAGCCGGGACGACCACGGTGTCACCGGGTGCGAGGTCGACCGGTTGCGCGTCGAGGACCAGGGTGGCGGCTCCCTCGAGGAGGTGCCAGGCCTGCTCGACGTCGAAGCTGTGCTCGGGCCCGCGCTGGCCGGCGGCCATGTCGACGCGCCACAGGCTCAACAGCTCGGAGCCGCCCTGGGTCGGCGAGGCGAGCGTGGTCATCGTGGCGTTGGGGGTCGTGGTGACCCGGGCCTGCGCCCGGGTGGTCTTGGCAGCGGACATCGCTCGCTCCTTGAATAGACAATGTGGTTGTCTATCACGCTACGGCGTGGGGTGCGGTATCGTCAACCCGGTTGTCTATCGAGGGGTGGAGCATGAGCGAACCGGCATGGCGCGTGGTGCTCCTGCTCGCCGGCGCGTTCCGCGAGGGCGTGGACACGCTCCACGCCGAGCTCGCCGAGCAGGGCCACCCCGAGGCGCGGCCGCTGCACGGCTTCGCGCTGCAGGCCGTCGGCGCCCGCGGCTGCACCATCAACGAGCTCGGCCAGCGCCTCGGGGTCTCCAAGCAGGCGGCGGCCAAGACCGCCGCAGGGCTGGAGAAGGCCGGCTACCTCGCGCGAGAGCCGGTCCCCGGCGACCGGCGCGCCGTGCTGCTACGGCGTACCCCCCGCGCCGACGACCTGCTGGCCGCGAGCGAGGCAGGCTTCGAGCACGTCGCGCAGCGGTGGCGTCGCGAGCTCGGCGCCGCCCGCTACGACGACCTGGTGGACGCGCTGACCCGGATCGCCGGCGACGGCCCGCTCGGCGACCTGCCCGGCTGGCTCACCCAGCGCCCCTCGTCCTGACCCGACGCCGGCCGAGAGCCCACGAGAGCCGGTCTCAGCGCGGTGCCCGACGCGAAAGGCCGAGCAGCAGCGCCGCCGCGGCGAGGAGCCCGACCCCGACCCCGACCTGCCACCACTCCGCGCCGACCCGGGCCGCTCCCGACGGCTCCGCCGACCGCGCACCCGCCGTTGCGCCGGCGTCCCCACCAGCCGTGGTCCCGGCGGCCCGTTCGGGGCCGGACGCGCTCGGCGCAGGAGCCCGCGGGGTGAGCGGTCCGTCGCCGACGACGAAGGACAGCTGGCCGGTCACCGGATGACCGTCCACCGACACGACGCGGAAGGCCAGCGCGTACGTGCCGGGACCCCCCGAGCCCAACGTGGCGCGGACCTCGCGACCGGCCACCGACGGCTCCCCCACATCGGTCCGCGAGCCGTCAGGACCGGTCACCACGACGTACGCCGGCGCGCTGATGTCGGCGCTGAAGGTCAGCACCGCACTGTCGGGCAGCGCGGCCAGTCGCGCGCCGCTGCCCGGCGTGCTGGAGACCAGGGCCGCGTGCGCGAAGGCGGGTGGCGTGGCGAGCGAGACCGCGCAGAGCACGACGAGCAGGGCCGCCAGCCGCGTGCCGGGCCTCATGAGTCCGCCACGCCGTCGTCGGCTCCCTCGAGCAGGGTCTGGCCGACGTATCCGCCCGCGGGGGCCGCCGGCGGGACGGCGTACACCGCGGAGCCGACGGTCGTGACCCAGGCGTTGAGCCGGTCCAGCTCGTCGAGACGCTGCTGGACCGGCACGAACTGGCGCGCGAGGTCGGCGGCGTAGGCGAGGAAGAGCAGGCCGCTGTCCTCGCCGGTGGAGCGCCGCGGGTCGGGCTCGGTGTAGTTGTAGGCGCGGCGCAGGAACCGCTGCGTCGGGTCGCTGCTGCGCGCCCGCGCGACATGGCTGGCCGGGTCGATCACCGGCAGCCCGAGATGGTCGGTCGCCGAGAAGTCGGGGGCGTCGAACTCGTCGGTCCCGGTCAGCGGAGCGCCCGTGTCGAGTCGTCGCCCGATGACGCCCTCCCGGCCGGCCCGGTCGACGCGGTCCCAGCGGTCGAGCTGCATCCGGATCCGTCGTACGACCAGGAAGGTCCCGCCGGCGAAGGGATCGGTGTCGGACGTCTGCGTCCACACCAGCGGCGCGAAGTCCGGGTCGGCCTCGGTGGGGTTGACCGTGCCGTCGACCTGACCCATCAGGTTGCGCGAGGTGGTCCCCTCCGGCACGGTGCCGCGCGCGGTGCGGAAGCCGTGCTGGATCCAGCGGACCTCGGCGAAGGGACGGGCGTCCTTGAGCAGCATCCGCCGCGCGTGCGCCAAGGTGACCGGGTCGTCGCAGCAGATCTGCGCGACCACGTCGGTCTGGGACCACTGCTCCTCCAGCTCGTCGCGACTGAACGCGGGGAGCTCCTCCAGGACCGGACGACGCTGCGCCGGGACGAGCGTGCGCAGGACCTGCGGGCCGAACCCGAAGGTGACCGTCAGCCGTGCCGGGTGCAGCGCGAGGTCCGGCTCGGTGTCCGCGAGCGCGGGCCGCCCGGCGCCGAGCCGGGCCGCGTCGTCGCTCAGCAGCCGCATCATCCGGGCCAGGTCGCGGCGACCGGCCCCCGGCTTGAGGTCCCAGCCCACCAGGGCGAGGTGCGCCTGGGGGGTGGTGGCGATGCCGGTCTGGTGCCGACCGAGCGCCGGAACGGTCTGCGCGCCCGCGGGCGGCCCGACCACCGTGGTCGGGCCGCTCGCAGCCGGAGGGGCGGGTGCGGTCGCGGCCACGGCGGTCGCGGCGCTCCACCCCACCCCGGCGCCGCCGAGAGCGGCGGCGCCGGTGCGCAGCAGGTTCCGACGGTCCCAGCGGGGACCGCCGGCCATCAGTGCTCGCCGCCCATCTCGCCCATGTCGCCGCCCATGTCGCCGCCCATGTCGCCGCCCATGTCGCCGTTCCCCTGGGTGGCACCGTTCTGGTAGTTCTCGTCGGCGCCGGTGAACGGCTTGACCGTGGCCTCGATCGTCTTGGTCGAGCCGTCACCCAGGGACAAGGTGATCTCGACCGTGGCACCGGCGGCCAGGGAGCGGGTGAGCCCCATCAGCATGATGTGGTCACCGCCCGGCGCCAGCTCGAGGGTCCCGCCCGCGGGCAGGACGAAGCCGCCGTCCTTGGGCTGCATCGCCATCGAGCCGTCGGCGTTCTGGACGGTCTCGTGCAGCTCGGTGAGCTCGTTGACCGTGGACGTCGCCCCGACCACCGTGATCTCACGGTCGCTGTCGTTGACCAGGACCGCGAAGGCGCCGGTCATCTTGTCCTGCTCGGTCGCGGCCTTGACCCACGGGTCGGTGACGCCGAGTGCGTCGGCGTCGCTCGCGGCCGGTGAGGCCGAGGTGTCCGCGCTCGCGGCCCCGGTCGTGGAGTCGGCGGCGCTGGTGGAGTCGTCGCCACAGGCGGCGAGGGCGGGGATCAGCAGGGCGCACAGCAGGACGGCGGCCAGGTTCGACTTGTGCTGGTACATCAGGTCTTCTCGATTCGTGTCCGGGCGCGACGGAGCGCGCCACGATGAGCGCAGGCGCGCACGCCGGCGCCGCCCCTGGGGGGCCGGACCGAGTCAGTGCGCGTAGCGCGGGGATGGATGCGGGTGCAGCCCGCGGCGCGGTGGTCCGCGCGGAGCCGCGGTCGATCCGGAGGTCTGGGAGCGGGCGACGAGTCCGACGCCCCTCACGCGCGCACGGACACCGTGCGGAACCCGGGCCTGCCCCAGCAGCGGCAGCAGCAGCCAGGCGAGAGCGGACCAGATCGCGGCGACGAGGGCCCGGTCCATCCCGGCCGCCACGAAGGTGGTGGCGAGGACGACCACGAGATGGGTCAGCACCATCGGTACGGGCAGGAGCGCGTGGGCGCTCATCGCCGGCTCGCCCACGGCGTGGGCGTGCTGGTGCACGCCGGCCGGCGCCATCATCAGAGTCAGGTGGCCGACGGCCTGAGCGACGATCGCGGTCGCGGCCAGGCGGGGGACGTCGACGGTGCCGATCCGGGTCGACACGATCGCGAGCGGCAGCGTGACCGCCACGACCGCGAGCCCGGGCACCACCGTCACGGAGCCACCGGCGAGCGCGTGGGCGACCAGGGCGCCGAACGCCGCCACCAGGCCCGCGGTGAGACCGCGGGCAGCGCGGAACCGGCGCCCGGAGGCGTGCGCGGCGCGTGCGGCGTACATCGACCCGTTCCCCGTTGACTCGGACGCACGGCTGTGCGTCCCTCGCCATGGTAGACAGCGCCCAGCAGCGGCCCGCCGGGCCGTCCCCGGGTGGCCCACGTCAGCCGCCCGTGACGCTCTGCCAGGCGGTGTAGCCGGCGACCAGGACCATGACGAGGGCGAAGGCGACCTGGAGCAGGCGGGCGGGGAGCCGGTCGGCCACCCGCTTGCCCCCGAGCGTCGCGACCATCGCGGCTGCGGCGAAGGGCACCACGACCGAGGCGTCGACGTGGGCATCCGCAGCGCGCGAGGCCAGGGCGGTGGCCGAGTTGAGGGCCACGATGACCAGCGAGGTGCCCACGGCCAGGTGCATCGGCAGGCGCAGCGCCAGCACCAGCGCCGGCACGATCACGAATCCTCCGCCCACGCCGAAGAATCCGGTCAGCAGGCCGGCCGCCGAGGCGACGAGAAGGGTCGGCACCAGGGGAAGCCGGTCCGCTGCCCCGGCTGTCGCGGCCACGACCCGGGCCGGGGCGGCCACGCGCAGCGTGGTCGTGGCCGATGCCCGACCGGAGCCGGGCGCAGCGGGCGCGGCGGGCGCCGCCCCGGGCACGCCGGCGCCGTCCCCTGCCCCGGGGCGCCGGCCGCGGGCGCCGCTGATCATGGCCACCGCCGCGACGACCATCAGAGCGGCGAAGCCGAGCAGAAGCACGTCCTGGTCGACGCGATGGTTGAGCTGGCTCCCCGCCCAGGTGGCGGGGATCCCGACCAGCCCGAAGACCAGGCCGACGCGCCACCGGACGCGACCGGAGCGCAGGTAGGACAGGGTCCCGACCACCGCGGTCAGGCCGACGATCACCAGGCTGCTGGTCGTCGCCTCCTGGGCGGACTGGCCCACGACGTACACCAGTGCCGGCACCGTGAGGATGGCTCCGCCGCCACCGAGGCCGCCGAGGATCGCACCGATCAGCGCACCCAGGGCGAGGATGAGCAGCAGCTCCCCCATCACTCCCACCCCGCGAACCGGGGGGCCATCGCGAAGGAGGGCGGCTGCGAGCGAGCAAGGTCGCTGACCAGGGCGAACCGGTCACCGCGCACGAGCGTCTGACGCCACTCGACCGGCCGGCCCCGCCACTGCGCGAGCCGGTCGATGGCCAGGGCGGCGCCCCGGGCGTCGAGTCCGAGGAGCGATCGCTCGGCCGCCGTGGGGACGACGGCCCGGACCTCCTCGCGGCCGCCGGTCAACCGGATGCCGCAGCGGCGCTCGAGCTCCTCGTAGAGCGAGGTCGCGGTGAAGTCGGCGTCGAGGAGCGGCGCCGCGAGCCGGGCCGGCAGCCAGACCCGGTCGATGGCCAGCGGCTCGCTGTCGACGAGCCGGAGTCGCTCGAGGTGGACGAGCGGGGTGGACTCCTCCAGACCCAGGCGGGCGGCGACGATCCCGTCCGCGCGCGCGTCGAGACGGCGCACCACGCTGCGCTGGCGCCGGCCGGTCGCCTCGACCGAGGCGAAGAGGCTGTAGAGAGTGCCCTGCGGCTGGGTGATCTCGCGGGCGGCGACCCGGGGCGCCCGCCCACGGCCGGCCTCGACGATGCCCGCCTCACGCAGCGCCCGCAGCGCCTGTCGGACGGTCTGACGACTGACGCCGTACTCGGCGACGAGGCTCATCTCGCCGGGGAAGGCGTCGTCGAGCTCGCCGCGCCGCAGCCGGCGCTCGAGGTCCTGGCGGACCTGGGCCCACAGCGGCAGCGCGCTGGTGCGGTCGACCGGGGTGATCGAACGTGCCCGCCGGTCCATCGCACCTCCTCGCTGTCGGTGGGGCTCGGAGTGGGCCGAGCCTGTACGGTAAATGTACGTACATACGGACACCTGCGCAACCGCGACCGACACGAGGACGACGACCATGCCGACGCTTCGCCACCTGCTCGCCGCCGCCTGCCTGGCGACGCTGACCCTGACCGCCGCCACGGCCTGCGCCGAGGACGACGCCAGCATCGGCGCCACGAGCACCGGACCCGCCGTCCGCGAGGCGGCACCGTCCGCCATCGCCGTCGACGCCACGACCACCGTCGTGGACGTGCGCACCGCCGAGGAGTTCGCCGCCGGCCACCTCGAGGGCGCGGTCAACATCGACGTCTCAGCGCCCGACTTCGAGGCGCAGCTGGCGCAACTCGACCCCGCCGCGACGTACATCGTCTACTGCCACTCGGGGAACCGCTCGGCGCAGGCGACGGCCGCGATGGCGGCGCTCGGCTTCGCCGAGGTCGTCGACGCCGGAGGGATCGAGCACGCGGCCGCCGCGACCGGGCTGCCGATCACCCGCTGAACGGAGCCCCGAACCGGGCGCCGCGGCTCAGAAGGGGACGCCCCAGGAGCCGCCGCGCCCGGCCAGGGCCAGCACCCGGCGCAACGCCTGGCACAGGCGCCGCGCGAGGCCGCTGCGCTGCTCGCACGACACCTCGCTCGCACCACTCGCCGCGATCTCCATGCCCCCATGGAACCAACCTGCGCCGACCCCGCAGCCGGGATCTCGCCCACCGGACGGGGGCGAGGTACCCCAGCGGGCGCGCCGGCGCCGAGGTCACGCGAAGCCGAGGAAGAGCCGCTCCATCCGTCGCAGGTCCGCCTCGCCGTCGGGGTCGCCTGCCCGGAGGCACTGCTGCAGACCCGTGGTGACCATCGCGTAGCCGGCGCGGGAGATCGCCTTGTCGACGGCGGCGAGCTGGGTCAGCAGGGACTCACAGTCCGCACCTCCCTCCATCATCGCGATCACCTTCGCGAGGTGGCCATGAGCCCGCTTGAGGCGGTCGAGGACGGGCTTGGTGGCGGTCGGGTCGAGCTCCATGAGGACCTCCCTGGTCGACGTGCCGGCGAGCTGCCGACTTCTGCACTTTACATCCCCCCGGGGGGTTGTGTTACCGTGGATGACATCCCCCCAGGGGGTTACCTGACGAGAAGGAGCAACGCCGTGCGCGAGGTCGACATCCACGAGGCGGGCCGAGCCGAGGAGGCCGGTGCCACGCTGATCGACGTCCGCGAGACGTCGGAGTACGCCGCGGGCCACGTGCCCGGTGCGGTCAACATCCCGATGGGCCAGCTGCCCGGCCGGCTCGCCGAGCTGGACCGGTCCCGCCCGGTCTACCTCGTGTGCGCCTCGGGCAACCGCAGCGGCGTGATGACCGAGCTGCTCAGCACCGCGGGCTTCACCGCCAGCAACGTCGTCGGCGGCACCAACGCCTGGGCCACGGCCGGTCTCCCCCTGGCGACCCCGCAGCGTCCGGCGCTGGTGGTGCACGCGATCGACACCCCCACGCTCGGCGACCGCAGCTACCTGGTGCACGACGGCGAGGTCGCCTTCGTCGTCGATCCACAGCGCGACATCGACCGGGTGCTCGACCTGCTCGAGGCCGACGGCGTGCGGCTGACCCACGTCTTCGAGACCCACATCCACAACGACTACGTGACCGGCGGGTTCGCCCTCGCCGAGGCGACCGGAGCCGACTACCTCGTCAACGCCGACGACCCGGTCACCTTCGTGCGGACCCCGATCCGCGACGGCGACGTCGTCGCGGTCGGACGCAGGATGCGGGTGCGGGCGATCGCCACGCCCGGGCACACCTTCACCCACCTCGCCTACGCGCTGACCGACGGCGACGAGCCGTGGGCGGTGTTCAGCGGCGGCTCGCTCCTGTACGGCGCCACCGGGCGCCCCGACCTGCTCGGCCCGGAGCACACCGACGCGCTGGTCCGCCACCAGCACTCCTCGGCGCACCGGCTCGCCGACGAGCTCCCCGACGACGCGGCGGTCTACCCGACGCACGGCTTCGGTTCGTTCTGCTCCGCGACCCAGTCCGAGGCCACCGCCTCGACCATCGGGACCGAGCGCCGGACCAACCCGGTCCTGGTCCAGGACGAGGAGACCTACGTGCGCGAGCTGCTCGCCGGTCTCGGCGAGTGGCCGGCCTACTACGCCCACATGGCACCCGCCAACAGTGCCGGACCGGCCGCGCCGGACCTGTCTCCGGTCGCCCGCGCCGACGCCCAGGAGCTGCGCCGCCGGATCGAGGCCGGCGAGTGGGTCGTCGACCTGCGCAACCGCACCACGTTCGCCGCGGGTCACGCCCCGGGCACGTTCAACTTCGGCATCGACGGCTCGTTCGCCACCTACCTGGGCTGGCTGATCGAGTGGGGGACGCCGCTGACCCTGCTCGGCGAGAACCCCGAGCAGGTCGCCGAGGCCCAGCGCGAGCTGGTGCGGATCGGGATCGAGCGTCCGGCCGCGCAGGCGACCGGCGGGCCCGAGCAGTGGTCCGACCGGCCGCTGGCCAGTTTCGCGACCGCCACCTTCGCCGACCTCGCCCACGTCCGCCACCACCGCCCGGTCGTCGTGCTCGACGTGCGCCGCCGCGACGAGCACGCGGCCGGGGCCCTCGAGGGCGCCCTGAACATCCCCCTCCACGAGCTGCCCCGCCGGCTGGCGGAGGTGCCCGACGGGGAGGTGTGGGTGCACTGCGCCGGCGGCTACCGCGCCTCCGTCGCCGCGTCCTTCATCGACGCCGCCGGCCGACGCCCCGTGGCCGTCGACGACGACTTCACCAACGCCGCCGCGGCGGGACTGACCGTCGCCGCGCCTCCTGCCTGATCCCGACGACCGCCCACCCACTCCCGCAGAGAAGAAGAAACGGAAGAGAGATGACGTCCCACTCCACCCCGCGGCACGCCGCCGCGACCAGCGCGGCGGCCCACGGTCCCGCGCACGCACCGGGCCCGCTGGGCCGGATCGGCCTGTGGGTGACCACCCACCGGCGCCTGACCGCGATGGTCTGGGTGCTCCTCATCGTGGGCCTCGGCGCGTTCGCGCCGAAGGTCGAGCACGAGCTGTCCGGCGCCGGCTGGCAGGCCGACGGCTCGGAGTCGGTGGCCACCCGCGAGCTGGTCCAGGACCACTTCGGCGGCCTGGCCTCCCACGCGATCCAGGTCGTCGTCCACTCCAGCGACGGCCCGGTCACCGAGGGCGACGGCGCCAAGGTCATCGCCGAGGTCACCCGCGTCCTCGAGCAGGAGCCCCGCATCGCGGAGGTCGTCGCCCCCCAGCCGGGCGCGACGCTGTCCGCCGACGGCAGTACGGCGATCGTGCTGGCCGGTGCCGGAGCCGACACCAACGAGATGGTGCGCGTCGCGACCGACCTCAAGGGTGAGCTGCAGGACCTGTCCACCGGCAGTGTGGAGGTGAACCCGACCGGCTCGTCACTGCTGTGGTCGGACTTCAACGAGGCCAACCTCGAGGCGATGCTGAAGTCGGAGTTCATGTCCTGGCCCGTGACGCTGGCCATCCTGGTCCTCGCCTTCGGCGCCCTGGTGGCCGCCGGCCTGCCGCTGATCCTGACCCTGGCCGGACTGGTCGCCTCGGCCGGCTCGCTGGTCCTGATCAACCAGGTCGTGCCGGTGTCCATCTGGGCGATGAACTTCGCGATGATGTTCGCCCTCGCGCTCGGCATCGACTACGCGCTGTTCCTGGTGGTCCGCTACCGCGCCGCGCGGGCAGCTCGTCCTGACGACAAGTCGTGGGCCATCGCGCAGACCATGGACACCGCCGGCAAGGCCGTGCTGCTCTCGGGCCTGACCGTGCTGGTGTCGCTGACCGCGGTGATGCTGGTTCCCTCGCCGTCGTTCCGGTCGATGGCCGGCGGCATCATCTTGTCGGTCGTCTTCGTCCTCGCCGCCACGCTGACCCTGCTCCCGCTGGTGCTGTTCAAGCTGGACATGAAGATCAACAAGTTCGCCCTGCCGTGGGCGCGCTCGGGCGAGCACCGCTCGGCGGCGTTCGCCGCCTGGGGTGAGCGGCTGTGGCGCCGCCCGGTGGTCTGGGGTGCCGCGTCGCTGGTGATCCTGGTCGCGCTGGCGGCCCCGATCCTCGGCCTGAAGACGGCGATGCCCTCGATCAAGGTGCTGCCGGAGGACGCCTCCGCGCGGATCGGCTACGACCAGGTGCAGGACGCCTTCGGTGAGGGCGCACCCGGCACCCTGCAGATCGTCGCCGACACCGGCGAGGCCGAGGCCACCAGCGCGGTGCTCGCGAACGACCCCGGGATCGCGGGGGCGATGCCGGCGATGCCCGCCGCCGACGGCAGCGACCTGGTCATGATCCAGGCCGTGCCCACCGTCGACCCGTCGGACCCGGAGCTCTCGGCCACCGTCGACCGGCTGCGCGCGGATCTGCCGGGCTCGGCCCAGGTCGGTGGCGCCGCGGTGGAGAACCTCGACCTGAAGACCCAGCTCGACGACTCGACGCCCCTGGTGATCGGCGTGGTCATGGTGCTCGGCTTCCTGCTGCTGCTCTTCGCGCTGCAGGCCCCGCTGATCTCCCTGCTGGGCACCCTGGCCAGCCTGCTGTCGACCGCTGCCGCGTTCGGCGTGGCCCGGCTGATCTTCCAGGAGGGCCACGGCACGGGGCTCCTCGGCTTCGAGTCGCAGGGCTTCTTGGACGCGTGGGCGCCGGTGTTCTTCTTCGCGATGATCTTCGCGATCGCGATGGACTACACCGTCTTCCTGCTCGCCTCGGCCAAGGAGCACTTCGAGCGCTCCGGAGACCCGCGTGAGGCCATGGTCGGTGCCCTGGCCCACTCCGGCCGGGTGATCTTCGCGGCCGGCGCGGTGATGGTGGCGGTGTTCTTCACCTTCGCCCTGTCGGGCCCGATCCCGCCCAAGGAGATGGGTGTGGTCCTCGGCATCGCGGTCCTGCTGGACGCCTTCCTGGTCCGCCTGGTGCTGCTGCCGGTCATGCTGCGCCTGACCGGACGCGCGGCCTGGTACACCCCGCAGTGGCTGCGCCGGATCCTGCCGGACATCACCTTCGCCCACGACTGACCCTCACCGGCGCGGGGGGGCGCCGGCGCCGGGCCCCGCGCCCCCCCCCCCGCGGCTGCCAAACCCCTCCCCCCCCCACTCCCCCTCCGGGGGGGGGGGCCCCCCCGGGGGGCCCCCCCGCGCCACCCACCTCGCTCATCTCTCAGCCAAGGAGTTCCTCATGTGTCGAGCAACCACCTGCCGCAAGTGCGGCAAGACCACCTGGGCCGGCTGCGGCCAGCACGTCGCCCAGGTCAAGGCCCGGGTCCCCGCCGCGGACTGGTGCCCCGGCCACACCTCCGAGCCGTCCGAGCCGTCCAGTGGCGGCGGGTTCTTCTCCCGCCTGCTCGGGCGCTGAGGAGGATCGGATGAACGTCGACCGCGCCGTCCTGCGCCTCGCCGGCACCATGGTCCTGATCAGCGTCGTCCTCGTCGCACTGGTCTCGTCCTGGTGGCTGCTGCTGACCGCCTTCGTGGGTCTCAACCTGCTGCAGTCCAGCTTCACCGGGTTCTGCCCCGCAGCGATCATCTTCCGCAAGCTGGGAGTTCCCACCGGCTGCGCACTGAAGTAGCCCGACGCACCGAGTGAGCCGGAGCCCCGCGGGGCCCCGGCTCACTCGCATGTTGCGACGTCACCGGTGCCACGACCGCAGGATCCCGCGAGCCTCGGGACCAACGCCCCTTTCGGCGAGGCCGTCGGGGTGCCTGACTGGGACCGAGGCGACGAGAGGAGCCAGCCATGGCGCACCCGATGGATCTCACCCGCACCGCGGCGACAACGGCGGCGGTCACCCGCTTCCACGTCGCCTACGCCGAGCTCCCCATGATCGGCGAGCGGATGGGCCGCGCCTTCGGCACGGTCGCGGCCGCGCTGGAGAAGGCCTCGATCCGCTCGGACGGCCCCGCCCTGGCCTACTACGAGCCCGGCGCGGACGGATTCGACGTGGCAGCCGGCTTCCGGGTCGAGGCCGACCTCGCCGCGCCGCCCGGTGTCGAGCGGCTCGACCTCCCGGAGGTGGAGGCCGCCCACCTGACGCATCTGGGTGCCTACCGCGACCTGCCCGCGGCGTACGACGAGCTGCGCACCCAGGTCGAGCAGGCCGGCCGGACGCTGGCCGACGGTCCGATGTGGGAGGAGTACTGGACCGGGCCGGAGACCCCGGAGGACCAGCACCGCACGGAGATCTACTGGCCGCTGTCCCCCGCCTGAGCCGGGAGATCGGGCGGGGAGCGGCGCCGGGGCCGACCGTAGACTCCGCTCATGGCCGACCTCGACGCCGTGGAGGCAAGGATCTGGTCGCTGCTCGACCGCTTCCGCGACGAGCTGGAGGACGCGACGATCTACGCGATGCCCTCGTTGCGCTGGCCCGGCTCGGGCGGCCACGACTACTTCGCCGCGGTCCAGCGCAGCGCGAAGAAGGTCAGCCTCTACGCGGTCGCGATGGACACCTGGCCGGACGCGCTCGCGGCCTCCTCCGAGCGGCTCCGGGCGTGCCGCACCGGCAAGGCGACCTTGTCGTTCCCGACCCTGGACGACGAGCTCAGCGCCGAGCTCGATGCCTTCTTGACCCGGCTCTACGCGCGGTACCGGGCGCACCACGCCGGCCCGCACCCGGAGTAGGCCGCCGGCGCCGCGGCGTGCGACTCAGCCGGCGACGAAGAGCAGCACGACGAAGGCCACCAGTGCGAGCGCCGCGATCGCGAGACCGAGCAGCCCACGGCCGCGCCCCGGACCGCCCCGGGCCACGGCGAAGGCCAGCGGGGCTCCGAAGAACCCGATCGGCAGCCACACCAGGCCCACCACCCGGACGCCGTTGGGCGGGTTGACGCCCTCGCTCAGGCTGAGCACCCAGGTGAACGCCGTCGCCGCGGCCGCCAGCAGGCCCAGCACCAGGGTCAGGCTCCCGGCGCGCCGCGAGCGGGCGTCGGCCGCCGCGGCGGGGCTCGGGGTGCTCATGGGGTCCATCCTGCCGTGCCGCGGGCGCTGCGGACCATCACAGCGCCGGTCGCGCGCCGGCCCATGGGCGGGCCCGCTCCAGCTCGGCGGAGAGGGTGAGCAGCGTCGGCTCGTCGCCGCGCCGGCCGACGAGCTGCACCGCGAGCGGGAGGCCGTCGGCGGCGAACCCCGCAGGGACCGAGGCGGCCGGGTTGCCGGTCACGTTCCACAAGGCGGTGTAGGCGGTGACGGGGAGCGAGCGGCGCGCCGCGCCCACCAGTCCGACGCCGTCCAGGACGCCGACCTGCGGGGGCCGGTGGGGGGTGACGGGGGTGAGCAGCACGTCGTACCGGTCGAAGGTCGGCTCGACCCGGGCCGCGATCGTCTCGCCCCGGCGCATCGCCCCCGCGACGACGCGTGGGGTGGCCCAGAGCCCCAGTCGGAGCGCCTGCCGCGTGCGCCGCTCCACCAGGTCCGGACGCTCGACGTGGGCCAGCTCCGCGCGGACCCCGCCGAGGAACTGCGGGACGAACGCCGTGGTCGTGTCGGGGAAGCGCGGCTCGAGCGACTCGACGTGGTGGCCCAGCGCGTCGAGCAGGTCGGCGGTGGCGTGCACCGCGCGCACGTGCTCCCGGTCCGGCCGCACGCCGCGGATCCCCGAGCGGGTGATGACCCCGATCCGCAGGGGGCGCGGCTCTGCGCGCGCCGCATCGACGAAGGAGCGGCGCGGATCGTCCGCCCGGAACCGGTCGCCGGAACCGGCGCCGCGGATGGCGTCGTACACCAGGGCGCTGTCGAGCACGGTGCGGGTCAGCGGACCGACGGTGCCCAGCGCCCACCACAGGTGCTCCGCCGGGGCGGAGGTGACCCGTCCCCGTTGGGGCTTGAGCCCGTAGAGGCCGCAGAAGGCCGCGGGGATCCGGATCGAGCCGCCGCCGTCCCCGCCGATGGCCGCGGGGACCAGACCCGCGGCGACCGCCGCCGCGGTGCCGCCGCTCGAGCCACCGGGGCTGCGGGCGGTGTCCCACGGGTTGCAGGTGATCCCGTGGGCGACCGACTCGGTGAAGGGCCACTGCCCGAACTCGGGCATGTTCGTCTTGCCGACGATCACGGCGCCCGCGGCGCGCAGTCGCCGCACGACCTCGCCGTCGCTCGCGCGTGGCGTCCGGTTGGCGCGGCCGCCGAAGGTGGTGACCTCGCCGGCCACGTCGATCTCCTCCTTGACCGCGATCGGTACGCCGTGCAGCGGCCCTCGACCGTCGCGCTGGGCGTCGCGGGCCGCCGCCTCGGCCAGCGCCCGCTCCGCGGCCACCACGGTGAAGGCGTTGAGACGGCCGTCGTGACGCTGGATCCGCGCCAGCACCGCCCCGACGAGCTCGCGTGAGGAGAGCCGGCCCTCGCGGACGGCGTCCGCCTGCCCCGCGACACCGGCGAAGAGGAGGTCGTCGTCGTCTCGGGCGGTGTCGGGTGGCGCGTCGGCGCGGTCGTTCATGGGCGACTCCTCACGGGGGCGGGTGTCCCCATGGTGCCGCGTCGGGGCGGGCCGTTCAGCCACATCGACCGGGACCTATGGCCCGCGTCGACCGAAGCCACCTCGTCCAGAGCGCCCGGCCGGGGAGAATGGCGGCGTGGAACTCCCGAGCACCGGTGGGCCCGCGGCGAACGCCTCCCGTCGGGCTCCCGCCGACCAGCGCGAGCGGCGGCGACGTCCCTACCCGCTGCCCTCCGACGACGCGGACCAGCGGGGGGACGCGACCGCCCTGGCGGCCACCCGTGCCCTGCTGCGCGCGCTGACCCGCGAGGAGGCGGCCCTGGTCCTGCGGACGGCGGTCGACGACCTCGGGGGTCTCGTCGTCCCCGCCCGGCTCGCGAGCGACGACGCCCTTCCGCTCGACGTGTCGCTCGGCGTCGGCGAGCCGGCCGTCGTGGAGGCCGCGGCCGGCAGCCGGGCGCGTGACCTCCTCACCCGGCACCTCACCGAGCTCGTCAACGACGCCCACACCGTCGCCAACCGCAACGACCTGAGCCAGCAGCAGGAGCGGATGGCGAGCATCGACGCGCTCACCGGAGCGGCCACCCGTCGGGAGATCGGGCTGCGCCTGGGCCGCGCGGAGCCCGGTGACGTGGTCTGCGTGCTGGACCTCGACGGCTTCAAGCAGCTCAACGACACCCGGGGGCATGCGGCCGGCGACGACGCCCTGCGCGACCTCGGGCGCCTGCTGCGCTCCTCGATCCGGCCCGGGGACTTCGTCGGCAGGTACGGCGGCGACGAGTTCGTCCTGGTGCTGACGTCGACCGACCCGGCGTCGGCCCGGGAGCGGTTGGCCGCCCTCGCGCAACGCTGGCAGGCGCTGGGCGAGCACGGCACCACCGCCTCGATCGGCGTGGCCGCCGTCGACGACCGGGGCGGCGCGCTCGCCACGCGGGCCGCGGACGCCGCGCTCTACCGGGCCAAGCGGGGCGGCCGCGCCCGGGTCGAGGTCGCCCTCGCCGAGGACTACCCCGCGAGCCCGGCGCACGGCGGTGAGACCTGATGGCGGACACCTACGCCCGCTACTTCCAGGCGGTCTCGACTCCCGACCCCGCGGCGGCGGTCGAGGTCGTCGACGAGGCCCTCACCGGCGGCGTACCGCCGGCCGCGCTGATCACGGACGTGCTCGCCCGGGCCCAGCGGGTCGCCGGGGAGAAGTGGATGCAGGGCGAGTGGACGATCGCCGACGAGCACGCCGTGACCGCGGTGACCAAGCAGGCGCTGACCGTGGTGGCCCCGCCGCGTCCCCGGACCCGCGGTGGCCCCCACGTCGTGGTCGCCTGCGCCGAGGGCGAGTGGCACTCGCTGCCGGCCCGGATGGCCGGGGAGCTGCTGCGGGACGACGACCTGGACGTGGCCATCCTGGGCGCGAGCATCCCGGTCGAGCAGCTGCGCGAGCACCTCCGCAGCAGCCTGCCCGACGTGCTGGCACTGTCGGCGACGATGCCGACCAGTCTGATCGGAGCCGCGCGCAGCATCGCGGCGGCCCGCCACGAGGACGTTCCGGTCGTCGTCGGCGGGAATGCGTGGGGCAGCGGGCAACGTCGCGCGCGAGCCCTGGGTGCCCACCTGCGCCTCGACGACATCCGCGAGGTCCGTGGCCGGCTCGACGAGATCCGCGCGATGCAGCCGCCGCCCCTGCCGGACCTCCCGGACGAGGTGTCCTGGCTCGACGACGTCCCGCGCGAGGTGCTGAACGCCGCGTTCGAGCGTCAGTGCGCCCAGGACGCCGCTCTGGGCGGGATGGACGACCAGCAGCGCTCGGAGCACGAGCGCGACCTGCGCTCGATCGCCCGGCACGCGGCTGCCGCCGTCGCCTGCGCGGACCCCTCCGTCGTGTCCGACCTGCTGGACTGGCTGCTCTCGATGCGGTCGGCCCGGGGGCTGCCGACGGAGGCCGTGCTGGACGGCGCGCGCCACCTGGCGGACGCGATCGACAGCCAGGCTCCGCTCGCCGCCGCCATCCTGCGCGGAGGGGCGCCGCGGGAGCGGAGCCACGAGTCGACGGATCGCGACCCAGGCCCCGGCCTCACTCCTGCTGGATGAGGCGCGTCGCGTCCGACCCCAGCGCGACCAGTCGCTCGACGAGCGCCGCGCGCTCGAGGTGGAGGTCGCCGCGCAACCACCTCGCCACCACGTCCGTCGTACCGGCGATCACGACGTGCGCCAGCACCCGCGCCGGCTCGCGCCCCTCCTGGCCGACGCCCAGCAGGTCGAGGAACTGCGCGACGAAGCCGTCGATGGCGCGCTCGCGCGCCGTGCGCAGCCCCGCGTGCCCCGGCGACTCGAGGTACATCCGCGCCACGCGGGGGTCGTCGAAGACCCCCAGCACGGCCTCGACGGCGGCCCGCTGCAGCGGCTCGACCGCGGCGACCTCGGCCGTGCTCGCGGCCGCGATGTCGGCGGCGACCGGCTCCAGGGCGTCGCTCAGTGCCTGGCCGAGCAGGTCGTCGAGCGACCCGAAGCTCTCGTAGAAGTAGCGCTTCGCCACGCCCGCGCGCTCGCAGACGCCGCCGACGGTGAGCGCGGCGACCCCGCCCTCGCCCACCAGGTCCAGCGCAGCCTCGACCAGCCGGCGGCGCCGGCCGGCGCTGCGCTCGGCGGCGCTGGCGCCGGCGTAGGAGCGTCCCGGCGGCGTGGACGTCGTCATGGGACCCATCTTGACAGCCCTGCGACGCCCCCTATGCTCGACATCCGAAACTGCTACGCCACAGTTCCCGATTGGAGTTGCGATGGGTCCCGCCCCGACGTACGACGACGCCCGGGTCGCCCGGTGGTGACGCCCGGCATCGCGGTGTCGCGCCGGATCGCGCGCCTCGACCCCGCCGAGGACGCCGACGAGATCGCCCGGCTCTCCCTCGTGGTCCTGCACGGCAACGCGGCGCTGACCTCCGCGCTGTTCACCGTGGCCTTCATGAAGCAGGTGGCGGTGCCGACCATGGCCCGCATCCTGCACCGCCGCGGCACCGGCGACATCATGCGGGAGACGGCGCTGCGCAACGACGACACCATCGTGTTCTTCGGCCAGCTCCTCGACCACGGTCCGGACTCGGCGGTCGGCTCGGCGTGGATCGAACGGCTCAACGCGATCCACGCCCACTTCCCCCTGCGCAACAGCGACTCCCTCTACACGCTGGCGACCCTCGCCCTCGACCCCCACGCCATCACGGCGTCACTGGGTCGCTCCCCCTTCACCCCCACCGAGCTCGAGGCGCAGTGGCTGTTCTGGCGCCGGGTCGCGCAACGCCAGCAGATCACCGACATCCCGGCCGGCCGGGCGGAGCTGGCGGCCTGGTCCGCGGCCTACGAACGTGCCGAGTACGCGCCGAGCCCCGAGGGTCGCGCGGTGACGGGTGCGCTCGTCGACGCCTTCGCCGTCCAGGCCCTGCCCCGGGTGCTGCGTCCTCTCGCGGGCGAGATCATCGCGACGGTCAGCCCGCCGGTCCTGCGCGAGGTCCACGGGCTCCCCGAGCCGCGCCGCCGGGTCCGGCTCGCGGTGCGCGCCGCGGTGGGTGCCTACGTCGCCGCGACGCCGCTACGCCCGGTCCGGCTCGACCGGTCCTTCGTCGAGGAGTTCGGCGTACGACGCCACGGCCACCGCCGCATCGACGAGGTCGGCTACCAGCGGCCCGCCCGTCGGCACACCGACGTCGGCTCCTCCTAGGAACCGGCCAGCCGCGAGAGCTGCTCGAGCTCGTAGACGGTGATCCGACCCCGGCCGAGCGCCACCAGGCCGGCCTCGGCGAACTCGCCGAGCACCTTCGTGGTCGTCTCCCGCGACGTCGCCGCCAGGGCGGCGAGCTGTTCGTGGGTGAGCCGGACCTGGACCCCGCGCCCCAGGGCCCGTCCGGATCCGGCGGTGGCGAGGGTGACCAGCGCGCCCGCGACTCGTTCGGGGACGGACTTGAAGACCGCGTCGGAGAACTTCTGCTCCAGCTCGCCGATCCGGCGGCCCAACGTCTCCGAGATCCGGACGGCGATGCGCGGGTCGCCGAGCAGCAGACGGCGTACGTCGGCCTTGGTCATCACGCACACGGTGACCTCGTCGAGAGCCTCGGCGAAGCTGTCGTGCATCTGCTGGCCGACGATCACCATCTCGCCGAAGATCGTTCCCGGCTCCACGATCGCGGTCGTGAGCGCGCGACCGTCGGCGGAGACCCGGAAGATCCGGATGCGCCCCTGCTTGAGGATGAACAGCGTCTCCAACGGCTGGTGCGGGGTGTAGACGAGCTCGCCTGCGCCGTAGGTCCGCCTCGGCGCGGCCTGCGCCATGGCGTCCATCTCGGACTCCTCGAGGTCGCAGAAGATGTCGACCTCGGCCATGCACCACAGGTCCTGCGAGCCGTTGCGTGCCACGCGCTCGATGTCCACGTCGTCCTCTCTGCGGCCCGGTGACCACGGTCGGTCCCCGCCGGCCAGCTCGTCGGGTCGGGCGACGATCCGGCAGTGGGGGGTGTCGGCGTCCATGGTCTCAGCCTCATGCTTCGCGCGGGTGGGTCCGGGTCGGGTGGAGGGGATCCACCCGACCCGCGACGACCGGTGGGTCAGTGGGCGGCGGCGTGCTCGGGAACGCTGGCCACGGCGCGCCGACCGAGGACGGTGACGACGCCGAGGACGAGACCGAAGACGAGGTGCTCGACGATGAAGGTTCCCCAGCCCGCCAGCTGCGCCATGTCCTTGATCGCATCGCCGCTGCCGAAGATCGCGGCCGCGAGCGGCAGCGCGAGGTAGGCGCTCACCGCGAAGACCACGAGGCCGTAGCCGAGACCGATCCCGGCGAGCGGGGCGAGGCCGAGCCGCAGCCGGGCGACGGCGAGTCCGAAGACCGCGCCGAACATGGCCCCGGTCATCATGTGGATCATAGCGCCGAGCAGGGCCGGGCCCGCCAGGAAGGTGAAGGAGTCGCCCTCGAGGCCGGCGGCCATCATCGAGGTCATCATGTCGGTGTCGTCGCCCACCAGCGAGGCGATGTGGTAGAGCGGGGTGAAGAAGCCGGTGTCCTTGGCGTAGGCCGCGATCATCGCGTACATCGCCATTCCCAGGGAGGCGATCACGCCGGCCCGGGCGCCCACGAGGGCGGCTCGGCGCAGACTGGTGGGGGTCGTGGTCATGGTGGCACTCCTCGTCGAATCGCCGGCCGGTTCGGCCAGCAGCGTGGTGCCGATCATTCGGCGGGCCGGAGGGTCGCGTCGGTGAGCGGGCTTACACAGCACGAGCACGGCGGAGCGGTCACCACCTCGGGGCCGTCCCCGGCGGCGAGGAGGACGTCGAACTGGGGTGTCGCACTCCTTGCGTGTGCGCGCTTACAGAAGCAGCCGGTGGATGCAGGCATCGTCGTCGGCGCCGCCGTCGGCGAGGCGGCGCCCGTACCCCTGAGGAGATCCATGTCCACCGCACCCGCGACCGCGAGCGTCCCGCTCGACCTCGTGCTCACCACCCCCGAGGCGACGAGCGTCGCGTTGGGCGACCTGCTGACCCACCGGCTGACCGTCGTCCAGCTGGTCCGCTACTTCGGGTGCCTGCCTTGCCAGGAGTGGCTGCTCGAGCTCGACGCGAGCGCGCCGGGGCTGGCCGACGACGGCGTCGGCGCGATCGCGGTCGGCGGCTCGGCCGACTACCAGGCGATCTGGCTTCGCGACGAGAGAGGCGCCGCCCTCCCGCTGCTGCTCGATCCCGAGCACCGACTGCGGGACCACGTCGGGGCGACGGCTCCGCTGGGATGGCGGATGGCCGACCCCCGGGGCGCCGCCGCCTACGCCCGCTCGCTCGCGAAGGGGCTGCGACCCCAGCGGGTCACCCGAGACTCCGTGCGCAGTCCCGGCGTCGTCGTCCTGGACCGGGCGGGGCGGGTCCGCTGGCAGCACATCGGCACCCGGATCGGCGACTACCCGCCGCTCGACGAGGTGCGCGCCGCTGTGGCCGCGCTGCTGCCGGACACCGATGCCCACTGACGGGCACCCGCCGGCTCATTGCGGCGTACGACTCCGCAGCGTCTCCTCGCCCGGCGCCCGACGGACCTCGACCCCGCGCCAGAAGGCCACGCGGCCCTTGATCCTGCGGGCCAGCGGTGACGGCTTCGGGTAGAACCAGGCGGCGTCGCGGCTCGTGACGCCGTCGACCTGGACGGTGTAGTACGAGGCGCGACCCTTCCAGGGACACAGCGAGTGCGTGCTGCTGGCGACGAGGTACGACGAGTCGAGCGACTCCGCGGGGAAGTAGTGGTTGCCCTCGACGACGACCGTGTCGTCGCTCTCGGCGATCACCACGTTGTTGAAGACGGCTTGCATCCTCATCGCTGCTCCTTGCTCGTCATCTCGGCTCAGGTCCCGCCGTGGGCCTGCGCTGGAGTCTCTCCCGGGACTCTCGGCAGCTTCTGTGAGCGCCCTCACCGAAGCACCACCGACTCGGCGCTCGCTGGCGGCGATCCCGCTCGGGACCGGGGCCCCCGGCCCACGCCCGGCCAGTCTCTTCACGCCAGGTGGTCAGGGCTCAGGTCGTCGGCGCCGATGACGGCTCCGGTCGTGGCGGCATAGGAGCGGTCGATGGCGGTCAGGACCTGGTCCAGCGCCTCGCCGCGCTCGACCTCGCCGGCATTGCGCAGCGGGCCTTCGAGGCTGAGGACGGAGAACCCGTGGACGGCCGACCAGCAGGTGATCTCGGCGCCGGGCCGAGCGGAGGCCGCGAGGAAGCCGGCCACCACCAGGTCGTCGAGCACACGGCTCAGCACACCGTAGGGGTCGTGCTCGGGAACCGGACTCGGGTTCGTCACCGCGGTGGACAAGAACGCCAGGCGGAAGAGGTGCGGCTCGCCGATCGCGAAGGCGACATAGCCGCGGCCGAGCTCGGCCAGCCGACGCCGGGCCCGCAGCACGGGATCGTCGACCCGTACCGTCGCGAGCCGCTCCTCGAGTGCCTGGACGAGGCGACCCATCGTCAGCTCGGCCACCACGGCGACGAGCTCATCACGGTCGGCGAAGTGACGGTAGGCCGCATTGTGCGAGACACCGACGCGACGACAGAGGTCCCGCAGCGACCAGTTCTCGGGGCCCTGCGCACGCACGGCGTCGATGGCCGCGTCGACGATGGCCTGACGCAGGTGTCCGTGGTGGTAGGCGGTGGCGCTCACGACGCCACGGTAGCGCCCTCCTCCATTGATCTTGACACTGTCAACATCGCGGTCCATCCTCATGTTGACACTGCCTACAAGGGAGCGCCTCCGTGCCACGAAAGCCCCTGATCCTCCTGACCGTGTGCCTGGCGACGGTGACCATCAACCTCAGCACCACGATCACCAACATCGCGCTGCCCACCCTGGCCGCGGAGCTCGACGCGAGCACCCGGGACCTGTTGTGGATCGTGGACGGCTACAACCTGGCCTTCGCCGCGCTCGTCCTGGCGATGGGCAGCCTCTCCGACCGGTTCGGACGGCGCCCCGCGCTGATCCTCGGTCTGTCCGGCTTCGCCGCCAGCAGCGCCGCGGCCGCCCTGGTCGACAGCAGCGACGCTCTCGTCGTCATCCGGGTCGCCATGGGCGTGTTCGCGGCGCTCATCTTCCCCACGACGCTCTCGATCATCGCCAATGCGTTCACCGAGCGCCGTGAGCGCGCCTCGGCCCTCGGCCTGTGGGGCGCCTCGGTCGGCGTCGGCGTCGCGCTCGGCCCGGTCGCCGGCGGGTTCCTGCTCGAGCACTCCAGCTGGCACAGCGTCTTCCTCGCCCTGGTCCCGATCAGCGTGCTCACCATCGCGATGGCAGCCCTCTTCGTGCCCGAATCGCGCGACCCTCACGTACCCCGGATCGACAGGCCGGGATTCGTCCTCTCGGTCGCCGCCCTCGGCGCCTTGACGTGGACGATCATCGAAGCCCCCGGACACGGCTGGGACAGCGCCGCGACCATCGGCGGCTTCGCCGTCGCCGCGGCGCTCGTCGTCGGCTTCGTCGTCGTCGAGCGTGCCGTCCGGCATCCCATGATCGACGTGACGCTCTTCCTCGACCGCCGGTTCAGCGCGGCGTGCGCGGCGGTCACCATCGCCTTCTTCGCACTGTTCGGGTTCATCTTCCTCATCACGCAGTTCTTCCAGTTCGTGCGCGACTACTCGGCGCTCGAGACGGGGCTCCGCTTCCTCCCGGTCGCCGGGTCGATCGCCGTCACGTCGATCCTCGGAGGCCAGCTCGCGCCCCGTCTCGGCACCAAGGCGGTCGTGACCCCGGGACTGCTGATGCTCGGCGCAGCGTTCCTCTGGATCGCGACGATCCCGGCGGACGCGTCCTACCCCGCCGTCATCGTGCCGCAGATGATCCTGCTCGGCGGCGGCCTGGGGCTCGTGAGCACGCCGGCGACCGAGTCGATCATGCAGGTGCTGCCGCCCTCGCGCGCCGGTGTCGGCTCAGCGGTGAACGACGCCACCCGCGAGCTCGGCGGAACCCTCGGCGTGGCCGTCGTCGGATCGATCTTCTCCTCCCGGTACGCCGACACCCTCACCTCCCTCGTCGCGGGACGGCTCGACGGCCCGAGGGCAGAGGCTGCGGGCGAATCGGTCGGTTTCGCCGACGCCCTCGCCGCCCAGGTGCCCGGACTCGGCCCGGCGGTCGACCGGGCCTTTCTCGACGGCCTCGGCCTGGGCTGCACCGTGGTCGGCGTGCTCTGTCTCCTGGGGGCGATGGTCTGCCTCGCCGCACTGCCCGGCAACCGCTACGACCCGCTGGCCGAGGTCGAGACCGCGGGCGAGGGCCAGGGCGATGCGACTCCCCCCGCCGCCCGGGTGCACTGATGCCCCGATCGCAAGGACCGGCGGCCCACCCGCTCTCACGGGTGGGCCGCCGTCACCAGCTCAGATCAGCTCGTAGGCCGGGTCCCGGTGCAGGCGGGCGTCGATGCCCACCTCCTCGTCCTCGGGGGAGATCCGGATGCCCATCGTCTTCTTGATCGCGAGCGCGATGCCCAGGGAGATCACGAAGGAGTAGACCAGCACCGCCGCGGCGGCGAGGAACTGCTTCCACAGCTGGTCGAGGCCGCCTCCGTAGAGCAGGCCCTCGACACCCTGGACGGACTCGGCGGAGCCGACGACGCCGATCATCAGGGTGCCGATGACGCCACCGACGAGGTGGACACCGACGACGTCGAGGGAGTCGTCGTAGCCGAAGCGCTCCTTGAGGCCGACCGCGAGCGGGCAGATCGCGCCGGCGACGAGGCCGACCAGGATCGCGCCCATCGGGGTGACGTCACCGCACGACGGCGTGATCGCGACCAGGCCGGTGATCGCGCCGGAGGCCGCGCCGATGCCGGTGACGTGCCCGTCCTTCCACTTCTCCACACCCAGCCAGGCCAGGGTCGCGGCGCAGGTGGCCAGGAAGGAGGTCACCATCGCGAAGGCCGCACCGTCGGAGGCACCGAGCCAGGAACCGCCGTTGAAGGCGTACCAACCGGCCCACAGCAGGCCGGCGCCGAGCAGGGTCAGCGGAACGCTGTGGGGCTTGGTTCCCTTGCCGAAGTTGGCGGACTTGCCGAGCACGATGGCGACGGCGAGGGCGGCCGCACCTGCGTTGATGTGCACCGCCGTGCCGCCGGCGAAGTCGAGCGCGCCGAGCTTGTTGGCGATCCAGCCGCCCTTCTCGGAGATGACACCGTCGAAGGAGAACACCCAGTGCGCGACCGGGAAGTAGACGACGACGGCCCACACCGTGGCGAAGACCATCCAGGCGGAGAACTTCATCCGGTCGGCCGCGGCGCCCGAGATCAGCGCGACGGTGATGCACGCGAACAGCGCCTGGAACAGCGAGAAGAGCAGCAGCGACAGGCCCGAGACCGAGGTCTGGTCGGTGGATCCGTCGAGGCTGAACATCCCGGAGCTGCCGAAGAAGTCCGTCGGATCACCCAGGAAGCCGCCGAGGGAGTCGCCGAAGACGAGCGAGAACCCGAAGACGAACCAGAGCAGGCCGACGATCGCGACGGCGCCGTAGGTCATCATCATCATGTTGACCGAGCTCTTCACGCTGACCATGCCGCCGTAGAACAGCGCGAGCCCGGGGATCATCAGCGTGAGACCGATGATCGAGCACAGCATGAAGGCCGTGGTGCCTGTATCCATGTCACCTCCTGGAACGTGAGGCGGTGGATGGCACCCGCCCCAGCTTGACGTTTCGCTCCAGTAGACAGTGTTTCCTTTACGGATACTCGGCTCTGTCGTTGCCTTCGTGTTACGGCTTCAGGTGCCGTCGGGGAAGGCGATCACCGACAAGAAGCGCACCGGCAGCTGGATCAGCCGCGTGGGGCCGTGGGCACCCTCACCGTCGAGGATCAGCGAGTCGCCGGGCTCCATCCGGTAGACCGAGCGGCCGTGCCCGTAGTCCATGACTCCCTCGAGCACGTGCAGGAACTCGGTGCCCGGGTGCTGGAAGAGCGGGTAGACCTGGCTGTCCTCCGACAACGTGACCATCAGGCACTCGAGGCGCTTGTGCTCGCCCCGCAGGGCGCCGAGCAGCTCGTAGGCGTGGCCCTGCTTGCTGCCGGTCCGGGTGATCTCGGCACCCTGCCCCGCCTTGGTGTACGACGCCTCGCGCTCGCCGTCCGCACCTCGGATCAGCGCGGCGACGGGCACGTCGAGCCCGGCGGCGAGCCGGGCGAGCATGCCGAGGCTGCAGGAGGTCTGCGCGTTCTCGATCTTCGACAGCATCGCCTTGGAGATGCCGATCCGGTCCGCGAGCTCGGTCACCGACAGGTCGTAGCGCTGCCGCAGGGCGCGCACGTTGGACCCGATCGCGTTCTCGAGCGCGAGCTGCTCCGCCGCCGCGCCGGGATCCCGGTCGCGGGCGATGCCCGCGGTGTTGCGGATCAGGTCGTCGTGCTCCCCACTCACGAGGCACACCCTAGGAGACCGCCCGCGCCGGCCCGGCCAGGTGCCGCAGCACGCGGGCCAGCGCCTGGGCGCCGGCCTCCGCGTCGTCGTCCTCGACGGCCTCGTCGGGCGCGTGCGAGACGCCCGTCGGGTTGCGGACGAAGAGCATGGCGCTGGGCACGTGCTCCTTGAGCACGCCGGCGTCGTGCCCGGCCCCGGTGGCCAGCACGGGCGCTCCCGGCAGGACGACGGACAGCTCGTCGCGCAGGTCGGCGTCGAAGTCGACGGTGGTGCTGAACGACTCCTCGACCAGCGTCGCCGTGCACCCCTGCTCGGCCGCCGCCAGCACGGCCGCCGCACGGATCTCCTCGACCAGCGCGAGGGTCAGGGCGTCGTCCTCGTGCCGGACGTCGACCCACAGGTCGACCCGGGAGGCGATCACGTTGGTTCCTCCCGGCGTCGGCTCCAGCCGGCCGACCGTGGCCCGCGCCCCGCGGACCGCCCGCGCGAGGCGCTGCACCGCCACGACCAGCGCGCCGGCGGCGACCATGGGGTCGCGACGGTCCGCCATCACGGTGGTGCCGGCATGGTTGCCCGCGCCCTCGAGACGCACCCGCCACCGGCCGTGGCCGAGGATCGAGGAGCCGATCGCGACGGGTCGGCCCAGGTCGACCAGGCCGCGGCCCTGCTCCACGTGCAGCTCCACGAAGACGCCCATCCGGCCCAGCGCCTCCGGATCGGGGCCGAGATGCTCGGGCACGCCGCCGGCGGCGGTGAGCACCTCGGCGAGGGTGCGACCGTCGGGATCCCTCAGGCCCAGGGCGCGCTCGGGCGCCAGCGCCCCGGTCAGCAGCCGCGAGCCCAGGCAGGCCACGCCGAAGCGGGAGCCCTCCTCCTCGGGGAAGACCGCGATCGCCCGGGGCCGGCCGCCGACGCCCTCGGCCGCCAGCCGGTCGAAGGCGACCAGGGCCGACGCGACGCCGAGCGGCCCGTCGTAGGCGCCCCCGCCGGGGACGGAGTCGAGGTGCGAGCCGGTGACCACCGCGTCGTCGTAGCGGCCCTCCGGCGCGTGCCAGGCCCACAGCACGCCGTTGCGGTCGGTGTGGACGTCGAGGCCGCGTTTGTCGGCGTGCGCCACGAACCACTCGCGCAACCCCAGCTCTGCATCGGAGAGCACCGGTCGCGACCACCCGCCGCGGACCGGGTCGCGGCCGAGGTCGGCGATCTCGGCGAGCAGCCCCGCGACGGTGTCGCTCACCGCATCTCCCCCGCGCCGACGTATGGGTGCGGGCTGCGCAGCAGGTCGCCCTCGGCGAAGCGCTCGAGGCGGAAGTCCCGGGCGGGCACGTCGGGATCGGTGCTGTCGCCCTCGAGCACCAGGTCGGCGACCAGGTCGCCGACGGCCGGGCTGATCTTGAAGCCGTGCCCGGCGAACCCGGCACACAGCACCAGGCCCTCGGGACCGACCGGCGCGATGACCGGGTTCCAGTCCGGCGGCACGTCGTAGACGCCGGCGTAGCTGTGCGTGACCGAGGGGTCCGGGAAGCCGGGGAAGCGGTGCATCACCTTCTCGGCGTACTTCTCGATGCCGGCCTCGCTGGCGATGTTGGAGTAGTCGTCGGGGTCGACGTAGCGGTTCTCGGGGTCGTCGTGGTCACTGTTGCCGACCAGGAACTGGCCCGAGCCCTCGATCCGGCAGTACTGCAGGCTGACCAGGTCGGAGACCACCGGCAGGTCGGCGAGCGGGACGCCGGCGTCGACGACGAGCAGCTCGGAGCGGTAGCCCTCGACCGGGAAGTCGATGCCCAGGCCGGCGAGCAGCCGAGCCGACCACCATCCGGCGGCCAGGATCACCGTGTCGGCCTCGACCACCTCGCCGCCCTCGAGCTCGACGCCGGTGACCTTCTCGCCCTCGGTCAGCACCCGGGCGACGGGCGTGTGCTGTCGGACCCGGGCGCCCTTGTCGCGGGCGACCTGCCCGAAGTACAGCGCGAGCTGGGAGGCGTCGGCGTACCCGCCGCGCCGCTCGATGGCCGCGGCCGCCACGTCCTCGACATTCATCATCGGCCACAGGGCGGCGAGCTCGTCGACGGCGAGCATCTCGGCCTCGATGCCCAGCGACTGGTGGGTCGCGATGTTGGCGCGCAGCGCGGCCTCGTTCTCCTCGCCGACGATCACGGTGTATCCGGTCTGCCGGAAGCCGACGACGTCGCCGAGCTTCTCGATCAGCGGGAGGCTGCGCCACGCCATCGCGGCGATCGACGGCACGCCGTAGTGGGCGCGGACGATGCCGCTCGACTTGCCGGTACCGCCGCTGGCCAGGCTGTGCCGCTCGAGCACGAGGACGTCGCTGACGCCGCGCTCGGTCAGGGCCCGGGCGATCGAGAGCCCGATCAGCCCACCGCCGACGATGACGACTCGGTTGCGGGTCATGGCTGGTTCTCCTTGGTGCGTTCGGGGGTGCGTTCGGGGGTGCGTTCGAAGATGTGGACCTCGGCGACCAGCGCGTCCCCGAGCTGGAGGGCCAGGGGGGACGGCCCGGTGACGACGACGGGCGAGGGGCCGTCGAGCAGCACCACCGCGCGGACGTACGGCGGCCACCAGGTCGCCCCGTCGTGCCGGACGACGACGAGCGAGCCCGCGCAGTCCGTGCGGCGGGTGATCAGGTTGAGCGCGGCGGTCGGCTGTGGCAGCGACGGCAGCACCACGGGCACCTCACCGGCGAAACAGACCGGCTCGAGGGGCCGCGCCTCGATCAGGCGGCCGTCGACCTCCAGCGGGTAGCCGACGCCGAGCGGGACGTGCACCCGGTCGCTGCCGGGACAGGCGGAGAACGGTGCCGGCGCGGTGAGGTCGGCGAGGCTGAGCCGCCAGCCCGGCCCGGCGGCCAGCTCGCAGGTGAGACCGGCGCCGTTGCGCCACGGCACCGGCGACAGGTCCGCTGCGGCGAGCCGGACGAGACCGGTCCGCGGCTCGGGTGTCGCCGGTCCGGGCATCGGCTCAGAGTCCCTGCTGCCCGGGCTGTCCGGGGATCCACGACGTGCCGGCCAGCGGGACGCGGGCCATCGCGGCGGCCTCGATGGTGAGGGCAACCAGGTCCTCGGGCTCGAGGTGCTGCAGGTGGGCCTTGCCGCACGCCCGGGCGATGGTCTGGGCCTCCATGGTCAGCACCCGCAGGAAGTTCGCGAGCCGGCGGCCGCCCTCGACCGGGTCGAAGCGGGCGGCGAGCTCGGGGTCCTGGGTGGTGATGCCGGCCGGGTCCCGACCGTCCTGGAAGTCGTCGTAGAAGCCGGCGGCCGAGCCGATGGCCTCGTATTCCGCGGCGTAGCGGGGGTCGTTGTCGCCGAGCGCGATCAGGGCGGCCGAGCCGATGGCGACCGCGTCCGCGCCCAGCGCCATCGCCTTCGCGACGTCGGCGCCGTTACGGATCCCGCCGGACACGATCAGCTGGACCTTGCGGTGCAGGCCGAGCTCCTGCAGCGCCTGCACCGCCTGCGGGATCGCGGCCAGCGTGGGGATCCCGACGTGCTCGATGAACACCTCCTGGGTGGCGGCCGTGCCGCCCTGCATCCCGTCGACCACCACCACGTCGGCTCCCGAGTGGCAGGCCAGCTTGACGTCGTAGTAGGTCCGGGTCGCGCCGACCTTGACGTAGATCGGCTTCTCCCAGTCGGTGATCTCGCGCAGCTCGTTGATCTTGATGGCGAGGTCGTCCGGGCCGGTCCAGTCCGGGTGCCGGGACGCCGAGCGCTGGTCGATGCCCTGCGGGAGCGTCCGCATCCCGGCCACCCGCTCCGAGATCTTCTGGCCCAGCAGCATCCCGCCGCCGCCCGGCTTCGCGCCCTGGCCGAGGACGACCTCGATCGCGTCGGCCTTGCGCAGGTCGTCGGGGTTCATGCCGTACCGGCTCGGCAGGTACTGGTAGACGAGGTGCTTGGACTGACCCCGCTCCTCGAGGGTCATCCCGCCGTCGCCGGTGGTGGTCGACGTACCGACCTCGGAGGCGCCGCGGCCCAGCGCCTCCTTGGCGCGCCCGCTCAACGCGCCGAAGGACATGCCCGCGATGGTGACCGGCGTGGCCAGGTGCAACGGGTACGTCGCGTGCCGGTCGCCGAGCACCACGTCGGTGCCGCACCTCTCGCGGTAGCCCTCGAGCGGGTAGCGCGACATGGAGGCGCCCAGGAAGAGCAGGTCGTCGAAGTGCGGCAGCGGCCGCTTCGCACCCCAGCCGCGGATGTCGTAGATGCCGGTGTCGGCGGCCCGCTGGATCGCCGCGATGGTGGTGCGGTCGAAGGTGGCCGACTCGCGCAGGCCCCAGTTCTGGCTGGATGTCTGGGTGGTCACGATGATGCCTCCGGTCAGTACTTGTTGGCGGCGGTGAAGTGGTAGAGCGTGCGGGCCGAGCCGTAGCGGGTGTACGACGACGGGTCGTCGTCCTCGAAGCCCGCGGCCTTGAGCAGGCCGGCCAGCTCCTCGACGTGCTCGGCGCGCATCGGCTTGGCGACGCAGTCGGCGCCGAGCGAGGCGACCTCGCCGCGCACGTAGATGCGGGTCTCGTAGATCGAGTCACCGAGCCCCTCCCCCGCGTCGCCGCGGACGACGAGGCGGCCGGCCTGGGCCATGAACGCCGTGCTGTGGCCGACGTCGCCGCCGACCACGATGTCGACGCCCTTCATCGAGATGCCGCAGCGTGCGGCCGCGTCGCCCTCGACGACGAGCAGCCCGCCGTGGGCAGTGGCCCCCGCCGACTGCGAGGCGTTGCCGCGCACGACGACGGTGCCGCTCATCATGTTCTCCGCGACGCCGGTGCCGGCGTTGCCGTCGATGGTCACCTCGGCCTGCTGGTTCATACCGGCGGCGTAGTAGCCGACGTGGCCGTTGATGCTCACCCGCACCGGGGCGTCGAGCCCGACGGCGACGCTGTGGGCGCCGGCCGGGTTGTCGATGGTGACCGCGCCCTCGAGGTCGGGGGCGTGCAGGGCGGCGTTCACCTCGCGCAGCGAGTCGCGCGCCAGGTCGAAGTGCCGGTCGTGGGGACGGGGGGTCAGCGGGTCCATGCGTACACCACCTCGGGCTCGGGCTCCCAGATACGGGCGTTCTCCACGCCGGGCAGGCCGGCGAGCGCGCGGTACTCGCTCGCCATCGCCACCCAGTCGTCGGTCTCGGCGATGACCGCCGGCTTGCAGGCGATCGCGTCGCGCACGACCGCGAAGGAGTCGCGGTTCGACACGAGCAGCGTGTAGAAGCCGTCGAAGGTCGCGCACAGCTCCTTCAGCGCCACCTCCACGTCCTTGCCGTCGGCGAGCGCCTTCGCGACGAAGCGCGCCCCCACCTCGGTGTCGTTCTCGCTGTCGAACTCCACGCCGGCGGCGCGCAGCTCGCGCCGGATCGTCGCGTGGTTGGAGAAGGAGCCGTTGTGGACCAGGCACTGGTCGGGGCCGACCGCGTACGGATGGCAGCCGGACGGGTCGACCGCGGACTCGGTCGCCATCCGGGTGTGCCCGACGCCCTGCCAGCCCTGCGCCCCGGCCAGGCCCCACGAGGCGGCAAGGTCGCGGGGGGCGCCGACCCCCTTGAGCACGGCGAGGTCGGCGCCGAAGCCGGCGACCAGCGCGTCCGGGTACGCCGCGCGGGCCGCGGCGAGCAGCTCCTCGGACGGCACCGGGACGGTGACGACGAGCGTCGCGTCGACCGCGCGCACGGCGACCGGCACGCCCAGCGCCGTACCGATCGCGGCCTCGACCTCGGCGGCGGGCAGGTCGAGCTCGAGCAGCGAGACGGCACCCTGGCCGGGCGGCGTCCAGGTCGGGTCGCCGTAGACGGCGACGCCGGCCGAGTCGGCGCCGCGGTCCTGCATCTCGCAGAGCATGTCGGTGAGCAGCTCCCCCAGCCGGGGGTGGAGCTCGGGGTTGCGCAGGTGCAACCCGACGATTCCACACATGTGGTCGTTCCTCTCGGTGGTCGGGTCGGTCGGGGCTCAGAAGGCGGTCAGGTAGCGGTCGACCTCCCACGCGCTCACGGCGGCGTGGTACTCGCGGAACTCCGCGCGCTTGAGGTCGGCGAAGTAGTCGGCGACACCGGGGCCGGCGGCGTCGAGCACGCCGCACACGACCGGGTCGGCGACCATGAGCTCGATCGCCTCGAGCAGCGTGTTCGGCAGCTCGCCCTCGGGTCCGCCACCGAGCGGGCCGGGGTGGGCGCCGCGGGCGATCCCGTCGAGTCCGGCGCCCAGCGCCCCGGCGACGGCGAGGTAGGGGTTGGCCGACGCGTCGGCGCCCCGCATCTCGATGCGCTGGTCGTCGGGCACCCGGATGTAGTGGGTGCGGTCGTTGCCGCCGTACGTCGGCGTGCGCGGGGCCCACGACGCACCGGACGCCGTGGCGACCGCCCCCGTGCGCTTGTAGGAGTTCACCGTCGGGGCGATCAGGCCCTGCAGCGCCTGGGCGTGCTCGAGGATGCCGGCCATGAAGGCGTAGGCGGTCGGCGAGAGGCCCAGCACCGCGTCGTCCTCGCCGGGGAAGACCGCGGTGTCCTGGGAGGTGAGCGAGAGGTGCAGGTGCAGCCCGCTGCCGGTGCGGTCGGCGAACGGCTTGGGCATGAAGGTCGCGATCATCCCGCGCTCGGCGGCCAGGACCGAGAGCAGGTAGCGCAGCGTGACCACGCGGTCGGCGGTGGTGAGGGCGTCGGCGTAGGCGAAGTTCTGCTCGAACTGCCCGTTGCCGTCCTCGTGGTCGTTGGCGTAGTTGCCCCAGCCGAGCTGGTTCATCGCCGTCGAGATCGAGGTGAGGTGGTCGTACATCCGGAACACGCCGCGGGCGTCGTAGCAGGGCTGGGCGGCGTCGTCATGAGGATCGGCGGTGCGCAGGGCACCGTCGGCGTCGCGGCGGAGCAGGAAGTACTCGACCTCGGCGCCGACCCAGGGCTGGAAGCCCATCTCCGCGGCCCGGGCGATGACCGCCTTGAGGATGACGCGCGGCGCGAACGGCCACGGCTCGCCCGCGACGTGCGGGTCGCAGTGGACGAGCGCCAGCCCCTCCTTGACGAAGGGGATCGGGGTGAACGAGGAGACGTCGGGGACGGCGACCAGGTCGGGGTCGCGCGGCTCCTGGCCGATCGCCCCGACGGCGTACCCGGCGAAGCCGACGCCGTCCTCGGCGAGCTCGTCCACGGCCTCGACCGGCACCAGCTTGGCGCACGGCTTGCCGCGCAGGTCGACGAACAGCGCGAGGATGAACCGGGTGCCCGCCTGCTCGGCCAGCTCCTTCAGCGTCTCCATCTCCGACTCCGTTTCTTTCGGTGAATCACTGTGTCCTCACAGTGAACCGGGGAGATGTTTCGGGGCTGTTGCGCCCCGGAGAGATCCGGGTTTCCTTCTGCAGACGAGGCCGGGCATGACGACGGAGTCGGTGGTGATGCTCAGGTGCGCGTCCTCTCGGAGGCGGGAAGCGGGGGGGGGGGCCCGCCGTTCGCGCCGGAGTGGTGGTGCTGGTTCAGCGGGTGCCAGGAATGACGACGCCGCCCGAGGCGCCGGGCCAGCAGGTGAAACCGGCCGGAGCGTTGTAGCCCTCGGCGAGCAGGTCGAGGCACTTCGACACGAGGACGTTCGGGTCGTTGCTGATCGACTTCGACAGGATCTCGTTCGCCTTGGCCTGGGCTTCGGCGGTCTTCTGCGCCTGCTCGGCGATGCGTGTCTTGCTGACCTCGGTGATGTAGTCGTCGATCTTCTTCTGGGAGTCCTTGTCCAGCTTGACCAGGCTGATCGTGATCGACTCGATGTCGACCAGCGACTTGGTCTGCTTCAACATCACGGCGGCAATCTCTGCTGCCAGCGCGGGATAGTCGGGCTTCGTTCCGGTCGCACCAGCCAGGGTCAGCGGGTCGAAGCCGGCGAACACGCTGTTCGTCGCGGCTTTGAACTGAGTCGAGACGACGGCGTCACGCAGGCTCTTGGTGGGGTCGTCCGACCGGAAGTCGGCATACACCTTGCTGGCGTTCTCAGCGCTGACACTCCACCGGATCGTGGCGCTGATCGTGGCGGCGTTTCCGTCGCTGAGGCGGACTTCGATTCCCGAGTCGCCGTGGTACTCGTCGGTCTGGATCGTCGCATCGATCTCGGTGACCTTCTGCCACGGTGCCTTGAAGTGGAGGCCGGACGAGAGCGTGTGGTCCGACGGCTTGCCGAACGTGGTGACGACGCCGACCTGCTTGGCCTGGACGGAGGTGACGCTCGCGACCAGCAGCGCGACCAGCGCAACGACGATGGGCGCAAGCCCGACCGCGCGTGGCTTGCCGAACGACAACCAGGCAAGCCCGCCGAGAATCAGCACGGCGGCCAGGAGGGTGATGAACATGCAGGGTTTCCTTCCCCGAAGCGGGTTTGAGACTCGACTGTCCGGAGCGACAAGTAGTAGACGATCCAATCGGCCGGGATCTTGCGAGGGGGCGGGTCTCAAGCAGCGGGCCAGTCGCGCCGGAGCCCGACCGCCTCTTTCTGGTTGCCACGCGAGTGCCGTCGATCGGCGCGATCTCGTCGGTTCTGTCGAGGAAGCCGTTCTTGCCGCACGCCGGCGCCCGCCGGGCGGAGCACGACCGCGGCCACATCGCTACACGTGGTCGTTTGCACGGGCACTGACACCCCACGCGACCCGCGCAAACGCAGTCCGGTCGCGGTGGCGCACAGAACCGGCCCAGGCACGGACGCGGCCCCGGATCCGAAGACCCGGCGCCCACACGTGGGTGTTTCACGAAACGCGCTGACCTGTGGCTTTGATCAGCCTCGCGGTTGAGACCTGCCGACCTCGGTAGGGTGGGAGGGTCAGCGGTAGCGGGCGCGCGCTGGGCTCCGGCGTGGCGGCCTTGGATTGCACCCTCGTGGTTCGCACCGCGGCCGGCAGGGTCCGCGGCCAGATCTGCGTGCCGGAGTAGCGCCGCTCGCGACTGTTGCCCGGGACGACCAGGGCCCGGCGGCGCAGGAGGGCTACGGCATCAGCAGCAGGTCGATGCGCGCTCGCTCGTCGGCCTCGAGGTGCGGCCCGTAGTAGTCGACGAGGTCTTGTCGCGCCAGCGCCTCCGCCGTACGCCCGTCACGGTCACGGATCGCCTGGAGGTAGGCGCCGTGGCGCCGCAGCGTCTCCTGGATCAGCTCGGTGGGGTCGCCGGACTCCTTGAGGTTGTCGGTCGTCAGCTGCAGCACCGTGTCTCGGGCGAACTGGCTGCAGGCGCTGAACAGGGAGTTTCCGGAGCAGGCGGCGACGGCGAGGTGGAACGAGACGTCGGCTGCCGAGAAGTCCTCGAAGGAGACGTCCGCGGCGCGCTTCATGTCGGCGAACGCGTCCTCCATCGCCGCCAGCGTCTCGTCGTCGTGCAGCTCGGCCGCGAGACGAACCGCGCTTCCCTCGACGACCATCCGGAACTCGATCAGCTCGCCGACCCCGATCTGACCGAGCTTCACGAAGGTCGTCAGCGCCTTCGCCAGTCGCGCCGAGGAGTTGGCCTGGACCGTCGCACCGCCGGGGTCACCCGGTCGGGAGCGGATGATCCCGCCGCTCTCGAGGACCCGCAACGCCTCACGGACGGTTCCGCGGGAGACGCCGAACTGCGCCATCAGCTCGCGCTCCGAGGGCAACCTGTCCCCGGGGACGAGCTGGCCGGCGAACACCGCGTTCTCGATCTGCGCGACGACGCTCTCGTAGGCACGCACCGGCGTGACGTTGGTGAAGCGAGGCCTGGCCTCGTCGGGGGAACTGGTCACCGCCGGTACTCCTCGGGAGTGCGTTGCTAGAGCGGAAGATCGAGTGCAGCGAGCGTATCCGGCAATCCGGTGAGATCGGGCAGCACCCCGACGACCCGGGCCGGGTCGTGTGCCTCGCCTTCGCGGTTGACGAACACGCAGGGGACACCGAGCTCGGTGGCGGGGACGACGTCGTGGCGCCAGCTGCAGGCGACGTGGATCCACCCGCCCTCGGCGGGCTGGGCGCGGCGCCTGAACTCCTCGAAGTGTCCCCGTGCCGGCTTGTAGGACCCCACGTCCTCGGCCGTGACGACGAGGTCGATCGGCTCACCCAGGAGCGTCAGGGTCTTCTCGATGATGTCGTTGTCGACGTTGGACAAGATGGCCAGCTTCCATCCCTTCGCCTTGAGCGCAGCCAGGATGTCGGCGGTCTCGGTGAACGGCGGCCAGGTCGCCATGGTGTCGGCGAGGACGGTGGCGTGCTCGTCGTCGAGGTCGACGCCGTTCTCGGAGGCCGACGAGATCAGGCCGCGGCGCAGGATCTCGCGGTAGCTGAGGACGGGGCGTCGTTCCTGGAGCGCGGGCTCTGCCCGGTGGTAGCCGGCCAGCAGGTCGGCGACGCGAGCGGCGTCGACCTGGGCGAGGGCGCGTTCCATCCCGGTTCGCCAGTCGACGAGGGTTCCGTAGCAGTCGAAGGTGAGCCATCCGGGTTCGGTCGGGTTCATGTCGATCCTCGTTCCAGGTGCGGGGTTGCCGGGGAGATGCGGGGCCAGGTCCGGGGCCAGGTCGGGGGCTAGGCCCGGGGCCGGTTGTCGAGTCGGTCGGAGATCAGCCGGGCTTCCACGATCGCCCGCTCGTGCTCGATCACGGCGCATTGTCCGGCGGCGTCACTGAGCACGACACGGAAGGTACGGCGGCCGCCCTTGCGGCCGGTCTGGGTCGCGACGGCGGTCAGGATCTCCCCCACCGGCGTCGGCGCCTGGTGGCTGATGGTCGCTGCGACGCCCACGGTGATCTGCCCGGCAGCCAGCTCGTGCGCGACGGCCTCGTGACAGGCCACCTCGGCGAGGCCGAGCACGAAGGGCGTCGACGCGGCCTCGGGGAACGTCGGGCCGAACGTGCGGGCGGTGTCCGCCGCGGTGACCTCCCGGCGAAGTGTCGCTGTCGGCAGCGCGGGTGCGTCGGCGCCCTCGGCGTGGGTGCGGTCGGCGGTCGTCTCCGGAGTCGGGTTCATCGCTGGTTCTCGTCCTTGCCTCGAAGGGCGGCAACAAATTTCGCCCAGGTGGTTGACACAGATCACTTGTCTGCCTTTCACTCTAGCACACTGGTCCTACCAGTACACTTCGAATCCGATCGCAGGAGGCGCGGCATGGTCGCGAACACAGGCACGGCATCTCGGACCACCCACCCATGGCGGCGCCAGGGACGCCCCCGCAGGCTCGGCACGCTGCTGGTCGCCACGGCGTCCGTTGCCGTGCTGGCGTCGGCCTGCGCGACTCGCGAGTCCGACGGAGGGGTGGCCGCCGACGGCGACCTCGCCATCGCCGTCGGCGTCCCGCTCTCGGGCCCGTACGCACGGGCGGGGCGTGAGACGGTCAACGCGGTCAAGATCGCGGTCGCCGAGATCAACAAGGCCGGCGGCCTCGACGGCCGCAAGGTCAAGGTCGTGGAGGGCGACGACCAGGGTGAGCCGCAGACCGGACAGTCGGTCGCGCAGAAGTTCTGCGACGACGACGCGGTCGTGGCTGTCATCGGTCACTACAACAGTGGCGTCACCATCCCGGCGTCCGACGTCTACCAGCGGTGCGGTCTGGCGCAGGTGTCGCCGCTCAGCTCCAACCCCGACGTCACCAGCCGGGGCCTGGACAACGTCTTCCGGGTCGGCGCACGCGACGACTACATGGGGCCGGCGCTGGCGACCTACCTCGCGACCGAGACCGACTACACCGAGGTCGGCACGATCGACGACCAGTCCAGCTATGGCGTCGGGCTGGTGGACCAGTTCACCGCGCAGGCGAAGTCCCAGGGTCTGGACATCGTCAAGTCCGCCGCCATCAAGGCCGGCGACAAGGACTTCCGGGCGGTCCTGGGAACGTTCCCCGACGACACGCAGGTCATCTACTTCGGTGGCTACCCCGCTGACGCGGCACTGCTCGCCCAGCAGGCACGCGAGGTCGGCCTCGATGTCGTGCTCGCCGGCGGCGACGGGCTCTTCGACCCGGACCTGTTGAAGGGCGGCGACGCGGTCGAGGGCACGCTCCTCACCGCGAGCGCGGGCAATCCGACCGACGAGGCTCAGGCGTTCCTCGACGCCTACCGCGCCGAGTACGGGCAGCCGTCGGGCTACGGGCTGCTCGAGTACAACGCGGCGCGCCTCGTTCTCCAGGCGCTCGGCGAGGTGGACGACCTCAGCCGCGACGCCGTCGTCGACGCGATCAGCGCGGTGAGCTATCCGCCGGTCGAGGGTGGCGAGCCGATCGAGTTCGACGACAACGGCGACAACACCAACGCCGAGGTCCACATCTTCACCGTCCGGACCGGTCGGTTCGACGAGGTGGCCGTGCTCAAGCCGGACGACTTCCGATGAGCGCGCATCTGGTGGCCGCCAGGTCGGCACGAGTACCCGGGGAGGGATGAGCGGTGGACGCACTCGAATCGTTGCCCCAGCAACTGGTCTACGGCCTGGCCCTCGGCTCGGTCTACGCCATGATCGCCCTCGGCTACTCGATGGTCTACGGCGTGCTGGAGTTCATCAACTTCTCCCACGGCGAGGTCTTCATGGTCGGCGCGTTCGCGTCGCTCCTCACCCTGACCGCCCTGACCGGGATCGGTGGGATCCTCGCGTGGGGGCCGCTCCTGCTGCTGACCATGCTGGCTGTCGCGATGCTCGCCAGCGGGGCGCTGGGTGTCGCGGTGGAACGTCTGGCCTACAGACCGCTGCGCAAGAGCAGTCGGCTCGCTCCGCTGATCAGCGCCATCGGGGTCAGCCTCATCCTCCAGAACCTCGTGATGCTGCTCCAGGTCCACTTCCAGGGTGACTCCCGGCCGCAGTCGGTGCCGGCTCGCGATGTCGTCCCCGCGGGGAGCTGGGAGGTCCTCGGGGTCCGGATCAGCTACACCGCCGGCCTGGTGTTCGCGGTCAGCATCGTGTTGATGATCGCCCTCGGCGCGTTGGTCTCGCGCAGCTCGCTCGGGCGCTCGATGCGCGCCACCGCACAGGACGCGGAGGTGGCCGGCCTGATGGGGATCAACGTCTCGGGCGTCATCACGCGGACGTTCTTGATCGGATCGGGGCTTGCGGGCGCCGCCGGCTGCCTCGTGGCGCTCTACTACACGCAGATCGACTACACGATGGGCTTCAGCGCCGGCATCAAGGCGTTCGCCGCCGCCGTGCTCGGCGGGATCGGGAGCATTCGCGGCGCGATGGCCGGCGGTCTCGTCCTCGGCGTGACGGAGGCCTTCGCGGCCACCTTCCTCTCGGCCACCTACAAGGACCTCGTCGCCTTCGTGCTCCTGGTCGTGGTGCTCGCGATCCGGCCGGCCGGCCTCCTGGGCCGCAAGACGCTGGAGCGTGTGTGATGACCGCGCTGATGGAAGGTCGGGAGGCGAAGACACGCCTCCCGTCGCCCGACGCGGCGTCGCGGCGAAGTGCAGCGAAGCAGGCCGGCATCCTCGCGATCGTCTGCGCGCTCGTTCTGCTCGCCGCCCCGAGCGACTACACCGTGCGCATCGCGACGATGATCCTGATCTACGCCGCGCTGGCCATGGGTCTCAACGTCGTGGTGGGCCTGGCCGGCCTGCTGGACCTGGGGTTCATCGCCTTCTTCGGGGTCGGGGCCTATAGCTACGCCCTGTTGGCGAGCAACCTGCACGACATCCACATCAACTTCTGGCTCATGGTGCCGGTCGGCATGTTGGCCGCAGCCCTGCTCGGGGTGGTCGTCGGCCTGCCTGCCCTGCGGACGCACGGCGACTACCTCGCCATCGTCACGCTGGGATTCGGCGAGATCGTCTTCATCCTGCTGGTCAACCTGGACCGGCCGATCAACATCACCAACGGTCCCCAGGGTGTGCTCGGCATCGACCTGCCCGCCGTCGGCGGCTGGCAGATCGGCCGCGAGGACGTCTACCTGGGCCCCATCGGGCTCACCACGACGATGCAGTTCTTCGTGCTGGCTGCCCTGTACACCGCCGGCGTCATGTACTGCGCGCTGCGCCTGCGCGACGCCCGGCTGGGTCGGGCGTGGCGAGCCATGCAGGAGAGCGAGGCAGCGACGAGCTCGTGCGGCGTGAGCATCGTGCGCGCGAAGCTGTCGGCGTTCGTGTTCGGCGCGAGCGTGGCTGGTGGCGCCGGGGTGCTCACCGCCGCCTGGTACGGCTCGGTGTTCCCCGACAGCTTCTTGTTCTCCGAGTCGATCAAGGTGCTCGCCATGGTGGTGCTGGGCGGGATCGGGAGCGTCTGGGGAGCGCTCGCCGGCGCTGTGGTGCTCGTCTTCATGCCCGAGCTGCTGCGCGAGTTCGACCAGTACCGGCTGCTCATCTTCGGCCTCGTGCTGGTCCTGGTGATGCGGCTGCGCCCCCAGGGCCTGTTCGCGAGCGGCACCCCACGCGTACGGCGCTGGACGCTGCGACGCTCCACGACTCGACGAGGAGGAAGCTCATGACGGCGACGGCACAGCGGATGGACGGCGGGACGGGGGTGCTCGCCGCGGAGTCCACCGCGGGGCACCTGCTGAGCGCGACCGGCCTGGTCAAGCGCTTCGGGGGACTCATCGCGGTCGACGGCGTCGACCTCGCCGTCCCGGCCAACGACATCGTGGGCATCATCGGGCCGAACGGTGCCGGCAAGACCACGTTGCTCAACATGCTGAGCGGCGCCCTGGCCGTCGACGAGGGCACCATCCGGCTCGACGGTGTCGACATCACGCAACGCAACGCCGCGTCCCGCGCGGCGCTCGGGCTGCGGCGCACCTTCCAGAACATCCGCCTGTTCGGGGGAATGACGGTTCTCGAGAACGTGCTGGTCGGCATGCACGTGCAGACGCGCGGCTGGATCGCCGGCGGCATCATCGGAGGCTGGGGGGTGGCCCGCGCAGAGCGCGCCGCCGTCGAGACCGCCGCCACCGTCCTGACCACGCTCGGCCTGGAGTCGTGCGCGAACAGCCTCGCCGGCAGCCTGTCGTACGGGCAGCAGCGACGCGTCGAGATCGCCCGTGCGCTCGCTTCCTCGCCACGCGTCCTGCTGCTGGACGAGCCCGCGGCGGGCCTCAACAGCGCCGAGAAGCGGGAGGCGACCGAGCTGATCTGCTCGCTGCCGGAGCGCTACGGGCTGTCGGTGGTGCTCGTCGAGCACGACATGGACCTGGTCAGCGACACGTGCTCGGCGATCTCGGTGATCGAGTACGGCAGGCCGCTGTGCGACGGGCGACCGGCCGAGGTGCTCAACGACCAGCGCGTGATCGACGCCTACCTCGGAACGGCGGTCGTGCGATGACTCTCGAAGCGATCGACCTGGACGTCAGCTACGGCGCCGTCAACGCGTTGCGCGGTGTCAGCATGCGGGTCGCCGACGGCGAGGCCGTGGCTCTCATCGGGAGCAACGGAGCCGGGAAGAGCACGACGCTCAAGACCCTGAGCGGCATGCTCGCGCCGCGTTCCGGGGCGGTCCTCCACCAGGGCACCGACATCGCCGGAGCCCCCACGCACGTGATCGCGCGCCGGGGCATCGCCCACGTCCCCGAAGGACGCCGCCTGTTCCCGCGGATGAGCGTTCGCGAGAACCTCTACCTGGGCGCCTTCCACCGCAAGGATCGCGAGGTCCAGCAGGACCTCGACGCACAGCTCGACCTGTTCCCCCGGCTGCGGGAGCGCATCGACCAGGACGCGGGAACGCTGTCCGGCGGCGAGCAGCAGATGGTGGCGATCGCCCGGGCCCTGATGTCCCGGCCGTCGCTGTTGCTGCTCGACGAGCCGAGCCTCGGGCTCTCACCGTTGATGGTGACGACCGTGTTCGAGGCGATCGCCGCGATCCACGCGACCGGGACCGCCCTGCTCCTCGTCGAGCAGAACGCGGGACAGGCGTTGTCGGTGACGTCTCGCGGCTACGTCATGCGCAGCGGCGAGATCGTCAAGGAGGGTCCCAGCGACGAGCTGAGGACGGACCCGATGGTGCGGGAGATCTATCTCGGTGCCACCTCACACCAGGAGCCTGCGGCAGACCCGCAGGTGACCCACTGACCACAAGGAAGAACGATGACCACTGAGCTTTCCACCCATTCCCCCGTGCTGGTCGAGTCGTCCGACGGCGTCCACGTCATCACCCTCAACCGTCCGGCGGCCCTCAACGCGCTGAACGTCGAGCTGCTGTCCGGCCTGGTCGACGCGTTGGCAGCCACCCAGGACAGCGGCCCGGTGGTGGTCCGGGGAGCCGGCCGGGCGTTCTGCGTCGGCGAGGACCTCAAGCAGACCCTCGCTCCCCGCACGGGCAGCGCCGAGGAGCTCCGGACCGCGTTCGAGCTCCTGCAGGACATCACCCGCCTCATGGTGAGCAACCCGTGCCCGGTCATCGCCGCGGTCCACGGCTACGCCGTCGGTGGAGGCGCCGAGATCGCCCTGGCCGCCGACCTCGTGGTGGTGCAGGCCGGGACCCGGATGCGGTTCCCCGAGGTCCCGATCGGGCACGCGCACACCGGGGGGATCAGCTCCCGGCTCCCCCAGATGGTGGGACTGCTGCGGGCCAAGGAGCTGCTGTTCACCGGGAGGTGGATCGCCGCCGAGGAGGCGCAGGCCCTGGGCCTCGCGACCACGCTCGCCGAGGACGCGTTCGCCGAGGCGAGCGCGCTGGCTGCCCGGCTCGGCGAGCAGCCGCGCCGGTCGCTGGCTTCGGCGAAGCGCGCCGTCGAGGCCGCGGCCTCGACCCAGCTCGAGGCGACCCTGCGGCTGGAGGTCGAAGCAGCGCTGTACTGCTTCGCGTCCGCGGAGGCCAACGCCTCCTTCGAGCAGTTCGCCACGAGCGGCACCGTGGCGGGTGCGCGATGACGGTCCGGATCGGATCCGTCGACATCGACCAGACGCTGCCGGAGCTTCTCGAGCGCGCCGCTGTCGCGTGGCCGGATCGGGTGTTCCTCAGGATCGACGGCGTGGACACGACCTTCGCGGAGTTCCGTGACCAGACTGCTCGGCTGGCTGCCGGCCTCGCCAAGCAGGGACTCGCCCCCGGCACCCGGCTGAACGTCTTCATGCGCAACTCGCTGGCGTGCGTGCAGACCTGGTTCGCCGCCAACTGGCTCGGGGCGTCGTGGGTGCCGGTGAACACCGAGTGGCGCGGCCAGACGTTGCACAACGCCCTCACCCTGGCGGACCCCGCCGTCATCGTCGTGGACGAGGACCTGGAGACCCACCTGCGTGACGGGGTGGGCGACGACCTGTCCGCCCCGGTGCTGGTCGCGCCCGCGGGCGACGGGCTCGCGTCCCTGGACGAGTGGATGGTCGAGACGCCGGTCGATCCGGTGCCCCAGGGGTCGGCCGACGTGGCGGGAATGCTCTACACGTCCGGCACCACGGGGCGGTCGAAGGCGTGCGTCCTCTCGCACCGCTACTTCGTCTCCCAGGCCGCGATCGCGGTGCGGGACTTCGGTCTTCGCGACGACGACGTCCTGTACTGCCCGTTTCCCCTGTTCCACGCCGACGCGACGGCGCTCACCACGGTGCCGGCGCTCCTGCTCGGTGCCACGGCAGCGCTGTCGCGCCGGTTCTCGGCCTCACGGTTCTGGGACGAGGTGCGCGAGACCGGAGCGACGGTCTTCGACTTCATGGGCGCCACCTTGTCGATCCTCTACAAGGCCGAGCCGAGGCCGGACGATCGCGACAACACCGTCCGGCTCGCCTGGGGAGTGCCCGTGCCGGACTGGGCTCCCGACTTCGAGGCGCGCTTCGGCCTGCAGGTCCTCGAGCTGTACGGCAGCGTCGAGGCGAACATCCCCATCACCCAGCGGTGGGACCAGCCCCAGGTGCTCGGCTCGTGCGGACGGGTGACGCCCGAGTTCGAGATCCGGATCGCGGACGAGAACGGCGACGCGCTGCCGGCGGGTGAGGTCGGCGAGCTCCTGGTCCGGCCGCGGATCGCTGGCACCGTCCTCGACGGCTACTTCGCGAACCCCGAGGCGACGGCCACCGGGTTCCGCGGGCTCTGGTTCCACAGCGGCGACCTGGTGCGGAGCGACGACGACGGCAACATCTTCTTCGTCGGCCGCGGGAAGGACTCGATCCGTCGGCGCGGGGAGAACATCAGCGCCCTCGAGGTCGAGGAGGGCATCGAGGCGCACCCCGACGTCGTGGAGTGTGCTGCCGTCGGGGTGCCGAGCGAGCTGACCGAGGAGGAGGTCCAGGTGTTTGTCGTGCCCCGTGCGGGCAGCAACGTCGACGCGGAGTCGATCTGGCGCCACAGCGAGGCGACCATGGCGAGGTTCCAGGTCCCGCGCTACATCGCCCTCGTCGACGCGTTGCCGAAGACGCCGACCGGCAAGGTGAGCAAGCCGGCTCTCGCCGAGGTGTTCGCCGACGTCGTGCCCCACGACCGACAGGCGCAGTGATGGGCCGAGCGGCGGACCTGCGCGGCGGCGATCGCGGTCGGTCGTGCTGACGGGCCGGTACGTGCTCCACCTCGCGAGCACGGATGCGGTCCGCTCGGTCGTCCAGCTGCTCGCGGCACGGCAGGTCGAGGTCGTCACCCTGTCCGTCGCTGCCGACGCCGACGGCACGGCGACACTGCACCTGACCGCCACGCTCCCGGACCTGGCGTCCGGCGAGCTGCTCGTCAAGCGGTTGAACCGGCTGATCGACGTCGTCAAGACCGTCGAGGTCAGCGCCGCCCGGTTCCACGAGCGAGAGGCGGTCCTGGTGCGTGTCGAGGCCGAGGCGACCACCCGGCGCCTCGTCCTCGACGTCGCCGACGCGTTCGGCGCCGACGTCGTCGAGGTGAAGCGCCACTCGCTCACGCTCGGCCTGTTCGCCGAGCCGCGGCGGGTGCGTGACTTCCTGACCGTGTTGGCCGACCATCCGATCAGCGAGCTCGTCGGCTCCGGCGTCCTCCCGGTTCGGCGCGGCGGCGCATCACTCCGGCGCCGACCCGCCGCGTCCGTCGACGCGTCACGGGAGCCTGCGTAGGGCGTGTCTCCCACTTGCGCGTGGGGAGTCGAGTGCTGGAGGGGTGCACCAGCCGGTCGTCGGTTGCCAGGGCTCGGCGAGCCTGAGCGCAAACACCCCACCCGCGAAGGGAAGGTCTACTGCTGCGTCGTGCTCGACACCTTCCCTCGTCGTGTCGTGGGCTGGTCGATCGACGCCTCCCCGACAGCTGCGTTAGGGACCACGCCCTGGGAATGGCGATCACAGCCGACTCGGGAAGACCTTGTCGGCCGGGACGGTGATCCACTCCGATCAGGGCGTCCAGGGCGAAATCAACCGGTCGTCGCAACACCTCGATCATGGAGGTGTTGAACGATGGCGACGAAGGACTGGAGCAGGAAGACCAGCGATGTGCCCGAGAGCGGGCGTCGGCAGTGGCGTGCTGATCGGGC
>NZ_JAHTKU010000022.1 GCF_019192965.1 Nocardioides daeguensis
AGTTACGGCGGCCATAGCGGCAGGGAAACACCCGGTCCCATCCCGAACCCGGAAGTTAAGCCTGCCAGCGCCGATGGTACTGCAACCGAGAGGATGTGGGAGAGTAGGACGCCGCCGGACAAACATTCAGGTAGGGGCCACCCGTTGGGTGGCCCCTACTCTGTTTTGCACCTAGATTCCTCAATAGCGATCTCAAGTAGTCTCAGGAGACTGACGTGGCAGACCAGCGTGGCCGTCGTGACGGCGCGGGTGCCCCCCGCAAGGGTGGGCCTCGACAGGGTGGAGCTCCCCGCAAGGGCGCGAGCTCTCGCAGTGGAGAGGACCGCAAGCCGTACGACCGCAAGCCTGGCGGAGATCGCAAGCCCAGTGGCGACCGCAAGCCGAGCGGCGAGCGTTGGCCCACGGGTGAGCGGAAGTCCGCCGGCCGGGGCGGTAGGCCCGCCGGTGGCGAGCGGCGGGGTGCCCCGCGCACCGATGCCGAGCGTAGGCCGCGCCTGGACCCGGCCGAGCGCAGCGAGAAGCAGGCGATCTACGACGGCCCGCCGCTGCCCGAGGACGTGACCGGCAGCGAGCTGAGCGCCTCGGTTCGCGCCCAGCTCAAGGGCCTCCCGGAGAAGCTGGCGGCCCGCGTGGCCCGTCATCTCGCGGCGGCCGGCCAGCTCGTCGACGACGACCCGGAGACCGCCTACCAGCACACCCTGGCGGCCAAGGCGCGTGCGCCGCGGATCGCGTCCGTGCGCGAGGCCGTCGGTGAGGCCGCGTACGCCGCGGGTCACTACGCCGAGGCGCTCTCGGAGCTGCGTGCGGCGAAGCGGATGAACGGCGCGACGGCCTACCTGCCGATCATGGCCGACTGCCACCGTGCGCTCGGCAACCCCACACGGGCGCTCGAGCTGGCCAAGAGTCCGTCGGTGGTCAAGTTCGTTCCGGCCGCCAAGGCGGAGATGACGCTCGTCGAGGCGGGCGCGCGTCGTGACCTCGGCCAGCTGGACGCCGCGTTGCGCACGCTCGAGGTCTCGCCGCTGAACACCAAGACCCGGGAGCCCTGGGTGGTGCGGCTGCGGTACGCCTACGCCGACACGCTGGAGGAGGCTGGCCGTCTCAACGACGCGCTGACCTGGTTCCACAAGACCAACGCGATCGACGCCGACGAGATCACCGACGCGGCCGATCGGGCCGCGGCCGTCGAGAAGAGGATCGACCGCGGCTGACCGGCGCGTGAGGAGGTCGCCGGCCGCTCAGGAGCGGCCGGCGATCGTCACGATCGCCTGCCGGTTGCCCGCCGGCTGGGTGTCCCAGCGGATGTCCTCGCGGTACGCGATCCGGATCCGGTCGATCACGGCCAGGGCCGCCTCGTCGGCATCGACGCGCACGACGATGGAGTCGCCGCCGACGAGCCGCTGGTGCTCGGGATCGACGAGGTCGGCACAGAACTGGTCGGGCTTCGTGGTGACGCCGATGGTGCCTCGGCGGCACAGCAGCGGGGTCACCGTCAGCTTCACGTCGCTGGTGGTGTGGACCTCGACACCCGAGATGCGCAGGGTCCGGCCGAGGTCGGCCGGCGCGGCGAACATACCGACGTACAGCGGGGTACCGACCACGCCGTTGGCGTTGACGACCTTCGTCGATGTCGGCAGCTTCTCGGGCGTCGTGGCGTACCAGGCCAGCCAGGACAGCGCGAGGGCGAGGGCGAGGGCGATACCGGCGATCCTCCAGCCGCGCGACTGGAACGAGGGGCGCGGGATCCGGGGGGTGCCCAGGCTCCCGGCGCGCCGGCGCTCGGGGCGCTGCGCCCGACGGCGGCCCGGTGCGGACGCGGCGCGGGGCTCGGTTCCTCCGTCGATCATGGCCGAAGCGTAGGACACCGGTGCCCGGGCGCGTGGCACCTGCCACACTCCTGCCCATGACGTTGCCTGCGCTCCGTATCCCGGAGCGGCCGAAGCGGCCCACGCTGGAGGGCAGCGTCGCCGTCCGGGACGAGCGTCGGCTGAGCTTCGCGGAGTACGGATCACGCCGGGGACCGGCGATCGTGTGGATGCACGGGACGCCCGGTGCGCGGCGGCAGATCCCCGTGGACGCCCGGGCGTACGCCGACGAGGTCGGCGCCCGGATCATCGGGATCGACCGGCCGGGCATCGGCTCCTCGACGCCGCACCTGTACGAGAACGTGCTCGACTGGACCGAGGACCTCCGCCTGCTGCTGGACGCGCTGGCGGTGGACAGCGTGCGGGTGATCGGACTGTCGGGCGGCGGGCCGTACGCCCTTGCGGCGGGGGCCGCCCTGCCGGAACGGGTGCACGGCGTCGGCGTGCTCGGGGGAGTGGCCCCGACTCGCGGCCCGGACGCGGCCGAGGGTGGCATCATCCAGCTCGCGGTGCACGCAGCGCCGTTGCTGGCCGCGACCCGGGTCCCGCTCGGCATCGCGCTCACCGGCGCCATCCGCACGGTCAAGCCGCTGGCCGGTCCGGCGCTGGACCTCTACGCCGCCGTGCAGCCGCCTGGTGACAAGCACCTGCTCGGGCGGCCCGAGTTCAAGGCGATGTTCCTCGACGACCTGCTCAACGGCAGTCGCTTCCAGACCTCGGCCCCGCTGGCCGACCTGCTGATGTTCACCCGGGACTGGGGCTTCCGCCTCGCCGACGTGAAGGTGCCGGTGCGCTGGTGGCACGGCGACGACGACCACATCGTGCCGTTCCGGCACGGGCAGCACTGCGTCGACCGCCTGCCCGATGCCACGATGACGACCATCGACGGCGAGAGCCACCTCGGCGGCCTCGGCATCGCGGTCGCGGTGATGGACGAGCTCCTCGCGCTCGGCGCGTGAGTGCGGCAGGGTGGATCCAGACACGCGGCGGTTGCGCTGGTGTCCTGCCGCCCCATGGGCCACAATGGGAACACAACATCACAGGTGTCACTCCGCAGACGGTGTCCGCACGCGTTCGCATCCGACACCTCCGTTGAGACCGCTGGGGAAGGCGTATCTCGCGCCGGAGGTAGAGGGAAGCGAGGGTTCGTGGTGACCGGAAGCATGAGTGCGACCAGGGGCGTGTTCTACGTCCACTCCGCGCCGTCCGCGCTGTGCCCGCACATCGAGTGGGCCGTGGGCGGCGTCCTCGGCGTGCCCGTCAACCCGGACTGGACGCCGCAGCCGGCCCAGGCCGGCACCTATCGGGCCGAGTTCTCCTGGACCGGCAAGGTCGGCGCCGCGGCCGAGATGGCCTCCGCGCTGCGTGGGTGGAACCACCTGCGCTTCGAGGTGACCGAGGAGCCGACCGCGTCGACGGAGGGCGCGCGCTTCTCCTACACGCCCGATCTCGGCGTCTTCCACGCCGTGATGGGCCTGCACGGCGACATCATGATTCCCGAGGACCGGCTCAAGGCCGCCGTGGTCCGCGCCGCCCTCGGCGAGGTCACCCTCGAGAACGAGATCGACAAGCTCCTGGGCAAGCCGTGGGACGACGAGCTGGAGACGTTCCGGCACGCCGGTGAGGGTGCGCCCGTCCGCTGGCTGCACCAGGTGGTCTGACCGGATCCCTGCACGACACCACGAAGGCGCCCCGGCTCGAGAGGATCGAGCCGGGGCGCTTTCGTATCGGGGAGCAATCTGCAGCGGGGGCCGCTGGATGGGAGGGTTCCAGCGACCCCGGTCCGGGAGGGTCAGCCGAGCGACCCGAAGACGACGGCGACGTTGGCACCGCCGAAGCCGAAGGAGTTGTTGATCGCGGCGATGTCGCCCAGCGGGAGGTCCCGCGGCTTGGTGGCGACATCGAGCTCAACGCGCGCGTCCTGCTCGTCGAGGTTGATGGTCGGCGGAGCGGTACGGTGATGGATCGCCAGCACCGTCGCGACCGCCTCGAGTGCGCCCGCGCCGCCGAGGAGGTGGCCGGTCATCGACTTGGTGGCGGAGACGACCAGGTCGTTCGCGGCCGAGCCGAGGACGGCGTGCAGCATGAGGGACTCGGCAACGTCGCCCTGCGGGGTCGAGGTCGCGTGCGCGTTGACGTGCACGATGTCGCTGGCGGCGACGCCCGCGTCCTGCACGGCGGCGCGCAGCGCGCGGGTGCCGCCGCGACCCTCCGGGTCGGGCTGGGCGATGTCGTGGGCGTCGGCGGTGATGCCGGTGCCGAGGACCTCGGCATAGATCCGGGCGCCACGGGCCTGGGCGTGCTCGAGGGACTCCAGGACGAGGGCGCCGGCGCCCTCGCCGAGCACGAAGCCGTCGCGGGAGACGTCGAACGGCCGCGACACGGTGGTCGGGTCGCCGTCGTTCTTCGACAAGGCCATCATGTTGGCGAACGCGGCGATGGGCAGCGGGTGGATGGCCGCCTCGGTGCCGCCGGCGATCGCGACGTCGACCCGGCCGAGCCGGATCTGGTCGGCGGCCAGGGATACCGCCTCGTTGCCCGACGCGCAGGCCGAGACCGGCGTGTTGACCGGGCCGCGGGCGCCGAGCTTGAGGCTGATGGTGGCCGCCGGAGCGTTGGCCATCAGCATCGGGACGGCGATGGGGGAGACGCGGCGCGGACCCTTCTCGAGGAGGATCTCGTGGTTGGACAGCAGCGTCTGTACGCCGCCGATCCCCGAGGCGAAGGCGACGCCGAACCGGTCGCCGTCCAGGTTGCCCGCCTCCTTGACGGCGTCGAGCCCGGAGTCGGCCCACGCCTCGAGCGCCGCCACGAGGGCGAACTGCGAGGAGCGGTCCAGACGTCGGGCGACGACGCGGTCGAGGACGTCGGTGGGCTCGACGGCCGCCGTACCACCGATCTTCACGGGGAGACCCTCAGCCATGTCGCCGAGGGGACGAACCCCCGAGCGACCGGCGAGCAGGCCCTCCCAGGTGCTGGCGACATCGCCGCCGAGCGGGCTGGTGGTGCCCAGGCCGGTCACGACGACACGAGTGCGGGACATGGCTGATGGTCTCCCTTGGTGAGTCAGGTGGGGATCAGGCGGCGCGGTTGCGCTCGATGTAGGCCACGGCGTCGCCGACCGTCTTGAGGTTCTTGACCTCGTCGTCGGGGATGGTGACGCCGAACTTCTCCTCGGCCTCGACGACGACCTCGACCATGGAGAGCGAGTCGACGTCCAGGTCGTCGCTGAACGACTTGTCCAGCTGCACGCTGTCGGCCGGGATGCCGGCGACCTCGTTGACGATCTCGGCGAGGGCGGCGCGGATCTCTTCGGTGCTCATTCTTGTGTTCTCCCGTGGTTGGTGGGTGGTACCGGGTGGTGCTGAATCGTGGGCGGGCCGCGGGGCGGCCCGTCAGGGGACGACGACGACCTGGGCGGCGTACGCCAGGCCGGCGCCGAAGGCGATGAGGAGCGCGAGGTCCCCGGACTTCGCGTCGCCGTCGTCGATCATCCGGCGCAGTGCCATCGGGACCGAGGCCGCCGAGGTGTTGCCGGCGTCGACGACGTCGCGGGCGATCTTGACCGAGTCGGGCAGCCGCAGCGAGCGGGCCATCGCGTCGGTGATCCGGTTGTTGGCCTGGTGGGGGACGAAGCAGTCGAGGTCGTCGACGGTGATGCCGGCGCGGTCGAGCGCCTGCTGGGCGGTCTTGGCCATCGTGAACGACGCCCAGCGGAAGACCTCGTTGCCCTTCATGCTCAGGCACGGCATCGACGGCTCGTCGGAGGCGAGGACGTCGCGCCAGTCGGCCGTGCGGATGTGGTCGTAGTGCTCGCCGTCGGAGCCCCAGACCACCGGCCCGATGCCGGGGGTCTCGGACGGGCCCACCACGACCGCGCCGGCGCCGTCGGCGAAGATGAACGCGGTGCCGCGGTCCGTCGGGTCGGTGATGTCGGAGAGCCGCTCGACGCCGATCACCAGGGCGTAGCCGACGCTGCCGCCCCGGACCATGTCGTTGGCGAGCGCGACCCCGTGGCAGAAGCCGGCGCACGCGGCCGAGATGTCGAACGCGGCCGCCTGCTCGGTGCCGAGCTCGTGGGCGATCATGGTCGCCGCCGACGGTGTCTGCCGCAGGTGGCTGACAGTCGCCACGATCACGCAGTCGATCTGGCGGGCGTCGATGCCGGCGGCGTCGAGGGCCTGCTGGGAGGCCGCGACGCTCATCGCGACGACCGTCTCCTCGTCGGTGGCGAAGCGGCGGGTCTTGATGCCCGAGCGCTGCTGGATCCACTCGTCGCTGGAGTCGATCGCGTCGACGACCTCGGAGTTGGGCACCAGGCGCGACGGGCGGTACGCGCCCACGCCGAGCACGGCGGCGTACGACGACCCGGTCTCGGTACGCAGGATCGTCATGCGGGCACGACCTCGGTCTGGAGTGCGTGGCGCTCGCAGAACGAACGGGCCTCGTCGAGCTGCTCCGGGCCGGTGAGGGCGAAGGTCTCGACGGGTGGCTCGCTGCCGCGGAAGTAGCGCTTCGCGATCCCGGTCAGGGTGCCGGCCGGCGGCAGCTCCAAGATTCCGGTGACGCCCAGGTCGGCCATGGTCGCCAGGCACAGGTCCCAACGGACCGGGCGGGCGATCTGGCCGACGATCCGGTCCAGCACGTCGCGGCCGCGCTGGAGCGAGGCGCCGTCGGCGTTGGTGATGAACGGCGTGTGCGCGTCGGCGACCGACACCGCACGGGCCAGACCCGTCACGTGGTCGACGGCCGGGGCCATGTGGGGGGAGTGGAACGCGCCCGCGACCGAGAGCGGCCGGAGGCGGCCACCCTGGGGGGCGTGCTCGGCGAAGGCGGCGAGCTGCTCGGTGGTGCCGGCAGCGACGATCTGGCCGGGCCCGTTGTCGTTGGCGGCGGTCAGGCCCTGCGCGGCGATCGCGGCGAGGACCTCGTCGCGGTCGCCTCCGAGGACGGCCGTCATGCCGGTCGGGGTGACGGCGGCGGCCTCGGCCATCGCGTTGCCGCGCTCGCGGACCAGGACCATCGCCTGCTCGGCGGTGAGGACGCCGGCGCCGACGGCCGCGGTGAGCTCGCCGACGCTGTGCCCGGCGACGGCGGTCGCGGTGGCGCCGAGCTGACGCGCGGCGACCAGGCCGGCGGCGACGAGCAGCGGCTGGGCGATCTTGGTGTCGCGGATGGTGTCCTCGTCGGCCTCGGTGCCGTAGTGGACCAAGTCGATCCCGGCGACGGCGGAGAGCCAGGCGACGTAGGCCGCGACGGCGTCGTCCTCCAGCCAGGGCGAGAGGAATCCTGGCGTCTGTGCGCCTTGTCCGGGGGCCACGATCACGAGCACGCAACCAGACTGCCGTCCGGCGCCCGGCGACCGCGCCTGCGTCGTCCACGAACTTGGCGGCGCGTCCTTGTGGGAGTCCTACAAGGCGCGGGCCGGGGTGCGGTGCGAGGCTCCGCGTCGTCCGGTGTGCCGAGGGCTCCCAGGCGGGGGTTGTCTGACACTTGGTCTCCGCACAGCGGGTTCGGGTACCAAGGAGCGATGGCACCAACACCTCGGGACCCGTGGCTCGACAACGCGAAGATGGGCCTGGTCACGCTCGTCGTCGTCGGGCACCTGCTCGCGCTGCTGCCGGCCGACGGGGTGGGCGGGCACCTGTACGACTTCGTCTACCTGTGGCACATGCCGGCGTTCGTGTTCCTGTCGGGCTACCTGTCGCGGGGCTTCCGCTACACGCCGGCGCGGCTGTGGCAGCTGGTCACCACGCTGCTGGTGCCGTATGTCCTGTTCGAGGGCGCGCTGGGGTGGTTCCGGATCAACGTCGGCGGCGAGCAGCTCGCCGACCTGTGGGCCGACCCGCACTTCCCGCTCTGGTACCTGCTCGCCATGGTCGCCTGGCGGCTCGTGACTCCGCTGATGCGGCCGCTGCGCGGCGGTGTTGCGGTGGCGGTCGGCATCTGCATCGCCGGCGGCTTCCTCGCCGGCGACTGGACCCGCTGGCTGGACGCGCCACGGATCCTGGGCTTCCTGCCCTTCTTCGTGCTCGGGCTGAAGGCCACGCCCGAGGCGCTGGAGTGGCTGCGGGGGAGGTTCCCGGCCGCGATCGGCGTCGCCACCTTCGCCGCGCTGTGGGTGGTCTCCGGCTCGCTCGACCAGTGGGCCGGCCGCGACTACCTCTACGCCCGGCCCTTCGCTCTGCTCGACGACCCGACCTCGACCGCGGTGCTGACCCGGCTGCTCGTGCTGCTGGCGGGTGTCGTCGGCGCGTGCGCGTGGCTGAGCGTCGTACCGCGGGTCGGGGGCTGGTTCACCCGGATGGGCTCGGCGACCCTGGTCGTCTACCTCTTCCACGGCTTCGTGGTGAAGGAGCTGGAGTACCTCGGCTTCGTCGCCTGGGCGCACGACCGGCCGGGACCGGGCCTGCTCGCCGCCGTCGGTATCGGCGTCGCCGTCGCGATGGGCCTCGCTGCCCCGCCCGTGCGCCGTGTGCTCGAGCGGGTCGTCGACCCGTTCGACACCGCCCACCGCCGGCTGCGGGAGGCGGTGCAGCTCACCGAAGTCGTCCAGGAGCAGCACCAGGTGAGCGCGGACGCCGGGTTGGCCACCTCCGGCCGGTAGCCTTTCGGCATGCCTCTCACCACGGACCGCCTCTCGTGAGCGCTGGCCTGTTCGGACTTCTCGACGACGTCGCCGCCATCGCGAAGATGGCCGCCGCGTCGGTGGACGACGTCGGCGCGGCTGCCGGCAAGGCGACCGCCAAGGCGGCCGGCGTGGTGATCGACGACACCGCGGTCACGCCGCAGTACGTCCAGGGCGTCGCGGCCACACGCGAGCTCCCGATCGTCAAGAAGATCGCGATCGGCTCGATCCGCAACAAGCTGCTGATCATCCTCCCGGTGTCGCTGCTGCTCAGCGAGTTCCTGCCGGACCTGCTCCCGATCATCTTGATGATCGGCGGCACGTTCTTGGCCTACGAGGGCGCGCACAAGATCTGGCACATGGTCACCGGCCACGACGAGCACGAGGCCCCGGTCGCCGAGGTCGGCGCCGATGCCGAGCGGGAGCTGGTGGCGGGAGCGATCCGCACCGACCTCATCCTGTCGGCCGAGATCATGGTGATCGCGCTGGCGTCGGTCGAGGACGAGGGCTTCTGGACCAAGCTCGGCACGCTGTTCGTCGTCGCGATCGTCATCACCGTCGCTGTCTACGGCGTCGTGGCGCTCATCGTGAAGATGGACGACGCCGGCCTCAGCCTCGCCCAGCGCTCCTCGGCCTTCGCCCAGAAGGTCGGGCGCGGCCTGGTCGCCGCCATGCCGCGCCTGCTGTCGATCATCTCGATCGTCGGCACCGTCGCGATGCTCTGGGTCGGTGGCCACATCCTCCTCGTCAACGTGCACGAGGTCGGCTGGTGGGACGCGCCGTACACGTGGGTCCACGGCATCGAGCACGACATCGAGCACGCGGTCCACGGCGTCGTCGGCAGCGCCCTGGCCTGGCTCGCCAACACCGGCATCTCGGCCGTGATCGGCCTCGTCGTCGGCTCGGTCGTCGTGGCGGTCGTGCGACTGTTGCCGTTCAGCGGCGACAAGGACCCGATCGAGCGGTACGAGGACGGCGCGCCCGCCCCGCACTGAGCGCCCGACCGAGCCCCGGAGCGGTCGGGCGAGGGTCAGCAGGCGGGCAGCTTGACCGTCGCGTCCAGGGCGGCCGCCAGCTCGCGGCCCTTCGTCTCGAAGTGGCCCCGGAAGTAGGTCGTGTGCTCGTCGTGCTCGTGGAAGTGGTGCGGCGTGAGGACCGCGGAGAACACCGGCACGTCGGTCTCGAGCTGCACGCGCATCAGCGCGTCGACGACCGACGCCGCCACGAAGTCGTGACGGTAGATGCCGCCGTCGACCACGAGCGCGGCTGCCGCGACGCCGGCGTACTGACCGGACAGCGCGCGCCGGCGCACCTGCAGCGGGATCTCGAACGCACCCGGCACGTGCACGACGTCGACGGTGTAGCCGCGCGGCTCGAGCTCGGTACGGAACGTGTCGACGGCGACGTCGACGATGTCGGCGTGCCAGCGGGCCGCGACGATGGCGACGCGGGGGGCGGTGGGTGACATGGGCTCTCCTGTTCGCGTGTCACCCAGGGCGTGACGACGCGCGCGGGGCCCGTCGCGTTCTCTTCCTTCCGGACTGTGACCGTCGGCTCCGGAGTCGCACCGGATCTGCTGACCCGCCCCGGTCGAGACCGGGACGGCGCTCGCGGGCTCGGTCGCCCCGGATCCGCCGGGACGCCCTCACCGCCGGTGGGGACTTCCACCCCGCCCTGAGAACGTACGGCGACAGGCTACCGGCTCCAGCACGCCCCGCGGCAGCGTGCCCGCATGGTGCCCACCACGCCCGCCACGACGGGCGGCACCGGGCGGCACCGGGGCCCGCCCCAGATGTCTGGGAACCGGTGCCCACCGACAGTTCTGGGGCTCCGGAGAACCCGTCCGCCTGGGATGGTCGGCGCACCCCCGGTGCGGCCAGCATCTCGTGTCATGACGATGACGACCGAGACCGCACAGGTCACCGGGACCGCCCCCGGCCAGAAGGTCAGCATCGCTGTCGCCTGCGTTGCGACCGTGATGCTGATGCTCGACGTGAGCGTGGTCAACACCGCCCTCAACGACATCGCCGCCGGGCTGCAGGCCGGCCTGTCCGGGCTGCAGTGGGTGATCGACGCGTACACGCTGCCCCTGGCGGCCGTCGTGCTCTCGGCCGGAGCGCTTGCGGACCGGTTCGGTCGCAAGCGCGCGTTCGTCGGCGGCATGGTGCTGTTCACGCTCGCGTCGGCGGCGTGCGCGCTCGCGCCCGGCATCGCGACCCTGGTCGCCGCGCGTGCGGCTCAGGGAGTGGGCGCCGCGGTGCTGTTCGCCACCGCGCTGGCGCTGATCTCCGAGGTGACGCCGACGGTCGAGGAACGGGCCCGGGCGCTGGGCGTCTACGGCGCGGCGATCGGGGCCGCCTTCGCGATCGGCCCGTTCGTGGGCGGCGTGCTGACCGAGGCGATCGGCTGGCGAGCGATCTTCTGGTGCAACGTGCCGATCGGCGTACTGACCCTCGTGCTGGCGCGCCGGGTGCGCGAGAGCCGGGACCCACAGGCCCGGCGGCTCGACGTACCCGGTCAGGTGGCGCTCGTCGTGGGCCTGTTCCTGCTCGTGCTCGCCCTGCTCCGTGGCAACGAGGACGGCTGGGGCAGCGCGCTGGTCGCCTCGTCGCTGGCCGGTGCGCTGGCCGCGCTGGTCGCCCTGGTCGTCATCGAACACCGCTCGCGTGCTCCGATGCTGCCGCTCGGGCTGTTCCGGCGGCCGAGCTTCACCGCACCGCAGCTGCTCGTCTTCGGCATCTCGGCGTCCTTCTTCGCCGGCTTCCTCTACCTGACCCTTTACCTCCAGGGCGTCGTCGGGCTGAGCCCGCTGCAGACCGGCCTGGCGTACCTGCCCGGCACCGCGCTCGTCTTCGTCGTCTCCGGCATGACGGCCGGCCTGATGACCCGGTTCGCTCCCGGAGCGCTGGCCGTCGTCGGGCTGCTGCTCGTGGCCGCCGGGATGGTGGTCTTCGCGTGGACCACGCACGCCGACTCCGGCTGGGCCTCGATCCTGCCCGGCTTCCTGCTGGCCAGCGTCGGCACCGGGCTGTTCAACCCGTCCGGGAGCGCGCTCGCGCTCACCGCGCTCCCGCCCGAGCAGAGCGGGCTGGCCGCAGGTGCGAACGACACCTTCCGGCAGACCGGTCTGGCGGTCGGCGTGGCGTGGCTGGGCACCTTCCTTCCCGCGGCCGGCCCGTTCGGCACCGACCCGGGCGCGTTCGTCGCCGGGCTGCACCACGCGGTGCTGGCCGCCGGCCTGCTGGCGCTCGGGTGTGCGGTCGTGGGCGGTCTGTTGCTGCGCCCCGAGGGACATTCCCGATGATTCCCCGGGCCTCGGAGCACGCTTGTAGGGTGGTCCACGTCATGCGCGGGAGATCCCGACGATGCGCAGATGCGCCGCAGGACCCAGCTGTCACACGACACTCGAACCTCGAGGATCACTCATGGACTACAAGGTTGCTGACCTGAGCCTGGCCGAGTTCGGCCGCAAGGAGATCGAGCTCGCCGAGCACGAGATGCCCGGCCTGATGGCGATGCGCGCCCGCTACGGCGCCGACCAGCCGCTCAAGGGCGCCCGGATCGCCGGCTCGCTGCACATGACCATCCAGACCGCCGTCCTCATCGAGACGCTCACCGCCCTCGGCGCCGACGTCCGCTGGGCGACCTGCAACATCTTCTCGACCCAGGACCACGCCGCCGCGGCCATCGTCGTCGGCAAGAACGGCACCGTCGACGCTCCCGCCGGCACGCCGGTCTTCGCCTGGAAGGGCGAGACCCTCGCGGAGTACTGGGACGAGGCCGAGAAGGTCTTCGACTTCACCGACGCCGACGGCAACAAGATCGGCCCGAACATGCTCCTCGACGACGGCGGTGACATCACCCTGCTCGTCCACAAGGGCGTCGAGTTCGAGAAGGCCGGCGCCGTGCCGGGCCAGGACTCCACCGACAACGAGGAGTTCAAGGAGGTCCTCCGGGTCCTCGCGCGCTCCCTCGAGAACGACCCGCAGCGCTGGACCAACATCGCCAACGCGATCAAGGGCGTCACGGAGGAGACCACCACGGGTGTGCTCCGCCTCTACGACCGCTTCAAGGAGGGCTCGCTCCTCTTCCCGGCGATCAACGTCAACGACTCGGTCACCAAGTCGAAGTTCGACAACAAGTACGGCTGCCGTCACTCGCTGATCGACGGCATCAACCGCGGCACCGACGTCATGATCGCCGGCAAGACCGCCGTCGTCTGCGGCTACGGCGACGTGGGCAAGGGCTCGGCCGAGTCGCTGCGCGGCCAGGGTGCGCGCGTCATCATCACCGAGATCGACCCGATCTGCGCGCTGCAGGCGGCGATGGACGGCTACGAGGTCAAGCGCCTCGAGTCGGTCGTCGACTTCGCCGACATCTTCATCACCACGACGGGCAACTTCGACATCATCCGGGTCGAGCACTTCGAGAGGATGAAGAACCAGGCCATCGTCGGCAACATCGGCCACTTCGACAACGAGATCGACATGGCCGGCCTCGCGAAGATCCCCGGCATCGTCAAGGACGAGATCAAGCCGCAGGTCCACCAGTGGATCTTCCCGGACGGCAAGAAGGTCATCGTGCTGTCCGAGGGCCGCCTGCTGAACCTCGGCAACGCGACCGGCCACCCGTCGTTCGTGATGTCGAACTCCTTCACCAACCAGGTGCTCGCGCAGATCGAGATCTTCACCAAGCTCGAGGAGTACCCGATCGGCGTCTACGTGCTCCCCAAGCACCTCGACGAGGAGGTCGCCCGCCTGCACCTCGACGCCATCGGTGTCGAGCTGACCGAGCTGACCCAGGCGCAGGCCGACTACCTCGGTGTCCCGGTCGAGGGCCCGTTCAAGTCGGACCACTACCGCTACTGAGCAGTACGTCGAGGAGGCCCGGCACCGTGGTGGTGCCGGGCCTCCGGCGTGCTGCCGCCTAGGATTACGGCGTGACCCCGCCCAGCAGCGCGCCGTACGCCACGAAGGGACGCGTCCTCGTCGTCGACGACGACGCCCCGCTCGCGGAGATGCTCGGCATCGTGCTGGGGCAGGAGGGCTTCGAGAGCCGGCCCTGCCCGCGCGGCGACCTGGCGCTGGCGGCGTTCCGCGAGTACCGGCCCGACCTGGTGCTGCTCGACCTGATGCTGCCCGGCAAGGACGGCATCGACGTGTGCAAGGAGATCCGCGCCGAGTCCGGCGTGCCCATCGTCATGCTGACCGCCAAGGGCGACACCGTCGACGTCGTGGTGGGGCTGGAGTCCGGGGCCGACGACTACGTCGTCAAGCCGTTCAAGCCCAAGGAGCTGGTCGCCCGGATCCGGGCCCGGGTACGGCGCACCGACGCCGTGCCGCAGGAGACGCTCACCATCCGTGACGTCGAGATCGACGTGGCCGGACACGCGGTCACCCGCGACGGCCACGAGATCTCGCTGACGCCGCTCGAGTTCGACCTGCTGCTCTGTCTGGCCCGCAAGCCCGGCCAGGTCTTCACCCGCCAGGTGCTGCTGGAGGAGGTCTGGGGCTACCAGCACGCCGCGGACACCCGCCTGGTCAACGTCCACGTCCAGCGGTTGCGCTCGAAGGTCGAGCACGATCCCGAGCACCCCGAGATCGTGCTGACGGTGCGTGGCGTCGGCTACAAGGCCGGCTCGGGGTCATGACCACCAGGCCCGCGGCGGCCGGGTCCGGTCACCGCGTGCTCGCCGCGCTCCGCCGGTGCTGGGGGTGGCTCGCCCCCCGGCTGCGGCGGGCGCTGACCTTCTGGCGCCGCTCGATCCAGGCCCGGGTCGTGGCGAGCACGGTCGTGCTGTCGGCCGTCGTGGTCAGCGGCGTCGGCTGGATCCTGCTGCAGCAGACCCGCGACGGCCTGCTGCACCACCGCGCCGACGTGGTCCTCGGCGAGGTCGACGCGGAGGTCGCCGACGCCCAGGACCGGCTCGAGGCGGCGTCCGGCCGGGAGGTCAACGCCAGCCAGCAACAACGTGACCTCGTCGACCCGATCATCGAGCGGGGCGACAGCCGGGGGTACGCCGTCGTGCTGGCCGGCCCCGAGGGGGAGGACCCGGCCCTGCGGACCGGCGGCGGCGAGTACACCAGCGGCCTCGACCTGGCCAGCATCCCGGCATCGCTCGAGGAGCACTTCGACGGGCCGAGCCGCGCGACCGCATGGACCTACACCGAGATCGTGCGCTCGTCGGGGACCGGGCCCGGTGCCGGCACCAGCCGCGAGCCCGGCATCGTGGTCGGCTCCCAGGTGCAGCTGCCCTCGGACGGCAAGACCTACACCCTGTACTTCCTGTTCCCGCTCACCGAGGAGGAGGAGACGCTGAGCCTGGTGACCCGGGGGCTGCTGACCGCCGCCGGTCTCCTCCTCGCTCTCGTCGCCGGGCTCACCTGGCTGGTGACGCGGCAGGTCGTCACGCCGATCCGGCTGGCCCGTCGGGTGGCCGAGCGGCTCGCCGCCGGCCGGCTGCAGGAGCGGCTGCAGGTCACCGGCGAGGACGACATCGCCCGGCTGGCCTACTCGTTCAACCAGATGGCGACCAGCCTCCAGCGCCAGATCCGCCAGCTGGAGGAGCTGAGCTGGGTCCAGCGCCGCTTCGTCTCCGACGTCTCCCACGAGCTGCGGACGCCCCTCACGACGGTCCGGCTGGCCTCCGACGTGCTCCACGACGCCCGCGAGAGCTTCGACCCGGCCACCGCGCGCTCGGCGGAGCTGATGCAGGCCGAGCTCGACCGGTTCGAGAACCTGCTCGTCGACCTGCTGGAGATCAGCCGCTTCGACGCCGGCGCCGCCGTCCTCGCCACCGAGAACGTCAACCTCGGCGACCTGGTACGACGGGTGGTCGACGCCGCGCGGCCGCTGGCCGACCAGCGGGGGGTGCGGGTGCAGGTCGAGGAGCCGGGGCACCCGGTCCAGGCCGACGTCGACGTGCGCCGCATCGAGCGGATCGTGCGCAACCTGGTCACCAACGCCATCGACCACGCCCTGGCCGACGACCCCACCGAGGCGGTCATCGTGCGGCTGGCCTCCGACGAGGAGGCCGCCGCGATCACGGTGCGCGACCACGGTGTCGGGTTGGCGCCGGGGGAGGCCTCGATGGTGTTCAACCGGTTCTGGCGCTCCGACCCGGCCCGGACCCGCACCAGCGGCGGCACGGGCCTCGGGCTCGCGATCGCCCAGGAGGACGCCCACCTGCACGGCGGCTGGCTCCAGGCCTGGGGCCGGACCGGGCAGGGGGCGCAGTTCCGGCTCACCGTGCCGCGCCACGCCGGGGGGACGCTGCGGCACAGCCCGCTGCCGCTGGTCCCCGAGGACGCCATGTCGAGCGACGCCGCCGTCGTGGTCGGGCCCGCGGGCGTCGTACCGGAGGAGGGGAAGCAATGACACGCTCACGGGTCCTCCCGGCGCTCGCGCTGGTGCTGGCCGTGCTGGCGGGCTGCACGTCGCTGCCCACGTCGGGCCCGGTCGTGCAGAGCCGCGGCACGGACCGTGGCGACACCCGCCGCGCCAGTGACATCGACGCGCGGCCACCGGTCGACGGCGCGTCCCGAACCGAGGTGGTCGCCGGCTTCCTCGACGCGATGACCGCGTGGCCGGTGCAGACCAGCGTCGCCAAGCAGTACCTCACCGACGAGGCCGCCGCCGGCTGGAACCCCGAGCAGGAGACGGTCATCTACAGCGACTCGCTGCCGGTGCGTGAGAGCGCGGGCACGGTGTCGGTCCAGCTGACGGCGGCCGACCGGCTCGACGCCGTGGGGGCGTGGCGCGGCGCGATGGCGACCGACGAGCTCACCCTCGAGTTCCGGGTGGCGATCCAGGACGGGGAGTACCGCATCGTCGACCCGCCGGACGCCCTCGTCGTCCCGGCCTCGTGGTTCCGGCAGCGCTACCACCAGGTGTCGCTCTACTACTTCGACCCGATCGCGAAGATCCTCGTTCCCGAGCCGGTGTTCGTGCCCGAGGGCGACCAGCTCGCGACCAGCCTCGTCTCGGGGCTGCTGGCGGGGCCGCCGCCCCTGGCCCAGGGCGTGGTGCGCTCGTTCCTGCCGGCCGGTCTGAGCGTCGGCCTGTCCGTCCCGGTCAGCGACGCCGGCGTCGCCGACATCGCGCTGGTCGGGGAGGCCCAGTCGGTGACCTCCGAGCAGGCCGAGCTGATGCTCGCCCAGCTGGCCTGGACGCTGCGCCAGGACCCGGCGGTGACCGCGCTGCGGGTCAGCGTCGACGGGACCGCGCTGCCCCTGCCGGGCGGGGTGTCGCAGTACTCCGTCGACGCGGCCGCCGCCTTCGGGCCGGCCGGCCCCGGCGGCGGCAAGACGCTCTACGGCATCCGCCAGGGCCGCCTGGTCTCCGGCGCCCGGGACGCCGACCTCGACCCGGTCACCGGCACGTTCGGCGACGAGGGCGCCGGGGTGGTCGCGGTCGCGGTCCGCCCGGACAACGAGGAGGCCGCCGCGGTCGACCTCGGTGGCAGCCGGGTCCGTCTGGCCCGGGTGCAGCAGTCGGCCGCCGAGCCGGGGGCCGCCGTGCTGCTGTCGGGCGGACAGTACGCGCGGCCGACCTGGGACAACGCCGGGCGGCTGTGGGTGCTCGAGCGGCGCCCGGGTGGCGCCGTGGTGTGGCTGTACGACGGCACCGGGCCGCGCGCCGTCCGCGTCCCCGGGATCACCGGGGCCCGCGCCCGCGAGCTCGTCGTCAGCCGCGACGGCACCCGCCTGGTCGGGACCGTCCGGGTCCCCGGCAGCGGCGACGCGGTCGTCGGCGCCCGGGTGCTGATCGGGGGCCGCGGGCAGGTCCGGCGAGCGTTGCGGCCGTTCGTCGTGCGCGGCCCCGAGGGCAGCCCGATCACCGACCTCGCCTGGGCCAGTCCGGTCCGGGTCGCCCTGCTCACCGCGACGGCGCCGGGCAGCCTCTACGAGGCCGACGTCGTCGCCGCCGACGGCGCCACGATCGGCGTCGACGTGCTCTCGACGATCGTCACCGGTGAGGTCCTCGGCCTCGCCGCCTCTCCGGTGGAGGACGCCCCGGTGTACGCCGTCTACGCCGACCGGTTCGTCGACCTCGTGCGTCAGGAGGAGCAGGACGCCGGTCCCGACGGGCTCGCCCAGCTCGACTACGCCGGCTGACTCCACAGGCCCCGGGGCGAGGGTTGTCCCGGGCCGGCTCGGCTGCTGGGCTGGCCCGGTGGCCACCGCAGGCAGGACCCTGCCGCTCCTCGCCGACGGGTTCGTCGACCTGGTGCTCGGCTCGCGCTGCGTGGGATGCGGGCGCCCCGGCCGGCCCTGCTGCCCCGCGTGCCGCGAGGCAGTCCGGGCGTGCGCAGAGGAGGCCGGCCCGCACTGGCCCACGCCCTGCCCGGCGGGCCTGGTGCCGCCGTACGCGGTGGGGGAGTACGGCGGCCTGCTGCGCGCGCTGGTCCTCGCCCACAAGGAGCGCCGCGTGCTCGCCCTGGCCCGGCCGCTCGGTGAGCTGCTGGCGGGCTCCGTGGCGGTGGCCGCTGCGTCCGCGCCGGGCCCGGTCGTGCTGGTGCCGGTGCCCTCGCGCGCCTCGACCGTGCGCCGGCGCGGTCACGACCCGATGCTGGCGATGACCCGGGTGGCGGCCGGCCTGCTCGGTCCCGAGGTCCAGGTGGGTCGAGTGCTGCGGCTGCGCCCGGGCGTCGTCGACCAGGCGGGGCTGGACGCCGCCGGCCGGGCCGTGAACCTGGCCGGTTCGATGACGGCGCCCGCGGCCGGCGTACGACGCCTCGCCCGGCGCTGCCCCCGCGCCCACGTCGTGGTGTGCGACGACGTGCTGACGACGGGCGCCACCGTGCGGGAGGCGCAGCGCGCGCTGGAGGCGGCGGGGGTGCCCGTGCACGCCGCCGCGGTGGTCGCGGCCACCCGGCGCAGGACCCGCGCCCCGTCGGCCGGGGGACCTCCGACCTGAACTTGGGGTCAAGCCTTTCTTCGTCACCAGCGACGGACTAACGTCTGGTCATGGAGTCCGCCCGGGTCCGTGGTTGCGTCGCTCAGACAGGGTGCGAGCCTCGTCCGGAGCGCCAAGCCGATGCCAGTCGCAGGCGAAACGGTCCACGTAAGTCACGTACGGACGGCAGTCCTCGGGGAACCTTTCGGGGGTCCACGGGGGCGGAGCCCCCGTGCGTGGTGATCACGGTGCGGCTTAGTCGTCAGTCCTGCCTCGGACCGGACGTCAGACACGTCCGCCTCCGGGAGAGGGCCGGTAGTGGCAACAAGCTGCGGAAGCCCCAGCAGGCGGGTGTGGGGACGAAGACCAGGTCGGCCGGGCGGACTCCATCTGCGCCGCTCCACCGCGCGTCGCCGGCGTCCCGGCGCCCCCCGGTCGGTCCCACCGACCCCTCTCACTTCCTGCCGGGGCGGCAGGAACACCCATCACGCCTAAATCCCCTTGGAGGTAACTGATGGACGTTGTGGTCACCGGACGGCACTGCGAGATCTCGGACCGGTTCCGAGAGCATGCCGCCGAGAAGCTCACCAAGCTGGAGAAGCACGATCACCGGATCATCCGGGTCCACGTGGAGGTGGACTGCGAAGCCAACCCGCGCCAGCACGACCATGCCGTCCACGTCGAGCTCACGGCCTACTCCAAGGGGCCCGTGATCCGGGCTGAGGCCTCCGCCGACGACAAGATGGGTGCGCTCGACCTCGCGCTCGACAAGATGGCCGCGCAGATGCGCAAGGCCGCCGACCGGCGCCGGGTGCACCGCGGCCGTCGTACGCCGGTCTCGGTGGGCAAGGCGCTCTCCGACGTCGCGGGCACGCAGGCCGAGGAGGTCGCCGACGACGTCGCGATCGAGCGGCAGGTCGGCCCGATCACGGTGACCGGCGACGGGCCGCTCGTGGTGCGTGAGAAGACCCACCCGGCGAGCCCGATGACGCTCGACCAGGCGCTCTACGAGATGGAGCTGGTGGGTCATGACTTCTACCTGTACGTCGACAAGGAGAGCGAGCGTCCGGCGGTCGTCTACCGTCGCCGCGGGTACGACTACGGGGTCATCTCGCTCGACGTCGGGAGCGTCCAGGGCTGACCCTTTGACCGTCGTGCGACCGTCGAAACCGGTCTGGACCGGCACCTTCTCGGGAGGTCGTGTCATGATGCCGCCGTGGCGGATGGAAATTCGCCGGCATCCGCAGCACCGGGAAAGCCCGTGAGCGAGCCGGTACGTGTGGTGGTGGTCGACGACCAGGAGCTGTTCCGGCGTGGGCTGACGATGCTGCTCGGCATCGAGGACGGCATCGAGGTCGTCGGCGAGGCCAGCAACGGCATCGACGGCGTGGGTCTCGTGGTCAGCAGCGTGCCCGACGTGGTCCTGCTCGACGTACGGATGCCGAAGCAGTCGGGCATCGAGGCGTGCGTCGCGATCAAGGAGGCGGTCCCGATGACGAAGATCATCATGCTGACCGTCTCCGACGACGAGGCCGACCTGTACGAAGCGGTCAAGAGCGGTGCCTCGGGCTACCTCCTCAAGGACTCCTCCATCGAGGAGGTAGCCCAGGGCATCCGCGTGGTCGCCGACGGCCAGTCGCTGATCAGCCCCTCGATGGCCGCCAAGCTGATCGACGAGTTCAAGACGATGTCGAAGCCGGACCGCACGCCCGGCCCGGCGCTCAAGCTCACCGACCGTGAGCTCGAGGTGCTCCGGTTCGTGGCGCGCGGTCTCAGCAACCGCGACGTCGCCGCGCAGCTCGCGATCAGCGAGAACACCGTCAAGAACCACGTCCGCAACATCCTCGAGAAGCTCCAGCTGCACTCGCGGATGGAGGCGGTCATGTACGCCGTGCGGGCCAAGCTGGTCGAGCTGGAGTGAGACCGCCCGCGGGTGAGCTTGCGAACCCGCGGTCAGCGGTCGAAGGTCGAGGAGCGTCGGCGAGCTCGCGCCGCGAAGCAAGCGAGGTCGCCGACGCGTCACGAGGCCAGGTGAGGTGCTGCTGGGACTCGCAGGGCGCGGTTGGGGAGAGCGCGGCGGGTGGTCTCGCGACGGTCGCTGCGCGACCTCCTCGACTTCCGGGGGTGTCGGCGCCGCGTCCTATGCTCGCGCCATGACCAGGTTTCGACGCGCTGCCGTGACCTCGCGAGCTCGGTCGCCGCGCTTGCCCAGTCTCCCCGGACCCACGCCGAGGCATCGTGCCTCGGCCTCGGCTGTCCGGTGACGCAGTCGCTGTCGCTCGCCCAGGCCCGCCGGATCGCCCTGGCCGCGCAGGGCTTCCTCGACCCGGCCCACAGCGCCCCGACGCTGCGCACCTTCGACCGCACCCTGGCCCGCACCGGCGTGCTGCAGGTCGACAGCGTCAACGTGCTGCAGCGCGCCCACTTCATGCCGCTCTACTCCCGGATGGGCGGCTACGACGTCGGCCTCCTCCAGCGCGCGGCGAGCGGGCGCAACCGGCGGGTCGTGGAGTACTGGGCGCACGTGCAGGCATTCATGCCCGTCGAGCTGTGGCCGGCGATGCGGCACCGGATGGACGACTACCGCGCCCGGCGCGGCAAGTGGTTCACCGTCGAGGAGGGCGACAGGCTCGAGTCGGCGCTGCTCGCCGAGATCGCCGACCGGGGCGCCAGCACGGCGCGCGAGCTCGACGACGGGCTGCCGCGCACGAAGGACCACTGGGGCTGGAACTGGTCGCGCACCCGCCGGATGCTCGACTACCTCTACATGACCGGCGAGCTGGCCATCGCGGGTCGCAACAGCCAGTTCGAGATCTGCTACGACCTGCCCGAGCGGGTGCTGCCGGCCCGGGTCCTGGACGCCCCCGCGATGACCGCCCGCGACGCCCACGTCGAGCTCGTCCGACGAGCGGCCCGCTCCCACGGGGTCGCGTCGGCCGCCTGCCTGGCCGACTACTACCGGATCCGGGTCGGGGAGGCCCGGGTCGCCATCGAGGAGCTCGTGGCCGCCGGGGAGCTGGAGCCGGTCGAGGTGCAGGGGTGGAAGCGCCCGGCGTACCTCCACCGGGAGGCGCGGCTCCCGCGCCGGGTCGGGGCGCGGGCGCTGCTGAGCCCGTTCGACCCGGTGGTGTGGGAGCGCGACCGGGCCGAGGCGCTGTTCGACTTCTTCTACCGGATCGAGATCTACGTGCCGGCCGAGCAGCGGGTGCACGGCTACTACGTGCTGCCGTTCCTGCTCGGCGAGCGGATCGTGGGCCGCGTCGACCTCAAGGCCGACCGGGCCACCGGGCGGCTGCTCGTGCAGTCGGCGTGGTCCGAGCCGCACGCCCCGGCCGAGACCGCGGGCGAGCTGGCTGCCGAGCTCGAGCGGCTGGCGCGGTGGCTCGGCCTGGCCGAGGTCGTGGTCGCCCCGAAGGGCGACCTCGCCCCGGCGCTCGCGGTGGAGATCTTGCGCGCCGCCTGAGGAGACGTCGCACCTGACGAACGGGCTGCAGATCTTCACAGCCCGATCGTCAGGTACGACGCGAGAAGGTGACCTCAGCGCACCCGCAGCCTCCGGAGCAGCCTCAGCTGGGCGTTGCCCAGCCCCACGAACCTCTCCAGCGCCATCCCCGCGGGTGGGCCGAGGGGGACCAGGCGCTGGGTGGCGACGGTCTGCGACTCGGTGTACTTCCGCATCCCCTCGGCGCCGTGGCGGCGGCCGAGGCCGCTGTCGCCCATGCCGCCCATCCCTGCCTCGATCGAGCCGGCGGCCGCGGCCGCGCCGTCGTTGACGTTGACCGAGCCGGCGCGGATCCGGCCGGCGAGCGCCTCGGCGTGGGCGGTGTTGCGCGACCAGATGCTCGCCGAGAGGCCGTAGCGGCCCTCGTTGGCCTTCTGGATCGCGTCGAGGTCCGTCGCCACCCGGTACAGCGAGATCACCGGTCCGAAGGTCTCCTCGAGGCACACCGGCATGTCCGGGGTGACGCCCTCGAGGACGGTCGGCTCGTGCACGAGCGGGCCCAGGTCGGGCCGGGCCCGGCCGCCGGTCAGCACGGTCGCGCCCGCCGCGACGGCCGACGCGACATGCGAGGTGACCGCCTCGAGCTGGGCCGGGGACGCCAGTGAGCCGACGTCGGCGCCGTAGTCGAAGGTCTGCCCCAGCGTGAGCGCCTCGGTCGCGGCGACGAGCGCGGCGCGGAACTCGTCGTACACGTCCTCGTGGACGATCACCCGCTCGATGTGGATGCACATCTGGCCGGTGTTCGCGAACGCCGCCGCCACGCAGCCGGCCGCCGCCTTCTCGACGTCGGCGTCGGCCAGCACGACCAGCGGGTTCTTGCCGCCCAGCTCCAGCGAGGCCGCGATCAGCATCTCGCCGGCGCGGCGGCCGACGTGCCGGCCGGTCGCCGTCGAGCCGGTGAAGCAGATGTGGTCGACGCCGGCGCCCGGCGCGTCGGGGGAGCCGATCAGCGCGTCGCCGACGACCGAGCCGGGTCCGACCACGACGTGCCAGATGTCGCGGGGCAGCCCGGCCTCGGCGAGCAGGGCCCGGGTCCACAGCAGGGTCAGTGGCGTCTGCGAGTCGGCCTTGCTGACCACGCCGTTGCCGGCGAGCAGGGCGGGCAGCACGTCGCCGACAGCGAGGTAGAGCGGGTAGTTCCAGGGCGAGATCATGCCGATCACGCCCTTCGGCACCCGGACCTCGCGGACCTTGGTGAGGCCCGGGATCGCGCCGCGCACCTGGTGGTCGACGAGGTAGCGGTGGCCGTGCCGGGCGTAGTGGCGGGCGATGGTGGCGACCTGCAGGATCTCCTGCCAGGCACTGAACCGGGCCTTGCCCATCTCCCACTGGATCAGGTCGATCACCTCGTCCTGCCGCTCGACCAGCAGGTCGTGGAAGCGCAGCACGATCCCCGCGCGGGTGCGCCACGGCAGCAGCGCCCAACGGGTCTGGGCACGGCGGGCACTGGCGATCGCGTCGACCACGTCGCCAGCGCTGGACACGGGTACGGCGGCCGTCGGCCGGCCGTCGTACGGCGCGACCGCGGTGCTCGTCGCACTCGCCGCCGGGTCGCGGAACACCCAGCGGTTCCACTCGGCGATCCGCTCGTCGGTGACCCAACCCGGACGGGTGGCGATGGCGGTGGCGGCAGCAACGGCGGTCACGAGTAGAGCCTCTCCAGGACGTCGGCGTACTTGGCGTGGACGACGCGGCGCTTGAGCTTGAGCGTCGGGGTGAGCTCCTCGGACTCGGCGGTCCACTCGACCGGGAGCAGCTCCCAGGCCTTGACCTGCTCGGGGCGCGAGAGGCGCTCGTTGGCGGCGTCGACCGCCTGCTGCGCGATCGCGAGCATCGCCGGGTGCTGGGCCAGCTCGGCGAGCGAGGTGCCGGCGGGGATGCCGACCTGGGCGGCCACCAGCGGCGCGATCTCGGCGTCGAGGGTGAGCACCGCGACGACGTACGGCCTGCCCTCGCCGAAGACCAGGGCGTGTCCGACGATCGGGCTCTCCTTGAGGTAGTTCTCGATGTTGGAGGGCGCGATGTTCTTGCCGGAGGAGGTGATGATCATCTCCTTCTTGCGGTCGACGACCTTGAGGAAGCCGTCCTCGTCGATCTCGCCGATGTCGCCGGTGTGGACCCAGCCGTCGGCGTCGATGAGCGCGGCGGTGGCGTCGTCCTGCTTGTAGTAGCCCTTCGAGGCGACCGGCCCACGCGCGAGGATCTCGTTGTCCTCACCGAGCTTGATCTCGATGCCGGGCAGCGACTTGCCGACGGTGCCGAGCCGGAACTGGTCCGGACCGCACGCCGTGACGGCCGCGCACGTCTCAGTCATGCCGTAGACGTCGTAGATGCGCATGCCGAGGCCGGCGAAGAAGCGGGCGACCTCCAGCGGCATGGGTGCCGCCGCCGACGCCGCCCACTCGCAGCGGTCGAGGCCGAGGAGCGCACGCAGGAACGCGAGCAGCCCGGCGTCGGCGGCCCGGAAGCGGGCCTCGAGCTCCGGCGGGACGCTGCGACCCGTCTGCTGGGCCTCGACGTACTCCAGGCCCACCGCGAGCGCGGCCTCGACCTGGGCCTTCTTCTCCGGGTCGGTCTCGGCTGCCAGCTTGGCGGAGATGCCGGTCTTGATCTTCTCCCAGACCCGCGGGACGCCGAAGAAGCGGGTGGGGTGCACCTCGCCCAGCGCGCCGAGCAGCAGCGCGGGGTCGGCGACGAGATGGATGTGGGCACCCATCACCTGCGGGATGTACATGCCCAGGGTGCGCTCGGCGATGTGCGCGAAGGGGAGGTAGGAGATGAACTCGTTGTGCTGCGTCGGCGCTGCCACGCGCAGCGAGCACAGGCACTCGTAGAGCACCGCGTGGTGGGTGAGGACGACGCCCTTCGGGTTCCCGGTGGTGCCGGACGTGTAGAGGATCGTCAGCGGGTCGTCGGGGGAGATGGCGGCCGTGCGCTCGGTGAGCTGCGCGGCGTGGTCCGCGCGCCAGGCGGAACCGGCGGCGAGGAAGGCGTCCCAGGCGACGAAGCGGTCGTCGCCGTCGGGCGCGGCGACGTCGATGACCACGACCCGGCGGATCGAGGTGGACTCGGCCAGCGCCCGCTCCCAGCGCGCGAGGTGGTCGGCGCTCTCCAGGACGACGACACTCGGCTCGGCGTGACCGGCGACGTACGCGATCTGGTCGGGCGAGAGGGTGTTGTAGACCGACATCGAGATCCCGGCCGCGTGGACGACGCCGAGATCGGCGACGACGTGCTCGATCCGGTTGCTCGCCATCAGCGCCACCCGGTCGCCCGCCTCCACACCGGCCGCCAACAGCGCGCCGGCGACGTCGAGCGCCCGCTCACGCAGCTCGTTCCAGGTCAGCGTGCGCCAGCCGGGTGCGTAGCCGGCGGACAGGTCGATCCCGACCTTGTCGGAGTACGCCGCCCGGTCACCCTCCGCCTCGACGGTGCGGGCCAGGGCGACGGGCAGGGTGAGGCCGGCGATCTCCTGCTCGATCTCGGCGCGGATCGCCAGGGTGTCGGTGCTCATCGGGTTCCTCTCGGTTGCGGGTGGGATGGGTGCTGCTGCGGGGCTACTGCTGGGGGACCTGGGCCGAACCGCGGCCCTGGGTTCCCTTCGGCGGGTCGGTGCACCGAACGTCGGTGCGGGGCTCGCGGCGGCTGATGTCCTGGACGTCGCGTTGGACGCTGCGGTCGTAGACGCAGTTCTTGAGGATCCGCGGGACGAGCAGGACCCGGCCGCTGCCGTCGCGGGTGCTGCCCGCCATCACGTCGGCCTGGACCGGCGCCCAGTCGAGCCAGTGCTGGAGGCCGCGCAGGTGCCGCGCGGCCATCTCGGTGAGGGGAACCCCGTCGCGCAGCATCCGGCGCAGCGGGGGAGAGGCGGCCTGCCACCACCGCTCCAGCCGGGGCATCAGGTCGATCGCCGTGGTGACGGTGCTGCGGACCGCGGGCGTGGCCTGGGCGAGGGACTGCGCGACGGCCTCGAGGTCGGCGGAGAGCCGGCGGATCTCGGGGGAGAGGTCGGCGACGGTGGTCAGCGGGGTCTGCGCCTGCCGCGCCAGCGTCGTCAGGTCGGGCTCGAGCCGACGCAGCATCGCGAACGCGCTCTCCAGCTCGACCGCCAGCGAGCGCAGGTCGACGTCCTGGTCGTTGTCGCCGAAGATCGCGGCGGTCTCGGTGGCGATGGTCCGCACGTCGGCGACGTCGAGGTGCGACATCAGGCGCTGGGCGTGGGCCAGCACGTCGGGGACGCCGAGCGGCACGCTCGTGGCCGACACCGGGACGTTCGCGCCGTCGGCCAGGAACGGGCCGTCGGCTGAGGACGGGCGGACGTCGAGGTACTGCTCGCCGACCGCGGACAGGTTGCGCACCTCCATCGCGCTGTCCCTCGGCACCTCGATGCCGGACTCGATCTCGATGCGCGCGACCACCCCGACCCCGGGCTTCGCGCTGAGCCGGACGTCGGTCACCTCGCCGATCCGCTGACCGCGGTAGGTCACGACCGATCCCTCGTGCAGCCCCGCGGCCTGGGGGAGCTCGACGGTGACGGAGTACGGGTGGTGGAACAGGGAGCCGCCGACGACGGTGTCGGCGACGTAGACGACGCCGGCCACGAGGATCACCAGGATCAGCGACTGGGCGACCCGGATCCGGCGCCGCCACATCCGGGCGCTGGAGGCGACCTGCTCGGCCGGTGTGGGGCGGCGGCTCACGGGGCACCTCCGGTCGCGGTGAGGGCCTTGAGGTCGAGCAGGAAGGTCAGGTCGAAGTTCGCGAAGTCGCCCGGCGCGGCCCGGTCGCTGCCCTCGGCGAAGGCGATGAGACCGGCCATCACACCGTCGATGTCGTCCCGTCCGGCCAGCAGGGTCTGGACCACCGGCTTCATGTCCTTCAGCTGGGCGACGAGGTCCTCGCGCACCGCCCGGGTGAGCGGCGTGGCGACGGCGTCGAACCGGCTCAGCGACTCCATCGCGCCCACCAGCTGCTCGCGCTGCTGGTCGAGGCTCGTGACCAGGCTGGTGAGGGTGGTGAGCGAGCGGGTGATCTCGGGCAGGTCGCCGGCCAGGCGGGTCGTGAGCCGGTCCAGCGACGCGGTGAGCCGGTCGACCCGCGGGAGGTCGGCGTTGAGGTCCGTGACCGCCGCGTCGAGGCGACGCAGCAGGCGTCGTACGTCGCCCGCGTTGCCGCTCAGCGCGGCGTTGAGCTGGTCGATGATCGTGGAGATGTCGGCGAAGCTGCCGCCGGTGACGACCGTGGACAGCGCGCTGAGCAGGTCGGTGACGTCGGGAGCGCTGCCGGTGGCGGCGACGGGCAGGGTCGCGCCGTCGGCCAGCACCGTGCCGGACTCGCCGGGGAAGAGCTGGACGAACGCCGTCCCCATGGGCGAGGTCAGCCGGATCTCGGCACGCGAGGATTCCCGCAGCCGCACGGACGTCGACAGTGCGACCTCGACCTCGGCGACGTAGTCGCCCGCCTCGACCGCGCTGACCTGGCCCACAGTCGCGCCGTCGAGCTTCACCGGCGCGTCGACCGGGAGGTTGAGCGCGTCGGCGAACTCGATCGTGACGGCGTACGTCGGGCCGTCGACCAGGCCGGGGAGCGGCACGTCGTCGAGGGTGAGCCCACAGCCGGCCGTCACCGCACCGGCTACCAGCGTCAGGGTGGCGAGGAGGCGCCTCACGGGATCGCCCCCGGGAGGCCGTCGTAGATGCCGTCGAGGAGCGGGTCGAGCAGGCCGGTGCCCTGGCCGCTGAACAGCAGCCCGCAGAGCCTGCTCCCGGTGGCGCCGGCGAGCGCCTGGGCGAACACCTGGCAGCTGTGGTCGCGGAAGGCGGCCGAGAAGGGGCCGGCGCTGAACGCGAACTGGACCCGGAGCCGGCCGAGGTCCCAGTCGTAGGCGCGGGCGAAGTTCTCCGCCATCGTCGGCATCGTGTCGAAGGCCTCCTCCAGCGAGTCCTGCCGGGAGTGCACCAGCGCGACGACGTCGGCGAGGCCCGTCAGGTCGTCGCCGAGGACGTCGCCGTTCTGCTTCAAGAAGCGGTTGGCCAGTCGGGTGAGCTCGTCGAGGCTGTCGAGGGTCGCGCCCAGCTCGTGGCGCTGGTCGGCGAGGACGTCGCCGGTGTCGGCGGCCGCCTTGGTGAAGTCGCGGATCGACCGGTCCCGATCGGCGAGGACGTCGACGAGGGCGACCAGGTTGTCAGTGACCGTGGTGAGGTCGCCGTCCTTGGCGTTGATCATCGCCAGCGCGTCGCGACTCTCGGCGAGCGCCGCCCGCAGGTGCGGCCCGTTGCCGTCCAGCGTCCTCGCGGTGGTGGCGAGGACGTCGCCGAGACCCTTGCCGTCCCTTCCGTCGGGGCCGCCGTCGAGGGCGAGGACCAGGTCGTCGATCGCCTTCGCGATCTCGTCGACCGTGGCCGGGGCGCGGGTGTGGTCGGCGGCGATGTGGGCGCCCGAGGCCAGGGTCGGCCCGTCGGTCCAGGCCGGCCCGAGCTCGACGTACCGGTCCGTGACGAGGGAGCCCTGCAGGATCTCGGCGCCGGCGTCCTCGGGGACCCGGGTGTCGGGGGCGAGGTGCATGACCACCCGCATGGTCGCGCCCTGCGGCTCGATCCGGACGATCTCGCCCACCTTCACCCCGAGGTAGGTGACGTCGTTGCCGACGTACACACCGGTCGTGTCGGCGAAGTCGGCGGTCACGACCAGGTCGTCGGGGTCGTCGCCGCCGAGCCAGCCGAGCAGGCGGGCGCCGGAGAGGAGGAGGGCCAGCGCGACGACGGCGCCGGTGAGGATCTGCCGCCGCATCACTTGCAGTCCTCCGGGGTGATCGAGCAGACCAGGTCGTCGGGGACGACCGCCCACGGCGCGTTGACGCCGAGCCACGGTCCGTCGCCGGTCGCGTTGGTGAAGACCCGCATGGTGGGGCCGGCGAGACGCAGCGTCTTGTCGAGCTGCGCGCGGTGCTCGTCGAGGGTCCGCAGCACCGTGCGCAGGTCGCGCAGCGCCGGCTTCAGCTGCGGTGCGCTGGCGCGGACCAGGGCGGTCAGGCCGGTGACGAAGCGATGGGCGTCGCCGAGCAGCGCGCGCAGGGTCTCCTTGCGCTGCTGGACCATCAGCATCACGCTCGTCCCGTCGGCGAGGACCTGGTCGAGCCGGCCGGTCTGGTCGAGGACGAGGTCGGTGACCTTGCGGATCGAGGTGAGCAGGGCGTCGAGCTGCTGCTCGCGGTCGTTGGCGATGGCCGAGACCCCCGCGATCCCGTCGAGCGCGTCACGCAGGGCATCGGGCTGGACGGCGAGGTCGGTGGCGAGGACGTCGACCGCCTGGTGCACCCGGTCGAGGTCGAGCGCCTCGACCTGGGGCGTGGACTCGAGCCAGAACCGCTCGATCGAGTAGCTGTCGACGGCGTGCGAGACCGCGATCGTGCTGTCGTCGCCGAGCGCCTCTCCCTTGCCGGGGGCGAGGGAGAGGAAGCGCTCGCCGAGGATGGAGAGCAGCTTGACCTGCACCGTGCTGTCCTCGGTGACGCCGAGGTCGGCGGGGTCCCCGGTGAGGCTGAACCGGACGTCGACCTGGTCGCGATCCGCCGTCACGGCGCTCACCTCGCCGATCTTCAGCCCCGCCATCCGGACGTCGTCCCCCGGCTCCAGGCCGGCCGCGTGGCGCAGGCGTGCGTGGTAGGCGGGGTCGCCGGCGAGCGCCCGGACCCCGAGCAGCAGCAGGCCGAGCACCACCAGCGCCGCGACGACGCGCAGCGGCCAGGCCAGGTGTCCGCGGGACGGGGACAGGGGCGTCTTCATCAGCGGCACCTCGTCGAGTGCTGGTTGCCGGTCACGCCGAGGTCGAGCTTGAACGGCAGCCCGGCGCCGCCCGCGGCGAGCGTGCAGACGTAGACGTTGAGGTAGCTGCCGTAGCCGAGGGTGCGCAGGTAGGTGTCGAGCTGGCGGGGGACCGCGGTGCCCGTCTGCACCAGCAGGTCGCGGCGCTGGGCGAGGTAGCCGAACCAGGGGCTGCTCAGGCCGGCCACGTCGACGGCGGGCCGGCTGACCTCGCCGACCAGGTCGGCGGTGGTGGCCGCGAGCCGGGCGATCGAGTCGAGACTGGTCGCGATCCGGTCGCGGTCGTGGGCCAGACCGCCGGTGAGCGAGGCGAGCCCGTCGACCAGCCGGGTGATCTCGGTGCGGTGCTCGTCGGTGGTGTCGAGGACCAGGGTCACGTTGTCGACGACCTTCGCGAGGGTGGCGTCGCGGTCCACGATGCCGGAGGTCAGCCTCGCCGTCTGGTCCAGCAGGTGCGCCAACGTCGGGCCCTGGCCCTGCAGCACCTGGACGATGTTGGTCGCGAGCTGGTTGACGTCGGCGGGCTGCAGCAGGTCGAAGATCGGCTGGAAGGCGTTGAACATCGCGGTCAGGTCGAGCGCGGGCCGGGTCCGGGCGAGCGGGATCCGGTCGCCGTCGGCCAGCCGCCCGCCGGCAGCGTCTCGGTCGGCACGGGCCAGGGCGACGTACCGCTGCCCCATCAGGTTGAGGTAGTCGACCGCCGCGGTGACGTCGTCGTGCAGCCGCTGGTCGGCGTCCACACTCATCGTGACCACCGCCAGCCCGCGTTCCTCGCCGGTGCCGAGACGGGTGCCGGTGACCCGGCCGACCCGGACCCCCGCGATCCGCACGTCGTCGCCGGCGCGCAGGCCGGTCGCGTCGCGGAACACCGCGGTGACGGTGATCGCGTCGCCGTGCTGGGCGCGGGAGAGGGTGCCGGCGACCATGCTGGTCAGCACGACGGCGAGCAGCGCGAAGACGGCGACCCCGGCGACGGCGCCCCGGTGGCGGCGCAGCTCGCTGAGCTGGCGGCTCATCGACGGCCTCCGCAGGGGCCGGTCAGCCCGCGGTAGGTGGGGCAGTCCTTCGGGTCGGCGGGGTCGTAGGGGTCGAGCAGCTGGGGTGCAAGCACGCCCTCCATCTGGATCCGCCCGTTCCTCACCGCGCCGGCGCCGTTGCGGAGCAGGGCCGGGACCTTGCGGAGCAGCTCGGCGAACGTGGGGTAGCGCTCGGCGAACACCTCGAGGGTGGCGGCACTCGCGTTGAGCAGCCGGGCGGTCGCCGCGCCGTTCTCGCGCAGGAAGGTGGTCATGCCGGTCTCGCCGTCGAGGAGCGCGGGTAGGTCGGCCAGCAGCTGTGAGACCTCCGCCCGCTGCCGGACGAGGGTCCGCGCCAGTGGCCGGGTGTCGCGCAGCGCCTCCACCAGCCGGGGCTCGACGTCGGCGGCCAGGTCGGTGTCGTGGGCCAGCAGGTCGAGGTCCTTGCGGACCTGCGGGTGGAGGTCGGCCCAGCGGCCGAGGAAGGCGTTGCCGTCGCGGACCAGCTCCGCGATCCGCGCGCCGCGGCCGTCGAGGGCGTCGGCGAGCTGGGACAGCGCCACGTCCCACTGTGCCGGGTCGACGGCCGCGAGCAGCCGCTGGGTCGCGGAGAAGGTGTCCATCAGCCGCAAGGTCGCCGTCGACGTGTCTGCGGGGACGACGGCCCCGTCGGCGAGGTGCGCGCGCGTCGTGGCGGCGCTCTCGGCGCTCTCGGCGCTGACCAGGTCGACGTACTCGTTGCCGAAGAGGGTGCCCGGCAGCACCCGGGCAGCCACGCGGGCCGGGATGAGCGCGGCGTGCTCGGGCGCGACGAGGACCCGGGCGCTGGGGCCGGCGGGATCGACCTCGATCACGCGGCCCACGCGGAGGCCGTCGTACTTGACGTCGGAGTTGATGCCGAGGGTGTCGCCGACGGTGGGCAGCTGGACCGTGACCCGCACGTCGTCGCTGACGACGCCGAGGGTCTGCAGGCCGAGCACGCCGGTGAGCACGCCGAGCAGCAGGAAGCCGACGACGCCGACCGCGGCCAGCCGCAGCCGCAGGGTGCGCGGGTCGACCTTCGAGTGGGCGAACAGGAACTCGCTCATCGCGGCCTCACCCGGAGATCTGCACCTGCTGGTCCGCGCCCCACAGGAGCAGCGTCAGCAGGATGTCGACGACGGTGAGCGAGATGATGCTGGCCCGGATCGCGCGGCCGGTGGCCCGGCCGACGCCCTCGGGACCGCCGGTGGCGGTGAAGCCGTGGTAGCAGTGGATGAGGGTGACCACGGTGGTCAGCACGACGACCTTGATCGCCGAGTAGACGACGTCGACCGGCGCGACGAAGGTGCGGAAGTAGTGGTCGTAGGTGCCGGCGGACTGGCCGTAGAAGGTGGTGACCATCAAGTCGGTGGCGACATAGGTGCCGACCAGGCCGATCAGGTAGAGCGGCAGGACCACGATCCAGGCGGCGACCAGGCGGGTGCTGACCAGGTAGGGGATCGGGCGGATCGCCATCGACTCGAGCGCGTCGATCTCCTCGCTGATCCGCATCGCACCGAGCCGGGAGGTGAACCCGCAGCCGATCCGCGCCGCGAAGCCGAGGGCGGCGACCATCGGCGCCAGCTCGCGGGTGTTGGCGTAGCCGGAGATGAACCCGGTCAGCGGGGCGAGGCCGATGACGTCGAGGCCCTGGTAGCCCTCGAGCCCGACCTCGGTGCCGGTGAGCGTCGAGAGCAGCAGCACGACGCCGACCACGCCGCCGCCGACGAGGAAGATGCCGGAGCCGAGGGTGACCTCGGCGAGCACCCGCTGGATCTCGCCGCGGTAGCGGGTCAGTGCGATCGGCAGCGCGACGACCGCGCGCCAGGCGAGGACCAGCTGCAGGCCGATGCCCGCCAGGGGGCTCACGACCGCCCTGTCGACCGCCTCCTCGATCGCCGTCGTCGGGTGAGTCATCCGATCGGCCCGCCCGCGAAGGTGCTGTAGACCTGCGAGATCACGAAGTTGGCCGCGAACAGCAGCACGAAGTTGGTCACCACCGCGCTGGTCACCGCCTCGCCGACGCCGGTCGGGCCGCGCTCGGCGCGCAGCCCCTTGTACGACGCCACGAGGGCGCAGATCACCGCGAAGATCGCCGCCTTGGCCAGGGAGAGCCACAGGTCGGAGACCTGGGCCAGGGTGGTGACCGAGGCGAGGTAGCTGCCCGGCGGCAGGTCCTGCAGCACCACGCTGACGCTCAGCGTGGTGATGATGGTGAAGAACATGACGACGCCGTTGAGCAGGACCGCGACGGCGACGATCGCGAACATCCGGGGGACGACGAGCCGCTCGACCACCGAGAGGCCCATCACCTCCATGGCGTCGATCTCCTCACGGATCCGGCGCGAGCCGAGGTCGGCGCAGATCGCGGAGCCCGCCACTCCCGAGAGCATGAGGGCGGTGATCAGGGGAGAGGCCTGGCGAACGACAGCCAGCGTGTTGCCGGCGCCGGTGAACGCGACGGCCCCGACCTCCTGGGCGAGCACGCCCACCTGCAGCGCGAGGATGATGCCGAACGGGACCGAGACCGCGAGCGCCGGCAGCGTGCAGACCCGGATCGCGTACCAGGTCTGCACCACGGTCTCCGCGACCGGGAACCGGCGCCCGGCGACCGAGGCGAGTGCGGCCCCGAACACCCGGCGGGTGAACGCGAGGAGGGCGACGACCTCCGCCAGCGGCTTACCGAGGGCCGGGAGGACCCGCGGGGCGCTGTGGGCGGGCATGGCGCTCCTGTCGTCGTACGGCTGCGGTCAGGCTGGGAGGGGGCACAATGACAGTAGAACTGTCACACACGTACTGTCCACGTCGATGTGACGCACGTCAACCCCCTCCGATATCCCGCGTTGCATCGAGCAAATGACAGTCGTACTGTGACAGTCATGAGTTCTGTTGCCGGGGTGGACTCGGCACCCCAGGCCGACGACGGCGGCCCGCTGCGCACCATCGACGAGCTGGCCGCGGCCGCTGGGCTGACCGTGCGCACCACCCGCTACTACGCCAGCCTGGGCCTGCTGCCGCCTCCCGCGCGACGTGGCCGGATGGCCTGGTACGACGACACCCACCTCGCCCGCCTGGAGATGATCCGCGCGCTGCAGGGACACGGGTTCACCCTGCAGGCGATCGAGAAGTACCTCGCCTCGCTGCCGGCCGACGCCGGCGTGGAGGATCTCGCCGTCCAGCGCGCGATGTTGACGTCGTGGACGGTGGGGGAGCCGCAGGAGCTCACCCGGCGCCAGCTCGACCAGCACGCCGGGCGCCGGCTCACCGACGACGAGGTGACCCTGATCGAGGAGTTCGGCCTGCTGCGCACGGTCGCCGGCGAGCGCGGCGGGGTGCGCTACACCCCGGTCCACGGGTTCGACGTCGCCGTCCAGCTGCTCGAGGTCGACATCCCCGTCGCCGGCATGCGCGCCGCGGGCGACGCCATCGAGCGGCACATGTCGGCGCTCGCCGAGGAGCTGACGCGGGTGCTCCACGACGAGGTGGTCGAGCCGTGGCGCCGCGCGAGCGACCACCCCTCGCGCGAGGACGCCGAGCAGCTCGAGGCCACCATCAGCACCCTGCGCCGGCTCACGCTCGACGCGATCGTGCGCGGCTTCCAGCGCTCGGCCAACAAGGTCATCGCCCGCTCGCTGGACCGCGGCTGAGTCGTTGGCGGTACTCAACCCGGGGAGCGGCCGGCAGGCGCCATGGCCTAGGGTCGCGCACGTGACCCAACGCACTCTCGTCCTGCTCAAGCCCGACGCGGTCCGCCGGGGTCTGGTCGGCAACGTGCTGGCCCGGTTCGAGGCCAAGGGGCTGAGCATCGTGGCCATGGAGCAGCGCCACATCGACGCTGCCATGGCCGACGCCCACTACGCCGAGCACGTCGAGCGCGACTTCTATCCGCCGCTGCGCACCTTCGTGACGAGCGGGCCGCTCGTGGCGCTGGTGCTCGAGGGCGACGAGGCGATCGAGGTCGTCCGCTCGCTCAACGGCGCCACCGACGGCCGCAAGGCCGCGCCCGGCACCATCCGCGGCGACCTGTCGCTGTCCAACCGGGAGAACCTGGTCCACGGCTCCGACTCGCCCGAGTCGGCCGAGCGCGAGATCGCGCTCTGGTTCCCGGGGCTCTGAGGCCCGTCCCTGCAGGGATCCCCGGACATCCGGGGATTCCTGCGCCGGTCAGGGGTTGCAACACCTGACCAGTGCAGGGAACGCCTGTCCGCTGTGACGGGTGAGACTCCTGAGACGCGCCGCGCCGTACGGCGTGCCTGCGCGGTTGGGCCCTCCTTTTTCCTTACGCTCGCAAGCGGAGGCGGCCGGATCGTGCGCTCGGTGGTCTCCCCGGCGCACTCCCGCCACGCGAGGGGGAGCGGGTCGGCTTCCCCGACGCGCGCGAGCGGGCCTGTCAGCCGACCGGTCCGGTGACGTGTTGCGAGGAAGCGTGAGGGCGAACTCCATCATCGGCCGCGACATGGCCGTCGACCTCGGTACCGCCAACACGCTCGTCTACGTCCGGCGCCGGGGCGTCCTGCTCGACGAGCCGAGCGTCGTCGCGCTCAACGACGCCACGGGCGAGGTGATCGCCGTCGGGCACCAGGCCAAGCAGATGCTGGGCCGTACGCCGGACAACATCACCGCGCTGCGCCCGCTGCGCGACGGCGTGATCGCCGACTTCGAGGCGACCGAGCAGATGCTGCGCCACTTCATCGCGCGCGTGCACCGGCGCCGCTACTTCGCCAAGCCTCGCATGGTCATCTGCGTCCCGAGCTCGATCACGCCGGTCGAGCAGCGCGCGGTCAAGGAGGCCGGCTACCAGGCCGGCGCCCGGCGCGTGTACGTCGTCGAGGAGCCGATGGCCGCCGCGATCGGGGCCGGGCTGCCGGTGCACGAGGCGACGGGCAACATGATCGTCGACGTCGGCGGCGGTACGACGGAGGTCGCCGTCATCTCGCTCGGCGGCATCGTCACGTCCCTGTCGGTGCGCACCGCCGGCGACGACCTCGACGCCGCGATCATCGCGTGGATGAAGAAGGAGCACGGCGTCATGCTCGGCGAGCGCACCGCGGAGGACGTCAAGATCACCCTGGGCTCGGCCTTCCCGCGTCCCGGAGAGCCGCACGGCGAGGTCCGCGGCCGCGACATGGTCACCGGCCTGCCGCGCACCGTCGAGGTCACCAGCGCCGACATCCGCCACGCGCTCGAGGAGCCGCTGCACGCCATCGTCGACGCCGTGCGGGTCACCCTCGACCAGACGCCGCCGGAGCTCGCCGGCGACATCATGGACCGCGGCATCGTGCTCACCGGCGGCGGAGCGCTGCTGCGGGGCCTCGACGAGCGGATCCGCCACGAGACCGGCATGCCCGTCCACGTCGCCGAGGACCCGCTGGTCTCCGTCGCGATGGGCGCCGGCCGCTGCGTGGAGGAGTTCGAGGCACTCCAGCAGGTGCTCGTCACCAACCAGCGGCGGTTCTGATGGCGCTCGACACCCGCCCACCCTCCAACAAGGCGCCGGTACGCCGCACCGGCGCCTCCCGCGAGCCCGAGCGCGATGCCGGCCGCCCGGCCCGCTCGCTCGTGGTGGCGCTCGTGCTCGCGTCAGCCGCGCTCATGGTGGTCGACAAGGCGGGGGGTGACAGCTCGCCGGTCGACCCGGTCCGCCGCGTCGTCGGCGAGGTGGTCGGTCCGGTCCAGGCCGGGGTCTCCGCCGTGGTCCGCCCGGTGGTCGACCTGCCCGGCGCCGTGCGCACCAACGCCTCGCTGCGCGGCGACGTGAAGCAGCTCGAGGCCGAGAACGCCGACCTGCGCAACCAGCTCGCCAAGGCCGGGTACGACGACCAGCGGCTCGCCGAGCTCGAGGGGCTGCGGGCCGTGGCCGGCGACCTCGGCTACGCCCTGTTGCCGGCCCGGGTGATCGCGATCGGCCCGGCGCAGTCGTTCTCCAGCACGGTCACGCTCGACGCCGGCTCCGACGCCGGCCTGCACCCCGACATGACCGTGGTCGCCGCGGAGGGCCTGGTCGGCCGGATCACCTCGGTCACCGCCCACACCGCCACGGTGCTCCTCATCGTCGACGACACGTCCTCGGTGGGAGGGCGGATCGGCGAGAACATGGAGCTTGGCTTCGTCCGCGGCCACGGCAGCCTCGGCACCGACGACCGCCTGGAGATGGAGCTCGCCGACCGCAACGTCGTGCCCAAGGTCGGCCAGCAGATCGTGACGTGGGGCAGCGAGGGTGGCTCGCCGTACGTCGCCGGCGTCCCGATCGGCACGGTCGGCAAGGTCTACGAGTCGCTGCGGGAGACGTCGTACCGCGCCGTCATCACGCCCGGGGTCGACTTCACCGCGCTCGACCTGGTCGGCGTCGTGGTGCCGTCGGGCACCCGGGGCCGCGTGATCGAGGCCGACGGGAGTCTGCGGTGAGCGGCCGCTCGACCGGTCGCCTGGTCGCGGTCCTCGTCGCCGTCTTCGTCGCCCTGCTGCTCCAGGTGACGGTGCTCCCCAACTTCGCCTGGGACGTCGGCGGGCTCGGCGTCGTCCCCGACCTCGTGCTGCTCGTCGTGGTCGCGACCGCGCTGGCCACCGACACCCGGTTCGCCACCCTGACCGGCTTCTGGGCCGGGCTGCTGCTCGACATCGCGCCGCCCGCCGACCATCTCGCCGGCCGTTGGGCGCTGGCCCTGATGGCCGTCGGGTACGTCGTGGGCCGGCTCGTCCACGACAACGCCGGTGACGTCGGCGCCGGGAGCCGCTTCGCCCGGGAGGGCGTACGACGCCCGCCGCTCGGGCTCGCTCTGGCCGCGGCCGCCGGCGGCTCGTTCATCGGCACCTCGGTGTTCGCGCTGACCGGGCTGTTGCTGCGCGACTCCGGTGCCGCGATCGCCGATCTGCTGCCCGTGGCGCTGGTCGCTCTCGTCCTCGACGTGGTGGCGGCCCTGGTCGTCGTCCCGGCGACGTTGTGGCTGCTCGACCGCACCACCCGCGACGGTCTGCCGCGTCCCTCCCAGCGGATCCGGGTCCGCACCTGATGCCGTCGACCGCCACCGCAGGGGCCTCCCACCGCAGCCGGCTGCGGCTGATCGTCATCCAGACCCTGGTCTTCTCGCTGCTCGCCACCCTCGGCGCGCGGCTCTACTACCTCCAGGTCGTCTCGGGGGAGCGCTACCAGGGCAAGGCCGCGTCGCAGTCGGTCCGCGAGATCGTCGTGCAGCCGCAACGTGGCCTCATCGTCGACGCGATGGGCCGCCCGCTGGTCACCAACCGGCTGACCTGGGTGGTCTCCCTCGACCGCACCCTGCTGGGGAGGATGTCGGCCGCCGACCGGGCCGAGCTGCTGCGCCGCACGTCCGAGGCGATCGGTCTCGGGGTCGGCGAGATCGAGGCGAAGCTGCTGCTCTGCGGCGACGACGGCGCGGTCGCCGGCCAGTGCTGGAACGGCTCGCCCTACCAGCCCGTCCCCGTCGCGCAGGACGTCAAGGAGGGCGCCGCGCTGCGGATCCTGGAGCAGCCCGAGGACTTCCCGGGCGTGGTCGTGGACCGGCAGAGTGTGCGGCAGTACCCCGCGCCGTACGGCATCAACGCTGCCCACGTGCTCGGCTACCTCAGCCCGATCACCAAGGACGAGCTCGAGTCGGCCGAGGACTCCGGCGACAGCTCGGTCAACGGCGCCTCCGTGGTCGGCCGGGCCGGCGTGGAGAAGGAGTACGACGAGTGGCTGCGCGGGCAGCCGGGCTACGACCAGGTCGCGGTCGACTCCAAGGGCCGGGTCCGTGAGGACGTGTCGGGCCTCGAGGCCCAGCCCGGCGACACCCTGGTCACCTCGATCGACGCGAAGGTGCAAAGCGTCGTCGAGGAGCAGCTCGCCGCGATGATCGCCCAGCAGCGCCGGACCCGCGACCCGGTGACCAAGCGCAACTTCGAGGCCGACTCCGGTGCCGCCGTGGTGCTGGAGGCGAAGACCGGTCGCATCGTCGCGATGGCCAGCCAGCCGACGTACGACCCCTCGGTGTGGGTGGGCGGCATCACCGACAAGCAGCTCAAGCGCCTCTACTCCGAGGCGGCCGGGACGCCGCTGCTCGCGCGTTCCTTCCAGGGCCAGTTCGCGCCGGGCTCGACGTGGAAGCCGTTCATGACCGTCGGCGCGCTGACCCACGGCTACGCGCCGTCGACCGTCCTGCCGTGCTCCTCGGCCGTGCAGATCGGCAACCGGGCGTTCCACAACCACGAGTCGGCCGCCTACGGGCCGATCACCTTCGCCCGCGCCCTCGAGGTCTCCTGCAACACCTTCTTCTTCCAGGTCGGGATGCACTTCTGGCAGACGCTCGGCGCCGACGCCGACGATGCGTCGGCGAAGGACCCGCTGGTCGAGCAGGCCGAGCGGTTCGGCTTCGGCGAGCGCACCGGCGTCGACCTGCCCGGTGAGGCGTCGGGTCGGGTCGCCGACCGCAAGTGGAAGCGCAAGTACTACGAGTCGATGAAGGACTACTACTGCGGCATAGCGAAGAAGCCGCAGGACACGGGACCGAAGGGGACCTCCGACTTCGTCTACAAGTTCGCCCGCGAGTTCTGCGTCGAGGGTTGGAAGTACAAGATCACCGACGCCGCGAACTTCGCGATCGGCCAGGGCGACACCATCGTGACGCCGTTGCAGCTGGCCCGCGGCTATGCGGCGATCTCCAACGGCGGCACCCTGTGGGTGCCGCGGGTCGGCAAGGCGATCGTGTCGCCCGACGGCAAGGTGATCCGCGAGATCGAGCCGAAGAAGGAGCGCAAGCTCAAGATCCCGGCGTCCGTGCTGAGGTACCTCGACGACGCGCTCCAGGGCGTCGCCCTGCGCGGCACGATGAACTGGAAGCTCCAGGGCTTCCCGCTCGACAAGGTCCAGATCCGCGCCAAGACCGGCTCCGCCGAGGTCTACGGCAAGCAGTCCACGGGCTGGGTGGCGTCGTACACCAAGGACTACGTCGTCGTGATGATGATGAGCCAGGGCGGCACCGGCTCGGGCTCGACCGGTGACGGCATCCGCGCGATCTGGGAGGCGCTGTACGGCGTCGACGGCGAGCAGGTGGACCCCGGCAAGGCCGCCATCCCCGGCGTCACCCCGCCGGCCCAGCTGCCGAACTTCGGCGACGACGGCTCGATCCTCCCGCCCGCGCGGGCGAAGGGCGGCGAGTGATGAGCAACCGGATTCCCGGCCGCAGCCAGGGCAGCACCCGCCGTACGACGGCCTCGCGTCGCGTGGGCCGGCTCCAGTGGGCCGACCTGGACCTCGTCCTGCTCGGCGCGGTCCTCGTGCTCTCGCTGCTCGGCTGCGTGCTGATCTGGTCGGCGACCCTCGAGCGAGACGACCTGACGGGCGGTGACCCGCGGGCGTTCCTGGTCAAGCAGGTCGTCAATGTCGTGATCGGGATCGGGCTGATGCTGCTGGTGGTGGTCACCGACCACCGGTGGGTGCGGATCCTCGCGCCGATCGGCTACCTCGTCGCCATCGGCGGGCTGGTCCTGGTGCTCGTGATGGGCTCGACGATCAACGGCTCCCGCTCGTGGCTGATCATCGGCGGGATGTCCTTCCAGCCCTCCGAGCTGGCCAAGCTGGCGGTCGTGGTCGGCATGGCCCTGGTCGTCGCCGAGCGCAGCGAGGGCCGCTGGCGCGACCGGGTCGGCACCTCCGACGTGCTCTTCATGCTGCTGGTCGCCGGCATCCCCGCGGTGCTGATCCTCGCCCAGCCCGACCTCGGCACCATGCTCGTGCTCACGGCCACCGTGTTCGGCGTGATCGCCGCCTCCGGCGCCCACCGGCGCTGGCTGGGCCTGCTGGCCGGCGGCGGCGTGGCCGCCGCCGTGCTGGCGGTGTCGAGCGGGATGCTGAAGGAGTACCAGGTCGACCGGTTCCTCGCCTTCACCAACCCGGCGCTGGACCCGAAGGGCGCCGGCTACAACGTCGAGCAGGCCCGGATCGCGGTCGGCAACGGCGGGCTGTTCGGCCAGGGCCTGTTCCACGGCTCGCAGACCCAGTCCGGGTTCGTGCCCGAGCAGCACACCGACTTCGTGTTCACCGTCGCCGGCGAGGAGCTCGGCCTGGTCGGTGCCGCGCTGATCGTCGCGCTGCTGGGCGTCGTGCTGTGGAGGGCCCTGCGGATCGCCGCCCGTACCGACGACGTGTTCGGCCGGATCGCGGCGGCTGGGATCGCCTGCTGGTTCGGCTTCCAGGCATTCCAGAACATCGGCATGTGCCTGGGCATCATGCCGGTCACCGGCGTCCCGCTCCCGTTCGTGTCCTACGGCGGCTCCTCGATGTTCGCCGGCATGCTCGCCGTCGGGCTGCTGCAGAACATCCACCTGCGGGCGCTGTCCGCGCCGGCGTCGCGACTCGCGCCCCAGCAGCGGGTGCTCGTCCGGGGCTGATCCACCCCGGTGGTTGAGGTGCGACGAGCGCCAGCGAGGAGCCTCGAAACCACTGGCCTTGCTGCGGGAACTGTCCGCAGACGGTCGGCAGCGCCTCGCCACGTCTCGTGACGCGTCGCTCAGTCCTCGCTGGCGCTCGGGCCTGAGCCGACGCTCCTCGATCTGCGGCCCTGATCCACACCCTCGCAAGCTCGGGTGTGGGGGCCTCCGGCAGGATAGGCGCCGTGTTGACCGTCCGCCGCGCGCCGCGTTCCCGCGTGCGCCTCGCGGCGACGCTCGGCAGTGTCGAGAGCGTGACGGCGCTCGTCCTGGCCCACGTGGCGGCCGGGGGAGAGGCGCCGGCGGCCTGGTGGCTGGCCGCCTTCGCCGTCCTCGTGTACGGCGCCAGCGGGGTCGTGCTGCGTGAGCGGGCCGGGATCCGGGTGGTCCTGCCCGCGCTGCTCGCGGCGCAGGTGCTCGGGCACGCCTGGCTGGTGACCCTGGCCCCGGACGCGCACCCGGGCCACGAGCACACCGCCGCCGCCTTCCTCGGCCTCACCCCGGCCATGCTCGGCGCCCACCTGCTGGCGGCCGCGGTCACCGGCGTGATGTGGGTGCTGCGCCGCCGCGCGGTGGAGGTGCTGCTGCAGTGGACCGACGCGGGCGTCGTACCGCTGCCGGTGGTGCGGCGTACGGATCTCCCGGCTCCGCGCCGGGCCCGGACCGCGCGCGAGCACCGCGCGCTGGCGCCGACCCGCGGCCCGCCGGCGGGCACCCTCGCGATCGCCTGACTCCGCGACGGAGGCAGGCGGTCCGCCGCTGCCCCCACAGAGTCGACCGATCGAGAGAGAAACCATGCAGATCCGACGCTTCACCCTGCCCACCCTCGGTGCCACCGCGGCGCTCGGGATCGTCGCCCTGAGCGCCGGTGCCGCGAGCGCGCACGTCGACGTGGCGCCCGACACCACCGCGGCGGGCTCGTACGCCGTGCTCACCTTCAGCGTGCCCCACGGCTGCGAGGGGTCGCCGACGACCAAGGTCGCCATCCAGATGCCCGCCGACATCCCCCAGGTCACGCCGAGTGTCAACCCCGGCTGGACCGTCGAGAAGGTCAGCGAGTCGCTCGCCGAGCCGCTCGAGGACGCCCACGGCAACGCGATCACCGAGCGGATCAGCCAGGTCGTCTACACGGCGCGGACCCCGCTGCAGGACGGCTTCCGCGACACCCTCGCGCTGTCCGTCCAGCTGCCCGAGAAGGTCGGCGAGACCCTCACCTTCCCGGTGCTGCAGACCTGCGCCCAGGGGGAGACCGCCTGGAACGAGACGCCGGCGGAGGGTCAGGACGAGGAGGAGCTGAAGAACCCGGCTCCGGCCCTGACCACCACCGAGGCCAGCGCCGAGAGCCACCACGGCGGTGCGGCCACGGCCTCCGACGAGGACTCCGAGGAGGACTCCGACGAGCACGCCGACGCGAAGTCCGAGGCGGACGACGGCGACGGCAACGGCCTCGCGATCGGTGGCCTGGTCGCCGGTCTGGGTGGTCTCGCCCTCGGCGGCCTCGCGCTCGCGCGCTCCGGCAAGTCGGCCTGAGCGCTGACGATGACGCGGCGGGTGCCGGCGTACCTCCTCGCCGTCCTCCTCGCCGTCCTGACGGTGGTCGGGGCGGCGGGGCCGGCGTCGGCACACGCCACCCTCGTCTCGACCGACCCCGCCGAGGGCGCGGTGCTGGACGAGGCGCCGAGCCAGGTGAGGTTCACCTTCGACGAGCCGGTCCAGCTCGTCCCGAACGGACTGCTCGCCTTCGACGCGAAGGGCAGGCGGGTCGACGTCGCGCCGTCCGCCCACGGCGTCGAGGTCACCGGCCGGCTGCCGGGCGAGCTCGCCGACGGGACCTACGTCGTCACCTGGCGGGTGGTCTCCGCGGACGGCCACCCGATCGCCGGGTCGCTGACCTTCCACGTCGGCGCGCCCAGCCCGAGGGTGGTGCCGCCCGAGACCGGCCCGGCCGACCCCGGCGCCGTGCCGACGGTGCAGGGGATCGTCCACGGCCTCGACTACGCGGCACTGCTGCTCGCGGGCGGGCTCGCGGTCTTCCTGGCCTGGACGGCCCGGGGGGTCCGCCTCCCCGACGAGGTACGACGACGCGTGGTGCGCCTGCTCCGCGCCAGTGCGCTGGCGGCGGTGCTCGCGGCCGCGCTCGCCGTACCTCTCGCGGGGGCCTACCAGCTCGGCTCCGGGCTCGGCGAGCTGCTCGACCCGGCGTCGTTCGATCCCGGCCTGGTGCAGGACGACCTGGTCGTGCTGGTCCTGCAGGCGGCCGGGCTCGGGGTCGCGGTTGGGGCCGCCGGGCGGGCTCGGTCCTCGCTCGCCGTCGACCTCGTGACCGCGCTGGCGGTCTGGTCGCCGGCGCTGGTCGGGCACACCCGGGCCTACGAGCCGAGCACGCTGCTCGTCGTCACCGACGCGCTCCACCTCAGCGCCGGCGCCGTCTGGCTCGGCGGCCTCACCGGTCTCGCGCTCACCCTGCCGGCCGTCGCCGGGCGGCCCCGGGACGCCGCGCAGCTGATCGCCCGGTTCTCGGCGGTGGCTGCCGGCCTGCTCGTCGCGCTCGCCGTCACGGGGGTGCTGATGGGCTGGCGGATCGTCGGCGCCTGGACGCCGCTCGTCGAGGAGACCTGGGGCCGGCTGCTGCTGGTGAAGTTCGCCCTGGTGCTGGTGGTGGTCGCGCTCGCGGCCCACAACCGGTTCCGGCTGGTGCCGCGGGTGGCGGGCGACGGCGGGCACGAGCAGCGCCGACTCGCCGCGGGCCTGGTCCGGCGCACGGTCGTCGCCGAGGCCGTCGTCCTGGTCGCGGTCCTCGGCGTCACCGGCTTCCTCACCCAGAAGCCGCCCACCGGCGCCGCCCCCGGCGCCCCGCAGACCGTCGACACCGGCGTCGTGACCGGCGTCGCGAGCGACGACCTCAAGGTGCTCGCGGTCCTCGACCCCGGCCCGGGCCTGCAGCGCACGCTGATCGTCCAGGTGCAGAACCTCGCCGGCGACCCCCTCGACCTCGCCGCAGCGCCTGCGGTCGCGCTGCGTTCCGACAGCGTCGACCTCGGCACCGTCCCGGTCGCGCCGAGCAGTGCCGGCACCTACACGGCCGAGGTGGTGTTCCCGCACGCGGGCACGTGGCAGCTGCAGGTCAGCATCCGGGTCGACACGTTCACCAGCCCGGTGACGACGGTCGAGCTCAGGGTGCGCTGACGTCGTACGACAGCATCAGCTCCACGCCCGGCTCCGCCCTCACCTTGACCGGCCGGCTCCGGTCGTCGAGCCAGACGTCGGCGTCGAGGGAGTCCGGGAGCATGGCCTGGACCTGTGCCGGCAGCGTGATGCCGGCGAGCGCGGCCTTCGGGTCCAGAGCGACCCGGTAGTGCTCGGTCGCGACGCCGTCGACCTGTTCGGGGCCGACGTGGACGACCTGCTCGACGGCGACGGCGTCGAGGGCGTCCGCGACCTGGGTTGTCTCGACGGTGAGCTCGCGGGCCGGGCCGCCGGCCAGGGAGGCGCTGACCGTCACGCGGCCCGCGCTGCGCAGCGCCTCGGCGACCTCGCCGAGCACCGGACCCGCGGCTTGCGTGGTCCCCTCCTGCGCCCGGGGCGTGGGCGTCGCGGACGAGGACGTCGCTGCCGGCGTCGAGCCCCGCTTCGGGGGCTCGTCGTCGCCCCCGCAGCCCGCGAGGAGCAGCGACGAGGCGAGCAGGACGACGGCGGGCAGGACGGTGCGCGGGCTCACGAGGCCTCCTCGGTAGCGGTGACGGGAGCGGTGACGGCGAGCTGGTGGAGCAGCCCGTCGACGCGCACCTGCAGGAACAGGCGGTAGTCGCCCGGCTGGGTGAAGACGGTGTGGAAGGTCAGCACGGTGCCGTCGTCGGTGACCTCGGGGGCGCCGTACGGGTGGACGTGGACGAACCCGCGCGAGTCGGCGGCGAAGCCGGTCAGGTGGGCGCTGGTGCCGAGGTAGCTGCCGAGCGCCACCGGCTCGCCGTCGGCGTCGCTCAGCCGCAGCCGCAGCCGCCCGTTGGGGCCGACCTCGCCCGCGGCCAGTAGGCGCGCCTCCAGCACGCCGTCCTCGCCGGTCTCCGCGTCGGTGCCGCGCGGGACCTCGACCGGGGTCCACTCGCCCGCGACCGCGAGCGTGGTGCCGAGGACGATCGGGTTCGTCGCGCCCTGCGGGATGAACTCCGCCACGACCCGCCACCTGCCCGGCGAGCCGAGGTCGACCCGGGCGGTCCAGGTGCCGTCGTCCGCGAGGGTGGGGTGGAGGTGCCGGAACTGGGCGAGGTCGTCGCGGACGACGTAGAGGTGGAGCAGCTTGGTCTGCTCCTCGGTGTAGCTCAGCAGGGGAGCGCCGGACGGGTCGAGGACCCGGAACGCCACGTCGCCCGTGCCGTCGGCGCCCGGCAGCCGGACGTCGGCCATCCGGTAGCCCTCGACCTCGGCGCTGGTGCCGTCGCCGACCGGGTTGCCGACCGGCTGGGCGCCGGAGCCGCCGTCCTCGGCCGGGGTGAGCACGATCCGGTCGGCGTCAGCCGAGGGGTCGTCGGACGAGCAGGCCGCCAGGCCGAGCGCCAGGAGGGTCGCGGTGGCCGCGGCCAGGGTCGTACGCAGGGTCGTACGCCGGGTCACGGCGCGACCGTCAAGAACAGGAAGGCGGCGAGCAGCACGAGGTGAACCGCGCCGTTGAGGGGCTTGGCGCGGCCCGGCACGACGGTCAGCACGCCCACGACGGCGGAGAGGAACAGCAGCGCGAGCTGCAGCGGCGCCAGGCCGAGCTCGAGCGGCCCGTCGAGCCAGATCGAGGCGACCGCGATCGCCGGGATGGTGAGGCCGATCGACGCCATCGCGGAGCCGTAGGCCAGGTTGAGGCTGATCTGCACACGGTCCAGGCGCGCCGCGCGGACCGCCGCGATCGACTCGGGCAGCAGCACGAGCAGCGCGATGACCACACCCACGGTCGCGTGGGGGAAGCCGAGCGCGTTGACGGCGTCCTCGATCGGGTACGACTCGACCTTGGCCAGCCCGACGACGGTGACCAGCGCGAGGACGAGCAGCCCGAGGCTGGTCCAGGACTCGCGGTTCGTCGGCAGGTCGGCGTGCCCGTCGCCGTCGAGATCGCGCACCGGCAGGAAGAACTCGCGGTGCCGCACGGTCTGGGTGAACACGAAGGCGCCGTACAGCGCCAGCGACGCGACCGCCGCGAACGCCAGCTGCTGGCCGGTGAAGACCGGGCCCGGCTCGCTGACCGTGAAGGTCGGCACGACGAGGGTCAGGCCCGCGAGCGAGATCACCGTGGCCAGAGCGGAGCCGGTGCCCTCGGCGTTGAACACCGCGAGGTGGTGGCGCATCGCGCCCACGAGGAGGGCGAGGCCGACGATGCCGTTGAGCGTGATCATCACGGCGGCGAAGACCGTGTCGCGGGCCAGCGTCGCGGTCTCGCCGCTGCCCGACGCCATCAGGGTCACGATCAGCCCGACCTCGATCACCGTCACCGCGACCGCGAGCAGCAGCGACCCGAACGGCTCGCCGACCCGGTGCGCGACCACCTCGGCGTGGTGCACCGCCGCGAGCACCGCGCCGACCAGCGCCACCCCGATCAGGCTGGCCGCGACCGGACCGGGGTGCGAGCCCCAGCTGATCGCGAGCACGACCGTGGCGAGCGGTGGTGCGAGGACCGTCCACCCGAGTCGTCCGGAGGTGGAGGCGCTCATGGTGCCGGATCCTACGGGGAGGGCCCAGCGTCCCCGGCCCGGCCAGGGACGCACCGACACGCCAAAACGGCCTCGGGCGCGTCGGCCTGTAGGATCCGGCCGGTGAACAGTGAGCAGCTCAGTCCTGCGGTGATCGTGACGGGCGGGGCCGGTTTCATCGGCTGCGCGCTGAGTCCCGGACTCCTCGAGCGTGGGCTTCCTGTCATCGCCATCGACAGCCTCCTCGAGCAGGTCCACCCCGGCCAGCAGCGTCCCGAGGCCCTTCCCGCCGAGGTCGAGCTCGTCCATGCCGACGTCACCGACGCGGCCGCCTGGGACGCGCTCCTCCAGCGGGTCCGCCCCGAGCTCGTCATCCACCTCGCGGCCGAGACCGGCACCGGCCAGTCGCTGACCGAGTCGACCCGTCACGCGATGTCCAACGTCGTCGGCACCACGACGATGCTCGACGCCTTCGTGCGCCACGACGTGCTTCCGAAGCACGTGGTGCTCACCTCCAGCCGCGCCGTCTACGGCGAGGGTGCCTGGACCGACGCGTCCGGCACCGACTTCAACCCGCCGCCGCGCAGCCACGCGCAGCTCGAGCGCGGGGAGTGGGACCACCAGGGGCCCGACGGCACCACGGCCGTGGCCCGCCCCACCGACGCCGCGACCACCCGCCCCAACCCGGCCAGCGTCTACGGCTCGACCAAGCTGACCCAGGAGCTGATCCTGCGCAACTGGGCCGACGCGTTCTCGGTCCCGGTCTCTGTGCTGCGCCTGCAGAACGTCTACGGCCCCGGCCAGTCGCCGCACAACCCCTACACGGGCATCGTGACCCTCTTCCACCGCCTCGCCTCGCGCGGCGAGACCCTCGACGTCTACGAGGACGGCCTGATCGGCCGTGACTTCGTCCACATCGACGACGTCGTGAGCGCGCTGCACGCCTGCATCGAGCGGCCGCCGGCCGTCGAGGAGAACCGCACCCTCGACGTCGGCACGGGCACGGTCACCACGATCCTCGACGCCGCGCGGATGATCGCGAAGACCTACGGCGCCCCGGAGCCCCAGATCTCCGGCAAGTTCCGTGACGGCGACGTCCGGCACGCGGTCGCCGACGTGACCCGCACCCGCGCCGACCTCGGCTGGGAGCCGCGGTGGAGCTTCGAGGACGGCAGCGCCGACCTGTCGACGTGGCTGGGGAAGGGTGGCTTCCTTGGCTGACGACGTGGAGGTCACCGACACGATCAGCGCGATCACCGCGGTCGTGTGGACCGCGGGACGTCCCGCCAGCTGGCTGCCGACGATCACCCGCCTCCTCGAGGTGCCGGACGTCGCCGAGGTCGTGGTCGCCACCGACGAGGACCTCGGTCTGCCCGCGCACCCGCGGCTGCGCACGGTCCTTGCTTCGCGCTTCGGCGCCGTCGTCCACGAGGTCGGCTCGGGCGGCGAGAACCCGGTCCTGGTCGTGACCGGGCCGGTCCTCGTCCCTCGCGACGGCTTCGAGACGAGCCGCCGGATCATGTCCGAGGACCTGCGGGTCGCCTCCGTGTCCTTCCTGTGCAACGCGGCCGGGCACCTGAGCTTCCCCCACCGCAACCTGCACCGGCGCCACGCCATCGAGGGCCATGACGAGACCAGCCTGACCCGGCTGCTCCGCAGCCGCGACCCGATCGTCCGACCGGCGCCCATCCACGCGGTGGCCGGCCCCGCCACGCTCGTCTCGCGCGACACCATCGTGATCACCGGGGGGCCGTCCGACGCGTTCGCGGACAACCCCGAGCTCGCCGTGGTCGAGATGCTGCTGCAGGCCTCGCGCCGCGGCATGAAGTCGATGCTCGACCCGTCGACCTTCGTGTCCCGCCCGTGGGAGGACCAGCGCTGGGACGAGGCGCCGCTCGAGCTGCGCGCCAACGTCGTCCGGCTGCGCGAGCGTCACCCCTTCTTCCCGGAGATCTTCCGCGACCAGGCGCGCGACGCGACGTCTCCGCTGGCCGTCGTGCTCGCGACGGCGGCCGCCAAGGCCAGTGGCCTGCGGATCGTCATCGATGCCACCTGCCTGGGGCCGGTCGAGAACGGCACGCAGGTCCAGACCCTGGCCCTGATCGACGCGCTGGCCCGTCGTGACGACGTCCGCTGGGTGGGCGCCGGCCTGGCGGGGCCGATCCCGCGGTACGCCGAGAAGGTGCTCAGCCACCCGAAGGTGCGGGTCATCGCGACCGACGGGCTCCGGTTCCCGGCGTCGACGCCGCACGCCGACATCGTGCACCGACCGTTCCAGCCGGCGAAGGTCCCGTGGGCCAACTGGCGGGGCGTCGGCGACCGGGTGGTCGTGACGATCCAGGACCTGATCGCCTACAGCATCGGCGCCTATGCCGCCGAGCGCGGCCACTGGCGCCGCTACCGCGACAACATCCGTGACGGGGTCTCCCTCTCCGACGGCGTCGTGGTGATCTCCCACGACGTCGCCGAGGACCTGCGCCAGGAGCGGCTCCCGGTCGTCGACGAGCGGGTCTTCGTGGTCGAGAACGGTACCGACCACCTGACCGGCGACGAGGACGAGTCCTTCCCCAGCGAGCTGTCCGCCCGGGGGTGGGTGGCGCGTCGCTTCCTGGTCGTCCTGGGTGCCAACTACTCCCACAAGAACCGCGACCTGGCGATCCGGGTCCACAAGCTGCTTCGCGAGAAGCACCCCGACCTCGGCCTGGTGCTTGCCGGCGTGGCCGTCCCCGAGGGGTCGAGCCGCAGCCTCGAGGCGGCCGAGGGATTCGGCGCCGACGGTGTGATCAGCATTCCCGACGTGACGAGCGAGGAGCGCAACTGGCTGCTGCGGCACGCGGAGATCTGCCTGTACCCGACCTCCGCCGAGGGCTTCGGGCTGGTTCCGTTCGAGGCCGCACGGTTCGGCACGCCGACCGTCTACACGCGCTTCGGTCCGCTCGCCGAGGTCCTGCCCGGCCTGCCGGTCGCGGCGACGTCGTGGGACCCGGCCGCGCTCGCCCGGGCCTGCGACCAGATCCTCGCCTCGCCCGAGCTCGCGTCCGAGCAGGTGGCCGCGACGCTCAAGGCCGGGACGACCTACCAGTGGGACACGACGGCCGAGCAGCTCGTGCACGCCTACCGCCGCCTCCTCTCGGAGCCCCCACGCGTCGAGCCGCCACGGAAGCGGCCGAGCCCTGACAACAAGGCCGGTGCCAAGATCGCCGGCAAGAAGATCCGCAACAAGGAGTGACATGGCCGACCAGGCAGCATCCGACGAGGTGACGAACACGTTCGACCTGGACGGCGTATCGCTCGTGCAGGCCCTGCGCGACGTCGAGGTCGCCAATGCCCGCGTCATCGACCTGACCAAGCGTCTGACGTCGATGAACAAGGAGCTGGTCAAGGCGACCACGGCGCTCCAGAAGGCCCAGCTGCGCAACCGCCAGCTGGACGCCCGGATCAAGGAGCTCGAGAAGATCGAGGGCTCGCGCGCCTTCCGGTCGGCCCGTGTCGCCGGTCGGCTCGCCAGCGGCGTCCGGTCGAGGCTGGCGAAGTGACCTCGTCCCGCCCCAAGGTCCTCCTGGCGATCACCGCCTACAACGGCGAGGCGTTCATCGAGCGCACGCTGGACTCCGCGGCGCGGATCGACACCTCCGAGGTGGACGTCGACGTCGTGGTCCTCGACGACGCGAGCCCGGCGCCGGGGTTCAGCGCCCGGCTGGCCGCGATGTGCGAGGCCCGGGGGATCGGCTACTACCGCACGCCGCGCAACCTCGGCATCCCGCGCAACGTGTCCCTCGGGCTCCTCGCCGGTGTCGAGAAGGGCTACGACTACGTCATCATCTCCAACAGTGACGTGATCTACCCGGCCCACGTGGTCAGCCAGCTGGTCCGCGCCGGCCAGGCCAAGGGCGTCGGCTCGGTGACCGCCTGGTCCAACAACGTGTCGATGTACTCCCTCGAGAACGACGACCCGGACCGCTACCTCGCCGACCAGGAGGTCGTCGACTCCATCAGCGCCGCGCTGGCCGACCAGTACGGCGACGCGGTGATGGACATCCCCGCGGGCATCTCGTTCTGCGTGCTGATCTCGACCGACGTGATCCGCGACGTCGGCGTGATGGACCCGGTCTTCGGCCGCGGCTACTGCGAGGAGACCGACTGGAGCCTGCGCAGCCTGGCGGCCGGCTACCGGATCGCGCTCGCGCCGGGCGTGTTCGTCTACCACGCGGGCCGAGGCTCGAACCTCGACGCCGGTCTGGTCAGCGGCGAGCACACCTCGGTGCCGGAGAACGAACGGATCATCGACCTGCGCTACCCGACGTTCCGTTCGCAGGTCCGCGCGTTCGCGTCCTCGGGCATCCTCGACGAGGCCCAGCTCTACGCGATCGACGCGATCATGCGCGCGGCGGGCCGCGAGTCCGGCTACGTCCTCGACGTCGGCTGGCTCCCCCCCACCGAGACACAGGACGACGTCGTGCACTGCACCGTGGCCGCCAACGGCCTCGAGGAGACCGTCGAGCTGCGCTACCGCGGCTTCGTGCGCACCATGGAGGTCGACGCGTTCGGCATCGGTGAGGCGCTGGAGGAGTACTTCGGACGCGCCCCCGAGGCCGTCAACCTCCACGATCGCGGCAAGCTCTCGTCGACGCTGGGGGAGCGCTACCCCGCGCTCACCGTCCGCACCGGCAACTACCCGGCGCGGGTCTGATCACCCCGTTCCACCTCGACGCGATCGACAGTGCCCTCCGGCCGACCGGCCGGGGGGCACTGTCGACTGCTGGTCGGATAACTCAGGACGCCTTCATGCCAGCCACGACGGCGGGCTCGAGGTACGGCGCGAGGGTGCGGGAGAACGTCTTCGACAGGTGGTTGTAGTCGGAGAAGACGATGATCCCGCCGATGACGCTGGGGCAGACCTTGTCGGTGCACAGGTAGCGGGTCATGTCGACGGTGGTGATCCGCTCGTCCTCGGCGGCGCGAGCAGTCGCCGCCTCGAACAGGGGATCCGGGCGCAGCCACTCGGACGGCGTGCCGTCGCACGCTGCAACGTCGTCGAGGTTACGGGCGACACAGTCGGCGGGCTCGTTGTCCTGGTCCCACGGCGCAGGCGTGTCGCGGACGACGAGCACGTGCAGGCCTGCGTCGGCGAAGGTGTCGAGGGTGCTCTCGTAGAACGCCGGTGGCGAGTCGTTGCCGTCGAAGGTCGCGAACACGACCATGCGGTAGTCGCCGTCGAGGATGCGGTCGGTCGCGTCCTTCGTGACCCTCTCGCACTCCTCGCTCTGAGGGACGATGGCCGAGAAGCAGGCGCCGACGATGTAGGTGTCGAGTTCCCAGTCGTGCTTCGCGCCGATCCGGCTCAAGGCCTCGGTCCAATGACCCGCGTGGGAGTTGCCGAAGAGCGCGATCTTGGCGACCGGGTCGTCCTTGGAGCCCCGCTCGCAGGAGATCGCCTTCTCCTCGTACGGCGGCCAGTTCAGGCACTTGCGGATGCCGGAGGTGACGTCGTTCTTGGCGAACGCGGGGGAGGTGAGGAGCTTGTCGCCGTAGATGCTGTCGCAGCCGTGGCTGGGGTCCATCGCGCCGCCGCCCAGGCACGGGTTCTTCTGGGCGAGCTGCTGCCGCACCCGGTTCTGGTCGGCCTGGACCCGGTCGTCGACGTGGGACGAGATCTGCCACGACGCGCCGACCACGACCAGGCTGATCGCGGCTCCCAGCGCGATCGCGCGGCGCGACCTGGCGCGGAGGAACCTGGTCTGGCGCAAGGGCTCCTCGAGGAGACGGGTGCTCGCCCAGGCCAGCGCGGTGGCGGCCAGGAGCAGGACGAGCTTCTGGGCCACGGACGGCGCGTGGTCGAGCGCGTACGGAGCGATCACGATGATCGGCCAGTGCCACAGGTACAGGGCGTAGGACACGTCGCCGATGGTCTGCACCGGCCACGCGCGCGTCAGGCGCCGGGGGTTGAGGCGGGTGTCCGGGTCGCCCGCGAGGATCACCAGGGCGGTGGCGACGGTCGGCAGGGCCGCGGCATAGCCGGGGAACGGGGTGGCTCCGTCGATCACCAGGTACGCCGCCAGGATCCCGGCGAGGCCTGCCCACATCAGGGCCAGACGCACCGAGGGGCCGGCACGGAGCGTCCACCGTGCGGTACCGGCCGCCAGCAGGCTGCCGACCCCCAGCTCCCACATCCGGGTGCCGGTGGAGAAGTAGGCCTCGGCGGGTGTGCTGTCGGTCAGCAGGACGGAGTAGACGAAGGAAGTGGTGACGGCGACTGCGAAACCGGCGACGACCAGGTTACGTGCGCCGGTCCGGCGAGTGGCCCAGGCCAGGAGCGCGACGAGGATCGGCCAGACGATGTAGTACTGCTCCTCGACCGACAGCGACCAGAAGTGTTGGTAGGGGGAGAGCGCGCGGTGCGCGTCGAGGTAGTCGGTGGCCTGGGAGATCAGCTGCCAGTTCTGGACGTAGAAGATCGACGTCACGGCCTCCCGGGCGAGCGACTTCCACTGGCTCATCGGCAGGAAGGTCAAGGTCGCGACCAGGGTCGTCGCGATCACCAGTCCTGCCGCCGGGAGCAGTCGCAGGATCCGTCGTGCCCAGAACGCGGCGAAGTCGCCGGGGTGCTGCGGCGGGCGACGCAGCAGGTGGGACGTGATCAGGTAGCCGGAGATCACGAAGAAGACATCGACCCCGACGAAGCCGCCGGGCAGAGCGCCGGGCCAGAAGTGATAGAGGACGACGCCGCCGACGGCCAGGGCCCGGAGTGACTGGATGTCGTATCGCAGCCCGTCGGGACGATTCGTCGCCGGTCGTGGTGCCGGCTCCGTGCGGGACGCGGTGGCGAGGTCGGTCATCCGTCGCTCAGTCCTCGGCCCCGACAGCGGTGGGCAGGTTGCCCCACTCCTCGTCGCAGCGGGCAGCCGTAGCGGTCGGGGCGCCGTGGTGGTCGATCACCCGGCAGCCGTCGATGGTGTCGACCGCGATCATGCCGAGCCAGACCGAGGAGACGCACAGGTTCTCGGCGCGGCGCAGCGTGGTGATGCGCAGCTGGTCGGTCGGGGTGTGGTCCAGGCGCTGGATGACGCTGCGGTCCTCGCCCGCGGGGAGGCGGACGGGCCAGTCGTTGTCCGCTCCCGGCCCGGACGTGATGCGGACGGCGACCGCGGCGGGCGAGGAGTAGGTGATCCGGACGAAGCCGACCTGCTCGTCGGCCCGCGCGCCGGACGGCACCTCCAGTCGGAGCTCCGTGCCCGCCGGGCCGGAGATGCAGGCGGGCCCCGCGTCGGTGGCGGCGGGGGAAGCCCATCCCAGGGTGACCGGATGGGCTGGGACGAGGTTGCCGTCGGCGGTGATGACCACCTTGCGAGGCGAGGCGTCGCGGAACTGCCTGCGCAGGTCGGCGTCGATGGTGAAGAACCGCTCCTGGTCGGTGAAGCGGGCGACGAACGGGGGGCTCACGGCCTCGGGCACCTTCAGGCTGATCAGGTCGACGTTGCCTGTGTGTGCCAGGTCGGTCAGCGCCTGGTTCAGGTAGCGGTGGCTGTAGGACTGGTGGTTGACCTTGACGACGTCGACCCAGTGCAGCGCCGTCGACAGGGCGACGGGCACGGCGACGACGGTCATCGCGATCGCCGAGACCCGCGCGCTGATCAGCGGCGTCTCCCGGCGCGGGAGGGTCCAGGCCAGGCACAGTGCGAAGACGGTCGCGAGGTACGGGTCGACGAAGTACTGGAGGTCGCGGGAGATCCAGACGGGGTCCGTGCCGGGCACCCCGAGCCGACCGGCGGCCTGCACGACGATGTTCGCGCCGTACGTGGCCACCAGGAACGCGACGCAGCGCCAGGCTCCGCGACGGGTCGCGAGCACGTAGAGGAAGGCCGCCAGCAGCACGATTGCGCCGAGCACGGTGGAGGGCTCGACCCAGTCCGAGTCGAGGGACTGGCGGACGCCGACCAGGCTGGGCAGGTAGCTGCGCAGGAAACCGCTCGTGAACAGCGTGACTCCGTCGCCGAGGTTGCCGGGCGCGGGCTCGCTCTCGAAGACGAACAGGCGGTACCAGAGGTAGGCCGCGTCGACGACGAGGTACGGCGCCCAGATCCGCGCCTCGCTGCGGACCCGGGGCCAGCCCCACGGGCGCTCCGGCGTGAAGAACAGGTAGCGGATGAGGATCAGGTAGCCGATCGTGAGGATCGGCCGCTCCTGCCACAGCAGTCCGAGCGCCAGCGCGCCGACCGACACCGCGAGGTGCCACCGCTTGTCGGACTTCAGGTAGGCGATGAAGCCGGCGATGCACAGGGTCATGCAGAAGGCCCCGCCGATGACCTGGACGCCTGAGGCGAGCCACATCGTGGTGCGCAGCGTCGGGATGGCGGAGGCGCAGACGAGGGCGACGACGATGGCGGCCGGCCCGCGCCCGAGGAGCAGTCGGGCGAACCAGAGGATCGCGGTGTACATCAGGCCGACGAGGATCGCCAGCACGCCAGCTGCGAAGGGCCAGCTGACGCCGCCCTCGCGCGCGATGAGGACGTGCAGCAGCCGGAAGACGGGCGCCAGGTGACCGTAGCTGGGCTCGAACAACCACGGGATCGTCAGGGCGTCGCGGGCGCCGAGTTGGAGGTAGAGGAAGTCGTCGGCGAAGAACTGTGACCCGAGCAGAAGTGCGGCGTACGTCGCGCCCACGACGGCCACGCCTGCGAACACCGCGCAGGCGAACCAGGTCGTCCGGGGCCACGTGGCGGAGGGCTCTACCTCATTGTTGGTCACGGGTCAGCAGGATATGTCGAATCCGGTCCGCTTCCGCAAAGGACGAGCCCGGTGGGTCGGGCGGTATCGTGGGCGGGACCAGTGACATCGGCCGAGCCAGGCTGAGCGTTCGCAAGCCACCGCAGCAAAGGGAGCAACAGCACCGCCATGCGCCGAGTCATCCCGCGCTTCACCACGTCCGCCCCCGCACCCCGGGTCCCCGCTCCCTACAGCGGTGAGGCGCTGGTCACCCTCCCGACCGAGGCCGGGATGCTGATGATCCCCGCGTCGGACGGCGTGATCCGCCCCTACCTGGAGCGGAACGGCGACTGGGAGCCGGAGGAGGCGGCGCTGTTGCAGCAGTTCTTCCGTGACGGTCTCCGCTTCCTCGACGTCGGCGCCAACGTCGGCTACTTCTCGCTCTACGTGGCCGCGCGGTGCCCCGGGGCGGTCATCCACGCGTTCGAGCCCCACCCGGTGACCAGTCAGGTGTTGGCGCTCAACGCGTGGTCCTGCGGTGCGGCCATCACCACCCACGCCATGGCGCTGTCCGCAGGTGACCGGATCGTCACCCTGACGACGGCCGAGAGCAACCTGGGCGACACGCGCACGTCGGTCGGAGCGGCCGGCACGATGGTCGCTCCGGCCGCGGCGCTCGACGAGGTGCTGCCCGACGCGGTGTTCGACCTGATCAAGATCGACGTCCAGGGCTTCGAGAGCGATGCGATCGCGGGCATGAGCGGCATGCTCGCGCGCAGCCCGGAGGCCGTCATCGTCGCCGAGTACTGGCCGGCTGCCCTCCGCGAGCGGGGGCTGGACCCCGTCGCCGTGCTGCGGGACTACGAGGACTCCGGCTTCGACGTCCGGGTCCAGGTCGAGAACGACCTCGCCCGCCGCAAGCCGCGCGACGTCGTCGCGCTGTGCGACACCGCGGGAGCCAGCGGTCAGGTCAACCTGGTTCTCACGCGCAAGCGCTGAGGCCACACCTCAGGGCGCGTCCTCACGGGTCCAGGTCACCCCTGTTCGCACGGCACGCCCCGGGGTGCCGGCGATCGCGGTCCCGGCCTCGAAGGTCCTGTTGCGGACCAGGCTGCGCATGCCGACGACGGAGTCCTCGCCGATCGTCACGTTGCCGGTGACGACCGCGTCCCGACCGAGCCACACGTGGCGGCCGAGCTCGATGACCCCGCCGTAGCCGTTGATCCGTGCACCGGTCTCAGCGTCCTGGAGGCGGTGCATGTCGTCGGTCGCCAGCAGCACGTCCGATGCCCACAGCTGGTCAGGGTGGGCGACGATGCGGCCCCCGTTGCGCGCGTCGAGCTGTCCCCGGCAGGTGCAGGTCACCTGCTCGGTCAGCACGATCGCCGAGCCCGCGTGGCAGTGGATCTCGCTCTGGGGGAGCAGGCATCCAGGCCCGACGAAGAAGGTGGCGTCGTCCCCGTGCAGGCGAACCCACGTGGCGTCCTCGATGTCCGAGGCGAGGACGACGAGCGCATTCGACACCTTGAGCTCGGTCAGGTTTCGGATCCGGTCAGCCGGCCAGGGCAGCCCGGGAGTGACATAGAGCGCGTTTCCGCGGCGTGCCCACCAGGGGGGGAGCGGGCCGTCGACGGCCCGGAGGTCGAGGCGGTCCAACAGGTCGGAGGTGACACCCAACGCAGCGAGTCGCTCGCGGTGAGCGCCGGAGAGCCGCTCGCCGAGGACCCACCTCTCCTCCGGGGACGGTGCAGCGGCGCCGACGGCGGGGCTGACGTTTCCGCGGCGCCTGATGTTCAGCCGATCGATAAGGCTGGGCGCCTGTGTCACTGCTTCTCCCTCGAGTTGCCGGCCGGCCACGGAACCGAGTAGTCCGTGGGGATGTGGAGAGCTCCACCGCGCTGGTTGTCGTCGGTGAAGAACGGGGAGGCCAGCGACAGCGCGACGGCGCCGCTGAGCGTGGCTCCCGCTGCCGCCGTCGGCCACTGGCGCAGCCTCAGCAGGTCGGTCTCCCCATGTTCACGTCTCACGCAACGGGAGCATAGGCAGCCCCCTGCGGTCCGGCGAATCGGCCGCCGGGTCAGCGTGGCCCGGAACGGCTCCCTGCGTGGGTTCCACGGACGCCGGCCTGCTGGGCGCTCGGCGCACCCATCGACAGGTAGACGAGCCGCATGTTCTCGTCCTTGACCCGCTTGAGTGCGCTCAGCGTGAGCCCGAGGAAGAAGGTCATGAACGACAAGATCTCGATGCTGGCCGCGAGGAAGGCGCTGGGGACCTTCGAGACGTAGCCGGTGTCGATGAACTCGATGATCGGTGGCAGGCCGATCAGGACGCCGACGAGCATGAGGATGCCGGCGACGATGCTGTGGAACACCACCGGGCGCTCGACCCGTGCCAGGTGCAGCACCAGACGGAGGATCTTCAACCCGTCGTGGTAGGTCCGCAGCTTGCTCTCGGCGCCCTCGGCGCGGTCGGTGAAGTTGACCGGCACCTCGACCTGGGGCACCCGCAGGGTCGCGGCGTGGACGGTCAGCTCGGTCTCGGTCTCGAACTCGCGCGAGATGGCCGGGAAGGACTTCACGAAGCGGTGGCTGAACACGCGGTAGCCGCTGAGCATGTCGTTGACCTCGACGCCGAAGATCCGGGTCACCAGGACGTTGAACATGCGGTTGCCGAGCTCGTGGCCCGGACGGTAGGCCGTCTCCGAGATCTCGCGACGCACACCGAGGACGTGGTCGTGCGGGCCGTCGAGGAGGGCCTGGATCAGGCGGGGCGCCGCGCCGGCGTCGTAGGTGTCGTCGCCGTCGATCATCAGGTAGATGTCGGCCTCGACGTCGGCGAAGGCGCGCCGGACGACGTTGCCCTTGCCCTTGGCGCTCTCGACACGGACGACCGCACCCGCCTCCAGGGCGACCTTGGCGGTGCGGTCCGAGGAGTTGTTGTCGTAGACGTAGACCTCGATGCCGGGGACGGCCGCGCGCAGGTCGGTCACGACCTTGCCGACGGTGAGCTCCTCGTTGTAGCAGGGGACGATGGCGGCGATCCGCATCCCGTCAGCGAGGCTGACCGTGGCGTCGTCGTGATCCGCTGCGGGGGCGAGCGTGGCGTCCGGCATGTGCGGCAGTGTAGGCAACGGCGGACGAATCGCGGATGTCGGCGCGACGTCCCGCCCCCCGTAGAATCGGGGCCATGTCCGTCGAGTCCGTCTTCCCCCGGCTGGAGCCCCACCTGCTCTCGGTCTCCAAGCCGATCCAGTACGTCGGCGGGGAGCTCAACATGGTCTCGAAGGACTGGGACGCCGCCGAGGTCCGCTGGGTGCTCATGTACCCCGACGCCTACGAGGTCGGCCTGCCCAACCAGGGCGTCCAGATCCTCTACGAGGTGCTCAACGAGCGGGAGTGGATCCTCGCCGAGCGCACCTACGCCGTGTGGCCCGACATGGAGAAGGTGCTGCGCGAGCAGCAGATCCCGCAGTTCACGGTCGACAACCACCGTCCGGTCGGTGCGTTCGACCTGTTAGGCGTGAGCTTCTCCACCGAGCTCGGCTACACCAACCTGCTCACCGCGCTCGACCTGGCCGGCATCCCGCTGCACGCCATCGACCGGACCGAGGACCACCCGGTCGTGATCGCGGGCGGCCACGCCGCGTTCAACCCCGAGCCGATCGCGGACTTCGTCGACGCCGCCGTCCTCGGCGACGGCGAGGAGGTCGTGCTCAAGATCTCCGAGGTCGTGCGCGAGTGGAAGGGCGAGGGGCGCCCGGGCGGCCGCCAGGAGCTGCTGCGCCGCCTCGCGGTGTCGGGCACGGTCTACGTGCCCCAGTTCTACGACGTCGAGTACGACGACAGCGGGGCCATCGCGGCCGTCGTACCCAACCACCCGGAGGCGCCCGACCGGGTCCGCAAGCACACGCTGATGGACCTCGACCAGTGGCCCTACCCGCGCAACCCGCTGGTGCCGCTCGCCGAGACGGTGCACGAGCGGTTCTCGGTCGAGATCTTCCGCGGCTGCACCCGCGGCTGCCGGTTCTGCCAGGCGGGCATGATCACCCGGCCGGTGCGCGAGCGGTCGATCGAGACCATCGGCGCGATGGTCGACAACGGTATCAAGAAGACCGGCTTCGAGGAGGTCGGCCTGCTCTCCCTGAGCTCGGCCGACCACACCGAGATCGGCGACGTCGCCACCGGCCTGGCCGACCGCTACGAGGGCTCGAACGTCTCGCTCTCGCTGCCCTCGACCCGCGTCGACGCGTTCAACATCACGCTCGCCAACGAGTTCTCCCGCAACGGTCGGCGCTCCGGCCTGACCTTCGCGCCCGAGGGCGGCAGCGAGCGGATGCGCAAGGTGATCAACAAGATGGTCACCGAGGACGACCTGATCCGCACCGTCGCGACGGCGTACTCCCACGGCTGGCGGCAGGTGAAGCTCTACTTCATGTGCGGTCTGCCGACCGAGACCGACGAGGACGTCCTGCAGATCGCCGAGCTCGCCAAGCGGGTGATCGCGACCGGCCGCGAGGTCTCGGGCCGCAACGACATCCGCTGCACCGTCTCGATCGGCGGCTTCGTGCCCAAGCCCCACACGCCGTTCCAGTGGGCCGCCCAGCTCGACGCGGAGACCACCGACCGCCGCCTGCAGGTGCTGCGCGACACCGTGCGCGCCGACAAGCGCTTCGGCCGCGCCATCGGCTTCCGCTACCACGACGGCCAGCCCGGCATCATCGAGGGACTGCTGTCGCGCGGCGACCGTCGCGTCGGTCGGATCATCGAGCAGGTCTGGCGCGACGGGGGCCGCTTCGACGGCTGGTCCGAGCACTTCTCCTTCTCGCGGTGGGCCGAGTCGGCCGCGGTCGCGCTCGAGGGCACCGGGGTCGACCTCGACTGGTACACCACCCGTGAGCGGGAGTACGACGAGGTGCTGCCGTGGGACCACCTCGACTCCGGCCTCGACAAGGACTGGCTGTGGGCCGACTGGGAGGACGCCCTCGCCGTCGGCGACGGCTCCTCGGACGTCGAGGTCGAGGACTGCCGCTGGACGCCCTGCTACGACTGCGGCGTGTGCCCAGAGATGGGCACCGAGATCCAGATCGGGCCGACCGGGCACAAGCTGCTGCCGCTCAGCGTCGTCTGAAAATGGCGACGCCGGCGGCGTGCCGGGTCGCGTCGTCCTGCCGAACCGCGCTGGTCCGCCGGTCGGGCGCGGTCGGGCGCGAGGCCCTCGCGAGGTGAGTCAGGCGCCGGTCGAGCGACCGGCGTCGCGCAGCCGCCCGTCGAGCTTCTCGCCGTCGCGCGCCTCGAGGTAGCAGAAGAACGCGTCCCCGCGGTCGGGGTCGTCCTCGTCGAACGAGTCGGTCTCGATCCGCACGGCGTAGTCGCCCGACTCGATGGCCGACGCGTACGCCGGGTCGAGGCCCGGCAGGCCGTGGCAGAACTCGGCGACCGAGACGTGGTCGAAGACCTCGGCGAGGTCCGTGTCGAACGTGCCGACCCACACCACCTCACCTGCGTGCGGTTCGCCGCAGGAGGCCTTGACCGGGTCGTCGAAGAAGTCGAGGTCGATGCACTGGCCGACCCGGGCCTCGTCCTCCCAGACGGTGCGGGAGCCCATGACCATGGCGAAGACGGCGAACCCGAGCCCGGCCACCAGTACGACCGCGCCGAGCGCCAGGCCGGTCACCGCGGCCCAGCGTCCGGACCGCTTGCCGTCCTTGGTCCGGACCAGGCCGGCGATGCCGAGCCCGATCCCGACCGGCGCGGCGCAGCAGGTCAGCGAGCAGACCAGCGCGGCGACCGACAGCCCGTCGTACGGCGCCCGAGGGGAGCCGTACGACGGAGCCGGGTCATACGGGTTGTTGCCGGGTTCGTAGGGCGGGTATCCGCCGCCGTACGGGTTGCTCATCCGAGACGTTCGGCAGGGTCAGAGGATGGGCTTGGTCAGCTCGTCGTCGGGCTCCACGTAGCAGACCAGGTGGTCGCCCACCGACACGTCCTTCGGGTCCTCGATGACGGCGTTGAGGTCGCCGGCGTAGGGCGTGATCTTCACCAGGTCGTCCGGGTCGATCGCCGTGGCGCAGTAGGCCGCCATGCCGTTCTCGACCGCGTCGAGGTTGTCGGAGGTGACCTTGGCGATGCCGACGATCTCGGCGTCGTGCTCCTCGGTGCACTTCTTCTCGCGCATCAACACCGTGCCGTTGTCCTCGTCGATGTCGACGCACTGGCCGACCTCGGCGTCGCCCGGCGCGACGACCGAGTCGGCGAACACGAACAGGGCGGCACCGGCGACGGCGGTGCCGATCGACATGAGCAGGCCGATGACGATGCCCGCGATCGCGAGCCCGCGACCCTTGCGCTGGCCGCCCTTGGTGCGGGAGAGGCCGACGAAGCCGAGGATCACGCCGAGCGGCGCGAGGCAGCACAGCAGGCTGGTCACCAACGCGGCGATCGAGATCCCGTCGGTCTTCGGCGGCATCGGGTCCGAACCGCCCGGGAAAGCGCCGGGGGCGCCGTAGCCGCCACCGCTGCCGGAGGCGTACGGCGCGGGCGGCGGCGGGACCGGCGCCTGGCCGTAGGGGTTGGGCGGCTGGTTCTGGCCGTACGGGTTCTGCGGCTGGTTCTGGCCGTAAGGGTCGCTCACCGGCGACACCCTAGTGCGTCCGAGGCGTGGCCGAGGGCGAACCGGAGTCCCGCCCCGGTTCAGAGCAGGTCGTCGAGCCGGCCGGCCGCTCCCGAGGGGACATAGGCCTGGGCGACCTCGCCGGCGCCGACGATCCTCAGCCCGCCGTCCGACTCGTCGGCGTACGCCGCGTCGCCGCGGTGGAGGTGGAGGGCCTCGTCGCGCGCGTTGAGGAGGGTGACGTCACCTCCCGTGCAGACCAGGAGACGCTGGCCGAGGTGGGGGAGGGCGACGCCGTCGGGGTCGGCCTGGGAGCTCTGGGTCACCGAGAGGGCGAACTCGCGGGTCGGGCTGAACACGTCGGTCGAGGTGCCGAACAGCTGCGGCGTCACACGGGCGACGCGGGACATGCCCTCCTCGAGGCACAGCACCAGACCCTCGGGGTCGACGTGCTTGGAGGTCAGGCCGGCGCGCAGGACGTTGTCGGAGGACACCATCACCTCCAGGCACATGCCGCTGAGGTGGGCGTGGATGATGCCGGCGCCGAGGTACGCCGCCTCGCCCGGCTGCAGCGTGAGCCGGTTGAGCAACAGCGAGATCACGACCCCCACGTCGCCGGGGAAGTGGTCGGCGATCTCGACGGCGGTCGCGTAGGCTCGCTTGATGTCGATGCCCTCCGCCAGCGCTTCGCGGCACTGCTCCACGATCTCCGCGACGGCGTCCGCTGCCGGTGGGGCGCCGAGCAGGCCCTCGACCAGCCGGACGATGCCCGCGAAGCCGGGGTTGTCGCGCAGCTGCTTGGCCAGGGAGACGGTCGTCGCCTGACCGAGCGGGGCGAGGACGCGGAGGATCTCGGCGGTCGGCCGGAAGCCGACCAGGGTGTCGAAGGTGGAGAGGGCGTAGACCATCTCCGGCTTCGGGTACGGGTCCTTGAACACCCGCTCCGGGGCGTCCACCGGGATGCCGCGTGCCTCCTCGGCCTCGAACCCGGCCCGTGCCCGAACGGCGTTGGGATGGGCCTGGATGGAGAGCGGCCGGTCGGCAGCGAGGACCTTGAGCATGAACGCCAGCTCGCCGGAGGCCGCGGTCAGCGCCCGGCGGGCGCCGCTCCGGTCGACGTACTGGGCGGTGCCGAGGGGATGCGTGCCCACCCACACCTCCGCGACCGGTCCTCCTTCGGCCGGGCGCCGCTGGAAGCCGGGGATGGCGTCGGCGGATCCCCAGTCGTAGGACTGGGTCGGGCAGTCGAGCGCGAGCAAGAGGCCTCCGGGGCGTCGGTCCGTTTCCGCTGGGCGAGCGGTCGGCTCGCCAGCCCCACGGTACTCAACGCGGGAGTGCCGGCCCACTGACCTACGATCAACCCTCGTGGCTCGACAGCTTCCCGAACAACAGGCACCGCCCGTGCAGAAGATCCGGATCCGGTACGCCAAGCGCGGCCGCCTGCGCTTCACGAGCCACCGCGACGTCAGCCGCGCCATCGAGCGGGCCGTGGCCCGGGCGGGCATCCCCATGGCGTACTCGTCGGGCTTCCACCCGCACCCGCGGATCTCCTACGCCGGCGCGTCGCCGACCGGCGCCGCCAGCGAGTCGGAGTACGTCGAGCTGGGCCTCGCCGAGAGCCGCGACCCGGTCGCGGTGGGGGAGGCGCTGGACGCCGTCCTGCCCGACGGGCTCGACGTCGTGACCGCCGTCGACGCGGCGCAGACGGCGGCGGGCTCGCTGTCCGACCTGCTCAGCGCCAGCCACTGGCTGATCGACCTGGGCGACACCGCGCCGGAGCGGGCGCAGGCCGCGGTCGAGGCGTTCCTCGCCACCGCGTCGGTGACGGTGGAGCGGATGACCAAGAAGGGGCTGCGCTCCTTCGACTGCCGGGCAGCGGTCGTCCGCCTGGTGGTGACGCCGGAGGGTGATCTCGACCTGCTGCTCGAGCACACGGTGCCCGCCGTACGCCCCGACGACGTGCTCACCGGGCTGCGCGAGGTCAGCGGCCTGGAGGTGGCCGCGACCGGTCTGCTGACCCGGGTCGCCCAGGGCGTCCTGGAGCGTTCCACCGGGACCATCGGCGACCCGCTCGCGACGCGCTGACGGCCAGTGATGCCGACCGAGTGACGGCCCTGTGCGATACTCGCCACAGATCTCCACCCGCGCGCGTCCCACAGGACGGCGTGCGGAGAGATCGACGACGTTCTCGCCGGACGGCAGGTGACTGACCGCCCGGCACGGTGGAGACGGACCACCGCCCGACGCGACGCACACGGCGACCGCGGCAGGCGAGCGGCCCCGCCTCTGGCGACGCACGACCGCGGAGGGTGTCGTCCCACGAAGGCTTGTGGCGCCGCCCCGTGCGTGCGCCGATGACACCCCGAGCGCCGAGCGCCCGGGTGGAGGAGTAGCGCAATGACCGACGCGCCCACCGAGATCCCGACCGAGACGGCCGCCCCCGCCGCCGAGCCCGCCGCGAAGGCGGAGAAGGCCGCGAAGCCCGCCAAGAAGGCGGCGGCGAAGAAGACCGCGGCCAAGAAGACCACTGCGGCGAAGAAGACGACCGCGAAGAAGACCACCGCGGCGAAGAAGACGGCGGCCAAGAAGACGGCCGCGAAGAAGACCACCGCCGCGAAGAAGACGACCGCCAGCAGGGCGAAGGCCAAGGCCGCCCCCGCGCCGACCTCCGAGCAGCTCGAGCTCGCGCCGGACCCGGAGGAGACCGCCGCCGTCGAGGCGCCCGAGACCCTCGAGGCCGTCGTGGCCGCCGCCGTCGACGCGACCGCGGCCGCGCCGGCGACCGCCGTCCTCTTCCAGGCGCCCGTCGTGCCGGCCGAGGAGCCGGTCGCTGCCGAGGAGCCCGGCGCCGAGCAGCCGCCCGCGGAGGAGGAGGCCGCGGCCGAGGCCGTCGAGGCCGTCGAGGCCGTCGAGGCCGTCGAGGAGCCTGCCGAGGAGCCCGCCGAGAAGCCCGCCGAGGGGCCGGCGACCGACGAGGCGACCGAGGACGACGCCGACGAGGACGCCGACGAGGAGGGTGAGGGCGAGGAGTCCGGCGCCGGGACCGGTGCCGCGCGGCGTCGTCGCCGCCGCGGCGGCCGGCGCCGCCGCAAGCCGGCCGCGTCCGGGGAGGGCGAGGACGCCGAGGGTGGCGAGTCCGCCGAGGGCGACGGCACCGAGGGCGCCGACGCCGGTGCCGACCGGGCCAAGGACACGGACGGCCAGTCCGCCGAGGGCGACGACAGCGCGGCCGAGGGCGAGGAGTCCGAGGAGGGTGAGGGCGGCGCGTCCGGCGGTTCGTCCTCCTCCTCGCGCCGGCGGCGCCGGCGCCGCCGTGCCGGTGAGGGCGGTGGCGGTGGCGACGCCGAGGGCGGCGACGACCCGGAGAACACCGTCACCCGGGTCCGCAAGCCGCGCACCTCCGAGGACGAGATCACGTCCATCTCCGGCTCGACCCGCCTGGAGGCCAAGAAGCAGCGCCGCCGTGAGGGCCGCGAGGCCGGCCGCCGCCGGGCGCCGATCGTGAGCGAGGCCGAGTTCCTGGCCCGCCGCGAGTCCGTCGAGCGCGTCATGGCAGTGCGTCAGCGCAAGGACCTCACCCAGATCGCGGTGCTCGAGGACAAGGTCCTCGTCGAGCACTACGTCGCCCGCGAGTCGCAGACCTCGCTGATCGGCAACGTCTACCTCGGCCGGGTGCAGAACGTGCTGCCCTCGATGGAGGCTGCGTTCGTCGACATCGGCAAGGGCCGCAACGCGGTGCTGTACGCCGGCGAGGTCAACTGGAGCGCGCTGGGCCACAAGGACGGCGAGCCCCGCAAGATCGAGTCGGTCCTGCAGTCCGGCCAGACGGTGCTGGTCCAGGTCACCAAGGACCCGATCGGCCACAAGGGCGCCCGGCTCACCAGCCAGGTCAGCCTGGCCGGCCGCTTCCTGGTCTACGTCCCGGACGGCACCACCTCCGGCATCTCCCGCAAGCTGCCCGACACCGAGCGCTCCCGGCTCAAGAACCTCCTCAAGGAGATCGTCCCCGACACCGCCGGCGTCATCGTGCGCACCGCGGCGGAGGGCGCCTCGGAGGAGGAGCTGACCCGCGACGTCGAGCGGCTCAAGGCGCGCTGGGAGGACATCGAGGGCAAGGTCGCCAAGGGCAACGCCCCGCAGCTGCTCTACGGCGAGCCGGACCTCACCCTCAAGGTCGTCCGCGACCTGTTCACCGAGGACTTCGCCAAGCTCGTCGTCCAGGGCGAGGAGGCCTGGAACACCGTCAAGGAGTACGTCGACCAGGTCGCCCCCGACCTCGCCGAGCGCCTCGAGCGGCACGAGCCCGGCGACAGCGCCCCGGACCTGTTCGCGACGTACCGCATCGACGAGCAGATCGCGAAGGGCCTGGACCGCAAGGTCTGGCTGCCGTCGGGCGGCTCGCTGATCATCGACCGCACCGAGGCGATGACCGTCGTCGACGTCAACACCGGCAAGTTCACCGGGTCGGGCGGCAACCTCGAGGAGACGGTCACCAAGAACAACCTCGAGGCCGCCGAGGAGATCGTCCGCCAGCTCCGGCTGCGCGACATCGGCGGCATCATCGTCGTCGACTTCATCGACATGGTGCTCGAGTCGAACCGCGACCTCGTCCTGCGCCGCCTCGTCGAGTGCCTGGGCCGCGACCGCACCCGGCACCAGGTCGCCGAGGTCACCTCGCTCGGCCTGGTGCAGATGACCCGCAAGCGGATCGGTACCGGTCTGCTCGAGGCGTTCAGCGAGAACTGCAGCCACTGCCAGGGCCGCGGCATCGTGGTCCACGACCTGCCGGTCGAGCCCAAGCGCGGCGGGGGAGGCGAGCAGGAGGAGTCCCGCCGCCCGAGCCGCCGCCGCAAGGGCAAGGGGGGCAGCCAGGCCGAGGCCGCCGCCGAGGCGCCGAAGGCGGTGCCGTCGCCGAAGGACATCGCCGCGATGGCCAAGCCGGGCGGTGACGAGCACGACCACGGCCACGAGCAGCCCGAGGACGAGCAGCCCGAGGACGAGCAGCCCGTCGTCGAGGTGCCGGTCGAGGAGGCCGTTGCCGAGGCGGCTGCCGAGCCGATGGTCGCGCCTGTCGACGAGCCGGTGGTCGAGGACGTCGCGGTGGTCGAGGCCGAGCCCGAGGTCGCCACCGAGCCGGAGCCCGAGCCGGAGCCCGAGCCGGAGCCCGAGCCGGCCCCCGTGGCCACCACGACCGTGGTGACCCGGACCCGCCGTCGCGCGGCCACCCGTCCCGCGGGTCCGCCGGCGGAGGTGGCGGCCGCCGAGCCCGCCCCGGCGGCCGCGGAGCCCGCCTCGGCGGCTGCCGAGGCGACGGAGCCGACGGACGGCGGGCCATCCGCGGGCGGGGAGGCGGACGAGCCGCACGTCGAGCACGTCCCGATCAAGCGCAAGGGCGGCTCGCGCAAGCGCTAGTCGTCAGCACGCGGCCGGGCCGGAGGCCCCGTTTTGGTGGATCCGGCCCGGCTGCGTAACATTGTTCGTCGGTGCGCCGCCGAGGCGTTCCGTTCTGCTGGCACCCGGCATCGTGCGACGTACGTCGCGGCGTGGGATCCGCAGTGTGCCGTAGACCCAGACGTTGAACCAGAAGGAGCCCGGTGGTGTACGCGATCGTGCGCGCAGGCGCGAAGCAGGAGAAGGTCGCTGTCGGCGACGTCATCGAGATCGACAAGGTCTCCACGCCGGTCGGCGACACCCTGACCCTGCCGGTCGTGCTCGCCGTCGACGGCGACAAGGTGACGGCCACCGGCCTCGACAAGGCGGCCGTGACGGTCGAGGTCCTCGGTGCCACCAAGGGCCCGAAGATCATCATCCAGAAGTACAAGAACAAGACCGGCTACAAGAAGCGCCAGGGTCACCGCCAGAAGTACACCCAGGTCAAGGTCACCGACATCAAGCTCTGACCCCCGGTCAGCACGACACCCCAAGGACTGAAACATGGCACACAAGAAGGGCGCGGCGTCCACCAAGAACGGCCGCGACTCGAACGCCCAGCGCCTCGGCGTGAAGCGCTTCGGCGGCCAGCTCGTCAACGCCGGCGAGATCATCGTCCGCCAGCGTGGCACCCACTTCCACCCGGGCTCCGGCGTCGGCCGCGGCGGCGACGACACGCTGTTCGCGCTGATCCCCGGCTCGGTGGAGTTCGGCAAGAAGCGCGGCCGCAAGGTCGTCAACATCGTCCCGGGTGAGTGAGCGACGCTCACGCTGACCTGAGGATTCGAAGGGCGTCCCGGTTCGGGGCGCCCTTCGTCCATTGTGGCTTCGGGCGCGCACCCGCGCACCGCGACCACCGATTTTGAAAAGATGTCACCCATGGCCGTCCCCACCTTCGTCGACCGCGTGGTCCTGTCCGTGTCCGCCGGTCGCGGCGGCAACGGCGTCGCGTCCGTGCACCGCGAGAAGTTCAAGCCGCTCGGCGGCCCCGACGGTGGCAACGGCGGTCCGGGTGGCTCGGTCATCCTGCGCGTCGACCCCGACGTCACCACGCTGCTCGACTACCACCACAGCCCGCGGCGCAAGGCCGAGCACGGCGGCCACGGTGCCGGTGACCGCCGCAACGGCTCCCACGGCGCCGACCTGGTCCTCGCCGTCCCCGCCGGCACCGTGGTCAAGCAGCGCAACGGCGAGGTCATCGCCGACCTGGTGACGCCCGGCGCCGAGCTGGTCGTCGCCCAGGGCGGGCGCGGCGGCCTCGGCAACGCGGCGCTGGCGTCCAAGACCCGCAAGGCGCCCGGGTTCGCGCTGCTCGGCGAGCCGGGCGACGAGCTCGAGGTCGTGCTCGAGCTCAAGGTGGTCGCCGACGTCGGCCTCGTGGGCTACCCGAGCGCCGGAAAGTCCAGCCTGATCGCCGCGATCTCGCGGGCCCGGCCCAAGATCGCCGACTACCCGTTCACGACGCTGGTGCCCAACCTCGGCGTCGTCACCGCCGGCGAGACCGTCTTCACGGTCGCCGACGTGCCCGGCCTGATCGAGGGCGCGGCCGAGGGTCGCGGCCTGGGGCACGACTTCCTGCGCCACATCGAGCGCTGCGCCGCGATCGTCCACGTCCTCGACACGGCGACCCTCGAGCCGGGCCGCAACCCGGTCGACGACCTCGACGTGATCGAGGACGAGCTGCGCCGGTACGGCGGCCTCGAGGACCGCCCGCGCCTGGTGGCCCTCAACAAGGTCGACGTGCCCGACGGCCGTGGCATCGCCGAGCTGGTCGTCGAGGAGCTGCGCGAGCGCGGCCTGCGGGTCTTCGAGATCTCCGCGGTCTCCGGCGAGGGCACCCGCGAGCTGGTCTATGCGATGGCCGAGATCGTCTCCGAGGCCCGGCGGGCCAAGGCGGCCGAGATCCCCGCGCGGATCGTGGTCCGCCCGAAGGCCGTCGACGACGACGGCTTCACCGTCAAGCGGACCGGTGCCGGCTGGCGGGTCCGTGGCACGAAGCCGGAGCGCTGGGTGCGGCAGACCGACTTCAGCAACGACGAGGCCGTCGGCTACCTCGCCGACCGGCTCAACCGTCTCGGGGTCGAGACCAAGCTGCTCCAGATGGGCGCGGAGGAGGGCGACGCCGTGCTCATCGGCCCCACCGACAACGCGGTGGTCTTCGACTTCAAGCCCGGCATCGACGCGGGCGCGGAGAACCTGTCGCGCCGCGGCGAGGACGACCGGTTCCACGAGGAGCGGCCCGCCGCCGCCCGTCGTCGCGAGATCCAGGAGCAGCTGGGCGAGCGGGCCGAGGGCGAGACCCGTGCCGACGTCGCGCGCCGGATCGACCAGCCCGACGTCTACGGTCCGAGCTCGTTCGAGATCGGCTCCGAGGAGGACCCGGACGCGAAGCCGGTGCCGAGCTTCGACGACGACTGGCTGGAGGACGACCCCGGTGAGTGAGCGCGCCCTGGTCACCGAGGCGCGCCGGATCGTCGTCAAGGTCGGCTCCTCCTCCCTGACGACCGCCGCCGGCGGCATCGCTCCGGAGCGGATGAGCGCGCTGGTCGACGTCCTCGCCGCCGCGCGAGCGCGCGGAGCCGAGGTCGTGCTGGTCTCCTCCGGCGCCATCGCCGCGGGGTTGGCCCCGTTGGGCCTGAGCAGGCGGCCGCGTGGCCTCGCGGCACAGCAGGCCGCGGCCAGCGTCGGCCAGGGTCTGCTGGTGCACCGCTACACCGAGGAGCTGGCCCGCCACGGCCTGATCGCCGGTCAGGTGCTGCTCACCCTCGACGACGTGACCCGGCGCTCCCACTACCGCAACGCCCACCAGACCTTCGCGCAGCTGCTCGAGCTCGGCGTGATCCCGATCGTCAACGAGAACGACACCGTGGCGACCACGGAGATCCGCTTCGGCGACAACGATCGGCTGGCGGCGCTGGTCGCCCACCTGGTCCACGCCGACCTGCTGGTGCTGCTCTCCGACGTCGACGGCCTGTACGACGGCCCGCCGTCGCGTCCGGGGGCGAAGCTGATCGCCGACGTGCGCGGTGCCGCCGACCTCGACGACGTGGTCATCGGCTCGGCCGGCGCGGCCGGGGTGGGGACCGGCGGCATGGTCACGAAGGTCGATGCGGCCGCGATCGCGACCGGCTCCGGCATCCCGGTCGTGCTCACCTCGGCGGACCGGGCGGCGGAGGCGCTGGCGGGCAAGCAGGTCGGGACGCTGTTCCACCCGACCGGCAAGCGGCGTCCCACGCGGCTGCTGTGGCTGCGGCACGCCACCGAGGCCAAGGGCGCCCTCGTCCTCGACGCCGGTGCGGTGCGTGCGGTCGTCGAGCGGCGTGCGTCGCTGCTGGCGGCAGGGGTGACCGGGGTGCAGGGGGACTTCAGCGGCGGCGACCCGGTCGACCTGCTCGCCCCCGACGGCACCGTCGTCGCCCGCGGCCTGGTCAACTTCGACGCCTCCGAGATTCCCGCGCTGCTGGGCCGCTCGTCCAAGGAGCTCAAGCGCGAGCTGGGCGCGGCCTACGAGCGTGAGGTCATCCACCGTGACGACCTCGTGGTGCTCTGACCTGCCGCTCCTTGCCGACGCGACGAACGAGTCCGTCGCGGACCGGCCCCGCCAGGGACGAATCCGGTCGTGGAACCGCAGCCACGCTCACCCGCTGCTCGGGCTCCTCGCGCACCCGGCGACGGGAGTGACCTGTGGCGGTTGGTCGGCGTTCGCGGGCGCGCCGTAACCTTGGAGACGCCATGAACGACTCCCGGACGGTCTACCTCGACCACGCCGCGACGACGCCGATGACCGACGTCGCGGTGGAGGCGATGACCTCCCACCTGCGCGAGGTCGGCAACGCCAGCTCGCTGCACGCGTCGGGCCGGCGTGCGCGCCGGGTGGTGGAGGAGTCGCGCGAGACCGTCGCGCAGGCGCTGGGCTGCCGCCCCGGCGAGGTGGTCTTCACCTCCGGCGGAACCGAGGCCGACAACCTGGCGGTCAAGGGGCTCTACTGGGCGCGGCGCGACGCCGACCCGCGCCGGACCCGGATCCTCGCGACCGCGGTCGAGCACCACGCCGTGCTCGACGCGCTGGCCTGGCTCGAGGAGCACGAGGGTGCCGTCGTCGAGCTGCTGCCCGTCGACGAGGCCGGGCGTCTCGTGGTCGAGGCGCTGCGGGCCACCGTCGAGCGCGAGCCGGAGTCGGTCGCGCTGGTCACCGTGATGTGGGCCAACAACGAGGTCGGCACCCTCCAGCCGATCGACGACATCGTCGCGATCGCCCGCCCCCACGGCATCCCCGTCCACACCGACGCCGTGCAGGCCGTCGGCACCACCCCGGTGGACTTCGCCGCGTCGGGCGTCGACGCGCTGTCGCTGTCGGGGCACAAGGTCGGCGGGCCGCAGGGCGTCGGCGCGCTCGTCGTCCGCCGGGAGGTCGAGCTGGCTGCGCTGGTCCACGGCGGCGGCCAGGAGCGCGACGTGCGCAGCGGCACCCTCGACGTGCCCGCCATCGCCGGGTTCGCCGCCGCGGTCGAGCTCGCGGTCAAGGAGCAGAGCGCGCACGCCGCCCGGCTCACCGTCCTGCGCGACGACCTCGTCGACGCCGTACGACGGGCGGTGCCCGACGCCGTCCTCAACGGCGACCCGGTCGACCGGCTCCCCGGCAACGCCCACCTCAGCTTCCCCGGCTGCGAGGGCGACTCGCTGCTCATGCTGCTCGACGCCCGCGGCATCGAGTGCTCGACCGGCTCGGCCTGCTCGGCCGGCGTACCCCAGCCCTCGCACGTCCTGCTCGCGATGGGCCGCAGCAGCGACGAGGCACGCAGCTCACTGCGGTTCAGCCTCGGCCACACCAGCAGTGCCGCCGACGTGGAGGCCGTCGCGGGCGCGATCGGTGCCTGCGTCGAGCGTGCCCGCGCGGCGCGCGCCTGAGCTGCGGAGGTGACCACGGGATGAAGGTCGTCGCCGCCATGTCCGGGGGAGTGGACTCCGCCGTCGCCGCCGCCCGCGCCGCGGAGGCCGGGCACGACGTCACGGGCATCCACCTGGCGCTCTCGCGCAACCCGAAGTCGTACCGCACCGGCGCGCGTGGCTGCTGCACGATCGAGGACGCCAACGACGCCCGGCGGGCCGCGGACGTGATCGGCATCCCGTTCTACGTCTGGGACCTCTCCGACCGCTTCCACACCGACGTGGTCGAGGACTTCATGGACACCTACGCGGCCGGGCAGACGCCGAACCCGTGCCTGCGCTGCAACGAGAAGATCAAGTTCGCCGCCGTCCTCGACAAGGCGCTGGCGCTCGGCTTCGACGCCGTGGCGACGGGGCACTACGCGGACCTCCGGGCCACCCCCGGGGGCGAGGTCGAGCTCCATCGCGCGGTCGACGGCGCCAAGGACCAGTCCTACGTCCTCGGCGTGCTCGACGAGCAGCAGCTGCGGCACTCCCTGTTCCCGCTGGGCGACACCCCGAAGCCGCAGGTGCGGGCCGAGGCCGCCGCACGCGGCCTGCTGGTCGCCGACAAGCCCGACAGCCATGACATCTGCTTCGTCGCCGACGGCGACAGCACCGGCTGGCTGCGCGAGAAGCTCGGCGACCGGGCGCCCAACCAGGGCGGCCGGATCGTCGACGACCTGACCGGCGAGGTGCTCGGCGAGCACACCGGGACCTACGGCTTCACGATCGGCCAGCGCAAGGGTCTGCGCCTCGGGCACCCCGCGCCCGACGGCCGGCCGCGCTACGTCCTCGACATCGAGCCGGTCTCCGGGACCGTGACGGTCGGGCCGCGGGAGCGGCTCGCCGTCGACCGGGTCGAGGGCGACCGGCTGCGCTGGTGCGGCCGGCCGCTCGACGCGGGCACGGTCCTCGCGGGAGACGGTGTGACGGTGCAGCTGCGCGCCCACGGCGCCGAGCACCGCGCCGTCGTGCACGTCGGCACCGACACGTTGCGCGTCGACCTGGTCGAGCACGCCGAGGGCATCGCGCCCGGCCAGGCCGTCGTCGTGTACGACGGCACCCGGGTCGTCGGGTCCGCGACGATCACGAGCACCCGGCGGGTGAGGGCGTGAGTGTCGGCATGAGGGGGACCGGCGTCGGCTCCTTCCCCGGCGAGAGCCAGCGCGACTACGACGAGGCCCTGTCGGTCGTGCTCGGCGAGCTCGCGCCCGCCGAGCACGGCCTGGCGTTCTTGCCCGAGGTGCCGGGCCGCGGCGCCGGCGCCGCGATCACGGGCCGCACGCTGGGCCTGGTCACCGAGCTCGACGCCGACCTGCAGCCCGAGGGCTGGCGGCTCACCGGCACCTCCGGCGCCTCGCCCGTCGACCAGCGCCGCGCCCGCAGCCTGCTCGCCCAGGACCTCGACGCGCTCGAGGAGCGGGCCGCCGGCCACACCGGGCCGTTCAAGGTCCAGGTCGCCGGACCGTGGACCCTCGCCGCCACCGTCGAGCGGCCCCGCGGCGACAAGCTCCTCGCCGACCACGGTGCCCGCCGGGAGCTCGCGCAGGCGCTCGCGGTCGCCGTCGCCGACCACCTGGCCGACGTACGCCGACGCCTGCCGGACGCGGCCGAGCTGGTCCTGCAGCTCGACGAGCCCGCGCTGCCGGCGGTGCTCGCGGCCGGCGTACCGACGGCGTCGGGGTTCGGCAAGCACCGCATGGTCCACCCGCCGGAGGCCAGCGAGGCCCTGGCGTGGGTGCTCGCCGCCGCCGACGCCGCCGGCGCGACGCCGTGGGTGCACTGCTGCGCGCCGGACGTGCCGATCGGGCTGCTCCGCGGCGCCGGGGCCCGGGGCGTGATGCTCGACCTCGACCTCCTCGACGCCGACGGCCACGACGCGGCCGCCGAGGCGCTGGAGGCGGGCGACACCGTCGTGCTCGGCGTGGTCCCGACGACCGGGCGGCTCCCGGGCGACAAGGTCCTCGTCGAGCGGGTGCTGCGCTGGCTCGACATGCTCGGCCTCGACCCGGAGCAGGTCGGCGCCGGCCTGGCCGTCTCACCGTCCTGCGGGCTGGCCGGGAGCACCGCTGCCGAGGCCCGCCGAGCGCTCGAGCTCGCCCGGACCGTGGCGAGGGCCGTGTCAGGCTGACCCGGTGAGCACGCGGGTCTATCTCCTCAAGAACCTGGCCGCGGGGCTGGTCGTGCTCGGCATCATCGCCGGCGTCATCGCGCTCGGCCGCTGGATCAGCGGTCCGGACGAGCCCGACGACAGCCCGGCACCAGCGACCAAGAAGGCGATCGCCGCCGTGGCCGTCGACGCGCTCGATCTCCATCCCACGTCGTTCAACGTCAACCCGCGCTACGACGTACCGGAACCGCTCGGTGTCGAGATCCGGTTCCGGCCACCGGGGGACAAGGGCGACGCGCACTACCTGCACGTCGAGGTCGGTCCGGCCGGCAGCGACGCCGAGGACGGCTGCAGCGAGTACGACGACTGTGCCGACTGGGACGGCCACGACGGCCACTTCCACCTGTCCTGGCAGGAGGAGCAGCCCGAGGAGGACCCCGGCATCCTCACCCTGACCTTCCGCACGGCCGCGGGCGAGGAGCGCAGCGTCACGTACGCCGGCGAGCAGATCACGGGCGACCCGCGCGACCAGGACCTGCCGCTCGGCGTCGAGGACGACCTGGTCCGGCTGCTCACCGACGACCGCTTCTCCGCCACCACGACGCAGGCGATGCTCGACGCCGACCTGCCGAAGTGGCCGGACGACGACACCCTCGGCGACCCGGTGCCGACCACACCCGAGGTGGTCGCGCAGTGGATGGTCGAGGACGGGGCGCGCGACGTCCCGACGAAGCAGCCGGCCGACACCACGGCGTACGGCGACGGCGCGGTCGGCGCCGAGCTGGTCAGTGACGACCACACCACCACGGTGGTGCTGGTACCGCAGGACAGCCCGTCCGTGCCGACCTGCGGCGCGGCCTGGCACTGCGAGACCAGACGCGGCGTGGTGCGGGGATGGCAGCCGGGCGTCGCGATCGCGATCCGTCGCACGCAGGACGCGGTCGCGCTGGTGAGCGTGCGCGCCCCGGTCATCGACGGTGCGCCGCGGATGCGCTCGCGCCTCGGCACCACGGGGGAGGACTACCGGGCGCTGGCCGACGGGTTCGCCGCGTTCACGCTGCGCACGACCGAGGAGTTCGCGGCCGGCGTCCCGGCGTGGTGAGGGGTCGCATCCCCCGGATCGTTCGATCGAACGGTGAGAGGGAGGGCTGAGACGGGAACTCCCCCTGACCGTTCGATCGAACGGTGAGAGGGAGGGCTGAGACGAGAACTCCCCCTGACCGTTCGATCGAACGATCAGGGGGAGTCGGGTGCTGCGTTCAGCCGACGTGAACGCCCTCGGGCGCGTCCGTGGCGAGCTCGGTGTGCTTGACGTTCAGGAACGTCCAGATCACTGCCGATGCGGCCAGCATCAGGCCGGAGGCCACCAGGAAGGCATGGGTGGCGCCCTCCGGGAAGCTCGAGTTGAAGATCGCGGCGTCGAGGAAGGTCAGGTCGGTGCCGGGGATCGGGGCGCTGGGGTCGCCGCCCGACGCGGTGATCGCCTTCGCCATCGGGCCGGCGACGTCCTTGGCCTGGCTGTTGGAGAAGTGCAGGGCCACCGTGCTCAGGGTGGCGAGCCCGAGGGCGCCGCCGACCTGCTGCATGGTGTTGAGCACGCCGGAGCCGATGCCGGAGTCCTCGGCCCGGACGTGGTGGACCGCGGTGAGGGTCATCGGGACGAAGACCAGGCCCATGCCGACCGCCATCAGCACGATGAACGGGAAGATGTGGGTCCAGTAGTTGACGTCGGCGCCGCCGTCGGCCATCGCGGTGAGGACGGCCTTCGGGGACTCGTCGATCGGGATCCGCGAGAACATGAACAGCGCCGTCGCGGCGAGCAGCGTGCCGGTGCCGGCGAGGAAGCGGGCGTCGATCCGGGCGACCAGGTTGGAGGCCAGGCCGGCGCCGATCACGATGCCGAAGGAGAACGGGAGGAAGGCGAAGCCTGCCTCGAGCGGGCTGAAGCCGACGATCTGCTGGATGAACAGGCTGAGGAAGTAGAACATCGCGAACATCGCGGCCGGCGCGATCATCATCGCGGCGAAGCTGGTGGCGCGGGTGCGGTTGGCGAAGATGCGGACCGGAAGCAGCGGGTGCTCGACGCGCGACTCGATCACGGCGAACGCCGTCAGCAGCGCGACACCGGCGACGAGCGCGGTGATGGTCTGCGCGTGGCCCCAGCCGTAGGCCTCCTCGCCGGCGCGGGACAGGCCGAAGACGATGCCGAGCAGGCCGAGGGTGCCGGTGATGGCGCCGGGGATGTCCATCTCGCCCGGGTGGGACTCGGACTCGGCGAGGACCCGCGGCACGGCGAAGGCCGCTACCAGACCGATCGGGACGTTGATGAGGAAGGTCATCCGCCAGCCCTCGACGTCGAGGCCGACGAAGGAGTCGAGACCGGTGAGCCAGCCGCCGAGGATGAGGCCGATCGCGGCGCCGACACCGGACATCGTCGCGTAGGCGGCCATCGCCCGGTTGCGCGCCGGTCCGGCGGCGAAGGTCGTGGTGATCAGGGCCAGCGCGGCCGGGGCGGCCATCGCCGCGCCGACGCCCTGGAGGGCCCGCGAGGCGAGCAGCATGCCCTCGTTGGCCGCCAGGCCGCCGAGGAGGGAGGCGATCGAGAACGTGACGAGTCCGGTCATGAAGAGGCGGCGCCGTCCGTAGAGGTCGCCGAGGCGACCACCGAGGAGGAGCAGGCCGCCGAAGGCGAGGGCGTACCCGGTCACGATCCAGGTCAGGTTGGCCTGGGAGATGTCGAGGTCGCGGCCGATGTAGGGCAGCGCGATGTTGGCGATGGTGGAGTCGAGGACCACCATCAGCTGGGCGGTCAGGATCAGCACCAGCGCAAGTCCGGCGTGCTTGGTGGGCGTGGCGTCGTCCTCGGCGGACGAGGTCCTCGCCGCCGGGTCGATGGATTCGACGTCGGTCATGGTCTTCCTTCGGTGTGAGGAGGGCAGGTGTTCGGTCAGCCGCGGGTGGCGGCCGGGATGATGACCTGGTCGACGACGCGGGCGATCAGGTCGGTGTTCGGCAGGTCGCCGAGGAGGAACATGCGGTGCAGCACGATGCCCGGGAGGGCCGCGGAGAGGATCTCGAGGTCGAGGTCCTCGCGGAGCTCGCCCCGCTCGTGGGCGCGCTCGTAGATCTGTCGGGCGACCGCCACCTTGGGGGCGATGAACCGGTCGCGGAACGCGGCGGCGAACTCGGCGTCGCGCCCGATCGCGGTGATCACGCTCCCGAGGATCGCGGTCTGGTGCTCGTCGGTCAGCCCGCCTGGGGCGCAGAAGACGGCGAGCAGGTCGCCGCGCAGGCTGCCGGTGTCCTGGGGGACCTCCAGCGGCGTCTTCTGCGACATGAGCGCGTCGATGACGAGGGCGGCCTTGCCGTCCCACTTGCGGTACAGCGTGGCCTTCGACGCCTTCGCCTTCGTGGCCACGGCGTCCATGGTGAGCCGGTCGTAGCCCACGTCGATCAGCACGCCCAGCGTCGCGTCGAGGATCTCCTGCTCGCGGTCGCCCTCGACGCGGGGTCGGGTGGGCGCCTCGGGAGTGCTCGGCTTGGGTGACACAGGGCCTCCGGATCGGGATGGATGAAACGAAACGGTTCCGTACTGGAAGATGATACGGAACTGTTTCGTTTCGTCAACCCTAGGCTGCCGGGATCGATTCCCCGATCATTGCGGTGACCACCGACAGTCGAGGCCGGCCTGTCGGAGGGACAGGGAAGAATGCGGTCCATGAGCGACGCCGCCGACCTCCCCGTCGTCCCCGCCGAGGCCCGTGAGGAGCACGCCCGGATCGCCGAGGAGGTCGAGGAGGCGCGCTGGCGCTACTACGTCCTCGACCAGCCGACGCTGTCCGACGCCGACTTCGACCTGCGGATGCGCCGCCTCGAGGAGCTCGAGGAGCAGTACGCCGAGCTCCGTACGCCGGACTCGCCGACCCAGAAGGTCGGCGGTGCGGTGGCGACCGAGTTCACCGCGGTCGACCACCTGCAGCGGATGGAGAGCCTCGACAACGCCTTCTCGTTCGAGGAGCTCGCCGCGTGGCACGCCCGGCTCGGCCGCGACGGCGTCGAGGACCCCGCGCTGCTGTGCGAGCTCAAGGTCGACGGCCTGGCGATCAACCTGCTCTACGAGCAGGGGCGGCTGGTCCGCGCGCTCACCCGCGGCGACGGGCGCACCGGTGAGGACGTCACGCCCAACGTGCGCACCATCGAGGCCGTCCCGCACCGGTTGAGCGGAACCGACGAGTTCCCGGTGCCCGCGTTGGTCGAGGTGCGCGGCGAGGTCTTCCTCCCCGTCGAGGCGTTCGAGGCTCTCAACGTGGCGATGACCGAGGCCGGCAAGCAGGCCTTCGCCAACCCGCGCAACGCCGCCGCCGGGTCGCTGCGCCAGAAGGACCCGAGGGTCACCGCCACCCGTGCCCTCGGCATGGTCTGCCACGGCATCGGCGCCCGGGAGGGCTTCGAGCCCACGGCGCAGTCCCAGGCCTACGAGGCGCTCGCCGCCTGGGGCCTGCCTGTCTCCGAGCAGGTGCGGGTGTTGCCGACGCTGGCCGAGGTCGAGGGCTACATCGCCCACGCGGGGGAGAAGCGGCACAGCATCGTGCCCTACGAGATCGACGGCGTGGTGGTGAAGGTCGACGACGTCGCCCAGCAGCGGCGGCTCGGCTCGACCAGCCGGGCACCGCGGTGGGCGATCGCCTACAAGTACCCGCCGGAGGAGGTCAACACCCTCCTCAAGGACATCCGGGTCAACACCGGGCGCACCGGCCGGGTGACGCCGTACGGCGTGATGGAGCCGGTCAAGGTGGCCGGATCCACGGTCGAGATGGCCACGCTGCACAACGGGTACGAGGTGGCCCGCAAGGACGTGCGCCCCGGCGACACGGTGATCCTGCGCAAGGCCGGCGACGTGATCCCCGAGATCGTCGGGCCGGTGCTCGCGCTGCGCCCCGAGGGCCTTCCGGCCTGGGTGATGCCGACCGAGTGCCCGTCGTGCGGCACCCCGCTGGTGGAGCAGAAGCAGGGTGACAAGGACCGCCGCTGCCCCAACCACGAGCACTGCCCGGCCCAGGTCCGCGAGCGGGTCTTCCACGTCGCGGGCCGCGGCGCCTTCGACATCGAGGGCCTCGGCTACGAGGCCGCCGTCGCGCTGCTCGAGGCGGGCGCGATCGCCAACGAGGGCGACATCTTCGACCTCGACGCCGCCCGGCTGCTGACCGCGCCGCTGTTCACCCGCGCCCCCAAAAAGGGCGAGGACGGGCCGCAGCTGAGCGCCAACGGCGAGAAGCTGCTCGCCAACCTCGCCGAGCGCAAGCAGGTCCCGCTCTGGCGGGTGCTGGTCGCGCTCTCCATCCGCCACGTCGGCCCCACCGCGGCCCGGGCGCTGGCCACGGAGTTCGGCTCGATGGCCGCGATCCGCGATGCCTCCGAGGAGGAGCTGGCCGCCGCCGAGGGCGTCGGCCCGACCATCGCGGCCGCCGTCATCGAGTGGTTCGGCGTCGAGTGGCACACCGCGATCGTCGACAAGTGGGAGGCCGCCGGTGTCCAGCTCGCCGACGAGCGCGACGAGTCGGTCGAGCGCACCCTCGAGGGCCTCACCGTGGTCGTCACCGGCTCGCTCCAGGACTTCTCCCGCGACTCGGCCAAGGAGGCGATCCTCTCCCGTGGCGGCAAGGCCGCGGGATCGGTGTCGAAGAAGACCGACTTCGTGGTGATCGGCGAGAACGCCGGCTCCAAGGCGGAGAAGGCCGGGCAGCTCGGCGTACCGATCCTCGACGAGGACGGGTTCAAGAGGCTGCTCGCCGAGGGGCCGCCCGAGGCATGATGGGCCGGTGAGGCGCTGGGTCCCCGTCGTCCTCCTCGCGTTGCTGGCCACGGCGTGCACCGGTACCGAGGACTCCGGCAGCGCGCCGCGCCCGGCATCGAGCAGTCCGCCGGCGGCTCCCTCCGGGCCGCCGGACGAGCCGGCCGCCGTACCGCACCCTGTGTCGCTGCCCGCGCTCGCCCAGAAGACGTACGACGGGCGCGGACTGCGCCTGGGGGAGCAGGTCGCGCGCACTCCGCGGCACCGGCAGTACGCCGTCACCTGGCGCAGCGGTGACCTCACCGTGTCCGGGCGGCTCGCGGTCCCCGAGGGCCGCGGCCCCTTCCCGGCGGTCGTTCTCGCGCACGGCTACATCGATCCCGCTGTCTACGTGAACGGGCAGGGCATGACCCGCGAGCGGGCCTGGTTCGGCGACCACGGGTACGTCGCGCTGCACGTCGACTACCGCGGTCACGCCGGTTCGGACCCCGACCCGAGCGGCGGGCTCGACCTGCGGCTGGGCTACACCGAGGACGTGATCAACGCGGTGCTCGCGCTGCGGGCCTGGGACGGTCCGGTCGACGACGACCGGGTCGCGCTGGTCGGACGCTCGATGGGCGGCGGGGTCGTCTACAACGCCCTCGTCGTGCAGCCCGGCCTGGTCGACGCGGCTGTCGTCTTCGCACCGGTCAGCTCCGACGCGGTCGACAACTTCGAGCGCTGGATCCGGCCGGACCCCGGCCGCGCCGGCCTCGCCCGCCGCATCCTGCGCCGGTACGGCGAGCCCTCGGCGCGGCCGGCGTTCTGGCAAGGGGTCAGTCCCCGCACCTACTTCGGCGACATCACCGAGCCGGTGCTCATCCACCACGGCACCTCGGACGACTCCTGCCCGATCCGGTGGAGCCGGACCACGACCAGGCTCCTGCGCCGGGCCGGTGTGGACGTGACCCTGCGGACCTACCCGGGCGAGGAGCACGCCTTCGGGCCGCAGTGGGGGCGCTCGATGGAGCGGACCGGTCGGTTCTTGAGCCGCCACCTCGGTTGAGGGCGGCCCGGCCAGAACATCTAGGTGAGGAACCGCTCGGCGTCGGCACGCAGGGCGAGGGCGGCCTCGCGCCGGCCGTGGACGCTCGGGGGGCAGGGCATCCAGTAGGGGACCGCGGTCGCCTCCCGGGCGGCCAGGGACTCCTCGAGCTCGGCCAGTCGCAGCAGCTCCTGGCGGACGATTGCGTTGACGTGGTCGGTGGTGGACATGCTTCGAGGATGATCCCGGCCGGGCGGGATCTGGAGGGCCCAAGGACCCGAAGCGGTCCGTACCTTCGGACTACGACAGCGCGTGCAGCCAGCGCTCGGCGCTGTCCGGGTCCGGCACCCGGACCACCTGCAGCCGGGGGTGGATCGCGGGCGCGCGGTCGACCCAGCCGAGATCGGGCTCGCGGACCTCGGAGCGGATCCGCCGCAGCGTGCGGCGTACGCGTCCCGCGAAGGTGGTCGGCGCCAGGTCGACCCGGACGAGCAGATCGGCACGCTCGAGGAGGAGCGGGCGGGCCCAGGCCTCCTCGGCCGTCGTCACCCAGCCGTCGAACGCCGCCAGCCGGGCCACCTCGCTCGGGCCGGTCAGGTCCCCGAGCGGGACGAGCGGGACGTCGAGAGCGGTCGCGAGGCGGTGCAGGAAGTCCGCCAGGGCGTCGCCCGGGGTGCCGGCCACGACCACGCGCTGCGGCAGGCGGCGCGGAGCGGGGGAGACGGCGTACACCTGGCGGATTCTAGGGCTGCCCCCCGGAGCCGGACGGGCCCGGGCCAGGGGTGCTGGCCCGGGCCCTAGAATCGCGGGCATGTCTCAACTCACCCGCGACGAGGTGGCCCACCTGGCCGACCTCGCCCGGATCGACCTCGACGACGCCGAGCTGGACCACCTGGCCCCCCAGCTCAACGTGATCCTCGAGGCGGTCGCGTCCATCAGCGGTGTGGCCGGCGACGACGTGCCGCCGACCTCCCACCCGATCCCGCTCACCAACGTCTTCCGTGAGGACGTCGTCCGTCCGAGCCTGAGCGCCGAGCAGGCGCTGTCCGGCGCGCCGGAGGTCGAGGAGCAGCGGTTCCGGGTCCCGCGGATCCTGGGGGACGAGCAGTGAGCGAGATCATCACCAAGACCGCCGCCGAGCTCGCGGACCTGCTGGCCGCCGGGGAGACGACCTCCGTCGAGGTCACCCAGGCCCACCTGGACCGGATCGCCGCCGTCGACGGCGACGCCGCGTCCGGCGTGCACGCCTTCCTCCACGTCGATGCCGAGGGCGCCCTCGCCCAGGCCGCCGAGTCCGACGCCCGCCGGGCCGCGGGGGAGGCCCGGCACCTGCTCGACGGCGTGCCGATCGCGGTCAAGGACGTGCTGGCGACCCAGGGCCTGCCCACCACCTGCGGCTCGAAGATCCTCGAGGGCTGGGTGCCGCCGTACGACGCCACGGTCGTCGGCAAGATCAAGGCCGCCGGCCTGCCGATCCTCGGCAAGACCAACATGGACGAGTTCGCCATGGGCTCCTCCACCGAGCACTCGGCGTACGGCCCGACGCGCAACCCGTGGGACCAGACCCGGATCCCCGGGGGCTCCGGCGGCGGCTCGGCCGCGGCCGTGGCGGCCTTCGAGGCTCCGCTGGCGCTCGGCACCGACACCGGCGGCTCGATCCGCCAGCCCGGTGCCGTCACCGGCACCGTCGGCGTGAAGCCGACCTACGGCGGCGTCTCGCGCTACGGCCTGGTCGCGCTCGCCAATAGCCTCGACCAGGTCGGCCCGGTCACCCGGACCGTCCTCGACTCGGCGCTGCTGCACGAGCTGATCGGCGGCCACGACCCGCTCGACTCGACGTCGGTCGACACCCCCGTCGGCGGCTTCGTCGAGGCGGCCCGCAAGGGCGCCGCCGGCGACCTCTCCGGGCTGCGCGTGGGCGTGATCAAGGAGCTCGCCGGCGACGGCTGGCAGCCCGGCGTCATGCAGCGCTTCGCCGAGACCGTCGACCTGCTCAAGGAGCTCGGCGCCGAGGTCACCGAGGTGTCCTGCCCGACCTTCGTGCACGCGATGGCGACCTACTACCTGATCCTGCCGGCGGAGTGCTCCTCCAACCTCGCCAAGTTCGACGCCATGCGCTACGGCCTGCGCGTCGTCCCCGAGGGCGACCCGAGCGCGGAGGCGGTCATGAAGGCGACCCGCGACGCCGGCTTCGGCGACGAGGTCAAGCGCCGGATCATGATCGGCACCTACGCCCTGTCGAGCGGCTACTACGACGCCTACTACGGCCAGGCGCAGAAGGTCCGCACGCTCATCTCGCGCGACTTCGCGGCCGCCTTCGAGGACGTCGACGTGCTGGTCTCGCCGACCTCGCCCACCACGGCGTTCCCGCTGGGCGACAAGCTCGACGACCCGCTGGCGATGTACCTGCAGGACCTCGCCACGATCCCGGCCAACCTGGCCGGCGTCCCCGGCATCTCCGTCCCCGCCGGCCTCGCCGACGAGGACGGCCTGCCGGTCGGCTTCCAGGTGCTGGCGCCGGCCCTTGCCGACGACCGGCTCTACCGCGTCGGCGCCGCCGTCGAGGCGGCCCTGACCTCCCGCTGGGGTGGTCCGATCCTGGCCAAGGCTCCGACGCTGGAGGGTCCCCGATGAGTGAGACGCTGGTTCCGTTCGACGAGGTCATCGCGAAGTACGACCCCGCCCTGGGGCTCGAGGTGCACGTCGAGCTCAACACGAACACGAAGATGTTCTGCGGCTGTCCGGCGCTCTTCGGCGGCGAGCCCAACACCCACGTCTGCCCGACCTGCCTGGGCCTGCCCGGCGCGATGCCGGTCGTCAACGGCAAGGCCGTCGAGTCGGCGATCCGGATCGGCCTGGCGCTGAACTGCTCGATCGCCGAGTGGTGCCGGTTCGCGCGGAAGAACTACTTCTACCCGGACATGCCGAAGAACTTCCAGACCTCCCAGTACGACGAGCCGATCGCCTTCGACGGCTGGCTCGACGTCGAGGTCGAGGGGGAGACCTACCGGATCGAGATCGAGCGCGCCCACATGGAGGAGGACACCGGCAAGTCCACCCACGTCGGTGGCGCGACCGGCCGGATCCACGGCGCCGACTACTCGCTGGTCGACTACAACCGCGCCGGCATCCCCCTCATTGAGATCGTCACCCGACCGATCCTGGTGCCGGCCGAGAAGGCGCCGGCCGTGGCCCGCGCGTACGTCGGTCAGCTCCGCGACCTGATCCTCGCCCTCGGCGTCTCCGACGCCCGGATGGACCAGGGCTCGATCCGGGCCGACGTGAACCTCTCGCTCGCGCCGAAGGGCGAGACGAAGCTGGGAACCCGCTCGGAGACCAAGAACGTCAACTCGCTGCGCTCGGTCGAGCGGGCGGTGCGCTTCGAGATGTCGCGGCACGCGGGCATCCTCGACGCCGGTGGCTCGGTGCTGCAGGAGACGCGGCACTTCCACGAGGACACCGGGACGACGTCCTCGGGCCGCGAGAAGTCCGACGCCGAGGACTACCGCTACTTCCCCGAGCCCGACCTGGTGCCGGTGGCGCCGTCGCGCGAGTGGGTCGAGGAGCTGCGCGGCACCCTGCCCGAGAACCCGACGCAGAGGCGGGCCCGGCTGCAGGAGGAGTACGGCTTCTCCGACCTGGAGATGCGTGACGTCTGGGCGGCCGGTGCGCTGCCGCTGATCGAGGCCACCGTCGCCGAGGGCACCGCGCCGCAGTCGGCGCGCAAGTGGTGGGTCGCCGAGCTGCTGCGCCGCGCCAACGACGCCGGTGTCGAGCTGGCCGAGGTCGGCGTGACGCCGAAGCAGGTCGCCGAGGTGCAGGCGCTGGTCGACGCCAAGACGATCAACGACAAGCTGGCCCGCCAGGTCTTCGACGGCCTGATCGCCGGTGAGGGCACCGCGGCGGAGGTCATCGAGAAGCGCGGCCTGGCCCTCGTCTCCGACGACGGCCCGCTGCTCGCCGCCATCGACGAGGCGCTCGCCGCGCAGCCCGACATCGCCGAGAAGATCCGGGGCGGCAACCACGCCGCCGCCGGCGCGGTCATCGGCGCGGTCATGAAGGCCACCCGCGGTCAGGCCGACGCCGCCCGGGTGCGGGAGCTGATCCTCGAGAAGCTCGCCTGAGCCGACTGCTACGGAGCCGCCTGCCCCTGGGGAACCGGGGACGGGCGGCTCCGTCGGTGTTCGGCACACTCCGCGAGCCCCGCGTAGGTCTCACGAAGGACGGCACGGACCTCCGCGGGGTGGTGCATCACCTGTGACCAGGTGAACCGCAGCACCCGCCAGCCGGTGGCGACGAGGGCGTTGTATCGCTCGCAGTCCGCCTCGAACGCCGACTTGTCCTTGCCGTGGAACTCCCACGACTCCGCCTCGAGCACCACGCCGGCCAGGGGATCGACGAGGTCCGGGTGCAGCACGAGGCCGCGGGCGTGGATCTCGAACTGGGGCACCATGGGTACTGCCTCCTCGATCGCCAGCGCCCTCAGCGCCGACTCGAACGGGTTGGCTGCGAGCCTGGTCGCGTGCAGCAGGACCCTGCGGTTGCGCGGGGTGGCCCAGGCCTGCAGCTCGTCGTACTCGACGGCGCGGTGCCGCAGGGCCGAGTCCGCCACGGCCAACGCGTCGGCGAACGGGAGATCGCGGGCGCACTGGAGGACGGTCGCCAGCGGGCTGGTCGCCCACCCCTGGGTCGCGGTCCCGCGGGGGAGGGCGCATGCGTCAGCGGCCGTGATGCGTGGGACGGGCTGCCCGTGAGGTACGGCGACCTGCGGGCGGCGGGGCGGCACGCGCACCTCCCAGCCCCAGTGCAGGGCGGCGCTGAGACCTGTCACGTAGCCACCGACCAGCGCGGCCGCCCGTCTGGCCTGGTCCGCAGCGGGGAGCGCGTAGCGCCCGTGCCCGACGCGGAGGACTGTTCGCCGCTCGACGGCGGTGCGCAGCTGCCGGCGTGAGGTGAGCACGAGCAGGTCGCGTGCGGCGGCGATGCCACCCCACCGCTCGAGTGCCTCCACCGGATCCACCCGCTCACTCTCTCCCGGTTGCGGAGTCGGTGCGTGCGGCTCTCCACAGGCCACGTCGCGCAGCGGCCTGGTGACGACACGCCGCGTCGGCGGCGTGTCGCAGCGGTGCGGGCGCGGGAAATGGCCGGTGGTGGGCGGATGCGGGCGTGGGGTCCCGCCGGAGGTACCCTGATCCGGTTACATCGAGAACACGCCCGTGGTGGGGGAAGCCGGTCGAAACCCGGCGCTGACCCGCAACCGTGGACCGCCCCTCGGGGGAGCGGTGAGCCGGAGCACCCGTCATGGCGCGTCCTGACACAACGCTGTCGCGGAGAGCAGCGGGTCAGCGGCCCAGGACCTCTGGGCCCGCCCGCCGGTTGCAGCGGGAAGGCCCCACATGTCCACCTCCATGTCCGTACGCCGGGCGGTCGCTGCCGTCGCCGGTGGTGCCGTCGTCGCCGGCGGTCTGATGACGCTCGCGCCGGCTCCGGCCGCGCACGCCGACCCCGTCGCGCAGAGCGCTGCCGCGAACTGGCTCGCTGGTGAGCTCGACGCCGACGGCCTCCTGCACGGTGACGTCGCGAAGACCATCGACTTCGCGCTCGCGCTGGACGAGATCGGTGGCCACCAGGCCACGCTCGACAAGATCACGGCGGGGGTGGACGCCAAGGTCGGCACGTACGCTGTCGGCGGCGTCAGCATCGCCCAGGCCAACCTCTTCTACCGTGCGGTCGGCATCGACCCCGCCACGAAGGCGGGAGACCTGGTCGCCAAGCTCGAGGCTGCTGTCGACGACGTCTCTGGTCAGCTCGACGAGGCCTACCCCGGCGCTTGGTCGCAGGGGCTGGCCGTGCGAGCCCTCGACGCTGCGGACAGCGTCGAGCTCGCGAAGGCCACCGACTCCCTCATCGACGACTTCGAGTGCCCGACCGGAGGCTGGGGCTACTACTTCGGCGAGTTCTGCACGGCCGACCCCGACGACACCGCCGACCTGCTCTTCGCGCTGCTCCCGCAGAAGGGCGCCAGCGCCAAGGTCGACGACGCGATCGCCCGCGCTGTCGCCTGGCTCAAGGCCGAGCAGAAGACTGACGGCGGCTTCGACAACTACGGCGTCAACGCGAACTCCACCGGTCTCGCCGCCCACGCCCTGGCCCTGGCCGGGGCGGCGCCGGAGGCGCGACGTGCGGCGACCTGGCTGCGCCGTCACCAGGTGGCGGGATCGGCCTGCGACGGCAAGCTCGTCGCCGAGGGCGGCGCGGTCGGCGCCACGGACGCGGTGATCACCGAGGGCCGGACCTACGGCATCGACCCCGCCGCGGCCGGCTTCGACTGGTACCTCGCCACGGCGCAGTCCATCGTCGCGCTCCAGGACGCCGCGCCGGCGACCGCCCCGCTGGGGGTGTCCCCGCTCTTCGCCCCCGTCGCGGGCACGGTGACGGTCGGCGTCACCGGCCTCGCGGACGGCGAGAACGGCTGCCTGAGCATCGCCGGCGTGCCGACGGCGGTGCAGGGCGGCGGCGCCACGACGACCTCCTTCACCGCGCCCGCGGACGCCGCCGCGGTCCCGGTGGACGTCGTGACGGCGGGCCGCCGCGCGACCGCCACCCTTCAGGTCCTCGACGCCACGAGGCTCAAGGTCACGGTCGCCACCAAGCTCAAGGCCAAGCAGAAGGCCGTGGTCAAGGTCAAGGGCCTCGCCGCCGGCGAGAGCGTGACCGTGAAGATCGGCAAGAAGAAGGCGACCGGCACAGCCAACGCCAAGGGCGTGGCCAAGGTGAAGATCAAGGTCAAGAAGCGGGGCAAGGCCAAGGTCAAGGTGGTCGGCCAGTTCCCCGACCGCAAGGGCAAGGCCGCCACCCGGGTCGTGTGATGACCTTCCGCAACATCCTGCGCACGGCGGCCGCGACGATCCTCGTCGCGGCTGCCGTCGTGCTGCTCCCGCAGGCGACGGCCACCGCCGCCGCCTGCAGCGGGAGCGCCGGCATCACCGTCGTCGTCGACTCCAACCAGCTGGGGACGGGGATCAGCGCGGGCTGCGATCCCGATGGCGGTACGGCGGCGAACAACTTCGCCGACGCCGGCTACGCGATCGAGTACAGCCAGGCGGCCGGGATGAGCGGCTTCGTGTGCAAGGTCAACGGCCGGCCCGCCGACGGTGACTGCACCGAGACCGACGCCTACTGGAGCCTGTGGTGGTCCGACGGCAAGGACGGGACCTGGACCTACGCCAGCCGCGGTGTCGGCAGCCTCCGCGTCCCCGACGGCGGCTACGTCGCCTTCGCCTGGCACCAGGGCAGCGGCAGGGCCGTTCCGCCGGACGTCGTCCCGACCCCGCGGGTCGTGGAGCCGAAGCCCACCCCGTCCCCGTCCGCCGCGGGCACGAGCGGGAGTGGCGGCAAGAAGAAGCCGTCGGCGACGAAGAAGCCCACGCCGAAGCCGTCGGCCGGCGCGACCTCGACGTCTCCGACCGCCAGCGCCACCCCGAGCCCGAGCCCGAGCGCCACGTCCGCGACCCCGACCGAGGCGTCCACCTCGCCGGTGCCGACCGACGTGCCCAGTCAGACCCAGACCACCGGGCTGCCGTCGATCGACGAAGTCACCGACGGCCCGGAGGCGACAGCAGCCGACGCCGACAGCACCGACGGCGGCGGGTTCCCGGCGTGGCTCGGGATCGGGCTGGTCGTGGTCGTGCTGGGGGCAGCGGGCGCCGTACCCCTGATCCGTCGACGCAAGGTCTGAGCGGGTCGTGGGCGCGGGACGGCTGGCGCGGGACCTCCATCCCGTGGCGTGGTGGGTCTGGGCGGTGGGCGTGGCGGTCGCCGCGTCGTTCACGACCAACCCGCTGCTGCTCCTCGTCCTGCTCGGCGTGATCACCCTCGTCGTGCTCACCTGTCGCTCCGACCAGCCGTGGGCGCGGTCGTTCCGGCTCTACGTGTGGCTCGGCGTGGTGGTGGTCGTGGTGCGCATCCTGTTCCGGATCCTGCTCGGCGGCGACGTGCCGGGGCACGTCCTGTTCACCCTGCCGAGCATCCCGCTGCCGGACTGGGCGGCGGGGATCTCGCTGCTCGGACCGTTCACCCGCGAGGAGCTGCTCGCGGCGACCTACGAGGGCCTGCGCCTGGCGACCCTGCTGATCGCGGTCGGCGCCGCCAACGCGCTGGCCAACCCCAAGCGGCTGATGAAGTCGCTGCCGCCTGCCCTCTACGAGATCGGCACGGCGATGACGGTCGCGATCAGCGTCGTCCCGCAGCTCGCCGACAGCGCCCGCCGGGTCCGGGCCGCGCAGCAGCTGCGCGGGGGACCGGAGGGCCGGTTCCGCCGGATCCGGGGCGTACGACGGCTGCTGGTCCCGATCCTCGAGGACGCCTTCGACCGCTCGCTCGCGCTCGCCGCGGGGATGGACGCCCGCGGCTACGGCCGCACCGGCGAGCTCACCGCACAGCAGCGGCGCAGGACAGGTGCGCTGATCATCGCGGGCCTGATCGGCGTCTGCGTCGGCGTCTACGCGTTCCTCGACAGCACGGCGCCGCGGCTGCTCGCGCTGCCGATGCTGGCGCTCGGGATGCTGCTCGCACTCGGCGGCTTCGCGCTGGCCGGGCGGCGGGTGCAGCGCACCCGGTACCGCCCCGACCGCTGGCAGGTCCCCGAGCTCGTCGTCGCGGCGTCCGGGATCGCGGCGGGTGCGGGGATGTGGGCGCTCCAGCGCTGGGAGACGCAGGTCGCGCACCCCGGCGTCCTGGTCCGCCCCGAGGTCTCGCTGCTCGCGCTGGTCGCCGTGCTGGTCGCGGTGGTCCCGGTCTGGGCGGCGCCGCTGCCGGTCACCGCGCAGCGGCGCGAGGAGGTGCGGGTCTGATGCTGGAGCTGCGCGGGATCACCCTGCGGTACGACGCCCCCGAGACCGCATCCGCGACGACCGTCCTCGACGGGATCGACCTCACCGTCGCCGACGGCGAGCTGGTCGTCCTCGCCGGCCCCACCGGCGTCGGCAAGTCGACGCTGCTCGGCGTCGTGGCCGGCCTGGTGCCGTCGTACACCGGCGGGACACTGACCGGTGACGTTCTCCTCGACGGTGCCAGCATCGTGGAGCAGCCGGCGCGCGAGCGCGCCCACGCGATCGGGTACGTCGGGCAGAACCCCGCCGCCTGGTTCGTCACCGACTCGGTGGAGGAGGAGCTGGCGTTCGGGATGGAGCAGCTGGGGCTGCCCGCGCCCACGATGCGCCGCCGGGTCGAGGAGACCCTCGACCTGCTCGGCATCGCGGACCTGCGCCACCGCGACCTGCGCACCCTCTCGGGCGGTCAGCAGCAACGGGTCGCGATCGGCGCGGTGCTCGCCACCCACCCCCGGCTGCTGGTGCTCGACGAGCCCACGTCCGCGCTCGACCCGACCGCCGCCGAGGACGTGCTGGCGACCCTGACCCGGCTCGTCCACGACCTCGGCGTCTCGGTGCTGGTCGCCGAGCACCGCCTCGAGCGCGTGGTGCCCTTCGCCGACCGGCTCTGCCTGCTCCGCAGCGACGGGGCCGTCGAGGTCGGCGACCCCGCCGAGGTCCTCCAGGACGCCCCGATCGCGCCGCCGCTGGTCGAGCTCGGCCGCCTCGCCGGCTGGCAGCCGCTCCCACTCACCGTCCGCGACGCCCGGCGCCGGGCGCCCGCGCTGAAGGAGCGGCTGGGAGACCCGCCGCGCCGCGACCAGCCCGCCCCGGACGCCGACTCCGCCGTCGACGTGCGACGCCTCGTGGTCTCGCACGGCCGGACCGCCGTCCTGCGCGAGGTCGACCTGACCCTGCGCCCCGGGACCGTCACCGCCCTCATGGGCCGCAACGGGGCCGGGAAGTCGACGCTGCTGTGGGCGCTGCAGGGCCGCCACGGCGCCGCGTCCGGGACCGTCCGGGTGGCGGGCCAGGACCCGGCGCGCCTCACGCCCGAGGAGCGGCGTGCGACCACGGGCCTGGTGCCGCAGAGCCCCGCCGACCTGCTCTACCTCGAGACCGTCGCCGCGGAGTGCGCGGCCGCGGACCGCGCGGCCCGTGCCGACGCCGGCAGCTGCCGCGGCCTGCTCGACCGCCTCGCGCCCGGCATCGACCCCGACCGGCACCCGCGCGACCTCTCCGAGGGCCAGCGGCTCGCGCTGGCGGTGGCGATCGTGCTCACCGCCCGGCCGCCGGTGCTGCTGCTCGACGAGCCCACCCGCGGCCTGGACTACCCGGCCAAGCGGGCCCTCGCCAGCCTGCTCCGCGAGCTCGCCGCCGAGCCCGGCGCGGCCCGCGCGATCCTGGTCGCCACCCACGACGTCGAGTTCGTCGCCCAGGTCGCCGACGACCTCGTGGTGCTCGCCGAGGGCGAAGTCGTCTCCGCCGGCCCCGTGGTCCCGACCGTCTCGGAGTCGCCCGCCTTCGCCCCGCAGGTCACCAAGGTTCTCGGCGCCGGGTGGCTGCGCGTCGACGACGTGGCCGCACGGCTGGCAGCCGAGGTCGCGCGGTGAGCCAGGCGCACGAGGTCCGCTCGACCGCCGTACCGCTGCGGTTGCGGTCCGGTGTCGTCCTCGCGATCACGTCGGTGATCGGGCTGCTGATGCTCGCCTGGCCGCTGCTGCTCGACGTGGCGCCGGACGCCGAGCGGGTGGACCCGCCGTTCCTGTTCCTGCTCCTGCTGCCGGTCATCCTCGCGGTGGTCCTCGCCGAGATGAGCGAGGGCGGCATGGACGCTCGCGTGCTCGCGGTGCTCGGCGTCCTGAGCGCGGTCAACGCCGTGCTGCGCCTCGTCAGCGCAGGGACGGCGGGTCTGGAGCTGGTCTTCTTCCTGCTGATCCTCGGCGGGCGGGTGTTCGGCGCCGGGTTCGGCTTCGTGCTCGGCTGCACCTCCCTGTTCGCCTCCGCGCTGATGACCGCCGGAGTCGGTCCGTGGTTGCCGTTCCAGATGCTCGTCGCCGCCTGGGTCGGCATGGGGGCCGGGCTGCTGCCGCGGCAGGTTCGAGGACGCGGGGAGATCGCCCTGCTCGCGGCGTACGGGATCATCTCGGCCTACCTGTACGGGCTGCTGATGAACCTGCAGGGGTGGCCGTTCATGGCCGGCATCCAGGTGCCGGGGCAGGACTCGACCGAGATCTCCTACATGCCGGGCGCGGACGTCCTCGACAACCTGCACCACTTCGTCGTCTACACCTTGCTGACCTCGACCGGCGGCTGGGACACGGGGCGCGCGATCACCAACGCGCTCGCCATCGTGCTGCTCGGGCCGGCGGTGCTGGTCACCCTGCGCCGGGCGGCGCGCAAGGCGCGGATCGAGGCGCCGTAGCGTCCCTCGAATCGTTCGATCGAACGATTCGGGGGAGTGCGTGCTACAACAGCCCCCTCTAACCGTTCGATCGAACGATTTGAGGCTCAGGGCTCGATCAGCAGGATCCGGTCGTCCCCGCCGCCGGGGGTGCCGCGGCCGTCCTTGTTGCTCGTGGTGAGCCACAGCCGTCCGTCGGGGGCGCGGACGACGGTGCGCAGCCGGCCGTACTCGCCGGGCGCGTCCTTCTTGCCCGCGAAGTACGCGGTCGGGTCGCTCACCTGGCCGTCGGCGACCTTGACCCGCCACAGCCGCTCGCCGTTGAGGGCGGCCATCCACAGGTAGCCGCCGGCGTAGGCCAGGCCGGAGGGGGACGCCTCGTCGGTGGACCACGTCAGCTCCGGCTGGGTGTACTTCGCCGGGCCGCCCTTGCCCTCGACGACGGGCCAGCCGTAGTCGGCGCCGGGCACGATCCGGTTGAGCTCGTCGGCCTTGGCGTCCCCGAACTCGGAGGCCCAGAGCAAGCCCTCCTCATCGAAGGCCAGGCCCTCGACGTTGCGGTGGCCCCACGACCAGATCGCGGTCCCGAACGGGTTGCCGGCCGCGGGCTGGCCGTCCGCGGTGATCCGCAGGATCTTGCCGGCGTAGGTGTCCCTGTCCCGGGCGAGCTGGTCGTCGCCGGTCTCGCCGGTGGAGACGTAGAGGAAGCCGTCGGGGCCGAACGCGAGCCGGCCGCCGTCGTGGATCCGGCCGTTGGGGATGCCGGTGAGGATCGGTTCGGTCGGGCCGAGCCGGTCGCCGTCGAGCCTGGCCCGCACGACCCGGTTGTCATTGTCGGTGCAGACGTAGAAGTAGACCAGGCCGTCGGAGGCGAAGGCGGGGGAGACGGCCACGCCGAGCAGGCCGGCCTCGCCGCCGGGCGCGGTCTCGGGGATCTGGCCGACCTCGACGACCTTGCCCTCCTCCTCGGTGGTCGTGCCGTTGCCGCCGACCGGCGGCGGCGTGACGAGGAGGACCCGGCCGCTGTCGCGCTCGGTGACGACGCCGCGGCCGTCGGGCAGGAAGTCGATGCCCCACGGCGTCGCCAGCCCGCTCGCGACGGTGGCGACGACGTCGGGCACGCCGTCGATGGTGAAGATGACCTCGCCGTCGACGACCGATCCGGTCGGGGACGCCGTGGCGGTGCCCACCACGTCGACCGTGCTCACGTTGCCGCCCTGGCCGCAGCCCGCGGTCGTCAGGGCCAGCAGCGCCAGGACGGCGAGCGCGGCCGCGGGGCGGCGCCGGGGCGTCATGACAGCTGCTCCAGGAACTCCAGCAGCAGGCCGTGGACCCGCTCCGGCTGCTCCAGCTGGACGAAGTGGGAGCCGCGCAGCTCGACGTACCTGCTCTGCTTGCCGGTCTCGGTCAGCCGCTTCGAGGCGCTGGCCATGTCGCGGGCGCCCGCCAGGACGTCCCAGGTGGCGGAGACGAACATGGTCGGCACGTCGATCTTGCTGAGCCGTACGCGCGGGTGCCGGGAGGTGCTGATCGCGAGGTGGGCGTACCAGTCGACCGGGGTGGTGGCGAACTCCTGCAGGCCGATCGCCGCCGCCTCGGGGTCGGCAAGGGGGAACATGAACCCGGTCCGGCCCAGCAGCCGCATCGTGTTGGCGGTGATGGGCAGGTGCCGGACCAGCGGGTTGACCGCCCAGCCGGTGTACTGCGCGACGCGACACGCGTTGACGGTGATCGCGCGCGCCACCAGGCGCGGCAGGTGCAGCGGAGCGAGCATCGTGGCGAAGGTGTCGCCGGGGACGCCGCACATCGCGAAGATCCCGCGCACCCGCTCGGGGTGGCGGTAGGTCAGCTCGAAGGCGGTGTTGACCCCCATCGACCAGCCCATGAGCACGGCGCTGTCGATGCCGAAGTGGTCCATGACCGACAGGCCGTCCTGGACGAAGTGCTCGATCTCGACGTGCTTCGGGTCGGCCGGCCGCTCCGAGCCCCCGACGCCGCGGTGGTTCCACGACACCACCCGCACCCCGCAGTCGGGCTCGAGCAGCCAGGGCCACAGGTACGGGTTCGTGCCCAGCCCGTTGCAGAGCACGACGGTCGGGCCGTCGATCTCCCCGTCGGGGTCGTTCGTCCAGGCACGGACGTGGGTCCCGTCGTCGGACAGGATGTCGCGGAAGGCGATCGACGCGGACCGAACACGCTGCTCGGGCCGGGGAGCGGAGGTCGACATGGCGCCGATTGTGCCGGACCGGGCCGCGAAGCGACGGGTCCTCAGGCGTGCAGCGAGACGGAGCCCTCGTGGTCGGGGGTACGGCGGGCGGGGGCGCGAGCCTCGGCGCGGGCGGCGAGGAAGGCCTCGACGTCCTCGCGCTCGGCGCGGCGCTGGGTGCACGCGGTGAGCGCGACCATGGCGTTGCGGCGGGCCCGCTGCTGGAGCGCGACGGACCAGGTGTGGGTGAGACGGAGGACGGGATCAGGCAGTGACATGGCGGTGTCGACTCCGGACGGGGAAGGGGGAGCTCCGAGACTACGACCGGGTCCGGTAGCCCAGGTCACGTCGGGATGACATCTGGGTGAACCCCGGCGCGGGTGGCGCGGGTGGCACCGACACTGGCGGCCACGACGCAGCCGATCGCGACCCACTGCACGGGCGCGAGCGACTCGCCGACCACGACCAGGCCGGCGAGGGCGGCGGCCGCCGGCTCCAGGCTCATCAGGACGCCGAAGGTGGCCGCCGGGAGGGTCCGCAGGGCGGCGAGCTCGGCGCTGTACGGCACCACCGAGCTGAGCAGGCCGACCGCGGCGCCCAGCAGGAGCACCCGCTGGTCGGCCAGGTCGGCCGTGTCGACGGTGAGCAGCAGCGGGCTCACCAGCAGGACGGCCACGAGGCTGGCGACGGCCAGCCCGTCGATGCCCTCCCAACGCCGGCCGGTGGCCGCACTGGACAAGATATAGCCGGACCACGCCGCCCCGGCGAGGACGGCGTACAGGATGCCGAGAGGGTCGAGGTGCCCGCGCTCGAAGCCGAGCAGGAGGACGCCGAGGGCGGCGAGGAGCACCCAGGCGAGGTCGCGCGGCCGACGGAACCCGATCGCCGCGAGGACCAGCGGGCCGATGAACTCGATGGTGACCGCGACGCCGATCGGGATCCGCGAGAAGGACTGGTAGATGCCCCAGTTCATCGCGCCGAGACAGGCGCCGTACCGCACGGCGACGAGCCAGTCCTCGCGGCTGCGGCCGCGCAGGTGGGGTCGCGCCCAGAGCATGAGCACCAGCGAGCTGGTCGCCAGTCGCAGCCACACCACGCCGTTGGGGGCGATGTCGTCGAACAGCAGCTTCGCGAAGCCGGCGCCGAGCTGGACCGACCCGATCCCGAGGAGGACCAGCCCGATCGCCACGCCGAGGGGCGGTCCGTGGCGAGGCGGAGTGTGCACCAGACGAAGGTAGGACGTGTCTCCGCGATGCGACGAACCGCCGATCCCCCACGGATCGGCGGTTCGTCGCCCCGGTGGGCGGGTGGTCCTACTTGGCGGCGACGAGGCCGTCGACGGTGACCTTGCGGCCGGTCTTGCTGACGACCTTCACCTTGAGGGTGCCGGCCTGGACCGTGCCGAGGTCGAGGACCGGGACGGTGACCTGGCCGGCCTTGCCCTTGAGGCTGATCTTCTTCACCAGGGTGCCGTTCCAGTAGACCTTGACCTTGCCGCCCTTCTTGGCCTTGGTGAGCAGGAGGTCGAGGTGGCGGGCCTGGACGCCGGTCAGGGTGAGCTTGCGGCCCTTCTTGGTGGTGGTGGTGACGGTGTTGTTGAAGGCGCCGGCCTTGGTGGTCCGCTTCCACTTCTTGCCGCTCAGGGCGGTGTCGTCGAGCGGGACGGTGGTGCAGCGCTCCTCGGAGCGGAAGCCGAGGTTGTTGGCCTTGTCGGTGCCCTGGGCCTGGAAGCAGTGGGTGCTGCCGAAGGTGCCGGCGAAGGGCTGGGCGGAGGTGTTGGTGACGTTGTCGGCGATGACCTGCTGGGGGCCGAAGCCGCCGTTCCAGGCGGCGGTGCGGACCATGACGTCGGTGCTCTTGACGCCGGACAGGGTGTCGGTGAGGTTCCAGGCGACGTCGAAGCTCGGCGCCGCGACGGCCGTGCCGGGGGCGGTGATCTTCGCGGTCGGGCCGGCGATGTCGAGGAAGTCGGCCTGGACGTAGGAGTTGAAGCCGTTCTCCACGACACCCACGGCCACGACGTTGCCGTCACGGTCCATGTCGGCCGCGAACGCTCCGTTGGCCGGGCCGGCGTCGTACTGGCCCCACGGGAGGACCGGGTTGGTGTGGTGGCGCAGGGTGAGCTGGTCGGCGTCGTTGTGCACGACCACCTGGGCACCCCGGTCCGACACCAGCGGCGCCGTGGGCGTGAAGGTGACCGTGTTGCTCTCGATCACGCTCGCGGTGCCCCAGTCGCTCCCGGGCTGACGCGATGCGAAGCCGACCGCGTAGTCGTCGTTCAGGTACGTCGACCAGGTCGCCACCGCGCGACCGTTGGGGCTCACGTGCAGCGCGCGCTCGGCGGTGTCGACGCCGTCGGGGGAGACGATGTCGAGCCCCGTCACCTCTCCTGCCGGGGTGACGCCCGCGGTCACCGCACGGATCTTGCCGTTCTCCTTGCCGCCGAACAGGATCGTGCCGGCTCCGTCGTCCGCGACATCGACCTGCACGTCCGACACCACGTCGCCGGGCCACGTCGTGCTGTCCGGCGCCGTCCATCCGGTCGTGGGGGTGCGGCGGCTGACCGACGCGACGTAGTCGCCGTCGTGGAATCCGCGGTACGCCACGACGGCATTGCCCGACGGTGAGACCGCGATGCTCGGGTTCACGCCGAGCCCGTCGACCTGGTCGTGCTGGGGTGTCTGCCCCGGCGTCCACGTGGTCACGTGAGCGGCGTGGACAGGGCCGATCACGACGCCCGAGGCCACATAGACCCGGCCTGCGCCGTCCATCGCGACGTCGGTGCTCTCGATCGAGTCGGTGTCGCCGCTGAGGGGGGCCGACCCGTCCCAGGAGTCGTTGGCGAGGTGCCGCGAGCCGCGGACCCGCTCCTCGCCGAGGATGGTCTGGGTCCACACGACGACCGCGTCGCCCTGGTCGTTGGCGGCGACCTGGACGTCGTGGGCGTCGGTCACGGCAGCCGCGGTCACCGCCTTCGGGGCGGCCCACACACCGTCGGTGGCGATGGCGGCGTAGACCTTGGTGCCGCCAGGGACCTCGCGAGCCCAGGCGGCGACGGCGTCGCCGGAGCCGAAGGCGGCGACGTCGACGGAGTTGGGGACGTCGCCGGAGCTGCTGATGTTGCCGCCGTCGATGCCGCCGACGGCTTGGGCGGGGCTGCCGGCGAGGCCGAGGGTGCCGACGGCGAGGGCGGCGGTCGTCAGGCCGAGGAGCTGCTTGCGGATCGAGGTGCTCTTCGTGGTGCGCATGGTGTTCTCCCTGCGAGTGGCGGGCGAGGCCCGGTTCGTTGTGCGTTGGGAGTAGGAGCACCCTGCGGGGGAAGACCTTGCAGGTTTTCCGGAGAACTTTCGCCGGCCCGTTCACCAAGCACGGTCGGGCCCCCGACCTCGACCATGCCGTCCCGTACGACAAGAACGGGCCACCCGGCCAGACCGGCGACCACAACGACACCCCCCTGTCGAGACACCACCGCCGGGCCAAGGCCCACCTGGCCTCCACGGTGCTGCAGCTCGGACCCGACCTGAGCGTCGTCCGGGCTCGTCTCGAGTGGAGATGACACGAACCGCCGGCCCCCACGGACCGGCGGTTCGTCGCCCCCCTCGGGGAACGGGTGGTGCGGCTACTTGGCGGCGACGACGCCGTCGACGGTGACCTTGCGGCCGTTCTTGCTGACGACCTTCACCTTGAGGGTGCCGGCCTGGACGCTGCCGAGGTCGAGGACCGGGACGGTGACCTGGCCCGTGCCCTTGAGGCTGACCTTCTTGACCAGGTGGCCGTTCCAGAACACCTTGACCTTGCCGCCCTTCTTGGCCTTGGTCAGCAGGAGCGAGAGATGGCGGGCCTGGACGCCGGAGAGGATGAGCTTGCGGCCCTTCTTCTTGGTGACGGTGGCGGTGTTGTTGAACGCGCCGGCCTGGGCGATCCGATTCCACTTCTTGCCGCTCAGGGCGGTGTCGTCGAGCGGGACCGTGGTGCAGCGCTTCTCGGTGGTCGTGGCGTTCCCCGACGTGTCGGTGGCCCGCGCCTGGAAGCAGTAGCTCGTGCCGAGGACGGCTGGGAAGGCCGCCGACGTTCCCGGGGCGTTGTCGATCACGACCGCCGCAGCGCCGTGCTGGGCCTGGTTCCATGCGGCGGTGGTCGCGTAGATGTCCGTTCCGGGCTGCAGGCCGGAGAGGGAGTCGGTCACCGACCACGTCAACGGGATCGACGTGGACATGGTGGTGGCGGCACCCGGCTGGCTGAGCGCGAGCGACGGCCCGCCGGCGTCGAAGAAGCGGGCGAAGGCGCCCTCGAGCGGCTTGAGACCGATGGTGACCAGGTTGCCTCCGGCATCGACGTCGGCGGCGGTGTCCGGGAGGTAGCCCTGCTCACTGGTGATCGGGACGAACGGCTGGACCTGGGACGTGCGGTAGTGGGTCACCACCCGGCCGTTTCCGCTGTGCTGGATGGCGCGCAGACCGCCCGCACCGGTCAGGGCGATCGGTCGTTGGGCGTCCGGGAGGGTCCCGGTGAGCGTCGCGGGGTCGCCCGGGTAGGCGCCGTCAGCTGCGGTGGCGTAGCGGATCGACTTCGTTCCGTCCTTCGTCACGACATAGGCGAACAGGGCCCTCCCGTCGTCGTCGATGTCGACGCTCGGCTCCGAGGCGAAGTCCTCGTCGAGGGAGACGAGGTGACCGGTCAGCGCCGTACCGTCGGCGAGGACCGGGCTGGTCTCGGCACGGTAGTAGGCGTTGGACACCACGGAGTAGATGACCTGGCCCTTGCCGTTCTCGCTGATGGCGACGTCGGGCGCCGAGGCGATGTTTCCGGAGTTGGACGTGCTGTCGCCGAGATTCCAGCCCTGACCGGGGGTACGGCGGCTCACCGTCATCACGTCGTTGATCAGGCCGGTGTAGTTGTAGGCGATCAGCGCCTCGCCCTTGGAGTTCACGTCCAGGGCGGGGTTCCAGGCGTCGCTCTCGGAGAGCGTCTTCGGAGCACCCGGGCCGGCACCCAGCGGCCACTCCGTCACGAGCAGCTTGTTGTCGATGTCCTGGCCGTCGACCGTCGCGGCGGCGATAACCAGGCCGTCGCCGGCGACCCCGAGCTGGGGCTGCCCGACGACATCGGTGCCGGAGGGGGTCATCAGGTTCAACCCGGTCCAGCTCGCCGGCCCGGCCTGTCGGCTGACCCGCAGACGGTCGACGCCGCCGACGTTCTCGACCCAGCCGACGGCCGCGGCGCCGCGGCCGTTGCTGGCCAGGACGAGCTTCGTCGCGTCGACGTCGCTGCGGACGACGGCGTGACCGGACCACACGCCGTCGGTGGCGGTGTAGGCGTGGACCGCGCCGTCGATGATGGCGGCGGCGACGGCATCGCCGTCGCCGGTCGACACGACGTCGATGTCGGTCATCGCCCCGTTGGGGAAGGGGACCTTCGTCGGCGTCTTCCAGGCGTCGGCCTGGGCCGGGGTGGCCAGACCGAGGGCCAGGGTGCCGACGGCAAGTGCCGCCGTGGTCAGTCCGAGAAGCTGGGTGCGCATCGTGGTGCCTTTCGCAGGGGGATGATCGACGGGGGTAGGAGCAGCCCGCCGGCAGGACCTTGCAGATCTCCGAGGACCTTTTCCTCGGGAGATCCGGCGCGGCCCGGTGACATCCACCCTCGGTGCCGCCGCCGGGGCGCCACATCCGCGTGCACCACGCAAGCAAGGGGCGAGACCACGCAGACAACACGGAGCCAACGGCTCACAACGATCTACGATGCCGACGTGCGCTCCCCGGTGCTCGTCTCTCGGACCCTCGAACGAGCGCGCCTGCGTGGCGCCCTGGAGGCGCTCGGGCAGGCGCAGGGCGGGCTCTGGGTGCTTCGCGGCGATCCCGGGATCGGCAAGTCGCGGCTCGCGACCGCGCTGGCCGCGGATGCCGCCGAACGAGGCTTCGAGGTGCTGTCCGGCCGCGCCGTCCCCTCGGGTACGCCGACCCCGCTCCGCCCGCTCAGCGAGGCGCTGCTCGGCTGGCTGCGCACCCACGAGGTCCCGGACGACCGCCTGCTGGCGCCGTACCTCCCCACGCTGGCGCGACTCGCGCCCCAGCTCGGCCCGGTCGCGCCCGACGGCGCGTCCTCGGTGATGCTGGTCGGTGAGGGGGTGTTGCGGCTGGCCCGGACCGTCCCGGCACCGGGCCTGGTCCTCGTCGTCGAGGACCTGCACTGGGCCGACCCGGAGACCCTGGCGCTGGTCGAGTACCTCGGCGACAACACCCGCGAGGTCCCGCTCCTCGTGGTGGCGACCAGCCGGCTGCACGAGTCGCCGGTCGCCAACGAGCTGGTCACCGCGCTCGAGCGGCGACACGCCGCCGAGACCGTCGACCTGCAGCCGATGGCCGACGACGACGTGGCCGCGATGGCGCGAGCCTGCCTGGGGGACGAGCCGTCCGACGAGGTGGTGGCCTGGCTGCAGCAGTACAGCGCCGGGTACCCGCTGTTCGTCGAGGAGATGCTCGCCGACCTGCGCGACGCCGGCCTCCTCGAGGGACCGCTGCCGGTCATGGTGCCGCGGCCGTTCGCCCGCTCGGTCGAGGCCCGCCTCGCCGAGGTCGGTACGACGGCCCGCGAGGTCGCCACGGCCGCGGCGATGCTCGGCCCCGAGTTCGACTGGCGGCTGGTCGCGGAGGCACTGGCGCTGCCCGACACCGAGATCGCGGGGTCGCTGCGCGAGCTGCGCGACCAGCGCCTTGTGGTCACCGCGCCGGGTGACCGGTTCGTGTTCCGGCACGCCCTGACCCGGGAGGCGGTGCTCTCCGGGCTGCTCGCCCCGGAGCGCTCACGGCTGGCCGCGCTGCTCGCCGCCGCCCTCGCGGCACGCTCCTCCGACTCGGCTGACGACCACCTCCAGCTCGCCGAGCTCTTCGAGGCCGCCGGCGACGACGACCGGGCGGTCGAGCTGTGGCTGGAGACGGCACGGGACGCGATCGGGCGCGGCGCGCTCGTGAGCGCCGGGGAGGCGGCCGCGCGCGCCCTGCAGCGGTGCAGCCCGGGCAGCGAGCTCGAGAGCCGGGTCCGCGAGACCGAGGTGGAGGTGCACGCGCTGGCCGGCGACGTCCCCCGGGCGCTGGCCGCGGGGGAGCGGCTGACCGCGGAGCTCACCGGCGAGCCGGGCCGGCTGGCCGCCGTACGGCTTCGGTTGGCGCGGGCCCTGCTCGCCGGCGGGAGCTGGAACGAGGCCGAGGCGATGCTGGATGCCGCGGCCGGCCACGACCCGGTGCAGGAGCACGTGCTCGCCGCGCGGCTCGCGCTCGGCCGCGAGGACGACCTCGCCGCCGCGGAGCGGGCGTCGGCGGCGCTGGCGGTGGTGGGGGAGGACCGGCCCGAGATCGCCTGCGAGGCCTGGGAGGTGCTCGGGCGGGCCGTCCGCGCCCGCGACCACGTCGCCGGGGAGGAGGCGTTCGAGGCGGGCTACCGGCTCGCAGACGCCGAGGACCTGCCGCTGTGGAGGTGCCGGCTGCTGGCCGCGCTGGGCGCGCTCGACCTCGCTGCGCGCCGTCCCACCGAGGACCGGCTGGTCGCGGCGCGCCGGATCGCGCTCGAGGTGGGCGCGATCGCCGTCGCCGCCCGGATCGAGATCGACCTCAACCTGGTCCGGATGCGCTACCTCGACCTCGACGAGGCCATGGCGGCGATCGACAACGCCATCGCGATGATGACCCGGCTCCGGCTGCCCGAGCTGCCGACGGCCTACCTGCTGCGCGCTGCGACGCACGGCCTCGCCGGCCGTGCCGACGCCATGGAGGCCGACATCGCGACCGCCGGCGGTATGCCGATGGACGAGGCACTGCGCCTGGTCGGGATCCCCGGACACGTCCGATCGCTCGTCGCCCTCGCCCACGGCCGGTACGAGGAGGCGCGGGTCCAGCTGGAGACCGCGATGGACTACCACCGCCGCACGCCGAGCATGCCCTTCTCGCTGCGCGGCTTCTGGGCGTTGCTCGAGACCGCGCTCGGCGACGGCACCGCCGCGCGCGAGGAGGTCCGCACCGGACCGCAGGCCAACGGCCCCCACAACGCCTTCGCGCTGGGGTACGCCGACGCGATCGCCCTCGGCCGGGCCGGCGAGGCCACCGCGGCGGAGCGGGTCTTCGCCGACGCCGAGTGGGGGCTCCCGGGCCGCGAGCCGTGGCCCGAGCTGCACGCCCGTCTGCTCGTCGCGATCGCCGCGGCCCGCGACGGCTGGGGCACCCCCGAGCCGTGGTTCCGGCACTGCCTCGACGGACTGGTCGGCTACGGCCTCACCGAAGCGGCGTCGGGGTGCCGGGTCGCGATGCGCGAGGCCGGCTTCGCCGTACCCCGCAAGGCGGCGGGTGCCCAGCGCGTCCCGGCGCACCTGCAGCGCCTCGGCGTCACCGCGCGTGAGCACGACGTGCTCGGCCTGGTCGCGGAGGGGCTGCAGAACAAGCAGATCGCCGATCGGCTGTATCTCTCGGTGCGCACCGTCGAGACCCACGTGACCCGGCTGCTCCAGCGCACCGGGTGCGCCGACCGCGGCGAGCTCGCGGCGCACCTGGACCCGCCTGCCTCCTAGCTAGAGGGTGATGCTGGGCCGGGCGGCCAGGCCGAGGTCCTCCACCGCCTCCAACCGCTCGCACCACCATGACCGGACGGTGTCGTGGCTGCCGGGCTCGAGCGCGGCCTCGAGGTCCGGTACGGCGGCCGCGTCGGCCAGCTCCACCACGACCGTGCACCGGTCGTGGTCGGCCGCCAGCAGCCAACGACTGGTCACGAACCCCGGGAGCCGCCGCAGCCACGGCGCGACCTCGCTGCGCAGCCGGGTCAGCACCTCGTCGCTGCGGTCGGGCACGAGGACCAAGGTGGCCAGCAGCGTCGTCATGGCCCCAGCGTCCCCGCCGGGCCGGTGGCGCTACATCCGTGGCCGGTACGGACTCAAGAAATCCCCCGGGCGGCGATGACTTCTGCCGGTGGTCCGGGTCACAGTGGTCAAGACGACCGGCGTGAAGGAGCAGCGATGGCCACGATCCTGATGGTGGGGACCCGCAAGGGGCTCTGGGTGGGGCGCTCGGAGGACCGGGTCGACTGGGACTTCACCGGTCCCCACCACGACATGGAGGAGGTCTACTCCTGTCTGGTCGACACCCGCGGGCCCGTGCCGCGGCTGTTCGCCGGCGCCTCGTCGAGCTGGCTGGGCCCCCAGCTGCGCTGGTCCGACGACCTCGGCGAGACCTGGCAGGAGACGCCCAACGGCGCGATCCGGTTCCCGGAGGGCGCTGGGGCCACCGTCGAGCGGATCTGGCAGGTCGTCCCCGGTGCTGCCGACGGCGTCCTGCACGCCGGCACCGAGCCCGGCGCGGTCTTCACCTCACGCGACGGCGGGGCGAGCTTCGCGCTCGAGGAGGGACTGTGGAACCACCCGCACCGCGCCGAATGGGGTGCCGGCTTCGGCGGCCAGGCCTTCCACACGGTGCTGCCGCATCCCGCCCACCCCGACTCGATGACGGTCGCCATCTCGACCGGCGGCGTCTACCGCACCACCGACGGCGGCGCATCGTGGGAGCCGCGAAACAAGGGCATCCGCGCCGACTTCCTCCCCGAGGACCAGCGCTACCCGGAGTTCGGGCAGTGCGTCCACAAGGTCACCCGCCACCCGTCGCGTCCCGAGCGGCTCTACGCCCAGAACCACGGCGGCGTCTACCGCTCCGACGACGAGGGCGGCTCCTGGACCTCGATCGGCGACGACCTGCCCAGCGACTTCGGGTTCCCGGTCGTCGTCCACCCCCACCGGCCCGACACGATCTGGGTCTTCCCGCTCGGCGGCGGTGACCGCCGCTACCCGCCCGATGCCAACGCCCGCGTGTGGCGCTCCGACGACGCGGGCCAGACCTGGACGGCGTACGGCGACGGGTTGCCCGACGCGTTCTACGTCGGCGTCATGCGCGACGCCCTCTGCGCCGACACCCACGACCCCGCCGGGCTCTACCTCGGCGCCCGCAACGGCTCGGTGTGGGCCTCCGCCGACGACGGCGAGACCTGGCGCTCGATCGTCACCGACCTGCCCGACGTCATGGCGGTCAAGGTCGGGGTCGTGTAGGCGCCTGCCAAGCGCGCCCGCGGTGCCCCGGACCCACCCCGCCGCGATCGCCGCCCCTGCCCGGGACCGCCGGCGCTTAAGGCGGCTGCGGAGGAAATGCTCCCGGCTGGCGCACAGGCGTAGCCTTGCGCCATGCCCACCCTTCGTTCCGCGACGTCCACCTCGGGCCGCAACATGGCCGGCGCGCGTGCCCTGTGGCGCGCCACCGGCATGACCGACTCGGACTTCGGCAAGCCGATCATCGCCATCGCGAACTCGTTCACCGAGTTCGTCCCCGGTCACGTCCACCTGCGTGACCTGGGCAAGATCGTCGCGGAGTCGGTCGTCGCCAACGGCGGTGTCGCGAAGGAGTTCAACACGATCGCCGTCGACGACGGCATCGCGATGGGCCACGGCGGCATGCTCTACTCCCTGCCGAGCCGCGAGCTGATCGCGGACGCGGTGGAGTACATGGTCAACGCCCACTGCGCCGACGCGATCGTGTGCATCTCCAACTGCGACAAGATCACCCCGGGCATGCTGCTGGCGAGCCTGCGCCTCAACATCCCGGTGGTCTTCGTGTCCGGCGGCCCGATGGAGGCCGGCAAGACCACCGCCATCGAGGGCATCGTGCACAGCAAGCTCGACCTGGTCGACGCGATGGTGGCCTCCGCCAACGAGGCCGTCACCGACGAGCAGCTCGACACCATCGAACGCTCGGCGTGCCCGACCTGCGGCTCCTGCTCGGGCATGTTCACCGCCAACTCGATGAACTGCCTGACCGAGGCGATCGGCCTGTCCCTGCCGGGCAACGGCTCGACCCTGGCCACCCACGCCAAGCGCCGGGCGCTGTTCGAGGAGGCCGGCCGGGTCGTGATGGACCTGTGCCGCCGCTACTACGGGGACGACGACGAGTCGGTGCTGCCGCGCAACATCGCCAACCGCGAGGCGTTCGAGAACGCCGTCGCGCTCGACGTCGCGATGGGCGGCTCCACCAACACCGTGCTCCACCTGCTGGCGGCGGCCCGCGAGGCCGAGCTCGACTTCGACGTCCACGACATCGACGCGATCTCCCGTCGCGTGCCGTGCCTCAGCAAGGTCGCCCCCAACTCCCCGAAGTTCCACATGGAGGACGTCCACCGCGCCGGAGGCATCCCCGCCCTGCTCGGCGAGCTGCGCCGCGGCGGCGCGCTCAAGGAGGGCGTCCACTCGGTCCACGCGCCGAACCTCGACGAGTGGCTCGACAAGTGGGACATCCGCAGCGCGAACCCGTCGCCCGAGGCGCTGGAGCTGTTCCAGGCCGCTCCTGGCGGAGTCCGTACGACGGAGCCGTTCTCCACCGAGAACCGCTGGGGCTCCCTCGACACCGACGCGGCGGAGGGCTGCATCCGCGACTTCGAGCACGCCTACTCCGCCGACGGCGGCCTGGCGATCCTGACCGGCAACATCGCCGCGGACGGCTGCGTCGTGAAGACCGCGGGCGTCCCCGACGACTGCCTCGTCTTCCACGGCACCGCGATCGTCTTCGAGTCGCAGGACGCCGCTGTCGAGGGCATCTTGGGCAAGAAGGTCGAGGAGGGCCACGTCGTGGTCATCCGCTACGAGGGGCCCAAGGGCGGCCCCGGCATGCAGGAGATGCTCTACCCGACGGCCTTCCTCAAGGGTCGCGGCCTGGGCCAGAAGTGCGCGCTCATCACCGACGGCCGGTTCTCCGGCGGGACCAGCGGGCTGTCCATCGGGCACATCTCGCCCGAGGCGGCCGGCGGTGGCGTGATCGCGCTGGTCGAGGACGGCGACCCGATCTCGATCGACATCCCCAACCGGACCATCCACCTCGACGTGGACGAGCACACCCTGGCCGCGCGGCGGGTCCTGCAGGAGAAGCGCGACAAGCCGTACACCCCGCTCGACCGGCAGCGGCCCGTCTCGGCAGCGCTGCGGGCCTACGCGTCGATGGCCACCGCGGCCTCCGACGGCGCCTACCGCCGCGTCCCCGAGTGATCGCGGGCTGAGCGGTGGGCAAGGTCCACGCCAGGGTCGAGGGACGGCTCCGGGAGTTCGTCGACGCCCAGCAGGTCTTCTTCGTCGCGACCGCACCACTCGCCGCCGACGGTCACCTCAACCTGTCGCCGCGCGGCATCCCGGGGACCTTCGGCATGGTCGACGAGACCACGTTCGCCTGGCTCGACGGCACCGGCAGCGGCAGTGAGACGATCGCCCACCTGCGCGAGAACGGCCGGATCACGGTGATGTTCTGCGCGTTCGAGGGCGCGCCCAACATCGTGCGCTTCCACGGCCGCGGCCGGGTGGTGACCGTCTACGACGAGGGGTACGCCGACCTGGCCGCCCGGTTCGCCGACCTGCCCGGCGCCCGTGCGGTGGTGGTCGTCGACATCGAGCGGATCTCAGACTCGTGCGGCTGGTCCGTGCCGCTGATGGAGTACGCCGGCGAGCGTGACCTGCTCGCGCCGTACTTCGAGCGCAAGGGGGTCGACGGCTCGGCCGACTACCGCCGCCGCAAGAACCGCACCAGCATCGACGGCCTGCCGGCCTTCGACTTCGACCCGCTCGACGAGTGGGGCACGCTCGAGGGGCTCGGCCGGATCCGCGAGCGGTTCGCCGCGCAGATCGACGGCTGGCGGGCGCCGTACTCCTGGGGGCTCGCCCTCGACGGCGAGCCCGGCCACGTCAACGCGCCCGGCGGCCAGCACGGCCTGCCAGCGGTCATCCTCGCGACGGTGCTCAAGCACGACGGCGCCACGGCGACGCTCGACGTGAGCCGGCAACAGCTGGACGAGGCGATCACGACCCTCGCACCGGCCGCGGCCTGCACCGAGGTCGGTCACCCCAACCTCGCTGCCTGGCGGGCGCTGCGCGACGCGCACGAGGAGCGGGGCGGTGCGATCACGGCCGTCTTCGTCGGGGACGCCGACGACCCCGTGTCCTCCGCGACCGACGCGACCCTGCGCGCCCGCTGGTGACCGGGCCGCACCGCGTCGCCGCCGTCCTCATCGTGGGGTTGGCGCTGCTGCTCGCCGCGTTCACCGACCCGGGACACGGTGACCGCGACCGTGCCGAGCCGCGGCCGGTCCTCGCCGGCGGCGAGGGCGCGACCGCGTCGTCACCGCCCACCCCGCCCACGCTGCCGAGCGGCACCCCGCGCTGGCAGAGCGAGCGGGTGCTCCCGGACCGCGGGATGCTCATCGCCTACTACGGCACGGCAGGGAGCGGTTCGCTCGGCGTGCTGGGGGAGACGTCGCCGCGGAGGGCATTGCGCCGGCTGCAGCACGCGGCCGCGCCGTTCGAGCGCCCGGGCCGCCCGGTCCGCCCGGTGTTCGAGCTGATCGTCACCGTCGCCGACGGCCACCCCGGCAAGGACCGCGACTTCAGCCACGACATCGGCCGGGACGCCGTACGGACGTACGTCGACGCGGCCCGTGAGCTCGGCGCCCTCCTCGTGCTCGACATCCAGCCCGGTCGCTCCGACTTCCTCGAGGTCGCGCGGCGGTGGGAGTGGGCGCTCGAGCAACCCCACGTCAGCCTCGCCATCGACCCGGAGTGGCGGGTGCGGCGCGGCCAGCGCCCCGCCCAGGTGATCGGCAGCGTGGGCGCCGGCGAGGTCAACCGCACCAGCGCCTGGCTGTCGCAGCTCGTCGTCGAGCACGACCTGCCCGAGAAGCTGTTCGTGGTCCACCAGTTCCGGACCGCCATGGTGCGTCACATCGGCCGGGTCAAGCCTCGCGACGGCCTCCAGCTCCTCCAGCACGTCGACGGCTTCGGCACCCGCGGCCAGAAGCTCGCCACCTACCGAGCCGTCGCCCGCCCGGACATCTTCGCGATGGGCTTCAAGCTGTTCTACGACGAGGACGTGCACCGGATGGGTGCGAAGGCGGTCCACCGGATCCGCCCGCGCGTCCGCTTCGTGTCCTTCCAGTGAGCCGCCAGTGAGCCACCCGTGAGTGAGGGGATGTCGATGGAGACCAACGAGCACGGTCAGGGGATCGGCGCCCCGGTTCCCGGGTGGGAGCCGCGCCCCTGGCCCGAGCCGGTCCTGCTGGAGGGCCGGTACGTCGCCGTCGAGCCCCTCGGCTCGGCCCGCTACGCCGAGCTGTTCGCCGCGACCTGCGGAGCCGAGGACGCCGGCCTGTGGACCTATCGGCCGGTCCCGAGGCCGCGCACCCTGCCCGAGCTGTGGATGCACCTGGCCGCTCACGTCGACGACCCCGCGACCGTGACCTTCGCGCTGGTCCCGTTGGAGGGCGACGCCGCGGGGACGGCGGCCGGCCTCGCGTCGTACATGAGGATCGAGCCGGGCCACGGCCAGGTCGAGGTCGGCGGCGTCCTGTTCGGCCGCGCGCTGCAGCGCACGCGGGCGGCCACCGAGGCGATCCACCTGCTGATGCGGCACGCCTTCGACCTGGGCTACCGGCGCTTCGAGTGGAAGTGCGACAGTCTCAACGAGCCGTCGCGGCGCGCCGCGCTGCGGCTCGGGTTCGTCGAGGAGGGCCGGTTCCGCAACCACATGGTGGTCCAGGGCCGCAGCCGCGACACCGACTGGTTCTCGGTCACCGACGCCGAGTGGCCGGCCGTGCGCGCCGTCCACGAGCGGTGGCTCGACCACGCGAACTTCGACGCCGCCGGCCGGCAGCGAACGGCGCTGTCGAGCAGGAGGGGCGTGTCCGGCTGAGGTCGCGCCCCGACCTCAGCGGCGCACCTTCAGCGTGGCGCTCGCCTCGCTGCCCAAGGTGGTGCCGCTGCCGGGATAGGAGACCACGATCCTCACCTTGCCCGTCCTCAGGTAGCGCGGCAGCCGCAGCCTGGCCTCGCCGTTCACGAGCATCAGCGTGGCGTCCACCCGGCGCCCGGCGCCGGTGAGGCGGACCCTCACGCTGCCGCTCGCCGCGGCTCCTGCGCTGCTCACGCGGATGGTCAGCGGCACCCGCTTGCCCCGGACCCTCGGCCTGCGCGCCGTGCTCAGGGTCACGGCGGAGGACTGCTGGGCGGCCGGCGGGGTGGCGTTGACGCTCACCGTGCCGCTGATGGTCTCCTCGCGCGTACCCGGGTCGTCGGTGGTGTGCCGCAGGGTCCGGGTGATCACCGCCCCGGCCGGCTGGCCGGCGTCGACCGTCGCCTGGTAGGTCAGCACGACCGGGTCGCCGGCGGCGATCCTGGCCGCGGCGGCGAGCTGGGCCCGGGTGCCGTGCCAGGTGACGGTGCCACCGGCGAGGCTGCCGCCGCCCGTGATGGACGACGCGACCACGCTCATGCCGGGCCCGGGGGCGTCGTGGATGGTGTAGACGGGCTCGGTGCCGGGCAGGTCGGGGGCGATGCGCACGCGGTAGGTGACCGGTTCGCCGGGGCCGGCAGCGGTGCTGGCGGTGTCGGCAGCGATGTCGCCGGACGGATCGCGGCGCAACCGGATCAGGGTCGCCTGGTCCGCGATGAACAGCACCGCAGTCGAGGAGCCACTGGTCAGGTCGGCCAGGTCCCAGGTCGCGCGGACCCGGGCCTGGCCGCTGGTCGCCGGCGTGACCGTGAGCCGGCCGTCGGCCGCACCGGTGAGCAGGAGGTTGCGGTCGTAGGCGTCGCCGGCGGGGCTGCCCGCGTAGCTCTGCACCAGGACCCACCAGGTGCCCGGCGTGGGATTGCGGATCAGGCAGCGCTCGGCGGATCCGTAGCGGCCCGAGGCGCACTTCAAGGTGGCGTTCGACGGCATGGCGCCGGTGCCGAGGTAGAGGTCGAGGTCGGCATCGCCGGTGTGGCCCACACCGACGCGCAGGGCGGTCGTGCCGTCCGGAACCGTCACCGGGTACCAGTCCACCTGTCCGAGATCGTCGAAGACGTTGGCGGGGGTGGGGTCGGGCAGCACCGAGCGGTGCTCGGTCTGGACGTCGGCGAGGCTGGTGACGGACAGCGGGGTGGTCTCGGTGGCACGCACCCCCGGCAGGATCACCGAGGACGCGCTCCGGCGGGCGGTCACTGTGGAGGACAGGGGAGCGCGGTGGGTGCCGACCTTCACCGACACGGGGAGGTGGAGCGTCCCGGAGTCGGAACCGACGGGAGGCGTGAGGACGACGCTGCCCTCGAGCCACTTGCCGGACGTGGCGCCGGACACGTCGGCGGTGACGTCGAGGGTGGCGGTGTCGCCGGAGGCGAGCGTGAAGGTGCTGTTGCTGGTGGCCAGGGTCAGGCCGGGGGCGGCCGACGTCGAGACGGTCCAGGTGCCGGCGCCGGTCGCGGTGGCCTCGAGGGTGCGCGACCAGGAGCAGTCGGCGACGCACGTCGAGTCCATCAGCGCCGGCATGTTGAGCTGACGAGGATCGCCGTCCTGGTCCGGGTCGGCGGCCAGGTAGTCGGCCGTGGTGATGTCGAGGACCAGCCCGGCCTTCGCGGCTGCCGGCAGGTCGATCCGGCCCGCCCCCTGCTCGTGCCAGGTGGCGGGGCCACGGTCGATGTCGCGGACCCCGGCGTCGGCGCTGCTCATCAGCGCGGACTGCACCTCGGCGGGCGTCCAGTCCGGGTGCAGGTCGGCGAGCAGCGCGGTGCCGCCCGCGACGTGCGGCGAGGCCATCGACGTGCCGGAGAGGGTGCCGTAGGCGACCGCGTTGTCGGTGCCGTAGGCCGCCAGGACCTCGACGCCCGGCGCCGCCACCTGCGGGGCGAGGGTGTCGGCGGCCCGGTTCGGGCCGCGGCTGGAGAAGTCGGCGAGCACGTCGACCGGTGCGGCGTCCTCGGGGGTCCGGGGGCCGGTGAGCGTGGTGGTGGCGGGGGCGGGGGACCGCTCGGCCAGCCAGCCGCGGAGGGCGTCGGCGTCGGCCTTCGAGAGATGGACGGTCGCGATGCTGTGGGGGTCGTAGTTGATGGACTGTCCCGCGCTCGTGTTGGCGAGGATCATCCCGACGGCGCCGCGGGCCGCGACGGCGGTCGACTTGTCGGTCCGGGCAGTGGTCCCGCGGTCGCAGATGACCACGGCGTCGGTGAGGTCCGCGGTGGTCAGGTCCTGGGAACGGCACTGGCCCTGGAAGCTGCCGGTGCCGTAGGCGCGCGCGTCGATGATGGTCGCGGTGATGGGCGCCGGGGGTGCGGGGTAGCTGCCGCCGCCCCGGATGTCCGGGAGGCCGGCGCCGCCCGACGTGGTGTCGATGACGGCGTTCGCCAGGTACGGCGCTCGGCTCGTCGCGGCCACGGAGGTGGCCCAGGGGATGTCGCCGGAGGCGACCAGGGTCGAGCCGCCGTCGGCGGGGGCGCCGGTCGCGGTGGCGTTGTTGCCCGCCGAGGTGACGAAGCGGATGCCCGCGTGGCGCGCGCTGAGGATCGCCTTCGACTTCGGGTCGTGCCACAGGTCGGTGACGTTGGCCAGGTTGGTGGAGCCGATCGAGTGGTTGAGGACGTCGACGCCGTCGCGGATCGCCTGGTCGATCGCGGCGATCACGCTGCTGTCGGGACAGCCGGCTCCGTTGACGCACACGTCGTAGGAGATGAGGTTGGCGTGCGGGGCGACGCCGGCGATGACGGTCGGCGGTGGACCGGGGACCTGCTGCTGGTTCCCGGCGGCGGTGGAGGCGACGTGGCTGCCGTGGCCCTGGGAGTCGTAGCGCGCGGTCTCGGCGCCGAAGCGGTAGGCGCCGATCAGCTTCTCGGTGCACCCCCAGTCGGCTTGGTAGTCGGGGTCGGCCGGGTCGCACATGCCCAGGTAGTTGCCTGCGCCGCGCGGGTTGGTGTGGACGTAGCCGTCGCCGCCGTCGGCGGTCGGGACGGTCGTGGCGAAGGCCGGGTTCGCCGGGTTGATCCCGCTGTCGATGATGCCGATCAGCATCCCCTCGCCCCGGGTGCCCTCGGGAAGCCCCGTGCCGTCCCAGAGCGCCGGGGCGCCGATCGTGTCGAGCTCGACGCTGCTGAGCGTGGCCACGTGGTCGACCGTGACGCTCGCGACGCCGGCGAGCTCGCTGACCTTGCGGGCCTGGCCCCGGGTCAGCTCGACGGCGAAGCCGTTGATCGCCTCGGTGTAGGTCTGGCTCACCTCGGCGGCGGCACCCACGATGGCAGAGACCTCGGCGATCACCCCACGCTGCTTGGTGCGCAGCTCGCGCCGGTAGGACGAGGCGGACGGCGCCTTCGTCACCGTGGAGCCGTCGTCGTTGAGCGTGCGGGTCGGCACCGACTGGCCATGGAGCTGCACGAGGTAGGTCTCGGCGCCGGATGCGGTGCCGAGGTCCAGGAACGTCTTGCCCGGGCCGCTCGGGGTGACCGGCTCGTCGTGGGCGGCCGGCACGATCTCAGGTGCGCCCGGCTGCGCCGTGGCCGCGCCGGGGAGGCAGGCACCGGCCAGGGCCGACGCGAGCAGGACGGCGAGGGGGAGGACACGGCGGCGAGCGGACACGGGCTTCCTTCGGCAGGGGGCGGGCGCGAGCGGCGCGGGGCCGGGGCTCGTGGAGACTAGCGGGCCCGGCGGGGCGCCGGACTCGGGACGGCGTCCCGGTCGGAGGTGGGTGCGTCCGGCAGACTGGGCCCGTGCCCGACACCCGGACTGGCGAGCTGCTCGGCACCGTGATCGGGGACCTGGTCGCCGGCATCCGTGAGCGGCGCGAGCCGGCGCTGGCCGACGAGCCGGACGCGGTCCACCAGCTGCGCACCTCGGTACGCCGGCTGCGCAACGTGCTGGCCGGCTTCGGACGCTACGTCGAGAAGCGGCCGGCCCGGGAGCTGCGCGACCACCTGGCGTCGTACGGCGCCGTGCTCGGCGCGGGCCGAGACCTGGAGGTCCGGGCTGAGGACTGTCGTCGGGTGCTGGCCGAGCTCGGCCGAACCGACCTCGAGCCCGCCCTGGTCGCGCCCCTCCTGGCCGCCCACGGCGGTGCACACGCGGTCCTCGTCGACTGGCACGCCTCCCCGGACGCGGTGGCGCTGGACCGCCTGCTCGAGCAGTGGGCCGAGGACCCGCCGTTCACCCATCGGGCGCGCCGGCCGGCCGGGCCGGCGACGGCGAAGGTGCTGCGCCGCGAGGTACGTCGCGTGCTGGACCGGGCGGCCGACGGGGAGACGTCCCACGAGGTCCGCAAGGCCGCGCGTCGGCTGCGCCACGTCGCCGACGCGCTGGGGGAGGCCGCGCTGGCGTCCGCGGGCAAGGACATCCAGGGCCGGCTCGGGGACCACCGCGACGCCCTCCTGCTCGCGGGCCACCTGGGGGCCGCCGGTGCGCCGGCCGCGGTGATCGCCCATGTCGAGACCGCCGCCAGCCGGACGCTGGACGGCCTGCCGGAGGCTCTCGCCGCGCTCCGCGAGGTGGACGGATCCTGAGACTGCCGTCTTGCCATCTGAGACGTTGTGCGACACTGGTTCGACGGCACGACGTGCGACGGCTACGGTGATTCCATGCATGACCTGCTTCTCGTACGCACCGGACGCGCCGGCTGAGCCTGACCAGGACAATCCGTCAGTCAACCGCCAGCGCGTCCACCCCTCGTTGCCCAGCAACCGAGGGGTTTTTTGTTGAGTTACGACCAGCAGTTCGGCCCACCACAGCAGACAAGGAACGACTCGGATGAGTGAGCAGCAGGGCTCGGGCGCCAACTCCCAGGAACATGGCATCACCGGAGCACAGAGCCTGGTCCGGTCCCTCGAGGCGGCCGGGGTCACCGACATCTTCGGAATCCCGGGTGGAGCGATCCTCCCGGCCTACGACCCCCTGATGGACAGCAGCATCCGCCACATCCTCGTGCGCCACGAGCAGGGTGCCGGCCACGCCGCGCAGGGGTACGCCGCCGCGTCCGGCAGGGTCGGCGTCTGCATGGCGACCTCCGGGCCCGGTGCGACCAACCTGGTCACGCCGCTGGCCGACGCCCACATGGACTCGCTGCCGATGGTCGCGATCACCGGGCAGGTCGGCGCCTCGCTGATCGGGACCGACGCCTTCCAGGAGGCGGACATCCGCGGCATCACGATGCCGATCACCAAGCACAGCTTCCTGGTCACCGACCCCGCGGAGATCCCGACCAAGATCGCCGAGGCGTTCCACATCGCCTCCACCGGCCGCCCCGGCCCGGTTCTGGTCGACGTCACCAAGTCGGCGCTGCAGTCCACGACCAGCTTCGCGTGGCCCACCGAGCTGAACCTGCCCGGCTACCGCCCGGTGACCCGGCCGCACGCCAAGCAGATCCGCGAGGCCGCCCGCCTCATGCTCGAGTCGCGCAAGCCGGTCCTGTACGTCGGCGGCGGCACCATCCGCTCCGGCGCCTCCAAGGAGCTGCTGGCCCTCGCCGAGCTCACCGGCATCCCCGTGGTCACCACGCTGATGGCCCGCGGCGCGTTCCCTGACAGCCACCCGCAGCACCTCGGCATGCCCGGCATGCACGGCACCGTGGCGGCCGTCGCGGCGCTGCAGAAGAGCGACCTGATCATCAGCCTGGGCGCCCGCTTCGACGACCGCGTCACCGGCAACCTCGACTCGTTCGCGCCCAACGCGTTGGTCATCCACGCCGACATCGACCCGGCCGAGATCGGGAAGAACCGGTTCGCCGACGTCCCGATCGTGGGCGACGTCCGCGAGGTGCTGGTCGACCTGATCACCACCCTGCGCACCGAGCAGGAGGCCGGCCGCACCGGCGACTACGAGGGCTGGGTCGCGTTCTGCGCCGGCGTGAAGAAGAAGTACCCGCTGGGCTACGACCGTCCCGCCGACGGCGGCCTGGCGCCGCAGTACGTCCTCGAGCGCCTCGGCGCCATCTCCGGTCCCGACACGATCTACACCGCGGGCGTCGGCCAGCACCAGATGTGGGCTGCGCACTTCGTCGGCTACGAACGCCCCAACACCTGGATCAACTCCGGCGGCCTCGGCACCATGGGCTTCTCGGTCCCGGCCGCGATGGGCGCGAAGGTCGCGATGCCCGACCAGACCGTGTGGTCGATCGATGGCGACGGCTGCTTCCAGATGACCAACCAGGAGCTCGCCACCTGCGCGATCAACAACATCCCGATCAAGGTCGCGGTCATCAACAACGAGTCGCTCGGCATGGTGCGGCAGTGGCAGACGCTGTTCTACAACTCGCGCTACTCCAACACCGACCTGCACTCGAAGCGGATCCCCGACTTCGTGAAGCTCGCCGACGCCTACGGCTGCGTGGGCCTGGCCTGCGAGTCGCCCGACGACGTCGACGCGACCATCCGCAAGGCGATGGAGATCAACGACGTGCCCGTGGTCGTCGACTTCCGGGTCCACCGCGACGCCATGGTGTGGCCGATGGTGGCGGCGGGCACGAGCAACGACGACATCAAGTACGCGCGCGACCTCGCGCCCCAGTTCGACGAGGATGACCTGTAGAGATGGCGAAGCACACCCTGTCCGTCCTCGTCGAGGACAAGCCCGGCGTCCTGGCCCGCATCTCCGCGCTGTTCAGCCGCCGCGGCTTCAACATCGAGTCGCTCGCGGTGGGTCCGACCGAGCACTCCGAGATCTCGCGGATGACCATCGTGGTCAACGTCGACTCCTCGCCGCTCGAGCAGGTGACCAAGCAGCTCAACAAGCTGGTCGAGGTCATCAAGATCGTCGAGCTCGACCCGACCGCCTCGGTCAACCGCGAGCTGGTGCTGGTCAAGGTCGGCGCCACCGCGGAGAACCGCGGCGAGGTGCTCGACGTCGTCCAGCTGTTCAAGGCGAAGGTCATCGACGTCGCCTCGGACGCGATCACCATGCAGATCGTCGGGAACGACGGCAAGATCGCTGACTTCCTGCGCGTGCTGGAGCCCTTCGGGATCCGCGAGCTCGTGCAGTCCGGCATGGTGGCCATCGGCCGCGGGCCGCGCTCCATCTCGGAGCGCAGCAAGCCCGTCGCCGTCCCGGTGCCGCCCGCCGCCCACGCCTGACAACACCCACCACTGAGGCTTCGAGGCTCGCTGCGCTCGCACCTCAACCACCGAGATACCGAGATATAAGGAGAAGCCCGACGTGGCTGAGATCTACTACGACGACGACGCCGACCTGTCCCTCATCCAGGGCAAGCACGTCGCCGTCATCGGTTACGGCAGCCAGGGTCACGCCCACGCGCTGAACCTGCGCGACTCCGGTGTCGACGTCCGCGTCGGCCTCAAGGAGGGCTCGAAGAGCCGCGCCAAGGCGGAGGAGGAGGGCCTGCGCGTCCTCACCCCGCGCGAGGCCGCGGAGGAGGCCGACGTCATCGTCATCCTCGCCCCCGACCAGGTCCAGCGCCACCTGTACGCCGACGAGATCGCGCCGGCGCTCGCCGAGGGCGACACGCTGGTGTTCGGCCACGGCTTCAACATCCGCTTCGGATACATCCAGCCGCCGGCCGGCGTCGACGTCATCCTCGTCGCCCCGAAGGCCCCGGGCCACACCGTGCGTCGCGAGTACGTCGCCGGCCGCGGCATCCCGGACATCATCGCCGTCGAGCAGGACGCCTCGGGCAAGGCCTGGGACCTGGCGAAGTCCTACGCGAAGGGCATCGGCGGCACCCGCGCCGGCGTCATCAAGACCACCTTCACCGAGGAGACCGAGACCGACCTGTTCGGCGAGCAGGCGGTTCTCTGCGGCGGTGTCTCGCAGCTGATCCAGTACGGCTTCGAGACCCTCACCGAGGCCGGCTACCAGGGCGAGATCGCCTACTTCGAGGTCCTCCACGAGCTCAAGCTCATCGTCGACCTGATGTGGGAGGGCGGCATCGCCAAGCAGCGCTGGTCGGTCTCCGACACCGCCGAGTACGGCGACTACGTGTCCGGCCCGCGTGTGATCGACCCGCGCGTCAAGGAGAACATGAAGGCCGTTCTCGCCGACATCCAGAGCGGTGCGTTCGCCGAGCGCTTCATCGCCGACCAGGACGCCGGCGCGCCGGAGTTCAAGGCGCTGCGCGAGAAGGGTGCCCAGCACCCGATCGAGGCCGTCGGCAAGACGCTGCGCTCCCACTTCTCGTGGGCGCACACCGACGACGACTACACCGAGGGCTCGGCCGCGCGCTGACCTCGCGTCGTAGCAGGACACCCCCGGACCCGTCAGGGCCGGGGGTGTCGTGCGTCCGGGCCGACCTGGGGAGAGCCACCAGCGCGCGCTCGAGCTCAGCGCAGGGCGATCGTCACGCTGGTTCCCTTCGCGGCCGCGTCGGTCGTGGCGACCTGGTCCCCGTACTGGCCCGCTGCGACGGGTCCGCCGGTGTCGGCCACGAGCTGGTCGGCGTGGCCGCCGCCGGCGCCGATCAGCCGTTGCCGCACGGTCGAGCCTGCGGGCTCGGCGAAGGTCGTGGTCGCCGAGGAGCGGTCCGCCCACACCGTCACCACCCAGTTGCCGGGGGTGGTGACCACGGGGCTGCGGTGGGCCGTCGTCGCGGTGGCCTCGGCGGCGCCGGCGACGGCGGCCACCGGCCTCGCCGGGTCGGTGCCGGAGTAGGCCAGCACGGTGAGCGTTGCCTTGACGGCGGTCGCGCCGAAGGCGACCGTCACGTTGCGACCGGCGTCGTCGGCGGCGGCGACCTTCTGCCAGACCACCGTGGTCAACGCGTTCGTGGCGACGGGGGCGCCGACCTGGGTCCAGCCCGCCGGCGCGGGCGGCACGGCGCTCGTCGCGGCCGACACGACGGCGACCAGGCCGTCCCCGGCCTGCGCGGTCGTGGGGATCGGTGTGACGACCGACGTCGCGTTGGTGACCTTTCCGGTGGAGTCCCGGTAGGCGACCTGGCTGGTGGCGCCCTCGATCACGACCGGTTGGGTGGACGTGGCGGTGCCGCCGTTCTCGTCGGTGACGGTCAGGGTGACCGGGTAGGTCCCGGGCGCTGTGTAAAGGTGGCCGGCCCGGGCGCCGCTCGCCGTTGCGCCGTCCCCGAAGCTCCACGCCCAGCCCGTGACGGTGCCGTCCGGGTCGGTCGAGCCGCTGCCGTCGAAGGAGCAGGACTGGCCGGCGCAGGACGCCGTGAACGACGAGGTCGGCGGCTGGTTGGCGAGCGGCCCGAGGAACATCGTGCCGCTCGACCACACCGGACTGGCGTCGATGCCGTCGCCGGTCACCCGGGTCCAGGTGCCGCTCGCCACCCCGTCGGTGACGGACAGGCGCCAGAGCTGGTTGGTTGACATGCCGGCCCACAGCGCCCCGTCGGCGTACACGAGGCCGCGGGGGCCCTGCAGGAGTGGGAGGTTCGATCCCGTGACCGTGAACTCGGCGGCGCCGACCACCATGCTGTCCGGGGAGAACCAGCGCCAGAAGACCTTCGACTGCAGGCTCCGCGTGTAGTACAGCCGGTGGTTGGCGTAGGCCATGCCGGTGATGCCTGAGATCTGGGGGTACAACGTGGGGACCCGGCCGCGGTAGGTCTGCGTCCCGCCGCTGGTCGTCACGTCGCTCCAGTACGGGTCGTTGTACGGGTCGATGACGTTGTCCGGGCCGAAGGCGGTGCCGTCGAAGGTCCGGTAGTGCAGCTTGTTGTCGGTCGCGCCGTAGACGAGCTTCGAGCCGACCATGAAGGCGCCGCGCACGTTGTTCCAGCTCGCGCCGCCGGTCGTCGCGACGGTCGTCGGCGCGGTGATCGACGAGCCCGTGAACTGCCGGGTGGTCACGGCCGAGCCGGACAGCCGGTAGAGGCTGCGCGGCAGCACCGGGTCGGCCTGGTTGACGGGGGCGCTGCCGCCGTCGACGGGGAAGAAGGCGAGTCGGGCGCGGCGGTACTCGCCGTTGCCGATGTACTCCGTGTCGCTGCCGACGTAGATGCCGTTGTCCGTCGCCAGCAGCTCCTCGGCGCCGACGCCGCGCGGGTGGCGGCCGGGATTCCAGCTCAGCGGCATGCCGTTGGCCGGGTCGAGCGCGGCCAGGCCGGGACGCGGCACTTGGCCCGCCTGCTGGTCGGCGCCGCTCAGGATCGCGTTCATCCACTTCTGGTGGCCCCCGACGTAGACCGCGTTGTCGGCGATCGCGACCGAGAGCAGCGAGTCCTGGCCGGTCGCGGCCTGCCAGACGGGTTGCACGTCCTGCCCGGTCGCCGCCACGTCGAAGCGGGCCGCCGAGTCGCACAGGGTGCCGTTGTACCCGGCGCCACTGGAGGCGACCACGAAGTAGGAGCTGTCGGGGGAGAAGTCGACGTCGCGCACGTAGGAGTCGAAGTTGTTCTTGCTGCACTCGGGCGTGTAGCGCAGCGTCTTCCAGTCGGGGTCGACGAAGGCGTTGTCGGGTCCGAGCCGGATCAGCACGACCTGGTCGCGTTCGAGGCCGTCGGCGTGCTTGAAGTTGCCGATGGCGGCGAGCCGGGTGCCGTCGGGGCTGGCCGCGATCTTCGCGACGCCGACCGGAGCCTTCGCCGTACCCGAGGGCCAGTTGTGGTTGGTGTCGACGGCGACCTTGAGGTACTCGTCCACCTCCCCGGTGGCTGCGTTCAGCGACGCCGTGCCGGGACGCGGCAGGCCGGCGACGGTCGTGAAGCTGCCGGCCAGCAGCAGCCGGTCGCCCACGAGGGCGATGTCGAGGACGCCCCCGTTGGGGCTGGGGTTCTTGAACCCGGGCACCAGCGCGCCGGTGCCTGTGTCGATCTTGATGATGTTGCGGACCTTGGTGGTGCCCGCGAGCTTGAAGGTGCCGGCCACGAACAGCGCGCTGCCGTCGGGCGTGGCAACGATGCCGTTGACGCTGCCGTCGAGCGCCGGCGCGAAGGTCGGGTCGACGACGCCGGTCAGCCGGTCGTACGCGAAGAGGTACGGCGTCGGCAGCTGCGCGCTCGTCCCCGGGTTCTGTGCCAGCGTGAACGTGCCACCCACGAACACCTTGCGCCCGACCTCGGCGATGGCGAGCGTCCGGCCGTCCAGGATGTTGGGTGTCGTCGCGGGGACGGCCGACGGGACCAGCCGCTGGTGGGCGGGCTGCGCGATCGCCGGGGGACCGCCGGTCGTGAGCGTCGTCACCGCCGTGACGACCGCAGCGAGCAGGACGACGGCACCGCGGATGCGGTGCTGACGGTGTCGACGCACGATGGCCCCCCGTTGAGTCAGCCGAGACCTCCCCGACGCTCGCACCGATCGCCCCGTCGCGAGTCACCCATATCGGGCAAGTACGCCGACGGCCCGCCCTGCGGGGTGCAGGACGAGCCGTCGGCGGGGGCCTGTGGGGCAGCGCCGGCTACTTCACCTCGGAGCGGAGCACGAGCCGGGTGCCGATCAGCAGCGGCAGGGCGATCCACAGCGCGGAGGTGACGCCGAGCTGGGCCCAGTCCTGGCCGGTGAGGTGACCGTCGAAGAGCAGGAAGCGGGTGTCGTTGATGTCGAACCAGCCGGCGTTGTCCGCCCACCATTCCTGGGCGGCGGCCAGTGCGCCGGACAGCCCGGGCAGCACCAGGTTGACCACGAAGTAGCCGACGATCGCGGCGGGCGAGCTGCGGAACAGCAGGCCGAGGGCGAAGCCGAGCAACATGCCGAGCTCGTTGGCAAGCACGATCTGCGCGAAGGTGCCGGCGGAGATGTCCCACACCGGGTCGACGCCGGTGATCATCGAGGTGACCAGGTTGCCGAGGGCGCCGACGCCCAGCGCGACGACCATGCCGGCGAGCCCGATGGCGAGCGTGTTGAGCAGCTTGGCGGCCAGCACCCGGGAGCGGCCCGGCACCAGGGTGAAGGTGGTCAGGGTGGTGCGTTGGCTCCACTCGCTGGTCACGGCGAGCACGCCGATCACGGGCAGGATGACCGACATCGGGCTGCCGATCGCGGCGGCGAACGAGTCGAAGGTCAGGTCGTCGCGGTCGCCGACGAGCAGCGTGATCACGGTCGCGATCGCAGAGGTGATGACGATGCTCGCCATCAACCAGTATCCCGATCGGGTGTCGAACATCTTGCGGAGCTCGACGTACTGGATCCGGCGGAACGGGGTGCGCGCTGGCGCCGGACGCGTCCGGGCGGAGGGGGGTACGACGTCCGGGGCGGCGTCGAGGGTCGTGGCGGTCATGCCGCTGCTCCTTGCGTGGTCGGGGCCTGCTTGCTGGTGGTGTCGACGCTCTCGCGCTGGCTGTCGGCGGTGAGGGCCAGGAACATCTCCTCGAGGCCCGCGCCGTCGGCGGCGCGCAGCTCGGTGACGGCGATGCCGGCCGCGAAGGCGGCCTGGCCGACGCGGGTCAGGTCGGCCTCGGCGAGGACGGCGCCCCCGGAGGTCGGGCGCGCAGGGATCCCGGCGTGGGTGAGCGCGGCGGCGAGGGCCGTCCCGTCGGTGGCGCGGACGAGGGTGCCGGCGCCGGCCAGCAGCTCCTCCTTGGTGCCCTGCGCGACGATCCTGCCGTTGCCGATGACGACGATGTCGTCGGCGATGACCTCGATCTCGTGCAGCAGGTGGCTGGAGAGCAGGACCGTGCCGCCCTCGTCGGCGAAGTCGCGCAGCAGGTCGCGCATCCAGCGGATGCCGGCCGGGTCCAGGCCGTTGGCGGGCTCGTCGAGGATGAGCACCTCCGGGTCGCCGAGCAGCGCCGTACCGATGCCGAGGCGCTGGCGCATGCCGAGGGAGTAGTTGCGGACCCGGCGGCTGGCCTCGTCCGGCGTCAGGCTGACCCGCTCCAGCATCTCCTCGACGCGGGTGCGCGGCAGGCCCATGGTGAGTGCGGCGATGGTGAGGATCTCGCGACCGGTGCGCCCGGCGTGCTGGGCCGACGCGTCGAGCAGGACGCCGACCTCGCGGCCCGGGTCGGGCAGGTCGGCGAACCGGCGGCCAAGGACACGTACCTCGCCGCCGCCCGGCTGGGTCAGGCCGACCATGACCCGCATGGTGGTGGACTTGCCGGCGCCGTTGGGCCCGAGGAACCCGGTGACCCGGCCGGGCGCGGCGGTGAAAGACACGTCGTCGACGGCGGTGAAGCTGCCGTACGACTTGCTGAGGGACTCGACTGTGATCATGGCCCGAAGCCTGTCCCGGCCGGGGCCCGCGCCGCTTCGGGCAGATCCCTTGACCCGCCCCTGAGGTCGCCCCGGGAGCCCCTAGGGGTTTCGAGGCGGCTTCGACGGCTCAGCCGGCACCTCGACCACCGGCATCTTCTGGGTCCGCGCTGCGCGCCGGCCCTGGGAAGCAATCAGGGGTACGCCGCGTTGCACCCCTCGTGCGCATCGAGATCTGGGCCGACGTCGTGTGTCCGTGGTGCTACATCGGCAAGCGCCGCCTGGAGAAGGCGCTCGCCTCGTTCGAGCACCGCGACGAGGTCGAGGTGGTCTACCGCTCCTACGAGCTGGACCCGTTCGCCCCCGAGGTCGGGACCGAGACCACGGTCGAGGTGCTGGGCCGCAAGTTCGGCGCCGACGAGGCCGGCACCCGCGCGATGATGGCCCGCGCCGACGAGGTCGCCGCCGGGGAGGGCCTGGTCTTCTCCCACGCCGACGCACTGCACGCCCGCACCCTGACCGCCCACCGTCTGCTCCACCTGGCGAGCACCGAGGGACGCCAGCAGGCGCTGCTCGAGGCGGTCCTGGCGGCGTACTTCACCCGGGGCGAGTCGCTCGGCGACCACGACGTGCTGCGCCGCGCCGCGGCGGCGGCCGGACTCGACGCCGCGCGGGTGGAGCAGGTGCTCGCCAGCAACGAGTTCCGCGACGAGGTGATGGCCGACGTCGCGCAGGCCCGGGCCTACGGCTCGAGCGGTGTCCCGTTCTTCGTCATCGACGGCCGCCTCGGCATCTCCGGCGCCCAGCCCACCGAGCTCTTCGAGCAGGCGCTGGCACAGGCCTGGGACACGCGCGTCACCGCCTGACGTCGCGTTCGGCCCTCACGGCAGCAGCAGCACGACGGTCTCCGCGACGCAGGCTGGCTTGGCCTCGTCCTCGATCTCGATCGTGTGGTGCACGGTCAGCTTCTTGCCGCGGGGGACGTCCACGACCTCGCCCATGGCGACGTGCAGCCGGATCCGCTTGCCGACGAGGAGCGGGGCCGGGAAGCGGACCTTGTTGACGCCGTAGTTCACCTTGGTGCCCGGCGTGCGCAGGGTGAAGACCTGGCTGCCCAGCCACGGCACCAGCGAGAGCGTGAGGTAGCCGTGGGCGATGGTTCCGCCGAACGGGCCCTGCCGGGAACGCTCGACGTCGACGTGGATCCACTGGTGGTCGCCGGTGGCGTCGGCGAACTGGTTGACCCGGCGCTGGTCGATGGTGACCCAGTCGCTGGTCCCGAGGTCGGTCCCGGCTGCCTCGGTGAGCTCCTCGAACGTCGTGAAAACGCGCATGGCCTGACTCCTTCGTCGACGGCGAACCCTGGTGCCTCGACCTTAGGACTCCAGGGGTACGGCGGTCAGGGGTACGGCGGTCAGCCATCGGCGCGCCGCCGTCCCGCCCCGGATCCGCCGGCGAGAAGTGAGGGCACCCTCCATTAGGCAAGGCTAACCATGGGGAGTAGCCTCGAGCTCGTGCTCGCCAACTTCCTGATCGGACTGCGTGAGGGCCTCGAGGCCGCACTGGTCGTCAGCATCCTGGTGGCCTACCTCGTGAAGTCGGGGCGGCGCGAGCTGCTGCCGCGGATCTGGGCCGGCGTCGGCCTCGCCGTCGCCGTCGCCCTCGGGTTCGGTGCCGCGCTGACCTTCGGACCGCGCGGCCTGACCTTCGAGGCGCAGGAGGCCATCGGCGGCACTCTCTCCCTCGTCGCCGTCGCCTTCGTGACCTGGATGATCTTCTGGATGTCGGCGGCTGCCCGTGGGCTCGGCGCCGAGCTGCGCGGCCAGGTCGACCGCGCCGCCGAGTCCGGACGCTGGTCGCTCGCCGTCGTCGCGATGCTCGCGGTCGGCCGCGAAGGTCTGGAGACCGCGCTGTTCTTGTGGGCGGCCACCCAGGCCGGCACCCGCGACACGATCGGCTCGGTGACCCCGACCTGGGAGCCGCTGGTCGGCGCCCTGCTCGGCCTCCTGGTGGCCGTCGCGCTCGGCTACCTGATCTACCGGGGCGCGATCCGCCTCAACCTCACGGTCTTCTTCACCTGGACCGGCGCCTTCCTCATCGTGGTCGCCGGGGGAGTGCTCGCCTACGGCATCCACGACCTGCAGGAGGCGGGGATCCTGCCCGGCCTGCACGACCTGGCCTTCGACGTCTCCGGCGCGATCCCGCCGTCGTCCTGGTACGGCACCCTGCTCAAGGGCGTCTTCAACTTCTCGCCCGCCACGACGTGGCTCGAGGCTCTCGCCTGGGTGCTCTACGTCGTGCCGGTGGGCGCGATCTTCCTCCTCCGCACCCGCGCCAAGCATCCCTCCCGTCCCTCCCGTCAGCTCCAGGAGCACTGAACCCATGCGCAAGACCCTGCTCGCCTCGGTGGCCGCCCTGGCCGTCGTCCCGACGCTCGCCGCCTGCACCGAGAACGCCTCCTCCGGGGACGACCGGCAGGGCGGCGACGCCCGCGCCCTGAGTGTCGGCTCGAGCGCCGACGCCTGCGAGCTGTCGGCGACCACGGCGCCGGCCGGCACGCTGAGCTTCGAGGTCACCAACACCGGGTCCGACGTCACCGAGTTCTACCTGCTGGGCAGCGACGGCTTGCGGATCGTCGGCGAGGTCGAGAACATCGGCCCGAACCTGACCAAGCTGCTCACCGTCAACGTGCCCCAGGGCGACTACTTCACCGCCTGCAAGCCCGGCATGGTCGGCGAGGGCATCCGCGCCGCCTTCACCGTGACCCACTCCGAGGAGGAGCAGGAGGTCAGCGCCTCGGACCAGGAGCTGATCGACCAGGCGCAGGCCAACTACCGCGCCTACGTGCAGGACCAGTCGGCCCAGCTGCTGGAGAAGACCGAGCAGTTCGTCCAGCTCTACGCCGACGGAAAGGACGACCGGGCCCGCGCGCTGTACCCGGTGGCCCGCGAGCATTGGGAGCGGATCGAGACCGTGGCCGAGTCCTTCGGCGACCTCGACCCGAAGACCGACGCCCGCGAGGCCGACGTCGACTTCGCCGCCGGGGAGAAGTGGACCGGCTGGCACCGGATCGAGAAGGACCTGTGGCCGCAGGACGCGAAGGGCTACACCGCCCTCACGCCCGCCGAGCGCGCGACGTACGCCGAGGACCTGCGCGCCAACGTCACCGAGCTCGACCAGCGGATCCAGGCCACCGGTGCCGACGCGCTGACCTACCCGATCGACGCGATCGCCAACGGCTCGATCGGGCTGCTCGAGGAGGTCGCGAACGGCAAGATCACCGGCGAGGAGGAGGCCTGGTCGCACACCGACCTGTGGGACTTCCAGGCCAACGTCGACGGCGCCAGGGTCGCCTACGAGGGCGTGCAGGGCCTGCTCGAGGCGAAGGACCCGGAGCTCGCGACCGAGCTGACCGGCAAGTTCGACGCGCTGCAGGCGCTGCTCGACGAGTACCGCGACGGTGACGGCTTCGTGCTCTACACCGCGCTGAGCCCGGCCGACACCAAGAAGCTCACCGATGCCGTCAACGCGCTCTCGGAGCCGCTGTCGCAGCTCACCGCGGCGGTGACGTCCTGAGCACCGGCGGCCGGGTCAGCCGCCGCGGACTCCTCGGCGGCGGCGCGGCTGCCGCCGGCGTCGCCGGAGCCTTCGCCGCCGGGCGGCTCGCGGCGCCCGAGACCGAGAAGGTCGCGGCGCCGCTGGCGTCGTACCCCTTCCACGGCGAGCGCCAGGCGGGCATCGTGACGCCCGCCCAGGACCGTCTCCACTTCGTCGCGCTCGACGTCACGACCGACGACCGCGACGAGCTGGTGGCGCTGCTGAAGGCGTGGACCGACGCAGCCGCGCGGATGACCGAGGGCGGCTCGGCCGGCCCGGTCGGCGCGGTGGACGGCCCGGGCAACGCTCCGCCGGACGACACCGGCGAGGCGCTCGACCTGCCGCCGAGCAGGCTCACCATCACCTTCGGCTTCGGTCCGGGCCTGTTCGTCGACGCCGACGGCAACGACCGGTTCGGCATCGCCGCGCGTCGCCCGGCGGCGCTCGAGCAGCTGCCCCGGTTCTCCGCCGACGTCCTCGAACCGGCCCGCAGCGACGGGGACATCTGCATCCAGGCCTGCGCCGACGATCCCCAGGTCGCGGTCCACGCGATCCGCAACCTGGTCCGGATCGGGTTCGGCACGACCGCCGTGCGCTGGTCCCAGCTCGGCTTCGGCCGGACCTCGACCACGTCGACCAGCCAGACCACGCCGCGCAACCTGTTCGGGTTCAAGGACGGCACTGCCAACATCAAGGCGGAGGAGACCGAGGCCCTCGAGCAGCACGTGTGGGTCGGCGCCGAGGACGACCCGCGGGCAGCCTGGCTCACCGGCGGCTCGTACCTCGTGACCCGCCGGATCAACATGACCATCGAGGTCTGGGACCGGCAGTCGCTGGAGTCCCAGGAGCAGTTCGTCGGCCGCACCAAGGGCACTGGCGCGCCGCTGTCCGGTGGCGAGGAGATGAGCGAGCCCGACTTCGAGATGAAGGGGAGCTCCGGACCGATCATCCCGGTCGACTCCCACGTCCGTGTCGTGCATCCCCACACCAACGGCGGGGTGCGGATCCTGCGCCGCGGCTACAACTTCGTCGACGGCAGCAACGACGTCGGCGGCCTCGACGCCGGCCTGTTCTTCATCGCCTACCTGCGCGACCCGCGCACCCACTTCATCCCGCTGCAGCGGGCGATGTCGAAGTCGGACGCGCTCATGGAGTACCTGCGCTTCACCGGCCAGGCGCTCTTCGCGGTCCCGCCCGGCGTCGGCAAGGGCGAGTACGTCGGCCAGGCGCTGTTCGACGCCTGATTCCGGCTCCGCGCGGCCGCGGGCGTCGTACGGACGTTCGTGCGGCCCGCGGACGGCGCCGGGTAGGCTGGCCGGTGACCGCACAGCGCCGTGCAGGCCTTCTCTCCCCATTTCGCGAAGGACCCGCTGTGACCGACCCGACCGCGCGACCCGTCGTCCTCATCGCCGAAGAGCTGAGCCCCGCCACGGTCGAGGCGCTCGGCCCGGACTTCGCGATCAGGTACTGCGACGGCGCCGACCGCGCGGAGCTGTTGGCGGCGATCGCCGACGCCGACGCGATCCTGGTCCGCTCCGCCACCAAGGTCGACGCGGAGGCGCTCGCGGCCGCGACCCGGCTCAAGGTCGTCGCGCGGGCCGGGGTGGGGCTCGACAACGTCGACGTGAAGGCCGCGACCCAGTCGGGTGTGATGGTCGTCAACGCCCCGACCTCCAACGTCGTGTCCGCCGCCGAGCTCGCCGTCGCGCTGATGCTCGCCGCCGCCCGCCACGTCGCGCCGGCCCACGCCGCGCTGCGCAACGGCGAGTGGAAGCGGTCGAAGTACACCGGCATCGAGCTGTTCGAGAAGACCCTCGGCATCGTCGGCCTCGGCCGGATCGGCGTCCTCGTCGCCCAGCGCCTGGCCGCGTTCGGCATGAACGTGATCGCCTACGACCCCTACGTCCAGGCCGGCCGCGCGGCCCAGGTCGGCGTGCGCCTCGTCGACCTCGACACCCTCCTCGCCGAGTCCGACTTCATGTCGGTCCACCTGCCCAAGACCGCCGAGACGGTGGGCCTCATCGACGCCGACGCCCTCGCGAAGGCCAAGGCGTCGCTGGTCCTCGTCAACGCCGCGCGCGGCGGCATCGTCGACGAGGGCGCGCTGTACGACGCCCTCAAGACCGGCCGGATCGCGGCCGCCGGCCTCGACGTGTTCGCCCACGAGCCCTGCACCGACAGCCCGCTCTTCGAGCTCGAGAACGTCGTCGCCACCCCGCACCTCGGCGCGTCGACCGACGAGGCGCAGGAGAAGGCGGGCCTCGCCGTCGCGAAGTCGGTCCGCCTGGCCCTGTCCGGAGAGCTGGTCCCCGACGCCGTCAACGTCCAGGGCGGCGTCATCGCCGAGGACGTCCGCCCCGGCATCCCGCTCACCGAGAAGCTCGGCCAGATCTTCACCGCCGTCGCCGGTGAGGTCGCCCAACAGCTCGACGTCGAGGTCCGCGGCGAGATCGCCGACCACGACGTCACGGTGCTCGAGCTCGCCGCCCTCAAGGGCGTGTTCGCCCATGTCGTCGAGGAGCAGGTGTCGTTCGTCAACGCCCCGCTGCTCGCGGCCGAGCGCGGCATCGTCGTACGCCTGGTGATGGACGCCGAGAGCGGCGACCACCGCAACCTGATCACCCTGCGCGGCACCCTCGCCGACGGCACCCAGGTGTCGGTGAGCGGCACGCTGGTCGGCATGGCGCAGAGGGAGCGGCTGGTCGAGGTCAACGGCTACCTCGTCGACATCGAGCCGACCGAGCACCTCGCGTTCTTCACCTACGTCGACCGGCCCGGCATGGTCGGCACCGTCGGCCAGATCCTCGGCGAGGCCCAGGTCAACATCGCCGGCATGCAGGTCTCCCGGGAGACCAAGGGCGGCGAGGCGCTGGTCGCGCTCTCCGTCGACTCCGCCATCCCCGCCGACACGCTCGCCCTGATCGAGACGGCTATCGAGGCCACCTCGATCCGGGCCGTCGACCTGGCCTGACGTTGAGTCGTCACTTTCTCCCGTTGAGTCGTCACAAACTCAACGGTGAGTCTGTGGCGACTCAACGGGAGAAAGTGACGACTCAACGGGGACGGGGGGTCAGGCCACCAGTACCGGATCGGCTCCCGACGCCGGGGTGGGCGCACCCACGCGCCGGGACGTGACGACGGTCCAGGCGTCCGCGATCCGGCGTACCGCCTCGACGAGCTGGGGCGCGGCGAGCGCGTACGGCAGCCGGACGTAGCGGTCCAGGCCGCCCTCCGGCGCGAAGGACGGCCCGGGCGCGAGGAGGACGCCATGCCGCTCCGCCTCGGTCGACAACGCGGTCGCGCCCGCGACGGGCAGGTGGCACCACAGGGCCATCCCGCCGGTCGGCGGCCGGAACTCCCAGTCGGGTAGGTGCGCGGCGATCGCCCCGGCCATCGCGTCGCGCTGCTCCCGCAGCCGCGCCCGCTGTCCGCGCAGCAGGGACTCGAGGTCACCGGTCAGCAGTCGGGTGAGCACCAGCTGCTCGAGGACCGGGACGCCGAGATCGAGCCCCACCCGGGCCCGGGTGAGCCGGTCGACCAGCGCGTGCGGCGCCCGGATCCAGCCCAGCCTCAGTCCGCCCCAGATGCTCTTGCTCGCGCTCCCGACGCACACCGCGTCCCTCGCCAGCGCCGCGAACGGCGTCCTCGGCCCCGCCCCGTCGAGGCCGAGCAGGTGGTGTGCCTCGTCGATGACGGGGACCGCTGCGTGCCGGGCGAGCAGGCGGGCGTAGCGCTCCCGGTCGGGTTCGGACAGCACCAGCCCGGTCGGGTTGTGGAAGTCGGGCATCACGTGGACCAGCCGCGGCCGGTGCCGGGCCAGGGTCGCGGCGACGGCGTCGAGGTCCCAGCCGTGCGGGTCCAGTGCGATGGTGGTCAGCCGCCCGCCCCCGGTCCGCAGCGCCTGGACGGCGTTGGGGTACGTCGGCGACTCCACCAGCACCTTGTCGCGCGGTCCGGCCAGCGCGCTGCCGATCACGGCGGTCGCCGCGAGCGCGCCCGGGGTCACCACGATCTGCTCGGGGGCGGTCGACAGCCCGCGGGCGTCGTACGTCGCGGCGATGGCGGCCTGCAGGTCCGGCATCCCGGCGGGGAAGTACCCGTGCCCGCCGAGGTGGGCAGGCAGGTCGGCGGTCGCCTCGGCGTACACCGCCGCGATGCCCGGGGGAGCGGTCGCGGCGGCGCAGACCAGGTCGATCACGCCGTTGCCGACGTCGCTGGGCCACAGCGCCCGGTCGAGCGCGCGGGTCCGCCCGCCCGGGAGCCGGGTGAAGGTCCCGGCACCTTGCCGTGCCTCGGCGTACGACGAGTCGCGGAGCACCGCGTAGGCCCGGGTCACCGTGGTCCGCGACACCCCGAGCGCCTCGGTGAGGTCGCGCTCGCTGGGCAGTCGGGTGCCGTAGCCGATCCGCCCGTCGCCGATCAGCTCGCGCAGCGCGTCGGCCAGGCCGACGTACGCGGGGGAGCGGTCGAAGCCCTCGACCAGGGAGGCCAGCCGGAAGGCGGACAGCGAAGTGGACTGCTCCATGCAGGCCAGTACAGCACGATTGGCTATTTCCTGACAGTCCAATCGTCGCGACGCTGGAGCCATGTCGATCGCCGCGCCTGCCCCTCGGGTCGCCGTCCAGCTCGCCGACCTCGGTCCCGTCGCCCAGCTCCGAGCCGGACGCCTGCCCCGCCGCCTCGTCCAGCTGTACGTCGGCCTGTGGCTCTACGGCGTCAGCCTGGCCCTGATGGTGCTCGGCGACCTCGGCCTGGCTCCGTGGGACGTGCTGCACTCCGGCTTCATCCGCCACGTCCCCCTCACCCTGGGCCAGGCCGTCGTGCTGTTCAGCTTCGTGGTCCTGGTGCTGTGGGTCCCGCTGCGCGAGAAGCCCGGCCTCGGCACCCTCTCCAACGCGCTCGTCGTCGGCGTGTCCGCCGACGTGACACTCGGGATGTTCGACGCCCCCGACAGCCTGCCCGCCCGGATCGCCCTCATGGCCGGCGGCATCGTCCTGTGCGGCCTCGCCACCGCCCTCTACATCGGTGCCCAGCTCGGCCGCGGGCCCCGCGACGGCCTGATGACCGGCCTGACCCGGCGTACCGGTCTCTCGATCCGGCTGGTCCGCACCGGCCTCGAGGTCGTGGTCGTCGCCATCGGCCTGGTCCTGGGCGGCACGCTCGGGCTCGGCACGGTCCTGTTCGCCCTGACCATCGGGCCGATCGCGCAGTGGATGATGCCGTGGTTCCTCGTCGAGCTGGAGTCCTGACCGGTCCGCCCCGCCCCCCGGCTCGGTGGGATCCCTGAACCGGACCCTGATTTGCTCTGCTGAGCCTGCATGAGGAGAGGGTTCGCTGGATAGGCTCGGGCCATGACCACCGACGGTTCCCAGGCCGCTGCCCCCGAGCCCGCCCCGCTCGCCCCTCCCGAGCCCGTCATCCAGCTGACGGCCCCCGAGGCGCCGGCGCCGGTCGTGGAGACGCAGGCGCCCAAGATGGCGCCGCAGGTCGAGGCCGGGATGGTGCCCGAGCTCGACGCGAAGGTCGACAGCTTCCTCTCGGCGCTGACCGCCACGAAGGCCGGCAGCCCGGAGTTCGCCGCCCAGGCCGAGAACGTGCGCACCATGGGCGACGCCGACATCCGCAAGGCGGCCGAGACCTCCAACCGGATGCTCGACAAGCCGGTCAACGCGCTCAAGACCGGCGGCATCGCGCAGGGCTCCAACGTCGGCAAGACGCTGCTCGAGCTGCGTCGTACGGTCGAGGACCTCGACCCGGGCCAGGCGACCGGCGTGAAGAAATGGTGGGACAAGCTGCCCTTCAACGACAAGCTGGAGGACTACTTCCGCAAGTACCAGTCCTCGCAGAGCCAGCTCAACGGCATCCTCCACTCGCTGCGCAGCGGGCAGGACGAGCTGACCCGCGACAACGTCGCGCTCAACCTGGAGAAGACCAACCTCTGGGGCGTGATGGGCCGGCTCAACCAGTACATCTACGTCGCCGAGAAGCTCGACGCGAGGCTGTCGGCCAAGATCGCCGAGCTCGAGCTCAGTGATCCTGAGACGGCCAAGACGCTCTCGCAGGACGTGCTGTTCTACGTCCGGCAGAAGCACCAGGACCTGCTCACCCAGCTGGCGGTGTCGATCCAGGCCTACTTGGCCATCGACATCATCATCAAGAACAACATCGAGCTCATCAAGGGCGTCGACCGGGCCACCACGACCACCATCTCCGCACTGCGTACCGCGGTCATCGTCGCCCAGGCGCTGAGCAACCAGAAGCTGGTCCTCGACCAGATCACGGCGCTCAACACGACGACGTCGGCGATGATCCAGCGCACCTCGGAGATGCTCAAGGAGAACTCCGCGGCCATCCAGGAGCAGGCCGCGTCGTCCACGATCGGCATGGAGCAGCTGCAGGCCGCGTTCGCCAACATCTACGCGACGATGGACTCGATCGACGAGTTCAAGCTCAAGGCGCTCGACAACATGTCGACCACGATCGGCGTCCTCGAGAACGAGGTGCAGAAGTCGAAGGCCTACCTCGAGCGGGTCCAGCAGCACGACGCACGCAACGCCGCCGGCACCCTGGACATCGGCTAGAGGCCGAGGAGCCAGGGGACAGGACGGATTCCGGGTGGGGCTGAAGTCGTGGTGGCGCAGGTCTCGGGGTGCCGCGCAGGAGCCGGCGTACGTCGTACCGCCGGCGCCGACCGAGCAGGACATCCGGGCTGCGCTCAACCAGGTGTACGCGATGCTCACCGACAACAACGCGCCGCCGGTGGTGATCTCGCGGGTGCAGCGGATCGCCCGCACCATCAACCAGACGCTGCCGCGGCTGAGCCAGCTCGGGCTGGGCAGTGAGGAGAGCTACTCGGTCGTCGCGACGGCGACCGACTACCTCCCTGAGGCGCTGCAGTCCTACCTGCGGCTGCCGCGCGACTGGGCGGACACGCGCCCGATCGACGGGCCGAAGACGGCGTTGCTGATCCTCGTCGAGGCGCTCGAGCTGCTCGGCGTCACGATGGACCAGATCCTCGACGCCGCCAACCGCGCCGACGCCCAGGCGCTCATCGCGCACAGCCGCTTCCTCGACGCCAAGTTCGGCCACTCCTCCTCGGGCGGCCCCGACCTCACCCTGGGAGCCCCATGACGACGCTCACCGAAGCCCTCGACGCCCTCGTCGCCACGGCCCGCGCGGCCGGGCTCGACGAGGCGGCCGCCCGCGCCGAGGGCGAGGCGGTCGCTGCCACCGTCTCCGAGCGCTCCCGCGGCGCGTTCGTCGACTGGTGCGCGCAGACCGGGCGCGCGCGCTCGGCCGAGGAGCACATGCTCGCGGCCAAGCGCGGCAACCGGTTCCGCGCCGGCCCGACGCCGTTGATGGCCCAGCTGCTGCTGGAGAAGTCCGCTGCCTCGGCCGACTACGCCGGTGCGCTGGCCGACGTCGCCCTCGCCGGCTCGGCGCTGGGGGAGCGCGGTCCCGACGCGGTCGGTGCCGCCACCACGGTCACCACGGCGCAGCTGGGCGGCGGATTCGAGGCTCGGTCGCTGGGCGACCTCGCGCCTCAACCACCGAGCGGCGCCTTCGACCTCCCCACCCGGCAGCCGGTGCCGGGCCTCGGCGACCAGATGCTCGACCAGGTCCGCCGCGTCGGCGAGCAGGTACGACGCCAGCTCGGCGCGCTCAACGCCGCCGCCCCGACGCTGCCCGCGGAGCCCGGAGGTCTCGAGGCTCGGTCGCCGGGCGACCTCGCACCTCGACCGCCGGGAGCCGACGGCGTGCAGACCCAGGCGGCCGAGCCGGAGCAGCCCGTGGAGGAGCCAGCCGAGGAGACGGCGCCCACGAAGACGGTCGAGGAGCTGCTCGCTGAGCTCGACGGCCTGATCGGGCTGGCCAACGTGAAGGGCGAGATCCACCGCCAGGCGGCGGTGCTGCGGGTCGAGGGACTGCGCAAGCAGGCCGGCCTGGAAAGCCCGACCATCACCCGACACCTCGTCTTCAACGGCAACCCCGGCACCGGCAAGACCACGGTGGCTCGTCTCGTGGCCGGGATCTACCGGGCGCTCGGCCTGCTCACCAAGGGCCAGCTGGTCGAGGTGGACCGTTCCGAGCTGGTCGCCGGCTACCTCGGCCAGACCGCCGCGAAGACGGCCGAGGTGGTGAAGTCGGCCGAGGGCGGCGTGCTGTTCATCGACGAGGCGTACTCCCTCTCCGGCGACCAGTACGGCAAGGAAGCGATCGACACCCTGGTCAAGGAGATGGAGGACAAGCGCGAGGACCTCGTGGTCATCGTCGCCGGCTACCCGCTCCCCATGGCGATCTTCATCTCCGAGAACCCGGGCCTGGAGAGCCGGTTCCGGACCACGATCGACTTCTCCGACTACACCGACGACGAGCTGGTCGCGATCTTCGCGTCGATGGTCGAGGGCGCCGACTACGACGCCGGCGAGCCGGTGCTGGCGCGGCTGCGCGAGATCCTCGACGCCACCGAGCGGGGGCCGTCGTTCGGCAACGCCCGGTTCGTGCGCAACCTGATGGAGGCCGCGATCGGCCACCACGCCTGGCGCCTGCGCGACGTCGCCGAGCCCACGCTCGAGCAGCTGCGCGCCCTCGAGCCCGACGACCTCGTGGTCGACCCCAACGGCGCGGCACCCACCGAGCCCGCCGCCGACGGCGAGGTCGTCCCGCCCGCCGACGTCCCGCCGGCCGAGCCGGTCGACCCGTTCGGCGACGACGCCACCGTCGCCCGCCGGCCGAAGGACCCCCCGGCCGAGGGGCTCGAGACTCGCAACCTCGCACCTCAACCACCGGCCCCCGATCAGCAGGAGGAGTCGTGAGCCAGACCGCCACCCCCGCGGCCGCCCCGCCACCGCCCGCCACCGCGCCGGCACCGGCTGCGTCGGCACCCGTGGCCGCGCCCCAGCCCGGGACGTCGTACATCGACACGCCCGCGCTGCTCAACCGCTGGCAGCTGATCGGCATGAGCGTCGCCATCGTGTTCGGCATCGTCAGCGCGCTCGTGCAGTTCGTCGGCTGGCAGTCCGACGGTCGGGCGGCCGACGACACCGAGCAGCTGGTCCGGGTCCAGGAGATCCAGTCGTCGCTCTTGCGCGCCGACGCGCTGTCCACCAATGCCTTCCTGGTCGCGGGTCTCGAGGACCCTGCCCAGCGCCAGGAGTACGACGACGCGATCGACACCGTGCTCCGCGACATCGCCAACGCGGCCGAGGCACAGCCGGCCGACCGCAAGGCCCTGGCTGCCCTGAACGAGCAGGTCGACACCTACGCGACCTACATCGCCCAGGCGCGCGCCAACAACCGGCAGGGATTCCCCGTGGGTGCCGGCTACCAGACCGCGGCCAGCGACCAGCTGCGCAATGCGGCGATCCCGGTCCTCGACGCGCTCGTCGAGGCCAACACGGATCGCGCGGACGGAGCCATGGGCGGCCAGCACCCGATCTGGCTGGGCATCGTCGGACTGGCTGCCCTGGCCGGCCTGTGGTGGCTCAACCGCGAGCTCGCCCGGGCCTTCCGGCGCCGCCTCAACAAGGGTCTCGTGGTCGCCGCGGCGATCGTCGCCGTGGTGACCCTGGTGACGACGGCCGGCGCCTGGATCCGGGACAGCTCCAACGACGCGCTGCGGGACGGCGAGTTCCAGGACGCCGTCTCCAGCGCGGTCGCCCGCACGGCGGCCAACGACGCCAAGGCCAACGAGAGCCTGCGGCTGATCAAGCGCGGCTCCGGGGCGGACAACGAGAAGAAGTGGGGCGAGCTGGCCGCGGTGGTGGAGAAGAAGGCCCCGGCCACCGACCTCGAGAGCTGGTCGACCTACACCGAGCGCCACGCGCAGATCGTCAAGGCCGACGACTCGAACCGGTGGTCGGATGCGGTCGACATCGCCACCACGGACGACGAGAAAACCGGTTCCACCGCGCCGTTCAACAGGTTCGACGCCTCGCTGGCCGACGACATCACCAAGGCGAGCGGCGCCGCGATCGACGACCTGCGCAGCGGCCGGGTGATCGCTCTGATGCTCAGCGCGCTGACACTGCTGCTCGGTGTGGCTGCGGCTCTGGCCGTCGCCCGAGGTATCGGCCAGCGACGGAGGGAGTTCTCGTGAAGCAGTCCCGTTCCCGACTCGGTGTGGCCGCCGCAGTCCTCGCGCTCCTCGCCTTGGCCGGTTGCTCGTACGACGCGACGAAGGTGCCGACCCACAAGGAGTCGCCGGCGGCCGAGCCCACTCCCGCCTCCTGTGAGACGACCGATGCGGACCTCCGTTCCTACGACCCGAGCAAGGCCGCGGGGGACGCCGTCAATCGGATCCGCAAGGCCGGTGTGCTCAAGATCGGCGTCTCCGCGGACACCCTGCTGCTCGGCGCCCGCAACCCGTCGACCAACGCCATCGAGGGATTCGACATCGATGTCGCGAACCAGATCGCCAAGGCGCTCGGCGTCGAGCCGCAGTACCGGGTGATCAACGCGGGCCAGCGGATAGAGCTCCTCGAGGACCGCGAGATCGACATCGTCGCGCGCAACATGACGATCAACTGCACGCGCTGGCAGTCGGTCGCCTTCTCTGCCGAGTACTACCGAGCGGGCCAGAAGGTCCTCGTCCGACCCGACGTCGCCGACAAGTACGCCGGCCCGCAGGACCTGGCCGGCCTCAAGGTGTGCGCTCCCACAGGGACGACCAGCGTCGACAACATCAAGGCGGCCGAGCCGGACGTGATCTCGGAGCCGGCGCTCACCCACACCGGATGCCTGGTGAAGTTCCAGCAGGGCCAGGTCGACGCGATCACCGGTGACGACACGGTGTTGGCCGGACTGGTCGCCCAGGACAAGCTCTACGCCGCGGTGCCGAAGCAGGACGCCTTCACCAAGGAGCCCTATGGCATTGCCACCAACGCCGACGACAAGGACCTGGTGGCCTTCATCAACGCGGTCCTCGAGGACATGCGGACCAACGGCACGTGGCAGAAGTCCTACGACACCTGGCTGAAGCCGTACCTGTTGATCGACGCAACCCAGCCCCAGCCCGCCTACGGCCGTCCGTGAGCGTGCCGACCACCATGACCACCACGGCGCCCACCGCCCCCGGCAAGCTCGGGGATGCGCTGGAGCCTGCCGTCATCCAGGCCTACCTGGGCGAGCTCGACACCTGGCTGCGGGTACGACGCTCCGAGCTCGACGAGCTCGACCAGGCCGCGCTGGCGGTGGGCCGCGGGGGCGAGCTGGCGGGCGACATGTCGCTGGCGCTGGCGCTGTGGAAGGCGATCTCGGACCGCTACCAGCTGGTCTTCGCGACCTGGGACGGCGGCCGGGTGCTCCAGCAGGAGCGGGAGCGGATCTCGGCGCTGATCTGGGGCCGGCTCGACGGGGCGACCGAGCTGCCCGGCGGGCTGGCGGTGTCGCTGCCCGAGGCGGGCCGGCTGTGCGACGCGCTGACCGGGCAGCTGCGAAGCAGGCTGGCGCTGGTCCCGGGTGCGGACGCCCAGGCGGCGCGGATCCGGGAGCTGCGGGCGCAGCTCGAGCGGATCCGCGACCAGGTCGGCCTCGAGCCGGCCCTGACCCGTGACGCCGCCGTCCACCGGCTGGCCGAGCTGATGGCGCGGCTGGAGGGCATCACCGCCAAGGCGGAGCGCGGCGGCGACGTCGGCGGGATGCTCGGCCCGATCGAGGTCGAGGCCACCACCTTCGAGCGCGACCTGATCGTCGGCAACGCCCGGCGCCGCGACGCGCGCGACCAGGTGATCTCGGCGCGCGAGCTGCGCGCCGACCTGGAGGCGCGGGCGGCCGCGCTGCAGAAGCTGGCCGGGACCTGCGTCGCGACGGTCGATCCCGCGCCGCGCTACGCCGTCCCCGACGTCGGCGCGCTCGGCCCGGTGCCGGTGACGCCCGACGCCATCGGCCCCTACCTCGAGCGGCTCGACCGTGTCTCGCAGGCGCTCGAGGTCGCCCAGCACGCCTACGCCGCGGCGCTCGACGAGCACACCCAGCTGGTCGCGCTGCTGGACGCCTACGTCGCCAAGGCGCGCGCCGCGGGCGTGGCCGACCACCCCGACCTGGTCGCGAGCGAGCAGTCCGCCCGGGCGGTGCTGGTGCGCTCGCCCGCCCCGATGAGCGTGGCCCGCCAGCTCGTCACGACGTACCAGACCTGGCTAGCGAAGGAGATCTCGTCATGAGCGCAGGTGCCTGCACCCAGCCCGGCTGCACGGGCAGCATCGTCGACGGCTACTGCGACGTCTGCGGCATGCCCGGCGCCGGCGGCACGTCGACGGTGGCCGCGCCGCCGGCGGCCGCGTCGCCCATCGCCGACTCCGGCACGGTCAAGGCACCGATCGCCGCAGCGGTCGCCGGCAACCCGGCCAGCGTCGCGGCGTCGACCTGCCAGCAGCCCGGTTGCACCGGCACCATCCTCGACGGCTACTGCGACGTCTGCGGTACGCCGGCCGTCCCGGGTGCCAGGGTCGCCGAGGCGACCGCGCTGGCCGAGGCCCAGCCGCTGTCGGGGCGCGAGGGCACCTCCGCGACCGCCGCGAGCCGGGTGCAGTCCGCGGCGATCGGCTCCAAGCGGGCCGGGACCGGCAGCACGTCGACGCGTCGTACCCGGACCGGGTCGCAGCGGATGCGTGCCGCCCGGATCGGCGCCGGTCTGACCGTCGTACCTCCCGCGCCGCCGGTCGACGCCGCCAAGGCGATCATGGCCAACCCGCAGGTGCCCGAGGACAAGCGCAGCTGTGCCAAGTGCGGCAACGCCGTCGGCCGCAGCATCGACGGTCAGCCCGGTCGCAGCGAGGGGTTCTGCCCGAACTGCGGCCAGCAGTTCTCGTTCACCCCGAAGCTGCAGCAGGGGGACCTCGTCGCCGGTCAGTACGAGGTCGCGGGCGCGCTCGCCCACGGCGGGCTCGGCTGGATCTACCTCGCCCGCGACCGCAACGTCTCCAACCGCTGGGTCGTGCTCAAGGGCCTGCTCAACTCCGGCGACCCCGACGCGCTCGCGGCGGCGATCGCCGAGCAGCAGTTCCTCGCGCAGGTCGAGCACCCGCTGATCGTCGAGATCTACAACTTCGTCACGCACGAAGGCGCCGGCTACATCGTCATGGAGTACGTCGGCGGCAAGTCGCTCAAGCAGATCCTCAAGCAGCGGATGGTCGCCAACAACGGCGCCTACGACCCGTTGCCGGTCGACCAGGCGCTGGCCTACATCCTCGAGCTGCTGCCGGCGTTCCAGTACCTCCACGACCTCGGCCTGGTCTACTGCGACTTCAAGCCCGACAACATGATCCAGGTCGGCGACGCAATGAAGCTGATCGACCTGGGCGGCGTACGACGCGCCGACGACGAGGAGTCGGCGATCTACGGCACGGTCGGCTACCAGGCGCCCGAGGTCGCCGAGGTCGGTCCGTCGGTGGCCTCCGACATCTACACGATCGGCCGCACCCTCCTCGTGCTGTGCATGGAGTTCCGCGGCTACCAGGGCACCTACCTCCACAGCCTGCCGCCGGTCGATGCGACGCCGCTGTTCCAGCAGTACGACTCGCTCTACCAGCTGATCGCCAAGTGCTGCGCGCCCGACCCGGCCGACCGGTTCGCGTCGGTCGACGAGATGCGCACCCAGGTGCTCGGTGTGCTGCGGGAGGTCGTGGCCCGGCACCGGCAGGGGACGGCGACCACGTCGGCCGCGTCCGTGCTCTTCGAGTCGCCCGCGACCGCGCGGCCGATCACGGACTGGAGCCAGCTGCCCGACCTGCGCACCGACACCACGGACCCGCAGTACGGCTGGCTGAGCACGATCAGCGAGGACGACCCGAAGCAGCGGCTCAAGGACCTCGAGACGGCGCCCGAGGACTCCGCCGAGGTCTGGCTGGGCCGCGCCCACGCGGCGCTCGACCTCGGGGACCCGGTGCTGGCCAAGAGCCACGCGCAGAAGCTGCTCACCGACGACCCGTGGGAGTGGCGGGCACTGTGGGTCGAGGGCCTCGCCGCCGTCCAGGCCGGCGACTGGGAGACCGCGAAGGCGTCGTTCAACGCGGTCTACCAGCAGGTCCCCGGCGAGCTCGCGCCCAAACTGGCGCTGGCGTTCGCCTGCGAGCGGGGCGGCCTGCCCGAGGTGGCGGAGGGGCTCTACGCCGTGTGCGCGTCCACCGACGCGGCCTACGTCCCTCCGGCCGCGTTCGGCATGGCGCGGGTCCGCGCCGGGCGCCAGGACATCCCCGGCGCGGTGGCCGCGCTCGACCTGGTGCCGACCACCAGCCGCGGCTACACGGAGAGCCGCCAGCAGCGCGCCGAGGTGCTGCTCTCCGGGAGCTCGGCCGACATCACCGTGCTCGACCAGGCGATGCGGACCATCGACGCCTCGAGCGTCGACCAGCAGACCCGGCAGCGGTTCACCGTCCGGATCCTCACCGAGGCGCTGCCGGTGGTCAGCAACGGCCAGGTCCCCGCAGGTGCGCGGATCGGCTCGGTCGAGGCGACCGAGGCCGGGGTGCGCGACGGGATCGAGAACGCCCTGCGGATGCTCGCCCGCGACGCCGTCGACCTCAAGGAGCGGGTCACCTTGGTCAACCAGGCCAACGCCGTCCGGAACTGGAGCCTCACGTGAACTGTCCGTCCTGTCAGGCCGCGCTCGCGCCCGGGGCCCGCTTCTGCGAGAACTGCGGGGCGCAGCTCGATGCCGCCGCCGCGCCTGCTCCGGTGGCGGCGGTCTCCGCCGACCACCCGCTCGGTGACGCCCCGATCAGTGCGCCCACCCGGAAGCCGGCGGCCGCACTGCCCGACCCGCCGGCGCCCGCCGGGCGACGGGCCTGCACGGAGTGCGGGGGAGAGGTCGGCCCGGACCTGTACTGCCTCGAGTGCGGGACCAAGGCACCCAGCGAGCGCGACCACTTCCGGGAGCAGCCCGCGCCCTGGGTCGCGGGCGTGTGCGACAAGGCGATCGGCAAGAACCGCAACGAGGACGCCATGGCGCTGCTCGCCGGCGCCGAACCGGGCTCGCGGGCGGTCCTCATCGTGATGGACGGCGTCTCCAACTCCATCGACTCCGACGTCGCCTCGCTGGCCGGGGCGCGCGCGGCGCGGGAGGTGCTGCGGATGCCGTTGCCGGTGGGCATGGGTACGCCGGAGAGCCGCGACGCCGCCGTACGCAAGGTGTTGACCGACGCCGCGGCCGCCGCCAACACGGCGATCGTCGCGGTCACCGACCCCGACTCGCCCAACCCGGCCTCGGCGACCTTCACCGCCGCGGTGCTGGAGGGGCGGCGGATCACCTGGGCCAACATCGGCGACTCGCGCTCGTACTGGCTGCCCGACGCCGGCACGCCGGTCCAGCTCACCGTCGACGACTCCGTCGCCCAGGCCCAGATCGCCGCCGGCGTCGCCCGCGAGGTCGCCGAGACCGGGCCGCAGGCACACGCGATCACCAAGTGGCTGGGCCGCGACTCCGAGGACCAGAAGCCGACCGTCGGAGCCCTCGAGGTCGACGGCAGCGGCTGGCTGCTGGCCTGCTCCGACGGACTGTGGAACTACGCCTCCGAACCGGAGGCGCTGGCCGCGCAGGTCCGCGCCGCCGCCACGAGCGACCCCCTCGCCCTCGCCCTCGCGCTCGTCGCGTTCGCGAACGGCTCCGGCGGGCACGACAACGTCACCGCCGCCGTCGCTCGGGTCGACCTGACCCCGTCGGCGGTCCCGCCGCCCCCGCCGCCGCCACCGGTGGTCGGGCAGAATGACCAGACGCCGACCCCAGGAGGAGAGCCGAGCGATGGCTGAGTTCAGCGCCGCCGTCTACCAGAACGAGTTCCTGCCCGACGGCGGGACCGACGTCAACGCGATCGTGACGATCACCTGCAAGGGCGCCGGCACGGCCGGCCAGTCCGGCGCGGGCAGCGCCGGCGAGATCATCATCGTCGACACCTCCGGCTCGATGGGCCCGGCGACGATGGCCGCCGCCAAGGAGGGCGCCCAGGCCGCGCTCGCCGAGATCGTCGACGGCACCTACTTCGCCGTCATCGCCGGCGCCGACCGGGCGATGCTCGCCTACCCGCAGGTCTCCAGCGGCCCCGGCATGGTGCAGATGGACGCCCGGACCCGGTTGGAGGCCTCCGCCGCGATCGACCGCTTCGTCGGCAGCGGCGGTACGGCGATCAGCACCTGGCTCGACCTCGCCGGCCAGCTCTTCTCGTCGGTCGGCGCGGTCACCCAGCGCCATGTCCTGCTGCTCACCGATGGCGAGAACCGCGAGCGCCCCGGCCGCCTCGACGAGGCGATCAACCGCGCGACCGGCTACTTCCAGGCCGACTGCCGCGGTGCCGGCACCGACTGGCAGGTCGCCGAGATCCGCCGGATCGCGCAGGCCCTGCTCGGCACGGTCGACATCATCCCGAGCCCGGCCGAGATGAAGGCGCAGTTCCAGGAGATCATGCGCAACGCCATGGCCCGGGGCGTGGCCGACGCGTCCCTGCGGGTGTGGACGCCGCAGGGCGCCGAGGTGCTGTTCGTGCGCCAGGTGTCGCCGACCGTCGAGGACCTGACCCACCGTCGTACGCCGGTCAACCCGCTCACCGGCGACTACCCGACGGGCGCCTGGTCCGACGAGTCCCGCGACTACCACGTCGCCGTCCGGGTGCCCGCCAAGGCGATCGGCCAGGAGCAGCTCGCCGCCCGGGTCCAGCTCGCGCTCGGCAGCGACGTCGTCGCGCAGGGCCTGGTCAAGGCGACCTGGTCGAACAACTCCGAGCTCACCACCCGCATCGACCAACAGGTCGCCCACTACACGGGCCAGGCCGAGCTGGCGCAGGCGATCCAGGAGGGTCTGGCGGCCAAGGCCGCCGGCGACGAGGCCACCGCGACCACCAAGCTCGGGCGGGCGGTCCAGCTGGCCGCCGAGACCGGCAACGAGGAGGCCACCTCCAAGCTGCGCAAGGTCGTCGACGTCGACAACGAGGAGACCGGCACAGTCCGTCTCAAGCGCGCGGTCGAGAAGGCCGACGAGATGGCCCTCGACACCGCCTCCACCAAGACCACGCGGATCCGCAAGGAGCCCACAGCATGAACCACCCCACGACGTTCTCCGCTTCCCCCGCTGCGCTCCTCCAGCGCACAACGTCGTGGGGACCCCGGTGAGCACCTGCCCGTCCGGGCACGAGTCGGCCTCGGACGACTACTGCGACGTCTGCGGCCTGCCGATCCCGGCCGGCGGGGCCACGCCGGTCCCGGACGGGTCGGGTGCCGCGCCTGCTTCCGCGGAACCCGCGGCGCCGGCGGCGGCGCCCTCGACGCCCTCGACGGCCGAGTGCCCCAACTGTCAGGCGGCCAACCCGCCCAACGCGCTGTTCTGCGAGGCCTGCGGCTACGACTTCACCACCGGCTCGCTGCCGCGCCCGGTCACGCCGTCCGTCCTCGACCTCGGGGCGCCCGCCGCTCCGGCCGGCACCGACGACCCCGGCACGGCCGACGCGAAGGGGACCGGGAGTGTCGCGCCCGCCGGATCGGCCGCGGAATCCATCGCGCCGCCACTCGCCGACGCCTGGGTGGCCGAGGTCTGGATCGACCCGGACTGGTACGCCGACCAGGAGTCGACCGACCCGCTCCCGTCCGCGGGCGTGCCGACCGTCGTACCCCTGCGGACGACGTCGATCCTGGTCGGCCGGACCTCCCGCAGCCGTGGCATCCACCCCGATATCGACCTGGCCACCGACAACGGCATCAGCCGGCGGCACTGCCAGCTCACCACCGACGGCACCCGATGGTGGGTGGAGGACCTCGGCTCGTCCAACGGCACCTACCTCGGCTCCGCCGTCGGTCCGTTGCCGAAGGACCCGGTGCCGGCGGGGGAGAAGCGTGAGATCGCCCCGGACGCGCGGGTCTACCTCGGCGCCTGGACGCGGATCGTCATCCGCCGGGCCCAGCCCGGCGAGGTCTGAGGGCTTCGGACGCCGGTTCCTGTGACCGCCGGTATCTGCCACCATGCGTCCATGGCGATCAAGGACCAGGTCATCCTCATCACCGGCGGCGCGCGCGGCATCGGGCTCGAGACCGCGAAGGCGCTCGCGGCGAAGGGCGCCCGGCTGGCGCTGACCGACCTCGACGCCCCGGCCCTGGCCGACGCCGTCGCGGCGATCGGGGCCGAGCGGTGCGAGGGCATCGTCGCCGACGTGTGCGACCTGTCGGCGATGGAAGCGGCGGTCGCGACCACACTCGAGCGGTTCGGCCGGATCGACACGGTGCTGGCCAACGCCGGCATCGCCAGCTACGGCTCGGTGATGGCGATCGACCCCGCCGCCTTCCAGCGCACCATCGACATCAACGTCGTCGGCGTCTTCAACACCGCCCGAGCCTCGGTCCCGGCGCTCGCGGAGAGCAAGGGCTACCTGCTGGTGGTCTCGTCATTGGCCGCGTTCGCCGCCGCACCCGGCCTGGCGGCGTACAACGCCAGCAAGGCGGGTGTCGAGCACTTCGCGAACGCACTGCGGCTCGAGGTCGCGCACCAGGGGATCGCGGTCGGAACGGCGCACATGTCGTGGATCGACACGCCGCTGGTGCAGGACGCCAAGAGCGACCTGCCGGCCTTCGAGGAGATGCTGAGCAAGCTCCCGCCGCCGCTGAACCGCACGACCGGGGTCGAGGCGTGCGTGAAGGCGTTCGTGAAGGGCGTCGACAAGCGGTCGCGGCACGTCTACTGCCCGGGCTGGGTGCGCGGCGCGGGCCTTGCCCGCAACGTCATCAACTCCGCCGTGGGCACCCTGCCCGTCCTCAAGCTGGTTCCTGACCTGCTGCCCCGCATGGACGCCGAGGTGCGTGCGCTCGGCCGCTCCACCAGCGCCCGGATCGTCGCCAACGACGAGCGAGTGGCGGCAGGGAAGAGCTGAGCGGGGTCGGATCGACCGCCGGACCTGTGGAGTCCGTCCGGGGTTGGACGACGAAACTCACGCTGGGACGAGGAAGCTTCCTCGTCCCAGCGTGAGTTTCACCGGCCGGCCGGTGAAACTCATTTCAGCGACGCGTCGCGATGAGCGCCGACGCGTCGGGGGCGACCATCACCTCGACGGTGGTGAACCGCTCGTCGGTGAGCCACTCCTCGCGCAGCGTGTCGACCCGGCCGCCGGTGATCGGGGGCCACATCTCGCAGGGGAAGAAGTCGTCGAGGACGACGATGCCGCCGGGCTCGACGAGGTCGGCGATCTTGTCGACACCGACCGACGACGGGTCGCCGGAGTCGAGGAAGAGCAGCGAGAACGGGCCCTTGTCGAGCAGCGTCGACCAGTCCGCCTCGAGGACGTCGACCAGCGGGTCCTCGTCGAAGATCTCGATCGCGGCGGCCGCGAGCTTGGGGTCGAGCTCGGCGGTGATGATCCGGGCCTTGTCGTTGCGGACGCCCGAGCGCAGCCAGGCCGTGCCAACCCCGCAGCCGGTGCCGAACTCGGCCATCGTCCCCTCGCGGGTCGCGGCAAGGGCGGCCAACAGGCGGCCGGTCTCGTTGCGGCAGAACGACACGTAGCCCGCGCGCCGGGACACGTCGAACGCGCGGTGGACCACGTCAGGAAGCTCGGGGGGCGCGCTCATGCCCCGAGTCTCACCCCTGCGATCAAGGAGCGGGACGCGGATCTCGGATCGTGGTCGCGCAGGCCGCCTTCCCCCCGGGCGTCGTCACAGCGGCACCACCGGTCACACCGGTCAGGGGATCCATGCGCTTGTCAGGCGTTGCAAACCCCGACAAGCGCATGAATCCCCGGACATCCGGGGATTCATGCAGACCGCCTGCCCGCATGCTGGACGAATCGGGGACAACGGCGCCCGGGTCCGCTACCGTCGTCCCATCATGCGGAGCGCTCTTCTCGTAATCGTGCGCCGCGGCGAGGCCTGAGAGAGGCCACCTCGCCGCGGTGATTGCGGCGTTCCCCGATACCGCGTCGGGCTTCTCGATCCAACCGAAGAAGTCCTGGCGCATCTCCGATCCGCACCGCGGCGGGCCCACCGGCCGGCAACGCGCGATCCGCATCCCCGTCGCAGTCGAGCTCTTGTGAGACCCACGAGCTGACGCCCCACCCGCCGTGGTGGGAGAGCCCAGGACGGCACTCGTCCAGCAGCGTCCTCAGCACCCATCAGCCTCACGGAGACTCAGCGATGTTCACCACCTCGACCCGCCCAGGCGCCCAGTACCGCGACTCCCGCGAGTGGGGGCCGGCCAAGCACGACCCGGAGCACCCCTTCCACCTCGCCCAGCTCGACACGCCCGCCGCGGGGACTGACCTGCGAGACGGTGACGCCGGGCTTCCCGACGACAACTAGGTTTTGCTCCCATGACCGACTCCTCTGTTGCAGCCCCCGTCAGCACCGGCCAGGTCGCCCTCGGCGTCATTCCCGGTGACGGGATCGGCCCCGAGGTGACCGCCGAAGCTCTCAAGGTCCTCGAGGCGGCGGCGCCGGCCGACCTGAAGTTCGCGCAGACCCGCTACGACCTCGGTGCCGAGCGTTACCTGCGCACCGCCGAGGTGCTGCCCGACAGCGTGCTCGAGGAGATCCGCAAGCAGGACGTCCTGCTGCTGGGTGCGGTCGGCGGCAAGCCCAACGACCCGAACCTGCCCCCGGGCATCCTCGAGCGCGGCCTGCTGCTGAAGCTGCGCTTCGAGCTCGACCACTACGTCAACCTGCGCCCCTCGCGCATCTACCCGGGCGCGGTCTCGCCGCTGTCCGACGAGGTGCTGGCCAAGGGCGAGGTCGACTTCGTCGTCGTCCGCGAGGGCACCGAGGGCCCCTACACCGGCAACGGCGGTGCGCTGCGCGTCGGTACGCCGGCCGAGGTCGCGACCGAGGTCTCGGTCAACACGGCGTACGGCGTCGAGCGGGTCATCCGCGACGCCTTCGAGCGCGCCCGCAAGCGTCCCCGCAAGAAGCTCACCCTCGTCCACAAGACCAACGTGCTGGTGCACGCGGGCCAGGTGTGGTGGCGGCTGTTCCAGGAGGTGGCCGCGGAGTACCCCGACGTCACGACCGACTACAGCCACATCGACGCGGTGATGATCTACCTGACGACCGACCCGCAGCGCTTCGACGTCATCGTCACCGACAATCTGTTCGGCGACATCGTCACCGACCTCGCCGCCGCGATCAGCGGGGGCATCGGTCTGGCCGCGTCCGGCAACGTGAACCCGGACCGCACCGCGCCCTCCATGTTCGAGCCGGTGCACGGCTCGGCCCCCGACATCGCGGGCCAGCTGATCGCCGACCCGACCGCCGCGATCCTCTCCGGCGCGCTCCTGCTCGACCACCTCGGCCACCCCGAGGCGGCGGCGAAGATCGAGGCCGCGGTGCTCGCCGACCTCGAGGCGCGGGTGCCGGGCCAGCAGCGTCGTACGCCCGAGGTGGGCGACGCGATCGCTGCCCGAGTAGCCGGCTGAGTCCGCGCCGGGGCGCACCGCCCCGGACGCGGGCACACGGCCCACTCCCGACCCGCGTTAACGAGGACTAACCTGATGACCATGCAGATCACCACCACGCTCTCTGCGACCCCGACCGACGACGCCCGGCTGGCCGAGATCCTGGCCAACCCGGGCTTCGGGGTGCACTTCTCCGACCACATGTTCACCGCCGAGTGGACGCCGGAGCAGGGCTGGTACGACGCCCGCATCACGCCGTACGGCCCGATCACGCTCGACCCGGCCGCCGCGGTCCTGCACTACGCGCAGGAGATCTTCGAGGGGATGAAGGCCTACCGTCACGACGACGACTCGCTGTGGCTGTTCCGTCCCGAGGCCAACGCGGAGCGGATGAAGCGCTCCAGCCGCCGCCTCGCGCTGCCGGTGCTCGAAGTCTCGGACTTCATCCAGGCCGCCGAGGCGCTGGTGAAGGTCGACGAGCGGTTCGTCCCGGGGAACCCCGACGGTGGCGAGAAGAGCCTCTACCTGCGGCCGTTCATGTTCGCCTCGGAGAAGTTCCTCGGCGTCCGTCCGGCTCAGCACGTCACCTTCATGGTGATCGCGAGCCCGGCCGGTGCCTACTTCAAGGGCGGCATCAAGCCGGTCACGCTGTGGCTGACCGAGGAGTACACCCGCGCCGGCCGCGGCGGCATGGGCGCCGCCAAGACGGGCGGGAACTACGCCTCGTCGCTGGTCGCCCAGCAGGAGGCCTACGCCCAGGGCTGCGACCAGGTGGTCTTCCTCGACGCCCAGGAGGGCAAGTACGTCGAGGAGCTCGGCGGGATGAACATGTACTTCGTCTTCGACGACGGCTCGATCGTGACCCCGGAGACGGGCACCATCCTCGAGGGCATCACCCGCTCCTCGATCATCGAGCTCGCCGGCAAGATGGGCCACCAGGTCACCGAGCGCAAGTTCGGCATCGACGAGTGGCGCGACGGCGTCGCCAGCGGACGGATCACCGAGATCTTCGCCTGCGGCACCGCCGCCGTGGTCACCCCCGTCGGCTCGCTGAAGTACGCCGGCGGCGAGACCCCCGCTCCCGCCAGCCAGGACCTGACCATGCGGATCCGCGAGGCGCTCGTCGGCGTCCAGCTGGGGCGCGCCGAGGACACCTTCGGCTGGATGCACCGCATCGACTGACGGAGTCGGGGGGGGGGGGGGGGGGGGCGGGGGGGCCCCGCCACCCCCCCCCCCCCGCCGGCACCCCGCGGGGGGCCCCCCCCCCCCCCCCGGGGGGGGGGGGGGGGGGGGGGGGCCCCCCCCCCCCCCCCCCCCCCCCCCCGACTCGTCCAGGAACCGCCTGACCGCGGCTGCGACCGCGGCGGTGTGGGTGACCGCGAGGCCGTGGTCGGCCCCGGGGATCACCACGTCGCCGGCTGCGGGGAACCATGCCAGCACCTGCCGTCGTACGGCGGCCCACCAGGCCCCGCTCGCGTCACCACCCACGTGCAGCACGGGGCACCGGATCCTGGCCGCGTCGGCGCCGGTGAAGGTCCACGCGAGCAGCGCGGGCAGGTCGGCGTCGAGGAAGGTCGCGGCGTCACGGCCCGCACGGGCGCGGGCGTCCGGGACGACCGCCTCCAACGCCGCCCACCACTGCGGCGGCGCCTGCATCGCGAGGAAGGCGTCGAGCGCGGCCGCGACGCCCCGGTCCCGGCGAAGGTCGCGCAGGTCCGCGACGACGGCCAAGAACGCGGCGCGGTGCTCTGCCACGCTCGGCGGGGGCTCGACGAGAACCAGGCCCGCGACCCGGTCCGGACAGGTGACGGCGAGCTCGAGAGCGACGGCCGCGGAGTAGGAGTAGCCGAGCACGTGGGTTCGGCCGATGCCGAGCTCGTCGAGCAGGCCCACGCAGTCGGCGGCATCGGTCGCGATCGACGGCACGGCGTGCGGCGGCGCGCTGCCGGCGTACCCGCGGCGGTGCAGGACGAGCCGACGGTGGCCGGCCAGGTCGGGCTCCAGTGCGAGCGGGAGCAGCTCGTCGGCGGTCAGCCCGGTCTGGATCATCAGTACGGGTGGGCCGTCGCCGAGGTCGCGCACCTCGAGGCCGGAGGCCATGGTCCATCGTGTCACGTGATACGGGCAGCCATGGCGCACCCGATCGTGTTCCGCGACGACGACCCCGGCCCGGCCGTGGAGGCGGGCGATCGACCTGCTGGCCGCCGACGGCGTGGAGACGTTGCGCACGCAGTGAGCCCACCGCGGTGCGCCCGGGCCTGAACCCGGGCGCGGCTGGGTAGCCTCGGGGCGTGACCATCCGGCCGGACAGCAGCGCGCCCACCCATGTGGGCCGGTACGCGCTGCTCACCAAGCTGGGCGAGGGCGGGATGGGCATCGTCCACCTCGCCCAGGGCCCCGACGGGCAGCGGGTCGCGCTCAAGGTGCTGCGCCCGCAGGTCGTGGGCGACCAGGAGGCACGCCAGCGGCTGGCCCGCGAGGTCGGCTCGCTGACCCGGGTGCGCAGCCCGTGGGTGGCGGAGATGCTCGACGCCGACCCGTGGGCCGAGGTGCCCTACGTCGTCACCCGCTACGTTCCGGGGTTCTCGCTGCACGAGCACGTCGCCACCGACGGCCCGGTCACCGGCCGCGACCTGCACTGGCTGGCCGGCTGCCTCGCCGAGGGACTCGCCGCCGTCCACGCGGCCGACGTCCTGCACCGCGACGTGAAGCCGGGCAACGTGCTGATGGAGGGCCGCACCCCGATCCTCATCGACTTCGGGCTCGCCCGCGTCGCCGACGACGTCCGGCTCACCCAGACCGGCTGGCTGCTCGGCACGCCGGGCTACCTCGCCCCCGAGATCCTGTACGGCGACGAGGCCACTCCCGCCGCCGACGTGCACGCGTGGGCGGCGACGGTCGCCTACGCCGCGAGCGGGCGGGCGCCGTACGGGCGCGGTCCGGCGATGGCCGTCATGGACCGCACCCGCCGCGGCCAGCACGACCTCGCCGGGATCGAGAGCCCGCTGGCCGAGGTGCTGGCCGCGGCGCTCGACCCGGAGCCGCTCGAGCGGCCGTTGCTCGAGGAGCTGCTGGCCTGGTTGCGTCCGCTCAGCACCCGCCCCGACCTGCCGCCCGCCGCGGCGCCGGGTGCGCTGTTCGCCGCGCCGGCACCGGTGGCCGACGACTTCACGCTTCCCCTGGCCCTCGCCGCGCAGGGGAGCGCGCCCGTCGCGCCCGGCCCGCTCACGCCACCGACCGTGCCCGAGCCGGCCGCTCCCGGCACCCAGGTGCTGCCGACTGCCGTCGAGCCGCCTGCGCCACCGCTGCCGCCCGCTCCGCCGCCCGCTCCGCCGACCACGGCCGGCCCGACCGCACCGGCGCTGCCACCGGTGCTGCCACCGGTGCCGCCCGCCGCCGCGATGGCGCGGATGGAGGAGCAGTTCGACCAGGCGTGGGACCCGGGGCAGGCGTTCGTCGTGCAGCCGAAGCCGCCGTTGGGCGAGCGGATCCGCCGCTGGGTGAGCGTGGGCCTCGGCGCGGTCGCGCTCGGCGCCGGGTTCGCCGCTGCTCCGTGGGTCGCCGCCGCCATGGTGGTGCTGACGGTGTGGCTGCTGCGCGCCGGTTCGCTGGCCGCGTCGGCGGTCGCGAGCCGTCGTACCGTCCGCGGCGTGAAGTGGTACGACGCCCTGCGCTGGATCGTCACGAGTCCGTGGCACCTGGTCCGGGCCGTGACCGGCACCGTCGTCCTCGTCACGTGGAGCGCCGGACTGGGCGTGGCCGCGGGGCTGCTGGGTTACGCCCTGGCGCTCGACGTCCCGAGCACCCTGCTGGCCGGTGGCGCCACCCTCGGCGTCGCGCTCTGGTCGGGGCCGAGCAGCAGCCGGTTCCGCTCGCCGGTCTCCCGGGTGCTCGACCCGCTGGCCCGCCGGCCGGTGCCGTGGCTGCTGACCTGTGCGGTGCTGCTCGCGGTCGCCGCCGGACTGGGCCTCCTCGTCGCCGGCGACGGCGTCGGCTGGTTCCCGTGGTCGACCGGCCCGTTTGGACTCTGAGCCGGCGAGCGGTGCATCCGTGGCACACTGACCTCGTGACCACCCGCACCATCATCATTAGTTAGCGCGTCCGACGCCCTGCCGGACGCGCCAGCCTCTCGTTCTCGGGAGGCTTTTGTTTTGCCCAGGTGACACCCAGCGAGAGATCTCCGATGACCCAGCAGCTCGACCTCCACGGCTCGTTCCACGTCTACGACACCACCCTGCGCGACGGCATGCAGCAGGAGGGGCTCAACCCCACGGTCGCCGACAAGCTCGCGATCGCGCGGCACCTGGACGGGCTCGGCGTCGGCTACATCGAGGGCGGCTGGCCGGGCGCGAACCCCAAGGACACCGAGTTCTTCCGGCGCGCGGCGCAGGAGCTGGACCTCCAGCACGCGCGGCTCGCGGCCTTCGGCTCGACCCGCCGCGCCGGCCTGCGCGCCGCCGACGACCCGCAGGTCGCCGCGTTGCGCGACAGCGGTGCCGGCGTGGTGACCCTGGTCGCCAAGTCGCACGTCGGTCACGTCGAGAAGGCGCTGCGGACGACCCTGGAGGAGAACCTCGCGATGGTCCGCGACACCGTCAGCCACCTGCGTGCCGAGGGGCAGCAGGTCTTCCTCGACGCCGAGCACTTCTTCGACGGCTACCGCCTCGACCGGTCCTACGCGCTCGAGGTGCTCCGCACGGCGTACGACGCGGGCGCGGAGGTGATCGCGCTGTGCGACACCAACGGCGGCATGCTGCCCGGCTGGGTCTCCGACGTCGTGCACGACGTCCTCGAGACCGCCCAGGTCCGCGTCGGCATCCACTGCCACAACGACACCGGCCTCGCGGTCGCCAACACGCTCGCGGCCGTCGACGCGGGGGCCACCCACATCCAGGGCTGCATCAACGGCTACGGCGAGCGCACCGGCAACGCCGACCTGATCAACGTCGTCGCCAACCTCGAGCTCAAGCTCGACAAGCAGGTGCTCCCGCCGGGCCTGCTCACCGAGGCCACCCGGATCGCGCACGCGGTCGCCGAGGTCACCAACGTGCCGCCCGCGGCCCGGCAGCCCTACGTCGGCGCCTCGGCCTTCGCCCACAAGGCCGGCCTGCACGCGAGCGCGATCAAGGTCGACCCCGACCTCTACCAGCACATGGACCCCGCCGCCGTCGGCAACGACATGCGGCTGCTCGTCTCCGACATGGCCGGCCGCGCCACCATCGAGCTGAAGGGCAAGGAGCTGGGCTTCGACCTCTCCGACAACCCCGAGCTGGTCACCCGCGTGACCAACCGGGTCAAGGAGCTCGAGCTGCGCGGCTACACGTTCGAGGCCGCGGACGCCTCCTTCGAGCTGCTCCTCGCCGAGGAGGCGGACGGTGTGCGGCCGTCGTACTTCGACGTCGAGAGCTGGCGCGTGATCACCGAGACCCTCACCCATGCCCAGCCGGGCGAGGAGGCGGTCTCCGAGGCGACGGTGAAGCTCAGGGCCGCCGGCGTGCGCTACGTCGTGACGGGGGAGGGCAACGGCCCGGTCAACGCGCTCGACCAGGCGCTGCGCTCGGCGATCGAGCAGGCCTACCCCGAGATCGCGAAGTTCGAGCTGATCGACTTCAAGGTCCGCATCCTCGACCAGGGCCACGGCACCGACGCCATCACCCGGGTGCTCATCGAGACCACCGACGGCGCGTCCTCGTGGGTGACCGTCGGCGTCGGCGCGAACGTCATCGAGGCCTCGTGGGAGGCGCTCGCCGACAGCCTCACCTACGGCCTGCTGCGCCAGCACCGGGACTGATCTCCCCGGCCCCGGGCCGATGAGTTCCGCCGCCCGCACGGGTCCACCCTGCATGGACATCCTCGTCAGCGGGCTCGGCCTGGTGGAGTCGCCGCGGTGGCACGACGGCCGGATCTGGTTCAGCGACTGGACCCACGGCCGGATCCTCGCCGTGGACGACCGCGACCGCGTCGAGGTGGTGGTCGAGCACACCTCGCTGCCGCTGTGCTTCGACTTCCTCCCCGACGGGCGGCTGGTCCTGGTCTCCAACCAGGCGCACGCGCTGCTGGTGCGGGAGCCCGACGGCACCCTGGCGACGTACGCCGACCTGGCCGGCCTCTCGTCGTACGGGCACAACGACATCGTCGTCGACGGCCGTGGCCGGGCGTACGTCAACAGCTGCGACTTCGACTTCGCGGCCGGACCTCCGAGCGGTCGGCAGGCGCCCGGCTTCGTCGCCCTCGTCCTGCCCGACGGCAGCTCGCTGGTCGTGGCCGACGACCTCGCGTTCCCCAACGGGATGGCCGTCACGGCCGACGGCCGGACCCTCGTCGTGGCTGACTCCTACCGCGGCGAGCTGGTGGGCTTCGCCATCGCCGAGGACGGCTCGCTGTCGGGGCGCCGGGTCTGGGCCGACCTCGGTGCCGCCAACCCCGACGGCATCTGCCTCGATGCCGAGGGCGCCGCCTGGTACGCCGACGTCCCGCACCAGCGCTGCGTCCGGGTGACCGAGGGCGGGCGGGTGCTGCGCACGGTCGAGCTGGATCGCGGTGCCTTCGCCTGCGCGGTCCACGGCGACCAGCTCTACGTCGTCGCCGCGCACTGGCCCGGCCCGGCGGCGCTCGCCACCTTCGCGGACTGGGACGGTCAGCTGCTGCGCGTCGGGCTCGGCTGAGCGACGACGCGCGCCACCAGGTCGTTCCAGCCCGCGATGACCCGCTCCTCGCTCATCCCGCCGGCGTCGATCTGCTGGCGCAGCACCGGCACGGCCAGCGGCGCGACCAGCGCGGTGGAGAGATAGCCGAGGTCGCCCTGCACGCTGAGCTGGGAGAGCAGCGTGCGCACGTGCAGCGAGACGAAGCCGAGCACGGCGTAGTTCTCGCCCCACGTGCTGCCAGCTGCCTCGATCAGCGCCGCCTGCTCGCGGTGGTGCCGCAGCCGGGAGGCTCCGAAGGCCACCAGCCGCTCCATCGGTGGCGCGCCGGGGCCCAGGGGAGGGGGACCGCTGATCACGCTCGCCTGCCACTCCTCCTCGCGGTGGTTGAGCAGAGCGGCCATCAGCCCCTCGCGGCTGCCGAACCTGCGGAACACGGTGCCCTTGCCCACGCCCGCGCGCGCGGCCACGGCCTCGGTGGTGAGGTCGCGGACGCCGCAGGCGCCGACCAGCTCGGCCGCCGCCTGCAGCAGTGCCTCGCGGTTGCGCGCGGCATCGCGGCGGATGACGGGTCCGTTCGCCAGGAGGGGCAGCTCGTTGGGCATGGTGCGACCACCCTAGGGCGAGCCTGGACGACAAAACTGGCGCTTGGACGAGGAAACTTCCTCGTCCAAGCGCCAGTTTCACCGGTCGGCCGGTGAAACTCCCGCGATCCGGGAATATAAGCGGACCGCGGTCCGTTTCGACCTCCATGACTGACACCCCGAACACCCGCGTCGCCGTCCTCGTCGGATCCCTCCGGGCCGGCTCCGTCAACCGCAAGCTCGCGGAGATCCTGCGCGACGAGGCGCCTGCCGGCGTCACGCTCGACATCGTGGAGGGACTCGACCAGGTCCCGTTCTACAACGAGGACCTCGACGGCGCGGACGCCCCGGCCGCCGCCGCCGCCCTGCGCGAGCGGGTCGCCTCGGCCGACCGCGTCCTCGCCGTCACCCCCGAGTACAACGGCACCATGCCCGCCGTCCTCAACAACGCCATCGACTGGATCTCGCGCCCGTACGGCGCCGGCGCCGTGGTCGGCAAGCCGTTCGGCGTCATCGGCGCCACGCCCACGCCGTACGGCGGCAAGTGGGCCCATGGCGACGCCGCCCGCTCCGCCGGCATCGCCGGTGCGATCGTGGTCGAGGACGTCATCGTCTCGCAGTCGGCCGTCGACGTCGACCCGGCCACCGACCCCGAGGTCCGGGCCAAGCTGCTCGCCGCGCTCAACACCCTGGTCGAGTTCGTCCCTGAGGTGAGCGCGGCCTGACTCGCCGCGTCCGAGCGCCCCGCCCGACCATCGATGCCGCACGCCTCAGGCGTGCGGCAGCGATGGTTCTGAAGGGCGCTCCCTAGCAGTAACAGCGTGTGACAACAAGAGTTGACCTTCTGGTGACCCTTTGACTGGATGGTCGTCGGCGGGATGTCTCGGATCCCGGCCGACCTCCCTCCATCCTCGCTCCCAGGAGAAGAACCATGGCGCTGCTCCCGTCCCGTCGTACCCGCACCCGGTTGGCCGCGCTCGCGGCCGCCGTCGTCGTCCCGGCCGCGACCCTGGTCCCGGCCGCCGAGGCCGCGGACCAGCCGCACCCGTTCGAGGTGTTCCGCGACTGCCCGGCTCAGCAGATGCTCGCCGAGGCGGACGACGCCTCCACCTCGTGCGTGACCGCGGTGGTCACCGGCGGCACCTTCGTGATCGGCAAGGGCACGGTCCCGGTGACGAAGGAGTCGGTGCTCTCCCTTGGGATCGCGAGCGTCGGCTCGGGGGACAAGACGTTCGGCACACCCGGCAAGGTGTTCACGTCCAGCCCGATGCAGGTCCCCGGCGGCCTGCTCGGCGTGCCCGGCCTCGAGCGCCTGCTGCCCGGTCTGACCGACGTGACCGCGACCGTCGAGCTCGCCACCACCGAGCTTCCGCAGGTCGACATCCTGGCCACGATCTACGGTGGCGAGGTGGTCGCGCTGCCGGTCAAGATCCGGCTCAAGAACGCGCTGCTCGGCGGCAACTGCTACATCGGCTCCAACGCCGACCCGATCGTGCTGCACCTGACGACCGAGAAGACCGGGACCTTCGAGTTCGTCCCCGTCGGCGAGACCGGCAGCCTGGTCCACGCCAAGGGCGGTGTCGTCGTCGACCGGTCGTTCGCGGTGCCCGCCGCAACCGGCTGCGGCGTCGGCGGGCTGCTCAACGGTGTCGTCAACGCCCGTCAGGGGCTGCCGTCGCCGGCCGGCAAGAACAGTGCGGTCCTCGACCAGGACGCCTACCTGGGCGGGCCGGCCTCGCAGGTCCTCGCCTTCCAGCAGGGCTGATCGCGGCCCACGCGTCGCCGGTGGGCTCGACGGATAGGGTCGGGTCGTGGCCGAACTCCACGACCTGACCGCCCTCGAGCAGGGGGCGCTGATCCGCGCCGGCGAGATCAGCCCCGTCGAGCTCACCGAGCACTACCTCGAGCGCGCCGAGCGGCTCCCGCAGGAGTACGTCGACGGCGCGTTCGTGTTCCGTGACCCCGACGCCGCGCGACGCCGGGCCCGGGAGGTCGCCGCGGTCGGGCCGGTCGGGGACGGCGCGTCCCCCCTGGCCGGCGTACCCACGGCGATCAAGGACCTCAACCTCACCCGCGGCGTCCCGACCGCGTTCGGCTCGCCGGCGTTCGCCGGCTACGTCCCCGACGTGTCCGACGGCGTCGCGCTGGCGATCGAGGACGCCGGGATGGTCAGCCTGGGCAAGACCAGCACGCCGGAGTTCGGCTCGCCCTGCTACACCGAGCCCGAGGGCCGCCCGCCGGCCGTCACGCCGTGGGACACCACCCGGATGGCGGGCGGGTCCTCGGGCGGCGCGGCCGCCGCCGTCGCGGCGGGACTGGTGCCGCTCGGCCAGGGCTCCGACGGCGGGGGCTCGATCCGGATCCCGGCGTCGTGCTGCGGCCTGGTCGGGCTCAAGCCGACCCGGGGCCGGATCAGCGGCTTCCCGATGTACGGCGACCCGGTCGGCCTGGCCGTCTCCGGTCCGATCGCCCGGACCGTCGCCGACGCGGCCGCCCTGCTCGACGTCCTCGCCGGCCGCCGTGCGGGTGACCCGACCTGGGCGCCCGACCCGGCCGCGACCTTCCTCTCCGCGGCGAGCCGCGATCCCGGCCGGCTGCGGATCGCCCGGTTCGACCGGCCGGTCATCGCCGACGTCGAGGTGCACCCCGAGGTCCAGCAGGCCTACGACGACGCGTCGCGCCTGCTCGCCTCGCTCGGCCACGTGATCGAGGACGTGCAGGTGCCGCTGCCGGCCGAGGCCGTCGCCGTCTTCGAGACCTGCTGGGCGGTGCTCACGGCGCTGTCCACCGTGCCGCTCGTCCCTGCCCAGCGAGAGCAGATCCGGCCGCTGACCCGGTGGCTCGGTGAACGCGGCGAGGCGGTGACGGGGCCCGAGTTCGGGCTGGCGATCGGCGCGATGCGCCGCTATGCGGCCGACGCGCTGGTCGCGCTGGCGCCGTACGACATCGTGCTCACCCCGACCCTCGCCACCCCGCCGCTCCCGGTCGGCGCGATCCGCGACGACGCCGACCCGGCCGCCGACTTCGAGGCGCAGAAGAGGTTCACGCCGTGGACCTCCGCCTGGAACGTCACGGGCATGCCCGCCATCTCGCTCCCGCTCCACCAGACCCCTGAGGGCCTGCCCGTCGGCGTCATGCTCGCGGCGCGTCCCGCCGAGGAGGAGCTGCTCATCTCCCTGGCCGCGCAGGTCGAGGCCGCCGCGCCGTGGAAGGACCGCCGACCGCCGCTGTGGTGAGGCTCAGGCGAACCAGGTCGGCACCCCGGCCTGGAACTCCGAAGGCGGCAGGGAGCCGGCGCCGTCGGGGATGACGGCGACGACGGGCACGCCGGTGAGCCGGGCGAGGTCGGTGCGGTTGCAGGTAGCGGCGACGCCGGGCTCGGCCGGCCAGGCGCCGATGACCAGACCGGCGGGCTCGACCTGGACGGCTCGCAGGGCGGTGGTGGTCAGCTCGGTGTGGTTGAGGGTGCCGAGGCCGGCACGGCACACGACGACGACCTCGACCGGGGAGCCGTCGGCGCGCATCAGCGCGAAGGTCAGGTCGCGCGCCAGGTCGAGGATCGTGCCGCCCTCGGTGTCGAGGCGGACCAGCAGGCCGCCGGCGCCCTCCACGACCACGAGGTCGTACGACGCCAGCTGCTCCCGGATCCGGGCGACGTGCTCGCGCACGGTCGGGATCGCCACCCCCTGCCGGCGGGCGGCGGTGTCGGGCGCGAGCGGCTCGTCGAGGGCGACCAGCTCGAGCACCTCGGCGCCGCTGAGGTGGCCGACGGTGGCGGTGTCGTGCGGGTCCGGATCGGATCCGCCGACCCCGGTCTGCACGGGTTTCACGACGAGCACCCGCTGACCGGCCGCGATCGCGCGCGCTGCGATCGCCGCTGTGGCGACGGTCTTGCCGACCCCGGTGTCGGTGCCGGTCACGACCACGACGCGGGTGCCGGGGCCGGTCACTGGTGCTCCTTGACGAGGTCGACCAGCACCGCCACGGCGCGCGCCCAGTCGTGCTCCGCGACGCCCGCGGTGACGGTGATCCGCAGCCGGGAGATGCCGTCGGGGACCGACGGCGGGCGGAAGCAGCCGACCCGGAGGCCGGCCTCCAGCGCCGCGGCCTGCGCGGCGACGGCGGCCTGCGGCGAGGACATCGGGACCGACAGCACGGCACCGGCGGGGGCTACGACGCCGAGCGTGTCGGCGAGCGCGGCGACCCGGGTCCGCACGGTCGCGCCCAGCTCCGGTCGCGCCCGGATCGCCCGCAGCGCGGCCAGCGCGCCGGCGGCCGGGGCCGGCGCCAGGCCGGTGTCGAAGATGAACGGGCGGGCCCGGTTGACGAGGTGCTCGCGCAGTGCGGGGGAGCCGAGCACGGCGCCGCCCTGCGCGCCGAGCGACTTGGACAGGGTCGCGGTCACGACGACGTGGGGGAGTCCGGCGAGCCCGAGTGTGGCGACCAGCCCGGGGCCGTGCACCCCGACGCCGTGCGCTTCGTCGACGACCAGCAGGGCGTCGTACTGCTCGCAGAGGGCGGCCAGCTCCACGAGCGGTGCCGCGTCGCCGAGCACGGAGTAGACCGACTCGACGAGCACCATCGCCCGCTCGCCGGCATCCGCGGCGGCGGCCAGGCCGGCGTGGACGGCGTCGACGTCGCTGTGCGGTACGACGCTCAGCCGGGCCCGCGACAGCCGCACCGCGTCGACCAGGGAGGCGTGGATGTGGGCGTCGGAGAGCACGCGCGTCGTGCGGTCCGCGAGCGCGGTCACGATCGCCAGGTTGGCGTGGTAGCCGGTCGAGAAGACCAGCGCGGCCGGCTGCTCGAGGTAGTCGGCGAGCTCGCGCTCGAGCTCTTCGTGCAGCGCGAAGCTCCCGGTGACCAGTCGCGAGGCGCTGGCGCCGGATCCCCACTCCAGGGCGGCGTCCGCGGCTGCCCGGCGGACCGCGGGGTCGCGCGCCAGGCCGAGGTAGTCGTTGCCGGCGAGGTCGATCGTCGTGTCCTCGGCCGGTCGCGGCCGCAGTCGTCGGGTCAGGCCGGCCGCCTCCCGCTTCTCGGCCTCCGCCGCGAGCCAGGTCTCCCAGGCGCTGGTGTCTTCGCTCATCCCGCCTTCACCGCCTCTGTGATGCCGCTGACGATCCGGTCGATCGCGTCCGGCCCGGCGACGTACGGCGGCATCGCGTACACCAGGTCCCGGAACGGCCGCAGCCACACGCCCGCGCCAAGCGCGGCCTCGGTCGCTGCGACGACGTCGACGGGGTGGTCGAGCTGGACGACCCCGACGGCGCCGATCGTGCGGACGTCCGCCACGCCCGGCAGGTCGCGCAACGGCTGCAGACCCGCGGTGAGCCGGTCGCCGATGCCACTCACCCGCGCCCTCCAGTCCGAGGCGAGCAGCAGGTCGATCGACGCGCTCGCGACCGCGCAGGCCAGCGGGTTGCCCATGAACGTGGGGCCGTGCATGACGACACCCGCCTCGCTGCCGGAGATCCCGCGGGCGACGGCGTCGGTCGTGAGCACCGCGGCAAGGGTGAGGTAGCCGCCGGTCAGCGCCTTGCCGAGGCACAGCACGTCGGGCGTGACGAGGTCGCTGGCGAACAGGTGGCCGGTCCGGCCGAAGCCGGTCGCGATCTCGTCGAACACCAGCAGCAGGCCGTGTTCGTCGGCGACCTCGCGCAGCACCCGCAGGCACGCCACGGGGTAGGGCCACATCCCGCCGGCACCCTGCAGCAACGGCTCGACGATGATGCCGGCGAGCTCGTGCCCGTGCCTCTCGGCGAGGTCCCGCACGGCGTCGGCCCACGCGGCGACCGCGTCCGGGCCGGCGTCGTACGCCGGCGGCCGGGGGGCGAACACCTGCTGCGGGAGCAGGCCGGCCCACAGCGCGTGCATCCCGCCCACGGGGTCGGTGACGCTCATGCAGTCGAAGGTGTCGCCGTGGTAGCCGCCGAGGACGGTGAGCATCCGGGTGCCCTCGGCGCGGCCGACACCGCGCTGGTACTGCAGCACCATCTTCATCGCGACCTCGACGCTCACCGAACCCGAGTCGGCGAGGAAGACCCGGTCCAGCGGCTCGGGGGTGATCTCGACGAGGCGCCGGCCCAGCTCCACCGCGGGCTCGTGGGTGAGGCCGCCGAACATCACGTGGCTGAACCGGCCGGCCTGCTCGGCGACGGCGGCGTCGAGCGCCGGGTGCCGGTAGCCGTGGATCGCCGACCACCACGACGACATCGCGTCGACGACCCAGCGGCCGTCGACCTCCAGCTCGCAGCCGCGGGCGGCCGTGACCAGCCGGACCGGCGTCGGCTCGGTCATCGAGGTGTACGGGTGCCAGAGGTGCTCGCGGTCGAAGGCGAGGGTTTCGACAGGCTCAACCATCGGAGGAGTCCTCAGGCGTTGGCGGCGACTTCGGTCCCTGCGCCGCGCGAGCGGATGACGGGCTTGTTGTCGGCGGCCACCGAGCAGCCGCCACAGCCGTCGCCGCAGCCGGTGCCGGCGGCGGACCCGCAGGGCGTGGTCGCGTGGACGCGGTGGGTGACGCCGGCCTCGTGCGCGGCGATCAGCTCGTCGAACGCGTCCTGGTCCAGGCCGAGGATCGAGAAGCCGTTGTCGCGCAGCAGGTGCAGGTCGCTCAGCGCGTCCTGGCCCTCGGAGGTGAGGTAGTCGCCGAGGAAGATCGAGTTCGCGACCTGCAGCGCCGTGGCCTGCAGTGTGCGCAGGTGCATCTCGCGGCCGCCGGCGATCCGGATCTCCTTGTCGGGGCACACGAAGCGCGCCATCGTCAGGATCTTCACGCACCGGATGGGGGAGAGCTCCCAGGTGTTCTGGTACGGCGTCCCGTCGAACGGCATCAGGAAGTTCACCGGGATCGAGTCGGTGTCCAGCGCCTTCAGCGCGAACAGTGCCTCGACCAGCTGCTCGTCGGTCTCGCCGAGACCCGCGATCAGCCCGGAGCACGGCGACAGGCCGGCGTCCTTCGCCTTGCCGATGGTGCCCACGCGGTCGTCGTAGGTGTGCGTCTGGACGATGTTGTCGTGGTGCGACTCGGCGGTGTTGATGTTGTGGTTGTAGGCGTCGACACCGGCCGCCTTGAGCCGGGCGGCCTGGCCGTCCTTGAGGAGGCCGAGGCAGGCGCAGACCTCGACGCCGTCGTACTCGTCCTTGAGGGCCTCGGTCATCTCCACGACCTTGTCGATGTCCCGCTCGGAGGGACCGCGGCCCGACGACACCATGCAGACCCGGGTCGCGCCGCCGCGCAGGCCGGCACCCGCCTGCTTGAGGGTCTCCTCCTTGGAGAGCCAGGAGTACTTGAGGATCGGCGCCTCCGAGCCCATCGCCTGCGAGCAGTAGTTGCAGTTCTCGGGGCACAGGCCGGACTTGAGGTTGACCAGGTAGTTGACCTTGACCGTGTTGCCGAAGTGCTCCCGGCGCAGCCGGCCGGCCGCTGCGACGATCGACATCAGGTCGCCGTCGGGCGCCTGAAGCACGGCCAGCGCCTCGGCCTCGGTGGCCGCGCCCCCACCGAGGATGCGGGTGGCCAGCTGGTCGAAGTTCAAGGCGGTCTTCGTCGTGGTCATCGTGCTCCTCGGGCAGGTCCTGGATGCGAACTGAACAGTGTTCAGGTCGCTCAGGATAGCCGGGATGCGGACCGGCGTCGAGACTCAGTCGTCGCCGAGACCGCGCGCGTGCAGCGCGTCTCCCGTCGCCCGGGCATGCGCGACGACCCGGATCACCAGGGGCGTGAGGTAGGCCCGGGGGTTGCGTTCGAGCCCCCGGGCGCGGGCGGCGTCGCGGGTCTCGCCTGCGATGGCGAGGGTGAGCGGGATGCCGCGGATCATCAGCGAGAAGGCGAGCGCCACCAGCTCCGGGTTGACGCCGAAGCGGCGCAAGGGGCCGAGCCAACGGGTGATGGCGTCGACCATCGCCTCGACCGAGGTGGTCGTCGTGAAGACGGTGGCCAGCAGCAGCAGCCCCACCAGGGCGCCGACGACCACGAAGGCGTGCTCGGCCCCCCGCTGCCAGGTCTGGTAGGCCGCCAGCAGGGTCATCGCCACCACGACGCCGCGCAGCGCGCGGGCCGCCCGGGCCAGGCGGACCCCCGCGACCACGCAGCACACCACCGCCAGCACGAGCAGGCCCGCGGTCATGGGCACACCGCGGAACGCCACGGCCACCACGCTCAGCACCAGCAGGCCCAGCAGCTTCGCGCCGACGGGCAGCCGGTGGAACACCGACGTTCCCGGCACGTAGTCGCCGAGCGGGCTGGCGGTCATCTTGCGCTCGCGCGGTAGTGGTCGACGACCTCGGCAGGGGCGCCGTCCGCGACCACCGCGCCGTCCTCGACCAGCAGCGCCCGGTCGCAGCGCAGCGCCAGGTCGAGGTCGTGGGTGGCCAGCACCAGCTGCTGGGGGAGGCCGAGCAGCAGGTCGCCGATCATCCGCGCGTTGCGCAGGTCGAGCAGCGTCGTCGGCTCGTCGGCGACGAGGATCGCCGGGTCGGTGGCAAGCACCCCGGCCAGGGCGAGCAGCTGGCGCTGGCCGCCGGAGAGGGTGTGCACGCTGCGGTCGGCCAGCTCGTCGAGCCCGTACGACGCCAGCACCTCGCGCGCGGCCGCAGTCCGCTCCTCGCGCCCGCGCACCTGGTGGCGCAGCGACAGTGCGACGTCCTCGACGACGGTCGGCATCACCAGCTGGGCGCTCGGGTCGGTGAAGACGAAGCCCACCCGGCGCCGTACCTCCCGGCCCTTCCGCTTCACGTCGAGCCCGTCGACGAGGACCCGGCCCGCGCTCGGCTCGACCAGGCCGTTGACCAGCCGGGCGAGGGTCGACTTGCCCGAGCCGTTGGGGCCGATCAGCGCGATCCGCCGCTCGGTGAGGTCGAGCGTGGTCTCTCGCAGGACGGTGACCTCGGGGGCCGGGCCGCCGGGCGTCGCGGCCCGGACGACCACCCGGTCGAGCTCGATGCGGGTCACGCCGCGGAGGTCGCCTCGACCTCGGCGGAGCTCGGGCGAGAGCCGATCAGGTCCGGGAAGGCGCGGTGGACGGCGGTCGCGACGAGCGCCATCACGACGTTCTTGGCGATGTCTCCGGGGAAGTAGGCGGCGTCGAAGCTGAACGCCTCCTTGAGGCTGAGGTCCGCGCGCCAGGCGAGGTTGAGCGGCCCGAGGGTGTGCACGACGAGGAAGCTGCTGAGCAGGCCGCAGGTGAACACGAACGCGAACTGGGTGGCGTTGGTGCGGTTGCGATGGACGAGGAAGCCGCACAGCGCGGCCGCGATCGGGAAGGCGACGAGGTAGCCCGCGGTGACGCCGCTGTAGTGCGAGATGCCGGACGCGCCGCCGGAGTAGATCGGCAGCACCAGGCCCGCGACCAGGTAGAGCGTCACGCACAGGAAGCCGCGCACCGGCCCCAGCACGGCGCCCGCGAGGAGCACGCCGAAGGTCTGCAGCGAGTACGGGACGCCGATGCCGGTCTTGATGTCGGGCAGGATGGCGCACACCGCGATGAGCGCGGCGAAGCCGGCGATCAGGGCGACGTCGGTGGTGGGGGTACGGCGGGTCATCGGGTCACTCTCGGTTCCGGGGAAGCGCGGCGGCGCCAGTTGAACGGTGTTCAGGTTAGGCTGGGTCCTGCGCCCGGGTCAACGCGGCGCGGACGACGGGACCAGACGGGACGAGGAGGTGCGGGGTGCGGTACCGCAGGGACGACGTGGTCGCGCGGGCGATCGAGGTGCTCGACGCGCACGGCCTCGACGCGCTGTCGATGCGCCGCCTCGCCGGCGACCTCGGGGTGCAACCCGGCGCGCTCTACCACCACTTCACCAACAAGGACGCACTGCTCGCGGCGATCGCCGACGAGATCCTGCGCCGCGGCCGGCGGCCCGCCGAGATCATGGCCTGGGACGCCGAGGTGCAGCTGCTCTGCCTGGGCCTGCGCGACGCGATGCGCCGCCACCGCGACGGCGCCGTCCTCATCGCCCAGGTCAACCGCGCCGACGCCGAGCCGCTGGAGCGCCCGCTGCGGGAGGCGCTGGAGCGTGCCGGAGCCGACAGCGACCTGGCCCGGGTCGGCGCCCGCACCCTGCTGCGCTACGTGCTCTCCCACGAGGACGAGGCCGACGCCGACTTCGCCCTCGGCCTGGGTCTGCTGCTCGACGGCCTGCGCCACCGGCTCACTGCCCGAACGTGATGGACCCGACGATCCTCCTGGCGCTGCGGGGAGGGTCGCCCGCACACGGGTCGCACATGCTCTGCAGGACCACCCGCTGGCCACCCGCGTCGAGGATCCACCACTCGCCGACGTAGGTGGGCGTGACGTTGTTGTTGGTGCCCTCGATGCCGGGCAGGTTCACTTGCCCGTCGCGGCAGCCGGAGGCGTCGAAGCCGGGAGCGATCCGCACCATCAGGTACTGGCCCTCGGCACCGCCGACCGTGACGGGCTCGGGCACGCCGACCTGCAGGCCGGGCTGGTTGCGGATCGCCTCGACGAGCTCCTCGACGCTCGGCCCGACGGGCGTGATGCCGTCGCCGTGGCACGGGTCCTCGGCCACGCCGTACCAGTCGGTGGCGATCTCGGTCTTCAGCAGGGCGTTCGTCGTCTGGATGTAGCGGCCGCCGGCCTCGGCCTGGCTGCCGGACGGGAGGTCGACGTCGATGGCGAGGGTGTCGCTGATCGGGACGCGGTAGCGGCCTGCCTCGAGGGCGCGCGGCTCCTCGCCGTCCCGGTACGCCGGCAGGGCCCGCACGCCGTCCGGGAGCTCCACGACGGGTGCCGGGTCGTGCACCGGCTGCGGAGGGCCGGCCTGCTCGCGGGTGCGGAGGCCGATCCCGACACCCGCGCCGACGACGAGGGCGAGAGCCGCGGTGACGGCGGCGATCCGGGTACGACGGTCCCGGGAACGGGCGGTCCGCACCAGCGATTCGAAGGTCGGCGGCGAGACGTCCTCGCCGACCTCGCGCAGCGAGTTCCACTCAGCCATGGCTCGGCTCCTCCCTCTCCGCCAGCAGCTCGCCCAACCGGGCCCGGCCACGGCCCAGGCGTGACTTCACGGTCCCGACCGGCAGGCCGAGGTCGGTGGCGATCTCGGCGACCGAGAGGTCGGCGAGGTGGTGCAGCACGAGGACCTCGCGCTGGTCGGCATCGAGGAGGCCCAGCGCCGTCACGAGCGCCACGTGCTCGGGCCCCACGTCGGAGGCCGGCTCCGGTCGGCGCTCGGCGGCCTGGTGCCGCCGGACCACCGCGTCGTGCCGCCAGCCGTGGTGCAGCCGGTGCAGCGCGACGGTCCGGACCCAGGCCTCCGGATTCTGCACTCTCGCGAGGGTGCGGCGTTTGCGGATCGCCGTGATGAAGGCTTCCTGGACGGCGTCCTCGGCGTCGGCCATCACCCCGCAGATCGCGTACATCTGGACGACGAGGCGGCGGTAGCACGCGGCGTACAGCACGTCGAGGTCGTCCGCCTCCCGCCTGCCGTCCATGAGCACCTCCGTCATCTGCGACCACGGTCCCGCGTCAGGACGCCGGTGTGAAGGTGACGGTCTCGACGACCTCGCGAACGCGATCGGACACGTCCGCCGCGCACGGGTCGCACATCCCCTGGAGGACGACCCGGCGGCCGCCGGTGTCGAGGATCCACTACTCGCCGACGTAGGCAGGGGTGACGTTGTTGTTGGTGCCCTCGATGCCGGGCAGGTTCACCTGGCGGTCACGGCACGACGAGACGTCGTAGGCCGGATCGATCCGGACCCGCAGGTGCGTGCCCGTGGCGCCGCCGAGCGTCGCGGGCTGCGGCCGGCTCACCTTCAGCCCGGGCTGGTGCCGGATCGCCTTCACGAGGTCGGCCACGCGCGGTCCGACGGGCGTGATGCCGTCGCCGAGGCACGGGTCGCTCGCCACGCCGTACCGCTCGGTGGCGATCTCGGACTTGAGGATGAAGTCCGGGGTCATCAGGTACAGGCCCCCGCTGTCTCCCTCGCTCCCGGCGGGGAGGTCGACGTCGTAGGCCAGCGCCTCGTCGAGCGGGACGTGGTACCGCCCCGCGCCGAGGGACGAGTCCTCACCGGGCCCGGGCAGCGCCTGGACGCCGTTCGGCAGCAGGCTCGCCTGCTCGCTGGCGCTCGGGGAGGACTCGCTCCCGGACGCCTTGGCGTTCTCGTCGTCGGAACAACCCGCGACCAGCGGCAGGAGGGCCGCGGCAACGGCCACGCGGGCCGTGAACGTGCGTGAGGACATGGGAGTCTCCTCGATGGGTGGCGGCGGACGCCGAGTCGTCCCTGACACAGCGACGAGGCCTGGCCCGGCGGCTGGGTTCCCGACGCGCCGGAGGCTTCGCCCGCGCTGCGCGCGATACGGCAGACTTGACGTGCCGGAAACACCAGGGAGGCACTGTGGACGACATGGCAGCGAAGACCCAGAAGCCCGTGACGGTCGTGCTCTTCGGTGCAACGGGCGACCTGGCCCGCCGCAAGCTGCTGCCCGGGATGCTCCACCTGTTCGAGACCGGGCTGCTGCCCCAGCTGCAGATCATCGGCACCTCGCTCGACGAGCACACCACCGAGTCGTTCGTGCAGTTCGTGCACGAGGCCGTCCAGGAGTTCTCCGGCGACGACGGCGACATGGCGGCCTGGCCGGAGTTCTCCAGGCTGTTGCACTGGGCGCCGGGCAGCGAGGGCCCGGCGGGGCTGCGGGCCGCGGTCGAGAAGGCCGAGGCGGAGTGGTCGGGCGACCGGGTGCGGCTGCACTACCTGAGCGTCCCGCCGAAGGCCGCGCTGTCGGTGGTCAGGACCCTCGACGACGCCGACCTTGCCGAGGGCAGCCGGATCATCATGGAGAAGCCCTTCGGCGTCGACCTCGCCTCGGCGAAGGCGCTCAACGCCGAGCTGCACCAGACCTTCGCGGAGTCGCAGATCTACCGGATCGACCACTTCCTCGGGAAGGAGGCCGCCCAGAACATCCTCGCCTTCCGATTCGCCAACGGCCTCTTCGAGCCGATCTGGCACCGCAACAACATCGACCACGTGCAGATCGACGTACCCGAGGAGCTCGGGCTCGAGCAGCGTGCCAACTTCTACGAGTCCACCGGCGCCTACAAGGACATGGTGGTCACCCACCTGTTCCAGGTGCTCGCGTTCACCGCGATGGAGCCGCCGACCTCGCTGCACCCCGACGCCATCAACGAGGAGAAGAACAAGGTCTTCCGCTCTATGATGCCGATCGACCCGGCCAACGTCGTGCGCGGGCAGTACCAGGGCTACCGCGACATCGAGGGCGTGGCGCCCGAGTCGGAGACCGAGACCTTCATCGCCCTCAAGTGCTTCATCGACAACTGGCGCTGGGCGGGCGTGCCGTTCTACCTGCGCACCGGCAAGCGGCTGGCCGAGGGCGCGCGGATCATCTCGATCGCGTTCAAGGAGCCGCCGCGCTCGATGTTCCCGACGAACTCGGGCGTCGGCGACCACGGCCCCGACCACCTGACCTTCGACCTCGCCGACAAGGCCAAGATGTCGCTGTCGTTCTACGGCAAGCGGCCCGGGCCGGGCATGAGGCTCGACAAGCTGTCGATGCAGTTCGCGATGACCGACACCACCTGGGCCGGCTCGGTCCTCGAGGCCTACGAGCGGCTGATCTACGACGCCGCGCGCGGCGACCAGACCCTGTTCACCTCCGCGGAGGGCATCGAGCGGCTCTGGGAGGTCTCCGAGCCGCTGCTCGAGAACCCTCCCGTCGTGCGGCCCTACCGGCAGGGCAGCTGGGGCCCCAACCAGATCCATCAGCTGATCGCGCCCTACGCCTGGCGGCTGCCGTTCGAGCGGCAGTGGCGCAACCCGAACGCGATGGGCGGCTGATCCGACTCCCGGATGATCCGTGCCCTGGCCGAGTTCGCGTGGGGCTCAGCGCGGCAGTGGGTTCGGGCCGGTCGCCGTCGCGAGCCGCTGCGGCACCCAGCCCTCGACGTGGTGGAAGCCTTCCTTGAAGCTTCCGGCGTCCGCCTCGACGGAGGCTCTGAGGGAGCGCCGATAGAACTTCACGTGGGTGAAGTCCTCGAACAGGATGTAGACCGGGTCCGGGTTGCTGTGGGGGCCCTGGAACTGCTGTCCCGTCAGCACCGGCTTGTGGACCTCGACGAACCGGTCGAACGAGTCCCCGACCACGATCCCGAGGTGCTCCAACCCCATCTTGTAGACGCGCTGGTGCACGGGCGGGATGAGCTCGAGGAGGGGAACGGTCTTGCCGTCGAGGACCTCCAAGGGATCCGCGAGGACGATCAACGAGATGGGCCGGCCGTTCCAGACGTTCTCGCTGTTGATCACGGCGTGGCGTTCGAGCTGGCCTCGCACGCGGACGTAGTCGTCCCACTCCGCGACGCGAACAGCCAGGTGGCTGAGTGCGTACGCACCGATGTCGATGCCCCGGTCGAGCAACCGCTGCTGCTGCCTCGCCGCGAACGCCTGGTAGTCGCCGATGAGGTCACCCACTGGATCCGCCATCGCGGCCTCCTCTCCGCCGAATCCTAGGACGGGACCGGTCGCGGCGCACCGGCTCAGGCGGCGCGTGGTCGGGCGGGTCGGTAGGTCGCTCTCCCGCGGAGGCTGTCGAGGGTGTGTCTGGGTGGTGGGGTCCAGACGGGTTGTCGGGTGTCGGGGTCGATGTGGACGGCCCACGGCGTCTGGTGGACCAGGACGTGGTGGTGACGGCAGAGCATGACGAGGTTGTCGAGGCTGGTGGCGCCGCCGTCGGCCCAATGGACGACGTGGTGGGCATCGCAGGCCAACGGCATCCGGGTACAGCCCGGGAAGGCACAGTGCCGGTCCCGGACGACCAACGCCATCCAGATCGCGGCGGTCACCAGACGTTGGGCCCGGCCCACGTCGAGAACTTGGCCTTCGGCACCGAGGACGCTCGGGATGATCTCGGCATCACACGCCAGCCGTCGTACCGCACTCGCGGAGAACCGGGCACCGGTCGGGGTGTGCCCGGTGCGGGCCAGACCGGCATCGATCACCTGCTGCTTCAAGCTGTCCTGGTCGATGAGGACCACCACCCGCGGCTTCGACCCGTGGTCACGAGGAAGCTCGTCGGTGGCGGCGAGCCGGTCACACGCATCGACCAGCGCGTCCCACAACCGGGCCCCGGCCTGCCGCGGGTCGCGGCCATCATGCCCACACTCCGGGGTCAGACAGGGTGCGCTGGTGGCGACACCGTTCTCGTCGAACATCGCCTCACCCGGCCGGCGGCTCACCCCGCCACAGGCACCGGGTTCGGTGGCGACCGGAGCCGCGAGGGGGTGCAGGGTGGCCTTGATCCTCTCCGCGTCTTCGACGGTGCCGTAGCCCTTGAGGCGCACCCCGCCGTGCCCGTCCTCGGCGAAGGACAGGTGCCGGGCGTGGTGCGCAGCGCGTTCGGCCTTCGCCTTCTCCTTCTCGGCGTCGACGACCGCGCCGTCGGGGTCGAGCTCGCGCACCACGTCGCTGAACGCGGTCTGCAGGTCGGAGGCGTCGTGACCGTGGGTGTCGACCAGGTCCAGCATCGCGCCGGCGACCGCGGTCCGGAACTGCGGCACCCGCGGCAACGTGTGCACCTTGGACGCGATCGCGCGGGCCTGGGGCAGGGTGACCCGACCAGTCTCGAGCGCGGCCTGGACCTCGGGCAGGTCCCGCAGCTGCTCGACCGCCCGGACCAGCCCGCCACCGGCGCCCTTGTGGCCACCGGTGAGGTGGGTCAAGAAGTCCTTGACCGTCGCCCACCCCAGGCCACGCACCGCGTCGGTGGCCTCAACACGGGCAATCGCTCGCAACAGGGCGGCATCGAGAAACGAACGGGCGGCGGTGATCGCCTCCACGCCCGCCACCGCGTCCGGACCGGCGAGCACGTCCCAGTCCTCACCGGCCAGCTCCGCGGCACGCTCGGCCACGGCTGTGGCCTGGTCGAGCGCCCCGAGAGAAGACATGCGCTCAGTCTAGTCGAACACATGTTCGAGTCAAGGGTTTCGGAGGAGCAGGTTCCGGGCTGGGTGCAGCGCGGCAGGCGGGGAGGTCGTCAGAGGCGGTCCAGCGCGCGCAGGTAGCGCGAGGTCATCCCCTGCTGCACCATTCGCGTGAAGGGACCGCCGAGAACCGCGAGACGTGAGGCAGGGCGCGAGAAGGCTGTGATCGTGAGGGTGATCGTCCCGGCGGGGTGTTGCTCCAGAAGGAACCGCTCGCTCCTCGCCGGACTCGGGATGGCCGGGCGGGCACGGGCCGACGGTAGGTCACGGGCCACCCAACCACGCTGGGAGACGGCGACAGTTCGCGACGTGCCTAGTCGATGACGCCGGCCTCCCGCGCCAGCCGGACGGCGTGAACCCGGTTGGTGGCGTGCAGCTTGCGCATCGCGTTCTTGAGGTACGACTTCACGGTGCTCTCGACGAGCCCGAGCGAGGCGGCCACCTCACGGTTGCTCTGTCCGAGCGCGACCTGGGTGAGGACGTCGATCTCGCGCGCGGCGAGCCCGGTCGGCACCGCCGCGGCGGTACGACGGGAGGTCGGCGCCGCGGGGGAGTGGCCGTGTTCCACACGATCGCGCACCTCCTCGAGGCGGGCGCGCAACGTCTCGTCCTGCACGAGCGAGGCGAGGTCGGCGAGCTCCTCGGAGATGTCGCGCAGGTCGGCGCGGGTCAGCTGCACCTCGGGCGGGGCGGCCGGGGCGGCCGGCTGGCTGAGACCGCGCAGGGCGCCGACCCGGCGGCGGACCTCGTCGTCGACGGCGATCTCGCGCTCGAGGCGACGCACGAGCGGGAGGAAGGCGTCGTACCAGACGTCGCCGAGGACGACCTGGGCGCGGTGGCCGAGGTAGATGACCATCCGCGGGGCCCGGTCGACGACGATCGGCAGCGCGGTCACGGTCTCGAGCTGCTCGGCGCGAACCGGGCCGTCGTACTGGTGGGTGATGCCGCGGGCGTCGTGGTAGTTGGTGACCGACACGGGGCGGCCCATGAGCAGGGCCTTGCCGCCGAGGCCGTAGCCGGAGCGCACTCGCAGGCCCTGCAGGGAGCGGGTGTGGGCGCTGTGCAGGCCGGTGATGTCGAGGGCGGTGCCGTTGTCGATGACCGGGCCGCCGAACGCCATGTCGCTGTGCCCCGTGGCCCGGAAGGCCGCGAGCGTGCGCAGCAGCCGGCCCCCGTCGTGCGGGGCCTCCTGGACGAGGTCGAGTGACATGTGACCACGGTAGGTGACTGCGGTCACAGGCGGCAACGGCAGCACCCTCTTTGGGGGGGTAGTACCTCCTTCGAGGGGTTCGGCGCGGATGTGGCCCGCCTCACACTCCCGGCGATCGACCGAAACCCGAGGAGTGGATTCCCATGTCCGAACGACCGACCCCGATGCGTCGGGTCGCCTTCGCCAGCTGCGCGGGCACGACCATCGAGTTCTACGACTTCTTCATCTACGGGACCGCCGCGGCGCTGGTGTTCCCGACGGTGTTCTTCCCGGCGCTGGGGGACTCCGCTGCGAGCGTGGCGTCCTTCGCGACCTTCGCGGTGGCGTTCATCGCCCGGCCGCTGGGCGCGATCGGGTTCGGGCACTTCGGTGACCGGCTCGGGCGCAAGAAGACCCTGATCAGCACGCTGCTGCTCATGGGCGCGGCCACCGTCGCGATCGGCCTGCTGCCCGGTGCGGCGACGATCGGCGTCACCGCTCCGGTCCTGCTCGTGGCGCTGCGCTTCCTGCAGGGCCTGGCGGTGGGCGGCGAGTGGGCGGGCGCGACACTGCTGGCCGCGGAGTACGCCCCGGCCCACAAGCGCGGCCTGTACGGCGCGTTCCCGCAGATGGGCCCCGCGCTCGCGTTCGCGCTGTCCAGCGGCACGTTCCTCCTCGTCAACCGCGTGGTCGGCGACGCCAGCCCGGCCTTCCTCGACTGGGGATGGCGGGTCCCGTTCATCGCGAGCGCGCTGCTCGTGGCCGTCGGCCTCTACGTGCGGCTGAAGGTCGAGGAGACCCCGATGTTCCAGGAGAACGCCCGCACCCGCGCCTCGACCCAGGGCCCGCTCGCGTCGGCGCTGCGCAACCAGTGGAAGGAGATCCTCCTCGGTGGTGGCTCGCTGGCCATGCTGTTCGCGTTCTTCTACGTCGGCACGGCCTTCCTGACGTCGTACGGCACCACGGCGATCGGGCTGTCTCGCGCGACCGTGCTCACGATCGGCGTCGCCGCGGCGTTCGTGTTCGGCGGCATCACGCTGGCCTCCGCCGTCTTCAGCGACCGGATCGGCCGGAGGAAGGTCGTCCTCGGCTCGTGCCTCGTCGCCGTCCCGTGGGGCTTCGCCCTGTTCCCGATCCTGAACCACGGCACGACCGCGTCGTTCGCGATCGGCCTGTTCGGCACGCTCGCGATCTTCGCGGCCTCGTACGGTCCGGCCGGCGCGATGCTGCCCGAGATGTTCCGCACCGAGTACCGCTACACCGGCGCCGGCATGGCCTACAACCTCGCCGGCGTGATCGGCGGCGGCACGGCGCCGTACCTCGCCTCCGACTTCGCGGAGGCCGGCAACACCTCGGCGATCGGCTGGATGCTCGCCGCCTTCGCCCTCGGCAGCGTGATCTGCGTGCTGCTCATGCCGGAGACCCGGCACCGGGCGATGGGCCGTCAGGACGCCGAGGCGGAGGCCGAGGCTCTTACGCCGGTGAACGTGTAGTCGTCCAGCGGGAAGCGGGTGGCCGCGCGTGCTGCGCTCGACGTCGACGTCGGGCGCAGCAGCACCGCCTCCCCGTGCTGGTTGAAGTAGTAGCTCCGGGCGGTGGCGCAACTGCCGGCGTTGAACACGGAGTTGTCGAGGAGGCCGGTCATCCGGTCCAGGAACCGGTCGTTGGCCTCGGTGACCTCCACGACGTCGGCGCTGCGCGCGGGCAGTAGGTGTGGGAGAAGCGCGCTGATCGACCGCACCCCATGCGGGTTGGCTGCAGATCGGCGAAAATCGCGGCCAATTCGCATGGGGCTCGCGCCAGGAGGCGGCGGCTGCGCGCCCCGTGATCCCACTCAGTCGGTGGTCCGACCGAAGATGCCGAAGGGACCGCGGTGACGCGTGTGGTCGGGCCGATACGCCAGGCCGAGCCCCTGGAGAACGCGAAGGACCGGCCCGGGAGCCTCGATACGCTTCCAGTCCTCCTCCGAGATGTACGGCGTCCGGCCGAGCACCAGCCGTCCATCGCGGCGGTGGATGCCGAGACGGTCGGCGAGGCCGCGGCGGTGGTGGGTCATGGCGCGATGCTAGATGCTCCGGGACATGCCCAAGAGGCGTTCGCACTCAGCGGTCAGCGCTGCTCGGATCGGCCTGGCCCGCTCGGCGAACCCGCGCTGCGCCTCGACGTACGCCGCCTTGCCCTCGGCGGTCTCGATCCGCACCGGCTCGAACCCCAGGTCCTCGAGGTCGTACGGCGCCGCGCGCATGTCGAGGGTCCGGATGTCCCAGGCGAGCTCGAAGCAGTCGGCGACGAGGTCGGAGCAGATCATCGGTGAGAGCCGGAAGGCGTGCTTGTAGAGGTCCATGCCGGCGTGCAGGCAGCCGGGCTGCTCGAACGCGGGGCGATCGTCGCGGCCGGGGGTCAGCGTGTTCAGCGGGCGGGCGGGGGGAGTGAAGAAGCGGTAGGCGTCGAAGTGGGAGCAGGCGATGCGGTGGCCCTCGACGACCTCGTCGGTGCCGGTGGGGCCGAGGCGCAGCGGCCAGTCGGCGTGCCGGGTCTGGTCCTCGGCGAGGCGGTAGACCATGGCCCACTCGTGGAGGCCGAAGCAGCCGAAGTGCGCGGCGCGGCCGGCGGTCGCGGTGAGCAGGCGGTGGATCGACTCGACGAGCGGACGCTGCGAGGCGACGTACGACGGCGCGACCGTCGCCCCACCCTCGGCGACGACCTCGTAGCCCTTGACCCCCTCGAGGCCCGATCCGGGCGGCGCGACGACGCCGAAGCCCGGGTGCCAGCGGCGCAGCTGGGCGGGGCGGTAGGAGTAGTAGGTGAAGAGGAAGTCGAAGACCGGGTGCTTCACCGCGGCCTCGCGCCGGGCGAGGTGCGGGGCGACGTAGCGGTCGATGCGCGCGGCGTGGTCGGCCGCTCGCCGACGCCCTTCCTCCGCATTCACGACCAGCAAGCGTAGGTCGATAGGCTCGCCGAGTGCGCATCGTCAGATTCACGACAGGCGAGGAGCCGTCCTACGGCATCCTGACCGGCGACCTCGACGAGTACGGGCAGCCGGGTGACGACGCGGTGATCGTCGGCCTCGTCGGTGACCCGCTCTACCAGGGGATCAAGCTGCTCGAGAAGGAGTACCGGCTCGAGGAGGTGCGCCTGCTGGCGCCGGTCCTGCCGCGCAGCAAGGTGGTCGGCATCGGCCGCAACTACGCCGCCCACGCGGCCGAGCTCGGCAACGACGTGCCCGCCGAGCCGCTGATGTTCCTCAAGCCGAACACCAGCGTCATCGGCCCCGACGACGCGATCCTCTGCCCGCGCCAGACCCAGGACCTGCACTACGAGGGCGAGCTCGCGGTCGTCATCGGCCGGATCTGCCGTGACGTGCCGGCCGAGCAGGCCACCGACGTCATCCACGGCTACACGATCGCCAACGACGTGACGGCTCGCGACCTGCAGCGCTCCGACGGCCAGTTCACCCGCGCCAAGGGCTTCGACACCTTCTGCCCGCTCGGGCCGTGGATCGAGACCGACCTCGACCCCCATGACTTCAACCAGGGCCGGCGCCTCCAGACGTTCGTCAACGGCGACGTCGTCCAGGACGGTACGACGGCCGACATGGTCTTCGACGTGCCCGCGCTGGTCGCGCACGTCTCCAGCGTGATGACGCTGCTGCCCGGCGACGTCATCCTCACCGGCACCCCCGAGGGTGTCGGCCCCCTGCAGGTCGGCGACGAGGTGGAGATCTCGATCGAAGGCCTCGGAACCCTCACGAACAAGGTGGAAGCACGAGCATGAGCAGCCCCAACGGTCCGGTCCGCGTCCGGATGGCCCCCTCGCCTACCGGCAGCCCCCACGTCGGCATGATCCGCACGGCACTGTTCAACTGGGCCTTCGCGCGCCACCACGGCGGCACCTTCGTCTTCCGCATCGAGGACACCGACAAGGAGCGCAGCACCGACGAGTCGCTCGACGCGATCCTCGACCTGATGCGCTGGCTCGGCCTCGACTGGGACGAGGGCCCGGGCGTGGGTGGCCCGTTCGCGCCGTACCGACAGAGCGAGCGCAGCGACCTGTACGCCGACGCGCTGGCGCGGCTCAAGGAGAGCAGCTTCACCTACGACTGCTACTGCACCAACGACGAGGCCGCCGCGCGCCGCAAGGCCGCCGGCTCCAAGGTGCAGGGGTACGACGGCTTCTGCCGCGAGCTGACCCAGGAGCAGGTCGACGCGTTCGTGTCCGAGGGCCGCAAGCCGGTCGTGCGCTTCCGGATGCCCGACGGCTCGATCACCTGGCACGACCTGGTCCGCGGCGAGGTGAGCTTCGAGACCGAGTTCGTTCCGGACTTCGCGCTGTGCCGGGCCAACGGCGACCCGCTGTACACGCTGGTCAACCCGGTCGACGACGCGCTGATGGAGATCACCCACGTGCTCCGCGGCGAGGACCTGCTGTCGTCGACGCCGCGCCAGATCGCCCTCTACGAGGCGCTCAAGGAGGTCGGCATCGCCAAGGCGACGCCGGAGTTCGGCCACCTGCCCTACGTCATGGGCGAGGGCAACAAGAAGCTCTCCAAGCGCGACCCCGAGGCGCACGCGCTGGCCTACCGCGACCAGGGCTACCTCCCCGAGGGCCTGCTCAACTACCTCGCCCTGCTGGGCTGGGCGATCGCGGCCGACCGCGACATCTTCAGCCTCGAGGAGATGGTCGAGGCGTTCGACATCGCCGACGTCGTCGCCAACCCGGCGCGCTTCGACCTCAAGAAGTGCGACGCCATCAACACCGCCCACATGCGGCTGCTGTCGATCGAGGAGATAACCCACCGGGTGCTGCCGTTCCTCAAGCGCGACGGTGTCGTGAGCGACCCGGTGACCGATGCCGACGCCCAGCTGCTCGAGCTCGCGATGCCGCTGGTCGGCGAGCGGATCAACAAGCTCGCCGAGGCCAGCAGCATGCTCGGCTTCCTGTTCGTCGCCGAGGACGCCTTCGAGGTCGATCCCGAGGACGCCGCCAAGCAGCTCGGGGAGGCCGGCGCCCCCGTCCTGCAGGCGTCGTACGACGCGCTCGCGGCGCTGCCGACCTGGTCGACCGAGGCCATCCAGGGCGCCCTGCAGACCGCGCTCGTGGACGGCCTCGGCCTCAAGCCGCGCAACGCGTTCGGCCCGGTCCGCGTGGCGGTCACCGGCCGCCGGATCTCGCCGCCTCTGTTCGAGTCGATGGAGCTCCTCGGCCGCGACCGCAGCCTCGGGCGGTTGCAGCGTGCCCTCGGGTGACCCAGCCGGACTGAGGTACGACGAGCTCCAGCGGCGCGGCCCGGCGGGGGCCTGGCGCCCGGTCGCCGGGATCCCGCTGCTGCTGGTGATCTTCTTCGCCGGACAGCTCGTGCTGAGCCTCGTGGTCACCTTGGTGCTCGTCGTCGGAGGCGACTCGGGTGGCGAGGCGGTCGACAAGCTGTCGGGCGACCCCGCCACGCCGTCGTTCCTGGCCCTGGTCAACCTGGGTTGGGCGGCGGCGATCCCCGCGGTGTGGGTGGTCGCCCGGCTGCTGCACGGGCAGACGCCCGGCTGGGTGACCTCGGTGGCCGGCACCCTGCGCTGGCGCTGGTTCGCGGCCTGCCTCGGCCTCGCCGTCGTGGCGCTCGGGCTGACCCTGGTCGTCTCGGCGCTGCTGCCGGACCAGGGCTCCGGGTCGCTCGACACCAGCGCCGGGCTGAACCCGTGGACCTCGACCGTGCGCGACTTCGTGCTGGTGATCGTGCTGCTGACCCCGCTGCAGGCGGCGGGGGAGGAGTACGTGTTCCGTGGGTACCTCGCGCAGGCGTTCGGCGGCCTGACCGCCCGCGCCGGGGCCCGGGTGGGCGCGGCGGTCTCGGTCGTCGTACCGGCGTTGCTGTTCGCGCTCGCCCACGGCCTGGGCCAGGACGCGCCGGTCTTCTTCGACCGGTTCGCGTTCGGCGTGGTTGCCGGGCTGCTGGTGATCCTCACCGGCGGCCTCGAGGCCGGCATCGCGATGCACGTCGTCAACAACTTCGTGGCGTTCGGCATGGCCCTGGCGTTCAGCGACATGACCGAGGCGCTGAACCCGACCGGAGGGAGCTGGTGGTCGATCCCGGTGACCGTCGTGCAGTCCGTCGGCTACCTGCTGCTGGCCGTCGGGGCGGCCCGCCGGCTCGGGGTGCAGAACCGCACCGAGACGCCGGAGGGCGGGGCCATTTTGGAGGCAGAGCCGGCCGACCGGTAGTGTGGGTCACCGGTTCGCCGGCCTCGGCCGGGGGACCTAACCATTGGGATATGGTGTAATTGGCAACACAGCTGATTCTGGTTCAGTCGTTCTAGGTTCGAGTCCTAGTATCCCAGCGAGGCTCTCGCGAGAGACAGGTCACTCCGTCAGGATTTGTCCGGTCAGGCAGGAAATCGCTAGAGTTCACGACGTTGTCACGGAGAGATCCGGAACAACGGATGCCCCCGTTGTGTAGCGGCCTAGCACGCCTGCCTCTCACGTAGGTAGCGCCGGTTCGAATCCGGTCGGGGGTACAGCATCGGGGCCCGGGCCCAGGGCCGGGGCCCGCGGGGTTTTTCGGCCGCCCCGCCGGGGCGGGGGGGCGGGGGGGGGTGGGCTGGGGGGGGGGGCCCCGGGGGGGGCCCGCCCCCCCCCCCCCCCCCCCGACTGGTTTTTCCGCCGACCGCGCAGGCGCGGGCGTCAGTCGCGCAGCAACGCGACGAGCTGGCGCCGGCTGCGCACGCCCGCCTTGGCGAAGACCGCCTTCAGGTGGTCCTGCACCGTGTACGGCGAGAGGTGGAGCGTGGCGGCGATCTCGGCGGTGGAGCGGCCGAGGAGCACCCGGTCGACGATCTGCGCCTCGCGCCGGGTGAGGTCGAGCGCCGCCATCACGAGCGCCGAGGACGCGGACGGGTCCGCGTGCCGCAGCGTCACCACGACGTCACCGACCGCCTCCGCAGCGCCGGTGGGCTGCAGGGCCGCCGCGCTGACACTCACCCAGCCGTAGCTGGACGTCGGGACGGTGATCTCGGTCGGCTCCCCGCGACGGCGCCGGGCACGCACGACCGCGCTGACGACCGGGACGGGCAGGGGGCGGGTGCCGGTCGGGTCGAGCTGGGCGAACCACCCGCTGCGGTCGCCGGTCGCCGCCGTCACCGTGTTGTGGGAGTCGACGACGAGCACCAGGGGCGCGACCCGGGTGACCGGAGCCGCGTGCACCGTGCGGATGCCGCCGCCGCGGAACCCGCGGACGAGGGGCGCCACCAGCCGGTCGGCCAGGGCGGCCTCGTCGGCGTCGAAGCCGCGCGAGTCGACGGCCCGCAGCAGGCTCACCCCGGCCCACAGGAGGCTGCGCTCACGGGCGGCGATCCGGAGCTCGTGACCGATCGCGAGGTCCGGCAGGTAGAAGTCGCGGTACCTCTCGGCCCGGGCAGGGTCGCCGTCGAGGTCGTCGACGAGGACGCCGATCGGACGGCGCCGCCGCGCCAGCCGGGAGAACGCGTGGGGATCCGGGGCGACGTACTCGAAGTGGGCGAAGCGGGCGTAGCTGTCCGCAGGGACGTCCCGCTTCACCGAACCCGTGATCAGGCCCGTGGTGGGGTCGAAGGGCGCCACGGTGGCCGCGTCGAAGGGCAGTGCCTGCGCGAGCACCTCGAGGACCTCCTCGGCGAGCTCCTCCCACGGCAGGGCCGCGTCCGCCAGCCGGGTGATGCGCTCGAGCGTGCGAGCGGCGGACGGGCGGGGCACCCCCGCAATTCTGCCAGTCGCCTGTCCGCGCCGCTGGCCGTTCGGTACGGCGGGCCCGAGCGCCCGCCGTACCGGGCTCAGGACGCCGGCAGCGGGCGGACCAGGAGCGCGCCGCCGAGCTGGGCCTTCGCCGAGCCGGCGTACCCGATGCTGACCTCGCCGCCGGTACGGGCGGCGGCCGGAAGCGTGCCGACGAGCGACCAGCGGCCGTTGCGGATCCGGGCCCGTCCGGTCCAGGTACCGGACTCGTTCCCGCTGGTCCAGGTCACGGCCACCGTGACGACGCCCCGTGCCGTCGTCGCGACCTTGCCGGCGATGGTGACGCGGTCACCGGCCCGGGTGAGCGCCCGGACCCGGAGCCGCGGCGGCCGCGAGGCGGCGAGGACCCGCACCGTCGCCGGTCGGACCCGGTCGGAGCCGGGGACGCTCAGGGTCACGGCGGCGTTCTTGGCGTGGGCGAGCTTCTTCGGCAGGGCGGTGCGGACGACGACCTGGCCGCCGGAGACGGTCGGCGTCAGCCGCAGGCGCTTGCTGCCGACCGCGACCTCGACCGCGACGGTGGTGCCGTTCGCTGCGGGGTTCACCCGGGCGACGAGCTTGAGCCGGCCGCGGACCAGGGAGCTGTGCAGGACCTCCGCCTGGGCGCTCGCGGGTCCGGCGCCGGGCTTGCCGGGGGTCCCCGGGTCGCCGGGGTCGCCGGGGTCGCCCGTGGTGGTCGGCTGGACCGGGACGCCGTCGACCGTCACGACCGGACCGCGGCCACCCTCGCCCGGGGTGATCTCCACCGTGCCGGTGACCGGGCCGTACTGCAGGGGCGTGCCGCGGGTGTCACCGTCGATGGGTGCGTAGCCGAACCGCAGGTCCTGACCCTCGAACGTGAGCACCACCGGGTCGGACTCGCGGCTGACCACCGTCGTCCGGTCCGGCAGGTCCATCAGGTCGACGTGCCGCTGCTGGTAGGCGGTCGCGAGGTCGAGCGGACCCGCGGCGAGTGCCGCCCGGGCGGTGGGAGCAGGTCCCTGGGGGAGGGCGACGTGGTAGTTGAAGACGCTGATCTCCGCGCCACGGCTCGGGCAGGTGCCCGGGGTCTTCCGCGGTGTGCGGCCGAACAGGAGGAAGTCGCGGTACGCCGTCAGCACCACCGGGGAGTTCGGCAGGCTCACGTGGTCGACCGCGCAGACAGCCTGGACGTGGACCCGGTCGCCGAGCGGGTGGTCGATGTCGGTGCCCTGCATCGCGCTGCGCAAGGGGACCGTGCCGTCGCCGTTGGTCCACGACACCGCCGTCGACTTCTCGCCCAGGTCGACGGCCCCGAAGCTGGGCAGCCCGCTGCCGACGAGGGCCTGCATGTCGATGCGCCCACCGTTGGTGAAGAATCCGTCGAAGACCTTCGCGTGGTCGTCGCGGGCCTGGGTGAACAGCCCCGCCCGGGCGCCGAGGGCGAGCGTGGTGGCGTTCACGCCGTCCTGGTTCTGGAAGCGGCCGTTGACCGAGAGCCAGGTGCCGAAGCTGTCGCTCGGGAAGAGCTCGTAGAGGCCCGGGATGCTGCGGGCCAGCGCCTGGAGCGCGTCGTTGGGGAGCACCAGGTCCATGCCGGCCTCGTTCATCGGACTCTCGATGCCGAAGGCCAGCGGCAGCGCGACCTTGGGCGACCCCCACCAGGGCGTGCCGGCGGTCAGCACACGCGCGATCTTGGCGGCGCGGTCGGGGTCCTTGGCGTACCAGCGAGCCAGGAGGCCGCCGTAGGAGTGCGCGAAGAAGGTGACCCGGTTGACGCCCTGACGCGAGGGCAGGTCGGCGGCGAGCGCCTGCTGCACCGCGGCGTCGAGGCGGGCCATGGAGTCCTCGGGGCGCTTGCGCCAGTCCCAGCCGAACACCGCGCTGTTGGGCTGGTCGCCGCCGGGCGCGGCCTGCGCCAGCCAGCGCTGGACGCCGTCGTAGATGTCCGAGCCGAGGACCTTGCCGAGCGCGTTGCCGGTCGGCCCGGCGCCCGGGCAGGACCCGTCCCCGCCGCCGAGCTGCATCTTGCGCAGGTTGTCGCCGTTGGTGCCGGGCCACGCGCTCGGCGGCCACAGGACGTCACTGCCGCAGGTGATCTCCGAACCCAGGAAGCCCGGCAGGAACAGGATGGGGACGTCCTGGGCCTGGATGTCCCACGGCACGCGGCCCGGGTTGTCGGTCGGGGTCACCGGCACGATGCCGATCTTGCGGTCGGGGTCGTCGACGCGCAGGTTGCTGCCGGGGTCGGGGAGCAGGTGCTCGAAGTAGCCGCAGTCGGTCTGGCTGACGCAGTGGAAGGAGACCGGCCCGTTGTTGTCCGGCCCGAAGCGGACCGCGCCCGTCTGGGCCAGGCCGCCGTCGCTGCGCGAGCCGTCGGGCTCGATGACGGTCACGGACTCGCTGTCCTGCGCGACGTACACGACCCGCTTGGCGTCGGGCGACCAGTCGTAGTCGCTGACCTCGCCGGCGTACAGCGTGCTGGTGCCGCCACCGGTCGTGACCCGGTCGAGACGGTACGGCCCGCCGAATTCCTCGACGCGGTACGCCGCGAGCTTGTCGCCGGCCGGTGCCCACGCGACGCTGTGGTAGCCGGGCGGACGAGGGTCGTCCTCGAACATGTTGCCCACGACGTCCTCGGTCAGGGAGGCGTGGGTGAGCTGGGTGGCGCCGCCGCCGAGGCGGCTCACGGTCCACACCTGGCTGCCCTTGCGCGCGTCGTCCCGGTCGCGGCCGATGTTCGCGGTGCGGATGAACGCCAGCTGGGTGCCGTCCGGCGACCACGACGGTCCGAAGTCGCTGAACCCGGCGCCGTCGCAGGGCAGCTCGGGGTCGTCGTGGCACTGGCTGCGCGTGGTCGCGGGCGGCGCGATCACCTGGTAGGCGCCGGAGCCGTCGGTGTTCATCACGTAGATGACGCTGTGGAAGCGCGGGCGCCCGTTCACGTCGGTGCCGTCGGGCGTCCACTTGCTGAAGGCGATCTTCGTGCCGTCCGGCGACCAGGAGGGATGCGGGCTGGTGGTGCCGTCGGCGCCGATGCAGTTGGCCTGCTGCGGCGTTCCGGTGCCGGGGCAGCGCAGGTCGCCGGTCAACGGAGTGATCGCCAGCGTGCCCGGGTCCCAGCTCTTGATCATGCCGTCGTTGGCCGTGCTGAACACGATCTTGCCCGGTGTGCCCTGGGTCGTGGCGTGGGCGGATGAGAGGTCGAGGACGGTGATGACGCCGAGGAGGATCAGCAGGGCGGCGGCGCGCGCGACTGCCCGGAGATACGTGTGCACGTTGCCCGAGTCTCAGCTGTCCGGCGGGCGTGTTCCATCCCAGTTTTCTGGTGACCTCGTGCGGTCGGCCGACCGCACGTGTGGTGTCACTCGCCGCGCGCGGCCGCCTTCGCTGTGGCGGTCTTCTTCGCGGCCCGTGTCTTCGGCGGTGTCGGCTCGGTGCCGACGATCGCGAACACCGGCGCGGTGAGCTTCTCCAACGCGGCGACGGCCTCGGCGTGCCGCTCGGCGAGGTTGGCGACGACGCCGGCGAGCTCGGCCTGGGCCTCGGCGAGGGTGTGCACGGTGTCCGCGAGCTCGCGCTGCCGGACGATGAAGTCCTGCAGCGGCTGCGCGGTCGAGCTCGCGAGGCTCGTGACCGCGCCGGCCATGCCGGCGACGGCGCCCGCGAGGTCGCCGACCTGGCGGGCGAGCTCGTCGGGCTGGGTGACACCGGTGACCGCCGTGTCACGCACGCCCTTGAGGACGTCGGTGGTCAGCTTGAGGGCGATCTGCTGGGACCTGATCAGCAGGTCGAGGGGATGGATCGGTGAGTCCGCCATGGGAGCAGCGTGGCAGACCGGCGCCACCGCCGGTCACCGTCATGTCCGATTTCCGCGAGAGACTGTCGGCGGGGGGCGGCAGGATGGACGACATGGAGAGCACAGTGACCACGCCGGAGCAGCTCGACTTCGAGCGCTGCTACACGGCCGTGCGGTCACGCGACCGCCGGTTCGACGGCGTCTTCTACACGGCCGTGCGGTCGACCGGCATCTACTGCCGCCCGTCGTGCCCGGCCCGCACCCCCGCGTCCCGCAACGTGTCCTTCCACCGCACCGCCGCTGCCGCGCAGGCCGCCGGCTACCGCGCCTGCAAGCGCTGCCTGCCGGACGCGACGCCCGGCAGCCCGGACTGGAACGTCGCCGCCACTGTCGCCGGCCGGGCGATGCGGCTGATCTGCGACGGCGTCGTCGACCGCGAGGGCGTCGAGGGCCTGGCCACCAGGCTCGGCTACACCTCGCGCCACCTGTCGCGGCTGCTGACCAGCGAGCTGGGCGCGGGTCCGCTGGCGCTGGCCCGCACCCAGCGTGCCCAGACCGCCCGCGCGCTCGTCGAGAGCACGACCCTGAGCCTGGCCGACGTCGCGTTCGCCGCCGGCTTCTCGAGCGTGCGGCAGTTCAACGACACGATGCTCGAGGTGTACGACGCCACGCCGAGCCACCTGCGTGGCCGGAAGGCCCCTGCCGGTGGGAAGGGACAGGTCGCCGGCGCGATCGACCTGCGGATCGCCGTACGTACGCCGTTCCGGGGCTCCGCGTTGCTCCGCTTCCTCGCCGACCGGGCCGTGCCCGGCATCGAGGTCGCCGAGGTGCGCGACGACGGGAGCGGCTCCTACGCACGGACCCTCGACCTGCCGCACGGTCCGGGTGTCGCGCGCGTCGAGCTCGCGGACCTCGACGAGGTCGGCTCGTCGTACCTGCCGCTGCGGCTGGTCCTCGACGACCTGCGCGACACCACGGCCGCGCTGGCGCGGATGCGCGCACTGCTCGACGCGGACGCGGACCCGGTGGCCGTCGACGACCACCTGTCCGCCGATCCGCTGCTCGCCCCGCTGGTCGCCGCCCGGCCGGGGCTCCGGGTGCCGGGACACGTCGACGGCACCGAGGTCGCGGTGCGCGCGGTGCTCGGCCAGCAGGTCACCGTCGTCGCGGCCCGCACCGCCGCGGCCCGGCTCGTCGCCGCCCACGGGCGTCCCGTCGAGACCGGTGTCCCCGGCCTGACCCACCTGTTCCCCGACGCGGCGGCGGTCGCGGCGCTCGCGCCCGAGGAGTTCCGGATGCCGCGTGCGCGCGGGCGTGCGCTCGTCGGCCTGTGCGCCGCGATCGCCGCGGGCGAGGTGGTGCTCGACCGGGGCCCCGACCGCGGCGACGTACGACGCACTCTGCTCGCGCTGCCCGGCATCGGCCCGTGGACGGCCGACTACATCGCGCTCCGCGCCCTGGGTCACCCCGACGTGTGGCTGCCGACCGACGTCGGCGTGCGCAACGCGCTCGCCCGCCACCTCGACATCGACGTCACCCCCGACATCACCCCGGAGGGATGGGCGCCCTGGCGCTCGTACGCCCTCCTCCACCTGTGGACCTCGCTGGAAGGATGAGCACTGCCATGTGGACCGTCATCGAATCGCCCATCGGGCCGCTGCGGCTCGTCGAGCAGGACGGCGCGATCACCGCGATCGAGTTCTCGCCGTTCCGCGACGGCGCGCGCCCGCTCGGCGCGGAGGCTGCCGACAACCCCGTGCTGGTCGTCGCGGCGCGCCAGCTCGCCGAGTACTTCTCCGGCGACCGCACCGAGTTCGACCTCCCGCTCGCCCCGGCCGGCAGTGCGTGGCAGCGCTCGGTGTGGGCCCAGCTGCTCGGCATCGGGTACGGCGAGACCGCCTCCTACGGCGAGATCGCCGCCCGCCTCGGCAAGACCAACGCGGCCTCCCGGGCCGTCGGCACGGCGAACGGCGCCAACCCGATCCCGATCGTCATCCCGTGCCACCGGGTGATCGGCGCCAACGGCACGCTCACCGGCTACGCCGGCGGGCTGGAGCGCAAGCAGGTCCTGCTCGAGCTGGAGCGGGACGAGGACGCGCTGTTCTGAGAGCGCGAGGAAGGAGCGCTCTCAGAACCGAGAGTCGCTACTCCGCGGCAGCTCGCCGCAGCGACTCGGAGAGCCGCTCGGCGGCCGCGAGCACGGCCGGTGCGTGCATCCGTCCCGGCTGGCGGGAGAGGCGCTCGAGCGGGCCGGAGACGGAGACCGCGGCGATCACCTTGCCGCCGGGGGAGCGGACGGGAGCGGACACCGAGGCGACGCCCTGCTCGCGCTCGCCGACCGACTGTGCCCAGCCGCGGCGGCGGATCGCGGACAGCTCGGCGGCGGAGAACGCGGAGTTCTGCAGGCCGCGGTGGATCCGCTCCGGGTCGTCCCAGGCGAGCAGCACCTGCGCGGCGGAGCCGGCGCGCATGGTCAGCTGGGAGCCGATCGGGATGGTGTCGCGCAGGCCGGAGGGCCGCTCGGCGGCGGCGACGCAGACGCGGTGGTCTCCCTGGCGGCGCCACAGCTGGGCGGACTCGCCGGTGATGTCGCGCAGCCGCGCGAGGACGGGGCCGGCGGTCGCGAGCAGCCGGTCCTCGCCGGCGGCGGCGGAGAGCTCCGCGAGGCGCGGGCCGAGCACGAAGCGGCCCTGCATGTCGCGTGCCACGAGACGGTGGTGCTCGAGCGCGACCGCCAGCCGGTGGGCCGTCGGTCGGGCCAGGCCCGTGCCCGCCACCAGGCCGGCCAGGGTGGCCGGGCCGGACTCCAGTGCGGTGAGCACCAGGGCCGCCTTGTCGAGAACTCCGACGCCGCTCGAGTTGTCCATATGGCAATACTGCCGTCTCGGATCCTGGGATGCAAGAGTACGCTTCATCACGGTGGACGGCAGAGGTGCCGTCGACGACCCGAACGAGGAGGAGCGAGTCATGGGCAAGACCCTGGCGGAGAAGGTGTGGGACGAGCACGTCGTCCGTTCGACCCCGGGGGAGCCGGATCTCCTCTACATCGACCTCCACCTCATCCACGAGGTCACCAGCCCGCAGGCCTTCGACGGCCTGCGCCTGGCCGGTCGCAAGGTGCGCCGTCCCGACCTGACCCTGGCGACCGAGGACCACAACGTCCCGACGCTCGACTGGGACAAGCCGATCGCCGACCCGGTCAGCAAGACGCAGGTCGACACGCTGCGCAAGAACGCCGAGGAGTTCGGCGTCCGGCTGCACCCGCTCGGTGACGTCGAGCAGGGCATCGTCCACGTCGTCGGCCCGCAGCTGGGCCTCACCCAGCCCGGCATGACGATCGTGTGCGGCGACTCGCACACCAGCACCCACGGCGCCTTCGGCGCGATCGCGTTCGGCATCGGTACCTCGGAGGTCGAGCACGTGCTCGCCACCCAGACCCTGCCGCAGGCCAAGCCGAAGACCATGGCCGTGACCGTCAACGGCAGCCTGGCCGAGGGGGTCACCGCCAAGGACCTCATCCTCTACCTGATCGCGCAGACCGGCACCGGCGGCGGGCAGGGCTACATCGTCGAGTACCGCGGAGCGGCCATCGAGGCGCTGTCGATGGAGGGCCGGATGACGGTGTGCAACATGTCCATCGAGTGGGGCGCCAAGGCCGGCATGATCGCGCCGGACGAGACCACCTTCGCCTACATCGAGGGCAAGGCCGAGGCGCCCAAGGGTGCGGAGTGGGACGCGGCCGTCGCGCACTGGAGGACGCTGGTCACCGACGCCGACGCGACCTTCGACAAGGAGATCGTGATCGACGCGGCCGACGTCACGCCGTTCGTCACGTGGGGCACGAACCCCGGTCAGGGCGCGCCTCTCGGTGCCAACGTCCCCTCGCCGGACGACTTCGAGGACCCGTCCGACAAGCTCGCCGCCGAGAAGGCCCTGGAGTACATGGGCCTCGAGGCCGGCCAGCCGCTGCGCTCGGTCAAGGTCGACACCGTCTTCGTCGGCTCCTGCACCAACGGACGGATCGAGGACCTGCGTCTCGCCGCCGACATCATCAAGGGCCACAAGGTCGCCGAGGGAACCCGTCTGCTCGTCGTCCCCGGCTCGGTGCGCGTGCGCAACCAGGCCATGGAGGAGGGCCTCGACAAGATCTTCATCGAGGCCGGCGCCGAGTGGCGCGGCGCGGGATGCTCGATGTGCCTGGGCATGAACCCCGACACCTTGCAGCCGCAGGAGCGCTCGGCGTCGACGTCCAACCGCAACTTCGAGGGCCGGCAGGGCAAGGGCGGACGTACCCACCTGGTGTCCGTCCCCGTCGCTGCCGCCACCGCCGTCAAGGGCACGCTGGCCTCGCCGGCCGACCTGTCCGCCGACCTGGTCTGAGAAGGAGTCAGAGTCATGGAGAAGTTCACCTCCCACACCGGTACGGCGCTCCCGCTGCGCCGCAGCAACGTCGACACCGACCAGATCATCCCGGCGGTCTACCTCAAGCGCGTGACGCGCACCGGCTTCGAGGACGGCCTGTTCGCCGCCTGGCGCAACGACCCGGAGTTCGTGGCGAACAAGCCCGAGTACCAGGGCGTCTCGATCCTGGTCGCCGGTCCCGACTTCGGCACCGGATCCTCGCGCGAGCATGCGGTCTGGGCGCTCATGGACTACGGCTTCAAGGTCGTGCTCTCGAGCCGCTTCGCCGACATCTTCCGCGGCAACTCCGGCAAGGCGGGGCTGCTCTCGGTCCCGGTCGAGCAGGACGTCATCGAGCAGCTGTGGGCGGCGATCGAGGCCGACCCGACGACGCAGATCACCGTGGACCTCGAGTCCCGCACGGTGACCTGCGGTGACCTGGTGGCGCCCTTCCAGATCGACGACTACACGCGCTACCGCCTGCTCAACGGGCTCGACGACATCGGCATCACGCTGGGCCACGAGGCCGACATCGCGGCGTACGAGAGCAAGCGGCCGAGCTGGAAGCCGGTCACGCAGCACGCCTGAAAGAGGCCGAAAACCCTTCTACAACGGGCCGATTCGCGACATTCGCGGGTCGGTCCGTTGTCATTCCCGCATTCGCCGAGTAGGCCTCGAAGTGGCTCTCGGGAGCGAAATAGGGGCCGAAACGGCCGAAATACCGCCGAAATCACGAAAAAAGAGGCACCAACTTCGGCGTGGTGATTGTGAGCGTGCCGACGAGTGCCTAGCGTTCCCATGAAAGGACGGCTGGGCGAGGGCTCGGCCGCAACAGCCCAAGGGACGCCCAGCGCGGCGTTTCGGAAGGACAGGTAGTGAACAAGTCTCAGTTGATCGACGCGCTGGCCGACCGTTTCGAGGGAAGCCGCAAGGACGCGGCCCACGCTCTCGACGCGGTCCTCGACACGATCACCCGGCAGGTCGCGAAGGGCGAGAAGGTCGCCATCACCGGCTTCGGCTCCTTCGAGAAGGCCGTCCGCAACGCGCGCTGGGTCCGCAACCCGCAGACCGGCGAGCGCGTGAAGACCAAGAAGAAGGCTGTTCCGAAGTTCAGCGCCGGTGCTGACCTCAAGAACGTCGTCTCCGGCGCGAAGAAGCTCGCGCCGCTGCCGAAGCCGGCCAAGAAGGCCGCTGCTCCGGCGAAGAAGGCCGCTGCTCCGGCCAAGAAGGCCGCAACCACGGCCGCCAAGAAGGCCGCTGCTCCTGCCAAGAAGGCCGCCGCCACCGTGAAGAAGGCGGCTCCGGCCAAGAAGGCTCCGGCTGCCAAGAAGGCTCCGGCCAAGAAGGCTCCGGCCGCCAAGAAGGCTGCTCCGGCTGCCAAGAAGGCGCCGGCCAAGAAGGCTCCGGCCGCCAAGAAGGCTGCTCCGGCTGCCAAGAAGGCCCCGGCCAAGAAGGCCCCGGCCAAGAAGGCCCCGGCCAAGAAGGCCTGACGCACTTCGACGACAACGCCGAACGGGCCGCTCTCCTGACGGATTGCGGCCCGTTCGGCGTCTCCGGGTCAGCCCTGATCCACCACGGGCGGCTGGTCAGGTGAGCGTGGCGTAGAACGAGAAATGCCCCTTGAGCAGGGACGATGTTGATTGCGACGTCAGCATCTGACCTACCCAAAGGGGCACCTCGTAAGTGAAACCTTCTCACACGATCCGACCTGTCTTCGATGAC
>NZ_JAHTKU010000023.1 GCF_019192965.1 Nocardioides daeguensis
ACGACAGGCGCCGTTCACGCCGGTCGGTCAAGCTCCTGATCAGGCCAGTCGCTCCAACCCGGGCCGGGGCCGGCAACCACGAGCGGACAAGTCCACTTCAAGGCACGAAGCCAGTCTCGAGATGAGTACACCCGCGGTCACCGCCCCACAGCCCATCACTGATCAGGCTGCAAAGGAATCCTCACAGTCTCGTGACGCGCCACGACCTCGCTTGCTTCGCTGCGCGAGCTCGCCGGCGCTCCTCGACCTTCGGCCGCTCACCGCAGGTTCGCAGGCTCACCTGCGGGCGGCCTCGATGGTCAGCGCGATCTGGACCCGGTTGGTGGTCTCCAGCTTCTCGAACAGCTTCGACACGTGGCCCTTCACGGTCGGGACCGACAGGTGGAGCTCGCGGGCGATCTCGGCGTTGGACAGCCCGCGGCCGACGGCGCCGGCGACCTCGAGCTCGCGCTCGGTCAGCCGGTCCAGGCGGCGCTGGGCGTCGCTGGCGCGGCTGTCGCCGGAATCGGTGCGGACCCGTTCGATCAGGGTCCGGGTGACCGACGGGGAGAGCATCGGGTCGCCGTCGGCGACCTTCCGCAGGGCGGCGACGATCTCCGGGGGAGCGGTGTCCTTGAGCAGGAAGCCGTCGGCGCCGGCTGCCAACGCCCCGACGACGTAGTCGTCGGCGTCGAAGGTGGTCAGCACGATCACCCGCGGCGGCTGCGGGTCGGCGTGCAGGACCCGGGTCGCGGCCAAGCCGTCGAGGACCGGCATCCGGATGTCCATCAGGACCACGTTGGGCCGCAGCTCGCGGGCCAGGGCGATGCCGGCGCGCCCGTCGGGCGCCTCGCCGACGACCGCGATGTCGGCCTGCCCGCCGAGCATCAGGGTGAGCGCGGAGCGCACCAGCGGGTCGTCGTCGACGACGAGGACGCGGATCTGGTCGGTCACAAGGATGCCTCCTGCTCGGCGGTCCACGGTAGCCATGCGCGCAGCACGAACTGGTCCGGGGCGCCGGTCGTCGTGGCGCGCTCGATGCCGTGGGTCAGCGTGCCCCCGCGCAGCTCGGCCCGCTCGGTGAGACCGACCAGCCCCAGGCCGGCGCCGGGTGTGTGGGTGGGGCCGAACCCCAGCGCGTTGTGCAGCGCCACCTCGACGCCGTCGGCAGGGGAGCCGCCGACCCGGATCCGCAGCATCGCCGCCGGTGCATGCTTGCCGGCGTTGGTGATGCCCTCCTGCACGATCCGGTACACGGTGCGGCCCACCGCCTCGGGCAGGTCCTCGCCGGAGGACAGCGCGTCGTCGTACTCGACGGCGGTGCCGGCGCGGCGGGCGTCCGCGACGAGGGCGTCGAGGTCGCAGTAGGTCGGTTGCGGCCCGGTCAGCGGACCGGTGCCGGGCGCGCCGTCGACGTCGCGGAGCACGCCGAGCACCTCGCGCAGGTCGCTCAGCGCCTCGTGCGCCTTGGCCTGGATGACCGCGACGCTGCTGCGCATCTCGTCGGCGCTCAGATCCTCGCGGAAGGTGAGGGCGCCGGCGTGCATCGAGATCTGGGAGATCCGGTGGGCGAGCACGTCGTGCATCTCCCGGGCGATCCGGGCACGCTCGGTGGACCGGGCCTGCGCGGCGCGCAGGTCGCGCTCGGCCTCGGCGGTCTCGGCGCGCTGGCGCAACGTCCACACCAGCTCGCGGCGCGAGCCGATGAACATGCCCCACGCGGTGATCGCCAGGACCACGGCGACGGTGACGGCCAGGTTCACCCACCACGGGTCGCCGGAGTCGCTGGGCTGCACGGCGTAGTAGACCAGGCTGAACACCACGTTGAGCGCGCCGACGGTGATCACCTGCCACCAGCGGCGCCGGGTCGCCAGGGAGACGGTGGCGAGGGCGGCCGGGCCGGCGGACAGAGAGCTCAGGGGCGCCATCAGGATCGTGACCACCGCGATCGTGAACGGCCAGCGGCGGCGGAACGCGACCAGCACGAAGGCCAGCAGGCCCACGAGGAGGTCGCCCCAGAACAGCAGCGGGTTCCGGTCGAGCTGGGCGTTCATCACCGGCGTCCACACCAGCAGTCCGATGGCGAGAGCCAGGAGGTAGCGCCAGACCTGGCTGTACCAACGCAGGCGCGGCTGGTAGTCCTCCGGCGTGTCCACGCTCCGAGGCTAGGGCCTCCCCATCGGGACGGGCAGCGCCCCGGGGCCGGAGCGACCCCTACTTTGGTCGGGGCGACTCGCGACGCCGGTTCGGTGTGCGGGTCGGCCGCGTCGGGCAGGCTGGGCCCCATGATCACCGTTGATCGACTCACCAAGACCTACGGCGCGTACACCGCCGTGGACGACGTCAGCTTTGCGTGCCAGCCCGGCCGCGTGACCGGCTTCCTCGGCCCCAACGGCGCGGGGAAGACGACCACCATGCGGATCATGGTCGGCCTGAGCCTCCCCACCCGCGGCAACGTCACGATCGGTGGCCTGCGCTACCACGACATCCCCAACCCGGGCCGCCACGTCGGGACCCTGCTCGACGCGTCGGCGCAGCACGTCGGTCGCAGCGGCCGCGAGATCCTCGCGATCGCCGCGCAGACCATGGGTCTGCCGAAGACCCGGGTCGACGAGATGCTCGCCCTGGTCGGGCTCACCGACGACGAGGCCGGTCGCCGGCTGCGCAACTACTCGCTCGGCATGAAGCAGCGCCTCGGCATCGCCCACGCGCTGCTCGGCGACCCGTCGGTGCTCATCCTCGACGAGCCGGCCAACGGCCTGGACCCGGCCGGCATCCGCTGGATGCGCGGCCTGCTCAAGGGGTACGCCGACCGGGGCGGCACCGTCCTGCTGTCCAGCCACCTGCTGCACGAGGTCGAGCAGATCGCGGACGAGATGATCCTCATCGGCCGCGGCAAGATCGTCGCCCGGGGCGACCGCGAGACCCTGCTGGCCGGCGCCAACGGCACGCCGGTCACGCTGGTCACCTCGCTCGACAACACCGCTCTCGGCGCGGCGCTGACCCACGCTGGCCACGGCGTCGAGCCCGCCGGCCCCGGCCTCAAGGTGCAGGCGAGCCCCGAGCAGGTCGGCCGTGCCGCCCTGGCCGCCGGTGTCGTCCTCACCGACCTCCGGTCCGGCGGTGCCGGCCTGGAGGACCTCTTCCTCGAGCTGACCTCGGCCGACGCCCGCGAGGCCGTCGCCGGCTTCGGCGCCCCGACCCCCGGAGGTATCCCCGCATGAGCAGCACAGCCGTCCCGACCCTGGACATCTCAGGTACCCCGCGCACCCCGCTGAGCCGCCTGGTCGGGGTGGAGCTTCGCAAGGCGATCGACACCCGCGCGGGCTTCTGGTTCGCGACCTCGATCGTCGGGCTTGTCTGCGCGGTTCTGCTGATCTACACCCTCGCCGCCCCCGACGGCTCGAAGAACCTCGACGACATGCTGCCGATCGCAGGCGGCGTCCTCGGCTACTTCCTGCCGATCCTGATCATCATGCTGGTCACCAGCGAGCAGTCCCAGCGCAACGGTCTGGTCACCTTCACACTCGAGCCGCAACGCTCGCGCGTCGTGGCCGCGAAGTTCCTCGCCGGCATCAGCCTCGCTGCCGTGGTCATGGTGCTGGCTGCGCTGCTGGCCGTCGTGTTCACCGGCATCGGTGCGGTGACCGGCGGCGCGCCCGACTGGTCGGTCGACGGCAACCTGCTGTTCAACGGCTTCGTCCTCGCCAACCTGATCGGCATCTTCGTCGGCTTCGCCATCGCGATGCTGCTGATGAACACCCCGGCCGGCATCGTCGTGTACTTCGCCTACAGCCTGATCCTCCCGATCGCCGCCGGCATCCTGAGCGCGCTCAGCAGCGGCTTCGAGAAGGTCGCGCCTTGGATCGAGTTCAACACCGCCCAAGCGCCGCTGCTCACCGGTGACTTCCAGCCCTCCGGCGAGGAGTGGGCCCAGTTCGCCACTGCCGGCTTCCTGTGGTTGGTGGTCCCTCTCGTCCTCGGCACGCTGCGGCTGCTGCGCATCGAGTTCAAGTAGCTCTCCCGGAACAGCCCCGGCCCTTCATCGAAGGTTGCCGGACACGTCACCGTGGCGGAGCCTGCGCGTAGCGGGCTCCGCCACGGTGCTGTGGCGTGGGCAACGGATACCTCCGCCTCGCCGCTCTCGGCGACAGCACCACCGTCGGTCTCGGTGACCCGCTCCCGGGTGGCGGGTGGCGGGGCTGGGCCCGGCTGCTGGCCGAGGCGTTGCAGGCGTCGTACGACGTCTCGTTCTGCAACGTGGCCCGCTCCGGGGCCACCGCCGCGAGCGTGCGCGAGCAGCAGCTCGCCGAGGCGCTCGCGCACCGCCCCGACCTCGCCTCGCTGCCGGTCGGCGTCAACGACACGCTCCGCTCGACCTGGGACCCGGAGCGGCTGCATGCCGACCTCGCCGAGGTCGCCGGCGCGCTGGTCGGTGGAGGCGCCACCCTGATGACCGTCCGCTGGCACGACCACGCCGCGCTGCTCGGGCTGCCGCGGGTCGTCGTGCGGCCGATGGCGGAGCGGATCGCGCTCGTCAACGAGGTCTACGACGACCTGCACGCGACGTACGGCGGCCTCCGGCTCGACCTCGCCCTCATGCCCGAGGTGCGGGACCGGACCTGCTGGTCGATCGACCGCTTCCACCCCTCCGAGCTGGGCCACCGGGCGCTGGCGCGCGCCTGGGGCGAGCGGCTGCACGCGGCCGGATTCGACTTCCCGCTGCCGAGCCTCGAGCGGGGCGGCGGCTGTTCGCCGAGCTGGCGCCGCGACGTCGCGTGGATGGTCACCGAGGGCGCGCCCTGGTTCGGCCGCCGGGCCCGCGACCTCGGGCCGTGGGCGGTCCGCCGGGCGCTCGCGGTCGCCCGCTGAGCGCTCGGTAGGTTGGGCCCATGAGCACCCGTGAGGACGGCCGCGCCGACGACGAGCTGCGCCCGATCAAGATCACCCGCAACTGGCTCGACCACCCCGCCGGCTCGGTGCTGGTGGAGTTCGGTCGGACCCGCGTGCTCTGCGCGGCGTCCGCGTCCGAGGGCGTGCCGCGGTGGCGCAAGGGCTCGGGGCTCGGCTGGGTCACCGCCGAGTACGCCATGCTCCCGGCCGCCACCAACACCCGCTCGGACCGCGAGTCGGTCAAGGGTCGCATCGGTGGCCGCACCCACGAGATCAGCCGGCTGATCGGCCGATCCCTGCGCGCCGTCATCGACGACAAGGCGCTCGGCGAGAACACCATCCAGATCGACTGCGACGTCCTCCAGGCCGACGGCGGCACCCGTACCGCCGCCATCACCGGCGCGTACGTCGCCCTGGCCGACGCCTGCGCCAAGCTGCGGGTGCCCAGCGCGCTCACCGGGTCGGTGGCCGCCGTCAGCGTCGGCATCATCGACGGCGTGCCGCGCCTCGACCTGCCCTACGTCGAGGACGTCCGCGCCGAGACCGACATGAACGTCGTGATGACCGGCGACGGCAAGTTCGTCGAGGTCCAGGGCACCGCCGAGGGCGTCGCCTTCGACCGGGCCGAGCTCGACGCGCTTCTCGCGCTGGCCGAGAAGGGCTGCGCCGACCTCACGCGGCTGCAGCGCGAGGCCCTGGAACTCGGTGGTTGAGGTGCGAGCGCCAGCGAGCCTCGAAACCAAGGTGCTCGTCGCGTCCCGCAACGCCAAGAAGCTCGAGGAGATGCGCCGGATCCTGGCCGAGCAGATGACGGCCGTCGAGGTGGTCGGCCTCGACGACGTCGCGCCGTTCGAGGAGCCGGTCGAGGACCAGCCGACCTTCGAGGGCAACGCCCTGCTCAAGGCCCGCGCGGGTGTCGCCGCCACCGGTCTGCCGACGCTCGCCGACGACTCCGGCCTGTGCGTCGACGCCCTCAACGGCATGCCCGGTGTGCTCTCGGCCCGGTGGTCGGGCCCGCCCAAGAGCGACGAGCGCAACAACGAGCTGCTGCTCGCCCAGCTGCACGACGTCCCCGACGAGCGTCGTACGGCCCACTTCGTGTGCGCCGTCGCCGTCGTCCACCCCGACGGCCGCGAGATCGTCGTCGAGGGCCGGATGGACGGGCACGTCGTCCGGGAGGTCCGCGGCACCGGCGGGTTCGGCTACGACGTCCTGTTCGTCGCCGCCGACCGCCCGGGCGTCACCACCGCCGAGCTGTCCCGCGAGGACAAGGACGCGATCTCGCACCGCGGGAAGGCCCTGCGCGAGGTCGCGCCCCTGGTGGCGCAGCTGCTGTCCGCGTCGTCCTGATCGGTGCCGAAGGCGGGACTCGAACCCGCACACCCGAAGGCACGGCATCCTAAGTGCCGCGTGTCTGCCAGTTCCACCACTCCGGCGTGAGCGGGACGAGTCTAGGACGCCCGCTCCGCCGACCCGCGGGCCGCCGCTACTGCGTCCACTGCCAGGAGCCGAGGATCTCGTCGAAGCGGGTGAGCACGTCGTCGTCGCCGTCCTTGAGCGAGACGGTGATCGAGTACGCCGTGTCGCCGCTGATCACGAGGTAGGACCGCTGGGCGACGTCGATGCCGTTCTCGTTGGTCCGGGTGATGTCGACGCCGAGCGCCGTCTCGCCGCCGATGGTGGTGTCGTCGATGTCAGTCGCGTACGCGGTCTCGTCGCCGTCGGTCAGCGCGGTCTTCCAGTCGTCCGCGAGGTCGTTCGGGTCGGTCGAGCCGTAGGCCGACTGGGTCTCCACGATCACGTTGCCGCGAGCGGTGTTGAACGTCGCGCCCCAGATGAACACCCGGTCGAGCGTGCTCAGGCCCGGGTTCTGCGCGGTGAAGTCCGCGGTGCCGTCGACCCAGCCGTCGGGCAGCTCGGTCTCGTAGCCCGTGCCGGTCGCGTTGTTGCCGCTGGCGCTCGCGTCGTCGGTGGGCTCGTCGGTGGGCGAGTCGGTGCTGTCGGTGGTCTTCGTGGTCTCCGAGGCCGGGTCGGAGGCCTTCTTCTCGTCGTCGCTGCCGGCGATCGCGATGATGCCGATGATGCCGGCCACGATGACGACGAGCGCGACCGCGATCGCGGCGACGACGAAACCGGTGCTGGACTTCTTCTTCGGCGGTGTCGGCTGCCCCCAGGACGCCTGGCCCGGGGCGGCGTACGACGGCGGGGTGGGCTGGTGCGGCGGCGACACGATCGGCTGCTGCGCGGGCGCCGGGTACGGCGAGGCGACCGGCGAGGCGACCGGGGAGGTGACCGGCGGCTGGTTCGGCGCGGTGCCGCCGGGGCCGAAGCCGGGCGGGGTCGACGTGGCGGCATCAGGGTCGAGCCCCTCGACCAGCGACTCGGGCACCTTGCCCAGCGCGAAGCCGAGGACCGCGATCGCCCACTGGCAGCCGCGCACGTCGGCGCTGCCGCGGTCGCGGGCCAGGCGCTGGCCGGCGGACTCGACGGCGTCGGCCGGGTTGGCGCCGCTGTCGAGCATCGTGACCAGCCCGTCGAGGGCGCCGAGCCGGACCGCGTCGGTGAGCAGGTTGATCGTCCCCGCGGACGCCTGGCCCTCGTCGAGGTAGTCGTCGAGGGAGCCGCGGAACGCGGTCGCGTCGCGGAACAGCGTGGTGCCGTGGTCGCGGGCGAGCTCGGCGAGCGACTGGTGGAGCTTCATCGGGCGGTGTCCTTCAGTTACGTACGGGCGGGTTCGGGTGGGCAGGCGGGGGAGCGGGGGAGCGGAACGGACTAGGCGAGACCGAGGTCGCGGCGGAGCTTGGCCACGTGGCCGGTCGCCTTGACGTTGTACTGCGCGAGCTCGACCTTGCCGTCGGTGCCGACCACGAAGGTCGAGCGGATGACGCCCTCGACGACCTTGCCGTAGAGCTTCTTCTCGCCGTACGCGCCGTAGGTGCGGTGGACCGCCAGCTCGGGGTCGGAGAGCAGCGTGATCGTCAGGTTGTCGCGCTCGCGGAACTTCGCGAGCTTCGTCGTGGGGTCCTTCGAGATGCCGACGACGGTGTAGCCCGCGCCCTGGAGCGCGTCGAGGGAGTCGGTGAAGTCGCAGGCCTGCTTGGTGCAGCCCGGCGTCATCGCGGCGGGGTAGAAGTACACGATGACCTTCCGGCCCTGCTCGAGCAGGTCGTAGAGGTCCACCTCGGTGCCGTCGTCCGACGCGAGGGAGAAGTCCGGCGCGGGATCGCCCGCGGACAGCCTGGCCTGGTCGCTCATCGGTTTCTCCTGACGCGGTGGCGCTGTTGCAAACTACATGCAATAAGGTGGGTCGTGCTCGTGACCATCTAACTACCCCGGTGTCGGGTATCCGAACACCGGATCGAGGCAGGTGCCCCCCATGCACGTCCCCGACGGCTTCCTCGACGCGCCGACGTCGGTCGCGACCGGCGTCGTCGCCGCCGCCGGCGTGGGCGTCGCGCTGCGCAAGGCGCGCGCGGAGCTCGACGACCGGACTGCGCCGATGGCGGGCCTCGTGGCCGCCTTCGTGTTCGCCGGCCAGATGATCAACTTCCCGGTCGGAGCCGGGACCAGCGGTCACCTCCTGGGGGGCGCGCTCGCCGCGGTCCTGGTCGGGCCGTGGACCGGCGCGCTGTGCATCAGCGTCGTCCTCCTCGTGCAGAGCCTGTTCATGGCCGACGGCGGCCTGACCGCGCTCGGCACCAACATCACCCTCATGGGCCTGGTCGGCGTGTTCGTCGGGTACGGCGCCTTCCGGCTCGCCCTCGCCGTGCTGCCCCGCAAGCTCGGCTCGGTGCCCCTCGCCGCGGCGCTCGGCGCGTTCGTCTCCGTCCCCGCGGCGGCGACCGTGTTCAGCGTGCTGTTCGCGATCGGCGGCACCGCCGACATCGCCACGGGCAAGGTGTTCGCCGCCATGGTCGGCTGGCACCTCGTCATCGGCCTCGGCGAGGCGGTGATCACCGGGCTGGTGGTCAGCGCCGTCGTCGCCTCCCGGCCCGACCTGGTCCACGGCGCACGCGGGCTCGCCGGCCGGCGCCCGCTGCTCGCCGGGGAGGTCGTCGCGTGAAGAACCGTCGCTTCCTCGTCATCGGTCTGTTCGTCGCCCTCCTCGTCGCGGGGGTCGGCAGCTACTACGCCAGCAGCCACCCCGACGGCCTGGAGTACGTCGCCCACCGGACCGGCTTCCTCGACTCGGCGAAGGAGCCGGTCGACACCGGCAGCCCGTTCGCCGACTACAGCACCGAGGGTGTCGACGACGCCCGGCTGAGCGGGGGGATCGCGGGCGTGGCCGGCGTCCTGCTCACCCTCGGCCTCGGCGGCGGCCTGTTCTGGGTGCTGCGCCGGCGCCCCCCGGCCGAGCAGCAGGACTGACCCGTGGGCGCGGGGCACGGCCACCGGCTGCACTTCCACGGGCACTCCGTGGTGCACCGCGCGCCCGCGCACCTGAAGATCCTGCTCCTGCTCGGGTTCGTGCTGACGGTGGTCGCCACGCCGCGCGAGTGGTACCCGGTCTTCGGCGCCTACCTCGCGGTCCTGCTCGGCGTCGTGCTGCTGGCCCAGGTGCCGCTGGGCTACCTGCTGCCGCGGATGGTCGTCGAGGTGCCCTTCCTCGTCTTCGCCGCGCTCATGCCGCTGGTCGCCGAGGGCCCGCGGGTCGTCGTACCCGTCGGCGGGTGGGAGCTGTCGCTCTCGGAGTCGGGGCTGCTGGGCGCGTGGGGACTGGTCGCCAAAGGCACCCTCGGTGTGCTCGCGTCGCTGACGCTTGCCGCCACGACCGAGCCCGCCGACGTGTTGCGCGGCCTGCAGCGGCTGCGGATGCCCGACCTGCTGGTGCAGATCATGGGCTTCATGATCCGCTACCTCGACGTGGTCACCAGCGACCTCGGGCGGATGGTCACCGCGATGCGCTCGCGCGGCGTCGACCCCCGGTCGCCTCGGCACTGGCCCGCGTTGGCGCGTACGCTCGGCGCGCTGTTCGTCAGGTCCTACGAGAGGGGAGAGCGGGTGCATCTCGCCATGCTGTCCCGGGGGTACGACGGAAAGCTGCCGGAGGCCGTGCAGTGACACCGGTCCTCGACGTCCAGCGTCTTGCCTTCGCCTATCCCGACGGTCACCAGGCGCTCTTCGGCGTCGACCTGCACGTCCACCGGGCTGAGCGGGTGGCGCTGCTCGGGCCCAACGGCGCCGGCAAGACCACCCTGGTGCTCCACCTCAACGGCATCCTGTCCGGTCAGACCGGCCACGGCGAGGGCAGCGTCGCGGTCAGTGGCCTGCCGGTGACGAAGAAGAACCTGCTCGAGATCCGCCGCCGGGTCGGCATCGTCTTCCAGGACCCCGACGACCAGCTCTTCATGGGCTCGGTGCGCGCCGACGTCGCCTTCGGCCCCGCCAACCTCGGCCTCAAGGGTGCCGCCCTCGACCGGCGGGTGATGGGCGCGCTCGAGCAGGTCGGGATGGCCGACTTCGCCGACCGGCCGCCCCACCACCTCTCCTTCGGTCAGCGCCGGCGGGTCGCGGTGGCGACCGTGCTGGCCATGGAGCCGGAGATCCTGGTCCTCGACGAGCCCAGCTCGAACCTCGACCCCGCGTCGCGCCGCGAGCTCGCCGACATCCTGCGCAGCCTCGAGGTGACCCTGCTGATGGTCACCCACGACCTGCCCTACGCGCTGGAGCTGTGCCCGCGGTCGGTGGTGCTCAGCGACGGCCGGGTGGTGGCCGACGGGACGACGTACGACGTGCTGACCGACGAGGCCCTCATGCATGCCCACCGACTGGAACTCCCGTGGGGGTTCGACCCCAGGAACATCGGCATTGATAGCCTGCCCGGGTGAGTGAGACTCCCTCTGACATCGAGCGCGAGATCGAGGAGGCCCGTGAGCGCCTCGCGGGCACGATCGACCAGCTGCTGTACCGCTCGCACCCCAAGACCATCGTGAGCCGCGAGGTCGCGCAGCTGAAGGCGTACTACGTCGACGCCGCGACTGGGGAGCCGCGCACCGACAACATCCTCAAGACGGTCGGCGGGGTCGTCGGCGTGATCGCGCTGTTCGCCGTGCTGCGCAAGATCACCCACTGAACCTGCTCCGAGGTTGAACGCGCCCGTGTCCGACAAGACCCCCATCAAGATGCTGCACGACCGCATCCTGTGCGAGGCCGACAGCGAGGCCGGTGAGCGCCGCTCGTCCGGCGGCATCGTCATCCCGGCGACCGCCGCGATGGGTGCGCGTCGCCTGGCCTGGTCCCGCGTGGTCGCGGTCGGCCCCCACTGCCGCTCCGTGGTGGCCGGCGACCGCGTGCTCTACGACCCCGAGGACAAGGCCGAGGTCGAGGTCTCCGGCGAGGTGTACGTCGTCATGCGCGAGCGCGACATCCACGCGGTCGCCGCCGACCGGCTCGGCGACGAGGCGGCCGGTCTGTACCTGTGACGCCCTCGGGTCGGCGCGAAGGCGTCGCCCCTGGTCGGCTCTCCGGGTGCGCCATCGGCCGGTCTGCGGCGTGAGACGTGGCCTCTAGGCTCGGACCATGTCCGTCGAGGTGGAGAAGCGCGGTCCCGTCACCGTCGTCACGCTGTCCCGGCCCGAGGTGCGCAACGCCGTCGACGCCGAGCACGCGCGGCTGCTGACCGAGGCGTTCACGGCGTTCGACGCCGACGAGAGCGCCGCGGTCGCCGTCCTGCACGGCGCCGGCGGAGTGTTCTGCGCCGGCGCCGACCTCAAGGCGGTCGCCGAGGGGCGGGTCGACGTCGGCGCTCCCGGCGACGGCCCGGACGCCGGTCCCGCCGGCATGGGCCCGACCCGGATGCTGCTGTCGAAGCCGGTGATCGCCGCCGTCGACGGGTACGCCGTCGCCGGCGGCCTCGAGCTCGCGCTGTGGTGCGACCTGCGGGTCGCCGACCCCGCCGCCGCCTTCGGTGTCTTCTGCAGGCGCTGGGGCGTCCCGCTCATCGACGGCGGGACCATCCGGCTGCCCCGTCTCATCGGCCACTCCCACGCGCTCGACCTGATCCTCACCGGGCGCGAGGTGGGCGCCGAGGAGGCGCACCGGATGGGCCTGGCCAACCGGGTCTCCGCCCCCGGCGCGGCGCTGGAGGAGGCGGTGGCGCTGGCCACCCAGATCGCCGGCTTCCCGCAGACCTGTCTGCGCGAGGACCGCCTGTCGTCGTACGGGCAGCACGGGCTGGACCTCGACGACGCCCTGGCTGTGGAGTGGGAGCACGGGCTGCGCTCCCTCGACGCCGATACCCTCGCGGGGGCGACGCGCTTCGCCGGCGGAGCGGGCCGGCACGGCAGCTTCGCCGGCTGACACATCGCGCACGGCGGCACGAGACAGGAGGACGGCGGTGGCGAACCCGGGACGGGACCAGCGCGGACCGATGGAGCGGCTGGTTCGGATCGCCGCCATGCTGCAGGCGCACCCCGAGCTGGGGGTCAGCGCCGAGAAGCTCAACGCGGTGGCCGGCTTCCCGGACACGCCGGGCCACGACCAGCTCAAGCGCGACATCCGGCACCTCGAGCACCAGGGCTGGCGGATCGAGAACATCGCGCCCGCCGGGCAGGGCGCGGTCTACCGGATGAGGACCGTCGACAACCGGCTCCGGGTGCGGCTCTCGCTCGGCCAGCAGGCCGCACTGCGGCGCGCGATGCTGCTTGCCGACAACGGCGACCTGGTGCAGCGGCTCGGGCTGGCGCCCGCGGCGGAGGCGGGGGAGACCACCGGCGCGACGATCCAGCTCTCCGTCCCTGCGGCGCTGCGGCTGGTGGTCGACGCGGTGCGCGACCAGCGGCTGCTGCGCTTCGACTACAAGGGCGTCGAGCGGGTCGTGCACCCCGAGTCGGTCCGCACCGAGAACGGCGTGTGGTACCTGCGCGGCGTCGAGGACCCCGACCCCGACCGGCGGCTGAAGACCTTCGTGGTCTCCCGGATGCTCGACGTCGACATCGACGCCCCCCGGAGCGCCCGGCCGCTGCCGCCCACCCGGCACGCCGCGCTGCACCCGATGTCTTGGGAGATCGACCCGCCCGTCGAGGTGACCCTGCGGACAGCGGCCGACTTCGAGCCCGACGTACGCCGCTGGCTCGGGGAGCCGCTCGCCGTCGAGCCCGACGGTGCCGACGTGCTGCTGCGCTACCGGGTGACCCACAAGGCGGCGCTGCACGCCCGGCTGGTCGAGATCGGCGACCGGGTCCGGGTCGTGGGGCCGCCGGAGGCCCAGGCGGACCTGGTCGCCTTCTTGGAGACCGCGCGCGGCGAGGAGGCCGGAGCATGAGCAACGTCCCGAAGTACGTCAGCCGGATCGCCCGCCTCCCCGAGGTCTTCGCCCGCCTCGCCGCCAGCCCCGACGGCCGCGCGCTGCAGGACCTGGCCGCTGAGTTCGACACCACCGTCGCCGAGCTCCGCGAGGACCTGCTGGCCTTCTACACCGCCGACGTGGGCGGTGTCTGGGGCCTCTCGCGGCCCGAGGTGCTGGAGTTCCTCGGCCCCGACGGCGTCACCGAGGACCCCGGGACGGCCGACCTCGTCCGACTGGTCTCGGAGAGCCCGATCGACCTCGGCGTGGAGTACGTCGACGCCGGCGAGCTCGCTCGCGTCCACGCCGCCGCGCAGGCGCTGCTCGAGATCGAGCCCGACAACACCGAGCTCGCCGAGGCCCTCGACGTACTCGCCCACACCCTGTTCGGCGAGGCAGCCTCCGAGGCCGTCTCCGAGATGTCCGGCGCCGGTGAGGGAGCCGGCTCGTCGTCGCGGGGCGCGGCCCGGAACCGGCTGCTCCCGCAGCTGCGCCAGGCGCAGGACGAGCAGCGGGTGGTCAGGATCGTCTACTCCCGCGCATGGGAGCCCGGCGTCACCGAGCGCGAGATCGAGCCGTACCGGCTGGTGCAGACCCGACGAGGCTGGGAGGTCGACGCCGGCCCGGTCGACGACCAGGGCCGGATCCGCACCTATCTGCTCTCCAACATCCGCTCGGCCGAGGTGCTCGACCGTGCCTTCGTCGTACCCGACGACGTCGCGGAGCTGCTCGCCCGCCAGCGCGCCACCACTCGGGTCCGGGTCCTCCTGCCGCAGGAGTCGCGCTGGGTGGCGGACTTCTACGCCGAGCAGGTCACCTTCGTCGAGGACGACGAGCGGGACGTGGTCGTCGACCTCGAGCTGCTCCCGCCCGTCGAGGACCGGGTCGGACGGCTCCTCGTCACGGCGGGCCCGACGGCGACCGTGCTGGATCCGCCCGCCCTCGACAGCGCCGGCGTGGTGCTCGCCGAGGAGCTGCTGGTCCATCACACCTCGGGAGCGGTCAGCCGCGCTCGACGTGCTCCTTGAGCTGACGGAGCACGGTGGTCCAGTTCTCCCTCGACGGACCCTCCTGCTCGCCCTCGGTGAGCGACTGCTCCACGCTGACCTCGGTGCGGTCGCCGTCGTCGCGGACCGACCAGGTGACGCGGTGGTAGTTCTCGGGTCTGTCGGGCTTGCCCGTGAGCGGGCTGAAGTGGGTCATCACCAGACGCCGCCCGGGTTCGACCTCGAGCACCTCGCCCTTGTCCTCGAACGGACGGCCGTCGTACTCGCCCCGCCAGGTGATGGGGGATCCCGGCTCCCAGGAGGTGTCGACCTGCGCGCCGAAGAGGTAGGCCCGGATCTGGTCGGGCTCGGTCAGGGCCCGCCAGACCTGGCCGGGTGCGGCGGAGATCTTCACCTCTGCCCTTGCGCTGTGCTGGGTCATGTCCCGGCGGTACCCCGTCACGTCCGGGCGAGCCGCCCCGGCTGTGCGATGCGGGGGCCGGGGCGTCCGGAGCATGTCCAGCGGCGGGAGCCTTGGCGGGAGCCCCTAGACTGGGGGCGCAGCTCAGGACGCGGGTTGCGAGGGGGATCGACCGATCCCGATCGCCGAAGGACCCGCCTTGTCCGAGTCTGTCCACGTCATCATCGACGACCTTGTCCACCCCGCTCTGCTGCTGAAGTGGGACGGCACGCGCATGCGCGCGCTGGTCACCTTGGAGGTCGACGGTCGGGTCGACACCCGCTGGGTGATGGCCGACCTCGTCCAGCCGTCGCCCGCCTGAGTGCCCGTGCCGGGTACGGCGAGCCGCCTCAGGGCGCGCCGGGCGCCGTCATCTGCTCGTTCGTGCTGTCGACGACATCCTGGGCGATCACCCGCAGCTTCACGTTGCTGGTGCTGCTCGCGCGGACCAGGAACTGGAAGGCTCGCTGCTCGGTGATCCGGTAGCGCTCCATGATGATCCCCACAGCCGTGCCGATCGCCTGCCGCGAGGCCACCGACTCGTTGAGCTGGTGTGCCTGCCGGGCCTTGCCGAGCGCGATCGCGGCGTGGGTCGCGAAGAGCTCGGCGAGCTGGACGGCGTCCGCGTGGGCGCCGTAGGTGCGCGTCGAGTAGAAGTTGAGCCCACCGAGCGTGCGGCCCTCGGCGTAGAGGCGCAGGCCCATCTGGGAGCGCAGGCCCCGCTCGCGCGCCTTGGTCAGGTACGTCGGCCAGCGGGACTCGGTCCGGGCGTCCTCCAACAGGAGCACGGCGTCGTCCGCCATCGCCTCGAAGCACGGACCCTCGCCGAGCTCGTACTGCAGCTGGTCGAGCTCCCAGACCAGCTCACCGGTGCCGGCGCGGGTCTCCACCTCGCCCTGGGCGTGCGCGACGGTGATGCCGACATGTTCGAAGCCCGGCACCGTGTCCTGGGCGGCACGGACGATCGCGTCGAGCGTGTCGTCGAGCGAGCGGGGACTGTTGATCGCCGTGGCGGCTTCGGCGAGCGCCTCGGCGATGTCGGCGCACTCCTCGAGCATGGACCCTCCTGTCGTCCTTTCTCCTTCCTCCTGCGATACCCGGTCCGCGGCGGTCCAGCCGGGGTGCCGGCCCGACGTGCCGCGGAGAGAGCCCGGCGGACGTCGTAAGGACCACGGGCATGCGCCCGTCCTCCCCAGGAGCGCTGTGCGGTGCAGCCGCAGGGGGAGGGATGCATGTCGCGGTGGTGGTACATCGGTGTCGTGGGCGCCGTGGTCGTGCTGGTGGGAGTGGTGTGGGCCGTGCCCGGCTCCGCGATGCCGACAGCACGCACGGGCGGCTCCTACGAGATCGTCGCGCATCGCGGCGGTGCGCACGGATCGGGGCACGCCGAGAACTCCTACGGCGCGCTGCGCTACGCGGCGTCGAGGGGCGTGGACCGGGTCGAGGTGGACCTCCGGCCGACGGCCGACCGCCGGATCGTGATGCTGCACGACGACAGCCTCGCGAGGACGACCTCCTGTCACGGTCGAGCCTCGACGCGCACGTTGTCGTGGATCCACGCCCACTGCCGGCTTCGCGACGGCTCCCAGGTCCCGGCTCTGCCCGACTACGTCGCCCTGGCGAGCAGGCTCGGCGTGCCCTTGATGCTGGAGCTGAAGGAATCTCCCCGCTGGGGGAGGGGGGCGTACGACCGCGTGGCCGAGACCATCGCGGCCGTCGGCTACGAGGACCGCGTCCGGTTCATGGAGCTGAACTCCCAGTACCCCCGCCACGGCAGGCTGCTGCGGGCGATGGCGGCTCGGCTGCCGCGGGTCGACCGGGTGCTGATCGTGAGCCCCGCGCGTCCCGTCCCGTCCCCGGGGACCACACGTGCGCGAGGCGGTACCGGGGTTTCGGTCGACGTGAAGGACATGACGGCCGGCCTGGTGGACCGCTACCACGCTGCCGGGATGCGCGTCTTCGGACGCTCCTCGACGTTCGAGGACTGGGGCGACTTCGACAAGGCCCTTCGCGCCGGCGCCGACGGGCACGTGACCGACCGGTTCGTGAGCTCGGTGCGCTGGGCCCGGAACCGCTGACCCGCCTGTCGCCGCCGACTAGGAGCTCGTCAGCCGCGCCAGGCAGGCGAACCAGCGCTGGCCCTGCAGGAAGGCCGTGCTGCTCGGCGGCAGCACGAACACGTCGTACTCGCCCTTCGGTCGGGTGCCGCCGGTGTCCGCGTCGTAGCCGCGCAGGGTCTCGGCGGTGCAGGTGCTCTGCGCCGCGGCGTCGGCCTCGACGGCGTCGGTCGTCACGTCGGTGGTCGTGTCGTCGAGCTGGCCGACCGCGAAGGTGAACCAGTTGTCGTCGGCGCAGCTGCCCTTCGTGGCGCTCAGCGCCTGGCCGAGCTGCTGCACGCCGCTGTAGCAGGCGCCGAGGTCGGGGGCACCGGCCAGCGGGTCGGCCGCCGCCCCCGTCGCCCCGGCGCGGGGCTGCGCGTCCTCTGGCGTGGCAGGAGCAGGGTCCGGGGCGAGCAGGAAGCCGCCGAGCCCGCCGAGTCCGAGGCCGACCAGCGCAGCGGCCACCGCGAACGGCCAGCGGCGCCGCCCAGCAGCAGGACGCGGAGCCGGGGCCGGCAGCGGGCGGAGCTGCGTGAAGCTCGCCTCCGGACCGCCGACGACCACCCCACCGACCGACGCCCCGGCAGGCCGGATCGCGCGCAGCGCGTCGTGCAGCTCGCGGGCGGTGGGGTAGCGCCGCGTGGCGTCGTACGCCGTGGCGGAGCGGATGACCCGCATCAGGGCCTCGCTGCCGGGCACGCCGGGATCGGGGAGCTCGGCGTGCAGGCTGGCGAGGAGCTGGTCGATCGGCACCGGACCGCCGTCGGCCGAGCGGCGGGGCGAGGCGCCGCTGATCATCGCGTGCAGGGTCGCGCCCATGGAGAACACGTCGGACTGTGGGGTCGGCGGTGAGAAGGAGAACGCCTCCGGCGACGCGTACGCCGGTGTCAGCGCCTCGAGCGTCACCGACGGGTCCTGTCCGGGCTGGGGGAGCGCGGCGAGGCCGAAGTCGGAGAGCCGTGGCGTTCCCCAGGCGTCGATGAGGATGTTGCCGGGCTTGATGTCGCGGTGCAGGATCCCCGCCTCGTGCGCGGCGGCCAGCGCGCTGGTGACGGCGAGCCCGACCTCGACCGCCTCGTCGGCGCCGAGCGGCCCGTGCCGCGCGAGGTACGACGCCAGGCTGCCGTTGCTGCACAGCTCCATCACGAGGTAGGGCCGGTTGTCCCGGGTCACGCCGACGTCGATCAGCGAGACCACGTGGGGGTGCCCGCTGATCCGGCTGACAGCCGTGGCCTCGCGCACGAACCGCCGCCGGTTGGCGTCGTCGTCGAGGACCCGGTCGTCGATCTTCACGGCGACGTCGCGCCCGACCGCCAGCTGCCGTCCCCGCCACACCTTGGCGAACCCGCCGCGGCCGATCTCCTCGACCAGCTCGACACCGGGCAGCAGGAGGGCGCGCTGGGTGGTCTCCACGTCCGGAATCGTAGTGAGCCCTCGCCGGAAAACGGCCAGAGGCCCCCTCCCGAAGGAGAGGGCCTCTGTTCTGTACGCCATCAGGGACTCGAACCCCGAACCCGCTGATTAAGAGTCAGCTGCTCTGCCAATTGAGCTAATGGCGCTCCGCGTCTCAACGCGAGATGGAACATTACCAGCGTACTTCTCGGCACACGAAATCGGGACGGCAGACGGCCGCCCGCTCGCAGCACTCAGGCGGCGCAGCCACCCGCGAGGATGGTCGGGTCGCGTTCGGGGAGCGGGAGCTCGCTGCGGTGGAGGTCTCGTGGAACCCGGTCGACTCAACGGTGAGGACGCGGCAGGTCACCGGTGAGGAAGGGGCAGGTCGACGAAGCCTCAGCCGGCGACGGACTCGAGCACGGCCTGGGCGGCGTTCTGGCCGCCGAGGCCGGAGACCGCGCCGCCGCGACGGGCGCCCGACCCGCACAGGAGGACGGCGGGGTGCTCGGTCTGCACGCCCCACCGCTCGCCCGGCGTCTCGAGCCGGGCGTGGGCGGGCGCCCAGGGCCACTCGAGGTCGCCGTGGAAGATGTGCCCACCCGGCATCGCGAGGTCGGCCTCGATGTCCTGCGGGATCTTCGCCTCGATGCAGGGGGAGCCGTCGGGGTTGCGCAGCACGACCTCGTCGATCGGCTCCTCGAGCACCGCGTCGAGCGAGGCGATCGCCAGTCGCAGTGCCTCGGCGCGCCGGCCCTCGGGGTCCTTCGCGAACAGGCGCGCGGGCGTGTGCAGACCGAAGTAGGTCAGGGTGTGGGTGCCCGGCGGCACGTCCCCGAGGATCGAGGGGTCGGTCAGCGAGTGGCAGTAGACCTCGCCGGGCAGTGGGTCGGGCAGCTCGCCGCGCTGTGCGGCCGCCCAGGCGACCTCGAGGTCCGCGGCGGTCTCGGCGAGGTGCAAGGTGCCCGCGAACGCGACCTCCGGATCGATGCCGGAGCGCAGGCGGGGAAGCCGTGACAGCAGGAGGTTCACCTTCAGCTGGGCGCCCTCCGGCTTGGTGGTGGGGTCCTCGTCGTCGCCGAGCAGGATCCGCAGCACCCACGGCGCCACGTTCGCCAGGACGTACGACGCCTCGACCGCGTGCTCCGAGGAGCCGTCGTGCCACCGCACCTCCACCGGCGCGGCCCCGCCGTCCTGGGGCCGGATCGCGCTCACCCCGGCGCCGGTGACGATCTCGGCGCCCGCGTCGACGGCGGCCTTCGCGAGGGCGTCGGTCACCGCGCCCATCCCGCCGACCGGCACCCGCCACTCGCCGGTCCCGTTGCCGATCAGGTGGTAGAGGAAGCAGCGGTTCTGCGCCAGCGAGCGGTCGTGCAGGGACGCGAAGGTCCCGATCAGGGCGTCGGTGCCGACGACGCCGCGCACCAGGTCGTCGCGGAACCGGCGCCCGATCGCCACGCCGATCGGCTGCTCGACGACATCGCGCCAGACCTGCGGGTCGACCTGCGCGCGGATCGCGGCAGCGGTGCCGAGCGGCTGCGTCAGGGTCGGGGCGACGGCCTGCGCCAGCTCGGCCACGCCGTCGTAGAACGCCCGCCAGGCGTCGTACTCGTCGTCGCTGCCGGTCAGCTCGCGGAACGACGCCCGCGTCGCGTCGCCCTCCGTCCGTTCGACGAGCAGTCCGGTCGCGCGCCCGTCGCGCACCGTCGGGGAGTACGACGCCGTGGGCCGGCTCACGAGGTCGAGGCCGAGGTCGAGGTCGGCGACGACCTGGTCGGGCAGCAGCGAGACCAGGTAGGAGTAGCGGGACAGCCGGGTCGGGAAGCCCGGGAAGGCCTGCGCCGAGATCGCCGCCCCGCCGACGTGGCCGAGCCGCTCGAGGACCAGCACCGAGAACCCGGCGCGGGCCAGGTAGGCCGCAGCGGTCAGGCCGTTGTGGCCGGCGCCCACGACGACGACGTCGTACTTCCCCCGGGTCATGGGCCGCACTCTAGGGGTGCCGGAATGTTCCGCCGTGCGTTATGGTTGACATGGCAACCAATCCGACAAGCCACCTGGAGGTGGATGCGATGCCCGCCATCACCGTCGACGACCTGACCGTCCTGCCGCGCCTCAGCGCGCCCGGACTCGGGGACCAGCCCCGCCCGGTGTGGCAGGTGAGCACCGCGCCGCAGGGCTACGAGGGGGAGGGCTTCCCGGTGCGGCGCGCGTTCGCCGGCATCGACATGGCGCACCTCGACCCCTTCATCATGATGGACCAGATGGGCGAGGTGGAGTACGCGCCCGGCGAGCCCAAGGGCACGCCGTGGCACCCGCACCGCGGCTTCGAGACCGTCACCTACATCATCGACGGGGTCTTCGACCACCAGGACAGCCACGGCGGTGGCGGCAGCATCACCAACGGTGACACCCAGTGGATGACCGCCGGCAGCGGGCTGCTGCACATCGAGACGCCGCCGGAATGGCTGGTCCAGGCGGGCGGCCTGTTCCACGGCATCCAGCTGTGGGTCAACCTGCCCAAGGCCGACAAGATGAACGACCCGCGCTACCAGGACATCCGCTCCGGCGAGGTCGCCCTGCTCGCCAGCGACGACGCCGGCGCGCTGGTCCGCGTGATCGCGGGCGAGGTCGACGGGCACGCCGGCCCGGGCTCGACCTACAGCCCGATGACACTGGTCCACGCCACCGTGGAGCCCGGCGCGCGGCTCGACCTGCCCTGGCAGGTGGACTACAACGCGCTCGTCTACGTCCTCAACGGCTCCGGCGCCGTCGGTGCCACCGAGCCGAGCGCGCTGCGCACCGGCCAGACCGCCGTTCTCGGCGCCGGTGACTACCTGACCATCACCGCCGACGGCCGGCAGGAGAGCCGGTCGCCGAAGCTCGATGTCATCGTCGTCGGCGGCCGGCCCATCCGTGAGCCGATCGCATGGGCCGGGCCGTTCGTGATGAACACCAAGTCCGAGGTGATGGCCGCCTACGAGGACTTCCAGAAGGGACGCTTCGGGCTGCCCATCGGCGGCTGACCGGCGCGGTCACAGCGTCTTGGCGAAGAAGGCCTCGGCGTACGGGTTGTCGTTGTAGCGCTCGACCCGCTCGTAGCCGGCGCGCTCGTACATCGCGATTGCCTCGTGCAGAGCGCGGTTGGTGTCGAGCACGACCCGGCGATGGCCCTGCGCGGCGGCGAGCGTCTCGAGATGGCGCAGCATCCGGGCGCCCAGGCCCGCCCCGCGCCACTCGGCGTCCACCCACATCCGCTTGATCTCGGCCGTCTCGTCGTCCAGCACCGGGCGGATCCCGCCGTAGGCGACCGGCTCGCCGTCCGAGGTCGCGACGACGAAGGTCGATCCGGCCTCGGGCGCGTCGGGGCCGCCCGGGTCGAAGCCGTCGGGGAAGCGGGCGGCCAGCTCGGCGACGTAGCGCCGCGTCGCCTCCCGGGCCATCGGGTGGTCGCTGCGCACCTCGGTGAGCCGGACCGTCGCCGCGCGGACCAGCAGGTCGGCGGTGCGCAAGGCCTCGGCCAGTCGCTCCTGCTGGCGCGGGGTGAGGGGCTCGACCAGCGCGACGGCTCGCTCCTCGGAGCGGCGCTCGAGGTCGTCGTACGCCGCCGCGCCGGCGGGTGTCAGCCGCGCCACCCGGCGCCGACGGTCGGCCGCGTCCGGCTCGGTCGCGACGAGGCCCTCGCCCTCCAGGCGGCGCAGCATCCGCGACAGGTGCCCTGAGTCGAGGTCGAGCCGGTCGCGCAGCTCGCGCACGCTCGCCCCCTCCGCGCGGCCGATCTCGAGGAGCAGGCGCGACACGGCAAGCGGTCGACCGGTGCCGAGGAAGGAGTCGTCGAGCGCGCCGATGCGCTGGGTGTAGGTCCGGTTGAAGCCGCGCAGCACCTCGACGATCATTCTCTGACCTTAGTCAGAGAATCCGAGTCCGTCGAGAGGCTGAGCCCCGGGCGCGGGCGTGTCGATCCGCGTCGCGACCTCGTCCCTCGGTCGCGGCGCTACTCGATCTCTCCGCCTGGTCCGGGACGCCGCTCGTTCCTCGCCGCGTCCAGGGGCGGTGAAAAGCGCCTCAGCCGGACCCTGTGGGGTCCGGCTGAGATCGGTTGGGGTGAGTAACGGGACTCGAACCCGCGACATCTGCGACCACAACGCAGCGCTCTACCAGCTGAGCTATACCCACCATCGACTCTTGCGAGCCGTGGACGAGTGTAGAGGCAAGCGGTCCCGAATCAGGAATCGGTATCCGAATCCGGGGACCCCAGGCCGGTGAGCGAGCCGCCGTGCCGCGCGGCGGCCTCCTTCGCGGCTCCGGAGTCCGGGCCCGGGAGGGGCACGAACACGGTGTCGCGGTAGTAGCGCAGCTCCTCGATGCTCTCCTGGATGTCGGCCAGGGCGCGGTGGTTGCCGCGCTTGACCGGCGCGTTGAAGTAGGCGCGCGGGAACCAGCGCTTCGACAGCTCCTTGACCGAGGAGACGTCGACGATCCGGTAGTGCAAGAACGCGTCCAGCTCGGCCATGTCGCGCGCCACGAAGCCGCGGTCGGTCGCGACCGAGTTGCCGGCGAGCGGCGGGCGGCTGTCGGGACCGCACTGCTCACGCAGGTAGGTCATCACCTGCTCCTCGGCCTCGCGCAGGGTCACGCCGTTCTCGAGCTCGGCGAGCAGGCCCGAGGTCTCGTGCATGTTGCGGACGAACTCGATCATCTGGTCCAGCGCCTCCGCCGGCGGCTTGATGATGACGTCGACGCCCTCGCCGAGCACGTTGAGGTCGAAGTCCGTTACCAGCGCCGCGACCTCGATGAGCGCGTCGGCCCCGAGGTCGAGCCCGGTCATCTCGCAGTCGATCCACACGAGTCGTTCGTTCACGAGGGAGGACACTACGCCGTACGCCCGATGTCGGGGTGTTCTCAGGTGGCGCTCAGCGGACCCGGCTAACCTCGCGGGCATGAGGGAGACCGGACGACCGCTGCTCGCCTGGGTCGGCCTGGCCGCCCGGCTGGTGACCGGCATCGTCTGGATCGTCGCCGGCGGGCTGAAGATCACCCAGCCCGACGCGAGCATCAACGCGGTGCGCGCCTACCAGCTGCTGCCCTCCTCGGTCGCCGAGGTCGTCGGCATCGCGCTGCCCGCGACCGAGCTGGTCGTCGGCCTGGCGCTGGTGCTGGGCGTCTTCACCCGCGGCGCGGCCGTGATGTCGGCGGTGCTGTTCGCGGCGTTCATCGTCGGCATCTCCTCGGTGTGGGCGCGCGGGATCGAGATCGACTGCGGCTGCTTCGGCGGCGGCGGGACCAAGGCGGGCGCCGCGTCGGCGTACCCCTGGGAGATCGCCCGTGACACCGCCCTGCTGGCCGCGTCCCTGCTCGTCGCGTCCCTGCGGCGGACCCGGCTGTCCCTGGATTCCCTGCTGTTCGCAACCCGGCCCGCCGAGCGGGCTGCCACCGAAGGAGCCATGACCTGATGTCGTCGAACTCGAAGGCCAGTGCGCGGGCGCAGAAGGCCGCCGAGATGCGGGCCGCCCAGAACAAGCGGGAGGCCCGTCGCCGGATCCTGACCATCGCCGGCGTGCTCGGCGTGATGGTGCTCATCGTCGGCGGTTCGATCGGTGTCAGCCTGCTCAACAAGGAGGACGTCAAGGCCGCCGGCGCCGGTTCGAGCGAGTACGGCGTGACCATCGGCGAGTCGGACGCCCCGCACTCGGTGGTGATCTACGAGGACTTCCTGTGCCCCTACTGCGGCCAGCTCGAGCGCGCCACGCGCAAGGACCTCGCGCGGCTCGCCGCCGACGGCAAGGTGTTCGTGGAGTACCGCCCGTTCGACCTGCTGAGCAGCATCGCCGACTACCCGATCCGTGCCACGAACGCCTTCGCGGTGGTGCTGGAGAAGTCCGGTCCGGACGTGGCCAAGAAGTTCCACGACCTGCTCTACGAGAACCAGCCCTCCGAGCAGGACCCCGGCTCGATGACCGATGACGACCTCGTGAAGCTCGCCGTCGAGGCCGGGGCCACCGAGGGCGACGTGCGTGCCGACATCGAGGGCCTCGCGCAGCAGGCCTGGGTCGACAAGGCCACCCAGGAGGCCGCCGACAGCGGCGTCAAGAGCACCCCGACGATCCTGCTCGACGGCAAGGTCTTCCAGGACGGGCGCACCATCCAGGACATGGCCGACAACCTGATGGCCGAGCTCGAGTGACCGGCGCCCCGCCGGCTGGCAGGCTCGTCCCGTGCTGAGCAGCTTCGTCGCCGGCCTGCCGAAGGCCGAGCTCCACGTCCACCACGTCGGCTCCGCGTCCCCGCGGATCGTCGCCGAGCTGGCCGAGCGCCACCCGGGCACGGTCCCGTCCGACCCGGCCCTGCTGCGCGACTTCTTCGCCTTCCGCGACTTCGCCCACTTCATCGAGGTCTACCTCGCGGTCGTCGACCTGGTCCGCACGCCCGAGGACGTCCGGTACCTCACCTACGAGATCGCCCGCGAGCTCCACGAGGGGCAGTCCGTCCGGTACGCCGAGCTCACCTGCACGCCGTACACCTCGGTGCTGCCGGACGAGCCCGACCGCGGCATGCCGATCGAGGCCTACACCGAGGCGATCGAGGACGCGAGGACCGCCGCCGAGCGCGACTTCGGCCTGGTGCTGCGCTGGATCTACGACGTCCCGGGGGAGGCCGGCGTCCCGGCAGCCGACGCGACCCTGGGGTTCGCGCTCGACCACCGACCCGAGGGGCTGGTGGGCTTCGGGCTCGGCGGGCCGGAGATCGGGGTTCCCCGCGACTGGTTCGTCCCCCACTTCGCCGCCGCCCGCGCGGCGGGCCTGCGCTCGGTCCCGCACGCCGGGGAGACCACCGGCCCGGAGACCATCTGGACCTCGCTGCGCGACCTCGGCGCCGAGCGGATCGGGCACGGGACGTCGGCCGCGCAGGACCCGGCGCTGCTCGCGCACCTCGCCGAGCACCGGATCCCGCTCGAGGTGTGCCCGTCGTCCAACGTCGCCACCCGTGCGGTCGCCTCGCTCGCCGAGCACCCGCTGCCGCAGTTCGTGGAGGCCGGCGTGGTCGTCACCATCAACTCCGACGACCCGCCGATGTTCGGCACGACCCTCAACCGCGAGTACGAGATCGCCGCCGACCTGCTCGGGCTCGACGAGTCCGGCCTGGCCGAGATGGCTCGCACCGGCGTGGACGCCTCGTTCGCCCCGGACGAGGTGAAGGAACGGATCCGCGCCGAGATCGCGTCGTACGCCGCCGGAGCATGAACGAGCCCCACGGGGCTCATACCTCCCGCGGGGCCGCCACCTTTGTACGGCGGGGGCCGGGTCAGCCGCGGGAGGCGCGCCGCAGCCGGCGGGCGGTGGCGTAGGACTGCTCGCGCAACCGCTCGACCCAGGGGTACTGCTCGAGGCCCGGCAGCGGGTTGAGCACCGGGTCGAACGAGATCTCTTCCCCGGCCGGCAGCGCGCCGTCCAGCGTGAGGTCGCCCAGGTGGTGCCATTCCCGGCCGACGAGCGCCCAGCACAGCTCGTAGCCGCGGACGTCGACCGGTCGCGCGCCGACCAGCAGGGGGCCGGCCGGGCTGCGGTAGGGGAGCAGCGAGGTCAGCGGCCGGCGCGTGTTCCACGCGGGCACCAGGAGGTGACGGGTGACCGGGTCCCAGCCGGTGCTGGCGAGCAGCAGGTCGCTGGGCCCGGCCGGCCCCGGGCGCAACCGCAGGGCGAGGCCCTGGACGTCGGGAAGCGGTCCCGGCAGCCCGATCGCCCGGGACAGCCGCACGCTCACCGCGTCCTCGCCGGCCTCGTCGATCCACGGCACCCCGACGGACTCGTCCGATCCGGGCCGGACCAGGCGGCCGGCGTACATCTCGCCGTCGGGGTGGAGCGGCTTCGCGGCCGGTGAGCGGAGCGCGGCGACGCCGCGCGTCATCCTCGCCAGCGCGCGTCCGGCGAGGTCGGCTGCGGTGGTGATCACGGAGGTCGGCATCTCCGGGCGGTACCCGGGCCGCGACGGGCTACGCGCTGTGCAACCCGGGCGGGCGGCAGTGCCCGCGCGCGCCATCGAGCACGGGAGTTGGGTGGGTGAGGGGGAGCCAGGGGTAACCCACACCCACCCAACTGGGTGGGTGGCGCCCCCGGCAGGAGTCGAACCCGCAACCAGCCGGGTAGAAACCGGCGGCTCTATCCAGTTGAGCTACGGAGGCCCGGGGTCAGGGTATCGCCCGCAGGGGGGATCGTCGCGCGCCGGTTGCCAGATACCCCAGGGGGGTATAATTTCGTCTCGTGACACCACTCGAGGAGGACGTCCGATGAATCCGCGCAACACTGTCGCCGCCAGCGCGACGCTGCACTGCCTGACCGGCTGCGCGATCGGCGAGATCGCCGGCCTGATGATCGGTACGGCGCTCGGCCTGTCCAACGTGCAGACCATGGCGCTGGCCATCGGGCTGGCGTTCGGGTTCGGCTACGCGCTGTCGTCGCTGCCGCTGGTGGGCGCGGGCATGAGCCTCGGCACGGCGCTCAAGCTGGTCCTGGCTGCCGACACGGTCTCGATCATCGTGATGGAGATCGTCGACAACGCGGTGATGGCGGCGATCCCCGGCGCCATGGACGCCGGCCTCGTCGACCCGGTGTTCTGGCTCGGCATGATCGTCGCCCTGTCGGCGGCCTTCCTGGCCGCGTTCCCGGTCAACCGGTACCTCATCGACCGGGGCAGGGGCCACGCCCTCCACCACGGCGCGCACGCCGACCACCACGCTCACGGATCGGAGCACCACGCATGAACGTCAACACCCTCGCCGCCGGCGTGGTCGGCTTCCTGCTGGGTGGCCTGGTGGTCTCCACCGCCGCCGAGCTGGAGAAGGACGACGGCGGGCCGGCCCACGGGGTGGACCGACCCGCCGTCGTGCGGGTGCGCTGAGGGGTCGCCGGGCCTCAGTGCCCGGCGATCGCGGCCGCGACCGCGTGGTGCACCTCGGGGTGGAACACCGAGGGCATGATGAAGGACGCGTTCAGCTCCTCGTCGCGGACGACGTGGGCGATGGCCGCCGCGGCGCGCAGCATCATCTCCATCGTCACCTCCGAGGCCCGGGCGTCGAGAAGGCCCCGGAAGACGCCGGGGAATGCGAGCACGTTGTTGATCTGGTTGGGGAAGTCCGAGCGGCCCGAGGCCACGACGGCCGCGAAGCGGGCGGCCGCGGCCGGGTCGACCTCGGGGTCGGGGTTCGCCAGGGCGAACACGACCGGGTCGGTGGCCATGGTCTGGATCCACTCGGGCTTGAGGACGCCGGGGGCGCTGACGCCGATGAACACGTCGGCGCCGACGAGCACGTCCTGCAGGCCACCGGCCCGCTTCGCGCGGTTCGTCAGCCCGGCCAGCTCCTGGTGGGCCTGCGAGAGGGTGGGGTCGCCCGCGACCAGCGCGCCGGCCCGGTCGACGACCACCACGTCCTGGACGCCGGCCGCGATCAGCAGCTTGACGATGGCGGTGCCGGCCGCGCCGCCGCCGGAGACGACCACCCGCGCGGTGCCGATCTCCTTCTTCACCACGCGCAGGGCGTTGGTGAGCGCGGCCAGGACGACGATGGCGGTGCCGTGCTGGTCGTCGTGGAAGACGGGGATGTCGAGCCGCTCGCGCAGGCGAGCCTCGATCTCGAAGCAGCGCGGAGCCGCGATGTCCTCGAGGTTGATGCCGCCGAAGCCGGGTGCGATCAGCTCGACCGCGCGCACGATCTCGTCGGTGTCCTGGGTGTCGAGGCAGATCGGCCAGGCGTCGATCTCGCCGAACCGCTTGAACAGCGCGGCCTTGCCCTCCATCACCGGCAGCGCGGCGCCGGGCCCGAGGTTGCCGAGTCCGAGCACGGCCGAGCCGTCGGTGACGACCGCGACGGCATTGCCCTTGATGGTCAGGCGGCGGACGTCCTCGGGGTTCTCGTAGATCGCCATCGACACCCGGCCCACCCCCGGGGTGTAGGCCAGCGACATGTCGTCACGGGTCTTGAGCGGCACCTTCGAGGTGACCTCGATCTTGCCGCCGAGGTGGATGAGGAAGGTCCGGTCGGAGACCTTGTGGACCTCGACGCCCTTGACCGCGGCGACCGCGGCCTGGAGCTCGGCGGCGTGCTCGGCGTCGGCGGCCGAGCAGGTGACGTCGACGGTGAGCCGGTGCGCGCTGGAGTCCGCGACGTCGATCGCGGTCACCATCCCGCCGGCATCGGCGATCGCTGTGGCGACCTCGCCCACGACACCGTGGTCGACGGTGGTGTGCAGGCGCATCGTGATGGAGTACGACGAGGCAGTGGCGGTCTTGGAGGGCACGGACCCAGTCTCGTCCCGTCCGGGGGTTACTTGGAAGTCGCAGGCCCCCCCGGGGTCGGCCGGTGCGCTACTTCTGATGCGTGTGCGCGATGTAGACGTCGCACGAGGCATGCACCGCGACGTCGCGCGCGATGCTGCCGAGCACCCGCCCGGCGATGCCCTGGACGCGCTTGTTGCCGACCACGATCAGCTCGGCCCCGAGCGCCTCGGCGGTGGCGACCAGCGCCTCGCCGGGCTTGCCCTCGGCCGCACCGCTGGTGATCTCGACGTCCGGGTGTGCCGCACGCAGCGCCGCGGCGACCTTCGCGGCGACGTCCTCGGCATCCTTCTCCGAGCTGAGGAACATCGTGTCGCTGCCGATCTTCACGGTCTCCTGCTCGAGCTTCCCGTAGGCGGACACCACGTGCAGCCGCGCACCCAGTGCGCGGGCGAGCACGGCCGCCCGCTCGGCGGCCGTGCTCGCGGTCTCGCTGCCGTCCACCCCGGTCACGATCGTCTTGTCCGCCATCGCTCTCTCCTGTTCGCGTCCTGAGGAGAGCAACCTAGCGTGACCGACATCACATCAGCCGCGCAACGTGGCCATCCACTCCTCGATGGCGTCCGGCGTGCGGGGGAGCGCGGCGGACAGGTTCTCGATGCCGTCGGCCGTGACCACGACGTCGTCCTCGATCCGGATGCCGATGCCGCGCAGCTCCTCGGGGACCAGCAGGTCGTCGGCCTGGAAGTAGAGCCCCGGCTCGACCGTGAGCACCATGCCCTCGACCAGCTCCGCCTCGCGGTAGGCCTCGGGAGCGGCCTGGCCGCAGTCGTGGACGTCCATGCCGAGCATGTGGCTCACGCCGTGGAGGGTCCAGCGGGCGTAGACCCGCGAGTCGGGGGAGAGGGCCTCGTCGACGCTGACGGGCAGCAGGCCGAGGTCGTCGAGCCCGTGGGCGAGCACCTGCATCGCGGCGTCGTGACCGGCGAGGAAGCGCTCCCCGGGGCGCAGCGCCGCCATCGCGGCCTCCTGCGCGCGCAGGACCAGGGTGTAGAGGTCGCGCTGCAGCGGCGAGAAGGTGCCGGTCACCGGGAGGGTCCGGGTGACGTCGGCGGTGTAGAGGTTGGCGCCCTCGACGCCCATGTCGCACAGCACCAGCTGGCCGGGGACGATCGGTCCGGAGTTCTCGATCCAGTGCAGGGTCGTGGCGTGCGGGCCGCCGGCGACGATCGAGTCGTAGCCGAGGTCGTTGCCCATCGTGCGCGCGCGGCGGAAGAAGGTGCCCTCGAGCCACCGCTCGCCGTGCTCGACCACGCGGTCCCACTCGCGCACGCAGTCCTCGAAGCCCAGCGTGGTGGCGTCGACGGCGGCCTGCAGCTCGGCGACCTCCCAGGAGTCCTTGACCAGGCGCATCTCGGAGGCCACCCGCGCCAGCTCGGCGTCGCGGGCGTCGTCGCCGGCGACCAGGCCGTCGACCGCCGCCGAGACTCCGCGGTGCACGCGGGTCTTCGCCCCCTTCGCCAGGTCGGCCTCGAGCTGGTCGACGTGCTTGACGGTGACGCCGAGCGCGGCCTCCAGCTCGCCGGCCGAGGGTCGCTTGCCGGCCCACAGGGCGCCGTACTGCCGGTCGCGGAAGAACTCGTCGGTGTCACGGCCGGAGCGAGGCCGGGCGTAGAGCACCGACGTGCCGTCGGGCTCGACGACCAGCACGGCGTCGGAGGTGTGGTTGCCGGAGTAGTAGGCGTGCGCGGTGTCGGCCCGGAAGCGGTAGTCGGTGTCGTAGGCCCGCACCTTGTAGCCACCGCCGGGGAGGACCAGGCGCTCACCAGGGAAGGCCTCGGCCAAGCGGGCACGGCGTACGGCGGCCAGGTCGGCGACCGGGTGCCGGGCGACGTCGTCGTCGCGGTCGTCCCAGCCGGTCCGCATGAAGGCGGCGTAGGCATCCGGGACGGCCGGGTCGTGCTGCTCGGTCTTGGGGGCGTTCTGGGGGGTGTCCTTGGGGGTCTCCGCACTCACACCACTCAATGTACGCTCGCTCACCCCAACCGCGATCGGGGGCGCAGCGGCCGCTCCGGATAGGGTTCCCCCATGTCCGCCGCCCGCCGCAACAGCCTTGCCTTCACGGTCGTCGTGACCGTGGCGGTGGTGCTCGGCGCGCTGCTCACCCTGCTGGTGCTCGCGCTGTCAGGTGCCCCGGGCATCACCCTGCTCGCGACCGCCCTCGCGGCACTGCCCGTCGGGCCCGTCCTGGCGGCGTACCTGTGGCTCGATCGCTACGAGCCCGAGCCCCGCGCGCTGCTCGCCGCCGGACTCGCCTGGGGCGCCTTCGTGGCGACCATGGCCGCCATCGTCGTCCAGGGCCTCGGCGGACTGTTCGTCGGCGTCGGCGACACGTCCTCGCTGGCGGTCGTCGCGCCCGTGACCGAGGAGGCCAGCAAGGGTCTCTTCCTCGTGCTGCTGCTGTGGTGGCGCCGCGCGGAGGTCGACGGCATCCTCGACGGGATCGTGTACGCCGGCATGGTCGGCGTCGGCTTCGCCTTCACCGAGAACATCCTCTACCTGGCCTCCGCCTGGAACGGCACCGACGGGATGGGGCCCGGCGGTTTCGAGGCGGTCACCGGCACCTTCGTGGTCCGGTGCATCTTCAGCCCGTTCGCGCACCCGCTGTTCACCGCGTTCACCGGCATCGGCATCGGGCTCGCCGTCGCGTCGCGGCGCCCCGCGGTGCGCTGGCTGGCCCCGGTCGGCGGCTACCTGCTCGCCGTCCTCGCCCATGCCACGTGGAACGGATCGACCGTGTTCGGCTTCGGCGGCTTCGCGGTCGTCTACGTCGTGATCATGGCGCCCGCCTTCGTCGGCATGATCGCGCTGGCGTGGTGGGCCCGCGAGACCGAGGCCCACGTGCTGCGGGTGGCGCTCACGGACGCCGCCCAGCGCGGGCTGCTGCCGGCCACCGACATCGGGTGGGTGGTCGACCTGCGGGCCCGCCGCCACGCCCGACGCCACGCCCGGCAGGCGGGCGGGGCCGTGGCCGAGCAGGCCATGCGCGACTACCAGCAGGCCGCGATCGAGCTCGGCTTCTTGCACCACCGGCTGTTGCGGGGCACCGCGCCGGCCGACTGGCAGGTGCGCGGACAGGACTTCCTCGGTCGGATCCAGACGGCCCGACCAAGGATCGCATTCCCCGGACAGGTGGTACCCCAGCGATGACCCTCGGCGCCGATCTCAGCGACACCTTCCTCGGGAGCAGGATGCTCACCGAGGTGGTCCGCCTGCACGGATCCCTCCTCAACGCGCCGCTGCCGCTCGACCTGCCCGGCGTCGACGCGCTGCGCGTCGGACGCGAGCACGTCATCGAGCAGCTCGAGGACTACATCATCCCGCGGCTCACCGAGATCGACGCGCCGCTGCTCGTCGTGGTGGGCGGCTCGACCGGTGCCGGCAAGTCCACCCTCGTCAACACGCTCGTCGGCAGCCGGGTCACCACCCCCGGCCTGCTACGGCCCACCACCCGATCGCCCGTCCTGGTCCACCACCCCGACGACGGACGCTGGTTCGGTGCCGACCGGCTGCTGCCGGAGCTGGCGCGGGTCAGCCAGGCCACCAACGACCAGTTCGCGATCCAGCTGGTGCCCAGCACCGCCGTGCCGCGGGGCCTCGCGATCCTCGACGCCCCCGACGTCGACTCCGTCGACGAGCGCAACCGCGAGCTGGCCGCGCAGCTCCTCGCCGCCGCGGACCTGTGGCTGTTCGTCACCTCCGCGGCGCGCTACTCCGACCAGGTCCCGTGGGACCACCTGAAGAACGCCGTGGAGCGCAACACCGCCGTCGCCCTGGTCCTCAGCCGGACGCCGGCCGACGACGTCGCGACCGTCTCGGTCCACCTCGCCCGGATGATGGCGGCCCGCGGGCTGAAGGACAGCCCGCTGTTCGCCGTACCGCAGGGCGAGGTCAGCGAGGACGGGCTGCTGCCGGCGTCGTACGGCACCGAGATCAACGGCTGGCTCGCGGCGCTGGCCTCCGACGCCGCGGCCAAGCGCGACGTCGTCAGCCAGACCGTCGCCGGTGCGGTGCGCACCGTGACCCGCAAGGCGTTCCCGATCGCCGACGCCGTCTCCCTCCAGGTCGAGGCCATGGCCGAGCTGCTCACCCTCGCCGACCGGGTCTACGACGAGGCGCAGGCGGCGCTGCTCTCCGCGGGCGGTGACGGCACGCTCCTGCGCGGCGACCTGCTCGCCCGCTGGCAGGAGTTCGTCGGCAGCGGCGAGCTGACCCGCACCCTCGAGGCGAAGGTCGGTTTCGTGCGGGAGCGCCTGGTCAACGCGATCAAGGGCAAGCCACAGCAGGCCGAGCGCGTCGGTGTCGCGATCGAGATGGCCCTCGAGGCCCTCGTCGCCGACCACGCCGAGCGGGCGGCCGCGACCGCCGCCGCCGCCTGGCGCGAGCGGTCCTACGGCGAGGCGCTGCTGAAGTCCACGACCGACGACCTCGCCCGGGCCGGGCGAGGGCTGCGCTCGCAGTCCGAGCAGGAGATCCGGGCCTGGCACGACGAGCTCCAGGAGCTGGTCAAGCACGAGGCAGGCGATGCGCGCCACAGCGCGCGGTTCCTCGCCCTGGGCGCGCGCGGCCTCGCGGCCACCCTCGGTGTCGTGGCGCTGGCCGGCCCCGACGCGCACGGCGCGGCGGCCGAGTCGGTCCGGCTGGGCCAGACCCTGCTGGAGAGCACGCTCGGCGACGCCGGCACCGCCCGCGTGGTCGACCAGGCCCGCGGCAGCCTGGTCCGCCGGCTCACCACGCTGATGAGCGGCGAGCGCGCCCGGTACCTCGCACCCGCTGCGAAGTGGGAGCTCAAGCCGGACGCGCCCGACCAGCTCCGGCAGGCCGCGCGACGAGTGGACGACCTGCGGTTCGCCGCGGCGAAGAAGGGGACGGGTGGACACCTGTGACGTCACCGCTGACCGAAGGAACCGACAGCATCCCGGGCGACCTGGCGACCCGCGGGACACCGATCGCGACACGCGTCGAAGGTCTCGGCGCCGCCGTCGAGGCGGCCCGCGGCCGGGTGGCCGACGCCCTGCTCGACGACATCGCGGCGGCGGTCGAGAAGTCCACCGGCCGACTGCGCCTCTCGGCCCGTCACACCGTCGTCGCCATCGCGGGCGCGACCGGATCCGGCAAGTCCTCGACCTACAACGCCCTGACCGGCCTCGAGCTGTCCTCGGTGGGCATCCGCCGCCCCACGACCTCGTGGGCCACCGCGGTGGTCTGGGGGAGCCAGGGCGCCGGTGAGCTGCTCGAGTGGCTCGGCGTCCCGCCGCGCCACCAGACCATGCGCGACTCGATGCTCGACACCCCTTCGGAGTCCGAGCTCGACGGCGTCGTCCTGCTCGACCTGCCCGACCACGACTCCACCGAGGTGGCCCACCACCTCGAGGTCGACCGGCTGATCGCCGTCGCCGACCTGATGGTCTGGATCCTCGACCCGCAGAAGTACGCCGACGCCGCGGTGCACGACCGCTACTTCAAGCCGATGGGCACCCACCAGGACGTCATGCTGGTCGCGCTCAACCACATCGACACCGTGCCGGTGGAGCGCCGCCAGGCGATGGTCGACGACGTGAAGCGGCTGCTCGCCGAGGACGGCCTGCCCGACGTCCAGGTGCTGCCGATCTCGGCGCGCGAGGGCATCGGCATGGCCGAGCTCCGTGCCGAGATCCTGCGGCGCGTCAACGACAAGCGCAGCACCACCTTGCGTGTCGAGGCCGACATCACGGCCGCCGCGGCCCGCCTCGAGCAGGCCGGTGGTACGACGCCCGCCCGCGAGCTCCCCGGCCGACGGGTCGAGGAGGCCGAGGACCGGGTCGCCGACGCGGCCGGTGTCTCCGCGGTCGTCGAGGGCATCGAGCGCACCGTCGGCGAACAGGCGCGCGGCGCGGTCACCTGGCCGCCGTTCGCGCTGCTGGGCCGCGGTGACGACGAGACCCCGGGCGGTGAGCCCACGGTCGCCCCGCTCGACCGGGCCACCGTCGACACCACCATCCGCGCGTTGGCCGACGAGGCCTCCGACGGCATCGGTCCCGCCTGGGCGCCGAAGGTGCGTGACGCCGTCACCGCCCGCCTGGCCGCCACCGGCGACCAGCTCGAGACGGGCCTGCAGGGCGTCGACCTCGGCCGCCGGCTGCCCGCCTGGGTGACCCTGGTCCGGGTGCTGCACTGGCTGCTCCTGCTCGCCACGGTCGGCGGGCTCGCCTGGTGGGGCGTCGCCGCCGTCCGGGGCACGACCGGCGACCTCCCCGAGGTCGCGGGTCTCCCGCTCCCGGCGGTGCTCGGAGTCGGTGGTCTCGTGCTCGGGCTGCTGCTCGCGCTCGTCGGTCGGATGCTGGTCCGCGGGCTGGCCCGCCAGCGCGCCGAGCAGGCCGACGAGCGCCTGCGCGGCGTGGTCCACCAGGTCCTCGAGACCAACGTCGTCGGCCCGATCGGCGCCGAGCTGGCGTCCTACGCCGCCTTCCGGCGAGGCGTGGAGGCCGCCCGCGCCTGAGGAACGAAGGCGCGGTCAGCGGCCGAAGGTCGAGGAGCGTCGGCGGACTCGCGCAGCGAAGCAAGCGAGGCCGCGACGCGTCGCGAGACCCAGTCGCTTGTGCCACAGAGCCCCCCCGAAGCGCCGTCGCTTGTCCACAGCGGCAGTTCTCCACCGCCGGTGTCCACAGCCTCCCGCGGCGCCACGGCCTCGCGTCGGACCGATGGCGTGGACTCCTCGTCGACCGGTCGCTCCCGCGGCCGGCACCGACGAAGGGACGTCCGATGAACCAGACGATGGTCACCGTGCAGGGCTGGATCGGCACGACGCCGATGCTGCGGGAGGTCGCGGGCGTGCCCGTCCTCCACTTCCGGCTGGGCTGCACCCCGCGCCACTTCAACCGTACGAGCGGGGCCTGGGTCGACAGCGAGACGCAGTGGTACGGCGTCAGCGCGTGGCGCCGCCTCGCCAGCAACGGCCAGCCATCGCTGCGTCAGGGCGACCCCGTGGTCGTGCACGGCCGGCTCGACCACCGGACCTACGTCAACAAGAGCGGGGTGGAGGTCGTGGCGCTCGAGATCGAGGCGGTCACCATCGGTCACGACCTCACGCGGGGGACGGCGACCTTCCTCAAGGCCGCCTCCGGCCCGGGCAGCGACCCCGAGCGCGACGGTGAGGTCGCTGCTGCGTAGATTTGGGCCGTGGCTGAATACGTCCTCTCCCTTCGCAACGTTCGCAAGGCCCACGGCGACAAGGTGGTCCTCGACAACGTCACGCTGTCGTTCCTGCACGGCGCGAAGATCGGCGTCGTCGGCCCCAACGGCATGGGCAAGTCGTCGCTGCTCAAGCTGATGGCCGGCCTCGACCAGCCCAACAACGGCGACATCGTGCGCGACCCCGACGCGACGGTCGGCATGCTCCAGCAGGAGCCGCCGCTGACCGAGGGGAAGACGGTGCTCGAGAACGTCGAGGAGGCCGTCGCCGAAACCAAGGCGAAGATGAAGCGGCTCGAGGACGCCTACATGGAGATGGGCGACCCCGACGCCGACCAGGACGCGCTCATGATCGAGACCGGTGAGCTGCAGACCGAGCTCGACAACATGAACGCCTGGGACCTCGACAGCCGCCTCGAGCAGGCCATGGACGCGCTGCGCTGCCCGCCGTCCGACGCGCTCGTCGACAACCTGTCCGGTGGTGAGCGTCGCCGCGTCGCGCTGTGCAAGCTGCTGCTCCAGCAGCCCGACCTGCTGCTCCTCGACGAGCCCACCAACCACCTCGACGCGGAGTCGGTCCAGTGGCTCGAGGGTCACCTCAAGAGCTACCCGGGCGCGGTCTTGGCCGTCACCCACGACCGGTACTTCCTCGACAACGTCGCGCAGTGGATCGCCGAGGTCGACCGTGGCTCGATCCACGGCTACGAGGGCAACTACTCGACGTACCTCGAGACCAAGAAGGAGCGCCTCAAGGTCGAGGGCGCCAAGGACGCCAAGCGCGCCAAGATGCTCGAGAAGGAGCTGGAGTGGGTCCGCTCCAACGCCAAGGCCCGCCAGACCAAGTCGAAGTCGCGTCTGGCCCGCTACGAGGAACTGGCCGCCGAGGCCGACAAGGCCCGCAAGATCGACGCCGCCGACATCAACATCCCGCCGGGTCCGCGACTCGGTGACGTGGTCCTCGAGGCCGAGCACCTCACCAAGGGCTTCGAGGGACGGATCTTGTGGAACGACATCTCGTTCACGCTGCCCCGGGCCGGCATCGTCGGTGTCGTCGGCCCCAACGGCGTCGGCAAGACCACGCTGTTCCGGATGATCACCGGCGGTGAGGAGCCCGACTCCGGCAAGCTCAACGTCGGCCAGACGGTGAAGATCTCCTACGTCGACCAGAGCCGTGGCGGCATCGACCCCAACAAGAACGTCTGGGAGGTCGTCTCCGACGGTCTGGACTTCATCAAGGTCGCCAACTTCGAGATGAACAGCCGCGCCTACGTCGCCTCCTTCGGCTTCAAGGGCCCGGACCAGCAGAAGAAGGCCGGCGTGCTCTCCGGTGGTGAGCGCAACCGCCTCAACCTGGCGCTCACCCTCAAGCAGGGCGGCAACATGCTGCTCCTCGACGAGCCCACCAACGACCTCGACGTCGAGACCCTGTCCTCGCTCGAGGACGCCCTGCTCGACTTCCCGGGCTGTGCCGTCGTGACGTCCCACGACCGCTGGTTCCTCGACCGGGTCGCCACCCACATCCTCGCCTGGGAGGGCACCGAGGAGAACGAGGGTGAGTGGTTCTGGTTCGAGGGCAACTTCGCCTCCTACGAGGAGAACAAGATCGAGCGCCTCGGTGTCGACGCAGCGCGTCCCCACCGGGTCACGCACCGCCGCCTCACCCGAGACTGAGCTGGACGGCGCGAGCCCGTCGCTCGTGCCTCGCGCCGCGCTGCCGCGCGCGGTCGGGTCCCGTAGGGATCGGCTGCGCGTGGCGGCAAGCCGGTCGGCTCGCCGGAAGGCTCGGCTCCTGCGCTCCGGTCGCTCCTTCGTCGCTCCCTGCGCTCCGTCGCCGTCGCTTCCCGCGACGTCCGACGGGTGAGGGGAGGGGGCGCGAGCCCGTCGCTCGTGCCTCGCGCCGCGCTGCCGCGCGCGCGGTCGGGTCCCGTAGGGAGCGGCTGCGCGTGGCGGCAAGCCGGTCGGCTCGCCGGAAGGCTCGGCTCCTGCGCTCCGGTCGTTCCGGCCCCTGACGGGTCCTACCGCCGGAACTCGCGCTCGGGGTGTGCGCAGATGAGCTGGTCGCAGACCGCGTCCATCACGCGGCCCAGTGCCATCAGGTCCGCGTGGTCGACCAGGTCGACCAGCGACTGACGCACCGTCTCGACATGGTCGGGGGCGGCCCTGCGCAGCGTGTCCTGACCGGCGTCGGTGAGCCGGCAGTCGACGCCGCGGCCGTCCTCGGGCGACTCCTCCCGTACGACGAGGCCGGCGTTCTCCATCCGCTTGACGGTGTGGGTGACCCGGCTGCGGCTGTGGGCCAGTGCCGCGGCGAGCTGGGCCATCCGCAGCGTGCCGCCGGCCTCGGAGAGGCGGACCAGGATCTCGTACTCGACCGCGGACAGGCCGTGCTCACGGCGCAGGTCCTCGTCGATGCGGTCGAGCAGGAGCGTCGTGCCGAGCAGGAAGGAGCGCCAGGTGCGCTGCTGTTCCGGGTCGAGCCAGCGCGGCTCGCGGCCGGTCGCCACGGCCGCAGCACTCTTCTCGGTCACCGCGTCGCTCACTGCGTCAGTCTAGGTCCCGTCGCATCAGGATCCGCGGGTGTCCGCTCAACACCGATGTCGTGTCGGCGGCGTGGTGGAACCCTGCTGCCTCGAAGTTGGCGCGCAGCCCGGGGTAGGCCATGGTCTGGTCCACCTTCACGCCGCCGTTGTCGAGGGGATAGGCCTCGAGCGCGGGGGCGCCGCGCTCGCGCGCGAAGGCCACCGCTCCCTCGATGAGGGCGTGGGAGATGCCCTGGCCGCGGTGCCCGGGGCGGACCCGGATGCACCACAGCGACCAGACGGGCAGGTCGTCGACGTGGGGGATCTTGCGGTTGCGGGCGAAGGTCGTGGCCGAACGTGGCGCGACGGCCGCCCAGCCGACGGGCTCCTCGCCGTCGTAGGCGAGCACCCCGAGCGGCCCGTCCTCGAGCAACCGGGCGACGTAGGCCCCGCGCTCCTGCCCGCGCAGCTCGTTGTTGAGCCGTGAGGGGATCCGATAGCTCAGGCACCAGCACACGGTGGACTCGGGCCGCTTGGGCCCGACCAGGGCCGCCACGTCCTCGAAGACGACGGCGGGCCGTACCTCGATGCTCATGGCACGAAGGTACGGCCCGCCGGGGACAGTGAGCGCTCAGGTCAGCTGAGGCGCTCCAGGATCATCGCCATGCCCTGGCCGCCACCGACGCACATGGTGATCAGACCGGTGGACTTGTCGTGCCACTGCAGGGAGTTGATCAGCGTGTTCTGCAGGCGGGCGCCGGTCATGCCGAAGGGGTGACCGACGGCGATGGCGCCGCCGTTGACGTTGAGCTTCTCGATCGGGATGCCGAGGTCCTCGGCCGACGGCAGGACCTGGGCGGCGAAGGCCTCGTTGATCTCGGCGAGGTCGATGTCGTCGATGGTCATGCCGGCGTGCTTGAGGGCGTTGCGGGTCGCCTCGACCGGGCCCATGCCCATGATCTCGGGGGAGAGCCCGGAGACGCCGGTGGCCACGATCCGGGCGAGCGGGGTCAGGCCCAGCTCGGCGGCCTTGGTGTCGGACATGATGACCACCGCGGCGGCACCGTCGTTGAGCGCGCAGCAGTTGCCGGCGGTGACCACGCCGTCGGGGCGGAACACCGGCTGGAGGCCGGAGAGCGCCTCATAGGTGACGCCGGCGCGCGGGCCGTCGTCCTTGCTGACGACCGTGCCGTCGGCGAGGGTCACGGGGGTGATCTCGCGCTCCCAGAAGCCGTCGGCGATGGCCTTCTCGGCGAGGTTCTGCGAGCGGACGCCGAAGTGGTCGAGGTCCTCGCGCTTGAGGCCGCGGATGCTCGCGACGTTCTCGGCCGTCTGGCCCATCGCGATGTAGATGTCGGGGAGCAGACCGTCCTCGCGGGGGTCGTGCCACACCTTGCCGCCCTGGGCGTACTCCTCGGTGCGCTGCTGCGCGTCGGCGAAGAGCGGGTTCTTGGTGTTGGGGATGTGGTCGGAGGTGCCGAACTGGAAGCGGGACACGGTCTCGACGCCGGCGGAGATGAACACGTCACCCTCGCCCGCCTTGATGGCGTGGAAGGCCATCCGGGACGTCTGCACCGACGACGCGCAGTAGCGCGTGGTCGTGGCGCCGGGGATCTCGGTGCCCATCAGCGTGGTGACCACGCGGGCCATGTTGTTGCCGGCCTCGCCGCCGGGCAGGCCCACGCCGAGGTAGAAGTCGTCGACGTCCTTCGGGTCCAGTGCGGGGATCTTGTCGAGCGCCGCCTGGGCGATGAACGCGGTCAGGTCGTCGGGACGGAAGTCCTTGAGCGAGCCCTTGTTGGCACGCCCGATGGGCGTACGGGCGGCGGAAACGATCACGGCCTCGGGCATGAAGACTCCTCGGTGCAGGTGAGAGGCAGAACCAGCCCAGCGTAGTCGCCGCGGACTGCAACCTGTTCTGGTGGTGGCGGACGCCACAGTGCCGTCCCGGCGTGCGGAGCCTCGCGCCGCCCCTCGGCGGGGTCTGGAAGCATGTCGGGGTGCGGCACCGCTACGACTGCCCCCTGCGCTGGGGTGACATCGACCAGCTGAACCACGTCAACAACGTGAAGTACGTCGACTACCTCCAAGAGGCGCGCGGCGCACTGCTGCACGCCTGCCGGACCGCCGCGGGCGTCGAGCACCATCACAACGACGCCTACGTCGTGCGTCGGCACGAGGTCACCTTCCGCGCCCCGCTGCGCTTCCGGTTCCAGGCGGTCTCGATCGAGTCGTGGGTCAGCGAGATCCGCACGGCGAGCTTCACGCTCGACCACGAGGTCTTCGAGGAGCAGCCCGACGGGACTCGCACCGTCTACCTGCGCGCCCGGACCGTGCTGGCCCCGTTCGTGGTCGCGACCGGCGAGCCGCGTCGCCTCGAGGACCAGGAGCGCAACGCGCTGGCGCCGTACGCGGAGCTCGGCGACGTCCGCTCGCGCCCGGTCCTCGTCGACGTGCCCCGCGACCGCGCCGCGCACTATCCCGTGCAGGTGCGCTTCTCCGACCTCGACATCTACCGCCACGTCAACAACGTGAAGTACTTCGAGTTCTTCCAGGAGTCCCGGATCGCCTCGCTCGGCCGGCTACGGCACGCGCTCAAGGGCTTCCCGCGGATGGCGAGCGTGATCGCCCAGGCCGACGTCGAGTACGTCGCCCCGATCGTGCTGCGGCCCCAGTCCTACGACTGCTGGACGGTGGTCTCCCAGATCGGGACGAAGTCGCTGACCGTCGAGTCTGAGATCACCGACGGCACCGACCGCTCGGCAGAGGGTGCGGTGCTGGCCCGGTCGAAGGTGGTGCTCGTCTTCTTCGACACCGAGACGCAACGGTCGGTGACGCCCGTCGACGGCTTCCGTGAGGCGCTCGTCGACGCGCTCGGCGACATGGTCACGGCAGCTGGGTGAAGTCGGGCTGCCGGCCCTCGGCGAAGGCGGCCAGCGCCTCCAGGTTGGCCGGGCCGCCCATCAGCTCGGCGAAGGCGGCGTTCTCCCGGTCCCGGGCGGCGCGGATCGCCTCGCGGTGCGGCTCGGTCATGGTGCGCTTGACGGCGACCAGTGACGAGATCGGCTTCGCGGCGAGGACCTCGGCGTGCCGGCGTGCGGTGGCGAGCAGCTGGTCGGGGGCGCAGACCTGCCTGACCAGGCCCATCTCGCGCGCCTCTGCGGCGCTGATCCACTCCGAGGACAGCAGCGCCCAGGCGGCGTGCTGGCGGCCCACCAGCGCCGGGAAGAGGTACGACGACGCGGCCTCCGGCGCGACGCCGAGCGCCGTGAAGGGGCACTTGAGCCGGGCGTCCTCGGCCATGAAGCCCAGGTCCGCGAACCCGAGGATGGTGGCGCCGATGCCGAGCCCGAGCCCGTTGACCGCGACGACGAGCGGCTTGGGGAAGTCGACCAGCGCGTCGACCAGGCCGATGAACCCGTGCTTGCCGCGCGGGAAGTCCGGGTTCGTGGCGAGCTGGTGCATCTCGAGCAGGTCGGTGCCGGCGCTGAACGCTCGGCCGGCCCCGGTCAGCAGCACCACCGCCACGGTGGGGTCCTCGGCTGCGGCGAGGAGTGCGTCGGCCGTGGCGTCGTACAGCTCCTCGTTGAAGGCGTTGAGCGCCTCGGGGCGGTCGAGCGTCAGGGTGCGGACCCGGTGGTCGTCGGACACGAGCAGCGTCATGGGAGAAGAGTAGAACCTGTTCTAGCCTGCGGACAGGTGGCTGCGCAGCCGCTTGAGCCCGCGGTGCCGGGCGACACGGACGGCCACCGCCGTCATGCCGAGCGCGGCGGCGGTCGAGGCCACGTCCAGGTCGAGCACCTCGGTGCAGGCGATCACGTCGCGCTCTCGGGGCGGCAGCGCGTCCAGCGCCCGGCGCACCCACTCGTCGGCGAGGATCCCGGTCTCCGGGCTCGCGGCGGTCCGCTCGGCGTCCGCGGCCAAGGTGTCGAAGCCCTTCACCCGGGTGGCGGTACGGCGACCCGCGTTGGCCGCGTGCTTGCGGGCGATGCCGAACAGCCAGCCGCCGAAGTCCGAGCCGTTGCCGTGGAAGTCGGCGATCCGTTCCGCCGCGACCAGCCAGGTGGCGGCAGCGATGTCGTCGGCTGCCTCGCCGCCGGGGGAGGAGCGGGCCTCGAGCCACAGCAAAAGCCGACCCGCGTGGTCGCGATAGAGCTCGCGCCACGCTGCGGCGTCACCGCGCTTCGCTGCAGTGACGAGCTCGTCGTCGGCCCGCACCGGACGTGTCCCCACCCCTGTTGTTCTGGCGTGCTCCGGACCTTGCCCCGGACCACGCGTCCCATTGTCCCGTCTGCGAGCCTGAAGCGGGACATTTCCTCGCGGTCAGTGCGCCGGACGTTGCTGGTCGTCGTACCGGTTGCCGTTCTCGGCCCCGCCGGCCGGGTTCTTCAAGATGCCGTCGAGGAGGTCTCCCAGCGGGTCGGCCGGTGGTGCGTCCTCCCGGGGCTGCCGGTCGTGGCCGGTGGCCTTGCCCTGGGCCTTGTCCTTCTGGTGCCCTTTGGCCTTGCCCGGGGACGCCTTGCCCTTGCCGTTCGCCTTGCCCTTGCCCTTGGCGTGGCCCTTGCCCTGGCCGCGGCCCTTCCCCCCGACGGCGCGGTCCGGGTCGGAGGCGTGCTCGGACGAGGGGGACGTGGAGTTGCCCGGCAGCCCCGGGGACAGGGGGCTGCCGGGCGTGGTGGTTACGTCGGAGTGTGGGGTTCCGACGTCTCCGGGACTCGGTGTGCCGGACGGTCCGATCCGGGTCGGGCTGTCAGCGGGAGTGTGTGGGACACCCCCGTTGGTGGGAACGCCCGCTGCCCAGGTGGCGGTCGCGACGACGGCTACGGAGCCGGTTGCGAGCGCCACGCGGAAACCGGCCGACCGAGTCGATCGGGGGAGAGTCGCCTGCGACGTCGCGCTCAGGTGGGTGAGCATGCCGAGGAACGCCGGGTCGGGCTCGAGCGTCGGTACGTCGACGCGGAGCCGCTCGGTGGCGCGTTCGTGGGTCATGGCCTGCTCTGCTGTGCGGGGGACGGGCGAGAGTGCTCTCAACCGGAACATGTCGCCACCGCCGGCGGGTGTTACATGCGTCGGGAAATTTTTCAGCCGGGGGTGTTCACCATGAACGTGGCCGCGTGGGTGACGTACTCCCAGAACCGCGCGTCCTGCTCCGGCGTCAGGTCCACGCTGTCGAGCCCGGCCCGGAAGTGGCCCAGCCAGCGGTCCCGCGCCTCGGTGTCGACGGCGAACGGCGCGTGCCGCATCCGCAGCCGCGGGTGGCCGCGGTTCTCGGAGTACGTCGTCGGCCCGCCCCAGTACTGGACGAGGAAGAGCAGGAAGCGCTCCTCGGCCGGCCCGAGGTCCGCCTCGGGGTACATCGGGCGCAGCACCTCGTCGGCGGCGACGCCCTGGTAGAAGGTCGCGACGATCTTGCGGAAGGTCTCGAACCCGCCGATTTCGTCGTAGAAGCTGGTCTCGTCGCTCCCGGTGGTCACGTCGTCATCATCCCTCGTCGGCGGAGGCGCCGGCCGGAGAGGTCCGGTCCTGCTGCGCGCGCCGGTCCTCGCGGTGCCACACCACGCGCTGGGCGTAGGGGATCTCGATGCCCTCGTGGTCGAAGCGCGCCTTGATCCGCTGTCGCAGCGCCCGTGCGACTCCCCACTGCTCGAGCGGCGCTGTCTTCACCAGCACCCGGATGGTCACCGAGTCGGGCTCCATCAGCTCCACGCCGGTCACCTCCGGCTCCTCGATGACGACGTGGCTGAACTCGTCGTCCTCCCACAGGTCGTGGGCGACGTCGCGCAGGATCCGCTGCACGCGGGCCAGGTCCTCGTCGTACCCGACCCGGACGTCGACGACGGCGCGCGACCAGTTCTGGCTCTTGTTGCCGACCCGCAGGATCTCCCCGTTGGGGACGTACCAGACCGTGCCCTCAAGGTCGCGCAGCCGGGTCATCCGCAGCGTGACCGCCTCGACCGTGCCGTTGGCGTCGCCGACGTCGACGACGTCGCCGACGCCGTACTGGTCCTCGATGAAGATGAAGATCCCGGCGAGGAAGTCCCTGACCAGGGACTGGGCGCCGAAGCCGAGCGCGATGCCGATGATCCCGGCGCTGGCGATGATCGGGGCGATGTCGACGCCGACCTCGCTGAGCACCATCGTGCCGATGATCGCCACGACGACGAACGTGATGAAGCTCTTGAGGACGCCCGCCATCGTCGCGGCCCGCTGCTTGCGGCGAGCGGTCACCGCGCTCTCGACCCGTTCGGGGAGCACACCTCGCTCCGCGCGCCGGGCGACCCGGTCGACCACCCGTTGCAGCAGCCACCGGATCACCAGGCCCAGCAGGACCAGGCCGATGATCGCCAGCGGCTTGCCGATGACCACGTCGGACAGGGCCGCGAGCGTGCGGTTCCCGGTCACGTCCCAGGTCAGGTCGCAGACCGTCTCGCCGTCGGCGCACGGGCTGGTCGGGGCGGCGATCAGCAGGGGGAGGACTGGCATCCGCCCAGTGTCCCAAAGCCGCCTGAGGCTCGGCGCGGACACCGCTACCCCACTCGGGAACCGGAGCCGATAGCATGCGCCTCGTGACCAGCACTGCCGTACGCCGCCTGCTCGCCGTGTTCTCCCTGCTCGGGGTGAGCGCCCTGCTCGTCGTCGCCGGAGCGGGTTCCGCGTCTGCGGACACCCCCGAGCCGCGCCCGGGTAGTGGGTCGGCCAGCTGGGAGGTCGAGCCCGACGTCGACGTGCTGCACGCCTTCCTTTACCTCGGTGGCATCCCGCTGCTCGTCTTCGTCGTCATCACGCTGCTCTTCGTCGCCCCGGCGCTGGCCCGCGGCGAGGACCTCAGCCCCGACGCCCTCGAGCCGGAGAACCAGTGGCTCGGCGGCCCGCGCAAGGCGGCCGGTGAGCTCGCGGCTCCCGACTCCGACGACTCCAAGGCCGGCGGCGCCGGCGGCAGCTGGTAGTCCGCGGACATGAGGACCAACGCCCTGACCGCGGCCGAGCGTGCCGCCCTCGACGTCACGATCCGCAACGCGGAGCAGGTGTCTCGAGCCGAGATCTCGGTCTTCGTCGGCGCCGCGAGCGGTGAGCCGCGCGACTTCGCGACCAGCCTGCACAACACCCTCGTGCTGCCGGCGCGCAGCATCTTGATCATGGTCGACCCGGACCGTCGGGTCGTCGAGATCGTCACCGGTGGCCACGTCCGGGAGCGGATCACCGACGACGAGGCCCAGCAGGCCGCCGCCGCGATGACGGCCCGGTTCTCGGCCGGGGACCTCGCCGGCGGTCTCACCCGCGGCATCGAGCTGCTGGCCGAGCTCGCCCAGGACTGAGGCCGCCCGCGGGTGAGCTTGCGAACCCGCGGTCAGCGGCCGAAGGTCGAGGAGGCGAGCTCGCGCCGCGAAGCAAGCGAGGTCGTGACGCGTCTCGAGACTGTGAGGATTCCTTTGCAGCCTGATCAGTGATGGGCTGTGGGGCGGTGACCGCGGGTGTGACTCATCTCGAGACTGGCTTCGTGCCTTGAAGTGGACTTGTCCGCTCGTGGTTGCCGGCCCCGGCCCGGGTTGGAGCGACTGGCCTGATCAGGAGCTTGACCGACCGGCGTGAACGGCGCCTGTCGTGTCTCATCACAGTCCTGCCGAGTCTCCATCCCGGACCGGATTCCACATCCACTTCCGGCAAGGAGAGATGCAGATGTCCAGTCTGACTGACCTCACCGATCTACGCGAGGCCATCGATGTGGTGATCGGGGTCGACACCCACGTGGCGACCCACGCCGCGGCCGTGGTCGATGCCCGCACCGGCGCGGTCCTCGAGCAGATCACGGTCGAGGCGACCGCCGAGGGCTACGCCGAGCTGGTCGAGTTCGCCGATGCCCACGCGGTGCTACGAATGTGGGCCATCGAGGGCACCGGCAGCCACGGCGCCGGCCTGACTCGCCACCTGAGCACGCTCGAAGAGGTCGTCATCGAGCTCGACCGACCGGTACGCGCCAAGCGCCGCAACGGCGCGAAGTCCGACCCCCTCGACGCGGTCCGAGCCGCACGCGAAGCACTCGCCCGCCCCCGGCTCGGCACTCCCCGCGCCGGTCACGACCGCCAAGCCCTGGCGGTGTTGGTCGCAGTACGCCGTTCCGCGGTCCAAGCCGCCGCGGATGCCCGCCGTCAGCTGTTCAGCCTGATCATGATCACCCCCGAACCCCTCCGCGCACGCTTCCGGGGCGCCAACGGCATGGGCCTGGTCCGGATCGCCGCCAGCCTGCGGGTCCAGGCGTCGTGGGACATCGAGACCACCATCACCGTGACCGCGCTGCGGTCACTGGCCCGCCGGATCAAGGACCTCACCGACGAAGCCGAGGTCCACGAGAAGGCAATCGCACAGATCGTGCGGGACTGGCGCCCCGACCTGCTCGCCCAACCCGGCGTCGGGCCCATCACCGCCGCCATCGTGCTGTGCGCCTGGTCCCACCCCGGCCGGGTCCACTCAGAAGCAGCGTTCGCGATGCTCGCCGGTGTCGCCCCCATCCCCGCCAACAGCGGGCAAACCACCACCCGATGGCGACTCAACCGCTACGGAGACCGCCAGCTCAACCGCGCCCTGCACACCATCGCCCTCTCACGGGCCCGCTACGACGACCGCACACGCGGCTACATCGAACGACGCACCAGCCAAGGCAAGACCACCCGCGAAGCCCGCCGCTGCCTCAAGCGCTACATCGCCCGCGACCTCTACCGACTCCTCGAAAACCCACCCCGGACCGCTTGACCAACCATAGGAGCGTCCAGGCCGCCCGCAGGTGAGCTTGCGCAGCGAAGCAAGCGAGGTCGTGGCGCGTCACGACGCCAGGCCGCCCGCAGGTGAGCCTGCGAGTCGACCGGCACCTTCCCGGAAGCGCGGCCAGACGTCTCGAGACGGTTGCTGCGCAACCTCCTCGACGACCGGGGGTGCTGCGAACCTCCTGGACGTCCGGACGGCTACAGCTCGTAGACCGTGCCCTGGACAGCCAGCTCCGTCGGCCCGTCGTACGCCGCCTCGGCCTCGGCGAGCATCGTCGCGGCGTCGTGCCACGGCGGGACGTGGGTGACCACGAGCCGCTTGGCGCCGGCCTTGGTGGCGACGTCGCCGGCCTCGGTGCCGGTGAGGTGGAGGTTGGGCGGGTTGTCGTCGCAGGAGCGGAAGGACGCCTCGCACAAGAACAGGTCGGCGTCGGCGGCGATGTCCATCAGGGTCCCGGTGGGTCCGGTGTCACCGCTGTAGGCGAGCACCTTCCCGAACGCCGAGACCCGCAGACCGTACGCCGGCACCGGGTGGTCGACCTCGTAGGGCTCGACGCGGAACGGGCCGATCTCGATCGGGTCGCGGTAGACCCGGAAGGAGAACTCCTCCCGCATGCCGGGCTTGCGGGGCAGGTCGTAGGCCTTGGCGAGCCGCTTGGCGGTGCCCTTGGGGCCCCAGACCGGGATCTTCGGCTGGGTGCCGGTGGGGTGGTACTTGCGCAGCACGTAGTAGCTGGTCATGTCGACGCAGTGGTCCGCGTGCAGGTGGCTGATGAACACGGCGTCGACCTGCAGCGGGTCGACGTAGCGCTGCAGGGCGCCGAGCGCGCCGTTGCCCATGTCGAGCACCAGGCTCCAGGTGCGCAGCGAGTCGGTCGCCTGGACGAGGTAGCAGCTCGCGGGCGAGTCGGGGCCCGGGTAGGAGCCGGAGCAGCCGACGACCGTCACCTTGACGGTGTTGGGCGTCGGCGGCACGCGCAGCGCCGTCGTCGCCGGCGCTACGTCGGCACCGCTCTCGTCAACCATCAATGCACACCCCCTGCGAACTGGCCTGCTGCGACGAGCTCGGGTCCGAGGAACCGTCGCCCGATCGTCTCGAACTCCGCCGGGGAGCCGGTCGTGGTGAACGTGTACGACGGCTCGCCGGCCGGGCGCATGAGGCCGGAGTCGGCCAGCATCCGGTAGACGTCCTTGGCGCACTCCTCCGCACTGCTGACCAGCGTGACGTCGTCGCCCATCACGTAGGAGATGACGCCGGTCAGCAGCGGGTAGTGGGTGCAGCCGAGGATCAGGGTGTCGATGCCGAGCTCGGTCAGCGGGTCGAGGTAGTCGTGGGCGACGGCGATGAGCTCGTCGCCACCGGTCACCCCCGCCTCCACGAAGTCGACGAAGCGCGGGCAGGCCCGCGTGGTGAGGGTGATCTGGGGGGCCGCGGCGAACGCGTCGTCGTAGGCCATCGACTCGGCGGTGGCGCGCGTGGAGATGACGCCGATCCGGCCGTTGCGGGTCGCGGCGACCGCGCGCCGGGTGGCCGGGTAGATCACCTCGACCACCGGGACGTCGTAGCGCTCGCGGGCGTCGCGGAGCATCGCGGCCGAGGCGGAGTTGCAGGCGATGACGAGGGCCTTCACGCCCTGGTCGACGAGGTGGTCGAGGCACTCGAGGGCGTACTCGCGCACCTCGCCGATCGGCTTGGGGCCGTAGGGCTGGCGGGCGGTGTCGCCGACGTAGGTGATCGACTCGTGCGGCAGCTGGTCGATCACGGACCGGGCGACGGTGAGGCCGCCGAAGCCCGAGTCGAAGATCCCGATCGGCGCATCGAGGTCGACGCCGACACCGCCATCGGGATGGTTCACCTGCCGCACCCGGTCAGACTACGGCGTCGGGGTGCCCGCAGTCGGCATTCCGGGACCGAGATCACGTCGTCCGCCGGTCGCGACGTAGGCTCCCCCGGGTGAGCCACCTGCGCCGTCCTGCCGTCGTCCTCGCCGCCGCGCTCGCGGCCGCCTTCCTCGCCGCCCCCGGTACCGCCACGGCCGAGCGTCCCGGCCCGGCACGCGAGACGGTCAACGGCAAGCACGTGATCGCGATCTCCGTCGACGGGCTGAACCCGCGGGCGCTGACCAAGCTCGGCCGCACCGGCACGCCGAACCTGCACCGCCTGATCAAGGACGAGGGTGCGGGCACGGTCAACGCCCGCACCCAGCTCGAGATGACGGTCACGCTGCCCAACCACACCAGCATGGTGACCGGACGCCGGATCCGGGCCGGCAAGGGTGGGCACGGTGTGACCTGGAACGACGACACCGTGACCACGACGGTGCAGCAGGCGGCGGGCCACGAGGTCGACTCGGTGTTCACCCAGGTCCACGAGGCCGGCGGCACCACCGCCGTCTACGCCACCAAGTCGAAGTTCTGGCTGTTCGAGAACTCCTGGCCCAAGGCCGTCGACAAGAACGTCATCGAGGTCGAGAAGAACGGCGCCGTCGTGAAGGCGCTGCGCACCGACCTCGCGACCGACCCGGCGTCCTTCTCGTTCGTCCACCTCGGCAAGCCGGACCAGGTCGGGCACGACGCCGGCTGGATGTCGGCCCGCTACCTGCGTGCGGTCGGCCAGGTCGACAAGCTGGTCGGCTCGATCATGACGCAGGTGGAGTCGACGCCGTCGCTGCGCAACAACACGGTCATCGTGCTCACCTCCGACCACGGCGGCATCCCCGGCACGAAGAACCACGCGATCAAGACCAGCCGCGAGGACTACCGGGTCGCGTTCGCCTTCTGGGGCGCGGGCGTCCCCCACACCGACCTCTACGCGCTGAACCCGGACCGCGCCAACCCCGGCCGCACCCGCCCCTCGTTCGGCGCCTCCCCGCAGCCGATCCGCAACGGCGAGGTCGCCAACGTCAGCCTCGACATCCTCGGCGTCGGGCCGGTCCCCGACAGCCTGTGGGACCTCGGCCAGGACCTCGCCTGGAAGTGAGCCCCGGGTTCGGCCCCCGGCTCAGTGCCGGCGCAGCTCGGCCGGCGTCGGCCAGGGGTTGAAGCGGCACCCGCCGGTGCCCTTCGACTGCTGCATCATCACGGGGGCGAGGGCTCCGCGCCGCGAGCACGACGCGTGCCCGTAGCCGAGCCAGTGGCCGGTCTCGTGGTTGACCACCAGGTGCCGGTAGTCGCGCAGCGGCAGCTTGGCCTTGCGCCACGCCGGTGAGGCACCGCGCCAGCGGTCGAGGTTGATGATGACGTTGCGCCCGACCCGGCACGACCACTGGGCGCTGCACGCGCTCGAGAACGACGGCACCAGGCGTGCCCGCGACAGCCACAGGGTGAAGGCGCCACCCCGCTTCACCTGCTCGAAGCGCAGGCCCGGGCCCTTGCCGGACCAGCCGCGCGGGTCGTCGTAGGTCTCTTGAGCAAGGACCCGGAACTCACGCACGGTCCGGCGGCTGACCGAGCCGCGCACGCGCACGGAGTAGCGGATGGTGCGGGGCTTGGCCTGCTGCTCGACGCGCGCCGCGGTGGCGTCGTCGGCGTGCGCCTCGCCGACGGGCGCGACCAGCCAGGTGGACAGGGCCAGCAACACGCCCAGGAGGATCCTCACCGGGCCATCATGCCCGGCGCCCGCGTGGGGTCAGGCCCAGAGCTGGCCCTCGAGCCTGTCCTCGGCCTCGTCGACGGTGCCCTCGTAGGCGCCGGTGGAGAGGTATTTCCACCCGCCGTCGGCCACCACGAAGGCGATGTCGGCCGACTCCCCCGCCTTGACCGCCTTGGCGGCCTGGCCGAGCGCGGCGTGCAGGATCGCGCCGGTCGAGATGCCGGCGAAGATGCCCTCGAGCTCGAGCAGCTCCCGCACCCGGCGTACGGCGTCGCGCGGGCCGACCGAGAAGCGGCTGTCGATCAGCTCGGCGTCGTACAGCTCGGGGACGAAGCCCTCGTCGAGGTTGCGCAGGCCGTAGACGAGCTCGCCGTAGCGCGGCTCCGCGGCGACGATCTTCACCTCCGGCCGGGCGCGGCGGAAGAACCGGGAGACGCCCATCAGCGTGCCGGTGGTGCCGAGCCCCGCGACGAAGTGGGTGATCGACGGCAGGTCGGCGAGCAGCTCCGGGCCGGTGCCCTCCTCGTGGGCGAGGGCGTTCGCGATGTTGCCGTACTGGTAGAGCATCACCCAGTCGGGGTGCTCGGCCGCGATCTGCTTCGCCACCCGCACGGCCTCGTTGGAGCCGCCGGCCGCGGGTGAGGAGACGATCTCGGCGCCCCACATCCGCAGCAGCTGGCGTCGCTCCTCGGAGGTGTTCTCCGGCATCACGAACACGGTGCGGTAGCCCTTGAGCTTGGCTGCCATCGCGATCGAGATGCCGGTGTTGCCGGACGTCGGCTCGAGGATCGTGCAGCCGGGACGCAGGGTCCCGTCCTTCTCGGCCTCCTCGATCATCTTCAGGGCCGGGCGGTCCTTGATCGAGCCGGTCGGGTTGCGGTCCTCGAGCTTGGCCCAGAGCCGCACCTGCTGACCGTCGGGTGCACCGGGGGTGTTGAACGGCGCCGACAGTCGCGGCAGCCCCACCAACGGCGTGTTGCCGACGGAGGCCAGCAGACTGTCGTAGCGCACCATCGCTACGGCGCGCTCAGCGAGCGCCGCCGGCGACCGCCGGCAGGATGACGACCTGGTCGCCGTCGGAGAGCGCGGCCTCGAGGCTGCCGATGAACCGGACATCCTCGTCGTTGATGTAGATGTTCACGAACCGGCGCAGGTCGGCACCCTCGATGAGGCGGTCCTTGATGCCGGGGTGGTTGGCCTCGAGGGAGTCGATCAGCGCGCTCAGCGTGGCGCCGTCGGCGTTGACCGCCTTCTCGCCACCGGTGTAGGTGCGCAGGATGGTCGGGATCCGGACCTCGATGGCCATGTCAGCTGTTCTCCTCTGGGGTGTCACTGGCGGCGACGGTGACCTCTTCCTCGGTCACGACGCCGTCGACGATTCTGTAGGACCTGAACTCCACGGGGCCGGGGTTATTCCCGTGCTCCCGCGTGCTCACCAGCACGTAGTGCGCGCCGGGCTCGCTGGCCAGGTTGATGTCGGTCACGCTCGGGTACGCCTCGGTCGCGGAGTGCGAGTGGTAGATGACCACCGGCTCCTCGTCGCGGTCGTCCATCTCCCGGTAGAGGTGGAGCAGGTCCGTCGAGTCGTACTCGTAGAAGGTCGGGCTGCCGGCGGCGTTGACCATCTCGATCAGACGCGTGGGCCGGTCGCTGCCGACCGGGCCCGCGACCATCCCGCACGCCTCCACGGGGTGGTCCCGCTTGGCGTGCTCCACGATGGCGTCGTACGTCGCCTGCTCGATCCGCAACACGCGCTCAAGGGTATGGCTTCGCGCGGGCCCGCCCGGAATCGGGCCGAGGCTCGGGACGGGGCCGCGCCGGCGGGCTCCGGGCTCAGCCGGCCGGGGAGACCGACTTGGCCCGGATCCGCTCCGGGGTCGGCCAGCGCACGTTACGGACCCAGCCCAGCTTCTCCAGGACCCAGATCACGCGCGCGGAGGTGTCGAACTGGAAGCGCTTCACGCCGTGGCGGGCGGAGGTGGGGTCGGCGTGGTGGAGGTTGTGCCACGACTCGCCGCCGGACGGGATGGCGAGCCACCACACGTTGCCGGAGAAGTCGCGGGAGGCGAAGGGCCGCTCGCCGAGCGTGTGGCAGATCGAGTTGATCGACCAGGTGACGTGGTGGATCAGGCCGATCCGGACCACGGTGCCCCAGAAGAACGCCGTCAGCGCGCCCTGCCAGGACCAGGTGAGGAGCGCCCCCAGCACCGGCGGGAGGAAGATCGAGGTCAGCACCCACAGCCAGAACAACCGCGAGATCCGGACCAGGTCGCGGTCCTTGGCGAGGTCGGGGGCGTACTTCTCGATCGGCGTCTGCTCGGGGTCGAAGAGCCAGCCGACGTGCGCCCACACGAAGCCCTTGGTCAGTCCGCCCAGGCTGTTGCCGTAGCGCCACGGGGAGTGCGGGTCGCCGTCCTTGTCGGAATACTTGTGGTGCTTGCGGTGGTCGGCGACCCAGCGGATCACCGGACCCTCGACCGCCATCGAGCCGAGGATCGCGAGGGTGATCTTGACGACCCGGTTGGGCTTGAACGACTTGTGCGTGAACAGCCGGTGGAAGCCGACCGTGATCCCGTGCAGGGTCAGGCCATACATCACGAAGGTGATCGCGACGTCGCTCCAGCCGAGCCAGCCGCCCCAGGCGACGGGAACGGCGGCCGCGAAGGCGACGAACGGGACGGCGATGAACAGGCCGAGCGCGAACCGTTCCCAGAATCCCTGGGTGTCACCGGACATGGTGACCTTGAGAGGGGCGGGCGGCTGCGGACGCTCGTCGATCGCGGTCACGCGGCCAAGCCTACGTCGCGATCCGGTACCGACGCTCCGGGCGTCCAGTGCCGCCGAGCTCAGCGCACCGCGGCGACCAGCGTCTCCTGCAGGAAGCCGAGCCACTCGTAGATGTGGTGGGCCTGGGCGCGGGGGTCCTCGTCGGGCAGCGAGTACCAGTAGTCCTCGTCGCCCTCCTCGACCTCGAGGCGGGTGCCGAGGGCCAGCCGCAGGTCGGTCAGCGAACGCATCCAGACCAGGGCGGTCTCCGGGTCGAGCTCGACGTCGATGGTGATGTCCTCATCGGTCGGCTCCGGCGGCAGGCCGGCCTCCTCGAGGACGTCGATGACCGAGGCGGCGGCCCGGGCCTTGCCGTCGCGCAGCGCACCCTCGGTGTAGCGCCGGAACTCACCGGCCGCCTCGTCGTCGCCGCGGTAGGCGTTGGGGAACAGCCGGCGCAGCACCGGGTCCTCGGGCTCGGTCGTCGGGCCGGAGAAGTCGAGCAGCGCCTCGAGCGGGTCGCGCTCGGTGGCGGCCACGGCCGACTCGTTGTGCAGCAGCTCCACGAGCTGGGCGGCCAGCGAGCGCAGCAGGTCGGCCTCGAAGACCGAGAAGGTCGCGATGGCGCGCTTGCTCCGGCGGTGCCGGACGAATCCAGAGGTCACGTCAGCTCATTCGGCCTTCGACAGCGTCGCCCACAGGCCGTACTCGTGCATCGCCTGGACGTCGCGCTCCATCTCCTCGCGCGTCCCGCTGCTGACGACCGACCGCCCGTCCTCGTGGACCTCCATCATCAGCTTCTCGGCCTTCTTCTTGCCGTAGCCGAAGTGCTTCTGGAAGACGAAGGTGACGTAGGACATCAGGTTCACGGGGTCGTTCCACACCACCGTCACCCAGGGGGTGTCGGTGAGCATGATCGCGTCCGGGGTGAGGTCCTGCTGGACTCCCGGATCGACCTTCTCCGGGCTCGCGGTCGTCACGGCTCCATGGTGTCACAGCGCATCGGCGCGCTCACGAGCACCACTTGTCGGCCAGCGTCGTGACCACGTTGAAGTTGCGGTTGGTGGCGACGACCTGCAGCGCCTTCTCGCACGTGAACGGGTCCACCCCACCGGCCTGGTAGCCGGGTCCGAGGAGCACGTGGACCGCCCGGCGTCGTACGACGGCCGCGTTGGCCTCGTCGCTGCGCGCCTCGAGCTCGACGACCCGGGCCGGGTCGGGCTCGTCCTTGAGCAGGTAGACGTAGTGCCGCTCCCGGTCCGGGGGGGACGCGGTCAGCTCGCGGGCGTCGGCGGCGATGGCACGCAGCTCGGCCGGCGTGTAGACGATCGCCGGCACCGCGAACCCGGCCTGCGCGAGGTAGGCCTCCTCCAGCGCCGCCTCGACCTTCGGCCGCGAGCGCAGCGGGCTGGTCAGCCGGACGTTGCCGGTGTTGATGTGGGTCAGCACGTCCGTGCCCCCGGCGGCCTCGGTGGCGGCGACGATGTCGGCCTTGGCGAACTTGCGGTTGGGCCCGAGGTTGATTGCACGCAGGAACGCGACGTAGGTCGGCATGGCACCGATTGTGTCGCGCCGGTCGACGTCAGCTGAAGATCATGCAGCTCGAGCTGGCGTAGGCGACGAGCCTGTCGCTCCCGTCGTACAGCTTCGCCTCGGCGAGGGCGGTGCGGCGGCCGCGCTGCAGGACCGTGCCGACGGCGCGCAGCCGGCCGGAGTCGACGGTGACCGGCTTGAGGAACTTCACCGTCAGGTCGAGCGAGGTGTAGGCCTCGCCGACCTCGAGCGTGGAGTGGACGGCGCAGCCGCAGGCGGAGTCGAGCAGGGTGGCGAAGACACCGCCGTGCACGCTGCCGATCGGGTTGTAGTGACGCAGCTCCGGGTCGAGCTCGAAGCTCGCGGTCCCCCGCTCGGGCACCTCGAAGCCGACGAACCCGAGGGTGTCCGCGATCGGGGCGGCCGGCAGCCGGCCGTCGAGGATCGCGTGCAGCTGCTCGAAGCCGTCGAGCGCACCGGGGTCGACCTGGGTCTGGATCAGGGACTCAGTCATGGAGCCATCAGACCAACCCGAGGCTGAGTCTGTCAATGAGACCTGGGTCGCCTATGCTGGCCGGGTGGACACTCCGCCGGCGCTGGCATGGTCGGTCGACAACTGCACCCTCGGCCGGGCGATGGCGATCCTCGGCGAGCGGTGGACCGTCGTCGTGCTGCGCGAGGTCTTCCTCGGCGTGCGCCGCTTCGACGACATCCGCCGACACGCGGGGATCCCCCGTCAGGTGCTGACCGACCGGCTCGCGCTGCTCGTCGCGCAGGGCATCTTGCGCAAGGAGCCCTACCGCGAGGACGGCGCCCGCACCCGCCACGAGTACCGGCTCACCGAGAAGGGTCTGGAGCTCCAGCCGATCCTGCTCGCGATCAGCCAGTGGGGCGACCGCCACCTGGCCGACCCCGACGGCCCGCCGACGGTGTTCGTGCACCGCGACTGCGAGGAGCCGGTCCACGTCGAGGTGCGCTGCGCCGCCGGCCACGAGGTCGACGACCCGCGCCGGGTCGCCACCCGGCCGGGGCCGGGCGTGCGGCCGTTCCGGGGATCGGGTCAAGCGCGCGAGCGGGCCAGCAGGTAGACGAAGTACGGCGCGCCGACCAGCGCCACCACCAGGCCGGCCGGGACCTGCGCGGGGGCGATCACCGTCCGGCCGACCAGGTCGGCGAGCCCGAGCAGCACGGCCCCGACGAGCACGGCGACCGGGACCGACCGGGCGTGCCGGCCGCCGACCAGGGCCCGCGCCAGGTGCGGGGCGACCAGGCCGACGAAGCCGACCACGCCGACCGCGGCGACGCTGGTCGCGGCGAGCAGGGCGGCCGTGAGCAGCACGACGAGGCGGACCGTCTCCAGCCGCACCCCCACCAGCCGCGGCGTGTCCTCGTCGAGCGCGAGCAGGTCGAGCTCGCGGCGCGCCAGCCAGGCGAGCGGCAGCGCGAGGGCGAGCACCACGGCGACGGGCAGCACCTGCTCGAAGGTGCGGCCGTAGGTCGTCCCGGACATCCAGGTGTAGATCCGCGGGGTGTCCCACGGGTTCGAGCGGACCAGGAGGAAGGTGCTGAGCGCGCCAGCGGCGCACCAGGTGCCGATGCCGATGAGCAGCAGCCGGTCGGCGTCGAGGCCGTGCCGCCACGACAGGCCGTAGACGAGGGCGAAGGACACCAGCGCGCCGACGACGGCACCGAGCAGGATCGCGCTGTTGCTGGCGGCCTGTGAGACTCCGGCGCCGGTCACCACCACGACCGCGCCGAGCCCGGCGCCCCCGGTGATGCCGAGGACCCCGGGCTCGGCGAGTGGGTTGCGACAGGTCGCCTGGACCAGCGCGCCGGCGAGGGCGAGCGCGGCTCCGCCGAGGACGGCGGCCGCGACCCGCGGCGCCCGCTCGTCGAGCGCGAACCGGATCAGCGGCGCCGCCTCGCCGTCGAGCCACAGCGAGAGGTCGCCGACCTTGAGCCAGGTGTCGCCGGCCAGCAGGCCCAGCAGCGTGACCGTCGCGGCGCCCACGACGACCACGACCACCACGACCACGAACCGCAGCCGGCTGCCGACCCGGACCCGCGCCGCGGCCGGTCGCCGCGTCGGTCCGGAGTCAAGACTGCGTCGGGCCAGCACGATCATCACCACGGCACCGAGGAAGGTGGTCGTGATCCCGGTCGGGATCGAGATCGCCTCGTCGGCACCCAGCAGCGCGCGGATCGCGCCGTCGGCGAGGACGACGACGAGCGCGCCGGTCAGCCCGGCGGCCGGGATCAGCACGACGTGCCGGTTCAGCGCCGGCATCACCCGGCCGGCCAGCCGCACGATGACCGGTGCGAACAGGCCGACGAAGCCGATCGGCCCGGCGAGGGCGACCGACGCCGCGGTCAACAGCACCGCGAGCACGACGCCGGCAGCGCGGGTCGAGCGCACGGGTACGCCGAGGACGGCCGCGCTGTCGTCGCCGAGGCCGAGCAGGTCGAGGCGGCGCGCGAGGAGCAACGCTGCCGCGGTGCAGACCACCACGACCGGCGCCACCTGCTCGAACGCGCGCAACCCGAGCTGGCTCAGTGAACCGCTCCCCCAGGCGAACAGGCCCTTCGTCTCCTCCTCGAACAGGATGAGCAGCGTCGAGGTGGCCGCCTGCAGGGCGAGCGCGACGGCCGATCCGGCGAGCACGAGCCGAGTGGTCGCCGTACCGGCACCGCCGGCGAGGCCGAGGACGAGGAAGGCCGCGAGCGAGCCGCCGGCGAAGGCGGTCAGGCCCGAGGCCCAGACCGGGACGGTGAGGCCGAACGCGGCGACCACGGTCACCGCGAGGTAGGCGCCACCGGTCACGGCGAGGGTGTCGGGCGAGGCCAGCGCGTTGCGGGCCAGCGACTGGAAGAGCGCACCGGCGACCCCGAGGGCGAAGCCGACCGTGATGCCGGCGGCGAGTCGGGGCACCCGGGAGCCGATCAGGACGTCGCCGGCGTCGGCGCCCCCACCCGGTCCGTCGCGCTCGCCGAGCAGCCAGCGGACCAGGTCGCCGGCACCGATGGCGGAGGTGCCCTGGGTGAGGTGCCAGGCGGACACCCCGAGCAGGGCGACGACGAGCAGCAGCAGCGCGCCGGTGGCGGTGGTGACACCGCCGCGACCGAGCCCGCGCTGCGGTGCAGGCTGCCCGGGAGGCGCGGCGGTGGGGCGCTGCTGCTGCTCGACGCTCATGGGACCCTCCGTCGGCTACTTGCTCGACGCGGTCAGCAGGTCGACGTACGCGTCGATGACCTGCTGGGCCGAGCGCGGGCCGCCGAAGGTCCACACCCCGGCCGGGAACGCGTGGGCGCGGCCCTCGGCGACGGCGGGGATCTTCTGCCACACCGCGTTCTCGGCGAGCGCGGCGTTGACGTCGCCCTCCGGGTCCACGGTGCCGGTGGAGAAGAAGGTCGCGTCGCCGACCTCGCTCATGCCCTCGATGTCGGTCTGCCCGAGGCCGTACGCCGGGTCGACCTCGCCGGTCCAGGCGTTCTCCAGACCCAGCTCCTCGCCGAGCTCGCCCATCAGGGAGCCCTGGCCGAACGGGCGGATGGAGACGTTGCCGCCCTGGATCCAGCCGTCGAAGTACACGAACCTGCCGGCGTCGACCGCGGCGACCTTCTCCTTGGCCGCGGCCAGGTGGGCGTTGAAGTCGTCGACGACGACCTTCGCGCGCTCCTCGCGGCCGGTCGCCCGGGCGATCAGCTCGAAGGTGTCGATCATGGTGGCGATCGGGTCCTTCGCGTCGGCGCCCTTGGTCGCGAGCACCGGGACGTCGTACTTCGCCAGCTGCTTGAGGATCTCGTCGTCGGGCGTGTAGGCCTCGACGATGACCAGGTCGGGATCGGTGCCGAACAGGGTCTCCAGGTTCGGCTCGCCGCGGGTGCCGACGTCGGTGACGCCCTCGGGCAGCGTCTCGGCGGTGTCCCACGTCGTGTAGCCCTCGACGTCGGCGACCGCGACCGGCGTCACGCACAGGCTGAGCACGTCCTCGACCTGCTGCCACTCGAGGACGGCGACCCGCTGGGCCGGCTCGTCGAGCTCGACCGTGCGGCCGTAGCTGTCGGTCAGCTTCACCGGGCCGCTCGAGGTCGTGGTCTTGTCGGCGGCGCACTCGGCGGAGTCGGCGGCCTTCGGGGCGGGCTTGTCGTCGGCGTCGGCGTCGGTCGTGCCGCAGGCGGCCAGGATCAGGCCGAGCGGCAGCGCCGCGAGGGGAGCCAGGGCAGCGATCGGTCGGGTCTTCATCGGGTTCCTCACTGGCGGGGTGGGTGGGGTGGGGTGCATGGGTCGGACGCGGGTGTCAGCGGCGTCGGGGGTGGTGCCTGCCCTGGGCCTCCACCCGCACGGCGCCCGTGTCCGGGTCGACGTCGCAGTGGATGGGCAGCCCGTACACGGCGGAGAGGTGCTCGGCCGTGAGTACGTCGGCAGGCGCGCCGGCCGCGCGGACCGCGCCCCGGTGCAGCAGCACGACCTGGTCGGCCACCGCGGCGGCATGGTTCAGGTCGTGCAGCACGACCCCGAGCGCCGTCCCCTGCTGCTCCGCGAGGTCGCGGACCAGGTCGAGCGTCTCGACCTGGTAGCGCAGGTCGAGGTGGTTGGTGGGCTCGTCGAGGAGGACGACGGCCGTGTCCTGGGCCAGACAGGTGGCCAGCCAGACCCGCTGGAGCTCCCCTCCGGAGAGCTGGTCGACGGGCCGGTCGGCCATGTGGTCGACGCCGGTGAGCGCCATCGCGTGGTCGATGGCCGCGCGGTCGGCGTCCCTCACGCCGGCGAACCGGCCGCGGTGCGGGTGCCGGCCGAAGGCGACGACGTCGCGGACCTCCAGCCCGGACGGGTGGGGCCGCGACTGGGACAGCAGGGTCACCCGGCGCGCGAACTCCTTCGCGCTCAGCGGCGCGGCGTCGGTGTCGTCGAGGGTGATCCGGCCCTCGGCCACCGGGTGGAGCCGGGCGAGCGAGCGGAGCACCGTCGACTTGCCGCTGCCGTTGGGACCGATCAGCGCGGTCACCTCGCCCGGCGCGAGCCGCACGCAGACGCCGTGCACCACGGTGCTGCGCTGGTAGCCCAGCACCAGGTCGCGGCCTTCGAGAACGCTCGTCACGAAAGGCAGCCTAACCTAAGTTAGGTGAGCCTTTCCTGTGGGGTGGCTCACGGCCGCCCGTTCAGGGAGTGCGCGCGTCAGGACGTCTTGCGGGCCGCCCACTCCCGGATCCGGTCGATCCGCTTCTGCAGCTGGTCGGCGTTGGCGACCGCGGCCGCCGGTCCCCCGCACTCCTTGCGCAGGGCGGCGTGGGTGATGCCGTGCGCCTGCCCGGTGCGGTGGTGCCAGGACGCGACCAGGGAGTTGAGCTCGCGGCGCAGCAGGCCGAGGTGCTCGTGGGTGGTGACCTCGGTGAGGGTGTCGGCGGCCCGCTCGACCCCGGACTGCCCCGCGGCCTCCGGGCGACGGCTCCGGCGACGGTCGGCCTGCCGCTGCTGCAGCAGGGCGCTGACCTGGTCGGGCTCGAGCAGGCCCGGGATGCCGAGGAAGTCCATCTCCTCCTCCGACCCGACCTGGACCTCGCCCTCGTGGCCGAACTGCGCGCCGTCGTACAGCGCGTGGTCGAAGCGGGCCTCGGAGCCGAGCGCCTCGAAGGGCATCAGCTCCAGCTCGTCGGACGCGGCGTCGCCCTGGTTGGCCTGGTTCATCAGGTCTTCCTCGGCCGCGAAGATGTCGCCGTCCTCGCTGACCTTGCGCTTGAGGACGTGGTCGCGCTGCGCCTCGAGCTCGGCGGCGAAGCCCAGCAGGTTGGGCACCGACGGCAGGAACACCGAGGCGATCTCACCGCGCTTGCGGGCCCGCACGAAGCGGCCGACCGCCTGGGCGAAGAACAGCGGGGTCGACGTCGTGGTCGCCCACACGCCGACCGCGAGGCGCGGCACGTCGACGCCCTCGGACACCATCCGGACCGCGACCATCCAGCGCGAGTCGCTCTCACTGAAGGTGGAGATCTTCTTCGACGACGCCTTCTCGTCGGAGAGGACGACGGTGGCCGACTCGCCGCTGATCTGCTTGAGCAGCTTGGCGTAGGCGCGGGCACTGTCCTGGTCGGAGGCGATGACCAGGCCGCCGGCGTCGGGGACGTGGCGGCGCACCTCGGACAGGCGCTTGTCGGCGGCCTCCAGCACCGACGGCATCCAGGAGCCGTTGGGGTCCAGGGCGGTGCGCAGCGCCTGCGAGGTCATGTCCTTGGTGAGCGGCTCGCCCAGCGACGCGGCGACCTCGTCGCCGGCCCGGGTGCGCCAGCTCATCTGGCCGGAGTAGGCCAGGAAGAGGACCGGCCTGACGACGTGGTCGGCCAGCGCCTCGGAGTAGCCGTAGGTGTAGTCCGCCACCGACGTCGGTACGCCGTCCTCGCCGGGCGCGTAGGTCACGAACGGGATCGGGTTGATGTCGGAGCGGAACGGCGTACCGGTCAGCGCCAGGCGACGCGCGGCTGGCTCGAACGCCTCGCGCACGCCCTCGCCCCAGCTCAGCGAGTCACCGGCGTGGTGGATCTCGTCGAGGATGACGAGGGTCTTGAACCGCTCGGTGCGGATCCGCATGGCGAGCGGGTTCACGCCGACGCCGGCATAGGTGACGGCGACGCCCACGTAGTCGCTGGCGATCTTGCCCGAGCCGGCCGAGTAGGTCGGGTCGATCGGAAGGCCCGCGCGTGCGGCCGCCTCGGCCCACTGCAGCTTGAGGTGCTCGGTGGGCGCGACGATGATCAGCCGGTCGACCAGGCGCCGGCCGAGCAGCTCCGCGGCCACGGTGAGCGCGAAGGTGGTCTTGCCGGCGCCCGGCGTCGCGACGGCGAGGAAGTCACGCGGGGTGCGGCTGAGGTAGTCGGTGAGCGCAGCGGACTGCCAGGCACGCAGCGACGGCGCCGTGCCCCAGGCTGCCCGCTCCGGCCACGCCGGACCGAGCGAGGTCATGCGTCGGGACCGGAGCCCTCCGGGCCCTTGTCGTCCGACAGGCCCTCCCAGATCTCCTTGCAGTCCGGGCAGACCGGGAACTTCTCCGGCGCCCGACTGGGCACCCAGACCTTCCCGCACAGGGCCACGACGGGCGTGCCCATGACCATCGCCTCGGTGAGCTTGTCCTTGTCCACGTAGTGGGAGAAACGCTCGTGGTCGCCCTCGTCGGTCGGGACGGTACGGCGGTCCTCCCGGACGTCCGTGTCTGTCGAGAATCCGATCGTGGTCACACCGGGAGTCTAGTGCCCACCGCAGACATCGACGTCCTCCGGGAGCTCGCGGCGCGGAGGTCAGTTGAGCTCGGGGTCGGCCGGGCGGGTGGCCTGGAGCGCGAGGTCGCCGGGCTGGCGGCGCAGCACCCGGCGGCGCAGCTCGCGAGTGTCGCCGACGAAGACGTCGTCGACCAGGCCGGGGACGACGTACCAGCTGCCCTCGGCGACCTCGGCCTCCAGCTGGCCGGCACCCCAGCCGGCGTACCCGGCGAAGATCCGCAGCCGGTCGACGCTGCCGTCGACGAGCTCGCGCGGGGTCTCGAGGTCGAGCAGGCCCACCCGGTCCCACAGCGGCCGGAACCCGGCGGCGTTCTCACCACCCGGCGACGCCAGCGCCACGGCGAGCGCGCCGTCGGTCGCGACCGGGCCACCCTGGAAGAGCACCTCGGGCTCCTCGACCACCTCGCCCCACTCCCCCAGCACCTCCGAGACGGGCAGGGCGGTCGGACGGTTGAGGACGACGCCGAGCGCGCCCTCGTCGCTGACGTCGAGCAGCAGCACCACGGTGTCGACGAAGTTCGGGTCGAGCAGCTCGGAGGACGCCAGCAGGAGGGTTCCCGCACTCAGCTCGGTCGACATGGCTCCATCATCCCCCGCGCCCACCCCGCACGGAACGCAACGCGACCCCGGACCCGCGCGAGCTTGGGAGGGAGTCGCGCGGGTCCGGGGCCGCACCCGGGAGGGGTTTGTGCCGGTTGGTTCTCGGGACCGGTCAGGCGGCGACCACGGCGCGCAGGCGCTCGAGGAGGGTGCCGCGGACCTCGGGCTCGGCGTACGCCGCGTCGGGGGTGACGACCGGCAGTCGGCGGTGGAGCTGGCGGGCCCGCTCCTCGATCTCCGCACCGATCCGGTGGGCGGTCTCGTCGCCGATGCTCGTGCGTCCGGCCATCACGGCGAGCAGGTGGTGCTCCTTGAAGGAGGCCGCCTCCATCGCCGACGCCATCGCGTCGTCGATCGGGTGGGCGCGGTAGTGGTCGATGATCATCCGCACGCCGGGCAGCTCGTGGGCGGTGTTGCTCCACGCGATGCCGACGGCCTCGGTCAGGTCCATCGGCTGGTGGGCGAGCATCCGCTCGATCTGGCCGGACAGGCGGGTGTGCCACTTCAGAGTCAGGGCGGCGAGCAGGTCGAGCTCGTCGCGGAACGCGACGGACACGCCGTCGATGTCCATGGGCAGCAGGCCGTCGCGACGCACGGCGGAGGTCGCGATGACGGAGCGGAGGGTCTCGCCCCGGTTGTGAAAGGCCGTCCAGGTCATGGTCAGCACTCCTGTTTCGATCGGCGGTCGTCCGGATCTCGGGGTATCCGACATACCGCTGGTACGTACTATGAGTATGGAGCCGACCACGGGTATGCCCAAGCATGCGACACCGTGATCCCGCCCACCCCGGCCAGTGACCGGTGTCACGTGCGACGGCACGTGACACCTATGCTGGCCCCGTGGCGGCGAAGGCATCGGTGTCGAAACTCGTCCCCAAGGTCCCCGTGCCCGGGGTGCCAGGGGCGTCCCGGCGGGCGGCGTACTCGGCGTCGACCAAGCGGGCCCTGGTCGACGTCGCCGAGCAGCTCTTCACCGAGAAGGGGTACGCCGCGACCTCGCTCGACGCCATCGTGGCCGGCGCCCGGGTCACCAAGGGCGCGCTCTACCACCACTTCTCCGGCAAGCAGGCGCTGTTCGAGTCCGTCTTCGAGCGGGTCGAGCAGGAGGCCGCGAAGCGGATCCAGAAGTCGCTGCGGGGCCAGAAGGACCCGTGGCGCAAGGCGACCGTGGGACTGCGGTCCTTCCTCGACGTGGTCCAGGAGGCGCCATACCGCCGGATCGTGATCCAGGACGGCCCCGCGGTGCTCGGCTACGAGCGCTACCGCGAGCAGGAGGAGCGCTCGACCTTCGCCAACATCGTCGAGATCGTGCGCGCCACGCTCGACGCGGGCTCGTGGGACCTCGACGAGGACATGCTCCAGACGTTCGCGCGGATCTTCTTCGGCGCGATGTCGTCGGCCGGCGAGTCGGTCGCCACCGCCGCCGACCCGGAGGCCGCGGCCCGGCGGGTCGAGGGCGCGATCGGGTTCCTGCTCGCCGGCGTCCAGAGCCTGGTCGAGCAGGGCGTCGCGATGCCGAGCGCCCGCGGGCGGGACGACGCGGCCGCCGCCGACCCGGAGTAGGAAAAGCGCGACCGGCCGGCCCCTCGCGGGACCGGCCGGTGGAAGGCGCTGGTCAGCGGTAGGTGACCGAGCCCGTCGACGCGGCGCCCTTGCCGGGCACCAGCTCGAGCCAGGTCCTGCCCGCCGGGATCTCGATCTCGTTGCCCGCGGCGTCGGTGAAGGTCAGCTCGGCACCCTCGTCGGCCTTCTCCCAGGTGACGTCGACGGCCTGGCCGCCGTGGAAGATGACCGCCTTGCCCTTGCCCTCGAAGTGCGAGACCGGGACCGGGTTGCCCGCCGGGTCCCGGTACGGCGCCAGGCTGGTGCGCACCGTCGCGGCGATCACGGTGTCGGGCTTGAACACGTCGCCGTCGGCCATGTAGCCGTTCTGCAGGACGTACTTCGTGCCGTCGTACTTCCAGTGCGAGGTGCGCCCGCCGGAGAGCTGGACGTCCATCGTGGTCGCGGGCGCGCCGGCCGGGAGCGGCGTCTCGCCGAACGGCAGGTAGTCGTCGGGGCGGGTCGCGGTGCCCCGGGCGGAGGCGCCGATCTTCTTCAGGTCGGCCATCACGCTGTGCAGCGAGTCGTGCACGCCGTCGTTGACCCGCACCACGTGGGGGTTGTTCATGTCGAGGAACTTGATGCCGGCCTTCCGCAGCCCGTTGAGGGTCACCGGCGCCGCGCCCGAGGTGACGATCGTCGCCCCCAGCGGCTTGGCGATGCCGACGTCGGTCAGGCGCATCGAGCGGACCGGGCCGACCTGCTGCGGCAGGTTCTCGTAGAAGAACACCGCGAGCCGGGTGATCCCGCCCTCGACGAGCTCCTCGACCACCAGGTCGGCCTTGCCGACGCCGATCTGCGGGTCGCTCGCCGAGGAGTTGTCGATCTTGACGATGTAGGCCGGGTGCTTGCGCGCCGGGTCCGCCCCGCCCTCGGTCAGCTCACCGGTCAACGGCCAGGTGGCCGGCGGCGCCGGGGTCTCGCTGGCCGCCGTCGGGGTGTCGCCGCCGTTCGACTCCTTGCCCCCGTCGTCGCCACCCCCGCACCCGGTGAGCGCGAGGCTCAGCACGACGAGCGAGGCGGGCAGGGCACGGCGGAGGATCGAAGGACGCACGTGGCAAGTCTGGCCCACGGTGCCGCGAGCCGGTGGAGCCGCCCCCGCGTGTCGCGCACGGCGCTGCTGCACCGGGGAGCCGAGGCTTGTGACGGATCGGTCGCCGGGTGCGTCGTACCGGGTGGAGGAACCCGACCCAGGAGGACCATGACCGTGCCGGACCCGTTCGAGGAGCTCGCCCGCGCACAGGCGCCGCACCTCTACCGCGCCGCCTGGCTGCTCTGCGGCCACCGCGCCGAGGCCGAGGACCTGGTGCAGGAGACGCTGGCGAAGGTCTACGTGCGGATGCACCGGCGCCTCGGGCCGCGCCTGGACAACCCGGCGGCCTACGCGCAGACGGTGCTGACCCGTACCTTCATCAGCGGCCGGCGGCGGCGGAGCAGCACCGAGACGCCGTACGCCGACCTGCCGGGCCTCGAGACCGAGAGCGCCCCCGACCACGCCGACGCGACCGACCTGCGGCTGGCGCTGACCGAGGCCCTCGCCGGGCTGGCGCCGGTGGACCGGGCGGTGGTGGTGCTGCGCCACCTCGAGGGCCTGTCGGTCGACGAGGTGGGCGGCCTCCTGGGACTGACCAGCGGAGCGGTCCGCAACCGGAGCATGCGCGCGCTGGCGCGAATGCGCGAGGAGGTAGCGCGATGAACGAGAACCAACTGGCCACGGTCCTGTCCCGGGCCGGCGAACGTCTGGACCCCGATGTCGAGGCCCTGGTCGCCGGGGCGGCACGGCGGGGGCGGCGGAAGGTGCGGCGGCGGGGTGCGGCCGTGGCCGTGGGCGGCGCGGTTGCGGGCCTCGTCGTCGGCGCGGTCGCCTGGCAGGGGTCGCTCGGGGCCACCACGGCCCACGACCGGACAGCGACCCGTCCGACGCCACCGGCGCCGACGCCAGCCTGGGCCGGCGGGCTGACGCCGGACAACCAGCGCTCGCTCGCTCCGGACGACGTCGTGCTGGAACGCTTCGTGCGCCACCTGCCCGGCGGCAGGATCAGCGCACTGCGGATGACCCCGATCGACGATCCCGACCGCGTCTCCCAGCACGGACTCGAGATCAACCTGCGGATCGACGGCACGGACGTCGAGGTCCGGCTCTACGACATGAGCTCCGACGCCGAGCGCTGGGCGGAGGTGGCGCGCCGGTTGCCCGGCAACAAGCACTGTGCGGCGTCGCCCGCGTGCACGGCCCGGCGGACGACCTACTCGGCCGAGAAGACCTGCGGGGCGCCGGAGTGCCGCCCTCGCCCCGACGGCTCGTGGCTGTGGCCGAGGTCCGGCGACGGCGGCGACGGCTCCGACCGGAGCGGCTTCACCGCCAACTGGTCGGGCCTGTTCGCGCCGGACGGCTGGATGGTCGACGTGTCCGCGACCAACCGGGACAACGCGGGCGAGCCGCTCCTCAGCGTCGACGAGCTGACCGCGCTGGCGACCGCCGACCTCTGGTTCGAATGACGAGTCGGGTGGGTGAGGGTGACCCAGGGGTCACGCAAAACCACCCCCCCACGGGGTGGTGGGGCACTAGAGATGGCC
>NZ_JAHTKU010000024.1 GCF_019192965.1 Nocardioides daeguensis
GCGCCGGGCGTGGCGTGGTTCTGTTTGGCGGGGGGGTGGGTCCGCCCCCCCCGCCCCCCCCCCCCCCCCCCCCGACTCGGTGGTGATGCGACAGATCAGGTGCCCAGCGAGATGCCGCCGTCGACGTACAGCGTCTGGCCGGTGATGTACGACGCCTCGTCGCTGGACAGGAAGGTCACCGCGGCGGCGATGTCGGCGGGGAAGCCGACCCGCTTGACCGGGTTGGCCTCGGCGTTGAGCCGGCGGAACTCGTCGACGTCGAGCTTGAGCCGGGCCGCGGTGGCGTCGGTCATCTCGGTGGCGATGAAGCCGGGCGCGACGGCGTTGACGTTGATGCCGAACGGGCCCAGCTCGATGCCGAGGGTCCGGGTGAAGCCCTGGATGCCCATCTTGGCGGCCGAGTAGTTGGCCTGGCCGCGGTTGCCGAGCGCGGAGATCGAGGAGATGTTCACGACCTTGCCGTACTTCTGCTCCACGAAGTGCTTCTGCGCGGCCTTGGTCATCAAGAAGGCGCCCTTGAGGTGCACGCCCATGACCAGGTCCCAGTCCTCCTCGGTCATCTTGAACAGGAGGTTGTCGCGGGTGATGCCCGCGTTGTTGACCAGGATGTGGATGCCGCCGAGCTCGGTGACGACCCGCTCGATCGCGGCGTCGACCGAGGCGCCGTCGGAGACGTTGGCGCCGACCCCGATGGCCTTGGCCCCCTCGACCACGGGCAGCTTGGCGGCGGCCTCCGCAGCGGCGGCCTCGTCGAGGTCGACGATCGCGACCGATGCGCCCTCCTCGGCGTACCGGCTGGCGGTGCCGAACCCGATCCCTCGTGCGGCTCCGGTGATGACGGCGACTCGCCCGTCGAAACGACCCATGGGTGCTGACCTCTCAACTCGGGTAGACGATCGGGCGCAGCCTACGACGCCAGCGCGGCGCGCAGGCGGGCGGCATACTCCAACGCCTCCCCCGCGGCGTACTTCGTGCGCGGCCAGAAGAAGCCGCGCAGCCCGTCGCCCTTCGTGCGGGGCACGACGTGCAGGTGCAGGTGGGGCACGGACTGGCTGACCACGTTGTTCATCGCCACGAAGCTGCCCTGCGCCCCGAGCCCCTCGACCACCGCGGTCGCCAGGCGCTGCGCGGCGCCCAGGAAGCCGTCACGCTGCCCGGCCGGGAGGTCGGGCAGCGTGACGACGTGGGTCCGGGGCACCAGCAGGACGTGGCCCTTGAAGACGGGGCGGCGGTCGAGGAACGCGAACAGGTCGGGCTCGTCGAGGACGACCTCGGCCTCGGTGTCGCCGGCAACGATGGAGCAGAAGACGCAGTCCGCCATGCCGCCGAATCTAGGCCCTGGGGCCGACACTCAGGCCGCGCCCTCGCCCTCCAGCCAGCCGTCACGGGTCGCGACCGCGAGGTCCGGGTTGTCGGAGAACAGCGCGTCGACGCCCGCGTCGAGGAAGGCCGCGACCTCGCCGGCGAGGTCGCCCTTCGCGTTGGGGTCGGTGCCGATGCGGAGGTTCGTCGGCAGGAACTGGTTCTCGACCCGCATCGTCCAGGTGACGACCTTCAGGCCGGCGGCGTGGGCGTCGGCCACCAGGCTGCTCGGGGCGCCGATCGCACCGGCGCCGTCGCGGGGCAGGATCCGGTTCTTCGCCGGCGCCACCCACTCGGCGTACGTCGCGATGTCGGCCAGGCCCGCGGGCATCACCAGGTCGTCGTAGGTCCGGGTCGAGCCAGCCGCCTTGAGGTCGTACGGCGCGCCGCCGGCGTCGACGAGCTGCGCGAGCGGGACCCGGGTCATCGTGTCGAGCTGGCGCAGGTTGCCGGTCTCGAAGGACTGGATGACGACCTTCGCGTTCGGCCGGTCCAGGCCGTTGCGGCGCAGGGCCCGCACGAGCGGCTCCTCGAGGGAGAGCCCGATCGAGTCGAAGTACGACGGGTGCTTGGTCTCGGGCGCGATGCCGATGGTGCGGCCGGTACGGCCCGACTCGCGCTTCACCAGCGCGATGACCTCCTCGAGCGTGGGGATCTCGAGCTGGCCGTCGTAGCGGGTGTTGTCCGGGCGGACCTGCGGCAGCCGCTCCTTGGCGCGCAGGGTCTTGAGCTCGGCGAGGGTGAAGTCCTCGGTGAACCAGCCGGTGACGCTCACGCCGTCGATGGTCCGGGTGGCGCGCCGGTCGGCGAACTCGGGGTGGGTGGCGACGTCGGTGGTGCCGCTGATCTCGTTCTCGTGGCGGGCGACGAGGACGCCGTCCTTGGTGGACACGAGGTCGGGCTCGACGTAGTCGGCGCCCATCCGGATGGCGAGCCGGTAGGCCGCGAGGGTGTGCTCGGGGCGGTATCCGGACGCGCCGCGGTGGGCGATCACGAGGGGCTCGGCGCCGTGGTGGCGCTCGGCGTGGGCGTGGCCGTGGCCGAGCGCGGCCTGGGCGGGGACGGTCGCGGCGCCGAGCGCGACGACGGCAGTGGTGGTGGCAGCCATGAGGGTCCTCCCGAGGAGGGTCGTCCGGGTCATGACTGCCAGCCGACCAGCCGCAGGTGGCCCCTCGGGGAGGGGAAGGTGAAGCGCCGGCAGCCGTCAGTCGGCGAGCAGGAGGATGCCACCGACGAGCAGGGCGACGACCTTGACGACCTCGGCGCCGACGTACCACAGGTGTGCGCGGGAGCCCGGTCCCGTCACGCCCTCAGGGGCGGCCAGGACGGCGTCGGAGCGGCGGGTCAGCGCGGGGCGGACCAGGACGAGCTGGACGAGCAACGCGCCGACCGCGACGGCGAGCGCGGTGGCGGCGCCGCGGCCCGGGTCCCCGACGAGCAGCGCGATCGCGACCAGCACGGCCAGCACGAGCTCGCAGGCGTTGAGCGCCCGGAACACCAGCCGGCCGATGCCCAGCCCGATCTTCAGGCTGACGCCGGGGGCGCGGAACTTGACCGGCGCCTCGATGAAGGAGATCGCGAGCACCATGCCCAGCCAGACGAAGGACGCAGCGGTGGCGGTGGCGAGCGACGCGGACATGTCTGCATCATGCCCCCTCCGATCGGGGGTACGGCGGCGCACCGCCACCGGCGAGAATGGTCCGGTGGCGTACTGGCACCGGACTGCACCGCACACCTTCTCCCCCACCGAGCACGTGGGCGGCGCCTGGGACCGCGCGACCCAGCACATCGCCCCGGCCCTCGGGGTCCTCGCCCACGAGGTCGAGCGTGACCGTGACGCGCGCCGCTCCGACGGCCTGGTGATCAGCCGGCTGTCCTACGACATCCTCGGCACGGTGCCGATCGAGCCGATCGACGTCGCCGTGGAGGTGCTCCGGCCCGGGCGGACCATCGAGCTGGTGCAGGCCACGGCGTCGTACGGCGGCCGGGCGGTCGCGGTGCTCCGGGCCTGGCTGGTCGAGCCCTACGACACCACGCCGCTCGCCGGCACGGAGCTGCCCTCGATCCCCGGCCACGACGAGATGGAGCCCTGGGACATGGCGGGGCTGTGGCCCGGCGGGTTCATCGCGTCGATCGAGGTCCGCCGCAAGGAGCTCGGCCCGGGTCGGTCGATGGTCTGGGTCCGCACCCCGCACGAGCTGGTCGCCGACGAGCCGGTCAGCCGGCTGGCCGCGGTCGCCGGGCTGATCGACGTGACCAACGGCATCGCCGTGCGCACCGACCCCGGGAAGGTCGCCTTCCCCAACCTCGACCTGACCGCCCACTTCCTGCACCGCCCGGCGGAGGGCTGGCTGGGCCTCGACACGACGCAGTCCTACGGTGCCGGCGGGATCGGCGTGACGAGCTCGAAGATGCACGACGAGAACGGCCCGCTCGGCACCATCGCCCAGACGCTCACCGTCCGGCCCTGACAGAGGGCCGGACGGTGAGCCGCTGACTGGTCGACCGGTCAGACGGTGTGCCCGCGACCGTTGAAGATCGAGACCCCTCCGGGCCCCACCAGGAGGCCGAGGACGATCAGCACGATGCCGAGCACGATGCCTCCCTGCAACAGGGTGACGATGCCGGCGATGACCAGGATGGCTGCGACGATCCACAAGAGCGTGCCCATGACTGTTCCTTTCCCTCTCCCACGGTCTGTGGGTCTCCCGGCGGTACCCACGGGCACCGGCGTCACACTCCCGGGCGGGTGCCGGCACGGCGAGACGAAGGCCCACCAGCCGGTCCGGGATTATCCGGTGGGCGTTTGTCGTTGAGGGTCAGTAGACTGACGTCGACACAACTCAAGAGGGGCTGATCGGTTTCGACTTGGGACGTTTGTTCCAGGGGAAGCGGGTCGAGAAGCCAGCGTCATCTCGTAAACGATCGCTGGAAACCAATAACTGCCAACGCTAAGCGCAGTTCCTTCGCTCTCGCTGCCTGAGCAGTGATCGAAGCGTCTGACCGGGCATCCGTCTCCGTCCCGGATCCAGACGTCATCTAGGAGACTTGCTGACCAGCTGCCGTCAGGGTGGCTGATCGGGACTCAAACCTGACTGGGCCTGTCGACGACGTGTTCGTGCGAGCGTCGGGGCCGAGAACACGCCAGCACGGACTGCACCCGGAGAAGACCTGGCTCGGCGCTCGAGGACCGGGGTTCGATTCCCCGCAGCTCCACGACACGACGAGGCCCGTGGCCCGCGCATCGCGCGGACCACGGGCCTCGTCGTCGTGTCCGGGCCGGTCAGCTCAGGAAGCCGGCCAGCCAGCTCGCCACGACAGGGATGTCGATGCGCTGGTAGCCGTCGATGTAGCGGCAGTTGGCGGTGTAGCCGTACGACGTCACGCCGACGACCGCCCCGTCGAGCCACAGCGAGCCACCGGAGTCACCGAAGCAGGTGCCGCCGGTGCCGAACGGGTCGTTCTCGTTGCCGTTGGTCTGGATGATCTGCGGCGTGATCTTCTGGCCCGGCATCTCGACGTAGCGACGGATGATCGGGTAGCTCATCGGCGTGGGCTTCTGCGAGCCCACGTCGGCCTGGCGCACCTCGGTGCCGTAGCCGACCGCGGTGAACAGGGTCTTGCGGGGATGCTTGATCGCGTCCGCGGCGTTGAGCGGGGCGAGCGGGGCCGGCGCGATGTCGACCGCCTCGTCCAGGACGACCACGCCGACGTCGTTCCAGTTGTCCAGGTCGGTGAAGTTGCTGTAGTTCGGGTGCGTGTACGCCGTGCCGGCGAGGTACCCCGCGGCGGTGATCTCCGCTGCGGTGTAGCCGGCGGTGACGTCCGCGGCGACCGGGAGCGGCGACGGCGGCGCCTCGGCGACCACGCTGTCGAAGGTGACCAGGGTCTTGCCGAGCGTGCCCGACGTGCAGTGGGCGGCGGTGACGAGGACCCGCGGGCTGACCAGGGTGGCGGAGCAGCGGAACCGGCCGTCGGCGTCGTAGAACGCGATCATCGCGACGTTGGGATGGGTGTCGCCGTCGACGGTGCCGCCGGTGCTGGCGGACGCCGGGGACGCGGGTACGACGAGCCCCAGGCCGACCAGGATGGTGGCGGCGAGGGCCAGGAGACGAGTACGCATGGTTCTCCTTCGGGGTGGGGTGGGACGCGCCTCAGTCCAGCACTTCCCGCGGCACCGCGGAAGATGCCCACGTCACCAATCTGAGGGAGCCAGCCCCAGCCGGACGGCGTTGTGCCAGCACACGTCGCGCAACCAGTCGTCGCCGAGCTCGAGGCGCGCGAGGCCGTCGAGCTGGTGGTGGTAGGGATACGGGATCGTCGGGAAGTCCGAGCCGAGCAGCACCTTGGGCTGCAGGTCCCGCAGCCGCGGCAGCAGGTCGCCGGGGTAGGCGCCGTCCTGGTCGAAGAAGTCGGTGAACACCATCGTGGTGTCCAGGTGCACGTTCGGGTAGGACTCGGCCAGGACGAGGAAGTCCTCGTACTCCGGCGCGCCCATGTGGGCGATGAACAGCCGCAGCCGCGGGTGCCTGCGCAGCAGGCGAGCCACCGAGTCGGGACCCGTGAACTCGTTGCCGACCGGCCCCGACCCGGCATGCACCGTCACCGGCGTCCCGGCGTCCTCGAGGACTCCCCAGACCGGGTCCAGGACCGGGTCGTCGGCGACGAACTCCCCCACCTGGAGGTGGATCTTGAACATCCGCACGCCGTCGTCGACCAGCTCGGCGACGTACTTCTCCGCCTCGGGCTCGGGGTAGAAGGTGGCCGAGCGCAGGATCTCCGGCGCGGTGGCGGCGAAGTCGCCCGACCAGGCGTTGAGGTACGACGCCACGCCCGGCTTGTGGGCGTAGGGATGGGTCGGGAAGGCGCGGACCCCGAAGGCACGCAGCAGGTCGATCCGCTCCTCGTGCGACGCGCGGTAGCGGATCGGCCAGGGCCGGCCGATCTTCGGGCCGGCCTCGTCGAAGACCCGCCACACCGCCCGTTGGATGTTGGGCGGCAGGAAGTGGGTGTGCAGGTCGACCAGCCCGGGCAGCCCGAGCGGCTCCCAGAACGCGCGCACCGCCGCGGCGTCGGCCGCGCCGGTCTCGGGGGCGGGCTCAGTCACTCATGCCCTTGAGCCGGCGACCGATCGCCTCCTGCTTCTCGCGGTCGGCCGTGCGCTCGGCGATGGCCTGCCGCTTGTCCCACGACTTCTTGCCCTTGGCGAGACCGATCTCGATCTTGGCCCGCCCCTTGACGAAGTAGAGCGACAGCGGGATGACGGTGTGGCCCTTCTCGCTGACCTTGCGCTCGATCTTGTCGATCTCGACGCGGTTGAGGAGCAGCTTGCGCTTGCGGCGGGCGGCGTGGTTGGTCCAGGTGCCCTGGGCGTACTCGGGGATGTGGACGCCGTGCAGCCAGGCCTCGCCGCCCTCGATGTCGACGAAGCCGTCGACCAGGCTGGCGCGGCCCATCCGCAGCGACTTCACCTCGGTGCCCTGGAGCACCAGGCCGGCCTCGAAGGTGTCCTCGATGTGGTAGTCGTGGCGCGCCTTCTTGTTGGACGCGACGAGCTTGCGCCCGCTCGCGTCCTCCTGCTTCGCACCCGACTTCTTGGCCATGGACCGATTCTCTCAGGGACGGCAACCGGATATGCGCTCGGGCGTCACAGGTACTGCATCGGGTCCACGGTGTCGCCGTTGCGCATCACGATGAAGTGCAGGTGGCAGCCGGTGGACCAGCCGGTGGACCCGGAGTACCCGACGACCTGGCCGCGGGCGACCTTGGCGCCCTCGCGCACGGCGTACTTGCTGAGGTGGTTGTAGACGAGCACGATGTCGGCGCCGTTGACCTTGCCGATGGCAAGGTAGAGCCGGTTGCCGTAGATCTCGTCGTAGTACTCGTCGATCACCGTGCCGGACTCCCCGGCCCACAGCGCGGCGCCGCAGCCGGTGCCGAAGTCGGTGCCGTTGTGCAGGCCCCAGTAGCCGTAGATCGGGTGGATCCGGTAGCCGTACGGCGAGGTCACCGGGCCCGGGCCGGGGCGGGCGAGCAGGCCGGAGGTGTCGCCGTTGTAGCTGCCGCCCTGCTTCTTCGACAGCTCGATGATCTTCTGCCGGATCGCCGCCTCGCGCTTCTCGAGGCGGCGCAGCGCGGCACGGTCGGCCTCGCGGGCGGCGAGGACCTCCTTGCGCAGGCCCTTGTTGCGGGCGACCAGGCCCGCCACCTTGTTCTCGGTGGCGGCGGCCTGCTCGACCAGCGCGGCCACGCGGGCGACGTTGGCGTCGGCGGCGGCCTTGGCGGCGGCGACCTCGTCGCGGGCGGCGCGGACCGCGGCCCGCTGCTCCTCGAGCGCGTCCTCGGCGGCGACGAGCGCCACCAGCGCGTCGTTCTGGCGGCCGACGACGAGCTCGTTGGTCGTCTCCCCCATCAGCACGTCCTCGATCGTCCCCGCGTCGGCGTACGCCGCCAGCAGGGCCAGCCGCGCGTCGCCCTGCTGGGCCAGTCCGATCAGGGTGTCGCGGCTGGCGTCGCGCTGCGCGGCGACGTCGGCGCGAGCCTGAGCCAGCGCGGCCCGGGCGACGGCGAGCTTGTTCTGCGCGTCGGCGAGCTGGGTCGCGAGCGCCGCGGCAGCGGCCTGGGCCTCGCCGAGGTCGGCCTGCACCGACGCGAGCCGGTCACGGGCCCGACCCAGCGCCGCCTCGGCCTCCTCGAGGCGACGGGCGATCTTCGCGACCTTCTGGCTGGCCTCGTGGATCTCGCCCTTGACGCTGGCGATCTCGCCCTTGACGTGGTCCTGCTTGTTCTTCAGGTCGTCGCGGTCGTCGGCGTGGGCGAGCGGCATCGCCAGCCCCGCCACGGCGACGAGGGCGGCGACAGCGGTCACCAGCCATTGGGGATGGGCCCACACGGGCAGCCGGTCGAGGGTACGGCGCAGCCACGGGGCGCTGGGGAAGAAGCGCACAGTCAGACCAATCGGTGTTCGGGGAAGTGAACCCCTCGACCGTAGTCGCCGAGGGTCAGACTTTGACGTATTTGCGGGTCAGCAGGAGTGTCGGGATCAGCGTGAGCGCCGGGCCGAGGAGCACGATGCCCGGCGGGAACAGCCCGAACAGCGCCTGCAGGTAGTCGTTCCAGTCGACCCACGGCAGGAACTCGACGTGGTCGGACAGCGCCTGCTCGACACCCCAGTGCTGGAACGCCGCGAGCACGCCGGCCGCCAGCGCCACGCCCACGATCGCGGCCACCAGCGCCTCGAGGAGGAACGGCAGCGCGATGTAGAGCGTCGAGGCACCGACCAGGCGCATGATCGCGATCTCCCGGCGCCGGGCCAGGGCCGCGAGCCGGATCGTGTTGGTGACCTGCAGCAGTGCCGCGAACAGCAGGAAGCCCGCGCCGATCCACGAGCCGTACTTGAGGACGGTCATGATCCCGAAGATCTGCCCCAGCGCCTTGCGCTGGTCCTTGATCACCGAGACCCCGTCGAGGCCCTCGAGGGCGCTGATGATGCCGTCGGCGCGCTCGGGCGTCTTGAGGGTCACCCAGTACGCCGCCGGCCACCGCTCCACGGTGACGACCGGGTCGGGTCCCTCGAAGGCGGCCTGCGTGTTGCTGCGCTTGGCCTGCTCGTAGGCGCGCTCGTAGCCCTCCTGCTTCGACTGGAAGGTGAAGGAGGCGACCTCGTCGCTGTCCTCGATCTCCTTCTCGATCCGCTGCTGCTGGTCGGCGGTGACCTCGCCGCTGGCGCAGTTGGGACTGTGGGAGGGGTCGTCGTCGGTGCACAGGTTGACGAGGATCTTCAGCTCGTCGCCCAGGCTGTCGCGGGCGACGGTGGCCTCGCGCTGGACGAGGATGCCGATGCCCGCCAAGGACAGGGACACGAAGAGGGTGAGGATCACCGCGAGGTGCATCGACAGGTTGCGACGCAGGCCGGTGCGGAGCTCGGTGAAGACGTAGCGCAGCTGCATGAGGAAGGCTCTCTGGATCGGGCTGGATCGGATCCGGGTCAGTGCTGGAAGCCGTAGCTGCCGGACGCCTCGTCGCGCACGACCTTGCCGTGGTCGAGCTCGATCACCCGCTTGGTGAACTGGTCGACGATGCCGTGGTCGTGGGTGGCCATCACGACCGTCGTACCGGTCTGGTTGATGTCACCGAGGAGGTTCATGATGCCGACGGACGTGGCCGGGTCGAGGTTGCCGGTCGGCTCGTCGGCGATGAGGATCATCGGGCGGTTGACGAACGCGCGGGCGATCGCCACCCGCTGCTGCTCGCCGCCGGAGAGCTCGTCGGGCATCCGGTCGCCCTTGTCCTTGAGCCCCACCAGCTCGAGCGTCTCGGGCACGACCTTGGCGATCTCGCGGCGCGACTTCCCGATCACCTGCTGGGCGAAGGCGACGTTCTCCGCGACGGTCTTGTTGGGCAGCAGTCGGAAGTCCTGGAACACGGTGCCGATCTGGCGCCGCAGCCGCGGCACCTTCCACCCCGCCATCCGGTTGATCTCCTTGCCGGCGACGTACACGCGTCCGGTGGTCGGGCGCAGCTCGCGCAGCACCAGCCGCAGCGCCGTCGACTTGCCGGAGCCCGAGGTCCCGACGAGGTAGACGAACTCGCCCTTGTCGATGTCGAGGGTGACCTGGTCGAGCGCCGGCCGGCCGGGCCCGGGGTAGCGCTTGGTGACCTTCTCGAAGCGAATCACTGACCTGACGGTACGCGACGCCCGAAGGTGACCGGTGGACGCGTCCCCGGTGGGTCGTGGGCACGTCGGGCACGTCACGTCGCCGGGTCCAGACACCACGTCGGTAGGGTGACGTCCGTGCCGACGGTCCTGCGTGCGCTGCTCCTCTCAGCGGTGATCACGATCGCAACCGTCGCCGTCGGGGTCGCTCGTTCCGGCGACGTCACGCTCTCGCGCGAGCCCGCCGCCTACCGGGCCACTCCCCTGGCCGACTTCGATACGACGAAGGCCGTCGTGCAGCGCGCACCGTTCTGCGACCTCGTGCCCGCGGCCGCGGTGAAGCAGGCGCTCGGCGGCGAGGCCACGCTGGCGGCGTACGACAACGGGGAGCAGTCCGACGCCTTCCCGGCCGGCGACGTCGCCCACGAGTACGGGTGCCGCTTCTCGCCCACCGACACCACCGTCGCCGGCGAGGCGCGGGGATGGGTGTTCGCGCCGCCCGTGACCGCGGACGCGGCGCAGGCCATGGTGAATGCGGCGCTCCCCAAGACCTGTACGGCGCTCGCCTCCGCGCCGGCGTACGGGACACCGTCCGCGGGGATGCTGTGCGCCGGCGACGGCGCGCAGACCGTGTCCTTCCGCGGCCTGTTCGGCGACGCGTGGCTGGCGTGCAGCCTGAGCCTGCCCGCCGACGTCGCCCAGGACGACCTCGTCGACCGGGCGGGGCGCTGGTGCGTGGCGGTCGCGCAGGCGGCGTCGGTGCCGCTCACCTGACCGTCTGACCGATCGGCCAGACTTGCCGGGACCATCGTCCTGATCGCGCCGGCGACCCGTCAGCGCGGCCCCCCGGCCGACCGATCGTGTCTTCATGCAGCACGTCCTGCGCAGAGGCACTCTCGGACTCGCCGGCCTGGCACTCGCCGTCGGCGCGCTCGCGCTGCCGGCCGCCGCGGCGCCCGAGCCCGACGTCCCCGGACTCACCGCCGCCGAGCAGCACCTGCTCGCCACCGACCCGTCGGTGGACGTCGCCACCGACGGCACCCTGTTCGCCGTCGACGAGTGGCAGCCGCCGACCGACGTTGCGTCGTCGAGCGCCTCGGACACCCCGTCACCCGCCGTCGCCGAGACCCTCGCCGCCACGGCGAGCGTCGGCACCTTCTCCCTGCACAGCCGCCCCGGTGCGTCGCGCAGCATCTACCTCGACTTCGACGGCGGCAGCCTGCTCGCCACCAACTCGTGGCTCCTCAACGGGCTCAACAGCCTGCTGTTCGGTGGCTGGTCGATGGACGGGCTGTCCCTGCTGTTCTCCGACAGCGAGCAGTCCGTGATCCGCGAGGTCTGGGCCCGGGTCGCCGAGGACTTCGCCCCCTGGGACGTCGACGTCACCACCCAGGAGCCGCTGTACGGCGGCCTGTTCCGGGTCTCGAGCAACGATCCGACGTACGGCGCCCGGGTGGCGTTCACCAACGACACCGGCGTCCAGACCCAGCTGTGCGGCGGCGGCTGCGGCGGCATCGCCTGGATCGGCACCTACGACGAGATCTCCTCCGGCGGCGAGCAGCACAGCCCGGCCTGGGTGTTCCCGTCCTCGCTCGCCCAGAAGGCGAAGAACATGGCCGAGGCCGCCTCGCACGAGGCGGGGCACACCCTCGGCCTCTCGCACGACGGCTCCGGCACCAGCGGCTACTACGCGGGGAACTCGCTGTGGGGCCCGATCATGGGCAGCCCCTACTCCTCGGCAGTCACCCAGTGGTCGAAGGGCGACTACACCGGTGCCAACAACCAGCAGGACGACCTGGCGGTCATCGGTGCGCACGGACTCGCGCCGCGCACCGACGAGGCGGGCAGCACCCCGGCGACGGCCGCGGCGCTGACGACCCTGCCCGACAGCGGGGGCATCATCTCCAGCCCGTCGGACAGCGACTGGTACGCCCTCACCGACTGCACGGGCACGCTCAACGCCACCGCCTCTCCGGCCGCGCTCGGCCCGAACCTCGACATCACCCTCGAGCTGCGCAACGCCGCCGGCAACGTGATGGTCTCCAACGCCCCGCAGACGACCAGGACCACGTCCGGCATCAGCGGCCTCGGCGCCTCCCTCAACGTCGCGCTCACCGGCGGCCCCTACTACCTGGCGGTGTCGGGCGGCGGCTCGGGGGCCGGCGGCGCCGGCGCGTGGGGCAGCGGCGGGTACGACGACTACGGCTCCCTCGGCAGCTACCAGCTCCTCATGGCCGGGTGCGCCGGCGGCTCCGGCATCCCCGTGCCCCCGCCGACCGAGATCCCCTTCGACCCCTCCGGCGACCCCGACCCGGTCGCCGATCCCGTGGGCACACCCACCTCGCGACCCGGCACCCCGCCCGCGCCTTCCGTGCGGAAGGGCGCTCGCGGCGGCCGGATCACGATCGGTGCCACCTGGACACCGCCCGCCGCCGGCGGCGGCCGGATCACCGGCTACGTCCTTCAGGCCTACCGCCTCGACGCCCGCGGCCGGGTGCTCTCCCGCAAGAAGACGGGCGTGCTGTCCGGCGCCGCGACGACCGCCGACCTGGTCCTGCCCCGCAAGGGTCGCTGGGCCGTGCGGGTCAAGGCCCGCAACGACCTCGGCTGGGGATCGTTCAGCCCGCGGTCAGCGGCCGCGAAGGCCCGCTGAGCCGGATCAGCTCTCCTGCGCCTGCTCGGCGCCGCGGCGCCAGCGGATGCCGGCCTCGAGGAAGCCGTCGATCTCGCCGTCGAAGACGGGCTGCGGGTTGCCGGTCTCGTAGCCGGTGCGCAGGTCCTTGACGATCTGGTACGGGTTGAGGACGTAGTTGCGCATCTGGTCGCCCCAGCTGGCGGCGACGTCGCCCTTGAGGTCCTTCTTGAGCGCGGCCTCCTCGGCCTTCTTCTTGGCGAGGAGCTTGGCCTTGAGGACGATCATCGCGGCGGCCTTGTTCTGCAGCTGCGACTTCTCGTTCTGGCAGGACACGACGATGCCGGTGGGGATGTGGGTGAGGCGGACCGCAGAGTCGGTGGTGTTGACCGACTGGCCGCCGGGACCGCCGGAGCGGAAGACATCGGTGCGGATGTCGTTCTCGTCGACCTCGATCTCGTCGGTCTGCTCGAGCTGGGGCACGACCTCGACAGCGGCGAAGGACGTCTGGCGGCGGCCCTGGTTGTCGAAGGGGCTGATCCGGACCAGGCGATGGGTGCCGACCTCGACGGAGAGGGTGCCGTAGGCGTACGGCGCATGGATCGCGAACTCGGCCGACTTGATGCCGGCCTCCTCGGCGTAGGAGACGTCGTAGACCTCGACCGGGTACTTGTTGCGCTCGGCCCAGCGGGTGTACATCCGCATCAGCATCTCGGCGAAGTCCGCGGCATCGACACCGCCGGCGCCGGAGCGGATCGTGACGATCGCCTCGCGCTCGTCGTACTCGCCGGAGAGCAGGGTGCGGACCTCGAGGCCCTCCACGGCGGCCTTGACCCGGACGAGCTCGGCGTCGGCCTCGGCCAGGGTGTCGGCGTCGCCCTCCTCGGCAGCGAGCTCGGCGAGGACGCCGAGGTCCTCGATACGCTGCTGCAGGCCACGGAAGCGCTCGACCTGGCCCTGCAGCGAGGAGAGCCGTCCGGTGACCCGGGTGGCGTTGGCCTGGTCGTCCCAGAGGTCGGGGGCAGCCACCTGCTCGCCGAGGTCGGCGATCTCACGCTCCATCTTCGGCAGGTCGAGGACCTGCTCGATGGTGTGCATCGTCGCAGTCAGCTGCTTGATCTCGGCGTCGTAGTCGGGGCCTGCCACAAGGAGCAAGGTTACGGCGCGCACGCGGAATCACGCAGCCGGGGCACCACCGACACCGAGCGAAGGTTAAAGAAAACGTGAACCCTTCTCACAAAACCCGTGTACGACGCGTCACAACCTGCTTGAATCCCGCTCACTCCCTCCGCCACACGGTCCCCGTGTCCGTCCTTCTCGGGTGGCACCCCCTCCTCACGGGACGGTGACGCATGCTCCCTGCGCCGATCGACAACACACTCCTGCCCAGCGGGCGGCGACGCCCGCACCGCGCGTTCCGACGACGCATGGCCTGGCTCAGCGTCCTGGCGACCATCGTCGCCGGACTGGTCGCCGCCGCGCCGCCGGTCCAGGCGGCCCAGGCCACCGGCGACGACGTCGCGACGTGGAACCCCGGGTGGTCGTGGACCTACCAGACGACCTTCCGCTACACCGCGGACACCGCCGACGTCACGATCAACGAGAACGTCACCTATTCCGTCGCCGGCATCGAGAGCTTCCAGGGCCAGAGCGCCTACAAGCTGAACATCAGCGGCACGATCACCGGTGGCGGTGGAACCGCCGCGGTGGACGGCGTCGGCAACGCGACCCTCGGCAACTTCTCCGGGTCCGTGAGCGGCACGCGGTACGTCCGCCGCTCCGACCTCGCGCTCCTGCAGGAGCAGCAGCGCCAGAACCTCAACGCGAAGGCGTCGGTCTCGATCCTCTCGACCAACATCACGGCCACCGTCGACCTCGTGATGACCCCCCGCGGCGGCTGGCGCGCCATCGACTTCCCGGTCGAGGCCGGCCAGGCATGGCACAACGACGTCGACGTCGACTACAACGGCGGATTCAGCTACGACGCCGGCAGCTACGGCAGCGGCGCCGACACCTTCGACGGCGTGTTCGCCCTCGACGCCCCCGCGGCCGTGACCAACGCCAGCATCAGCGTTCCGGCCGGCAGCATCGCCACCCGGCGCGTGCACTCGCAGAGCGCCGACGGCCAGCTCGTCAGCACGCACTGGTGGTCGCCGGCGCACCGCAACGACGCGCAGGAGTACCTCAAGCTCCCCCTCGACGGCGCGACCCTCACCCTGGACCGCAAGCTGTCCGCGTCCTCGACGCCCGCGTCCTCGACCACCGTGAGCACGACGATCACTCCGTCCCTGACGTGCGCGGGCGGCGAGGTGGCCGTCACCGGCCGGCTCAGCACCGGCGCCGCCGGCATCCCGGTCACGGTGAGCCTGGACAAGTCGCCCGCCACGCCCGGCCAGATGACCACCGTCACCACCTCCACCACCACCGGCGGCAACTTCACCGCGACCCTCACCGCGCCGGCGCAGGCAGACGGGCTGGAGAAGAACGGCGCCCGCGGAAGCTGGGGCGTGCTGGTCAGCGCCGGCACTGCGACCAACGCCGCCACCCTGGTCGTGACGCCCAAGAACTGCAGCACCCTGACCTACACCGGCACCACCTCGGCGCCCCAGGGCAGCACCACGACCGTCCGTGCCGTGCTCGCCGACCTCACCGGGGGCGACGTCGCCGGGCGCAGCGTGACCTTCAGCCTCCCTGACGGCGCGAGCGCCACCGCCACCACCGACGCCGCCGGCGTCGCGGAGACCCAGATCTCGGTCGCCGGGCCGCCCCGGAGCACGACGCTGACCGCGTCGTACGCCGGCAGCGGCGGCCTCGAGGCCGCCTCGGTCAGCACGCCGTTCTCCGTCGGCACCATCGCCACCACCACCACGGTGAGCGCGGATCCCTCGGTGGTCACCGTCGGCGACCCGGTCCGCTTCACCGCGAGCGTGACGGCGCAGCACGGCGCCACCCCCACCGGGGCCGTCTCGTTCAACGTCGACGGCTCCGACTTCGGCGCACCGGTCCCGCTGAGCGGCGCCCAGGCCACCAGCGGCGCCCTGTCGACGCTCGGCCTGGGCTACCACACCGTGACCGCCACCTACAGCGGCTCGGGCGACAACACCGCCAGCACCTCGAGCCCGGTCACCTTCCGCGTCCGCGAGCCGCTGCTGGCCACCAGCACCTCCTCGACGGTCTCCCCGGCCTCGGCCGTCCACGGTCAGCCGGTCACCCTGTCGGCGAGCGTCTCGACCGGTACCGGCACCCCGACCGGTGACGTCGTGTTCACCGTGGAGGGCACCGAGGTCGGCCGTGCCGGCGTCGCGCCGGACGGCACGGCCTCGCTCACCGTCGCCGACCTCCCGGTCGGCGCCAACCCCGTGGTCGCGACCTACACCGGCGACGACGTGTACGCCGGCAGCGCAGCGTCCCCGCGCACCGTGACGGTCGCCAAGGCGGCCGTCGACGTCGACCTCGGCGCCTCGGCCAACCCGACGCTCAGCGGCGAGACGGTCAGCTACACCGCGACCGTCGCCGTCCAGGCGCCCGGAGGCGGAACCCCCACCGGCGCGGTCCAGCTCGTCGTGGACGGCACGCCCACGGGCAGCCCAGTGGCCCTCGAGGGCGGCGTGGCCGCCTTCGCGCCACTGACCACGCTCGGAGCCGGCACCCACACCGTCGAGGCCCGCTACGCCGGCACCGGGCAGTACCTGCCCGGGACCGACCAGCTCGCCCAGGTGGTGGACCCGGCCTCGACCAGCACGCTGGTGCAGGCCAACCCGTCGCCGTCGGTCCAGGACGAGAACGTCCAGCTGACCGCGTCGGTCGCCGCGGTCAGCCCCGGCTCCGGCACCCCGACCGGGACGGTCACCTTCTACGCCGACGGCAGCCCGCTCGGCGCCGTCCCGCTGGCCGCCTCCGGCGCGGGCAGCGTCGCCACCCTCGACGTCGACGACCTCGCTCCGGGCGCCCACCAGGTCACGGCCCGCTACGCCGGCGACGCCGACTACCTGGCCAGCGAGTCGGAGGCGCTCACCCACACGGTGATCGCGGGCACCGCGGTCGTGGCCACCACGACCACGCTCAGCTCGAGCGCCCAGCCGTCGACGTACGGCGAGCCGGTGAGCTTCCGCGCCACCGTGACCGCCGACGGCGACACCCCGGCCGGCACCGTGCAGTTCTCGGTGGACGGTCACGACGTCGGAGGTCCGGTCACCGTCGAGGACGGCGTCGCGGTCAGCGCGGCCGTCGCCACGATGCAGCCCGGCGACCACACCGTCATCGCGAGCTTCGTCGGCGCACCGGGCTTCTCCGGCAGCGGGGCGATCGTGACCCAGTCGGTCACGACCGCCACCGCGCAGGTGGCGCTCAGCTCCTCGGCTCCCGCCTCCGGCGTGGGCGAGGAGGTGCGGTTCTCGGCCGAGGTCACCTCCGCCGCGGGCGCCACCCCGTCCGGCTTCGTGCAGTTCGCGGTCGACGGCCTGGCCGTCGGCGCAGCGGTCGCGCTCGTCGACGGCGCCGCCACCAGCGCCGCTGTCTCCGACCTGGCCCCGGGCAGCCACACCGTGACGGTGCTCTACTCCGGCGACCTGCGCTACGGCTCCGGCACCGCCCAGCTGACCCAGGCGGTCGAGCGGATCAACACCTCCTCCACGCTGGCGATCGACCGCGACTTCGCGGTCTTCGGCGACGCGGTGACGCTGACCGCGACCGTCACCCCGGCGGCGGGGCGCCTCGGCTCCCCGACCGGCACCGTGACCTTCACCGAGAACGGGCAGGTCGTCGCGACGGCCAGCCTCGCCGCCGCGGCGAACGACACCGCGGTGGCCAGCGTGACGGTCTCCGGTCTCGGCGCGGGCAGCCACGCGATCAAGGCGGAGTACGCCGGCACCAACCGCTTCGGCGCCAGCACCTCCGGTGCCCGCAGCATCACGGTGGCCAAGCAGCCGACCGCGATCCAGGCGACGCCGGCGATCGTGTCGCTGACCCCGCTCCTGCTGCCACTGGGCCAGCTGCGCGCGACGGTCACGGCGGGCGGCAGCCCGTTGGCCGGCGTACCGCTGGAGTTCCGGGTGGGCGCGAAGCTCGTCTGCACCACGGTGACCAACGAGTCCGGGTTCGCCACCTGCAACGCGGCGACCCAGATCCTGCAGCTCACCCTGCTCGGTGGCTACAACGTCACCTACGCCGGTGACGCCAACCACCTCTCCTCCACGGCGCACGGCGCCATCCTGAAGTGAGGCGTGCTCCCATGAAAGGAACCTCTGTGCGGCGCATGATCGCGGCCCTCGCGGCCACCACCTTGGGCCTGGGCGTCCCCGTCGTCCTGGCCTCGTCGGCCGCGGCCGACATCACGGCTCCGGCCAATGGCGCAGTCCTGCGGGGCAACGCCACCTTGTCCTCCAGCGGCGTCTCGGACGGCAGCGCGTGCCTGAACGCGACCAAGCCGAACGTGACCCTGCAGCTGGTCAACGGATCCGGGACGGTCGTGTACTCCCTCAAGCAGGAGGGCACCGGCGCGAAGTCGGTCACGATCGACACCCACGGCTACCCCAACGGCCCCTACACCGTGCGTTCGATCGAGCAGAAGCGGTCCGGGACGTTGTACTGCAAGAACTCGACGTCGACCTTCGACCGGTCGGTGACGATCGACAACATCAGCCAGATCGCCTACTCCGGCGCCACCGAGGGGCCGCAGAACACCTCGGTGACGGTGCGCGCGACACTGACCGATCCCCACCTGTCGACCTCGGTGCTGCCGAACCAGACCGTGACCTTCGCCCTGGCGGGCGGCACCTCGGTCAACGCCACCACCAACGCCAGCGGCGTGGCCACGGCCTCGCTTCCGCTGGCCGGGCCGCCGCGCTCGGCCAGCGTCACGGCGAGCTTCTCGGGGACGTCGTTCTACACCGGCTCCTCGACCTCCACGACGTTCGAGGTCCAGAAGAACCCCACCACGACCACCCTGCTCGAGCCCGCACCGGCGGTGCACGGCCAGGCGGTCAGCCTCACCGCACAGGTCGCTCCCGCCAACGGCACCAGCACGCCGACAGGCACCGTGCAGTTCACGGTCGACGGCGACGACCTCGGCGATCCGGTCGCCGTCTCCGGCGGCGTGGCGACGTCCGTGCCCACCACGGAGCTGAGCACCGGCAACCACACCGTCGGGGCTCGCTACAGCGGTGACGACAACCTGGTCACCAGCACCGCCGAGCCCCAGCAGCTGACGATCGGGAAGGCGCCGACCAGCACCGTGCTGACCAGCACCGGCTCGCCGACCGTCAGCGGCGAGGCGGTCACCTTCATCGCGACCGTCGGCGTCGTCTCCCCCGGCGCCGGCGACCCCGCCGGCGGCGTGCAGTTCAACGTCGACGGCGAGCCGTTCGGCACCGCGGTTCCGCTCAGCGGCGACACCGCCGCGCTCACCGTCACCAACCTGACGCCGGGCAACCACGTGGTGCAGGCGACCTACAACGGCAACGTCGACTTCGCCGCCAGCTCCTCCGCCGAGGTCAGCCACGGCGTGAACCGTGCCGACACCACGGTCTCGCTGAGCACCTCCAACCCCGACGCCGTCGCCGGCGAGCCGCTGACCTTCACCGCCGACGTCGCCGTCGTCGGGCCCGGCGCCGGCGAGCCCACCGGATCGGTGCAGTTCTTCGCCGACGGCCAGGCGATCGGCTCCCCGGTCCCGCTGACCAACGGCTCGGCGGTCTCGGCTCCCGCCAAGCTGGACGCGGGCGACCACGTCATCACGGCCAACTACACCGGTGACACCCGGTTCGCCGGTGCCGCCGAGGACCTCCTGCAGGAGGTCGCGGCCGCGCGCACCACCACGGTCGTCGAGGTCTCCCCCAGTCCGTCGGTGGTCGGCCAGAGCGTCACCGTCCGTGCGACGGTCACGCCGAAGGCGCCCGCCACGGGCCAGCCCGTGGGTGCGGTCCAGTTCGTCATCGACGGCCAGGCCGGCACCTTCGTCACCCTCGACGCGGGCGTCGCGGAGATCACGACGAGCACCCTGAGCCGCGGCAGCCACCAGGTGAAGGCGGTCTACCTCAGCGCCGACCCGAACTTCGTGACCAGCACGTCCGAGACCGTCGCCCACCAGGTCAACAAGGCCGCCACGAGGACGACGGTCACCAGCAGCGCGCCGACGTCCGTCTTCGGTCAGCCGGTGACCCTCACCGCCACGGTCGGGGTGCTCGCGCCGGGTGCCGGATCGCCCTCGGGCACCATCACCTTCACCGACGGGGACACCGTCCTCGGCTCGGCCCCGGTCAGCTCGGCCACCGGCGGGGCCGCGTCGGTCACGATCGACTCGCTCTCCGTCGGCCAGCACGCCGTGGTCGCGACGTACGACGGCGACGACAGCTTCACGGGCAGCAACGGCTCGGTCGCGCAGAAGGTCCAGCGGGCCCAGACCTCGACGGTCGTCTCGTCGACGGCCAACCCGTCGCAGCCGGGGGCCGCGGTCCGCTTCACCGCGACCGTGAGCCCGGTGGCGCCGGGCGCCGGCGTCCCGGGCGGTACGGTGCAGTTCAAGGTCAACGGAGCCGCCCTCGGCGCCCCGGTGGCCCTCGTCGACAGCGTGGCGACCAGCGCCGACTTCGCCAACCTGGCTCCCGGCACCTACCGGATCTCGGCGGTCTACAGCGGTGAGCCGCGGTTCGTCGCCAGCACCGGACTGCTCGACCAGGGCAACGGACAGACCGTCGCCAAGGCCGGCACCGCCACCGAGCTGGCCTCCGACGACGCCGAGGCCGACGCGGGCCAGACGGTGACCTTCACGGCCACCGTCCGCGCGGTCGCCCCGGCCACCGGCAAGCCCACCGGGGTCGTCCAGTTCTGGGACGGCACCACCCTGCTCGGCGCGACCAGCCTGGCTCCGTCCGACGAGGCGAACACCAGCACCGCGTCCTTCGCCACGGCCACGCTGACCCCGGGCACCCACGAGATCCGGGCGTCGTACGGCGGCAGCGTGACCTTCGACGGCTCGACGGCCTCCACCTCGCAGGTGGTCGGCGCCGGCGTCACCGTCGTCGGCATCGCGTCGAGCGCCAACCCGTCGACGTACGGCGACCGGGTGACGCTGACCGCCGTCGTCACCGACGCCGCGCCGGCTGCGGGCAAGCCCACCGGCACGGTGACCTTCCGCTCCGGCAGCACCGTGCTCGGCACCGCGACGCTCGCCACGGTCGACGGCCAGCAGCAGGCGAGGCTCGAGGTCGACGGCCTGGCCGCCGGCACCTACGCCCTCACCGCGGCCTACTCGGGCGACGCCTCCCGGGCCGCCGGCACCTCGCCGGCGCTGAGCCAGGTCGTGCAACGCGCGGCGACCCACCTCGACGACCTCAAGGTGATCAACTCGCAGCTGTGGACGGTGCGCGAGGTGACGGCGACCCTGCGCGGCCCGCGCAACGAGCCGCTGGCCGGCCAGGAGCTGGTGTTCTCGACGAACACCACCGTCTCGGCCGGGTACCTCGAGATCTGCCGGGCGGTGACCGACGCCAACGGCTACGCCAAGTGCAAGGTGCCGCCGGCGATCCCGGCGTACGTCAACGCCGACGGCTTCACGGTCACCTTCGCCGGGAACGCCAGCTACCTGCCCGCAACCGACCACGGCGGCGGCCGCTGACCGACCGCAGGTTCCAGCAGCGAGGGGCGCGTCCGACCGGACGCGCCCCTCGTTGCATGATCGTTGAGTTGCCACTTTCTCGCCGTTGAGTTGCCGCTTCCTCGCCGTTGAGTTGCCGCTTCCTCACCGTTGAGCTGCCGGTTCCTCACCGTTGAGCTGCCGCCTGTTCCGATACAGCCCCTCGTGCCGTCGGGACGGTGAGCGGGCATCGGTTGCGTAGCCGGTTGCCTTCCGAAATGCAGCAACGACGAGGGGCGTAGGGGTGCTGGTGCAGCAACCTCGACCGCCACCAGGCCCGGGTCGTCGACGGCGGGGAGCCGCTGAGGAGGGACCACTGGCGGGCCGAAGCCTTGGCCATGATCGCCCACCCCGCCGCCGTCCCCGCCTTCCTCCAGCCATCTGAGGAACGTCGCGATCCCGGCACCGCGCCCCTCGGCACCGCAGCGTGGACCTCCACACCGGCCGCTCCGTCAACGGCTACGAACATCCCTCCGACGTGAAGCACCTCACCGAGCTGCGCCGCTTGGGCGACGTCGTCCCCCACGCCCCCGGCCGCGTCACCACCATCGAGCCAAGCCCCACTTCGGCTACACCGTCCTCCAACTCGGCCCCACCAGTAGATCTGGGGAACACCCCACGGCCTCTACCGCCTCGTCACCACCACCGGCACCAGCGTGCTCACCCGCGCCGAGTAGCAAGCCCTCGAACACGACGCGATCGTCTTCGCCGGCGGCGACGCCGCCTGAGCGACGGCGACGGCCCGGCCACCACGAGGTTGACCGGGCCGTCGGACGGCGTGCTCAGGTCAGGGGCAGTACTGCTTGGCCCCGGCTTGGGCGGACGCGACCGCCTTCGTCGCGGTGGCGAGAGCGGCCTCGGCGTCGGCCTGCGCCGACCTGGCCTTCCTGAGCCGCACCGTGAGCTTGGCGGTCTTGGCCCTGTTGCCGGCCTTGGCTGCCGCCTTCTTCTTGGCCTTGAGCTTCGCGACCTTCGCCTGGGCGGCCGTCACGGCCTCGGCGGCCTGGGTCTGCGCGGCGGTGGCGCTGGTGACCGAGCCGGCCGCCGCGCCACACGCGACACCCTGCGCCGGGGTCACCGCGACGGAGGTGGCCGTCATGGCGGCGTACCCGGTCTTGGTCGCCGTGACCTCGACCGTCAGGGCCTTGCCGATGGCACTCGCCGGGACCACCAGCTGCTTGCCGGTGCCGATGACGGTGCCCGCGAGGAGCCATCGGTAGGAGTAGGAGTCCGCGGCCGGCGACCAGGCGCCGGGCCAGGCCTCGACGGTCGCGCCGGCGACCGGCGCTCCGTAGATCAGAGGCTTCGTGGTGTTGGCGAGAGCACCCGGTGCCACGACGTCGCTCGGCGCCGACGTCACCGTGGTCGAGGCGTAGCCCGCCTTGGTGGCGGTGGCCCTGACGGTGAGCGTCTCCCCCGCCGCGGCGGCCGGGACCACGATGTAGTTGCCGGTGCCGATCGGGGTCGCCGAACCGGAGCGGAACCACTGCAGGGCGACGTCGTCGGGAGCGGGGTTCCAGACGCCGGGATGCACCCCGACGAGCTGGCCGACCGCCGGGGCGGCGGTGATCGCCGGGGCGACCAGATTCTGCACGCTCGGGGTGGCACCGGCCGCGAGCACCGGGCCCTGCGGGGCGGAGACCGCGTAGCCGTCGGAGTACCCCGCCCTGGTCGCCTTGACGACGATGCTGAGCATCGCACTCTCGGCGGCAGCGGGCACGACCAGGCTGTCGCCGGTGCCGATCGGGTCGGTGGAGCCCGAGCGGAACCAGGTCACGGACGTGGCGGCGTCGGCCGGGTTCCAGGTGCCGGTGCTCGCGGTGAGCGTCGCGCCGACCTTGAGGGTCCCGGAGATGGACGGCTCGTCGACGTTCTGCACCGGGGTGGTGCCCGTGGCCGCGACGGCCACGGGGGCGGAGGTGGCCACGGCGTCGGCGTACGCCGCCTTGGCGGCGCTCACCTCGACGGTGAGGTCCTTGCCGGCGGCGCCGGCGGGGACGACGAGCGTCTTGCCGGTGCCGATCGGCGCGACGGTGCCGGCCTGGAACCAGCGATATGTGTAGCCGCCGGGGGCCGGGAACCAGGCACCGGGCCAGGCCTCGACGGTGCTGCCGACGACCGGGGAGCCGAAGATCGCCGGCGCCTCGGTGTTGTGGAGGGCGCCCTCGCCGACGGTGTCGGACGGTGCGGAGGTGGCGGTGGCGTCGGTGCGCCCGGCCTTGTGGGCGGTCGCCTTGACGGTCAGGGTCTCGCCCAGCGCGGCGGCCGGGACGACGATGGTCAGGCCGGTCCCGATCGGCGTCGTCGAGCCGGAGCGGAACCACTCGACGTCGACGGAGTCGGCCTGCGGGTCCCACACGCCCGGGTGGGCGACGGCGAGCGCGCCGACCTGCGGGGCGTCGCTGATCGCCGGCTGTACGACGTTCTTGACGGGGCCGGTTCCGGGCGCGTGGGCGGTGACCGGGTCGGAGGTCGCGACGCCGTCGTGCCAGCCGGCGGCCTTGAGGGTGACCTCGACGCTCAGCTCCTTGCCGGCCGCGCCGGCCGGGACGACGAGCGTCTTGGTCGTCGCGATCGGGGGCGCCGTACCGGACTGGAACCAGCGGTACGCGTAGCTGTCGGCCTCGACCGACCAGGCGCCCTCCCAGACGGCCAGCGTGTTGCCGACCTCGGGGGTGCCGAAGATGGCGGGCAACGTGTAGTTGACCGGCGTGCCGTCGGCCACCGGCGTGCTCGGGGCCGACGAGACGACGGCGTCGACGTACCCGGCCTTCTTGGCGGTCGCCTTGACCGTCAGCGTCTCGCCCCGCGCCGCGAACGGCACCAGGACCGCGTTGCCGGTGCCGATCGGGGTGGCCGAGCCGGACCGGAACCACTCGAGCGTGACCGAGTCCGGCGCCGGGGACCACGTGCCCGGGTGGGCGAGGGCGAGCTCACCGACCTTCGGGGGGTCGTTGTAGATCGACGGCTTCAGCAGGTTGTTGATCGGCTTCGGGTCGGCCGCGTGGGCGACGGGCGCGGAGGACGTGGACAGGGCCACCAGCCCCAGCAGCGCCACCGCCGTGGCGAGCAGGACCGACAGCAGCCGGCGGAGCTCCGGCAGGGCCGGACGGCCACGCGCCGCCCCGAGGAAATGCGGACGCATCAATCGACTCCCCATAAGTCGTGTACGTGCCCGAGGACACAGGACCCTCGCACGTTACCGACAGCGGGAGCCATCTGGTGGCCGTTTGCCGAAAGCCACGCCCGCCCGGAGCGCTACCGGACCCGGACCGCCCGGGTCCGGACGACGACCGGCTCGTAGCCCGGCGCCGCGTAGGTGACCTGGGCCCGGACCTTGGCGCCCTTGAGCGCCTTCGTGAGCCTGAGGACCTTCGTCGTCCCGCCCACGACCGGCTTGCCCCGGACCAGCCACTGGACCTCCACCGTGGCCGACGCCGGCAGGGTGGCACCGGCGCGGACCTTGAGCTTGCGCCCGACCTTCGCCTTGCCCTTGAGCGTCGGCGCCGCCACGGTCAGGGTGCCGGGCCGGACGGGGCCGGAGGACCGGGCGGAGCTGTAGCCGGGCAGGGAGCTGCCCTTCGTGATCGCGGCAAGGGTGACCGAGAGCCGCTTGCCGACGAGGCCCGGCGTGAGGGCCAGGGTGTCCTTGGTGGCACCCGGGACCGGCGCCAGGTCGGCGTACCACTGGTAGGTCACGTCGGTCGGCTCCTTCTCCCAGGTGCCGCGACCGACCTTGAGCGTCTCACCGACCTTGAGCACGCCCGAGATCGCGGGCGGCGCGGTGGCCCTCAGCGCGGTCAGCGCCGGCGCGATGGGCGTGGTCGGCGCGGAGGTCGCGGTGCTGCTCGTATGGCCCTCGAGCGCGGCGGTCACCCGGACGGTGATCGTCTCCGCCCTGGGCGGCCGGAGGGACGACCAGCGTCGCGCCGGCACCGATCGCGACGGCGGAGCCGGAGCGGAACCACTCGTAGGTGAAGGTGTAGCCCGACTCGAACGGGTACCAGACGCCGTGCGCGGCGGCCAGGGTGTCCCCGACCCGCGGGATGCCGTTGACGGCCGGCTCGCCGCCCGCGACGTTGCGCACCTGCGGCAGGTCGAGGTGGATGTCGAGGTTCGGGACGTCGGCGTCGACCGGCACCGCGTCCGCGGTCGCCAGGGTGCGCTTGTCGGCATAGAACTCGCCGTGCTCACGGGGCGCGTCGACGAAGCCGAACCGGTAGCTGCCCGCCGGGACCACCAGCGCGTAGTCGCCGTCCGCGTCGGCCTTGGCGGTGTACGTCGGGCTCGTCGTGCCGTCGGCGTAAGCAGCGACCAACGCGTTGGCGGCGTCGCTGTCGTCGGGCTCGCTCACGTGGCCGGAGACCAGGCGGCCCGGCGCGAGCGCGGCATCGATGCCCGGCAGGATCTCGTTGTCGGTGACGGTGAGGTCCTTCGCCTCGGCCACGGTGGCGACGTCGTCGTAGAACTCCGGCGCGTAGGTCGGGTCGGCGCACGCCTGCGCGCACTCCACGAACCCCAGCCGGTAGGTGCCGGGTTCGGCGTAGAGGACGTAGGTGCCGGTGGGCTGGGTCTCGGCGAACCTGACCGGCCCCCAGCCGGTGACGCCGTCCTCGGTCAGCTGCTGGAAGGCGACCACCTTGATGTTGTCCAGCGGCAGGCCGCCGACCTCGGCGGTGACGGTGCCGCTGATCGCGCCGAGCGGGGTCGCGGCGTGGGCGGTGGGTGCGGGAAGCGTGCCCAGACCGAGCAGGGCGGTCGTGGCGGCCACGACCGCGCCCAGGAGCTGCTTGCGCATCAGATAGTGATCCCCGTCGTCATCGCCGCGGCGTCCCGGGCGCGTGGTGCTGTCGGGTGCCCAACGACGCGACCGCGCTGAGGTCCCGTCCGCGAATGACGGAGGTGAGCATCGCCGATCCCCACCACAACGGCGCGAGCGGCGCGGACCGGCCCCCCGAGACGGGACCGGTCCTGGCGACCCCAGCCATCGGCGATGCTCACCTCGTCGACGCCACCCTACCCAACAAATGCCTTGTAGTGACACGTCAATTGCCACTACATGTCAGCGGTCAGTCGGCCTCGGGATCCACGACCGCCGACCCGACCGCCCGGACCAGGGGCTGCTCGGCGGCGCCGGGCAGGTGCAGCGGCAGGTCCACCGGAGCGATCAGCTCGACGACCAGGCGCTCACCGTCGACCCGCACCGTCGCCCTGATCCCCGGGTGGGCGGCAGCCGCGCCGGCCTCACGCAGGTAGGTCCGCACGGCCGTCTCGGCCTCCGCGCGCGAGATCGCCAGGTCGCCGGTGGCCAGCCCGCCGCCGTACGCGTCGGCGCCCTGGGCCCCGAGGTCGGCGCCCTGGAGCGCGGCGCCGTCGGCGAGGGCGTCGAGGCGCTGGCGGGCGAGGTAGGCCGCGCTGGCGTCGACGACGACCGCCACGAGCAACAGCACGATCGCGGCGAAGGCGAGGACGAGCGGCGTGGAGCTGCCGCGCTCGGGCGTGGTCGCTCGGCTCACTCACCCACCTCCTGGTAGCGGCCGAGGGGGACCGTCTCGCGGGCGTCGAGCGCGAAGCGGGGTCGGCCGAGGCCGAACAGGTCGGGCAGCAACGGCAGCTCGACGCTGGAGCCGACGCGGACGGCGATGACGGAGGTTCCGGTGTGGCAGTTCCTCGGGTACGGCGTGCAGGTGACCGTGACGTCGACCGGGACGCCGGTCAGGCCCTGGTCCGCGAGGGCCTGCCGGGCGACGGCGCGGGCCCGCTGCTCGCCCACGACGTCGTTGGGCGCCAGCGCATAGGCACGCGCGGCGGCCCGGGCGGCACCGCTGACCCCGAAGGAGCCGCGCTGCACCTCGAAGACCGACAAGACGACCCACAGCAGCGGCAGCAGGAGCAGCAGGCCGAGCCAGACCATCTCGACCAGCCCGCTCCCCCGCTCGTCCGGCGCCCTCACCGAGGGTCCTCCTCGACGGCGCGTCCGGTGACGGTCATCGCCACGGCCGGCCCGGCGATGCCGAGGGCAGGAACCTCGGCGCGCACCACGATCTCGACGCCCGGGGCGCCGCCGACCAGGACCTGGTGGACCTCGACGTCCTCGGCGTAGCGCCCCGCCAGCGCATCGGCGATCTGCGCCCGGGTGCGTGCGACGCCGTCCCCGGGGCCACGGTCGGCGGTCGCCGCCAGCCGCGCACCCTCGGACGCCGCCGCGGCGAGCGTCGCCCGGACGTGGAGCACCAGCGCGACCTGCAGCAGCCCGAGCACCAGCGGCACCAGGACGAGGGTGACGAGGGTGAAGTCGACCAGTGCGGAGCCGCGCTCCGCGTGCTCCGCATGTCCGGTGTGCTCGGCCGGCTCGGCCGGTCGACGGCGGCGGCTCACCGCACGGAGTTGAGCGCCGACTGCAAGATGCCGACCAGCTGGGGCTGGGCGACGCCCCACAGGGCCACGCCGATCGAGATCGTCATGATCGTGATCAGCACCCAGCCGGGGACATCGCCCCGCTCGTCGTGATGTCGCTTGTGCACCGTGGTTCCTTCCCGAGACGGACTGGCTTCGGTCGTGGTTTCAATAGCTGAGGGACAGCCCGACCAGGCCGGGCCAGAACGCGAAGAGCACCGTGGTGGGCAGCACCAGGAACACGACCGGCACCATCATCGCGATCTCCTTGCGTGACGCCTGCTCGATCAGCTCGCGGCGCCCGGCCTCCCGGACGTCGGCAGCCTGGGCGTGGAGGACGTCGGCGAGCGGGGTGCCGCGCTCGATCGCGACGGCGACGCCGTGGGCGAACCGGGCCACGACGGACAGGCCGGTAGTCGCGGCGAGCCGGTCGAAGGCGTCGGCGACGGGCTCGCCGGTGCGGATCCGGGCGAGCAGGTCGCCGAGCTCGTGCGAGAGCTCCCCGCCGCTGCGCCGCACGACCCGGTCGAGCGCACCGACGGGCGACTCGCCCGCGGCGACGCTGAGGGCGAGCAGCTCGGCCACCGTCGGGAACTCGGCCAGCATCGCGGCCTCGCGCCGGCGGACCTGGGCGCTGAGCCGGTTGTCGCGCAGCAGCACGCCGCACACGAAGGCACCCAAGCAGGCCAGCAGCAGCGGCAGCGGGTTGGTGGGACGCGACCACGTCCGCAGCAGCGCGCCGGCGGCCGCGACCGCGAACCCGACCAGCCCCCACTGCACCTGCTGGACCCGGAACTCGTGCAGCGTGCGGGTCGAGCCGGCCCGGGCCAGCCGACGGCGCACGGAGGGGGCGCCGCCCAGCACCCGCTCGACCCCGTCGGCAGCGCGACGCAGCGCCGGACCGAGCACGACCGCGGCCGTGGTGCGCGCGCCGGCCGGGGCCGTCGTACGGCGGGCGGGGGTGAGGTCGCGGACGTAGGGCAGCACCCGGTCCTCGAGGCGCGGCCGGCGGATCGCGACCGCACGGGAGGCGACGAGGACGAGGCCGAGGGCGACGGCGAGGCCGAGGAGCGCGCCGGTGATCGCCGGGCTCATCGCAGGATCCGCCGTTCGGCGGGCAGCCGGCCCAGGCGCATCATCAGCCGGTAGGCGACGACGCAGGTGCCGGCGCCGACGGCGAGGACCACCGCGCCGGCCGCGGACTGGTAGCGCTCGATCACCGACGGCTGGGTCGACATCACCAGGAGCACCACCCACGGAGCCGCGACCGCGACGCGGGCTCCGTTGACCGCCCAGGACTGGCGGGCCTCGAGCTCGGCGCGGGTGCGCAGGTCGTCGCGCAGGTAGCCGGACAGGTTGCGCAGCAGCCGGCCGAGCTCGCCGCCGCCGACCTCACGGGCGATCCGCAGGCCCTCGACCACGCGATCGCCGACCGGGTCGGCGAGCCGGTCCTTGAGCCGGTCGAGGCAGTCGCCGAACCGGCCCGAGACCTGGTAGTCGAGCGCGAACGCGTCGAAGGCGGGGCGCAGCGCGTCGGGACCGCGGACGGCGAGCGCCGCGACCGCGTCGGGCAGCGACATCCCCGCCCGGACCGCGGAGGCGAGGTCGTCGACCGCCTCCGGCCACACCTGGGCGAACTCGCGGCGCCGCCGTCGTACGCGACCGGCGACCACTGCCCACGGCAGGTAGGCCGCTCCCGCGGCGAGGACCACGGCGATCGGCACGGTCCGGGTGATGCCGAGGACGACGACGAAGCCCGCGAGCCCGGAGCCGACCGAGAGCAGCGCGAGCGAGCGCGGCGCGACCTCGCGCAACCCGGCCTCGGCCAGCATCCGCCGCGCCCGGCCGTCGGACCGGGTCGGACGCTCCTCGCGCGGCCACCCGACCGCGGCCCACACCAGCAGGCAGCCGAGCCCGAACCCCAGCCCGACCAGCGCACCCACCGCTCAGCCCACCTCTCGGTCCGCCTCGTGCAGCAACCCGACGACGTCGATGCCGAGCCGCTCGAACTGCTCGAGCCGCGGCGGCAGCCCGATCCCCCGCCGCAGCGCCCCGTCGCGCCAGTCGAAGACCGGCTCGGTCTCGATCACCTCGCCCTCCATCCGGCCCGGGACGGCGACGATCTCGGTCACCCGCCGGGCACCGAAGGGATCGAGGGCGACGTGGACGACGAGGTCGACGGACGCCGCGACCGTCGGGACGACGAAGCGCGCCGAGATGTTCTCCCCCGCCAGCAGCGGCAGCGTGCAGGCCTTGGTGAGCGCCTCGCGAGCGCTGTTGGCATGCAGGGTGCACATGCCGGGCAGCCCGGCGTTGAGCGCGAGCAGCAGGTCGAGGCACTCCTCGGCGCGCACCTCCCCCACGATCAGCCGGGACGGACGCATGCGCAGCGACTCCTTGACGAGGTCGCGCAGCCGGATCTCTCCGGTGCCCTCGAGCCCTTCCTGCCGGGTCTGCATCGCCACCCAGTCGGGGTGGGGGAAGCGGATCTCGAAGACCTCCTCGGCCGAGATCACCCGCTCGCCACCGGGGATCGCGGCCGCGAGGCAGTTGAGCATGGTGGTCTTGCCTGCCTGGGTGCCGCCGGTGACGAGGATGTTGAGCCCGGCTCGGACCGAGGCCTCGAGGAAGCGGGCGGCGTGCGGCGTCAGGGTGCCCAGCTGGACCAGCTCGTCGAGGCGCGTGGCGCGGACGACGAACTTGCGGATGTTGACGGCCGAGAAGCCGCGTGAGATGCCCTGCAGCACGACGTGGAGCCGGTGCCCGGCCGGCAGCATCGCGTCGACGAACGGCCGGCTCAGGTCGATCCGCCGGCCCGTGGACTTGAGCATCCGCTCCACGAGCTCGGCCACCTGGGCCTCGGTGAGCACCAGGTTGGTCAGCTCGTGGCGTCCCCGGCGCGCGATGAAGACCCGGTCGGGGCTGTTGATCCAGACCTCCTCGACGGTGGGGTCCTCGAGGAACGGCTGCAGCGGACCGAAGCCCGCCACCCGGGCCACCAGCTCCGCCACCAGCGCGTCGGGGTCGGCCACCGGCGCCACCACGCCGGTGAGGCTGCGCTCGTCGTGCTCGCGGACCAACGCGGCGGCCAGGCGTCGTACGGACGCCACCTCGCGCTGCGGGTCGATCCCCTCCCGGCGTACGACGGCCCGCAGGTCCTCGTCGAGACGCGCCACGACCTCGTCCGACGCCGGCGCGACCACGACGGGTGGCTGCAGCAGGGCCATGGCGACTCCCCGAGATAGGAACTGCTGGGCTGCCAGCACCGTAGGCCAAATCACCGACCCTGACCAGGGCGCCCGCCCGGACCTGGGGACAAACGACGACCGGGCCCGACACCGTGACGGCGTCGGGCCCGGTCGCGTCTTGCGGGCTAGCCTTTCGCAGCAGCGATGGCGTGGGCGAGCGCGACCTTCTGCTTCTTGAGCCTGTGCTTGAGCCGCTTCAGCTTCGCGGTCAGCCGCTTGGCCTTGGCCGCCTGCCCGGCCTTCTTGGCCGCCTTCACCTTGGTCTTGAGCGAGGCGACCTTCTGCTGCGTGGCGGCCACCGTCGCCGCCGCCTTGGTGACGGCGAGCTGGGCGGCCGTCGCGGGCGTGGTCTCCGGGGGCGTCACGACGGGCGGCGTGACGACGGCGGGCACGGCGAAGGAGGCCGGCAGGTGCCCCTCGCGCAGCGAGTGCCCGTCGGTGTCGCCGTCGTCGGTCCACACGACCTCGACCCGGCCGGACACCGCGGTGCTGCTGGGACGGATCGCCATGCCCTCGTTGTTCAGGTTGGCCATGCCGGCCGGACGGGCGAGGGAGTGCGTGACGGCGAGGGCGCCGCCCTGGACGCGCAGCAGGTTGGAGATGCCACCGCAGCTGTCGTCGCACAGAGCCCACAAGCCCTGCCGGTCCGCGTCGAACGCCACGTCCATCGCGAACGGCAGGCCGGAGGACTCCACCTTCACCTCGACCGGGGCCGCGCCGGGGGCGAGCGAGAAGAAGTGCAGGTCGCCGGTGGCCTCGACCGCGGTCACGAACAGGCCCGGGGTGGGGTGGGTGCCGGCGGCGTACGGCGCGCCGTCGACGGTCCAGCCGGAGGCAACCAGGTAGCTGTCGGGCACGTAGGTGATGCCCTCGAGGCCGAGGTTGGTGCCGGTGGTGACGAACGCGTTCACGTCCCACTCGTCGGCGGCGGTGAGGTCGGTGGTCGCGGCGGTCACGCCGGAGACGTCGTAGCGCTCGATCTTGTTGGCCGAGACCGACTTGTTGTCGTTGTCGCGCTCGGAGGTGACGTAGATCGAGCCGTCGGGACCGATGGTCACGCCCTCGGAGTCGACGGCGCCGGTGCCGGAGGCGAAGTGCAGCTTCTTGCCGCCGGCCCAGCCGTCGACGGCGACGTAGGTGCCGTTGACCTTGCGCATCTTGTGCAGGGTGTTCTTGTTCTGCACGACCCACAAGATGTCCGGGTCGGTCGGGTCGAAGGCCGCGCCGGAGGCGTCGCCCTCACCGTTGCCGTCGCCGTCGCCGAAGCCGTTGACCTCGTCGACCGTCGCGACCTCGGCCGGACCGGGCCAGGCCGTGGTGGAGATGCTCGGGCAGGCGTTGGCCGCACCCCAGGTGGCGTTGGGGGTCTCGACGTAGGAGATGTCGCCGAACAGGTCGCACCGGCTGTACGACGCGATGCCGTCCTCGAACCAGGTGTGGGCGAGCACGGAGGCCTGGTCGCTGGCGCGGCGCACGGTCAGCGAGTCCTGGCTGCCGAGGCCGGTGACCCCGTGGGCGACGTGGAAGGCGCCCGGAGGCAGGGTCGTGGACGCGGGCACGGTGTAGCCGACGGCGCCGGTGGCGTCGAGCAGCTGCCAGCCGGAGATGTCGACCGCGGAGCCGCCCGTGTTGAGGAGCTCGACGAGGCCGTCGACGTTCGAGATCTCGTTGACCACGACCGGGGTGTCGAGGCGGCGCGACCTGGTCGGCGCGGACGGGGTGTTGTCCCGGCCGAAGGTCGAGGCGGTGACCCGCCAGAACTCGTCCGAGCCGTCCGGGAGGGCGGCGAAGGCCACCGAGTCGGACACGTAGTTGTCGGAGACACCGCCGTCGCCGTCGCCGTACGCCTGCTCGTCGACGAGCTGGCGGGTGGCCGGGTCGGCGCCGGGGCCGTAGACCTTGACCGCGTCACCCTCGCCGGACAGACCCTTCTTCGAGGTGAGGACGACGTAGCCGCCCGCCGGGATGCTCCAGCCGGAGGCGGGCACCAGGGCGGAGCCGTTCCAGACCTTGAGGTCCGCCAGGCTCAGCGGTACGGCGGCCGCCGCGGTGCCGCTGTCGACCTGGTACCAGCCCTCGATGCTGACCGGTTCGGCGCCGGTGTTCTTCAGCTCGACCGCGTCCCCGAGACCCGGGTTGCCGGGGTCGGCGGCGTTGAGCGAGGAGATCTCGTTGATCTCGACGTCGGCCCAGTGCGGGTCGAGGGGCGGCACCTGTCCCCCGCCCCCGGGGAAGGCGTTGGCCGCGCCGGGGGTCGGGGTGGCGCCGTTCTTCCACAGGCCGGTTCCGGGGTGCAGGCGCGACCAGGTGTGCGCGTGCTCGTCAGGCAGCAGGCCCTTGAACGTCGTGGAGACCAGGGTGCCGTCGGGCTTGTGCAGGAAGACCCAGTCGGTCTTGCTGAGGCCGAAGCCGGACTTCGTGCCGTTGCTCGCCGGCAGGTAGCTGAAGCCGGCGGGGATCTCGGTGTCCATCAGCTCGGTCTCGACGGCCAGGTAGCCCCCGGCCGCGAGCGTGGCCGAGGCGCCCCCGAGGGTGACCCGGTCGGCTGCGGTCGGCGTACCGGCACCGTCGGTGAGGTACCAGCCGGTGAGGTCGACCGGGCTCGCGGCGCCGTTGTAGATCTCGACGTAGTCGTGCAGGCCCTCGGCGCTGGTGCTCGCGCCGTCGGTGAGCACCTCGTTGAGCGTCACCTGCGCCTCGGCGGTCGAGGTCAGCGTGTTCGGGCCGCCCGGCGTCGGGGCGCTCGAGGCGGCGAAGCTCCCGCTGCCGTCCGGCAGCCGCGCGAAGCTGGGCGTGACGTGGCTGGCCCACGCGTAGGTGTCGATCACCGTGGCGCCGTCGGGCGAGAGAAGGGTGGCCTCGTCGGCGCTGCCCAGACCGAAGGGCTTCGGCGTCGCGCCGGGACCGCCGTCGACGTAGTAGACGGCATACCCCTGGGGGGCGATCTTGCCGTCGAGGACCACGTCGTCCAGGTCGAGGGCCTTGTTGTCCTTGAGGTGGTAGCCGGTCAGGTCGACGGCGGTCGTGCTCGTGTTGTGGAGCTCGATGAAGTCGCCGCCGGCGAACCCGGTGGAGCTGACCTCGTTGATCACGACGCTCCCGAGCGCGCCGGACGGATCCGCGGCGCTCGCGGGGGCGGCGACGGCGAACAGGGACAGGCCGGAGAGGCCGACAGCGCCGACAGCCGCGGCTGCGACGGCGCGAGAGGGGGTTGTCACGGCAGGTGCGTCCTCGGGTGAAGGGAGATGGACCGACAGGACCAAACTCCCGGGACCCGGCGAACAGCCGGTGAATCCCGCCCGACGCGGGACCGACGGCTGGACGGCGCGCGACCCGACCGCCCCCTCAGTCGAGCGCGAGGATCCCCGCGTTGAGGGCCGTGGCGAAGGCGACCCAGGCCAGGTACGGCGCCAGCAGCCACGCGGCCGCCCGTGACGAGCGCGCGAAGACGACCATCGTCACGACGATGGCGCCGAGGAGGGCGACGATGTCGACCAGCGCCCAGCCGTAGCGGTCGGCGGCGAAGAACAACGGCGTCCAGGCCAGGTTGAGCAGCAGCTGCACACCCCAGGCGACCAGGCCGGAGCGACCGGCGCCCACGCGCCACGCGAGCCAGCCGGCGACGGCGATCAGGACGTAGAGGACCGTCCAGACCGGACCGAACACCCACGACGGGGGCGCGTACGGCGGCAGGTCGAGCGCGCGGTAGGTCTGCGCGGAGCCGCTGGCCGCCAGCGCGCCGAGGACGGCGACGAGCGCCACCGCGGCCGCGAAGGGCACGAGAGCGAGCCCTGCGCGAGCCGGGGGCGGCGTCGTCGCGGAGGTCGTCATGACCTCCAGTCTGCGTCGGCGGTGGTCAGCGGGCCTCGCGGCGCGCGGCCTGGCGGCGCAGCTCGGTCTTGGCCAGCGCGTTCTTGTGGACCTCGTCGGGGCCGTCGGCGAAGCGCAGGGTGCGCACGCCGGCGTACATGTTGGCGAGCGGGAAGTCCTGCGAGAGGCCGCCGGCGCCGTGGACCTGGATCGCCTTGTCGAGGATCCACTGCACCGTCTCCGGGGTGGCGATCTTGATCGCCTGGATCTCGGTATGCGCGCCCTTGTTGCCGACGGTGTCCATCAGCCACGCGGTCTTGAGGACCAGCAGGCGCAGCTGCTCCAGCTTGACCCGCGACTCCGCGATCCAGGCCCGGACCGTGCCCTGGTCGGCGATCGGGCGGCCGAAGGCGACCCGGGACTCGGCGCGCTCGCACATCATCTCGATGGCGCGCTCGGCGATGCCGATCGAGCGCATGCAGTGGTGGATCCGGCCGGGGCCCAGGCGGGCCTGGGCGATGCCGAAGCCGCCGCCCTCCTCCCCGATCAGGTTCGCGGCGGGGACCCGGACGTCGGTGAAGCGCAGCTCGGCGTGGCCGCCGTGCTCGTGGTCGTCGTAGCCCATGACGTGCATGCCGCGCACGACCTCGAGGCCGGGGGTGTCGCGGGGCACCAGGATCATCGACTGCTGGCGGTGCCGGTCGGCGGTGGGGTCGGTCTTGCCCATCACGATGAAGATCTGGCACTTCGGGTTCATCGCGCCGGTGATCCACCACTTGCGGCCGTTGAGGACGTACTCGCCCCCGTCGCGCACGATCGACAGCTCGATGTTGGTCGCGTCGGAGGAGGCGACGTCGGGCTCGGTCATCGCGAACGCCGAGCGGATCTCGCCGTTGAGGAGCGGCTCGAGCCACTGCCTCTTCTGCTCCTCGGTGCCGAAGAGGTGGAGCACCTCCATGTTGCCGGTGTCCGGCGCGGCGCAGTTCATGGCGGCCGGGGCGAGGTGGCCGCTGCGGCCGGAGATCTCGGCGAGGGCGGCGTACTGCACGTTGGTCAGGCCGGCCCCCTCGACACCGGGGTGCTCACCGGGCAGGAAGAGGTTCCACAGACCACGCTTGCGTGCCTCGGCGCGCAGCTCCTGGATCACCGGCGTCGAGTCCCACGCCCACGGGTCGTCGAGAGCGGCGAGCTGGTCCTCGAAGACCGCCTCGGCCGGGTAGACGACCTCGTCCATGAAGGCGAGCATCGTGGCCCGCAGCTGCTCGGTGCGGGCGTCGAATCCGAAGTCCATCAGTTCTCCTTCATTGCGGTGAGGCCGGCGTCGAGCAGCGGGTGGATCGCGGCGCCGATGTCGTCGAACCCCTCGCCGACGGTCTGTCCGGCGAGGAAGCGGTAGTGGATGCCTTCGAGGATGGCAGCGAGCTTGAAGGCGGCCAGGCCGAGGTACCAGCCGAAGCCGGACAGGTCGCGCCCGCTGGCGGCGGCGTACCGCGCGACGATCTCCTCCTCGGACAGGAAGCCCGGCGCGGTCGAGGCGTCGGCGACCGCCTCGCCGATCGTCTCGGCCAGCCGGTGGTAGGTCAGCATCAGGGCCAGGTCGGTGAGCGGGTCGCCGAGGGTCGCCATCTCCCAGTCGAGGACGGCGGTCGCGCGGTCCGTCCCGTCCGCGGTGTCGACCAGCACGTTGTCGAGCCGGAAGTCGCCGTGCACGATCCCGGTCGCCGACTCGGCGGGGACCGTGGCGGCCAGCTGGCGGTGCAGCTCGTCGGCGGCGGGCAGGTCGCGGGTGCGGGAGGCGTCGAGCTGCTTCTTCCAGCGCGCGACCTGGCGGCCCAGGAAGCCCTGGGGACGGCCGAAGTCACCGAGCCCGACGGCCTCCGGCACGACCTCGTGCAGCGCGGCGAGGATGTCGACGAGCTGCTCGGAGATGGCACGGGTCCGCTCGGCTCCGAGCGGGGCGAGCGCGGCGGCCCGGCGGTACGGCGTACCGGCGCACCGCTCCATCACGTAGAACTCCGCGCCGATCACCGCGGGGTCGAAGCAGAAGGCGTAGGTGCGCGGGACGGGGACGGCGGTGTCCCGGAGCGCGGAGATGACCCGGTGCTCGCGGCCCATGTCGTGGGCGGTGGCGAGGACGTGGCCGAGCGGGGGGCGCCGCACGATCCACGCGGAGGTCCCGTCGGAGACGGCGAAGGTCAGGTTCGACTTGCCCCCGGCGATCAGCTCGGCGCTCAGCGCCGTGCCGGCACCGGGGACGGCGGTGGCGAGCCACGCCCCCAGCGCGTCGAGGTCGAGGCCGGGCGGGTTCACTCCACGCCTCCGGCGAGGGTGAGACCGCCGTCGACGACCACGGTCTGACCGGTCAGCCAGGCGGCGTCGGCGGAGAGCAGGAAGGCGACGACGCTGCCGATGTCGTCGGGCTCGCCGAGCCGCTGCAGCGGGTACTGCGCGGCGACCTCGGCCTCACGGCCCTCGTAGAGCGCGGTCGCGAACCTGGTCTTCACGACCGCGGGCGCGACCGCGTTGACCCGGATCGCGGGGCCGAGCTCGACGGCCAGCAGCTCGGTCATCGAGACGAGCATGGCCTTGCTGGCGCCGTACATGCCGATGCCGGGGGCGGGCTTCACGCCGGAGACCGACGAGACGTTGACGACGGCGCCGCCGTGCTCCTTCATCCACGCGTCGTGGACCCGCTGGGTCCAGGCCAGGGTGGCCAGGCAGTTGACCTCGAGGATCTTGCGGGCGACGGCGAGGTCCATCTCGATCATCGGGCCGTAGGTCGGGTTGATGCCGGTGTTGTTGACCAGCAGGTCGGCGCTGCCGAAGGTCTCGATCGCCTGGCGTACGACGTCCGCCTGGTGCTCCGCGTCGTCGGCGCGACCCGCCACGCCGAGCGCGACGGAGGGCCCGCCGAGAGCGGCCACGGCCTCGTCGAGGGCCTCCTTGCCGCGTCCGGTGATCACGACCCGGGCGCCCTCGGCGACCAGTCGCTCGGCGATGGCGAGACCGATCCCCCGGCTCGCTCCGGTGACGATCGCGGTCTTGCCCTCGAACCTGCTGCTCACGTGTCTGCCTCGCTCCGGCCCCTCGGTTACTAAGCGCTTGCTTAGCGTGTAGCCTGAGTGTGCCCGGGCCGGCCCGAGCCCGTCAAGCCCCCGAGAAAGCGCGGAGCCGCGATGACCACCACCCCCTCCCGCGCCGAGGCGACCCGCGCCCGGCTGCTCGAGGCGGCCGTCGTCGCGTTCTCCGAGAAGGGCTTCCACGGCACGACCACCCGCGACATCGCGGGCGCGGCCGGCATGAGCCCGGCCGCGGTCTACGTGCACCACCGCTCCAAGGAGGAGCTGCTCTTCCTCATCTCCCGCCAGGGCCACCAGCAGGCGCTCGACACCGTGCGCGCGGCGCGCGCCAGAACGCCGGACCCGGTCGGACAGGTGGCCGCGGTCGGCCGCGCGTTCGCGGAGTTCCACGCCCACCACCACACCGTCGCGCGGATCCTCAACTACGAGCTCGCCGCGCTCAGCGAGGAGCACCGGGCCACGATCGACGAGCTGCGCACCGGGATCGACCGGGAGCTGCGCGACCTGGTGCGCGAGGGCGTGGCCGCCGGCGTGTTCGACACCCCCGACCCCGCCCTGGCCGCGACCGCGCTCGCCTCGCTCGGGATCGACATCGCGCGGTGGTACCGCGAGGACGGTGAGTGGACGCCCACCCAGATCGGCGACTACTACGCCGACCTGGCGCTGCGCCTGGTGGGCGCGGACGCCTCGGGGGTCAGCGGGCGACCCGGATCATCTTCTTGTTGACGAACTCGTCGATGCCGAGCGTGCCCAGCTCGCGGCCGTAGCCGGAGCGGCGCACGCCGCCGAAGGGCAGCTCGACGGCCTCCAGGCCGACGCCGTTGACGAACACCATGCCGACCTCGAGCGCGCTGGCGACGCGGTCGGCCTGCTCCGGGTCGGTCGTGTAGACGTAGGAGCCCAGACCGTACGGGGTGTCGTTCGCGATCCGGATCGCGTCCGCCTCGTCGGCCGCCCGGAAGACCATGGCGACCGGGCCGAAGAACTCCTGGTGGTACGCCGGGTTGTCGGGCGCCACGTCGGTGAGGACGCCGACCGGGTGGAAGGCGCCGTCGCGCTCGCCGGCGGAGACGAGCGTGGCGCCCGCGCCGACCGCGGCGGCGACCTGGCCGGCCAGCTCCTCGGCCGCACCGACCGAGGACAGCGGGGCACCGGTGCCGGCGGTGGCGATCTTGTCGTGGAGCAGACCGACGAAGGCGTCGTACAGCTCGTCGACGACGACGAAGCGCTTGGCGCCGTTGCAGGCCTGGCCCACGTTGCCCGTCCGGGCGGAGAGGGCGTCGTCGACGGCGCCCGCGAGGTCGTCGGTGGACAGCAGCACGAACGGGTCGGCGCCGCCGAGCTCGAGCACGCACTTCTTCAGGTGGCGGCCGGCGAGCTCGCCGATGATCGAGCCGGCCCGCTCGGAGCCGGTGAGCGAGACGCCGTGGATCCGCGGGTCGGCGATGACGTCGGCGATCTGGTCGCTGGTGGCGTAGACGTTGACGTAGCCGCCCTCGGGCAGGCCGGCGTCGGCGAGGATCTGCGCCTGCAGCGCGGCCGAGCGCGGGCACTGGGCGGCGTGCTTGAGGACGATGGTGTTGCCGAGCAGCAGGTTGGGCGCCGCGAACCGCGCGACCTGGTAGACGGGGTAGTTCCACGGCATGATCCCGAGCAGCGCGCCGACCGACTGGCGACGGATGAGCGCGTGGCCCTCGCCCCCGAGCAGCTCGATCTCCTGGTCGGCGAGCAGCGTCTCGGCGCGGTCGGCGTAGTACTGGTAGATGTCGGCCGAGAAGAGCACCTCGCCCTTCGCGGCCCCCAGCGCCTTGCCCATCTCGAGGTGGATCGCCTCGGCGAGCTGGTCGGCACGCTCGCGGTGCAGCTCGGCCACCCGTGCGACCACGGCCGCCCGCTCGGCCACCGTGGTCTTCCGGCCCCACGTCTCGTGCGCGTCGGCGGCCGCGGCGACGGCAGCGGCGACCTCGGCGTCGGTGGCGGTCGGGAACGTCTCGAGCACCTCGCCGGTGGCGGGGTTGCGGACGGCGTACTTGCTCATCAGGGCTCCTGGTGGCGTGGGGAGTGGCGTGGGGAGGAGAGATCGACGGACACGCGGGGATCGAGCGCGAGGGTGCCGGGGTCGACGATGCAGGAGCCGCCGTCGACGGGCAGCACCACGCCGTTGACGTACGACGCCGCGTCGGACAGCAGCCAACCGACCGTCGCCGCGATCTCGTCGGGGTGCGCGGCACGGCGCTGGGGGACGACGGCCGTGGCGAGCCGGTAGGCGTCGGCCGTGGAGATCCCGCGCTCGGCACCGAGCTCGGCCATCTCCATGTCGCCCATCTCGGTGGCGGTCCAGCCCGGGCAGACGGCGTTGGCCCGCAGCCCGTCGCGGCCGTGGTCGACGGCGAGGGACTGGGTGAGGAGCAGCAGTCCGGCCTTGCTCGCGGAATAGGCCGCCATGCCGTCGCTGGCCCGCAGCGCGGCGACCGAGGACACGGCCACGACCGCACCCCGGGCGGCCAGGAGGTACGGCAACGCGGCCCGCACGAGGAGGAAGGGCGAGGTGAGGTTGACCCGGATCGTGTCGTCCCACTGCTCCGGGGTGACCTCGTCGACCCGGCCGACGTGGATGATCCCGTGGTTGACCACGAGCCCGTCGAGGCGGCCGAAGGTGGCGATCGTGCCGTCGACGACCCGCGCGACACCCTCGGCCTCGCTGACGTCGGCGACGACGACGTGCGCCTCGACCTGGGCACGGGTCTCCTCGGCGACCGCGCGCAGCGGCGCCTCGCGCCGGCCGCAGATCACGACCTGGTCGCCGCCCGCGGCGAGCAGGCGGGTGACGGCAGCACCGATGCCGGTGCCGCCTCCGGTGACCAGGACGACGCGTCGCTCGGTAGCGGCCATCAGCTCGTCGCCACCTCGTCGAGGAAGTAGTCGACGAGCGCGGCCGCCCGGCCCCGGACCTCGGCGTCCAGGGAGGCGATGTGCTCGATGAGCACGTCGGGATCGAGACCGCGGCTGCTGGCGTCCTCGCGGCCGCCGTCCTCGAGCCAGCCACGCACGCTCTCCGCGTCCACCTCGGGGTGGAACTGCACGGCAAGGTTGTGGCGGACCACGAACGCCTGAGGCGCGGCCGCGTTGGCGCCGATGACGGTCGCGGCGGCGGGCGGCACGAAGCGGTCGTGGTGCCACTGCGTCCAGACCCCGGCGACCGCCGGCACCCCCGAGACGGCGTGCGGGCCGATCTCCGAGACGGGCGACGCGACGACCTGGCCCCCGTGGGCATGCGCGAGCATCTGGCCGCCGAAGCAGATCCCGAAGACGGGGACGCCGGACTCGTCGGCGGCCTGCAGCAGCGCGACCTCCGGCTTCACCCACGAGGCGACGGTGTCGCTGTAGACGCTCCACCGCGCCCCGAGCACCAACACGGCGTCGTACGCGCGGGGGTCGGGGAGGTCGACGTCGACGCCCGGGTCGTCGAAGCGGTCGGGCGGGACGACCTGGAGGCGTTCGACGTCGTAGCCGCGCTCGACGAAGCGCTCCTCGATCCCTCCCGCCGTGAGGTAGTCGTGCCCGATGAGCAGCAGCCGCTTGCCCGTGGGGACCGGATCCGTCATCAGCCCATCGCCTCCGCCCGCTTCATGACGTCCTTGCAGAACGCCTCCATCTCCGCCTGGTCGTCGATGTACATCGACGGCTTGATGCAGATGGTGGTGAAGCCCTGCTCGAGCTGCTCGGGGATCGAGTCCATCGACGCGGCCAGGTCGGCCGGCGAGTGGTCGTCGGGGAAGGAGTAGCGCACTCCCCCGACCATCTCGAGCTCGGCGATGTCGCGTCCGGCCTCGGCCATCGCGTCGCGGATGAGCTGTAGGTCCTCGGCCGTGGGACGGCCGAACGGGTGGAAGCCGTGGCCGTACCTCACGATCCGCTCGACGACCGCGCCGTGCGCCTTCTGCCCGCCGAACCACATCCGTGGCCCCTCGGGCCGGAACGCCTTCGGCTCGAGGTAGATGTCCTCGAAGTCGAAGTAGTGGCCGTGGTGCGTCGCGGGCGAGTGCCGGAACACCAGGTCCATCACCTCGAGCTGCTCGTCGAGGATCTTGCCGCGCTCGCGGAACGGTACGCCGAGCGCGGCGTACTCGTCCTTGCTCCAGCTCACGCTCGGCTGGACGACCAGGCGGCCCTCGGAGATCAGGTCGAGGGTGCCGAGCTCGCGGGCCAGCAGCAGCGGGTGGCGCAGTGGCGCCAGCACCGCGGCGCCGACCAGCCGGATCCGCTCGGTGACGCTGGCGATCGCCGAGAACAGCATCAGCGAGTTGGGCCACGGCATCAGCGGGTCCTGGTTGCCGGGCGCCGCGTAGTCCCGCGGGTTGCCCATCACGCCCTTGACGCTGGCATCGGGCCCGAGGACGACGTGCTCGGAGATCATCACCGAGTCGAAGCCGGTGTCCTCGGCGATCCGGGACCAGGTGACGAGGTCGCCCAGGTTGCGGCCGTCGGTGAGGGTCCAGTTCTCACTGAGGATCATCAGCATGCGGGGTGCGGGCACGGCACGTCCTTCCAGAGCCGCGCGAGCTCAGTGGGTGTTGGAGAGGTCGGGCTTGCGGATGCCGCGGAACTCCCAGTCGCCTCCCTGGGCGGTCGAGAGGACCTCCTCGCTCTCGGTCGGCTGCGCGCCGACGTCGCTGCGGATCGGCGTCGGGCCCTCCACGATGTGGTTGCGCAGGGTGCCGAGACCCTCGACCTCGACCTCGACGACGTCGCCGGGGTAGACGGTGCGCGAGATGGCCGGCGTACCGGACATCAGGATGTCGCCGGGCTGCAGCGTGATCGTGCGCGCGATGTCGGCGACCAGGTAGTGCATGTCCCACTTCATCTCGCTGGTGTTGCCGTCCTGACGCACCTCACCGTTGACGATCGTGCGGATCCGCTTGTCGTGGAAGTCCCAGCCCTCGACGACGCCGGGGCCGATCGGGCACAGCGTGTCAGCACCCTTGACCCGCAGCATCGAACCGGAGTCGGTGTCGCGGAAGTCGTGGAGCCCGTAGTCGTTGCCGATGGAGTAGCCGCGGATGTAGTCGCCGGCCTCCTCGGGCGAGATGTTGCGGGCCGTCCTGCCGATCACGATGGCGATCTCGCCCTCGTAGTTGAGCCACTTGCAGCCCTGCGGGCGGACGACGGCCGACTCGTGCGCGTTGAGCGCGGAGACCGGCTTGTGGAAGTACGTCGGCGCCGGCGGCAGCTTGGTCATCATCTCCTCGACGCGCGAGGAGTAGTTGAGGTGGACGCAGACGATCTTGCTCGGCGTCACCGGTGGCAGGTGGGTGGCGTCGGAGACGGCCACGGCGCGGCCGTCGCCGGCGACCAGGGTCTCGCCCTCGCGGCGGACGTCGACGGCGTTGCCGTCGAGCAGAATGCGGCGGTACTCGCGCAGCTCGGTCATTAGGTGGTTCCTCTCGGCTCAGGTCGGCGGGGCTCAGCCGGCGGCCGGTACGTCGGCACCGGTCCCGCCCATCTGGCGCACGTAGTCGGGGTCGGTCGGGGTGGCGCGGGCGGCGGGGAAGCCACCCTCGGGCCGGTCGAACCAGAGGTGGACCTGACCGGTGCCGATGGAGTTCTCGTACTCGCCGTACTGCCGCCCGGGAGCGGTGCAGTCGCCTTCTCCGAGCGCGCCGATCATCATCAGGTAGTGCTGGAAGCGGGCCTCGGGCTTGAACCGGTAGAACTCGTCCATCGTGTCGAGGACGCGGGCGTGGTCGCCGTTCTTGAACCAGCCGATCCGCTCGGCGTCGGCGGCGGCGGCCTCCGGGCTGAAGATGTGCTCGACGCCGGCGGCCTCGTGGTCGCGCAGCTGGCGCAGGCCCCAGAAGGTGTGGGACATCGCGCCCGACGCGACGAGCAGGACCTTGCGGTCGGACTCCGCGATGGCCGCGCCGAGCGCCCGGCCCAGGCGCAGGGCGTCCTCACCGTCGGCGGTCTGGCATACGCCGATCGAGATCCACCTCTTGTCGGGCAGGCCCCGGCCGAGGTACTCCCACACGTTGGTGGTCGCGTAGAAGATCGGCAGGCTGTGGTCGTCGATCGCCGTGATCCAGGTGGAGTTCTCCGGTCCCTTGCTGGCGACCAGGCGCGCGAGCTCGGGGTCGCCCGGGAAGTCGTAGGGTCGTCGCTCCATGCCGCGGGGCAGCTCCTCGGACGTGAACAGTCCGCTACGACGGTCCTGGGCCGTGACGACCCACTCGACCGTGGTCGCCCAGTGGGAGTCGAGGACCACGACCGTGTCGTAGTCGAGGACGTCGAAGACCTCGCGACGCAGCTGCTGCAGGCCGGAGACCAGCGTGGTGTCCTCGCCGTTGTTCAGCTCGCGCCGGATCGTCTCCGGCAGCACGATCGTGGGGACGTGCGCGATCAGTCCCGCACCGACGACCTCACCCATCGGACTCACCTCCCTGACCGGCGTCGCCCGCACCGACCGTCCAGCCGGTCGGCGAGAAGACGCTGTTCTTGATGTCGGTGTAGAAGTCGAACGACCAGATGCCGCCCTCCCGGCCGATACCGGACTTGCCGTTGCCCCCGAAGGGCGCGTTGAGGTCGCGGACGAAGAAGCAGTTGACCCACACCGTGCCGGCGTCCAGGGCGGCGGAGACCCGCTCGGCGCGCTCCTTGTCACCGGTGACGACCGTGGCGGCGAGACCGAAGGGCGTGTCGTTGGCCAGGGCGACGGCCTCCTCCTCGGTCTCGAAGGTGCTGATCGTGACGACCGGGCCGAAGACCTCCTCGGTCATGATCTCGGAGTCCTTCTTCGCGCCGACGAGGATCGTGGGGCGGAAGTACAGCCCGCCCAGCTCCTCGTTGGGGCCGCCGCCGAGCAGCGGCTCGGCGCCGTCGGCGAGGGCCCGCTCGACGAAGCCGGAGATCTGCTCGAAGTGCCGTCGCGAGATCAGCGCGGAGACGTCGGTGCCCTCGTCACGGGGGTCGCCCTGCCGCAGCTGCGACGCGCCCTCGACGACGCGGCGGGTGAACTCCTCGGCCAGCGACGAGTGCACGTACATCCGGGCGGCCTTCAGGCAGACCTGGCCGGCGTTGTCGAACTGCTCGACCGCGATCTCGACGGCGAGGTCCAGGTCGGCGTCCTCGAAGACGAGCAGCGGCGACTTGCCGCCGAGCTCGTAGGACAGCGGCACGATGTTCGTGGCCGCCGCCTTGGCGATCACGCCGGCGGTCGGGACCGAGCCGGTGAAGGCGAGCCGGTTGATGCCCGGGTGCGCGGTCAGCGGCGCGCCCGCCTGGGCGCCGGTGCCCTGGACGACGTTGAACACGCCGGCCGGCACGCCGGCCTCGTGCATGATGTCGGCCAGCAGGCTCGCCGACAGCGGCGCCCACTCCGGCGGCTTGACGACGACCGTGTTGCCCGCGGCGAGCGCGGGTCCGATCCGCCAGGTGGCGAGCATCAGCGGGGCGTTCCACGGGGTGATGATCGCGACGACGCCGGCCGGGTCGTAGGTGATCCGCTCGCGGTGGCCGCGGCCCGGGACCTCCAGGTCGGGGTGGCCGAGCTGGTGCTCGGCGAAGTCGGCGAAGGCCCGGAAGTTCATCGCGACGCGCGGCATCACGCCGCGCCGGTGGCTGCGGATGAGCGAGCCGTTGTCGCGGGTCTCGACCAGCGAGAGGTCCTCGATGCGCGCCTCGATGCCGTCGGCCACGGCGCGCAGGATGTCGCTGCGCTCCTTGACCGGCAGCGCCGCCCACGCGGGGAAGGCCTCGCGGGCCGCGGCCACGGCGGCGTCGACCTCGACCGCCGTACCGGCGTGGACCTCGGCGAGCACCGTCTCGTCGATCGGCGAGATGTCGGCGAACGTGGTGGCCGAGGCGACCCGCCGGCCGCCGATCCAGTGACGGGTGTCGACCTCGACGCCCTCGACGACGGCGATCGGGTCGGCCAGCTCGCTCATCGCACGCCCGCCTGTGCCTGGCCGGTGAGGGTGGCCAGCGTGCGGCCGCCGTCCCAGACGACGCCGACCTGGCGGTAGTAGCCGCCGATGATCTCCTGCACCTCGAGGCGGTGCAGCTCCTCGGTCGGCGACTCGAACAGCTCGAGCTCGACGTCGCCGGTGAAGGCGGGGCCGGCCTCGAACGAGCTGGACCCGGAGGCGATGAGCTCGGCGTACGCGTCCGGGCTGCCCTTCTCGATGCCCGGGTAGACGCGGTGGTGGGCCATCGGGTGGGCGTTGACGAAGCCGTTGGTCGGCGACTCCTCGGTCAGGGTCAGCACGGCCTGGGCGAGGCGACGGTCGCCGGCGGCGAGGGTGGCGCCGAAGACACCGCCCGGGGCGACCTGCGGCGCCGCGTGGGAGAAGGGGTGCGGCCGGGTCTGCCACATCGAGCCGAGCTTCTTCGGGTAGCCCTGGTGCATGCCGCGGGCGATCGCGAAGTCCTTGTCGACCCAGATGTAGACGCAGCGGGAGTAGGTCACGCCCTCGAAGGAGCAGCGGACGACGACGAACGCCTCCTTGTACTGCGAGCGGACCGGGTCGAGCAGCTCCTCGCGGGTGCCGGAGCAGGACTGCCAGTCGGCCCAGATCAGGGCGACGGCGCCGGGGTCCTCGGGCGCGAGCTCGAGCGGGGCGGGCAACAGCTCGGCGACACGGGCCGGGTCCGTGCGGTACTCGACCGTCAGCAGGTCACCGGAGTAGTACCACGGCGGCGACGGGATCAGCGATGACTGGCCGGTCGCGGTGCGGGGGAAGAAGAACCCCTTCATGTCGTTCATCGGGCCTCAGCTCCGGTCGAGGATGTGCAGGTCGTTCGGATCCGTACGATAGCCATGCGAGGGGCGAAAGACCACCCTTGCGCCCCAGATTTTCGGCCGATATTGTTCGGATCCGAACGATCTACGCAAGCCGAACCTGACCGGATGGAGAACCGCCGTGGACCAGCCGCCGTACGTCCCGCTGGACGAGGTCGACCTCGTCGACCTCGACCGCTTCACCGGCCCCGAGGCGTGGGGCATGCTCGACACCCTCCGCAAGGAGGCGCCCGTCTTCTGGCAGCGCGAGACCGACGGCGGCCACGGCTTCTGGGCCGTGACCAAGCACGCCGACATCTGCGAGGTCGACAAGGACCCGGACACCTACACGTCGACGAACTTCGTCAACCTCGAGGAGGTCGAGCCCGAGCTCCAGGAGGCCCGCCGCTCCATCCTCGAGATGGACGGCCTGCGCCACCGCGCCCTGCGCAAGCTCATCTCCCGCGAGTTCAGCCGCCCCAACCTGATGAAGAACTACGAGGCCCTGCTGCGCGACATCACGCGCACGACCCTCGACGCGGCCCTCGCTAAGGGCGAGTTCGACTTCGTGACCGACGTCAGCGCGGACTTCCCGATCCAGGTGCTGGCCCGCCTGCTCGACGTACCCCAGGAGAAGACCGGGCAGCTCATCGACTGGGGCAACGAGATCATCGGCTTCTCCGACCCCGAGCACGCCAAGATCCTGATCTCCGACGCGGAGAGCGAGCAGTACAAGCACCTGCCGTTCCGCTCCCCCGTCTCGCAGGAGGTCTTCGACTACGGCCGCGAGCTCGCCGCCGACCGGAAGGGCGGCGACGGCACCGACCTGGTCAGCCAGCTGGTCAACAAGATCCCCGAGGACGGCCAGGCGATGTCGGCCTCCGAGTACGACTCGTACTTCCTGCTCCTCGTCGTGGCCGGCAACGAGACCACCCGGCACACCATCACCCACTCCATGCTCGCCCTGCTCGAGCACCCCGAGCAGCTCGCCAAGCTCCAGGCCGACCCGTCGCTGATCCCCGACGCCGTCGAGGAGTTCCTGCGCTGGGCCTCCCCCGTCTACCACTTCCGCCGTACGGCGACCCGCGACGTCGAGCTCCACGGCCAGCAGATCAAGGAGGGCGACAAGGTCGTCATGTGGTTCGCCTCCGGCAACCGCGACGAGGACGTCTTCGACAACCCCTACGACTTCGACGTCACCCGTCGCAACATCGACCACGTGACGTTCGGCAAGGGCAGCCCCCACCTGTGCATGGGCAACAACCTGGCCCGCATGGAGATCCGCCTCATGTTCGAGGAGCTGATCCCCCGGCTCAAGACGATCGAGCTCAACGGCGAGGTCCGCCGGGTGCGCAGCAACTTCGTCAACGGCATCAAGACCCTCCCGGTCAAGGTCACCACCAACGACTGAGCGCTCCCCTTCGGGAGACGACAGCACGAGGCGCCGCGCCCTTGTAACTAAGTGTTACGTCACGAATTTCCCCACCACAGCGCCGGGGTAGTCGCCACAGCACCGAGGTAGATGCCTGCGAAGTCGGGGACAGCCGCGCCGAGCGAACGAGCCGGACGTTGGCGCGACTACCCGGGCGCTCCGGCCACTACCCGGGCGTTGTTGCACCGAAATGCGCGACGTAACACTTAGTTACAAGGGGCCTCAGCCCTCGTCGGCCAGCAACCGCCGCAGGATCTTGCGGACCTGCAGCGCGGCCAGGTCGGCGGCGACGTTGACGTCCTCGCCGTAGCCGTCACGGTCGATGACCTGCTGCATGGTCTCGAGGATCTCGCGGACCTTGAGGTAGTAGGACTCGAAGATCGGCCGGAGCGCGTCGGAGGCCTCGGCGCCCGGGGCGAAGTTGCGGCTGACCCGCCACAGGTGGCGCGTGTGGCGGTCGTCGACCGGCGTGACGGCGTGGGTGAACCGGAAGGTCTGGGTGCCGCCCTCGTCGGCGGGGACGAACACGTCCCAGCGGTCGGCCCACAGCCCGGGTGCGAGGAAGGCGCCCTCCTCCCGCTGCGGGTACGACGCCGTGGCGGATGCGCCGGAGATCTTGGCCTGCCACTCGGGCAGCGGCGCGGCGGGCCAGTCGCGGTGGAAGTGGACCGTGGTCTCGGTGAGCTCCACCTCGAGCGCGGGCGCCACCCCGGCCAGCACGGGCGGCGAGATGACGGGGTCGACGACGGCGACGTGGGTGATGTCGGCGAAGTTGTCGTGGAGCAGCCCGACCCCGGCCGCTGTCTCCCACTGGCCACCGAAGGTCTCCCACGAGGGGTCCCTCAACCACGGCACCGGCACCGGAGGGCGGCGCTCGGCCAGCGACGGCTCGCCGAGCCAGACCCACACGAGGTCCCCCTCCTCCCGCACCGGGTACGACGGCACGCGGGCGCCGTACGGGACCGGGGCCTGCGACGGCACCCGCACGCAGGCGCCGGTGCGGTCGTAGGCGAAGCCGGAGTACCCCGACACGATGGTGTCGCCGTCGACGCGGCCGAGGCTGAGCGGGTAGGGCCGGTGGGCGTCGCGGTCGCCGAGGGCGACCACGGTGCCGTCGCCGGCCCGGTACAGGACGACGGGGGTGTCGAGGGCCCGGGTGCCGAACGGCGTGGCGCCGATCTCGGCGGAGGCGGCGAGGGCGTACCACGCGTTGCGCGGGTAGCCGGTGCTGCGGTCTCTCATCTCAGGTTCCCTTCCGTGCCCGTCACAGGTCCAGCGTGAGCCGGTCGCCGCGGCACCGGGAGACACAGATCATCATGAACTCGTTGGACTCCCTCTCCTCCTCGTTGAGGATGGAGTCGCGGTGCTCGACGTCGCCCTCGACGACCTCGGTCTCGCAGGTGCCGCAGACGCCCTCGAGGCAGGAGCCGACGACGCTGACGCCGGCTTCGCGGCAGACCTCGAAGATCGACTTGTCCGCGGGCACCTCGAGGGTGAGGCCGGAGCGCTGGAGGACCAGCTCGAAGGCCGAGTCCTGCTCGTCGGCGGCCGGCGCCTTGGCCGAGAAGCGCTCCAGGTGGAGGCTGCCGACCGGCCAGGAGGCGCTGCAGCGCTCCTCGACGGCGTCGAGCAACCCGGTCGGCCCGCAGGTGTAGACCAGCGTGTCGGGCACGGGCTCGCCGAGGAGCGCGTCGAGGTCGGGGAAGCCGGCCTCGTCCTGGGGCAGCAGGCTCACCTTGTCGCCGTACGCCGCGAGCTCGTCGAGGAACGCCATCGACGAGCGCGTGCGGCCGCCGTACACGAGCCGCCACTCGGCTCCGGAGGCCTCGGCCTCGGCGATCATCGGCAGCATCGGCGTGATGCCGATGCCACCGGCGATGAACAGGTAGCGCGGGGACGCGACCATCGGGAAGTGGTTGCGCGGGCCGCGCACCCGGACGGTGGCGCCCTCGTGCAGCTCGGCGTGCACGGTCTTGGAGCCGCCCCGGCTGTCGGGCGCGCGGAGCACGCCGAGCCGGTACTGCCCGGTGTCGGCGGGGCTGCCGCACAACGAGTACTGGCGGACCAGGTCCTCCCCGAGCACCAGGTCGATGTGGGCGCCGGGCGTCCACGGCGGCAGCGCCGCGCCGTCCTCGGCTGCCAGCGTCAGCGCCACCACGTCCGTCGCGGCCTCGACCGCCGCGACCACCTTCAGGTCCGCCTCGAACTCACGCACGATCGGTTGCGTCGTCACGAGATCACTCCCCTCTCGCCCCACCTCACAGGTGGTAGGCGTACTCCCGGAACTCCCAGTCGGTGACCCAGTGGCTGAACCGCTCCAGCTCGTTGCGCTTGTAGGCGACGAAGGTCTCGACGAACGCCGGGCCGAGAAGGTCGGTCAGGTCCTTGTCCTCCTCGAGCGCGTCGATCGCGGCGCCGAGGCCGGACGGCAGCCGGTCGGCCTTCGTCGGGTCGTAGCCGTAGCCCTCGAGCTTGGCCGGCGGCGTCAGCTTGTCGCGGATCCCGAGGTAGGCGGCCGCGAGGAGGCTGGCGATGGCGAGGTACGGGTTCGCGGAGGCGTCGCCGAGGCGTAGCTCCATGCGGGAGGCACGGCCGCGCTCGGGCGGGATCCGCACCATGGCGCTGCGGTTGTCGAGGCCCCAGTCGACCAGCCACGGCGCGAGCGTGTCGGGCCCGAACCGCTTGTAGGAGTTGATGGTCGGGTTGTTCAGGGCGGCCAGGGCCGGGGCGTGGGCGAGCACGCCGGCGATCGCGGCACGGCCGATGTCGGACAGCCCGTCGGCACCGTTCGGGTCGTCGAAGAGCGGCCTGCCCTCGCCGTCGGCCGTGCTGAAGTGGATGTGGAAGCCGGAGCCGCCCTCGTCGTTGAACGGCTTGGCCATGAAGGTCGCCATCTTGCCGCGGCGCCGCGAGATCTCCTGGACCGCCGACTTGAACCGGAACGCCCGGTCGGCGGCGTCGAGCGCGTCGGAGTGCCACAGGTTGATCTCGAACTGGCCGCCGGAGAACTCGTGGTTGGCGGCGACCACGTCGAGACCGTACGCCGCCAGGTCCCGCAGCGACGCGAGCAGGGTGTTCTCCGGGTCGCCCTTGAGGCCGGCCACGTAGACGTTGCCGGAGGCGTCGCCGTACCGGCGCCAGCCGTTGGGCTTGGTCTCGTCCTCCTCGAGCACGTAGAACTCGAGCTCCGGACCGACGACCGGGTTCATACCGAGCTCCGCGAAGCGGTCGATGACCCGCTTGAGCACCTGGCGCGGGCTCTCCTCGGACGGCGAGCCGTCGGGGTTGTAGATGTCGCCGATGACGTGGGCGACACCCGGCTCCCACGGCACCGGCCGCACCGTGGCGAGGTCCGGCACGACGACGATGTCGGGCAGGCCGGCGGACAGGCCGCCGGCGATGTCGACGACGTCGCCCATCGGCGAGGTGGCGTAGACCGAGCGGCAGAACGCGACCCCGTCGCCGACGGTCCGGTCGAACCGCGCAGCCAGCACGTCCCGGCCACGCTCGGTGCCGATCAGGTCGCTGTAGCCGATGCGGACGACGTCGATCCCGTCCTCGGCGAACTGCTGGGCAGCCGCACGCAGGGCGAACTCGTCGATGTTCTCCACGATCAGTCTCCGTTCGTCTTTCTCGTCTGGTCCATCATCGGCCGGTGACGGCGTCGGTGGCGATCTGCTCGTCGAAGCGTTCGAGGTCGGTCGACAGGGCGTCGTAGACCACCGGCCGCGAGCTGCGCAGGTAGAGCGCGTAGCCGATGCCGCCGACCAGCGCGACCACGAGCAGCCACGGCAGCGAGTTGACCGCCTTGGAGTCGGAGCCCGCGACGATCTCGAAGTGCTTGAAGGCGAGCACGACCGCGAAGCACAGACCGAGGAAGCCGAGCCCCGGGGCGATGAGCGTGGTGCCGATCCGCGGGTCGCCCTGGCGGCGGAAGTGGACCACGATCGACAGCGCCGCGAGCGCCTGCAGCACCAGGATGGCCAGGGTGCCGAAGCCCAGCATGCTCGGCACCACGGTCAGGATCGGGTCCGCGCCGGCGACCGCGAAGGACACCGCGACGGCGACCGCGAAGAGGGCCTGGACGGTGCTGGCGACGTACGGCGCCCCGCTCCGGGCGGTCTTCGAGAGCACCTGCGGCAGGATCCGGGCCCGGCCGAGGGAGAAGATGTAGCGGCTCGAGGAGTTGTGGAAGGCGAGCATCGCCGCGAACAGGCTGACCAGCAGCAGCCAGGTCATCACGTCGGTCAGGAAGTCGCCGAGGTACTCGTTCGACAGGCTGAAGACGAGGTCTCCCGTCGGCAGGTGCGCGATCGCGGTGTCCTGGGCCTGCGCGACGCCGGTGGCGCTGACGACCGCCCAGGTGGTCACGCCGAGGACGATGCCGATCATCGTGATCGCGACGTACGTCGCCCGGGGGACCGTCGTGAGCGGGTGCTTGGCCTCCTCGCTGAACAGCGCGGTGGCCTCGAAGCCGAGGAAGCCGGTCGCGGCGAGCAGCAGGCCGATCGACAGGGAGCCCGAGGTGATCGAGTCGACGGAGAACGCGGAGAACGAGTAGCCGTCCTGGAACAGCACGGCGACGTCGAAGACGATCAGGATCGAGGTCTCCAGGACCAGCGAGACGCCGAGGATCTTGGAGCTGAAGTCGACGCCGCGCAGGGCCATCACGTAGCAGACCGCGATCGAGGCCAGGCCCCAGAACAGCCACGGCATGTCCCACCCGGTCTTGTCGGCGATCACGATCTTCATGAAGAAGCCGCTGGTGCCGATCGTGCCGACGACGAAGAAGTTGTAGCCGAGCATCGCGATGAAGCCGGCTGCGAGGCCGGCCGGGCGGCCGAGGCCCTTGACGACGAAGGCGTAGAAGCCGCCCGCGTTGACCAGCTCGCTCGACATCTTGCCGTAGCCGATCGCGAAGAGCAGCAGGACGACGGCGACGGCGAAGAACGCGAACGGCGTCCCTCCCCCGTTGCCGAGGGCGATCGCCAGGGAGGCGACGACCACCATCCCGGTCAGCGGCGCGACCGCTGCCAGGACCAGGAACACGATCGCCCCGACGCCGAGCGCATTCTTGCGGAGTGTGGTGTTGACGGTGTCCGACATCGGGACTCCTTCGCTGTTCGCGCGGCCGGGGCCGGCGGTCACCGGCCTCTTTCGCCGGATCGTTCGGATCCGTACGATAGCCACAGTGTGACCCACGGCACCAGACCCTCGAGGGAGGTTTTCGGACGAATGTTTGCCTCCGAACGATCCTGGCCGCCCGAGGCCATCGCTACGCTGGCCCGCATGCCGGACCGCCACACGCTCGAGGAGACCGAGCGCGCCATGAAGGACCATGTCGGGGCCCTCCCCTTGGACTTCGCCGCCGCGAACGCCCTGTCCAACCTGTTCCGGGCCGCCAACGCGGTGCGCAGCGAGCTGACCAACCGCGTGCTGCGCCAGCACGACATGACGTGGACCGGCTTCGTGGTGCTGTGGGTCGTGTGGATCTGGGACGGCATGGAGACCCGGCACGTCGCCGAGTCGGCCGACATCTCCAAGGCCACCCTCACCGGAGTGGTGAAGACGCTCGAGGCGCGCGGCCTGATCGCGCGCGAGGGCGACGACAACGACCGGCGCCTGGTCCGGCTCCGGCTGACCCCCGAGGGGATCAGCCTGATGGAGCAGATCTACCCCGAGTTCAACGCGGTCGAGTCGGAGATCATCGGCCAGCTCTCCGAACGGAAAGTCGCCACCTTCACCAAGACCCTGCGCGACGTCGTCAACGCGGTCGAGGGTCGCGACGAGGACTAGCCAGCGGCCCTGAGCGAGAACGACCCGGTGAGGCAGCGCCCCTGGCCGGCGTACCTCAGTGCGGCCCGGTCCCACGACGAGTACGGGAGTCGACCGCGAAGGATGACGGGCGACATGAAGTCACCCACGTGCCGGGGCGCGTGCCTGACACCCAGCGCATGCGCCAGCTCGTGCCCGATCACCGTCACCAGTCGGTCGCGTCCGGTCTCGGCGACGTCGATGTCGATGTCGGCTCTCCACAACTCGTCACCGACGGACCCGAGGTCGGTGCGGCCGAGCGTGTAGCTGTCCCGGATCGCCCGCGCACGGACGCGAATGCCGCGACCTTCATCGAGCGCGCCGCCGACCCGGAGCGGGAGCCCCGTGGCGCGACGAATCCGGGCGACAGCCCTGCGAGTCGCGTGGACGAAGGTCGGTCCACCGACCACCTTCACAGGCACCGCCCGGCACTGCGACCACCGCAGACGGCTCAACAGGTAGCGACGGTCCAGGGCCTGCGACTCGCGGAACGCGTTGGGCCCACCGGAGGTCGAGCCGGCCGCGCTCAGGCGCCCGGCCGTCTCCCCCGATGCCGCCGGGGTCGGGGCGGACGAGGTGGCCGCGCTGCCGGGCGCGGTTGTCAGCGTCGCAGCCACAACGGTCCCTGCCGCCACGAGCAGGGAGAGAACCCTCAGGAGTCGAGACACGGCCTTGCTTTCGTCGAGTTCGCAGCCGAACCGCAGGACAGCGACCCCGGGCCGACCTCATGACTTTGAAGACGCTCACCGCGGCCCGCCCATTACGGGGCACGCCCGTTCAGCCGATCGCACCTCGGGTCTTCAGGGAGCCCAGGAGATGTCCGTAGGACGTCGTGAACGGTCTCGCCAGGACGGCGGCCCGTCGGCGGTCCGCCCCGGCTACCTCGTCCAGCAGGTACTGCTCCACGACAAGCACAGCGTGCAACGCCGACCAGCCGGCCGTGCAGGTCGAGATCGCCCAACGGGCCGTGTTCGCGGCATCGACGACCTCCTCGGCGAGGAGCCGATCGGCCACGCCCCCGATGCTCCGATCGGCGCGCTCCCATCGCTGCAGCGAGAACCCCCTCGCCGCGGCAGTCTGCTCCAGGGGGCGGACGACATCGGCGGCCCGCTGGCAAGAAGCCGTGTGGCTGGCGAGCCGACCCGGGCTCTGAACCATGGCCGGCGTGACCCGTCGAAGCTGCACGAGGTCCGATGCGGTGTCGACGAACCGCCTCTCGTCACGAGCCCCTGCCAGCACGGCGAACGCGGTGGCCGTCAGGTCACGGATCAGCCAGTCCGTGAGCACGGCACGCACCTCGACGGAAGCCGGCACGTCGAGGAAGGTCCTCGGTCGCGGAGCCACGGCGGCGCAGCTCATCGCCCGACCTTCGGGGACAACGCCGGCCGCCCGAAGTCGCGCAACGGTGCGTCGTCGAGTCCGTCATCGACCAAGGATCGGTCGGCCGCAACGTCGGCCATGGCCAGTTCGACACCGACGCGGACCCACGACGGATTCCTCAGGCAGGACCTGGGAATCACGAACCGGACGGCCTTGCGGTCCGAGCTGGCTGATCGCGTCAGCCCCGGACAGTGCACCACCCCACCCGCCGCGTGGCGACCGATGTCCAGCAGGTCGGTCTCGTTGACGCCCGTAGTCCGCAGCCAGCTGAGGAGGAAGGCGTGGTCGCGCGTCCGAATCACGACCGTGCTGGAGAGCGGGCCGCTGATGGCTGCTCGCGTGCGGATCCCGACCTTCACCTTCGTCGCACGGTGCCGGACCGCGACCCGCTCGATGTCGCCCCGCAGCTGGTCCTGCGAAACGGTAGAGAACATGGTCGAGCCGTCACTGCCGAACGTGAGGGCAGCGACATCCCCGGCGGCGTCGTCGTGCACCCACCTGGCCGCGACTGCCGAACCCGCCGTACCGACCGTCGTCACACCGACGAGAAGAGCCAGCAGGCTCGCGACGCCGGCACGACGCACACGCCGCCGGGCAGTCTCGGTCGAGATCGTGTTCCGATCGCTGCGCTTGCTCACGCGTCCCCCCGCTCCCGGTGCGCCGATCCAGGACTCTCGGCAGGCCGACACCTCGATGACGACCTGCCGGCTCGCGGCGCTCTCACGGATACGACGAAGCCGCGGGGCGATCCTTACGCGCGTCGCCCACCGATTCCGCGCCCGGATCTCGGCGCGACCTACCGGAGACCCAGGGGGCTAGGAGGACCTGGCGACCGATCGGTCCCGGGCCGCCTCGACCAGGGCGCGGAACAGCCCGGCCTGGGCCGGGTCGGTGGCCGCGGTGTCCTCGGGATGCCACTGCACGCCGACGTACCAGCCCCGGGCGCCGGCGAGCTCCACGGCCTCGATGACGCCGTCCGCGGACTCGGCGACGGCCCGTAGGCCGCGGCCGGGCCGCGCGATGCCCTGGTGGTGGTAGCAGGAGATGCTCGGCGTGGTCCCGACGATGCCGGCGAGCACGGAGTCGGCCTCGACGGCGATCTCGTGGACGACGTCGCGGTGGGTCCGCTCCCCCAGGTCCTGGATCAGGTCGCCACCGAGGGCGACGTTGACGACCTGGTTGCCGCGGCAGATCGCCAGCAACGGGAGGCCCGAGCCGAGGGCGTGGCGCGCGAGCGCGAGGTCGAAGGCGTCCTGCTCCTCGTCGACGTCGTACTCCGCCTCGTGCGCTACCTGGCCCGCCCACCGGGCAGCCAGGTCGCCGCCGCCGGGCAGCAGCACGCCGTCGGCGTACCAGAGCCGGGCGGCCACCTCCGCGTCGTCGACCACGGCCCCGGGCGCGACGGGATGCACCACGAGCGGCTCCCCGCCCGCGGCGTACACGGCGTCGACCAGGGTCCGGGCGGTCACGTCGGCGCGGTAGCGCAGGGCCGAGGCCGACGCGGAGAACCGCGCCGGGATGGCGATCAGCGGACGGCGACTCATCGCTTCCTCTCGACCTCCCACCAGCACTCGTTCCGACCCGAACGATCTTGTTCGGGTCCGAACGTAGAGCGACCGCAGGCGCCTCCGCAACTCCCTTCCCGGGTTTCGGAACGCTCGCGACCGCCCGCCTCGAGTCCGCTGCGGGGCGCTGCTGCGTTGGGCGTCCGCGACGATGGACAAGCGCCCGGCGGCGGAGAATGATCGCGGCGTGGCCATGTTCGAGGTGGCGGACGCCTACATCAGCTTCATGGGGAGGTTCTCCACCCCCCTCGCCCCGCTGTTCGCCGACGTGGGCCTGGCCGGCGTCCCTCCGGCCGCGACCGTGCTCGACGTCGGGTGTGGTCCGGGCATGCTGACCGCCGAGCTGGTCCGGCGGCACGGAGCCGCGCAGGTCGCGGCCGTCGATCCCGTCGCCACCTTCGTGGCTGCCGCGGCCGCCGCCCACCCCGGTGCCGACGTACGCCGGGCCACGGCCGAGGCACTCCCCTTCACCGACGAGTCCTTCGACGCCACCCTCGCCCAGCTCGTCGTGCACTTCATGTCCGACCCGCTCGGCGGCCTCTCCGAGATGCGGCGCGTGACCCGGCCCGGCGGGCGCGTGAGCGCGTGCGTGTGGGACCACGGCGGAGGCACCGGCGCGCTCTCCGCCTTCTGGCGCGCGATCCTCGCCGTCGATCCCACCGTCACCGACGAGGCCACGCTCCCCGGATCCAACGCCGGCGACCTCACCCGGCTGCTGGCCGACGCGGGACTGCGCGAGGTCACCGAGGTGCCGTTGACCGTCTCCGTCCCGTTCGCCACCTTCGAGGAGTGGTGGGCGCCCTACACCCTGGGTGTCGGCACCGCCGGAGTCGCCTTCGCCGCCCTTCCTGGCGACCAGCAGGACCGGGTGGTCGAGCTGCTCCGGGACGAGCTGGGCGACGGGCCGTTCGCGGTCACCGCCACCGCGTGGGCGGGGTCCGGTGTGCGCTGAGGACGGCGGCGGGCTGGCCGCTCTCGACCGCTGGATCCTGTCGGGCGGTCACTGGGAGGTCGTCGGCGAGCGCGACGGGCTGGCCACGGTCGCGCTGCTGACCTGTGACGGCGGGCAGGAGATGGAGCGGGTCGTCGTACCGGTCGGCGGGTTGCCGGAAAACTGACGGCGCCCGCTCGGCGGGCCCTTTACCCTTGGCCGCGTGCCAGACCGTGGGGATTCCGTGCCGCTGCGCCTGCTCGGCCCCCTCGAGGTGCTCGACCGGACGGGCGCGAGCGTGGACATCGGGTCCCCGCGCCACCGCGAGACCCTGGCCGCGCTGGCCGTCGACGCGGGCCGGGTGGTCTCCACCGACACCCTGCTCGACCGGGTCTGGGGCGAGAGCGCCCGCGGCGGCACCCTCGCCAACCTGCAGGCCGTCATCTCCCGGCTCCGCGCCCGGCTGCGCGACGCGGGCGTGCCCGCCGAGATCGCCACCGCACCGCCCGGCTACCGCCTCGACCTGCCCGCCGGCGCCCTCGACACGCACCGGCTCGCGGCCGGCATCGACGCCGCACGTACGGCGCTCGCCGCCGCGGACCCCCAGGCGGCGCAGCACCACCTGGCCGACGCCCTCGGCTGGTGGCGCGGGGAGCCGCTGGCCGACGTACCGCAGCCGTTCGCGCGAACCGAGGCCCTGCGCCTCGAGGGCCTGCGGCTGACCGGCGAGGAGCTGGCCGCCGAGCTCGACGTGACGCTCGGGCGGGCCGGCGCGGCCGTCGCGCGGCTGACCGGGCTGGCCCGGCAGCACCCGTTGCGGGAGTCGGTGCGCGGACAGCTGATGCGGGCGCTCTACCTCGCGGGCCGGCAGGCCGACGCCCTGGAGGAGTACGCCGACCTGCGAGCCCAGCTGGTCGAGGAGCTCGGGGTCGACCCGGGTCCCGCGGTGCAGCGGCTGCACCAGCAGATCCTCGAGCAGGACCCCGCGCTGCGGCCCGGTCCGGTCACGCCCCCGGTCCAGCCGGCAGCGTCCCCTCGGCGGCCGCACCGTCCCAGCGCGATCCCCTCGACCGACCTGCTCGGCCCGCTGATCGGCCGCGAGCGCGACGTGGCCCACCTCGTCGACGTGCTCCGGTCCCCGACCTCGCGGGTGGTGACGGTCACCGGTGTCGGCGGTTGCGGGAAGACCCGGCTGGCCCTGGCCGTCGCGGCGGCCGCCGAGACGTCCTTCGCCGACGGGGTCAGCCTGGTACCGCTCGCGCCGCTGCACGACCCGTCAGCGGTGATCCCCGCCATCGCCCGTGCCGTCGGCGTCGCCGAGGGCGGCAACCCGTTCACCGCGCTGCTCGACCTGCTCCGCGACCAGGACCGGCTCCTGCTGCTCGACAACGCCGAGCACCTCCTCGACGCGTGGCCCGAGGTCGCGACGCTCGCCGCCGCCTGCCCGGAGCTGCGGATCCTGGTCACCAGCCGGATCCCGCTGCGGGTTCGCGGCGAGGTGCTGTTCCCGCTGACCCCGCTCGACCTGCCCGCCGCCACCGAGCTGTTCGTGACCCGCGCGGCCACGACCGGCGCGGCCGGACTGCCCGCTGCGGACGACCCGGTCGTCGGGCAGCTCTGCCACCGCCTCGCCGGCATCCCGCTGGCGATCGAGCTCGCCGCCGCCCGGGTCCGGCTGCTGCCCCCGGCAGAGATCCTGGCGCGCCTCGACGAGGTGATGGCCGCCGAGGGCGCGCGGGACCTGCCCCCGCGGCAACGCACCATGCGCTCGGCGATCGACTGGAGCTTCGCGCTGCTGTCCCCGCTCGAGCAGGCCGCGTTCCCCCGGCTCGCCGTGTTCAGAGGCGGCTTCGGGATCGACGCGGCGGCCGCCGTACTGGAGGACCTGGTGGCACCGAACGAGGTGCTCGCCCTCCTCGAGTCGCTCGTCGACCAGTCGCTCGTGGTGGTCGCGCCGGGACCCCGGTTCCGGCTGCTGGAGCCGGTCGCGCAGTACGCCGCCACCCGGCTCTCGCCCGACGCCGAGCGTGCCGCGCGCGATGCGCACCTGCGGTACTTCGACACCCTCGCCGCCCGGCACGAGCCGTCGTTGCGCGGCGAGGGCACGGTCGAGACGCTCGCGGAGATCGAGCTCGAGCACGCCAACCTGGTCGCCGCCGTCGAGTGGTCGCTGGCCTCCGGGCAGGCCGATCTCGGCGGCTGGCTCGGCTGGCGGCTGTGGCTGTTCTGGTGGATCCGGGGCGCGCTGCGCGAGGGACGCCGGCTGATGCAGGCCGTCCTCGCGCACGAGGTCTCCGACCCGGTGCGGGTGCGGGCGGGCTCCGTCGTCGGCGCGCTGGCGTTCGCCCAGGGCGACGACGTCGACGCGGAGGCGAGCTGGTCGGCGAGCGCGGACCTCGCCCGTCGTACCGGCGACCGCGAAGGCCTCCCCTATGCGTACGGCGGCATCGGGCTGGTCGCCCTCGCCCGCGACGACACCGACCTCGCTGCCCGGGTGATCGAGGAGAACATCGGCCTGTGCGAGGAGGCCGGCCTCGGCGGCGAGTGGCTGTGGACGCTGTGCCACGTGTGGCTCGGCACCGTCGAGCTGCTCCGCGGCAACCCGACCGGCGCCGGCGAGCTGGTCGACCTGGCGCTCGCCGCCGCCCGCCGCCGCCACGACCCGCTCGCCGTCTACATCGCGCTGTTCACCGCGATCCAGGTCTCGATGGCCCAGGGCGAGCCGGAGCGCGCCCGCCGCCAGATCGCCGAAGGCGTCCTGCTCAGCCGCGACACCGGCGACCACGCCAACCTCGCCTACCTGCTGGACGCGCTCGCCGTCGTCGAGTCCCTGTCCGCCGGCGACCTGGCTCGGGTCGGCGTCCTCCTCGGCGCCGCCGCCCAGCTGCGCGCCGGCACCGGCGGCAACGTCTACGGCTACTACCGCCCCGACGAGTCCCTCATCGAGCAGGCCAGCAAGGCCGCCCGCGCGGCCCGCGGCGACTCGTCGTACGACGCCGACGTCGCCGCCGGCCGGGCGCTCGATGTCGAGGCCATGGTGGCGCTCGCGACGGGCTAGCCGCCGCACGAGGGTCGCGGCGCACTCTGTCGGCGGCCGAGCGTGATGCGCTGGAGACCGTCCGCCGGATGAGTGATGCGTCCGGTGGTCTTCGCCGGTGGCGGCGGCAGCGAACCCGGGAGTGGGTGTCACGGCCGGCCCTGCGGATCCCACCGGCCTGCTGACCGCAGACATGCCCGTTCCCCCGCAGCCTGCTGGTCCTGCGGGGTCGGGGCGGGGTGGCTACTGGTCGGGCGGGTGGATGGGGTGGGTGCCGCGGTGGTCGACGCGGAACCGGAACCCGTTCGGGCTGGTCCACACATAGGAGCCGGGCATCACGATGTCGTAGCGCCAGGCCGAGTGGGTCTTCGCCCGGTGATGACGCCTGCAGAGCGGAACTTCGTTGCAAGGACAGGTCACGCCACCCTCGCCGTAGGGGCGAGCGTGGTCGACGTCGCAACGCTGCGCAGGTCGGGTGCAGTGCGGGAACCGACAGGAGTGGTCGCGCAGGGCGACGCGGGTCTTGTGTCGGTCGGGGATCTCGTAGGAGTCGACCGGGACGTGCTCGGCCAGGTCGATGACCGGGCGCACGATGATCGTGGTTCCCTTCGCCCGCAGCCACTCGCGGATCTGGGCGGTGCTGACCGGGCAGCGACCCTCCTCCCACCGGCCCACCGGGTTCACGAACGGGTTCGCGTCGTCGAGGAGGCTGGTGTCTGTGAGGTGGACGTTCAACACCACCTTGCGGCCCGGCACGGTGTCTCCGGTGGTTGAGGTGCGAGCGCCAGCGAGCCTCGAAACCTCCGGGCCCTCCGGGCTCCCCGGGTCCGGGATCAACAGGTCCAGGGCGAGGTCCTGACGGGCCAGCTCGGCAGCAGCCTTCGAGCGCCGCACATCCAGCGACGAGTCGTCGCCCAGCTTCCCGAGGACCTCGGCACGCCGGGCCACCGCGAGGTTGAGGTCGTACCCGTCCGCGGCATCGAGCAGCCCGTCGAGGTGCACTAGGCCGTGGTCGTCGATCTCACCGATGTCGAAGTGCCGGTGGTCGGCCGCGTTCTTGCGGTCGTTCTCGGCCTGCTCGGGGTCGAACCGCAGCACCGCCTCCGCCACGAGCCTCTCGAGCTGGGCCCACCCGACGCCGGAGGCGTTGACCAGCTGCCGGTCCACGAACGCCGCCGCTTCGGCACACAAGCCGTGGGTGAGGTCGGCGATGCGTTCGGCTCGCCACGGCGCCAACTTCCCGGCGGTCACCGCGGCGTAGACGTTGGGCAGGCGCCAGGCGCACTCGACGACCCGCCCGACATAGGCCTTCCCACTATCAGGGGTGCGGCCGAGGACCGCGATGAGCTCCATGACCGCGAACTCAGAGATCAGGGGTGCGCCGGGGCCGGCGATGGGGATGCCGGTGTCGAGGTAGCCCTCGGTGATCGTGGCGGCGCCTTCGGGGCCGGTGACGATGTGGTCGCCGGCCCATTCCACGATCCCGGCCCACTCGCGGACGAGGGAGGCCTGCCGGCCTTCGACCTCGGCGCGCAGCCCGGACAGCAGTGCTGTCGAGCGGTGCTGGGTTCCGAGATCCATGACTGGATTCTCCCAGTTGGGTCCGACACAACCGAACGCCGCAAACCCGCCTGGGGACAGGGGAAACTCAATCACCGGGGTGTGGAGAACCGACGTCACGATCGGTGACCACAGGGGCGTCGGGGACCGCAGCCCGACCGCCGAACCCGGCCCCTCGTGAACCCTCTCGTTGCTGCCTTTCGGAACGCGACCGGCTACGCGACCGCAGCCTCCCGGACAGGTTCCGGCAGCACGGCCGGAGGTTTCGAGGCTCGCTGGCGCTCGCACCTCAACCACCGGCGGTCTCGCTGGCGCTCGCACCTCAACCATCGGCGGGGGCGCGCTCCAAGCCGCCCCAAGCGTCCGGCAAGGACGCCGCAAGCGGGCGGGGCGACGCTCGGTCCATGACCACGACCCCCACCTCCTGGCTGCCTGCGTCCTGGGCCCACCCGACCCGGGTCGCCGTGACCGACCGGCACCACCTGCGCCCGATGGGCCCGGCCGACGTCGACCTCGACCTGCCTGCGGTGCACGCGTCGCGGGACCGGCTGTGGGCGATCTACGGACAGGCGTGGGGGTGGCCGCCGGCGGACCTCAGCAGGGAGGCGGACGTCGACGACCTCGCCCACCACGCGGCGGAGATCGAGGCGCACGAGTCCTTTCTCTACGGGCTGTTCGACGCGGACGAGACCGTCCTGCTCGGCTGCGTGTACGTCGACCCGCCGGCCAAGGTCGGCGCGGACGCGGACATCTCGTGGTGGGTGGCGGAGGGCGTGCTCGGCAGCGAGGTCGAGCAGGCCCTGGACGCCTTCGTGCCCGCCTGGATCGAGAGCGCCTGGCCGCTCACCCGGCCGAGGTACGTCGGCCGCGACCTGACCTGGGCGCAGTGGCTCGCCCTGCCCGACCTGCTCGAGGAGAACCGATGAGTACCCGTACCTTCGCCCGGCTCACGCTGGGCGCCCTCGCCGCCGTGGTCGGTCTCGCACCCGTCCTGGCTCCCGCCCCTGCCCACGCCGGCCAGGTCGGCTCGACCCTGAGCATCACCGGCGCCGGCCGGGTGGAGGTGGTCGAGGGCTCGCTGGAGGACGACGGCGCGTACGCCTGCGACCGCACCACCAACCTGGACCACCGGGTCACCGTGACCTGCCCGCGGATCCGCAACGAGGAGCCGTTCGAGGCTTGGATCTGGCTGCGCCCGTCCCTGTTCGGCGTGCCGAGCGGATGGGCGTTCGTGGAGTGGCAGGGCTGCGACGAGACCCGCCCCAACAGCAACGGGACCCGCGACTGCGCGGTGCACTCGGGTGCGTTCACCAGCGTCGAGCGGTACCCGGTCGCCGTGTTCCGCGACGTCGACCCGCCGAAGGTGACCGGCTTCAACGCCACCCAGGTCGTCAACGAGCAGGGCAGGTTCAAGCTCACCTGGTCCTCCAGCGGCGCCGTGGCCACGCACTGCATGCTCGACAGCGGCGCATGGGAGAACTGCACCTCGCCGCGCACCCTCGTGCTGCCGGAGGGTCCGCACCTGGTCGCGGTCCGTGCGGAGGACGGCTCGGGCAACCTGAGCTCGTCCCACTCCCTGCAGCTGCACTCGGTCGACACGGCCTTCACGGCGACCCCGCCCAAGCTGAGCAACAGCCGGACCGCGGAGTTCGGCTTCAGCTCTCAAGGCGGCAATGCCTTCGACTGCACGCTGGACGGCTACCCGTTCACCTGCGACAGCGGTCAGGGCCACTTCACCGACCTCGCCGACGGGCCGCACACGCTGACGGTCGCGGGCCGCAACGGGACCTGGGTCGACCCGGTCCCGGCCCACTACGAGTGGACGGTCGACGCGACGGCGCCGGAGACGACGCTGACCGGCGGCCCGGTGGAGGGCTCCACGACCACGGCCAGCACCGCCACGTTCACCGTCGACGCGGCGGGCGCGACGTCCTTCATCTGCACGATCGACGGCGCCTGGACCCCGTGCGGCCGCGGCGAGGTGAGGGTCGAGGGACTCGCACCCGGCAGCCATGTGTTCGAGGCGGCCGCCCGTGACGCCGCCGGCAACCGCGACCAGACGCCGGCCCGGCGGACCTGGATCGTGCGCGCGGCCGACACCACCGCGCCGGACACCACCCTGACCGGTGGCCCCGCCGACGGGTCGGTCGTGACGACGCCGAACGCCACCTTCGAGGTCGGTACGACGGAGCCCGGCTCCCGCACGACCTGCACCCTCGACGGCGCCGACCTGCCCTGCCCGGCCGGTCCGCTGGCCCTCACCGGCCTCTCCCCGGGCACCCACGTGCTGACCGCAACGGCCACGGACGCCGCCGGCAACACCGACCCGAGCGCCGCGACCCGTACCTGGACGGTCCCGGTCCCCGCGGCCTCCCTCAAGCGCAAGGGCAGCTCGCTGAGCCTGCGGGTCCGCGACGCCCGGCGCCTGGCCCTGGTCGTCGCCACGGGCAAGAAGCCCGGGAAGGTCAAGGTCTACGCCGGCAAGCGTCTCGTGAGGACCCTGTCGCTCAAGCGCTCCACCCCCACGCAGGTCGTCGACGTGACGACCTTCGCAGGCCCGTGGAGCGGCAAGGTCCGCATCGTCGTGGTGTCGAACCGCCGCACGGTGCGGGTCGAGGGAGTCGCGGCCCCCACGCGCTGACCTCGACCAACGCGGCGCCGCCGGTCGTCTTGTGGACGACGACCGGCGGCGTCGTCGCGTCTACTGCCTCCTGCGCACGGCGTCGCGCAGCGCCTGCTCCGGGTCGACTCCCTCGGCGCGCGCCTCGGCGACCAGGGCGAGCAGGCGCTCGCCGAGGTCCGGGGAGTCCGCCGCCACGTCGAGCGGCAGCCCGGCCCGCTCGCGCCGGGCCAGCGCCTTGTCGGCGTACAGCAGGGCGGGCAGGGCGGAGGGCAGGTCGGCGGGCTCGGTCCGCTCGGCCGCCTTGATCCACTGCCAGCGCTCGTCGACCTGCGCGGCGGTGAGGTCCGCGGAGTCGTCGCCGAACACGTGCGGGTTGCGGCGGCGCATCTTGGCGGTGATCCCGCGCGCGACGTCGTCGAGGTCGAAGTCGCCCCGCTCCTCGGCGATCACGGCGTGGAAGACGACCTGGAGCAGCAGGTCGCCGAGCTCCTCGGCGAGGTGCGTGTAGTCGCCGCTCGCCTCCCCCTCGTCGATCGCCTCGACGGTCTCGTAGGTCTCCTCGAGCAGGTAGCGCACCAGCGAGCGATGGGTCTGCTCCTGCTTCCACGGGCACTCCGCCCGCAGCCGCCGCATCACCGCGACGAACTCGGGGACCGGATCGGGCACGGCTCAGCCCTGCGGCACGACCGCCGGCGGAGCCACGGCCGGACCGCAGCGCTGGGCGGCCGGCAGCTTCGCGACCTGCTCGGGGGTCAGGGCGGCGGTGTCGCTGGCGTCCTTGGCAGCGCTGCTCACCGGCACCGAGAGCGGGTCGCTGCCGAAGACGCCCGTCTTCGCGTCGTAGGTCCCGAAGACGGGGTTGAAGCTGACGTCGTGGTCGTCGAGCCAGGCGGTGATCAGCTCGATGCCCGCCGACACTGCCGCGTCGCCCTCGGCGCCGGAGTCGTCGGCGCCCAGCTCCGCCACCGGGTCGCTGAGCCGCTGCTGGATCCAGGTCAGGAACTCGAAGGTGTCGTAGTTGTCGTCGTCGATCGTGCCGAGGGGGTCCCACGCGTCGTGGACGGCGGTGCGGTCGATCGCGTCCGACGGCAGGCGTACGCCGTGCTCCGGGGCGAGCGCGTCGACGGCGACCGCCTGGGTCCAGCCGACGACGAACTGGGCTCGGATCAGCGCGGTCGGCGCCGGGCTGGCCTGCGGGTTGGCCGAGCGCAGCGCGCAGTAGTCCTCGACCGCCTGGTCGACCTTGCTCAGCTCGAGCCGCTGGCCCTCCACCTCGGCGGCCACGCCGGGCCGCACGTCGTTGTCGCTGACGCCGCAGCCGGCGACGAGCAGGGCGACCGCAGCGAGACTCGCTGCGGCGGGCCGGAACGACGCCACGTTCGAACGACGCACATTCACTCCTTGGGGTCGATGACCGAGTCGATGACGAGTCTGGCCCATTCAAGCAGGGCGACCCCCTCGAGCGGGGTTCCCGTGCGGCCCGGGATACCGGGGCGCGGCACCAGGATCGACTCGAGCTGGTGCTTGACGATCGACTTCGGGTAGAGCCGGTTGAGCCGGATGGTGCGCGACTCCGGCAGCACGACCGGGTGGAAGCGGACGTTCTTGCCGACGGTGGTGATCTCCTTGACCCCCGCCTGCCGCGCCCGCGCGCGGAAGCGCGCGACCAGGAGCAGCGCGGCGACCTGCTCGGGCGGCTCGCCGTACCGGTCGTCCAGCTCGCCCGCGATCTCGTCGACGTCGGCGTCGGAGCGGACCTCGGCGAGGCGCTTGTACATCTCGAGCCGGAGCCGCTCGCTGGGGATGTAGTCGTGGGGCAGGTGCGCCTCGACCGGCAGCTCGATGCGGACCTCCTCGAGCTGCTCAGGCGCTCCCCCGTCGCTACGGAAGTCGCGCACCGCCTCACCGACCAGGCGGACGTAGAGGTCGAAGCCGACGTCGGCGATGTGGCCGGACTGCTCGCCGCCGAGCAGGTTGCCGGCGCCGCGGATCTCGAGGTCCTTCATCGCGATCGCCATGCCGCCGCCGAGGTCGGAGTGCTGGGCCAGGGTCGCGAGCCGCTCGTGGGCGGTCTCGGTCAGCGGCTTCTCGGTCGGGTAGAGGAAGTAGGCGTAGGCGCGCTCCCGCGACCGGCCGACCCGGCCGCGCAGCTGGTGGAGCTGCGAGAGGCCCAGGGTGTCGGAGCGCTCGATGATCATGGTGTTGGCGTTGGAGACGTCGATGCCGGACTCGACGATCGTCGTGCAGACGAGGACGTCGAAGTTCTTCTCCCAGAAGTCGACCATCACCTGCTCGAGCTGGTGCTCCCCCATCTGGCCGTGCGCGGTCGCGACCCGCGCCTCGGGCACCAGCTCGCGGATCTTGGCGGCGGCCTTCTCGATCGAGCTCACCCGGTTGTGGATGTAGAACACCTGACCGTCGCGGAGCAGCTCGCGTCGTACGGCGGCCACGACCTGCCGGTCCTCGTAGCCGCCGACGTAGGTGAGCACCGGGTGCCGCTCCTCCGGCGGGGTGGTGATCGTGGACATCTCGCGGATGCCGGTGATCGCCATCTCCAGGGTGCGCGGGATCGGGGTGGCGGACATGGACAGGACGTCGACGGAGGTGCGCAGCCGCTTCATCGCCTCCTTGTGCTCGACGCCGAAGCGCTGCTCCTCGTCGACGATGATCAGGCCGAGGTCCTTGAACTTCGTGTCGGCGTTGAACAGCCGGTGCGTGCCGACCACGACGTCGACGGTGCCGTCGGCGAGCCCGGCGATGGTCTCGGCGGCCTCCTTGTCGGTCTGGAACCGGCTCAGCGGCTTGAGGTTGATCGGGAAGCCGCTCATCCGCTCGCTGAAGGTCGTCAGGTGCTGGTTGACCAGCAGCGTCGTCGGCACCAGGACGGCGACCTGCTTGCCGTCCTGGACCGCCTTGAACGCCGCGCGGACCGCGATCTCGGTCTTGCCGTAGCCGACGTCGCCGCAGATGAGGCGGTCCATCGGGACCGTGCGCTCCATGTCGGCCTTGACCTCGTCGACCGTGGTCAGCTGGTCGGGGGTCTCGTGGAACGGGAAGGCGTCCTCGAGCTCGCGCTGCCAGGGGGTGTCGGGACCGAAGGCGTGGCCCTGGGTGGCCTGGCGGGCGGCGTACAGCTTGATCAGCTCGGCCGCGATCTCGCGGACCGCCTTGCGCGCCTTGTTCTTGCGCTTGGTCCAGTCACCGCCGCCGAGCCGGTCGAGGCTGGGCTGCTCGCCGCCGACGTAGCGGGTGACCTGGTCGAGGGTGTCGGCCGGGACGAACAGGCGGTCGGCCGGGCCGCCGCGCTTGGAGGGGCCGTACTCGAGGACGAGGTACTCGCGCACCGCGCCCTGCACCTCGCGCTGCTTCATCTCGACGAACCGGCCCACGCCGTGCTGCTCGTGGACGACGTAGTCGCCGGCCTTGAGCTCGAGCGGGTCGATCTGCCGCTTGCGGCGCACCGGCATGGCGCCCTTGTCGCGCACCGACGCCTTGGAGCCGACGATGTCCTCGCCGGTGAGGAGGACGAGGCCGCGGGCGGTGTCGACCAGGCCGTGGCCCAGGTTGCCGCAGGTGATCGTGACGACGGCCGGGTCGAGCTCGTGGCCGGCCGGGAGGTCGTCGACGAGCCGGGCCGGGACGTCCTGCTCCCCCAGCGCCTCGACCATGCGCTGCGCGGGTCCGTGACCGACGTGGACGACGGCCACGGCGTGGCCCTCACTGCGCCAGCGGGCGATGTCGGCGAACGCCTTCGCCACGTCGCCGCGGTACGACGGCGCGGGCTGCGCGCTGCTCGGCACCTCCTCGTCGAGACCGAACGGGCTGAACGTCCACCAGGCCTGGCCGCGCTCGCGGGCGTGGGAGCGGACGTCGCCGAGCGACTGGTAGGACGCGGCCTGCAGGTCGATCGGTGCCTGGCCACCGCTGGCGGCCGTGGCCCAGGACGCGGCGAGGAACTCCTCGCTGGTCGCGACCAGGTCGTGGGCCCGGGCGCGGGCCCGTTCGGGGTCGAGCACCAGGATCCGGGTGTCGGCGGGCATCAGGTCGACCAGCAGCTCGAGCTCGTCGACGAGCGCCGGGATCAGCGCCTCCATGCCCTCGACCGCGATGCCCTGGGCGATCTTGTCGGTGATCTCGAGGAGCTGGGGGTGGGTCTTCCCCAGCTCGGCGGCGCGGGCGCGGACCTCGTCGGTGAGCAGCAGCTCGCGGCACGGCGGCGCCCAGAGCCGGTCGACCTTGGCGATCGTGCGCTGGTCGGCCACCGCGAACGAGCGGATCTCGTCGACCTCGTCGCCGAAGAACTCCACGCGCAGCGGGTGCTCCTCGGTCGGCGGGAACACGTCGACGATGCCGCCGCGGACCGCGAACTCTCCGCGCTTCTCGACCAGGTCGACCCGGGAGTACGCCGCACCGACCAGCCCCGCGACCACGTCGTCGATCGCGGCGGTCGCGCCGACGGCCAGCTCGACCGGCGCCAGGTCGCCGAGGCCCTTGACCTGCGGCTGCAGCAGGCTGCGGACGGGCGCGACGACCACCTGCACCGGGCCGGTCGCCGCATCGGTCCCGGGGTGGCACAGGCGGCGCAGGACGGCGAGCCGCCGGCCCACCGTGTCGCTGCGCGGGCTCAGCCGCTCGTGGGGCAGGGTCTCCCAGCTCGGGTAGTAGGCGACGCCGGCCGGGTCGACCAGGTCGCCCAGCTCGGCGACCAGCTGCTCGGCCTCACGGGTGGTCGCGGTGACCACGAGCACCGGCCGCCCGGCCCGGGCCAGGCCGGCCGCCAGGAAGGGTCGCAGGGCCTCCGGTCCGGTCAGCTCCCCGGTCGGCTGGCTGCCGTCGACCGCCCCCGCCAGGGCGGCGGACAGGGTCGGGTCGGCGAGGACGGCATCGGCGAGGCCGGCGAGGCTCACGGGGCACACCTTTGGTCGAGGGACACGACGAGCGCCCCCGGTCTGCGAACGACCGGGGGTGCAGGCGCCAGCCTACGCCGGGGCGCCGACACCGCCCATGCTCAGCCGAACCGGCCGTTGACGTAGTCGTAGGTCCGCGAGTCCTGCGGGCTCTGGAACATGGCCTCGGTGTTGCCGTGCTCGACGATCACGCCGGGCTGGCCCTGGGAGGCGAGGAAGAAGGCGCACTGGTCGGAGACGCGGGCGGCCTGCTGCATGTTGTGCGTGACGATCACGATCGTCACCTCCCGGGCGAGCTCGAGCATGGTCTCCTCGATCACCCGGGTGGAGGTCGGGTCGAGGGCCGAGCACGGCTCGTCCATGAGCAGCACCCGCGGGCGGATCGCCAGCGAGCGGGCGATGCACAAGCGCTGCTGCTGACCGCCGGAGAGGCCCCCGCCGGGCGCGTCGAGGCGGTCCTTGACCTCGTTCCACAGTCCGCCCTTGACCAGGCAGGACTCGACGAGGTCGTCCTTGTCGCCCCGCGGCATCCGGGTTCCGGTCAGCTTGAGCCCGGCCAGCACGTTCTCCCGGATCGACATCGCCGGGAACGGGTTCGGCTTCTGGAACACCATGCCGATCGCCCGCCGCGCGTCGATCAGCCGCTTGCCCGGGTCGTAGATGTCCTCGCCGTCGAGCAGCACCTCGCCGGCCAGCTGGGCCGACGGGACCAGCTCGTGCATCCGGTTGAGGATGCGCAGGAAGGTCGACTTGCCACAGCCCGACGGACCGATCAGCGCGGTGATCCCCCCGGCCGGCATGGTCAGCGAGACCCGGTCGAGGACCTTGTGGTCGCCGAACCAGGCGGTGATCTCGCGGGCCTCGAGCTCAGCGAGGCTGCCCGGAGCGCCGGAGCGGTCGATCGAGGTCGCCGGGTCGAGCCGGGGCACGTCGGCGCCGGGCGGCGGGGGCGGCGGCACCGCCGGGATGGTCATCGTGTCGGCGGTCGGGTCGGTGGTCATGCGTGGTCCTTCGCGAATGTGCGGGGCCCGGGTGGGCGTCGTACCCACCCGGGCCCCGCGGAGTGCTTCGAGCTACTTCAGCTTGATCGTGAACGCGAGCGTGGTCGACGGCGCGAGGGCGTCGCCGCCCCAGGTCGCGACCAGCTTGTTCTTGCCCTTCTTCAGGCCCTTGAGGGCGACCTTGGCGACGCCCCCGCTGACGGTGCCCGTGCCGACGACCTTGCTGCCGAGCTTGACGGTGATGGCGCCGGTGGCCGGGGTGGTGGTGCCGGCGAGCGCGACGGAGACCGAGCCCTTGACCTTCTTGGCGCGCTTGGCCTTGGCCGGGAAGGACTCGCTCAGCGACGCGATGGTCTTGACCGTGACCGTGCCCGTGGCCTCGGAGGGCTGGAAGACCGAGCCTGCCTTGGGCGTGAAGACCGCCTTGTAGGTGTGGGTGCCCGCAGCGAGACCCGACAGCTTGGCGGTCGCGGCGCCACCGACGACGGCGACGTTGGCCGCGACGACCACGCCGTTCTCGGAGAAGGTCACGGTGCCCTCGGGGGTCTTCGAACCCGCGATGGTCGCCTTGACGTCGGCCTTGCCCGCACCGGTGCTGGTGCCGCTCACCGAGGCCGTGGTCGCCACCGGCTCGTTGCCGGTGGTGAAGTTGCTGGTGGCGGAGGTCGTCTGGACACCGCACACGCCGCCGTCGATCGGGCGGGCGAGCTGGTCGAAGCCGGCCTGCTTGATCAGGGCCTCGGCGGCGTCGGAGCAGAGGAAGCCGTCCGGCCCGAAGACCGCGGTGATCTCGGGCTTGGCGACGTCGGTGCCGCGCACCACGTTGTAGAGCGCACGCTTGGCCTCGAAGTCGCCGCCGACCAGGCGGAGGGTGTTGCCGAGCAGGCCGGCGCGGCCGGCCGAGAACGGCGCGATCGCGTTCGGGTCGTTCTTGATGCTGGTGTCGTCGTGCTCCTGCACGGCGACGACACTCGGCGCGAGGGTCACCGCGTTGCCGCCGTTGGCGGCCTTGAGCTGGGCCTCGAAGAAGGACCGGGTGCCGGAGCCCGCCTGCGGGATCTTCGGTGCGATGACCCCGCTCGTCGCGCTGCCCGGGATCTGGTTCCAGTTGGTGTAGGTGCCGTCGTAGATCTTGACCAGGTCGGCCTTGTTGATCGTGGCCGGCGCGTTCGACGCGACGCTGGCGGACACCGCGACCCGCAGCACGTCGACGGCGAAGGGGAACTGCTTGAGCCCGGCGTTCTCCTCCGCGCCGCTGAGGCTGGACGAGGACCGCGCGAAGTCGATCTCGGGCGTGTCGTTGGGGGCGTAGAGGCGGCTCTTGCCCGAACCGGAGCCGTTGGGCCGCGGGATGGTCGCGCCACCGGGGAGGTTGAGGTCGCCGCCGCTGGTGGCCGCGTACGTGGCCAGCTTGACCGCGGGGGCCGGGACCCGGCCGTTCCAGGTGTCGGCGAGGAGCTTGAGTGCGTGCTGGCTGGTGTCCGAGCCGACACCGATCAGGTCGGCGGAGACCGGGGTCAGGGTGGTGTCGTCGTTGTCCGGGACATAGGCAGCGTGCGCGGGCGCCGTGCCGGCGATCACCGAAGCGGTCGCGAGGGCCCCGACGAGGACTCCCCCGAACGTCTTGCGTGCAGACATCAACTTCCTCTTCTCTGGATTTCTTCTCGGGTGTGGTGGTGCGGGTCGTTCAGATCAGGTTGGGCAGCAGCCGCATGGCTGTGTCCGTGGTGAGCCACGAGAGGGCGAGCAGGGGCGCGCAGCCGACGACCCAGACCTGGGTGCGGGTCCAGCGCTGGCGCGCCAGCTGGGTGGCGACGACGAGCCCGATGAGCAGCGCGAGCCACAACGTCAGCAGCGGCAGCGCCTCCGTGCCGGACTTCATCGCCTCCTCGGACTCGGGGACGCTCGGCGACAGGCCGGCCGGTGCCGGGAAGCCTTGGGCGGCCTCGGCGTCGACGTAGACGGTGCTGCCGGGCATCATCCGGGCGAACCGGCCCTCGCCGGCCGCGGTGACGAGGGTCAGGCGTGCGGCACCCTGGGCGGCCGGCTGCGGCAGCGGGTCGCCGTCGTGGCGCAGGCCGAGCACGCGGAAGGTGACCTTGCCCTGGGCCATGGTGACCTTGATCAGGTCGCCGGCCGCGAGCCGGTCGAGGTCGCGGAACGGGGCGCCGTACGTCGTCGAGCGCCCGTAGAGCGTCGATGCGCCCACCTGTCCGGGGAGCACGGTGTCGCGGCGGTGACCGGGTCCGGCGAACAGGTCGCCGGCCGCGGTTCCCTCGACGACGGTCTCCTCGACGCCGATCGCGGGGATCGACAGCAGCGCGACCGGGGCACCCGGCTCGGTCACCGGGCCGACGGGCGCGGTCGCGCCTGCCAGCTGCGAGCGGAGCTCGCTGTGCAGCAGCGACTGGGCCCGGTCGTGCGAGACGGCGCCGAGGAACAGCAGGTGCACGACGAGCCACAGGCAGAGCAGCGCGACGACGGTCAGGGTCGCGTTGACCACCATGCCCGACTCGCTCGGCGGTGGCGGAGGCGGAGGCGTACGACGGCGGCGGCCGGTCTCCTCGGCGCTCGCCGGCGCCGGCGCGGTGGCCGCGACCGTGGGCGCGGCGTCCGGGACGGTCGTCGTCATGCCGACCACCGCCGGCGCAGGGCCATCAGGCGGGTGACGAGCGAGGCGGACGCCGCGACCATGCCGATGACCAGCAGGGCCGGCAGCATCGACAGCGCCGTGGTCGAGCTGGCCGCCTCGGTCTGCGCGGTCACGACCTCCTGCTGCTCGCCCACGGCGGCCGGTGCCGCGGCGCCGGGGTCGGCGGCGGGAGCGGCGCCGGGCGCACCGGCCTGCGGCGTCGCCGGCGCAGCCGCCTCTCCCTTCGGCTCGTCCGACGCGGGCGCCTTCTGCGCCTCGATCGACCGGGCCGTGTCCTGGGCGGCATGCCACAGGCGCGCCGTCGGGCCGGACTTGCGCAGCGGCAGGTAGCCGGCGGGCAGCTCCCCGTTGGCGCGTCCCGCGCGCTGGCCCTCCGACGTCGCGATCCGGATGAAGGACGCGACTGTCGCGGCCTGCTTCTTCTCCAGGCCGTGGGTGCGCGCCGCGGTGTAGACGATCTGCGTGCCCGGGTAGGCCGACTTCGCCGCGACGAGGTCCTTCTGGGACAGCACGAACGGGCCGCGCGGGTCGCCCTTCTTCTGGCGCGCGATGCCGACTGCCTTGCTCAGCGAGGCGGTCGTCGGCGCGACGAAGTTGCCGCCCGAGGTCTTCAGCGATGCGGCCTGCAGGCCGTACCGCTCGGCGTCGCCGAGGCTGACGATGCCGAGCATGAACCGGGCGCCGTACGACTGGCGGTCGATCCGGCCCAGCTTCCAGGCCTTGGTGGCCGCGGACAGGTCGGCGACACACCGGGTCTGCACGTTCGGCCACGCGTCGATGAGGGCGTCGGCGATCTTGCGCAGGGTGGTGACGGGAGCAGCGAGCTGGTTGAAGTAGACCGCGGGGTTGGCCTGCCGGCACTCGTCGTTGGTCTGCGGCTCGTAGGTGTCGAGCAGCGGCCACTCGCCCGTGGGCAGGTCGACCTTCTTGTACGACGGGTTGACCACCATGCCCCAGGGGTCCTTCTTGCCCGCGACGAAGCTCGTCGCGTCCTTGTCCTGGGCGATGTAATCGGTGAGCTGCTGGATGATGTCGGAGGAGTTCGACAGCGACAGCAGGGTCGCGCCGGCCTCGGACGAGATGTCGGTCAGGCCCGGGTTGAGCGCCCGGAACTCGGGGTCGAGCTGCAGGCTGAGCGGGTTGTCCGCCAGTCCCGGGTGTCCCTTGCCGAGCGCGGAGCCCGGGTAGCTCTGGGTGAGCAGCTTGGCGATGAGCCGGGCGTTGAGCCGCAGCTCGGTGTAGACGCCGGCGTTGTCGGGCCGGTCGATGACGTAGCCGATCGCGAACCCGGTGACGGCGGTCGGCGCGTAGCCGACCGGGTCCGGCCCGGTCTGCTCGTGCGGCGCGGCGACGAAGGCGGCGGGCGAGCCACCGGTCTGCATCAGGTTCCACCCGGTCTGGTCGGGCATCTGGTTGAGCTGGAACTTGAACCGCTTCTTGTTCAGGCAGTACGCCGGGGCCCACTGCAGCGCCGCCTGCGCCATCAGCTCGGAGCCCGAGAACGCGACCGGAGCCCGCTTGTCGAGGATGTCGCAGGCGTCGGGCGGCAGGCCGAAGCGGATCGGGATGGAGACCCGGTTGCGCCAGTTGGACGCCGCCCACCACAGCCCCGGACCCACGGCCCGGTCGATGCCGTCACCGGCGAAGTTGCTGCTGCCCGAGGGGTGCTCGCCGAACTGGCGGCAGTCCTTGCCGAGGACGGCGCTCACGCCGGCCGGGACGGCCGGGTCGGTCGGGGTGGCGCAGCTGAGCCCCGCGATGGGGACGACCACGATCGAGCAGGCCACCTCGCGGGTGCAGCCGAGGGACTCGTTCTCCGCGCTGGAACGGACCTCGAAGTCCACGGACCCGTTGCCGTCACCGTCGGTGAAGGCCGCGATCTCCGAGGGCGGGAACGCGGCGTCGACGGCCGCCTCCGGCGGCATCGTGTCGCGGTTGCAGGCGAGGAAGACCTTGCCCGAGGCGGCGACGAACGGCGTCACGTGCGTGTACGTGTCGTCGGACTGCGCCTCCTTGCAGGTGTCGGCCGGGAGCCGGTCCGCCCCGGACAGCGGCGCGCGGTCCGCGTCGGTCGCGTAGCGGTCCACCGTCCACAGCGCCTCGTAGGGAGACACCGCGATCTGGGAGCGCTGCGAGAAGGTCGAGGTCCAGCAGGTCTCGGGCCGCACCTGCTGGTCGAGCGGCAGCGAGGCGTCGTCGGTGCCGCGGCACTGCATCACGACGACGGGGTACTCCTGGAGCAAGCCCTTCTCGCCGAAGGGGTTGCTGGCCCGGCCACCGCTCGGCGGCGCGCCGGTCCAGGACACCTCGACCCGCTCCCGGCCGCGCAGGTCGGTGGTGTGGTCGGCCCGGACGGTCAGGTCGTAGCTGCCGACCTTCTCGACGTTGCCCTGGTCGTCGACGAACGTGCGGTCGATGCTCTTGGTCTGTTCGAAGCCACCGGCGGGTACGGCGGTCCGGGTCGCCGTCGAGCCGGCGCTGGAGCCCGGCGCGAGGAGCGCGAGACCCATCAGCGCGGCCACGACAGCCGTCACGATCGTGCTGTGGCGGCGGTTCATGCGACCGGTCCCGTCGCCCGGGCGGCGCGGCGGCGGCGCAGCAGCATGCTGACCACACCGGGCACGATGACCAGGGCGCACAGCTCGAGGACGGCCAGCACGCCGAACGGGCGCTGGTCACCCTTGCGGTCGGCGACCAGGGTCGGGTTGGCGTACACCTCGGTGGCCGCCGGCGTACCCGTGCCGCCGGCAGCGGGCAGGGCACCGGTCTCGGGGTCGGCCTGCGCGGGTGGTGGCGCGGCGCCGGCAGCGGCGTCCGGCGCCGGGGCGCCGTCGGTCGGCGCCGCCCCGTCGGTGGACGGCTTGCCGGTGCCGGTGTCCGTGCCGCACGGGCCGGCGCCGACCTTGTCGCAGGCGGCCGGCTGGGGCGCCTTCTTGGCGAGCACGTTGCTCTTGAGGTTCTTGCCGTCGAAGGTCGGGTTGTTGCAGCTGCGCACGTCGCGGTCGGTCAGGTTGACCGCGGCGTCGGCGGCCTTGAGCTTGGCGACCTGGTCGAACCCGGCCTGGACCAGGTTGAGCGGCAGCGGCGAGTAGCCGTAGGAGCCGGCGCTGGTCTGACCGCCGCACAGCGAGTAGTAGATGAAGTCGGCGAGCGTCTGCCGCTTGGCCGTGGTCATCCGCGCGTCGCTGCCGCCGGTCGGGATGATCATGTAGGAGTACGACGAGATCGGGTACGCCCGCGGGTCCGCGTTGGCGTACACGCCGCGCAGGTCCTGGGTCAGGGTCGTCGGGTTGATCTGCGCCTTCGTCAGCGCCACCGCGGTGTTGTACTGCGTCGGCTCGACGTAGAAGCCCGACTTGTTGAGCACCTTGACGACCGGGTAGTTGGCGTTGACCGGGTAGGAGTACTCGACGTAGCCGATGGTTCCGTTGCCCGCGAAGCCCTTGACCGTGTTCATCACCTGGTCGGAGCCGGACTGGGCGACCATGCGCGAGCCGGACTTGCGCGGGTAGTAGGACGTGAGACCGGACTTGCCGAAGTAGGGGCGCCAGATGCTCGGGTACTGGTCGTCCATCCAGGTCGTGAACTGTGCCGTCGTGCCCGAGCCGTCGGAACGCACGACCGGCGTGATCGGCAGTGACGGGAACGCGCGGCCGTTGTTGTCCTTGGTGATCGCGGCGTCGTTCCAGTTGGTGACCTGGCCGGTGAAGATCTTCGCGATCGTCTCGCCGGACAGCCGCAGGTTGCGCACGAGCTTGCCGCCGACCTTGAGCTGGTAGGTGAACGCCGTGCCGCCGGCGACGATCGGCAGATAGGCGTAGGGCCGGTCGGACTTGTCCTGGTTGCCCTGCTCGTCGACGCCCTGGTAGGGGATCTCGGAGATCGCGAAGTCGTTGGTCGCCTGCGCGAAGTCCTTGCGGCCCTTGCTCGAGCCGCCGCCCGTGTAGACGACCTTCATGCCGTTCGCGTCGACGTCGGCGATCCACTTCTGCACGATCAGCTCCGACCAGGTGGAACCGGTGCCCTCGATGGTCGTGTACGCCGCCCGGCCGGCCGGACGGGAGCCGCCGGTCCGGTCGCCGGTGTTGTCGTCGGCGGCCGCCGTACCGGTCGCGGTGACCAGGACGGCGAGCCCGGCGAGCAGGGCGAGGGCGGTACGTCGGACGCGGGCGGTCATGCGGTCTCTCCGTTGCTGCGGGTACGGCGGGGGCGGATGCTGCGCGTCGCGCCCAGCAGGGCCACGAGGCGCCTGCGCAGGGGCGGGCGGCTCCGGTAGCGGCGCGGACGGGCCACCAGACGGGCGATCACGAACAGGGCGAGGACGAGGGTCATCAGCACGACGGCAGCGCCGAAGGCGCGGCCGATGGCGTTCGGCTCACCGCTGCGCACCTGGGTGTAGATGAACAGCGGCAGCGAGTTCATCGCACCGCCGACGGGGTTGGCGGTGATGAACGGCGCGGCGCCGGAGGTGAGCAGGACGGGGCTGGTCTCGCCGACGCCACGGGCGACACCGAGGATGACGGCGGTGGCCAGACCCGGGCGCGCGGTCGGGAGGACGACGTGCCACACGGTGCGCCAGCGGCTGGCACCGAGCGCGAGGCTGGCCTCGCGCAGGTTGCCGGGGACGACACGCAGCACGACGTCCGCGGCGCGCGCGATGATCGGCAGCATCATGACGCCGATCGCGAGACCGGCGGCGAGGCCGGAGCGCGGCACGCCCGCGGCCAGGATGACCGTCGTGTAGATGAACAGGCCGGCGACGATCGAGGGCAACGCGGTCATCGCCTCGACCACGGTGCGCACGACCCTGGCGAAACGCCCGCCGACCTCGGTCATGAACACGGCGGTGCCGATGCCGAGCGGCAGCGCGACGGCCAGGCCGATGCCGAGCTGGATGCCCGAGCCGATGATCGCGTGCAGGACACCGCCCTCGGTGAACGGCGCCTTCGGCTCCACCCCGGCCATGTCGTCGGTGAAGAAGTTGAGATGGACCAGCGGACGCCAGCCTCGCACGAACACGAAGACCACGGCCGAGACCAGGGCGAGGCCGACAGCCACCGCGCCCGCAGTCACGACCACGCCCGCGACCCGGTCGCGGACCTCGACGAAGGTGGTGCTCATCGCGGACAGCAGCGCGGTCATCACGATGCCGGCGACCAGCAGCACGATCACGAACCAGGCCACGCCGCTCAGCGGCAGGAAACGCTGGGTGACCAGCCAGGTCGCGCCCAGGGCCGCGATCCACGCGCCCACCCGGGCGAACAGCTCGTCGCCGTTGGCACGGCCCACGGCCCGGCGCGGCACCGGCGGCGGGGCGTCGGCGTCGCGGGTCGGGAGCGTCGTACGGCGCTCGGCGGCGGGGACGGTGGTCGGCTCGGCGACCACCGGTCCGGTGGAGGTCAGGGCGCTCATCGGGGTCCCCGCGGAGTTGTTCGCTGGAGGAGCGGAGCGGGGGAAGCGGAGAACTTCGTGGGGTGATTCATGCGTCGGCGTCCGCTCCGGAGCGGCTGCGGTTCACGATGATCGCGGCGAGCGTGTTGACGCACAGCGTGATCAGGAACAGCACGAAGCCGGCGGCGAGCAGGGCGGAGAGCTGGGCGGGCGTGGCGTCGCCGAACTGGACGGCGATCAGCGCGCTGACCGAGTTCGCCCCGATCTCCAGGACGTTCCACTTGACCTCGAACGCCGGCGAGATGATGAGGACGACGGCGATCGTCTCGCCCAGGGCGCGGCCGAGGCCGAGCATGGTCCCGCCGATGATGCCGCCGCGGCCGAAGGGCAGCACGACGGAGCGGATCACGCCCCACTTGGTGGCGCCGAGCGCCAGGGCGGCCTCCCGCTCCCCCGGCGGGGTCTGCGAGAAGACCTGCCGCATCACGGCGCATGCCATCGGCAGCACCATCATCGCGACGGCGATGCCGGCGCAGAAGGCGCTCGACACGTAGCGGCTGGTGTCCCACACGGCGCTGTCGGGATCGGTGCCGCGGATCTCGAAGAACGGCACCCAGCCGAAGTTCCGCTGCAGCCACCAGGCCAGCTCGGCGGCGTACGGCATGACGAGGAAGAAGCCCCACAGGCCGTAGACGATGGACGGGATCGCGGCCATCAGGTCGACGGCCGAGACGAGCAGGCCCTTGATCCGGGCGGGTGCGTACTCGCTGATGTAGAGCGCGGTGAGCAGCGCCAGCGGGAACGCGAAGGTCATCGCGACCAGCGCGATCGAGACGGTGCCGACCAGGACGCCGGCGATGCCGATCACGTCGATCTCGGGCTGCCACCGCTCCTCGGTGAGGAACGAGAGCCCGTAGTGGCGCAGGGTCGGGACGGCCTGCCAGGCCAGGAAGACGCCGACACCGCCGGTGATCACCAGGACGGACGCGCCGATCGCTCGCGATGCGTTCACGAAGACCGCGTCGGCACCCGTGGCTTTGCGGGAGATCCGGCGCGGCTGGGCTTCAGGCGCGCTCGGATCGACGAAGGGCAGGCTGGTCACACGTCGTCCTTGTTCGTGGCCACCCGAGAAGGCCGTGTCCTGGCAGCGCGAATCCGCGCAACCACGGGAACGGTGACGCCCTTCCGCAACGGGAAAGGGGGATGACGGTGAACAGGACGGGAACGGTGGAGGGCGTCTCGATGCGCCCGCGGCCGGTGTCCCGGGCTACTCGACGGGCGACGTCGGGTCGCTCACCCGTCCCACGAACAGCGGGGCGGCGTGCGCCACGTCGTGGATCAGGAACAGGAACGGCCGGTCGACGACGAACGGTACGGCGACCGGGGCCGCCGTCTCGGCCATGACGACGGCCGTCGCCGCGGCGGCCTCGGTGCCCTCCTCGTCGACCGCCACGAAGCCCTGGTGGAGGACCTCGGCGACGACCAGCGGCAGGTCCTCCTCGGTCATCGGGGTGAAGTCGGCGGTGTCGCTGAAGGCCGTCGGCATCCCGAGCGCGGACAACGGGTCCTTGAGCGGCGCCGCGGTGCGGAAGGACCAGCGCGGCAGGCTGAGGTCGACGACCGTCGGTTGCGCATCGGCGGTGAACACGGCGAAGCCGCCCGACCGGACCTGCCGCTCGACCCGGTCGAGGGCCCCGTCGTCGGGGAGAACGACGGTCATCGCGAGCCGCCGGCCGGCGTACGGCAGGACGACGGAGCGCCAGCCGTCGCCGCTCGCCAGGCCCGTGGCGAGGTCGGGCACGCGCATCAGGTCGGCGTCGACCTGCGAGCCGTCGAGGCGGTGGAAGGCCCCGGGCGCGGTCAGCCCCTTCTCGAACGGCTGCTCCCACGGGGCCTTGAGGTAGATCGCGTTGACGAGGACCAGCCGGGTCGACGGGTCGAGCACGCCTCCGGGCACGAGGTCGACGATCCGGTCGTGGGTGCGGTCCTCGACCCAGCCGTTGATCGCGGTCCGCGCCTGCTCGGTGGCCCGCTCGAAGTCGACGGTGCGCAGGCCGGCGCCGTACTCCTTGGCGAGGAGGTCGAGGAAGTCGGCCTCCCACGCGACGTCGCGCTGCCCGAACAGCTGGTCGGCGGTGCTCAGCGCGAGCTCGGCCGTGGAGCCGTCGGCCCGCTCCTGCTTGCCGGCCAGGTCCTCGACCAGGGTGGTCAGCGCGTTCACGCCCTTGTGCCACCGGTCCCCCAGGTCGCCGACGCCGAGCACGGTGCGCATCTCCTCGGCGGTGGTGCCCGCGGCTCCCGTGAGCGTCATACCGAGGGCGACCAGCACGGAGTACGGCGAGAGCACCAGGTTGCCGTGGGTCCCGTCAGCGGCCGCCAGTTGTCCGTAGAGCTCACCGGCGAAGCGGTCCAACCCGGCGACCACCGGCGCGACCAGGCTCGGGTCGCCCGCAGCCCGGCGCACGTCGGAGGAGACCAGCTCGATGCCGTCCGGCTCCGACGTCCGCGCCGCGCCCGGCGCCGCACCGTCGTCGGCGCAGGCGGTCAGGGCGGCGGCACCGAGGGCGGCGAACCCCAGCTGGAGAGCGGTACGGCGGGCGAGCGGCGTCGTCATACCCCTTGTGACGTGCGGGGACGGCGACGGGTTCCGGCAGCGCGCTCCCGCGGGTCGGGACGGGTCAGGACCCGGGCGGGCCCACGACCAGCGCCACGCCGGTCAGCGCGGCGACCGTCACCAGACCGACACCCAGCCCGCGCAGCGGGTTGGTGAGCAGCCACGCCACGACCCGGTCCGGCAGCGCGGACCCGGCGCCCGCGGGCAGCCGCCACGCGTCGCCGAGCCAGCCCCGGCGGATCGCGAACCACTCGAGCGGCACCGTCGCGAGCGGAGGTACGGCGGCGACGAGCGCGAGCAGGCCACGGCCCGCCGACCAGCGCCGGTCCACCCAGACCACGACGGTCGTCACGACGTAGGCGACGAACACGATGCCGTGCAGCATGCCGAAGATCCGTACGCCGGTCTCGTTCTCGGCCGGGCCGTACTTGAGGAACATGCCGAGCAGCAGTCCCGTCCACGTGACCGCCTCGGCGATCGCGACGGTGCGGAACAGGCGGGTGGGGGTGTTCATGCGGTGCCTTCCTCGGTGCTGGCCAGCTGGGCCTTCCACTCACGGAAGGACTCCTCGGTGCGGCCCTGCTTCCAGTACGCGGAGATCGAGACGTCGGCGCGCGGGACCCCGCGCTCGCCGTACAGGTAGGGACGGATCTCCTTCATCACGGCCTGCCCCTCGCCGTGCACGAACGCGTGCACCCGGCCCTCGCGCCACGGCAGCGCCTTGACGGCGTCGGCCAGGCCCGGGTGGGTCGGGTCGGAGCGGTGCAGCCAGGTCACCTCGACGCCCGCGGGGGCGGCGACCGGCTGCTCGTACGACGGCCCGTCGACCTGCAGCACGACGTACCCCCGCGCGTCGTCGGGCAACGCGGCCAGCGCCTGGCGGATCGCGGGGATCGCGGCCTCGTCGCCGGCGAGGAGGTGCCAGTCGGCGGCGGGGTCGGGGGCGTAGGCGCCGCCGGGTCCGCGGACGTGGATGGTGTCGCCGGGCCGGGCCTTCGCAGCCCAGGGTCCGGCGACGCCCTCGTCACCGTGAACGACGAAGTCGATGGCGAGCGTGCCCGCGGCGACGTCCGGCGCGATGGCGGTGTAGGTCCGCAGCGTCGGCCGGCCTCCGTTCTCCAGCTCGGCCGGGTCGCCGAAGACGAGCTTGACGTAGCGGTCGGTGAAGGTGTTGTCCGCGAAGGCGGCCAGGTCGCCGGAGAACCGGATCCGGACCATCCCCGGGCTGAGCTGCTCCGTCGCCTCGACGGTCAGCAGCGTGATGGGCTTGCTCACGCAGTCACGGTACCTAGGCTCCGAACCGGCGCTCGCGCTGGGCGTAGGCCCGGATCGCGCGCAGAAAGTCGACGCGGCGGAAGTCGGGCCAGTAGGCCTCGCAGAAGTAGAACTCCGACTTCGCGCTCTGCCACAGCAAGAACCCGCCGAGCCGCTGCTCCCCCGACGTGCGGATCACGAGGTCCGGGTCGGGCTGGCCCTTGGTGTAGAGGTGCTCCTCGATGTGCTCGATGTCGATGACCTGGGCCAGCTCCTCGAGCGGGGTGCCGAGCGCGGCGTGCTCGGTCAGCAGCGAGCGGACGGCGTCGGCGATCTCGCGGCGGCCGCCGTAGGCCACCGCGACGTTGACGATCATCCCGTCGACGTCGGCCGTGGCTTCGGCCGCGGCCTTGAGCCGCTTGGCCGCGGCGGCGGGGAGCAGGTCGAGGGCACCCACCAGGTGCAGTCGCCAGCGGCGCTGGTCGGCGAGCGAGTCGACGGCGTCGACGATGATGTCGAGCAGCGGCTCGAGCTCCTCGGCCGGCCGGTTGAGGTTGTCGGTCGAGAGCAGCCACAAGGTGACGACCTCGATGCCGACCTCGTCGCACCAGCCCAGCAGCGGCTCGATGTTGGCCGCTCCCGCGCGGTGCCCGTGGGCGGTGTCGCGCCCGACCGCCTTCGCCCAGCGCCGGTTGCCGTCGAGCATCACGCCGATGTGCTTGGGCAGGTTGCCGGGCATCTTGCGAAGCATCCGTGCCTCGTACGCGGGGTAGAGCACCTTGCGCACTCCGCGCTTCCAATCCGCCACATCACGATGTTAGCCGGGCTACCGGCCCACCCACCCGACTGACACGATGAGACCGATTCCGACCTCCCCCGAGAACAGAGTAGATAGGACGACCATGACTGCAGCCGCCTGGCACCCGGACCCGACGGGACGCCACGAGCTCCGCTACTGGGACGGTTCCCAGTGGACCGACCACGTGTCCGACCAGGGCGTCCAGTCGACCAACCCGCTCTACGCGTCGGCCGACGCGGGTGCCGACGCCGCCGACGCGAGCGCCGCCGTCGGGGCCAGCGGTACGACGGACAGCGGCTCCTCCGCCGACGTGTGGGTCGGCAGCCAGGAGGCCGCCGCCGGCGAGTCCGCCGCCTCGGTCCCCGCGGCCATCGAGGAGTCGAGCGACGCCGGCGCCGCCCAGGCCGAGCCGGCCTTCTCCTTCGACGCCGTGACCGCCGTCGCCCCGCGCGCCGCCGAGCCGGTCGCCCAGCCGGTCGCCGAGCAGCCGGCCGAGCAGCCCGCCCAGCCGTCGTGGGGCCAGGCGCAGCCCGTCGAGCCGTACCCGCAGGCCCAGGCGCCGGCGTACGCCCCGGCCCAGCAGCCCCAGCAGCCGATGGGCGGCTACGGCGCCCAGCAGGTGCCCGCCGACGCGTTCGCCGGCATCAGCGGTGACCTGATCGACGGCCGGTTCAGCGAGATCGACGGGCTCGGCGCCGTCTTGCAGAACAAGAGGCTGCTGCGGGTGCGGGTCACCGAGCCGTTCATGGCCAAGCAGGGCGCGATGGTCGCCTACCAGGGCAACGTGAACTTCAACTTCCAGGGCGGCGGCGCCGCGAAGTTCCTCAAGAAGGCGTTCACCGGCGAGGGCCTTTCGCTGATGCGGGTCGAGGGACAGGGCGACGTCTTCCTCGCCGACGGCGCGCAGGAGGTCCACATCCTGCACCTCAACAACAGCGGCCTGTCCGTCAACGGCCAGAACGTGCTGGCCTTCTCGGCCTCGCTGGAGTGGAACGTCGAGCGGGTCAAGGGCGGCAGCATCGCCGCGGGTGGCCTGTTCAACACCACCCTGCGCGGCACGGGCTGGGTCGCCATCACCACCGACGGCGACCCGGTCGTGCTCAACCCGGGCGAGGCGCCGACCTTCGCGGACGCCAACGCGCTCGTCGCCTGGTCCACGCACCTGCAGACCTCGATCCGCTCCACCGTCACCGCGGGCGCCCTGATCGGCCGCGGCTCGGGCGAGGCGTTCCAGGTCGCCTTCCAGGGCCAGGGCTTCGTCATCGTGCAGCCCTCCGAGGGCAACTCGGTGCCGCCGCACACGCACTGACCGCATCCTCCGATCGGTCGGACCACGACGGCCGGATGAGCGTGAGATCACGTTCGTCCGGCCGTCGTGGCGTTCGGGCCCGGCCGTTATCCTCGCTTTATGAACCAGGCGATCCACCACGCGAACGACAAGGTCCGCGCCCGGCTGGACGACCTCGGGGACCAGATCAGCGAGAAGGTCGCCGAGATCAAGCCCAAGCTCCGCGGCTGGATCCACCTCGTCTCGACGCCGCTCGTGCTGGCCGCCGGCATCGTGCTGATCGCGCTGTCCCCGACCGCGACCACGCGGATCGGCTCGGCGCTCTACGCCGGCTCGGCACTGCTGCTGTTCGGCACCTCCGCGCTCTACCACCGCGGCACCTGGTCGCCGAAGGTCTGGACCGTGCTCAACCGGTTCGACCACTCCAACATCTTCTTGTTCATCGCCGGCTCCTACACGCCGTTCGCGCTGACCCTGCTCGACGGCGCGTCCCGGGCCGTGATGCTGTCGGTCGTGTGGACCGGCGCCCTGCTCGGCATCGCGTTCAAGCTGTTCTGGCCGAGCGCCCCGCGCTGGCTCTCGGCGCCGATCTACATCGCGCTCGGCTGGGCGGCGATCTTCTTCATCCCCGCCTTCTTCGAGGGCGCCACCGCGCTCGGGCTCGGCATCGGGGTCGCGATCTTCGTGCTCATCGTCGTGGGGGGTGCGCTCTACACGATGGGCGGCCTGGTCTACGGCTTCAAGTGGCCCAACCCGTCGCCGCGGGTGTTCGGGTTCCACGAGATCTTCCACGGCTTCACGATCGCCGCGTTCGTGGCGCACTACGTCGGCGTCTCGCTGGCGACGTACTCGCTGCGCTGAGCGGTCGAGACCCGGTTAGACCCGCTCCAACAGCACCAGCACCTCCGCGTGCGGGGTCTGCGGGAACATGTCGAGGAGCCGTCCCCGCACCGGTCGGTACGACGCCAGGTCGGCCAGGTCGCGTGCCAGCGTCTCCGGGTTGCAGCTGGAGTAGAGCAGGTGCCGCGCGCCCGACTCCTCGAGCCGTACGGACAGGTCGTGCCCGAGCCCGCGCCGCGGCGGGTTGACCACGACCAGGTCGGCGCCCGCGAGCAGGTCGGCATGCTCGGGTGCGGTCGCGTCGCCGACCGCGAAGTCGATCTCTCCCGGCAGCCCGGCCTCGTCGCGTGACCGCTCGGCCGAGGCGATCGCGTCGGCGCTGATCTCGATGCCGCTCACCCGCCGGCCGGGCGCGGCGAGATGCAGCGCGAACCCGCCGACCCCGCAGTAGAGGTCGACCACCCGGGTCGGCGCCAGGTCGGCGGCCCAGGCGACCGCCTCGGCGTACAGCGCCGCCGCCACGGCGGTGTTGGTCTGGAAGAAGCTGCGCGGGCGCAGGTGCAGGGTCACCCCGCCCAGCCGCATCGGCAGCGTGTCCGCCTCGGTCAGCACCACCTCGCGCTCGCCCTCCAGGACCGCACGGTGCTCGGGCTGGACGTTGAGCGTCACCACGTGGACCGCCGGCAGCTGCGCGAGCAGCCACGGCAGGTGCTTGCGCACCCGGGACTCGACGGCGGTCGAGCGGACCACCAGCCGCACCATCAGCTCGCCGTCGGGCGAGGCCGTGACGAGCAGGTGCTTGAGCTCGCCCCGCTGGCTGACCGGCGCCACCGACGCGACGTCGTACGGCGTCAGGTCGGCGCGCCGCACCAGCTCCGCCAGCACCGGCAGGGCCGCCACGATCACCGGCTCGTGCAACGCGCAGTCGCGCAGGTCGACGCCTGCCCCGTCGGCGTCGAGGATCCCGAGCGTCGGCGCGGCTGCCGTCCCGGCCACGACCATCTTCGCCTTGTTGCGGAATCCGGACCCCGGGCTGGTCACCGGCGGCAGCCACCGCAGCCCCGGCGCATCGACCAGGGCACGGGTCGCGGCGAGCTTGGCGGCCAGCTGGTCGTCGTACGGACGCCCGAGCCAGGTGCACGAGCGGCACTCCCCCGCCGCGAAGTGGGCGCAGTCGAGCACGGCGAGACCCATGTCCCCATCGTAGGCGGGCACTAGGCTGCCGGGCGTGCCGTCCCCGCTCGAACGCGTCCAGGCCGCGCCGGTCCTCGCGACCGTGCGCCGCCTCGAGCAGCGCATCGACGCGCGCTTCCCCGGACGCGGGCTGCACAAGGTAGTCGGCGAGCTGGCCACCTTGGTGGAGACGGTCGAGTCGTCGACGGCCACCGCCCGCGGCCGGCGGTCATGGCTGCGGCCGCTGTCGCGGTTCGGGATCGTGGCGGTCCTCGCGGTGACCGCGTCGGTGCTGGTGCTGGCCGTCCGCTCGGCCCTCGCCGACGCGCCGGACGACGGCCTGGCCTGGATTCCGTTGCTGGAGAGCACGGTCAACGACCTGGTGTTCGCGGCGCTGGCGATCTGGTTCCTCTACTCCGTGCCCGAGCGGCTGCAGCGCGCGAGCCTGCTCGAGCTGCTCCACCGGCTGCGCTCGCTGGCCCACATCGTCGACATGCACCAGCTGACGAAGGACCCGGAGCGACTGCGCTCGGAGTTCGTGCCGACCGAGGCGAGCGTGCAGATGAACCTCACCACCGACCAGCTCGAGCACTACCTCGACTACTGCTCGGAGCTGCTCAGCCTGATCGGCAAGGCGGCGGCGCTGTGCGCGGAGGCCTCGCGCGACCCGGTCGTGCTCGACACGGTCAGCACCGTCGAGACGCTCACGGTGTCGCTGGAGCGGAAGATCTGGCAGAAGATCGCGGTGCTCAACCACCACCGCGCTGCCGAGGCGCCGCCGGCCGGCTGAGCCGCGCCGCCAGTCTTTGCGAGGCGTCACAAGAACGAAACAGCGCGGGGGGTCGATCGTCATCACGGCGGCCTAGAACTGGGGACTCCGTTCCCCATCGAAAGGCCACGTCCCCGTATGCATTCCCCCGCCCCCGGTCGGCGCGCGCTCCGCGCAGCGACCACCCTCCCGCTGACGGTCGCACTGGGCATCGGGGCCCTGTCGGTCGCGACCCCGGCATCGGCCCTCTCGAGCGTCACGACCGCCAACGGCGCCACGATCAACATCAACGACGCTCGTCGTCCCGGTCTCGACACCGGGTCGATCCGCAACGCCAGCGGCTCACGCATGGAGGGCTTCGGCAACGTCTTCGTGCACGTCGACACGGCTCCCGGCCAGGAGCCGCGGATGAACGACCAGATGATGCGCGGCTTCGGCCTGACCCCTGCCGCCGCGGGGTCGTACCACTCGACCCGGTCGGTCCGCCTCGGCGACGTGCTGATGAGCCGCAAGGTCCAGGTCGCCGCCGCGACCAGCACGACCAGCTTCTTCGACACCTACACCAACGCCTCCACGGACCCGGTCACCGTCCGGGTGTCCTTCGGCGGCTCGCTCGGCTCCGGACTGACCGCCAACGGCTCGCCCAACAAGGCGACCATCTCCGCGACCAGCAGCGGCGACGCAGCGGTCGACACCGGCGACACCTGGATCGCGGCGACCACACCGGGCAACACCCGGCCGACCGGCGTGGTCGTCGGCACCGGCGTCGAGGCGCTCGGCGACCAGCAGTCCGACCCGTTCACCACGGCGTACGTCGCGAGCGGGAGCCGGTCCAACGACCTCGGCTTCGTGCGTGAGCTGACCATCGAGCCCGGGCAGACCGAGTCCCTGATGCAGTACGTCGTGGTGGGCGCCCTGGCCGACACCACCCAGATCGCGGCGGACACCGCCGCGCTCGCCGCTGCGCCCGACCTGTCGAACCTGACGATCGACGAGATCTGCACGCTGCAGAACTGGGACGTCGCGAGCTACGCCGGCGCGTGCGCCGGCGCCGAGCCGCTGCAGCTGCCGCCCGCCGCGGCCGAGGCGGTCCCGACCACCGAGGTGCGCTACGACGTCACCGGCAAGACGATCGCCGACCTCCAGGCGGCCATGACCGCGGGCGAGACCACCTCCGTCGCCATCACCAAGGCCTATCTGGACCGGATCGAGGCCTACGACGACGGGTCCTTCGGCTTCCACGCGTTCATCACCGTCGCCAAGGACGCGGTCGCCCAGGCGATGGCGGCCGACCAGGCACGCAAGGCGGGCGCGAGGGGCGACCTGCTCGGCGTACCGATCGCACTCAAGGACCTCTACGACACCAAGGACATGCCGACCTCGGGCGGCACCCTCGCCCTGAAGGACTGGGAGCCCGGCGCGGACGCCTGGCAGGTGGCCCGGCTGCGCGACGCGGGAGCCGTCATCATCGGCAAGACGAACCTCTCCGAGTTCGCCAACTCCGGGTCGTGGAGCGAGAGCGGCTTCCAGCAGACCTGGAACGCCCTCTACCCGTCGAAGTCGTCCTTCGGGTCCAGCGGCGGCTCCGCCACCGCGGTCCGTGCCGACCTCGCGGCCGCCGCGATGGGCACCCAGACCGGTGTCTCGCTGTACGCACCCTCGACCGGCGCCAGCCTCGCGACCTTCCGCGGCACCGACGGGCTGACCAGCACCAACGGAGTGATGCCGCTGACCTGGGCGACCGACTACGCCGGGCCGATGGCCAAGTCGGTCACCGACCTCGCCTCGCTGCTCGACGCCACCGCCACGCGGACCACGGGCAACAACCCCGACGACCTGCTGACCGCCCGCGTCGACAACAGCCTGCGCCCGGCCGAGTGGAAGTCCGCGCTGCGCGCCGACGCCCTGCAGGGCAAGGTGATCGGCTACGTGCCGGCCGCCTTCCAGTCCACGGCCGTCTCCGACGACACCGCCGGCGCCGTCGCCCTCGAGCAGGCACGCGCCGGGATCGAGGCCGCGGGAGGAACGCTCGTCCCGCTCGCGACGGCGCAGACCGCGCCGGCAGCGCCCGCGGGCAGCTTCCCGACCACGGGCAGCGCGGGCGCCGAGGGCTGGGAGCGCTACATCGCCGAGCAGCGTCCGGCCACCTTCCCCTACACGACCAAGCAGCTGATGGAGAACCCGGCGAACCTGCCCTACAACGTCTCCAGCAACTACACCGCGCTCCCGATGGACGACACCAGCGTCGAGAACCTGCTGGCCCGGCGTGACGCCTACAAGCTCAGCGCCGCGGAGTGGATGGACACCGCCTTCGGGGCCGAGCCGGTCGACGCCGTGATCTACCCGGGCTTCCTGACCAGCATCGGCAACAACGACGCGAGCTCGGCGGTGTTCTCCTCCGACCGCGCCTCGGGCGTGCCGACGCAGACCATCGGGCTGCCCACGGCGATCCTCCCCATCGGCCACAACGAGGAGGGTCAGTCCAACAACGTCCAGATCGTGGGGCGTGCCTGGGACGACGCCGAGGTGCTCGGCATGGGCTACGCGCTGGAGCAGCGGACCAAGGCCGCCATGGCGACCTCCTTCGCCCCCGCCCTGGCCTGGAGCGGTCCGGCGGCATCGGTGACGGCACTGACCCTCGGCAGTACGGCGACGACGTATGGCACGGCGACCACCGCGACCGTCACGGTGAGCGCCGACCCGGCCGCCACGGGCCAGGTGAGCGTCGCGATCGCCGGGCGCGAGGTCACCGGCGCCCTCGCCGGCGGCACCGTCCAGGTGAGCCTGCCCGCGGACCTGCCGGTCGGGACACACCTGGTCACCGCCCGGTACGCCGGATCGGCCACCGTCGCGTCGAGCGCCGCCACCGCGATCCTCAAGGTCACCCGGGCCGCGCCCGCCGTCGCGATCGACCTGGCGAAGCGGTCCGTCAAGGCCCGCCAGAAGGCGAGGGTGAAGGTCACCGTGACCGGGGTGGCGCCGGCCGCGGGCACGGTCCTGGTCTACGACGGCCGTCGGATCGTGCGCACCGCCTCCGTCGGCGCGGACGGCACCGTGCTGGTCCGGCTGCCGCGGCTGAAGGCCGGCAAGCACCGCCTGCGGGTCTATGTCGCCGCCGGTGAGGGCTACGCGGCGGCCTGGAGCCGTACGGTGCGCCTGACCGTGCGGCGCTGACCGCCCGACCTCCCGGGGCGACAGCGCCGCCGGACCGCTCAGGTCCGGCGGCCCTGTCGCGCGACGGCCCGCTCGATGACGCGCGCCGCGGCGGGGTAGCCGCCCGGCTCCGGCCCGATGAAGGTGAGTCGCAGGTAGGCCGCCGTCGGCTCGGCCGGGAACCACTCGTCACCTGCGGCGACCCACACCCCGTCGGCCGCGCAGTCACGCACGACCTGCTCGCCGTCGGTGCCGTCGGGCAACCGCGCCCACAGGTGCAGGCCGCCCGGCGGGACGACGTCCACGGTGAGCGAGGGGGCATGTTCGGCGACGGCGGCGACGAGGAGGTCGCGGCGCTCCCGGAGCTGGCCTCGCAGCCGGCGCAGGTGGGTGCGCCAGGCCGGGTCGCTGACCACCTCGAGCGCGGCCTGCTGGAGCAGCCCGCTGACGTACATCGACTCGGCGGCGCGGTCGGCGAGGATCCGGTCCCGCGCCGGGCCGCGGGCGATCACGGCGGCCACCCGGATCGCGGGCGAGACGCTCTTGGTCAGCGAGCGCACGTAGACGACGTGCCCGGCATCGTCGCGGGCCGCGACCGGCCGCAGGTCGGCGTCGATGCCGAAGTCGTGGGCCCAATCGTCCTCCACCAGGAAGGCGCCGTGGGCGCGCACCACCTCGAGCACCTCGCTCCCGCGCTCGAGGCTCCAGTGCGCGCCGGTCGGGTTGGCGAAGCTCGGCTGGGCGTAGAACGCCCGGGCGCCGGTCTCCCGCAACGCACGGTCCACCTCGGCCGGGTCCGGACCCTGCCCGTCGCTGGGCACCGGGACCGGCTCGACATCGGCCTGGCGCGCGGCCTGGATCGCGCCCCAGTAGGTCGGCGACTCGATGAGCAGCGGCTGTCCGGGGGCGACCAACGCCCGGAAGATCGAGGCCAGCGCGCTCTGCGAGCCGGGCGTCACGACGACGTCGTTGGGTGTCACGACGCCCAGGTGGGCCGGTGTCGCGTCGGCCAGCTCGGTGGCGAACCAGGCGCGCAGCTCCGGCAGGCCCGCCGCCGACGGCCGGGACGTGGCCGCCGCTCCGCGGGCGGCCCGCCCGAGCGCGGTGCGGACCAGCCGCTCGGGCAGCAGGTCCGGCCCGGGGTAGCCGTCGTGCAGCGCCTGCACGCCGGGCGGCGGCGTCCGCAGGCCGGTCACCCGGGCCAGGTCGGCCCGCGGGGACCGCAGCGCCGCGCTCTGCCAGCCGAAGTCCCGGCCTCGCGCGGGCCGAGCGGCGCAGACGAAGGTGCCGACCCCGGGGCGGCTCTCGACCAGTCCCTCGGCGACCAGGCGGCGCAGCGCCTTTTGGACGGTGACCGGGCTGGCGCCGTACTCGGCGACGAGCCGGCGGGACGACGGCAGCTGCGCGCCGGCAGCCGCATCCCGGATCCAGGCGCGAAGCCCGGCGACGATCCGGGCGCTGCTATCGTTGTTCATGTCAACGCAGAGTAGCGCTATCGTCCCACGCGCGCAGCCGCTATCGACCCTCCCCGCTGGCCTGGCCTGGGGGCTGGCCGGCGTGGTCGCCTTCTCCTTCACGGTGCCCCTCACCCGGGCCGCCCTCGGCGGCCTCGACCCGCTGTTCATCGGCGCCGGCCGGGCCGTCGTCGCGGCGACCCTGGCCGCGGGCACCCTGGCCCTGACCCGCCAGCGCCTCCCCCACGGCACGCAATGGGCCCGGCTCGCGGTGGTCGCCGCGGGCGTGGTCGCCGGGTTCCCGCTGCTGACGTCGTACGCGCTGCAAGAGGTGCCGGCCAGCCACTGCGCCGTGGTGACCGCGACCCTGCCCGCCGCCACGGCCGTGATCGCCGTGCTCCGCACCGGCGAGCGCCCGGCCCGCGCCTTCTGGCTCTTCGCCGCGCTCGGCGCGCTCGCCGCCGTCGGGTTCGCGGTCCTGCAGGGCGGCGGGACGGTCCACCTCCAACGCGCCGACCTGCTGCTGGTGCTGGCGGTGCTGGCCTGCGCGGTCGGGTACGCCGAGGGCGGCGTGATCTCCCGCGAGCTGGGCTCGTGGCAGACCATCTCCTGGGCGCTGGTGCTGGCCGCGCCGGCGATGGCCGCCCTGAGCGCGGTCAGCCTCGCGGCCCACCCGCCCTCGGCGACGCCGACCCAGTGGCTGTGCTTCGCCTACCTGGCCTGCATCAGCATGTTCCTCGGCTTCGTCGCCTGGTACCGCGGCCTCGCGATCGGCCCGATCGCGCAGGTCAGCCAGGTCCAGCTCGCCCAGCCGGTGCTGACCATCACCTGGGCAGGGCTGCTGCTCGGTGAGCAGATCACCTGGCTGACCGTCGTCGGCGGCCTCGCCGTCGTCGCGTGCGCGGCGGGCGCTAGTTCTTCCCGCGCCCGTACAGCCCGCGCACGACCTTCGTGAGCTGCTTCTCCTCCTTGGCCGTACGACGGAAGGTGGTGAGCGCGATCGCCGGCTTGAACCGCTGGCGGGCGATCGCGTGCGGGTAGGTGAACTCGCGCAGCCCGTCGGGGCCGTGGATCCGGCCGAAGCCGGAGTCGCCGACGCCGCCGAACGGCAGGGTCGGGATGCCGGCGAAGGAGATGACCCCGTTGATCGCGGTCATGCCGGCGCGCAGCCGCTGGGCGATCTCCATGCCGTGCTCCTTGGAGAACACCGTCGAGCCGAGCGCGTAGCGGGTGCCGTTGGCCCGCTCGATCGCCTCGTCCATGGTCCGCACGCGCGACACGGTCACGGTCGGGCCGAAGGTCTCCTCCTGCACGGCTGCGGAGTCCTCGGGGACGTCGACCAGCACCGTCGGCTGCACGAAGCGGGCGCCCTCGGGGACCGGGCCGCCGACCAGGGCGCGGCCGCCGCGGGCCAGCGCGTCGTCGACGTGGCGGCGGATGATGTCGACCTGCGAGGGCATCGTGATCGGGCCGACCTGGCCGCCGGGACGGGCCTCGAGCTGCTTGGCCTGGGCGACCAGCTCGTCGAGGAACTGGTCGTAGACGCGGTCGTGGACGTAGACCCGCTCCACACCGGCGCAGGTCTGGCCGGCGTTGGCGACCGCGCCCCACAGCGCCGCCTCGGCGGCCTCGGCGACGTCGGCGTCCTCGGCCACGATGAGCGCGTCCTTGCCGCCGGCCTCGATCACGACGGGGGTGAGGGTCTCGGCGCAGGACGCCATCACCCGCTTGCCCGTCGCAGTGGAGCCGGTGAACGCGACCTTGTCGACGCCGGCCGCGGTGAGCGCGGCCCCGGTCTCGCCGTACCCGGTGACGACCTGGAGCACGGGTCGGCCGACGGCCTCCCGGAAGGTCTCGGCGAGCCACTCACCGACGCCCGGGGTGTACTCCGAGGGCTTGAAGACGACCGCGTTGCCGGCGGCGAGGGCGTAGGCGATCGAGCCCATCGGGGTGAAGACGGGGTAGTTCCACGGGCCGATGACGCCGACCACGCCGAGCGGGCGGTATTCCACGCTCGCGGCCTGGTTGACCATCAGCAGCCCGGGCGAGACGCTGCGCCGCTTGAGCACCTTCTCGGCGTGGCTGGCCGCCCACGACAGGTGGTCGACCGCGAGCGCGGTCTCCATGAGCGCGTCGCCGTCCGGCTTGCCGGTCTCGCGCGCCATGAGCGCGGCGAGCTCCTCCATCCGCCGCGCGATCACCTTGCGCCAGCGGACCAGGGCCTTCTTGCGGCCCTCGAAGCCGAGGGCCTGCCACCACTCGGACTGCTTGCGGGCGGTCGCGACGGCGGCCTGCACGTCGGCTGCGGTGTGGATCGGGTGGGTGCCGACGACCGCGCCGGTAGCGGGGTCGAGCGAGGTGAAGGTCTGCGCGGCGGGAGCGGTGGGAGCGGCGTCGGTGCTGGTCACGGGTCCGAACCTACTGGGCTCTCAGCCGGAGCGGAATGGCGCCACGAACAACACGATCAGCGCCAGGTGGGCGGCCACCACGACACCGGCGATGACGACCGCCGCGAGCGGACGGCGCCGGGCGACCCACTCGGCCGCCTGGTAGGCGAGCGTGATCAGGCCGAGGGCCACGGTGACATGGAGCAGCACGGCGAGCGCGATCCCGGACACCACACCCGCGATCGCGAACCGGCCCCAGGTCAGCCCGAGCAGCAGGGGGACGACGACCGCGCCGGCCAGACCGCCGACCAGCTCCAGCCCGAACGACCGGTCCCCCATCCACGGCACGCCGTCGATCACGTCGAACAGGTCCAGCGTCGCCAGCACGCCGAGCACCACGATGATCGCCACCGTCGCCGCGGCCGCGAGCCGGTAGCGCCCGTGCCGGGCCGGGGTCCAGGCCGCGGAGCCGTGCCAGATCGTCGACAGCGTCACCGCCGACCACACCAGCCAGCTGCGCACCGGCCCGGTGTCGGTGTCGCGCATCGCCGCCCGGAACACCCGGTCCGCCGCGACCCGGTCGAGCACGTGTCCCTCGACGGACACGTAGCTGGCCGGCTCGGCTGCGGAGTGCACCAGCCCGTCGTGGAGCAGCGCCGGCGGTAGGTGGCGCCCGGTGCGCGGCACCAGCCAGGTGAAGATCGTCGGCACCGAGGTCAGGTCGGTCTCGAAGGTGCCGAGGTCGGCGGGGACCAGCAGGTCGCCGTACTCCCGGTCGCGGTAGGCGATCCGGTGCAGCATCCGGAACCGCTCGGTCCGGCGGTGGACGTCGCCCACCTCCACCCGCTCGAGCACGATCTTCGGCGGGTCGGCCGAGCCCTCGTCGTGGAACCGCTCGGGCTCCGGCCGCAACGGCGGCCACCAGGTCAGCTGCACGATCCGGTCCCCTTCCCGAGCCGGGCGAGCCCCCTCAGGTCGCCCTCACCGAAGTCTTGCCGACCGACGCTCTCGGCGTACATCAGCTCGCGCCGCGAGTCGACGTGGTCGAGCCCGAGGACGTGCCCGAGCTCGTGGAGCAGGGTCGCCCGCTCGTCCGCGCCCCCGTCGAGCGCGTCGGCGTCGAGGACGACACCACCGGTCACGTACCAGAACCAGCGACCCTCCTCCCGGGTCGCCGCTCCCCCGACGCCGGCGACGTCCCCCGCCAGGTCGGGCACCTCGTCCGCGTCCGCCCAGGCGACGAGGACGGGCGCAGCCCGACCGATCTCCGGGGCCGTGCGGGCGCCCGGACGGCGCGCGGTCGTGCCGTCGTACTCGAACCGGAAGCCGCTGGCCCGCGCGACCTCCGCCACCGCGGCGCGCACCCGGGCGACGGCCTCGTCGTCCGTGCCGGCCGCGTGCGCGGGGTTGACCTCGTAGTGGATCGGCTCGCACGGTCGCCAGGTGACCGGCTCGCCCGCGCGGTACGGCTGCTCCTCGAGGAACGCGTACGTCGGGTCCGGCACCGGGCGGCCGAACCCGGTCGCGCCGGCCACGAGGACGCCGCCGAACAGGGCCATGCTCAGCAGGAGCGCGACGCCCCAGCGCCGGCGACCTCTCACCCGATGCCGTCCGGCTCCGTCACCGGCCGCTCGCACACGAAGCCCCGGCAGACGTAGGCCGCCGGCCGCCCGTCGACCGGGGTACGCCCGGTCAGCAGTGCGATGCCCGTCTGCTCGGGTTGGTCGGTGGCGACCACGACCGCCCCCGGGAGGGTCAGCGCCTTCGCCACCAGCGCGTCGCGCTCCGGCCCGGCCGGGCCGACGACGGCGACCTCGAGCGGCCCGTCGAGCATGGTGACCGCGGCCGCCAGCGACCAGCCGGCGAACCGCGGCGCCTTGTCGGCGAGCACGCTGACCGTGGCCAGCGCTGCCTCCGCCGCGTCGCGGTAGCGACCCTCGCCGGTGAGCGCGTGCGCCTCGACGAGCGCGTGGACAAGGCTGCTGAACCCGCTCGGGCTCGCGTTGTCGCCGGGGTCGCGGGGCCGGGTGACGAGAACCTCCGCGTCGGCGCTGGTGTCGAAGAACCCCCCGTCCGGAGCGGCGAAACCGGCCAGCGCCGTGTCGAGCAGACCGGTCGCCAGCCGCAGCCAGCGCCCGTCGGCGCTCGCCTGGGCGAGGGCCAGGAAGCCGGACGCGACGCAGCCGTAGTCCTCCAGCACGCCCGCATGCGCACCGGCCCTGCCGTCGCGCGAGACCCGCAGGATCCTGCCGTCGCGCAGGTGCAGCCGCTCGAGCAGCTCCGCCGCGTCGACGGCGGCCGCGAGGTAGTCGGGACGGTCCAGCCGCCGGGCAGCGTCGACAAGACCGCTGATCGCCAGCCCGTTCCAGGCGGCGACGACCTTGTCGTCGCGGGCCGGACGCGGGCGTTGCTCGCGCGCGGCGAGCAGCCGGCGTCGTACGTCGGCCAGACGGGCGCGGTCGGCCTCGTCCTGGGGGTGGTGGCGCAGCTGCAGCGTCGACATCCCGTGCTCGAAGGTGCCCTCGTCGGTGACCCCGAACAGCTCGGCCGCCCACGCCCCGTCGGTCGGCCCGAGCACCGCGGCCAGCTGGTCCGGCGTCCAGGCGTAGAACAAGCCCTCCTCGGCGTGCCCGCCCGGCTCGGCCGGGCTGTCGGCGTCGAGCGCCGAGGCGAACCCGCCCTCCGCCGTGCGCAGCTCGCGGATCATGAAGTCCGCCGTCTCGGTGGCGATTCGGTGGCCCAGCTCGTTGCCGAGGCGGGCGTAGAGACCGAGCAGCTGGGCGTTGTCGTAGAGCATCTTCTCGAAGTGCGGCACCACCCAGCCGCGGTCGACGGCGTACCGCGCGAACCCGCCGCCCACCTGGTCGTACATCCCGCTCCCGGCCATCGCGGCGACCGTGCGCGCGAGCATGTGCCGCGCCTGCTGCACCGAGTCGCCGCGGTAGCGGCGCAGGAACTCCAGCACCATCGTCGGCGGGAACTTCGGCGCGCCCCCGAACCCGCCCGCCAGCGGGTCGAACTCCCCCGCCAGCGTGGCGACCGCGCCGTCGATCCGCTCCGCCGTCAACGCGTACGCCGGCAGGCTGGCGTCCTTGCGCAGGTGCTCGGCCACGCTGGCCGCGGTCCGTCGTACGTCGTCGCCGCGGTCGGCCCACGCCCCGCTCAGCGCCCGCAGCACCTGCGTGAACGACGGCGACCCGTGCCGCGGCTGGTCCGGCAGGTAGGTGCCGGCGAAGAACGGCGCCCCCTCGTGGTCCATCACCACCGTCATCGGCCACCCGCCCTGCCCGGTCATCGCCGTCGTGGCCTGCATGTAGACCGCGTCGACGTCGGGCCGCTCCTCGCGGTCGACCTTGATGCTCACGAAGTGCTCGTTGAGGTAGGCCGCCGTCGCCTCGTCCTCGAACGACTCGTGGGCCATGACGTGGCACCAGTGGCAGGCGGCGTACCCGACGCTCAGCAGGATCGGGACGTTGCGCCGCCTCGCCTCCGCGAACGCCTCAGGTCCCCACTCCCACCAGTCCACCGGGTTGTCGGCGTGCTGGAGGAGGTAGGGGCTCGTAGCGGCTCCGAGACGGTTCACACCTGCCATCATCCAGCAGACCACAACGCCGGACGGTCGAGCTGCCCCGCCGTGGGCCCCGGTCAGTCGAGCGCGTCGAGCCGCCGCAGCTCGGGGAGCACCGTCTCGCCGAAGAGCACCATGTCCTGGTCGAAGGCCGGGAAGATCAGCATCAGGCCGTCGAGTCCGGTCTCGGCCACCAGGCGGCGGATGTGGCTCACGATCGTGCCGGCCGAACCCGCGACGTACGCCGTCTGGAAGGCCGCCTCCGCGCCGGCGTCGTTGGCCCAGTTGAGCGCCAGGTCAGCGGGGATGCCCCACGACTCGCGCATCAGCGCGATCGCCGGCCGGTCGATGCCGCGGCCGTACTCCGCGACCAGCGCCTCGGCCTCGGCGTCGGTATCGGCCTGGACGACGGTGAGCATCGCGTAGGTCCGGCACTCGCGGCCGAGCGCGGCCGCGCGGGCCTTCACGTCGTCGGACTGGGCTCGCAGGGTGTCGAGGTCGTTGGCGGCCATGAAGGCCCCGTCGCACCACTGCGCCTGGAACGCGCGCGCCTCGGCGGAGCTGCCGGCAGAGATGATCGTGGGCCGCGGCCCGGGATGGGGCCGGGACTCGCAGGCGTCGAGGGTGAAGAAGTCGGACCTCATCGTCACCGAGTCCTCCGACCACAGCCGGGTCACGCCCTCGCACCACTCCTCGGTGAGGCGGTACTTGTCGGCCTGGGTGCGCTGGTGGTCCCACAGACCCATCTGGGTGAACTCGCCGGGGTAGGCGCCGTTGACGATGTTCATCCCGGCCCGCCCGTGCGAGATCTGCTGCAGCGTCGTGTACATCTTCGCCGCCACCGCCGGGTGGTGGACGTTGGCGTGCATCGTCGCCCAGACCTTCACCCGCTCGGTGCACTCGGCGAGCGCCGACATCATCGTCATCGACTCCAGCGTCTGGCCCCAGTAGTCCGACTCCCCCGGGAAGCCCTTCCACTTCGCCATCGACATGACGAAGTCGAGGCCGATCGCCTCGGCGTGCAGGGCGGCGCGCTTGTTGTACTCGTAGTCGGCGAGCGGGCGGGGCGAGGTCGTGGACATGATCCAGCCACCGTCACCGATGGGTAGGAAGACGCCGTACTCCTTGGCCGCAGGGGTTGTCATCGCGGGTCGGTCCTCTCGACAGGTCGTCACGGTCCGGCAAGCGTGCGGGCCGAGCATTCGCTGAGGAGTGGTGTGCCGCGGAGAGCCAGGTCGAACGTTAGCCAGGCCGTGTTTCACGGCGGCCAAGACGAGATCAGCCGCGTGTTACGACTCGTCCGAGGCGAGCTTCGTGACCCGACGGTCGGTCGTCACGACATACAGGGCGAAGCCCAGCTCACGAGCGGCCAGCGACGTCCACGACCGGGGCTTGAACGCCTCCGCGGTGGTCTCACTGAGCACGAGCCCGACCTCGGCCTCGGGGAACCGGGTCGCTCTGAGCCACAACAGCTTGAACATGTCCGCGAGCACCTTGTTGCGCTGCTGGGAGGTGTAGGTGCCGCGGTTGACCACGACCTGGAAGAGGTAGCGGCTCTCCGGGTCGACGCCCTCGACCTCGAACATCGTGCCGGGCCGGAGCTCGAGCGCCCGCGGGCGCAGCGGAACCCCGAGCACCTCGGAGAGCGCCACGAGCGCGGCCCGCTCCGCCGAGTCCGGGCCGAATCTCCGCCACCCGAGCTCGTCGGGCATCGTCGTGCTCATGTCCTTCAGGCTACGAGGCCGGCACCGGCGCCCGGTCGGGCGCCCCCGCACGGCGTACCTGGCCGGCGAGGTGGACCACCGACGCCAGCAGCAGTAGCCCCATCACGACACAGGCCGCCAGCCGCGAGGAGACGTCGACCAGCCAGAAGATCACCAGCGGTCCGGCTGCCGCGCCGACGTCGCCGACGGTCCGGGTCAGGCCGACCACGGCGCCGGAGTCCCGCGGCCCCCAGGTCTCCCCGGCGACGACGCCCGGCACCACGTTGACGGCGGTGGTCGCCGCGAAGTACACGACCAGCGCAGCCGCGAAGGCCACCGGATGGTGCAGCACGCACAGCGCCGCGATCGCCGCGGCGCCCGCGGCGCCACCGGCCAGCAACACCGAGCGCCGCGCGCCCCGGTCGACCAGCCTCCCGACCAGCGGCATCGCGGCGAGGCTGACGACCGTGCCGGCGGCCATCGCCGCTGCGAGCGTGGCCGGTCGGAGCCCGGCGCCGTCGTAGGCCATCACCGGCACGAGGCCCTGCTCCCCCGCGAACCGGACGAAGAAGGTGGCGAAGGAGACCCCGCAGAGCGCCAGCACGAGCGGCCGGTCGGCGCCGCGGGACGCGCCGGGGGCAGGGGGCGCCTCGACGCCGGTCGAGGCCACGGCGTACGCCGACCAGTACCGGTCCGCGGGCCGCGCGGCCTCCCAGGCGAGCACGCCCAGCAGCGGGAGGGCCGCCGCGACGAACGTCCAGGCGACGCCGAGCGTCTCCACCACGACCCCACCCAGCACGGCGCCCGCTGCGGCAGCGCTCATCATCGCGACCATCGCGGTCGCCACCACCGATCCGCGCCGATCGGCCGGGGCCGCGGTGACCAGCACCGAGTAGGCGACCGTGACGGTGGCGCCGCCGAACAGACCGGCCACGAACCGGAGCAGCATGATCGGTCCGGCGTCGTCCACCAGTCCGGTCGGCGCGGTCACGAGCACGAGCCCGGCGGCGACCGACCACAGGTAGCGCCGCGGAGGCCACCAGCGCAACGCCAACCCGGCCGGCGCGTTGGCCACCGCCCGACCGGCCGCGAAGGCGGCGAGGATCGGACCGAGCATCCCCACCGCGAGACCGTAGCGGTCCAGGTAGAGGGGCAACGCGGGCACGATCGCGCCCCACGTCATCTGCACCGCACCGATCAGGCAGCACAGCAGCAGCGTCTGCTCGCGCGCGGAGGTTGCCGGCCTCACCCGCACAGCACGTCGCGGAGCGTCTGCTGTCCGGGCTCCCGCTCCGCCAGGGCCCCCCGGCGCCGCAGCTCGGCGGCGAGCAGCTCCACGACCGCCGCGTAGCCCGACGGGAAGGCCAGCGGGCTGGAGATCATGTAGCCGCCCCGAGAACCGGTCTCGGCGAAGTTCTCCTCCAGCAGGTCCGCGATCCGGCCCGCCGAGCCCACCAGCATGTGGTCCACCCCGGTGGCCGAGCGCCAGCCGTGCTCGAAGAACTCGGCCCGGTCGATGAGGTGGTCCTCGCCGTACTCGGTGATCAGGTGCCCGACCAGGCCTGCGGGCGTGGCGTTCGCCTTGACGATCTCCTCGCGCAGGTCGCCGAGCCGGAACGACGACGGCAGCCCCGAGAAGTCGTAGCCCGCGTTGTGCGAGAGCGCCACCGCGACCATCTCCTCGGTCCACGCGGCGAGCACGGTCTGCTTGCGCGTCTCGGCCTCCTCGTCGGTGACCCCCACGATCGCCTGCAGGTCCCACAGGATGCCGATCCGCTTCGGGTCGCGGCCCTGCTCCACGAGGGCGTCGTCCAGCATCCGGCGGTGCCGCTGCTGCGCGCCGAGGTCGGCGCCGAAGCCGAAGACGAGGTCGGCGAAGCTGGCCGACGCCTCGATGCCGCGTGGGCTGGCGCCGGCCTGGACGAGCACGGGCTCGACCTGCGGGCTCGGCACCGACGCGAGCGGGCCGGCGACGTCGAAGAAGCGGCCGTGGTGGTCGATCGGGTGCACCTTGCCGGGGTCGGCGAACCGGCGGGACTCCCGGTCCCGGATGATCGCATCGGGCTCGACCGAGCGCCACAGCGCCTTGCAGACGCCGATGAACTCCTCCATCCGCTCATAGCGGAGCCCGTGCTCGAGCAGCTCGTCGAAGCCGTAGTTGCGGGCGTCGGCGAGCCGGGTGGAGGCCACCACGTTGAACGCGATGCGTCCGCCGGTGACGTGGTCGAGGCTGTTGAGCAGCCGGGCGACGTAGAACGGGTGCATGAACGTCGAGGAGTAGGTCAGCCCGAAGCCGACCCGCTCGGTCACGGTCGACATCGCCGCGATCACCGGGCTCATGTCGTGCCGCGGCCACTGGACGCCCCACTCGACGGCGGCGTCGCGGGAGCCCTGCCAGGTGCTGGGGATGCCAGAGCCGTCACCGAAGAAGAGCAGGTCGATGCCACCTCGGTCGGCCATCTGCGCGAGCTCCATGTAGGAGCGCACGTCCGGGAAGTCCCGGCCGATCCACGAGCCGGGCATCGCCCATCGTCCATCGGTGTGGGCGAAGGAGAGGTCGAGGGCCAGGTGCATGCCGCTCACGCCGTCACCGACCGGGCGGCGAAGCGGCCGACGACCTCGTCGGTGGTGGTGACCATCGACGAGTTGAGCGCGAGCATCTCGAGGGCCGCCTCGTGGAAGCGGGCGCCGTACGACGCGCACGCGTCGCGCGGGACCACCACCGGATAGTCGTGCTGCATGGCGTCGTTGGCGGTCGAGAACACGCAGCACTCGGTGGTCAGCCCGGTGACGACCAGCCAGTCGATGCCGGCCTCCCGCAGCCTCGCCGCGAGGTCGGTCCCGATGAAGCCGGAGTAGGAGTTCTTGGACACGACGATCTCGCCGGGCCGGGGCTCCAGCCCGCCGTACCACGCCGCGCCGGGGGTGCCGGCCACGCAGGGGTTGGCGTCGCCGAGCGGGAGGTCACGGGAGCCGTTGCGCAGCCAGTTGTTCACGGTCCACGTGTCGTGGTCGGTCTCCAGCTGCACCCACACGACCGGGACGGCATGCTCGCGGGCGGCGTCGACCAGGCGGCCGATCGCGGCGACGGCGTCCTGCACGCTGGCCAGGTCCGCCGGGGTCTCGCACATCGGGCCGATCGCGTCCGGGTGCCCGAAGTCGTGTTGCACGTCGACCACCACGACGGCCGGGGTCAGGCCGTCCAGGGCGGCGAACCGGGCGGCGCTGAGGTCGTCCAGGGCAGCGGAGCTGCGGAAGGCGGCGGACTCAGACATGGGCGGGACTCTCCTCGGAGGTCGTGGGGATCGGGTGGGGGTCGGCGGTGGGCGCGGTCCGGGCGAGGTCGGCGGCGCGGAGCTCCGGCAGCACCCGTCGGCCGAACTCGGGCAGGTCGGCGTGGTAGTCGGGGAAGATGAGCATCAGTCCGTCCAGGTCGGCGTCCTCGACCAGCCGGAGGATCGACTCGGTGACCGTCGCCGGCGACCCGGCGACGTACTGGACCTGGAACGCCTCCTCGCCCGTGGCGCCCTCGGCCCAGGCCCGCGCCCGGTCCAGGGGCACGCCCCAGGCGAGGCTCATGTTGAGCAGCGCCTCGCGGTCCACGCCTCGGCCGTACTCCGCGACCTTGGCCCGGGCGGCGTCGTCGGTGTCGGCGAGCACGACCGTCATCATCGAGTAGGTCCGGCACTCGCGGCCGAGCTCACCCGCGCGGCGGTGGACGTACGCCGACTTCTCGACCATCTCCTCGAAGCTGTCGGCGCCGAGGAAGGCGCCGTCGGCGTACCGGGCCTGGAACTCCATGCCCAGCGTGGAGGCGCCGGCGTTGATGATCGTGGGCCGCGGGTCGGGATGGGGGCGGGACTCGGCGTCGACGAGCGTGAAGAAGTCCGACTCCATGGTGACCCGGTCCTCGGTCCACAGCCGGGTCACCGCCTCGCACCACTCGGCGGTCATCCGGTAGCGATCCTCCTTGGGCATGTCCTGCCACAGGCCCATCTGGGAGAACTCGTCGGCGTACGAGCCGTTGACGATGTTCATCCCTGCCCGGCCCCCGGAGATCTGCTGGAGGGTGGTGTACATCTTCGCCGCCACCGCCGGGTGGTGCATGTTGGCGTGCATGGTGGCCCAGATCTTGACCCGCTCGGTGCACTCGGCGAGCGCGGACATCATGGTCATCGACTCGAGGGTCTCCCCCCAGTGGTCGGTGGTGCCGCCGAATCCCTTCCACTTCGCCATGGTCATGATGAAGTCGAGGCCTGCGGCCTCGGCGTCGAGGGCGACCTGTCGGTTGTAGGCGTAGGTCGCGGCCGGGTGCGGGGCGGTCGTGGAGACCATCCAGCCGCCGTTGCCGATGGGCAGGAAGACGCCGTACTCCTTGGCGGGCATCGGAATGCTCCTTTCGTGAGTCGCTGGGTGCGGGCCGCGGGGGCGCGCAGATCCGGACGGCGAGGCCGGTCTCCCGGCCTCGCCCGAGGTCACGGCGCGGGCCAGATGACCGCTCCGCTGTCGTCGACGACGGCGTCGGCGAACGAGCCGTCGAACCAGCTCGTGGCCTGGTCGCCGTCCACGTCCATGCCCAGGTAGGTGGTGACGTCGGCAGCCAGCGCCTTGACGTTGTCCAGGTCGACCGACCCGAACTTGCCGGGCAGCGGGTTGTCCGCGACGACCGCCGCCTCGGTGGTCCACACCGCGGTCTCGTGCTCGGCGTCGGACTCGGCGCCGGCGACGTCGTGCTGGTAGCCGATGCACGCGTCGACGTGCGCGCTCTCGGCGCAGTACTGGAAGGCGCGGAAGCTGGCGCGCAGGAAGTCCTCGACCGCCGTCGGGTGCTCGGCGGCGAAGGCCGGGTTGACGGCCATCGCGCCCAGCGAGCCGGGCACACCGAACTCCTTCGGCTCCCAGACCTTGACGTCCTCGCCGGCCGCCTCGAGCTGGTTGGGCTCGTTGGAGATGAAGCCGGTCAGGGCGTCGACCTGTCCGCGAGGGAGGATCGAGGGGTCGTAGCCGACCTTCACCTGCTCGACGTCGTCACTCGCCAGTCCCGCCTTGCCGAGCATCGCGGCGACGCCCATCGGCAGCCAACCCTTCTGGCCGAGCTTCTTGCCCTTCAGCTCCGAGAGGTCGGTGACGTCGGGACTGGTCATCAAGATGTCGAGACCGGCGTTCGAGTACGACGAGATGCCGGTGATGTCGAGGTCGTTGATGTTCGACGTGATGACGTCCTGCTCGGACAGCGGAGTGATCTGAACCTGACCCGCGGCCAGCAGCTTGGCGTTCTGCGAGGTGTCGCCGGGCCCGGGCTGGAGCTTGACGTCCAGGCAGAGGTCGTCGAAGTACCCGAGCTTGTCGGCGGCGATCACCTCGAGGATCGAGGCGGACGCCTGCCAGTAGTAGCCGGACATGTAGGTGATGGTGCCGGCGGCCTTGTTCTCGTCGCAGCGGTCCTGCGAGATGGCGGACGGGTCGGCTTCCCGGGCGTTGGTCGCGGCGGCGTCGGTCCCACAGCCGGCCAGGGAGGCGACAAGGGCGGCGGCGCCGACCGCGGCAAGGGCGGGCCGCAGTCGAGTGCTGAGGGTCATGCGTTCTCCTTCGGGAGGTTCAGGAATCGCTCTGCTTGGACTCGTGCCAATGCAGAACCTTGCGTTCGACGACGGTGGCGAACAGCAGCAACAGGGACCCCATCAACGCGAGCACGAAGATGGCGGCCCAGACCATGGACAGGCGGTTCATCGAGGTCGCGACCTGGATGGTCGTGCCGAGGCCGGCCGACGATCCGGCTGCGGAGAGCTCGGCGACCACGGCACCGATCACCGAGAGCGGGAAGACGATCTGCAGCGCGGCGAACACGTAGGGAAGGGAGCCGGGGATCCGGATGTGGCGCAGCACCTCCCAGCGCGAGGCGTCCATGGTCTGGAAGACCTGGAGCACCTGCTTGGGCACCGAGCGCAGCCCGACCGCGGTGTTGATCAGGATCGGGAAGAAGCAGATCAACGAGGTGAGGATCAGCTTCGGTGCCGCGCCGAAACCGAAGGCGACGACGAGGGCAGGGGCGATCGCGACCAGGGGCGTCACGTTGAGGACGACGGCGATCGGCATGATCGCCCGCCGGGCGACGGGCACCTCGCTGATCAGGATCGCGAGCAGGAACGCCACCGCGAAGCCGATCCCGAGCCCGATCAGCGCCTCGCGCAGGGTGACCCAGGAGTTCTCGACGAAGTAGCCGGGCTCGTCTCGGAGGACACCGAACACGTCGGAGAGCGGCGGCAGCAGGTAGGGCATCCGCTCCGCGCCGAGGTGCCAGCCGGCGGCGACGACGACGAGCATCACCGCGAACGGCGCCCAGTAGGTCGGCCTCAGGAAGGCCAGCCGCCGGCGGCGACGGTGGGCCCGGACGTCGCGCGTCGTGGCCGCGACGACGCCCCGGCCGAGCCCGGCCGCGCGCTCCTCGATCACCGTCATCACTGGTCTCCCTTCGCTGCGCCTGCTCGCGACCCGTGCTCGAACGCCTCGCGGAGGCGGTCGCGGACGGCGCCCTCGTAGTGGTGGAACTCCGGCGACTCGAGCAGGGCCGCCGGGCGCGGGCGGGGCAGGTCGACGTCGATGACGTCGACGATCCGGCCGGGTCGCGGCGCCATCACGACGACCCGGTCGGAGAGGCGGACCGCCTCGCTGACGGAGTGCGTGACGAAGACGACCGTCGACCTGGTCTCCTCCCAGAGGTCGAGGAGCTGCTCCTGCAGCGCCTCACGGGTGAACTCGTCGAGCGCCGAGAACGGCTCGTCCATCAACATGACGTCGGGCCGCAGGCCGAAGGCCCGCACGATTGCGGCGCGCTGCTGCATGCCGCCCGAGAGCTGCAACGGCAGCTTGTGCATGGCGTCGCCGAGCCCTGCCTTGCGGAGCAGGTCCTCCATGTCGGGCAGCGGTGTGCGGTTGCGTCGCTTGTTGACCTTCGTCGGCAGCGTCACGTTCTTGAGCACGGTGAGCCACGGCAGCAGGGCCGGGGTCTGCGGCACGAAGCCCAGCGCCTTCGCCGCGGCCGCCTCCTTCGGGCTGACGCCGCAGACCGTCACCGAGCCGGCGTCCGGCTGCTCGAGCCCGCCGATGATCCGCAGCAGCGTCGACTTCCCGCAACCGGAGGGGCCGATGACGCTGACGAAGGTGCCGGACTCGATGCTCAGGTCGACGTCGTGCAGCGCCACCAGATGTGAGAGGTCGGGCAGCTCGTAGGTGCGCCGGGCGCCGGTGACGTCGATGGAGGCGTCGACGAGCCCGGATCCGAGCTTGGAGGGTGCTGCGAGGGTCATCCGTTCTCCTCAGGCGTCGGGAGCTGGTGGAACGCGCGCTGGTGGTAGATCAGCGGCGAGGGGCGCACCGGTGTCGACCGGGCCGGGGTGACCAGCAGCAGCACGTGGTCCCCGACCACCATCCGGTCGGCGACCGGACCCGTGATCGCGACCGTCGTGTCCTTGAGGACGGGGGCATCCGTCAGGGTCGGGTCGACCTCGAGACCGGCGAACTTGTCGATGCCGCTCGTCGCGAACTGTCGGGCGACATGGGCCTGGTCGGCGGCGAGCACGTTGAAGGCGACGTGCTCGGTCCGCATGAACGCGTCGAAGGCGGACGCGGTCTCGGCGATGTAGACGCCGAGGAGCGGCGGGTCCATCGACACGCTGGTGAAGCTGTTGGCGGTGAAGCCGTGGCGCTTGCCGTCGACCGTGGTCGTGACGACGACCACCGGTGTGGCCATGCCGGCGAGGGCCTGCCTGAGGATGCCGGGGTCGATCTGCTCGTGCTGCTGGGTCGCGGTCATCACGCACCCACCTGCGCGATCGTGCCGAGGAGCGACCAGTGGTCGTCCAGCCAGCTGCGGACCCGCGCGGAGCGCGCCTCCGGGTCCGCGGCGACCTGGTCCGGGACGTGCAGGGTGCCGGCGGGGGTCAGGCAGCCGACCTCCCGGAGCACCGGCTCGAGGTGGGTCGGCCCCGCGAGTGCATGGGCAGGCGAGGCCGCGATCGTCAGCGGCACCGCCAGGCACGGACGCAGCTCACCGGCCCCGTAACCGTCGAGGAAGCCCTTGAGCAGGCCCGTGTAGGCGCCCTTGTAGACGGGCGTGGCGACGACCACGAGGTCGGCCGCGCGGACGGTGGCCCGGGCCGCCTCGGTGTCCGGGTCTCCCCAGGCGAGCACCTTGCCGCCGTACGACGACAGGTCGACGACCTCGGTCGTGGACCCCGGCAGGCGGGCGGCGATCTCGGCGACGACCTCGGTCGTCAGGGTGAGCGTCTTGGACTCCGGCGCGGGGTTGCCACAGACGCCGACGATGGATGGAGCTCGGGACACAGTCTTCTCCTGTAAAAACGAAGGGGATCCGTTTCCTAGGAGAGCGTGCGGGCCGATTCGGAGACTTCCTGAGTGGACCGCGGATCATCCGGTGCCATGAACCTAGGGACCGCGTGTGTCGCGCCGAGTGCGCGGAGCGTTACGTGGGCGTGAATTCAGGGGCCGCAACATTTCGTCTCGCGACGGCGCCCTGCCCGGCTCCTCCCGGAGTGCGCTCGGCGGGCGTCGAGGCGGTGCGCCGGTGGCCGTCTTGTCCGTCAGAAGGTCGGCGCCAAGCGGGGCGGGAGGGCTCATGTCAGCGTTCAGTCCGTGAGTGCGGGCCCCGGCGCGAAGCCGCTCCGGGTGATGCAGTGGTCGCTGAGTGTCGACAGGGCGGATCGTCCGTCCCATGATGAAGACATGGTCGTGCCGGACTGGATCGGTCTCGTCCCCCGGCGGCGACGGGGGCGGGAGAGACTCGCGGCGAGGAAGGTCGCCCGGGAACGGGCGGCGCAAAGGGTTGCTGCGCACCATGAGAAGCTCCACGACGCGCTGCCCGTCGTGCCGAGCCAGGGTGACCTGATCTGCTTCAACGCGGCGATCCACCCCTGCTGACCGTCAGCGAGCACGGAACCACTGCTTGAAGCCCACGAACCCGACTTCGCTCGTGGACGACCAGCTCACTGCCGCGCGGGCGGTCAGTACCGGCCGCGGCTCAGGCACCGTGTGCGTCGAACCCAGGCGATATCAGACTGAGCCGGCCGAGAGCCGGATCGCGGCGGAAGGACGCAGTCGTGCGTTGCCCCATACAGGTGCTGGACCAGAGACACGGGGCTGGACATGTCAGACAACAAGCCCCGGATCTAGCGGTTGAAGCCGTGACAGGGCGCCCCTAAGACTTCGACTGGTCGATGATCTGCGCGAACTCCTCCGGCGACTTCACCGCAACGCAGAACTCGTGAGCCTTGGCTCGGACCGCCTTGTCACGGGTGACGATGACCCACTCGTCCGGGAACAGAAGTGGTTCCTGCTGCTCCTGAAGGACAAGCGCTGTCGCAACAAGTACCGGGTCGGCCGCACCCTTGTTGGCATAGAGGTCAACCAACGAGGTGTCACCCACCGGAACCGTTCTCATCACCTCGCCGAGCTTGCGAAGGATGGCGGGAGTCACCGTTTCCGTGATGCTCGCCAGCGAGCGGGAGCGCGGGGTGTAGCGCGCCTCGTAGGCCACGTCCTCGGTCACGCGGCACTGGGTCTGAACGAAGTCAGAGGACCGGCGCTTAGCCCCGATGAAACCCCACGCGTTGTTGTCTATGAGGTACTTGGTCTCGTTCATGCGACCGCCGCCCGATAGTCATTGATCTGGGCCTTGGTGCGCAGCGTGTTGGAGAACATGACGCGGCAGAAGTCACCGCGGGAGATGCCTCCGCTATCCAGGATGGCAAGCATCCGCCGCGAGCACTCCAGCCCGTTGTACGTAAGAGTCCCCGGGAGTGGTGGGGTTTGAGGGACCAACGGCGGGGCGTCAGCACGTAGACGGCCATCGGCGGGATCTTCGGTGTGAACGGCGAAATCCACGCACTGAAAGAGGTACCCACCGATGGCCTTGCCCCAGT
>NZ_JAHTKU010000025.1 GCF_019192965.1 Nocardioides daeguensis
ACCGGCTCGCCGCCACCGACGAGCTTCCTCGTGACCACGGGTCGAAGCCGCGGGTGGTGGTCCTCATCGACCAGGACAGCTTGAAGCAGCAGGTGATCGATGCTGGTCTGGCCCGCAACGGGCACACGCCGACCGGTGCCCGGTTCTCCGCGAGTGCGGTACGACGCATGGCGTGTGATGCCGAGATCATCCCGAGCGTCCTCGGTGCCGAAGGCCAAGTTCTCGACGTGGGCCGGGCCCAACGTCTGGTGACCGCCACGATCTGGATGGCGTTGGTCGTCCGGGACCGGCACTGTGCTTTCCCGGGCTGTACCCGGATGCCGTTGGCCTGCGATGCCCACCACGTCGTGCATTGGGCCGACGGCGGCGCCACCAGCCTCGACAACCTCGTCATGCTCTGCCGTCACCACCACGTCCTGGTCCACCAGACGCCGTGGGCCGTCCACATCGACCCCGACGCCCGACAACCCGTGTGGACCCCACCACCCAGACACGCCCTCGACAGCCTCCGCGGGAGGGCGACCTACCGACCCGCCCGACCACGCGCCGCCTGACCGCGCGTCGGTACGGGTAGACGCGCTGGTTCAGCGCTGCAGCGTGCCTTCGACCATGGCTACGGCGGGCAGGTCCGCCGGCGCCCAGTCCAGCTCGCCGAGCTGTGCGGCCGGCAACCACCGGATCGCCGCGTGCTCCGTGGGGGCAGGCGTGCCCGACACCACCCGGCACCAGTACGTCGACAGCACGATCACGACCGACGACCCGACGTACCGGGTGGTGGTCACCGGATCGCCGACCTCCACGAGGCAGCCGAGCTCCTCGTGGATCTCCCGCGCCAGCGCAGCGCGCGGATCCTCGCCCGGCTCGACCTTGCCGCCGGGGAACTCCCACCTTCCGCCGGCCTCGCCACCGGGGCCGCGTTGGGCGCACAGGACGAGGCTGTCCTGCACGATGACGGCACCGACGACGTCGATCTCCACGGGCCGATGGTCGCAGGTCGGGGAACACAATGGCCCCATGGTCTCCCTGAAGTACGCGGTGGTGGAGCGCGAGCGGCGGTTCCTCGTGGCGGCGATCCCGCACGGCGTGAGCGAGGTGTGGGAGATCGAGGACCGGTACGTCGACGGGGCGCGGCTGCGGCTGCGGGAGGTGCGCAAGCCCGACGGGTCGGTGCAGCGCAAGGTGGGGCACAATGTCCGGCTCGGCGAGGGGCCGGCCGAGGTGGCGTGCACCTCGCTCTACCTCGACGACGCGGAGTGGTCGCTCCTCGCTGACCGACTCCCCACGAGAAGGCTGCGCAAGCGGCGGCACCACGTGCACCGCGACGGGCTGCACGTCGTGGTCGACGAGCTCGAGGACGGGACGCTGGTGGCTGAGATCGACGACGGCGACGCGACGCCGGTTGCTGTCCCGGACTGGCTCGAGGTCGTCTCCGACGTCAGCGCGGACGAGGCGTGGACGGGCGCAGCCCTCGCCGCGACCCGCGACCGGACTGCCTGACCCTCGTGCTGCCGGGCCGATGGCTATCGTCGGCCGGGTGAGCGCAGTCGACCCCGCCGACGTCGTACGACGAGCGCGGGAGCTCCTGGGCCGCACGATCATCGGCCACGGCGTGACGGTGCGGATCACCGAGGTGGAGGCGTACGGCGGCTGTGAGGACCCGGCGTCGCACGCATTCACGCGCACGCCGCGCTCGGAGATCATGTACGGGCCGGCGTACCGGCTCTACGTGTACCGCTCCTACGGGATCCATCTGTGCGCCAACGTCGTCACCGGGCCGACGGAGATCGGGGCGGCGGTGCTGCTGCGGGCCGGCGAGGTGGTCGACGGCACGGAGGTGGCGCGGTTCCGTCGCGGGCAGACCCCGCCCGAGCGCGACCACCACCTGGCGCGCGGACCGGGCAACCTGGCGCGGGCGCTGGGGATCACGCTCGACGACCTCGGCACCGACCTGCTGGCCGAGCACGACGAGGAGGAGTTCGTCGGCGTCCGCCTGGGTCCGCAGACGCCCGTGGCGGACGCCATCGCGAGCGGCCCGCGCGTGGGGGTGTCCAAGGCGGCCGACGTCTTGTGGCGGTTCTGGCTCCCGGGTGACCCGACGGTGTCGGCGTACCGGCGGAGCCCCCGAGCGCCGAGGAGCTGAGCGACCCGGCGGGCCGGGTCGCTCAGTCGCCCGGCGGCACCACCCGCGCGACCAACGCGGTGACCAGGTCGGCGAGGTCGTCGGGGTTGCTGGCGTGCAGGCCCGGCAGGGTGAGGTGCTCGAAGAGCAGGCCGGTCATCGCCAGGTAGAGCGCCCGCGCGGCCTCCGGGCCCCCGGGGAATCCGCCGTCGACGTGGTCGGCGGTGATCGCCTCGAGGTTCGCGCGGAACCGGGTCGTGAAGACCTCGCGCAGCCCGGGGTGCCGCGAGGCCTCCATGCGTAGCTCGAACAGGGCGAGGTGGCCGGCCCGGTCGGCCTCGGCGCGGGCGACCAGGTCGTGCATCAGCGTGGTCTCGAGCTCGCGCGTGCGGGGGGCGTCGAGCCGGTCGGCGACCTGGGCCGGGTCCGGGGTGAGGCGTAGGAAGACGTGGTCGCACAGCTCGCGCAGCAGGTCGTCGCGGGAGCGGAAGTAGTTCGACGTCGTGCCGGTCGCCACGCCTGCCTGCTCGTCGACCGCGCGGAAGGTCAGGCCGCGGGCGCCGACGCTGGCGAGCAGGTCGGTGGCGGCGTCGAGGAGCTGGGCTCGGCGGGCGGGGTTGCGGGCCATGGCGGCATCCTGCCGAAGTCCGTCGCGCCTGACAACTACGGTTGACGTACTGCAAATGTAGTGGTTGAGTCCCCGTCATGCCCGCGCTCACCTACTACGTCGGCGTCACCCTCGACGGCTTCATCGCCGGACCACGCGACGAGGTCGACTTCTTCGGCCTCTCCGACGACTTCCTGGCCTTCCTCGCCGACGAGTACGCCGATCTCCAGCCGACCCACCTGCGCGCCGCCCTCGGCGCCACCGACGCGCCGCTCAGGCGCTACGACACCGTCGTGATGGGGCGGCGCACCTACGACCCCGCGCTCGTGGCCGGCATCGCCGACCCCTACGCCCACCTGCGCACCGTGGTCGTCAGTACGTCGCTGCCCGCCGCCGACGGTCCCGTCGAGATCACGGCCGAGCCCCCGCTCGACGTGGTCCGCCGGCTCAAGGCGACCGACTCGCCGTACGACGTCTGCCTGGCCGGCGGCGGCCGGCTCGCTGGGGCGGTGAGCGCCGAGATCGACCGTCTCGTGGTGAAGAAGTACCCGGTCGTCGCGGGCGACGGCGTGCGCATGCTCACGCGCGGCTTCGCGCCCGAGGCGTTCGGGCTGGAGGACGTGCGCACGTTCGACAACGGCTGCGCCGTGCTGGAGTACGTCCGACAGTAGGCTTCGAGCCCGTGACCAGTGAGCAGACGACGTACGAGAACGTCACCCTCGACCCGCAGGCCAACGTCTACTTCGACGGCGCCTGCGTCAGCCACACCTTCTACCTCGCCGACGGCACCCGGAAGTCGGCGGGCGTGATCTTCCCGGCGAGCCTCACCTTCGGCACCGCCGCGCCCGAGGTGATGGAGCTCAACGCCGGCAGGTGCCGGATCCGGCTGGCGGGCTCCGAGGAGTGGCAGGAGTACGGCGCGGGCGAGTCGTTCAGCGTGCCGGGTGACTCCTCCTTCGACATCGAGGTCACCGAGACCCTCGGCTACGTCTGCCACTACGGCTGACCCCGTCCTCCCCGGGGATGCAACCCCGGGGAGAGCGCCGCACGTGTAGGGAGCATGAGACCGAAGGCCCGCGACGCCGAGTTCGAGGATTTCGTACGCCGCCGCCGCTCCCACCTGCTCGGCACCGCCGCGGTGCTGACCGCGGGTGACCACCACCTCGCCGAGGACCTGGTCCAGGGCGTGCTGGTGCGGCTGTACCTCGCCTGGGGGCGCGCCACCCGCCGTGGAGGTGTCGACGCCTATGCCCGCAGGGCGCTCGTCAACGCCTTCATCGACCACCGCCGCCGTCCGTCGGTGGCCCGGGAGACGGTGACCGACACGGTCCCGGACCGGGCCGCCGCCGCGGCGCCGGCCGCTGCCTCGTTCGGCGCGGCGGAGGTCGACGCCGAGCTGCTCGCGGCGTTGAAGGCGCTGCCGGAGCGGATGCGGGCGGCCGTGGTGCTGCGGCACGTCGCCGACCTCAGCGTCGAGGACGCCGCGGACGCGCTCGGGTGCAGCCCGGGCACGGTCAAGAGCCAGACGGCTCGCGGTCTCGCCAAGCTGCGGGAGCTCCTCCCGCAGGCCGCACCGATCCCGGCCGCCCCCTACGAAGGAGACCCGACATGAGCGACCTCCCCGACCTCACCGACCGGCTGCACCGGCTGCACCGCCTCGGCGGCGAGGCCCCCGCACCCTCCGACGAGACCGTCCGACGCGACCTGGCCCGCGGCCGGGGCGCCGCGCGGCGCCGCGCGCTGCGGGTCGGCACCGCCGGCCTCACCCTGGTCGCCGTCGCCGGCGTGGGCACGGCGATCGCCGTCAGCGCCGACCGCTCACCCGCCCCCGCCCCGTCCATCGCCGCACCGAGCACCTCCGGCTCGGCCGACCCGGGGGCGCGCGTCCAGCTGGTCGCCTACACCGGCGAGCAGCAGCCCGGCTTCGTCGTCGCCAAGGTCCCGGCGGGCTTCGTGCTCGAGGGCGCCACGCCGTACAACCTCAACGTCGCCCGTGCCGACGACCACAGCGGACTCGACGTGTTCGAGGACAAGCTCGTCGTCATGCTCGAGTCGCAGTCGGTCACCGGCGAGCCCGAGGGTGCCCCGGTGAAGGTCGGCGCGCACGACGGCTGGCTGCGCACCGCCGAGGGCGGCAGCCAGATCCTGACCTACGACGACGGGGAGCACCGCGTCGTCGTCCAGGCCTGGGAGTCCCTGGGCCTCAGCGACGAGCAGGTCATCGAGTTCGCCGAGGGCGTCACCGTGACCGCCCAGGCGCAGGCCGGCGTCGGCTGACACCTGCCCGGGGGGAGGGGCCTGTGGATGAGCCCCGACGCCTGGCGCGGATCTGGCGCAGGCTCGGGGCATGGACGACCACGACATCGAGCCCCTCCGCCCGCCCGGCCAGCTTCCGCCCCTCGTCGACCAGGCCGCCCTCGAGCGCACCTGGTGCTCGCTCATGGGGGCGCTCGGCTTCGCGACGCCCCAGCTGTGGGTGCTGCTCGTCGACGGCGACCAGCCGCTGCACGTCATCGAGGTCACCGACCTCCCGACCGAGCCGGTCGACCGCGACGTCGACAGCATCGGCCTGCTGGTCCGACAGGCGCACCAGCACGACCTGAGGTGCGCGTTCCTGTACGCGCGGCCGGGCGGCGCGCCGCGGACCCCGGGCGACCTCGGCTGGGCACGCGGGCTGGTCGGGCTCGACGCCCGGTGGCCGGTCCACCTCGCCAACGACGCCGAGCTGCGGGTCGTGGCGCCCGACGATCTCGCCGCCTGACGCGACGTCGGCGACGCTAGCCGAGCTCGCTCAGGTCGTCCGGTACGTCGACCGAGTGCTCGCGCAGCACCTCGATCGGGATCAGGCGCAGTGCCCGCTCGTTCGTCGAGGCGAGCACGACCGGCGCGGCGACGCCGTCGGCGTAGGCCTGGAGCCAGCGGCCGGCGACCACGCACCAGCGATCGCCCGGGTGCAGGCCGGGGAAGCGCCACTCGGGGCGGGGCGTCGACAGGTCGTTGCCGACCGCCTGCTGGTGGGCGAGGAACTCCTCGGTCATCACGGCGCACACCGCGTGCAGGCCGACGTCCTGCGGGCCGCACGAGCAGTTCCCGTCACGCAGGAAGCCGGTCATCGGGTCGGTGCCGCACGGCTGGAGCGCGCCGCCCAGCACGTTGCGCTCGCTGGGGGTCCCGGCCTCGCTCACGAGGTCAATCCTCGCCCCGGGCGAGCAGCTGTGTCGACCGGGTCCGGTTGGCCGCGGCGTTGGTGAGGAGGATGACGAGCAGGCCGAGTCCGGCGTAGAGGCCGAGGACCACGAAGGCCGCGACGGTCGACGCGTCGGGGAAGTACATCGCGTCGCGGGCCACGGTCGCACCGGCGCCCGGCGGGAGCAGCTGGCCGACGGCGTTGCCGGCCCGCGGCAGCATCTCGGGGGCGATCGAGGAGCCCGAGATGATCAGCCCGAGAGTGAAGTACAGGCCGCCGACGAGCGATCCCGCCGGCCCGACGAGCGCGACGGCCGCGGCCGTGGACGCCGTCACGGCCAGCGAGATGAGGGCCAGGCCGCCGAACAGGACGAGGTGGTCGGCGTCCTTGCCGACGCCGAACAGCGCCATCGCGACCAGCGCGACGCCGGCGGAGGCGAGGGCATAGACGACCAGGAGCGCGGCGTGACCCAGGCCCCGCGCGGTCGAGCGCTGGGTCAGGCCGCGCAGCCGGCCGAGGGCGAGGGAGGCGATCGATCCGCCGAGGCACAGCGCCTGGATCACGAAGCCGAGCGAGCTGCCGGCGCTGTCCGCCTTCGGCAGCGGCACGACATCGGTGACCGGCGGCGCGGAGGCCAGCTGGGCCACCGTCTCGGCGGGGACCGGCTGCCCGGCGGCGACGAGCTGCTGGACCTGCGCCTGCACCTGGTCCTGGTAGGCCTTCGAGAACGACGCCTTGAACAGGTTGGCCACCGACGGCGAGGCGGCCGTCGCGACGTAGAGCGTGGGCTGCGGGCCGGCGAAGGCGACGCCGCCGTAGGCCTTGCGCTCGCGGATCGCCTGCTGCAGCGCGGTCGCGTCGTCGTACACCTCGACCTTGAAGTCGCCACCCTCCTCGAGGGCGGTGGTGAGCTGGGCGCGCTGCTCGGCGGACCCGACGATGCCGACGGGCAGGTCGTCGGGTGCGGGGGAGTGCGCCATCGCCAGGTAGTAGATGCCGAGGACGAGCTGGATCAGCGCGCCGGCGGCGGCGATGGCCAGGCCGAGCTTCGACAGCTTGCGGAGTCCGACGGGAGCAGGCGATTCGCTCATGGGACGAAGCATGTCAAAGGTCGTTCGTCGAGTAGCCGCCGGAGCGAGGAACGAGCGGAGGTGCGGGTTGGTCGTCGAGTAGCCGCCGGAGCGAGGAACGAGCGGAGGTGCGGGTTGGTCGTCGAGTAGCCGCCGGAGCGAGGAACGAGCGGAGGTGGCGTATCGAGACGCCCCTGGACGCGCCTCGCCAAGCCACGGCCTCGTTCCTCAGCCGCGGGTTGGTCGTCGAGTAGCCGCCGGAGCGAGGAACGAGCGGAGGTGGCGTATCGAGACGCCCCTGGAACCGCCTCGACAAGCCACGGCCTCGTTCCTCAGCCGCGGGCTACGCGACGGTCTACCCGCAGTTGTCGCACACGCCCGTCGCGGGCAGTGCCATGAAGCACGTCGGGCAGATCGCGACCACGGGCTCGGGCGCGACCGGCTTGGCCGGCGCCTTGGGCTTGGTCGCCCGCGGGGTCCGGGCCGCCTTCTCGGTGGCCGTCGGGACCCGGCTCTCCCGCACCTCGGGGACCGGCGGCGCCTCGACGACGGGCGGCACCCAGCCCGGCGGCGGCGGGTCGGTGATGCCGAACCGGCCGAGCACCTCGCGGGCGGCCTCGGTCGGCTGGTGCTTGGGGCGGGTGACGATGTCGAACGGGGACGACGCGCCCTCGAGGAAGGTCTGCGCGTCGGGGCGCAGCGTGGCCGGCGGACGGCGGTGCCGCCAGCGCTGCGGGGTCGCCCCCTTCTGGGTGATCGTCACCAGCTCGGGGCGGTCCCAGGCGACCAGCGCCCAGTCGTCGTGGTGGCTGGTCGCCCACACGGCGAGCGGTACGTCGCCCGCGTCGGCGGCCGCGCGCAGCGCGATCCGCTCCGGGTTCGAGAACCGGCCCTTGACGTGGAGGACGCCCGGCAGTGGCTCGGAGACGTCGTACTCCTCGCCCTGCAGTTGGGTGATCAGCTTCGCGAGGTCAGGCGTGTTCTCCATCGCCTCCGAGGATAGTCGAGGTCGTCGCGTCGGCCACGACCGCATCGGTCGCCTCCGCGATGATCGACTCCATCGCCGCCCGGGCCGCGACGGCGTCGCCGGCACGGACGGCGCGGGCGACCTCGACGTGCAGGTCGATCGCCTCGCCCTTGGGCCTGGTCGGCATCAGGTGGTGGTGGGTCCGGCCGGCGAGCACCTCCGCGACCACGCCGTCGAGCGCGGCCAGCATCTCGTTGCCCGACGCCTCCAGCAGCACCCGGTGGAAGGCGATGTCGGCGGCCAGGAACGCCTCGAGGTCGCCGGCGCGCCCGTGCACCACCATGTCGCCGACCGCCGCGGTCAGGGCGCCGCACTGCTCCGGGGTCGCGCGCACGGCGGCCAGCCCCGCGGCGACCGGCTCGAACCCGCTGCGCAGCTCGCCCAGCGAGCGCAGCTGGGCGGCGCGGTCCTCGGAGTCGAGCCGCCAGCGGATCAGGCGCGGGTCGAAGACCTGCCACCGGGTGCGGGGCTGGACCGTCAGGCCGACCCGGCGGCGCGAGGCGACCATGCCCATCGAGGCCAGCACCCGGACCGCCTCGCGGGAGACCGAGCGGCTGACGTCGTACTCGGTGTCGATGTCGTCGAGGGTCAGCACCGCGCCTGCGGCGAGCTCGCCGCCGACGATCCGGCGGCCCAGGGCGTCGAGGACGTCGTCGTGCAGCGCGGCCACGGCCACCTCCGGCAAAAGATCAGATTTATTTCGGAATGGATCTTGTTAAAAGCAGATTAATGCATGCACACTGTGACGGCCAGCACACCACTCGGAGGTTCCCATGAGCAGTACCCACGCCGACGGTAGGCCGCCCGCGCTCCTGGTCGTGATGGGGGTCTCCGGCTCGGGCAAGTCGACCGTCGGGGCCGCCATCGCCCACCGGCTCGGCGTCGCGTTCGGCGACGCCGACGACTTCCACCCACCGGCCAACATCGCGAAGATGACCGCCGGCATCCCGCTCGACGACGACGACCGGATCCCGTGGCTCGAGGCCATCGGCCGCTGGCTCGCCGGCCACGACGAGCGGGGCGGCGTGATCAGCTGCTCGGCGCTCAAGGTGGCCTACCGCGACCGGCTCCGCGCGCACGCGCCGCGGGTCGCGTTCGTCCACCTGCACGGCACTCGCGAGGTCATCGCGCGGCGCCAGGCCAGCCGTCCGGGCCACTTCATGCCCGCGTCCTTGCTCGACTCGCAGTTCGACACCCTCGAACCGCTCGGGCCCGACGAGGCCGGTCTCGTCATCGACGTCGACCAGCCGGTCGACGCCATCGTCCAGGAGTACGTCCGGCGCTCCGCCGGTCCGTCCGGCGGCCCGTCCGCCGCTCCGTCCACCCGCCAGGCCTGAGGAGCCCCATGTCCGTCCCGCTCATCGCCGCCGGCACCGACCTCGTCGAGCCGGTCGCCTCCGAGGGCCGCCTGGTGCTCGCCGCCCTGCTCGGCATCGGCGTCATCGTCGTCCTCATCATCGCCGCGAAGGTGCACCCCTTCCTCGCGCTGACCGGCGGCGCACTCACCGTCGGCGTGGTCGCCGGGGTCGACGTCGAGACCGCGATCGCCAGCTACACCACGGGCTTCGGTGCGACCGCCGCCGGCGTCGGCATCCTGATCGCGCTCGGCGCGATGTTCGGCAAGCTGCTCGCCGACAGCGGCGGCGCCGACCAGATCGTCGACACGATCATCGGCCACGCCTCGCCGCGCGCGCTGCCCTGGGCGATGGCGGTCGTCGGCGCCTGCGACGCGGTTCGCGGTCTGCTGGCCGGTCGAGCCCCACGACGCGGCGGCCGCCCACCGGTGGACCCAACGGGCGCTGAGCCTGGCGGGCAAGGGCATCCTCCCCGCCCTGCCCGTCCTCGACTGCCGGACCTACCGCACCGAGATCTGGCTGCACGCCGAGCCGGTCATGCGCCGGCAGCTGGCTCAGGAGCTCCTCCAGCCCCTGCTGGAGGAGAGCCCCAACTCCCGCGAGATCCTGTCCGAGACGCTGCTGGTGTGGCTGGAGACGCGTGACAGCGCGCCGGCGATCGCGGCCCGGTTGGGCGTCCACCCACAGACCGTGCGCTATCGCTGGCGGCGGATCAACCAGCTGTTCGGCGAGGCGCTGCACGACCCGGAGTACGTCATCCAGCTCACCCTCGTGCTCAAGGCCAGCATCGCGCTGTGGATCGCGGGTGACCAGAGCGACTTCGAACGGTACTCGGAGCGTGGCGAGTGACTGTCGTCGTCCTGCTTCTCGTGCTGCTGCCTGCGTTCGTCGGCCTGCTGCCGTGGGCTGCGTGGTGGGCCATGCGGCGTTCCCGGCGCGACGGTGTCGACTTCCCGGACCTGGCGGCGCTGCGCACCGCCGGCCGGGTCGACACGGTCGTCCTCGACCGCTGGGGCACCGTCACGACCGGAGAGCTCGTGGTGACCGACATCGATCCCGTCGAGGAGGGCAACGAACGCAACCTGAAGTGGTTCGCGGCCGCCCTGCAGCACGCGGTCGAGGGCGACCCCGTCGCCCGGGCCATCGCGCGGCTCGCCGGCCCGGGAAAGCTCACCGACGTCGAGCTCGTCGCCGGACGGGGAACCAGCGGCGCGGTGGACCGTCACCCGGTTCGGGTGGGAGCTCCCGCGTGGCTCGGGATGGAGACGCGTGACGGACTCGGGGAGACCGTCGGGGTCGAGGTCGACCATCGTCCGTTCGGCTACCTGACGGTGAGCGACCAGGTCCGACCCGACGCCCCCTTGGCGGTCGCGCGCCTGCGAGCAGCGGGCGTCGAGCCGATCCTCCTGTCCGACGCCGACGTGCTGGACACCGAGCACCTGGCGCAGGCCTGCGGCATCGACAAGTGGATCCGGGGTGAGGAGGCAGCGGAGCGGGAGCAAGCGGTCCGTGACCAGCGAGGTGGAGCGCACTGCGTCGCCGTGGTCGCACGCGGCCAGGACAATGCCGAGATCCTGGCGTCGGCAGACCTGGCGTTCAGCGAGGCGGGTCGCGGCGTGCGGATGGTCGACCTCGACGTCCAGCGCGTCGCCCGAGCCCTGGAGGTCGCCCGCGGGATTCCGTCGGCCTCCCTGCGGGTTCGTGCGACCGGCCTCGTCGCCTCGGGCATCGGCGGATCGTGGGGCCTCGTCGACGGGCTCAGCCTGGTCGCGGCAGGGGCGGTCCTGGTCGTCGGCTGCCTCGCGGTGGTGACCGTGGCGTGGTCTGCCGGCCGACGCGCCTGAGGACCTCCCTCGGTAGGGTCGCGGGCATGACGGACGGTCCCGGAACCCGCCGCCAGCGCTTCTTCGCGCGCTGGTACCCCGACCTGATGCAGCGCTCGGAGGACGCCGGCCAGGCGGCGATCCGCGCCCGGCACCTCGCGCGGGCGCACGGCCGGGTGCTCGACCTCGGCACCGGCAACGGGTTCTCGGTCCCGCACTACGCCGCCGCCGTCACCGAGCTGGTCATGGTCGAGCCCAATCCCGGACTGCGCAAGCAGCTCCAGCGCCGTACCGCCGACGTCCGGGCCCGGGCCTGGCAGATCCGCGACGCCGACGCCTACGCGTTGCCGTTCGAGGACGCGTCCTTCGACACGGTGTCGGCCTCGCTCGTCTTCTGCTCCCTCGACCGGCCCGAGGCGGCGCTCGCCGAGCTCGCCCGGGTGACCAAGCCGGGCGGCAGCTTCTTGTTCCACGAGCACGTCCGCGGCACCGGGCTGCTCCGGGTGCTGCACGAGGTCGTCACGCCGCTGCAGGTGCGCATCGCCGACGGCTGCCGTCCCAACCGCGACTTCCTCGGCCTGCTCGGGCGCTCGCCGTTCGACCTCGCCGAGGTCGAGCACCTGCGGATGCCCGGCCCCCCGGCCCGGGTCGCCCCCATGGTCGTGGGCGTCGCCGTCCGAGGGGCCGAGCGCTTGTAACTAAGGGTTACAGCGCGAAATTCGGTGTCGCATCGCCCGGGTAGTAGCCACAGCGCCCGGGTAGTTGCGCCGTCGCCGGGTGTCGCGGCGTGGCGACAGGTGCACCGTTCGAGCAGTCGGCGAACCGGACTACCCGGGTGCTGCGGTCACTACCTCGGCGCTGTTGCACCGGTTTTCGTGCTGTAACCCTTAGTTACAAGCGCCCGAGGCCCCGATGACGCCGGCGGCGAGGGCCACCTCGCGGTAGGCCGCGGCCAGGGAGGCGACGGTCTCGTGGGCGTTGAGCCCGCTCGGGTTGGGCACCACCCACAGCTGGGCGCCGGACCACAGGTCGTCGATGGTGTCCGGCTGCCGGCCGGGCACGGCCCGGGGCAGCCCGAAGGCGGTGCGGTACGCCGTGATCCCGGCGATCGCCACGACCCTCGGACGTTCCCGCGCCACCAGCTCGACCAGCTGCTGACCACCGGCCTTCAGCTCCTCGGCCGAGAGCTCGGAGGCCTTCGCGGTCGCGCGGTGCACGACGTTGCTGATCCCGATGCCCCGCTCGCGCATCATCGTCCGCTCGACATCACTCATCCCGTCGGCGGGGTCGACCGGCTCCGTGATCACCCCGCCCAGCAGCAGCGCCGGGTAGAAGCGGTTGCCCGGGTGGGCGAAGTGGGTCTGCGTCGCCGCGGTCCACAGCCCCGGGTTGATGCCGACGAACAACAGCTTGAGCACCTGGCCCGGCGCGTTCGGCAGCAGGTCGGGAACCACGGCGTCGCGGTAGGACTCCAGCTCGGCTCGGGAGAAGGTACGACGCACCACGCACCGAGCCTGTCACGATGAGGCCGTGCCGAACGAGCCGGGACCGTGGAACACCTTCGTCGAGGGCGACAACCTCGACGTCCTGGCCCGGCTGCCCGACGCGTCGTACGACCTGATCTACCTCGACCCGCCCTACAACACGGGCAACGACTTCGCCTACCACGACGACTTCAAGGGCAAGCGGGGCGCGGGTGCGGCCGGCCGGCACGCCGCCTGGGTGGCCTACCTGCGGCCGCGGATCGAGGCCGGGCACCGGGTGCTGGCCGAGACCGGCGCGCTCTTCGTCAGCATCGACGACCACGAGGTCGCCCACCTGCGGCTGCTCCTCGACGACGTGTACGGCGAGGCGAACTTCCTCGCGCAGGTCGTGGTCAACCTCAACCCGAAGGGACGCCAGCTGGGCAAGGGGTTCGCCACCTCGCACGAGTACCTCCTCGTCTACGCGAAGGACGCCGCCCGCTGCGTGCTCGACGCGACCTCGGCGACCACGGTCGTCGAGGCCGACTTCCCGCTCGAGGCGGCCGACGGGCGGCGCTACCGCCGGCTGCCGCTGCGCAACACCAACAAGAGGTTCAACCCGCTCTCCACCCCGACCCTGCACTTCCCGGTCTGGGGCGACCCGGCGACCGGGCAGGTCGCGACGGAGCCGTTCCCGGGCGCGGTCGAGATCAAGCCCGTCTTCGGTGACGGTACGCCGGCGGTGTGGCGGTGGTCCCGGCCACGGATCGACGAGCGGCCCGACGACCTGGAGTGCCGCCTGGTACGGGGGGCGCGGGGTGAGCGGGTCGACGTCTACCAGCGCGACTGGCGCCACCCCGTCGGCGGCCGCCGCAAGAAGCTGCCGACGATCTGGCTCGCTGAGGAGGTCGGCTCCACCGACACCGCGGTCGCCGAGCTCAAGGAGCTGCTCGGCCACGTCTTCGAGTCGCCGAAGCCGACCGGTCTCCTGCTGCGGGTGCTCGGCACCATGCCGGACGACGCCCGGGTGCTCGACTACTTCGCGGGCAGCGGCACCACCGGCCACGCGGTCGCGCTCGCCAACGCGGCCGACGGGGGGCGTCGTACCTGCCTGTCGGTCAACTCCGCCGAGCCCACCCGCCCCGGCTCCAACGCCGAGCGCGCCGGCCACCCGACCGTCTCGTCCGTGACCAGGGCGCGGCTGCAGGCCGTTGCCGAACGGGTCGGCGGTGGGTTCACCGAGCTGTGACCGGAGGTCGAGGGACCCTCACGAGACCCCGGCGGCCTTCTCCAGCGCGGCCAGCTCGTCGTCGAGGAAGGTCAGCAGTCGCTGCAGGTGGGGCACCGTGCGGCGGCAGCCGGTGAGGCCGAAGCCCATGTTGCCGGCGTACGACGTGCAGGTGATGTTGAGCGCCATGCCGTTGATCGGGATGGAGACCGGGTAGGTGCCGACCAGCTGGGCGCCGTTCCAGTAGTGGGGGACCCGCGGGCCCGGCACGTTGCTGATGATCAGGTTGTACGGCGGCCGCACGATGCCCTGCATCTTCAGCATCGGCACCACGATCGAGGGCGCCATGCCGATGGCGCTCATCGCCACGATCTGCGCCGGGGTCATCGACGAGAGCGCCTCCTTGCCGTCCTTCATCGACGCGGCGATCGTGCGCAGGCGATCGGCGGGGTCGGCCTTGTCGGTGGCCAGGCGCACCATCACCGAGCCGATCGCGTTGCCGCCGTCGCCCGGGTTGGCGGCGGCGGCGCTGGTCTGCCTGGCCTTCAGGCCCACCGGCACCATGGAGACCATCGACTGCTCGGGCAGGGCGTCGAGCTCGGTGAGGTAGGTCCGCATCGCACCGCTGCACATGGCGAGGACCACGTCGTTGATGGTCGTGCCGCTGGCCTTGCCGACCCCGCGGATCCGCTCGATCGGCCAGTCCTGGGCGGCGAAGCGGCGCGCGCCGGTGATCGACTGGTTGAAGATCGTGCGAGGAGCGGCCAGCGAGACCGCGGACGTCTCGTTCTTCAGGCCCTTGCGCAGCGTCTTGACCAGCGCCATCGGCATGCCGGCGGCGTCGGCGCTGATCGAGAGCGCCGTGCGGAGGGTGTCGCCGGGCAGGTCGGCGAGGGTGCGCGCGGCCGTGGTCGCCGCATCGACGGCCGCGGCGGGCAGCGACTCGGCGCCCTCCTGCTCCCTCTCCTTGTCCGCGCGGCGCTTGCGGGCGGCGCCCTCGGCGAAGGGCGCCGGCATGCGGCGGCGATCGGGGTCGGAGGACAGGGTGCTCGCCATCAGCCGCATCGCCGAGATGCCGTCGACGAGCGAGTGGTGGAGCTTGGTGTACATCGCGACCCGGCCGTCGGCCAGGCCCTCGATCATGTGCATCTCCCACAGCGGCCGCTCCCACGCGAGCCGCGTGGAGTGCAGCCGGCCGACCAGCTCGAGCAGCTCGCGGACCCGGCCGGGCTGGGGGAGCGCGCTGTGCCGCACGTGGTGCTCGATGTCGAACTGCTCGTCGTCGCGCCACACCAGCGTGCCGCCGGTCCGCACCGAGCGGTGGGGGTGCTTGAGGAACAGCGGCGCGATCCGCTCGGTGTCGCGCATCGACTCGAACATCGTGCGCACGTAGCCGGGCCCCGCGTCCGCGGGCGGCTCGAAGAGCTGCAGTCCGCCCACGTGCATCGGCATGTTGCGGTTCTCCGCGAGCAGGAACGCCGCGGAGGTCGGGTCGATCAAGCGGTTGCCGGGAACGGAGACCACGGGAGCAGCCCCTTTCGTCGCAGGAGGGTCCCGATCCTTGCGTGTCGTGACGGTCGCCACAAGCGGCCCGGATCTGGTGGGGGCAGGCGTGGGCGGCGGTACGGCGGGGTAGGAGCGCCTGCGGCTGAGCAGCGAGCAGAGGGGGAACGGGCCTTGAGCAACATCACCCCGCCCGGCTGGTACCCGGACGGCGACGGCATGGAGCGCCGCTGGGACGGTGCCGAGTGGACCGACGAACGACGCCCGATGACCCGGTTCGCGCCGGTGGACGAGTCGACCCGGGTGCGCCCGGCGGCGGCCGTCCCGGCTGCGCCCTCGCTGCCTCCGCCGCCGGCCTTCGCTCCGCCGCCCGTCCCGCCCGTCCCGCCGATCCCGCCCGTCCCGCCAACCTCGCCGCCGGCGTTCGCGCCGGCGCCGCCCCGGCAGCGCAGGCTCGGTCCGTGGATCGCGCTCGCCGTCGTCCTGGTGCTCCTCGCCGCCACCGCCGGCACCCTCGCCGCGCTGCGCCCGTGGGCGGACCGGACGACCGCGACCGGCGGCGGCGGTGAGGGCCACCCGGTCGCCGTCCAGGGTGACCTCGACGGGAACGGGTACGGCGACGCGGTCTACTACTTCTCGCCCGACTACGACCGCACCTCGCGGGTCACCGCCAGCAGCAACGGCACCGTGTTCACGACCAGCGAGCGCGCCCTCGAGGACGCCGTGGTTCCCGACGAGCTGTCCCTCGACTGGGACGACGACGGGGTCGACGAACAGCTCGGCTGGGTCTTCGACGACGAGGCCGACCAGCTGCGGCTCTCGTCGTCCGACCCGGAGTTCCCGGGGGACCAGACCTTCCGGCTGCCGATGTCCGCGCTCGACGGAGGGGGTACGACGATCCTGGTCCAGGCGGGCGACTTCGACGGCGACGGCACCGCCGACCTGGCCGTCGCCGGACCGAACGACCGGACCGTCGAGATCGACGTGCTGGCCGGCGACGGGACCGGCGGGTTCGCCGACCCGGTGCGCTGGGCGTCGCTGACCAACGCGACGATCGACGCGACCGAGATCCGCAGCGGCGACTTCGACCACGACGGCGACGCCGACCTGTGGACCCGGCTGCCGGCCGAGCGGGTGAAGGACGAGGACCGCTCGGGCTACTACTCCGGCGAGCGGGGCTACGCGCTGCTCACCTCGACCGGGACGGAGTTCGAGGTCGGCGCGGTCGTCGAGGACGACCTGTACGCCGACGCGTACCTCGTCGGCGACGTCACCGGCGACGGCACGACCAGCCTGGTCGCCGTCCAGGTCAGCGCGTACACCGAGGAGATCGAGGTCCGGGTCTACGACCTCGCCGACGGCCGTCCCCGCGCGGTCGCGGGCTTCACCGGCACCAGCACCGTCGGGCAGCGCAGCCTGCAGGGCGCCGCGCTCAGCGACGTCGACGGGGACGGCGACGGGGACGTCGTGTTCGTGGTCAAGGCCCTCCGGGAGTCGAAGTTCACCGGGGTGCAGGTGATGACGTCGACCGGCGCCGTCTTCGAGCGCGCGACGGTCTGGGCCGAGACGCCGGCCTGCGACGACGCGGACTGCCGGATCGAGTTCCCCGGCTCCTGACCGGCTAGAGGCCGGCCTTCAGCTCGGACACCACGGAGTCGACGACGGCGACCAGGTCGTTGCCCGTCCGCTCGGCGACCGCGCGCTGGCGGACGTACGACGGCCCGCGGGTCGCGATGTCGAGCACCGAGGCCAGCTCCGTCTCGCAGCCCAGCCGGGCCGCGACCGGCTCGAGCCGCGGCACCAGGTCGGCGAGGTCCTCGGTGACCAGCCGCTCGTGGGACTCGGCGTCGAGGATCACGATCGCGTCCACGCCGTACCGCGCGGCGCGCCACTTGTTCTCCTGCACGTGCCACGGCGGCATCGTCGTGACCGTCTCGCCGGCGGCGACGCGCTCGTCGAGCCAGACCACCAGGCAGTGCATGAGCGCGACCAGGCCCTGCATGTCCTCCAGGGTGGAGACCCCGTCACAGATCCGGTTCTCCAAGGTGCCGTGCTTGATCGCGGGGCGCAGGTCCCACCGGATCTCGCTGAGCTCGTCGATCACGCCGGTCGTCAGCTGGTCCTCGGCGAAGTGCTCGAACTGCTCCCAGGTGTCGAACTGGAAGGGCAGGCCCGCGGTCGGCAGCTGCTGGAACATCAGCGCCCGGTTGGACGCGTAGCCGGTGTCGACGCCCATCCAGATCGGTGAGGACGCCGACAGCGCCTGCAGGTGGGGGTAGTAGGTGAGCAGGCCGTTGAGGACCGGCAGCACACGGTCCTTCTCCGGGAGCCCGACGTGCACGTGCACGCCCCAGATCAGCATCTGCCGGCCCCACCACTGGGTGCGGTTGATCAGCTCGGCGTACCGGTGGCCCTCGGTCAGCTGCTGGCCGGTCCAGTCCGCGAAGGGGTGGGTGCCGGCGCCGTACAGGTCGAGGTCGAGGTCGTCGGCCGCGCTCGCGACGTACTGCAGCGTGTCGCGCAGGTCGGCCATCGCCTCCCCGACCGTGCCGCACACGCCGGTCACCACCTCGACGGTGTTCTGCAGCAGCTCCTTGTGGAGCTTGTCCGGCGAAGGCATCCGCGGCTTGGCCCGCGCGAACAGGTGGGCGGCGTCGTTGCGGAGGTCGCGGGTACGGCGGTCGACCAGCGCGAACTCCCACTCCACCCCCAGCGTCGGCTCGGGCGAGCCGTGGAAGTCGATGCGCACGCGATCAGCGTAGGGCCTCGCCGACCTGACAGCATGGCGCCATGGACGACCGGCGGACCCTGCACCGCACGCTCGACCTGTGCCTCAAGGTCGGGGAGGTGCTGTTGTCCTCCGGGGCCGGCGCCCCCGACGTCGTGGCCACGATGCGGGCACTCGCCCGGGCGCTCGGGGTACGCCACACGCAGGTCGACGTCACGTTCACCTCGCTGGCCATGAGCGTCCAGCAGGGGCCGGACGAGGCGCCCGTCGTACAGCTGCGCGCGGTGACCCAGCGCGAGATCGACTACGAGCACCTGACCCTGGTCGACCACATGGTGCGCGCCGTGGTCGCGGGGGAGAGCGACCTCGAGTCCGCGCGCACCCAGCTCGCGCAGATCGTGTCGTCGGGGCACGCGCGGCCGCGCTGGGCGGCGACGCTCGCGTGGGGCGTGATGTGCGGCGGCGTGGGCCTCCAGCTGGGCGGCAACCTGGTCGTGGTCCTGGTGGCGATGCTGGCGGCGATCTGCATCGACCGGCTCCAGCTGACGATGACCCGGCGCCGGCTGCCCGGCTTCTACCAACAGGTCGCCGGCGGCGTGGTCGCCACGGTGCTCGCCGCGCTCGGCACCCGCCTCGCCGAGCCGTGGGTGCACCTCAACGCGTCGCTGGTCGTCACCGCCAACATCATCATGCTGCTCGCCGGCATCGGCTTCATGGGCGCGGTCCAAGACGCGCTCTCCGGGTTCTTCGTCACCGGCGGCGCGCGGATCCTCGAGGCGGTGCTCGCCACGGCCGGCATCATCGCCGGTGTCAGCGGAGGGTTGGCGCTGTGCGCCGCGGTGGGCCTGGAGATCCCCACCTTGACCCTGCCGCGCTTCGACCTGGTCGGGGTGACCACGGTCGGTGTCGGTGGGGCGATCGGCGCGGCGGCGTTCGCGTTCGCGTCGTACGCCCCCCTGCGCACGCTGCTGCCCGTCGGCATCCTCGGTGGTCTGTCGTTGGCCGCCACCGAGCTGATGTCGGAGGCCGGGGCCGGCCGGACCTTCGCCGTCGGGCTCTCCGCCTTCGCGATCGGGCTGTTCGGCTACACGGTCGGGCGCCGCTTCCGGGTGCCGCCGCTGGTCGTGGTGGTCTCCGCGGTGGTGCCGCTGCTGCCGGGTCTGTCGATCTACCGCGGCCTGTTCCTGCTCGGCGAGGAGGGCGGCCAGCAGGCAGCGCAGGGCCTGCTCGCCATGGTCACCGCCGCCTCGGTCGCGATCGCCCTGGCCTCGGGCGTGATCCTCGGCGAGTACGTCGCCCAGCCGGTCATGCGCGAGGCCCGCCGAGTCGAGGCCCGGTTGGCCGGCCCCCGCCTGGTGGGCGTGACCCGCGCCCGTCGGCGGGCCCGGTCGCGGCCCGCCGAGCGGCGGGAGTGACACCGGGAGTGACACCGCGTGCATTGGTGAGGTTTCGCCGGACGTGTCGGTGGGATGCTCCCCACGGTTCCGGGCGGCGGCACTTCGCTGCGCCCGGAAGCCACGTTCGCGATCGCATCGCCTGACTACAGGAGACACCATGAAGAAGACCACCCTTGGCCTCGGCAGCATCGTGCTTGCGGCTGCCTTCTCGCTCACCGCGTGCGGTGGCGCCGACGAGGGCAAGCTCGCCAAGGAGTACTGCGCGCTGGCCGAGGACGCCCAGAAGGCGGCGGAGTCGGGCGACGCCGACAAGCTGAAGAAGGCGTCGGACGCGCTGCTGAAGTGGGCGGAGGACAACAAGGACGAGAAGGGCGACGAGAAGGCGTTCACCGACGCGGTCAAGGACGAGTGCGACGACGTGGCGAACCTGCCCTGACCTCACGTCGCCTTCTCGCGAGCCGGGTCCCCATGTGGGGGCCCGGCTCGCTGCGTCACCCGGGCAGCGTGTCGACGATGGCCGGCAGGGATGCGGTGATCACCTGCAGCAGGTCCGCGCGGGACAGGCCGGCGGGAGAGTCGCACCAGGTGAGGACCAGGTCCTCGACCATGGCCTGCCAGGCGTGGATGACCAGGCGCACGGCCGGGGTGTCCGGGATGACCAGCCCGCCGGGGTCGGAGGTGAAGAACCGCTCGGCCAGCGCGGCGAACGTGGTGTCGTAGATCGCGCGCAGGTTGTCGTTGCCGGCGGTCGCGCCCTTGACCAGGGAGCGGTAGCCGGCGTGGTTGCCGACGACGTAGTCGACGTACCCGGCCAGCGACGCGAGCAGCCGCTCCATCGGCTCGCCCTCGTCGGGCGGCGCGGTCCGGGCATAGAGGTCGTCGGCCGCGTGCTGGACGACCGCCTCGTAGAAGCCCTGCTTGCCGCCGAAGTAGTGGTACATCAGCCCCCGCGAGATGCCGGCCTGCTCGGCGAGCAGGTCGATGGAGAGCTCGTCGAGCGAGCGGGTGGCGAGCAGGCGGACGCCGAGCTCGAGCAGCTGGGTACGACGCTGCGCCGGTGAGAGCCGGGTGCGCGGGGCGGGGGAGGGCGTGGCGGTCGTCACGCCGAACATTCTATTGACAGATGTTCAATAGCGCCAATAGCGTCGTCCCATGAGCTCCCGAAGCGAAGGTCGCACCCTGGTCGACCACCTCATCGTCGGCGCCGGCTTCGCCGGTCTCGCGGCCGCGATCAAGCTCGACGAGGCCGCCGAGCGCGACTTCGTCGTCATCGAGAAGGACAGCGACGTCGGTGGCACCTGGCACATCAACACCTACCCGGGTGCGGAGTGCGACGTCCCGAGCCAGCTCTACTCCTACTCCTTCGCGCTCAACCCCGAGTGGTCCAAGGTCTACTCGCCGCAACGCGAGATCTGGGAGTACACCCGCAAGGTCGCCGAGGACTCCGGCACGCTCGACCGCTTCGTCTTCGACACCGCCGTCCTCGACGCGCGGTGGGACGAGGAGGCCCAGCGCTGGATCGTGCGCACCGAGGGACCCAGTGGCGCGAAGGAGTACGCCGCCCGCACCGTCATCGCCGGCGCCGGCGGCCTCTCCGAGCCCCGGCTCCCCGAGATCGAGGGCATCGACACCTTCCAGGGCGAGATCTTCCACTCCGCCCGCTGGAACCACGACGTCGACCTCACCGGCAAGCGGGTCGCCGTCATCGGCACCGGCGCCTCGGCCATCCAGCTCGTGCCCGAGCTGCAGAAGGTGGTCGGCCACATGGACGTCTACCAGCGCACGCCCAACTGGATCATCCCGCGCAACGAGCGCTCGTTCACCGCCTTCGAGAAGACCGTGTTCAAGCGGGTCCCCGGCGCCCAGCGCGCCCTGCGCGCCCTCGTCTACGCCACCCTCGAGTCCCGCGTGCCCGCCTTCGCGAAGTTCCCGCAGGTGATGCGCGCGGTCGAGCTGCAGGGCAAGAAGAACATCGCCAAGGGCATCTCCGACCCCGAGCTGCGCGCGAAGGTCACGCCGTCGTACCGCGCCGGCTGCAAGCGGATCCTGATCTCCAACAAGTGGTACCCCGCCCTCGACGCCGACAACGTCGACCTGGTGACCGATCCGATCGCCAAGATCACCGGCAACGCGATCGTCACCGCCGACGGCGTGGAGCGGCCGATCGACGTCCTCGTCGTGGCCACCGGCTTCTACGTGACCGAGCCCCCGATCGCGCGGCACATCACCGGCCGCGAGGGCCGCACGCTCGCCGAGCTGTGGGACGAGAGCGGCATGGCGGCGTACAAGGGGACGACCTTCCACGGCTTCCCCAACCTGTTCCAGATCGTCGGCCCCAACACGGCGCTGGGCCACTCCAGCATGATCTTCATCATCGAGTCCCAGGTGAGGTACGTCGTCGAGGCCGCCAAGGCGATGCGCCGCGAGGGCCTCGCCGCCGTGGAGCCGACCCGGGCCGCGCAGGACGCGTGGACCGCTGAGATCCGCCGCAAGATGAAGCCGACCGTGTGGCAGACCGGCGGCTGCGCCAGCTGGTACCTCGACAAGTTCGGCAACAACACCACGCTCTGGCCGGGACAGACGTTCACGTTCCGGCAGCACCTGAGCACGTTCGACCTCGACCGCTACGACGTCGAGGTCTCCCACCAGCGAGAGGCAGTCAACGCGTGAAGAACCTCAGCAACAAGGTCGTCGTCATCACCGGCGCCGGCTCGGGCATCGGCCGCGCGCTGGCCGTGAACCTGGCCGGCAAGGGCGCGCGCCTGGCGCTGTCCGACGTCAACGAGGCCGGGCTCGCCGAGACCGCCGGGCTCGCCTCGAAGGCGGGCTCGCCCGACGTGCAGACCGCGCGGCTCGACGTCGCCGACCGCGAGGCGTTCGCGTCGTACGCCGCCGGTGTGGCCGAGCACTTCGGCCAGGTCAACGTCGTCATCAACAACGCCGGCGTCGCGCTGGCCGGTGACGTGGTCGACCTCGACTACAAGGACATGGACTGGATCGTCGGGATCAACTTCTGGGGCGTCGTGCACGGCACCAAGGAGTTCCTGCCCCACCTGATCGCCTCCGGCGAGGGCCACGTCGTCAACCTGTCCTCGCTCTTCGGGCTGGTCGCGATGCCCGGCCAGAGCGCCTACAACGCCACCAAGTTCGCGGTCCGCGGCTTCACCGAGGCGCTGCGCGAGGAGATGCTCATCGCCGGCCACAACGTCGGCGTCACGTCGGTGCACCCCGGTGGCATCAAGACCGCGATCGCTCGCAGCGCCCGCGTCTCCGCCAAGGAGGACCAGGCCGCCACGGCGAAGCTGTTCGACGAGAAGCTCGCGAAGATGACCCCCGAGCGGGCCGCCGAGATCATCGTCAAGGGCATCGTGAAGAACCAGGCGCGGGTCCTCGTCGGCCTCGACGCCCACGCGCTGCACAACTTCGCGAAGTTCACCGGCTCGCGCTACGAGGACGTCGTCGCGCTGGTTTCCAAGAGGGTCCTGCCCGCCAAGGCGGTCTGACGCCGCCCCGGAGGTCGTCGAGTAGCCCGATTGCGAGGGACGAGCGGTCGGGCGTATCGAGACGTCGGTGAGGTGTCTCGATACGTCGCCTGCGCTCGTTCCTCGCTCCGGCGACTACTCGACGAACTCAGCGTGGACGCCACTAGGGTTGCCGTGTGGAGGCGGTGGGCGACGGAGTCCTGGACCGGATGTGGTCGCGCAGCCGCCTGTCGCTGCGCGGCCGCCTCAACCGGTGGCGCGACAAGGTGTGGGTCGTCGCGCAGTGCTCGGTCGCGGCCGGTCTGGCCTGGTTCGTCGCGCACGACCTGCTCGGTCACGACCTGCCGTTCTTCGCCCCGATCGCGGCGGTGCTGTGCCTCGGCACGTCGTACGGCCAGCGGCTGCGCCGCGTCGTCGAGGTCATGCTCGGCGTGGCGATCGGTGTCTTCATGGCCGACGTCCTGGTCGCGGGCATCGGCTCGGGGGGCTGGCAGCTCGCGCTGATCGTGTTCCTCTCCATGTCGCTCGCGCTGCTCCTCGACGCCGGCATCATGTTCGTCTCCCAGGCCGCGGTGCAGTCGATCGTCGTCACCGTGCTGCTGCCCGGCGCGGAAGGCTCCTTCCTGCGCTGGACCGACGCGCTCGTCGGGGGAGGTGTCGCGCTGCTCGCGGCGATGGCGGTCCCGGCGGCCCCGCTGCGGCGGCCCCGCGAGCAGGCCTCCGCGGTCGCCGACAAGATCGCCGAGCTGCTGCGCGCCGCGGCCGACGTGATGGTCGACGGGGAGGTCACGCCGGCGCTCGAGCTGCTCGCCGACGCCCGGTCCACTGACCGGCTGACCCGTGAGCTGCAGGCCGCCGCCGAGGAGGGGATGGCCGTCGTCAGCTCCTCGCCGTTCCGGCTCCGGCACCGCGAGCCGCTGCGGCGGATGGCCGAGCTGGTCGACCCGCTCGACCGGGCGCTGCGCAGCACCCGGGTGCTGGTGCGCCATGCCACGATCACTGCCTACCGCCGGCTGCCCGTGCCTGCCTCCTACATCGGGCTGACCGCCGACCTCGCCGCCGCGGCCGACGCCATCGCCGGCGAGCTGCGCGCCGACCGGATGGCCCTGGCGGCCCGGGACGACGTCCTGGCCGTGGGCGCGGCCACCGGCCGGGTCGAGCGCACCGACATCCTCACCGCCGAGGCGATCCTCGCCCAGCTGCGTGCGATCGTCGCCGACCTGCTCATGGTCACCGGCATGGGCCAGCTCGAGGCGACCGACGCGCTGCCCCCTCCCCGCTGAACCTGTGACTGCGTGTCACACTTCCGCCGTGACCAACGTGGTGGAGCACAGCGTCGAGATCGCGGCGCCGATCAGCAAGGTGTTCGCGTACGTCGACGACTTCACCTGCACCAAGGACTGGATGTACGGCCTGGCGAAGATCGAGCCGGTCACCGACCAGCTCCGCGGCGTCGGAGCGCAGTACGACGGCGTGATGAAGGTCGGCGTCCACCTCAAGGCTCGGATCCGGTGCACCGCCTGGGAGCAGGACCGGCTCCTCGAGCTGACCTCCGTCAAGGGTGTCGAGAACACCCAGCGCTGGACCTTCACCGACCTCGGCGGCGACCGCACCCGGGTCGACGCCTGGATCTCCTACACCCTGCCCGGCGGCCCGGCCGGCAAGGCGATCGCCGGCGCGGTCAAGCCGGTCGTCGGCATCGCGGTCAAGCACTCCAGCGAGGCGCTGGTCCGCAACGTGGAGGCTCTCTGACGCGGGAGTCGGGTGGGTGAGAGTGACCTCTGGATCACTCTCACCCACCCAACCCCGGCCATAATGGGCGCGCTGTGAAGATCACCTACCCGCCCGACCTCCCGGTCAGCGCCCGACGCGAGGACATCGCCGCCGCGATCCGCGACCACCAGGTCGTGATCGTCGCGGGCGAGACCGGCTCCGGGAAGACCACCCAGCTGCCGAAGATCTGCCTCGAGCTGGGGCGTGGGGCGCCCGGCGAGGACGGCCGGCCGCGGATGATCGGGCACACCCAGCCGCGGCGGATCGCTGCGCGGTCGGTGGCGGAGCGGATCGCCTCCGAGCTGGGGACCGAGCTCGGCGACCTGGTCGGCTACCAGGTCCGGTTCACCGACAAGACCTCGAGGCAGAGCCGGGTCAAGCTGATGACCGACGGCATCCTGCTCGCCGAGCTGCAGCGCGACCGGCTGCTGCGCCGCTACGACACGATCATCATCGACGAGGCGCACGAGCGCAGCCTCAACATCGACTTCCTGCTCGGCTACCTGCGCCAGCTGCTGCCGAAGCGCCCCGACCTCAAGCTGGTCATCACCTCGGCGACCATCGACCCCGAGCGCTTCGCCGAGCACTTCGCCTTGAACGAGGCCGGCCACGCGGTGCTTTCGGGGGGGCCACGGGGGGCGAAGCCCCCCGTGCGTGCGCCGATCATCGAGGTCTCGGGGCGTACCTACCCGGTCGAGGTCCGCTACCGCCCGCTGATGGCCCTTCGGGACGGGTCGTCCCTCGCCTCCTCAGGGACCGAGCTCGAGAAGGACGAGGACGGCGAGCCGATCGTCCGGGACCAGACCGAGGCCATCGTCGACGCGGTCAAGGAGCTCTCCGCCGAGGGCCCCGGCGACATCCTGGTGTTCCTGCCCGGCGAGCGCGAGATCCGCGACACCGCCGAGGCGCTCGCCCCGCTCGGCGAGGGCATCCGCGGCGTCGACGTCCTGCCCCTCTTCTCGCGCCTCTCCGCCGCCGAGCAGCACCGCGTCTTCGCGCCCGCGAAGGGCTCCCGGCGTCGGGTGGTCCTGGCCACCAACGTCGCCGAGACCTCGCTGACCGTCCCCGGCATCCGCTACGTCGTCGACACCGGCGTCGCCCGCATCTCCCGCTACTCCGCGCGCACCAAGGTCCAGCGCCTGCCGATCGAGCCGATCAGCCAGGCCTCCGCCAACCAACGCTCCGGGCGCTGCGGCCGGGTCGCGGCCGGCATCGCGATCCGCCTGTACGCCGAGGAGGACTTCGAGGCGCGGCCCGAGTTCACCGACCCGGAGATCCTGCGCACCAACCTGGCCTCCGTCATCCTGCAGATGACCTCGCTCGGGCTCGGCGACATCGAGCGGTTCCCGTTCGTCGAGCCGCCCGACCGGCGCAACGTCCAGGCCGGCACCCAGCTGCTCGAGGAGCTCGGGGCGGTCACCTCCGGTGCCCGCCAGGGTGAGCTGACCAAGATCGGCCGCCGCCTCGCCCGGCTGCCCATCGACCCGCGGCTGGGCCGGATGCTGCTCGAGGCCGAGCGGCTCGGCTGTGTGCGCGACGTGCTCGTCATCGTCGCGGCCCTCTCGCTGCAGGACCCGCGCGAGCGCCCCGGCGCCGACCGTCCCACCGAGCGCGCGCAGGCCGACCAGCTGCACGCCCGGTTCAAGGCCGAGGGCTCTGACTTCCTCACCTGGCTCAACCTCTGGCACCACCTGCGCCAGCAGCAGAAGGAGCTGTCCGGCAGCGCCTTCCGCCGGATGTGCAAGCGCGAGCACCTCAACTACCTGCGCGTGCGCGAGTGGCAGGAGTTCGTCGCCCAGCTGCGTCAGGTCACCAAGGAGATGGGCGTCCGGCTCGAGGCGCCCAGCGAGACCCCGGACGCCGACGGCATCCACCAGGCCCTGCTGTCGGGCCTGCTGTCCCACGTCGGCGTGCTCGAGGAGCGCGAGACGCCCAAGCCGGGAGCGCGCAAGGACAACCGGCGGCCCGGCCCGCGCGAGTACCTCGGCGCCCGGGGCGCGAAGTTCGCGATCTTCCCCGGCTCCGGGCTGGCCCGGAAGAACCCGCCCTTCGTGATGGCCGGCGAGCTGGTCGAGACCGGCCGGCTGTGGGCCCGCCAGAACGCCGCGATCGACCCGCGCTGGGCCGAGCGTCTCGGCGCCCACCTGGTCAAGCGCACCTACTCCGAGCCGAGCTGGTCCCGCAAGCGCCAGGCCGTCATGGCGCGCGAGCGGGTCACCCTGTACGGCGTACCGCTGGCCGTCGACCGCGCCGTGTCCTACGGCAAGGTCGACCCCGAGCTGTCGCGCGAGATCTTCATCCGCCACGCCCTCGTCTACGGCGAGTGGGACACCCGGCACCGCTTCTTCGCCCAGAACCGCCGGCTGCTCGCCGAGGCCGAGGAGCTCGAGCACCGCGCCCGGCGTCGCGACCTCGTCGTCGACGAGCACACCCTGTTCGACTTCTACGACGCCCGCGTCCCCGAGGGGATCGTCAGCGGCGCGCACTTCGACCGCTGGTGGAAGGACGCCCGGCGCAGCCAGCCGGAGCTGCTCACCTTCGACCCGGCGATGCTCACCCACGACACGGCCGAGGAGGTCCGTGAGGCGGACTACCCCGAGCAGTGGTCGGTGACGGGAGGGCTGACCTTCCCGATCAGCTACCACTTCGAGCCGGGCGCGAAGGACGACGGACTCACCATCGACATCCCCGTCGCCACACTCAACCGGGTCGACGACGACGACTTCTCCTGGATCGTCCCGGGCCTGCGCGAGGAGCTGGTGACCGAGCTGATCCGCAGCCTCCCGAAGGCGTTGCGGGTCAGCTTCGTGCCGGCCCCCAACACGGCCCGCGCGTTCCTGGCCGCCGTACCCGCGGGGGAGGAGGCGCTGCTGACCGCGCTCGAGCGCTACCTCCGCTCGACGACCGGCGTCCACGTCCCGCGCGACGCCTGGGACCTCGCGTCGTTGCCGGAGCACCTCAAGCCCAGCTACCGGGTCGTCGACGAGGACGGGTCGGTGCAGGGGAGCGGCAAGTCGCTGGCCGAGCTCAAGGCGCCGCTCCAGCCGCAGTTCGACCGGGCGCTGGCCGAGGTCGCGTCCGACTCCGGCGTCGCCCGCAGCGGCGAGACCACCTGGGTCTTCGACGACATCCCGGCAACGGCCACCTGGACCCGCGCCGGCCACGAGGTCGAGGCGTTCCCCGGCTTGGTCGACGAGGGCGCCACCGTCGGCCTGCAGGTGTTCGGCTCCGCCGACGAGCGCGACGCCCGGCACCGGCTCGGCGTGGTCCGCCTGGCCCTGCTCGCCCTCGGCGCACGCCCCCTCGACGGCGTGGTCGAGCGCCTCGGCAACGCCGAGAAGCTCGGTCTCGCCGGCACGCCGTACGCCGGCGTGCCCGCGATCCTCGCCGACTGCCTGCGCGCGGTGGTGGTCGACGCCGTCGACGCCCGGCCGCCCGTCCGCACCCGGCAGGAGTACGACGACCTGCTGGCCGCCCTGCGCCCGAGCGCCGCCGCGGGCGTGCGTGAGGTGCTCGCCGAGCTGCTGCGGGTGCTGGCGACCTGGCGCGAGGTCGACCGGCTGCTCACCGGCCGCGCCGACCTGCCGATGCTCCCCGCGCTCACCGACCTCCAGGGACAGCTCGCCCGGCTCGTGCACGACGGGTTCGTGGGGGAGGCCGGGGCCGCCCGGCTGCGGCGCTACCGGACCTGGCTGGCGGCGATGCGCGAGCGTCGCACGGCCCTCGAGACCGGCGGCCCCGCCGCCCTCACCAAGGACCGGCAGCGGATGGACGTCCTCCACCCGCTCCAGGACGCCTACCTGGCCCGGGTCGCCGCGCTCCCCGACGCCCGCCCGGCCGGCGCCGGGCTGCGGGCGATCCGCTGGATGCTCGAGGAGTACCGGGTCTCGCTGTGGGCCCAGCAGCTCGGCACCGACGGCCCGGTCTCCGACGTACGGATCCGCAAGGCCCTCGACGCACTCTGAGAGCTCACCCGGGCTCCAGTCGGTCTCAAGCCGGTCTCCAACGGCCCCGGTCAGGGTGCCGACGTGAGAGAGCCCAGAACACCATCCAGGTCCGACGACTCCCGCCGAGCGCGGGCCGTACGGACGTCGCGTGGTCGTATCGCACGACCCGGAGTCCGCGCAGCGCTGGTCGCGACGCTGCTCGCAGGCCTGGCCGGTCTGCCGGCCGCCCTCGGCGTGGAGGGAGCGAACGCCGGCCCGCCGGCCGTCGCGCCGGCCGCACCGCCCTTGAAGGTCAGCGCGACGAAGGTCGCCGACCCCAGGTACGGGGACCCGCTGCTGCTCAACGTGAGGGTGTCCGGGGGAACGGGTGACCCCATCGCCGGGACCGTGTCGATGAACGGCATCGAGCTCGAGACCAAGGAGCTCCCGGCCCAGTTCCAGATCCCGACCACGGGTCTGAAGGTCGGCACGTCGTACCGGGTCGACGTGGCAGCCGGCGACGGCACGTTGGGTGGCACCGCCTACGAGCGGTTCGTGCCGCAGCTCATCACGGGCACGGTGCGGCTGTCGAGCACGACGGTGCCGTACAGCGCCTTCCTGCCGGTCGAGCTCGCGGCCGACGCACCGAGCGCGGTGCGGCCGACCGCCGGCACGATGATCGCCCTGCACACGAGTACCCAGCGGTTCGTCGGCGGGGGCATGATCGACGAGAACGGACGAACGCTGGTGGAGTCGGTCGACGACCACCTTCGGCCCGGCACCCACTTCGTGGAGATCGAGTACGCCGGCGACGGGTTCTACGCGCCCACCGCTCCCGGCACGGGCAGCTTCGTGGGCGACCTGGTCGTCGAGCGGATCCCGAACGTGGTCGACGCGACCTTCTCGGCGACCGTGCTGACGCAGGGCGAGCCCCTGACCATGAACGCCGCCGTGCGCGCCAGCACCACCTTCATCCTGAGGGAGTCACCGCACGGCGCGATCAAGGTCGTGGCGCAACCCACCGACGGCGGCGAACCCGTCGTCATCGAGCCCGGGCGGGCGTACCCGGGCGGCAATCAGTCGGTCCGGTTCGACCTCGGGCAGTTCGCGGCCACTCACACCGGCACCTGGGAGATCCAGGTCTCGAACACCGGTGACGCGATCACCGCCGAGTCGGCGGTATCGCGCACCATGATCCAGATCAAGGAGCCCGGTAGCACTGCGATCCCGACGACCACCTCGCTCCAGCTGGATCGGGGCACCGCCACTGTCGGGGGCGACGAGGTCCTTGCCACCGCTAGCGTCGCGGTCACGGGCGCGGCGGCACGTCCGACCGGTCAGGTGGCCTTCTACGTGGACGGCAACGAGGTCGGCCGATCCCCCGTAGGGGCCGACGCGAGCGCACGTCTCCCACTCGCACCCGGAGCCGTCGGGCAGCGCTCGGTGACCGCGCGCTATCTCGGGAGTGCGACCCACGACGGCTCGCTCAGCCCCGCACGGATGCTGACGGTCGGGCAGGCATCGTCGACGATCTCGGTGACGCCGGACACTGTCGTCGCCGGCGCCGAGGCATCCGTCGATGTGGTCGCGTCCGGCTCGGTGGTGAAGCCGAGCGGGTCCGTCGCGGTGACGGAGGGGTCCACGCTCCTGGGCACCGTGACACTCGTGGCCGGACACGGGACCATCGTGCTGCCGGTCGGAACACATGACCTCACGCTGGACTACTCGGGCGACGTGAACGTCCGTGCGTCGCACGCCAGGCTCACACTCACCGTGACCCCGGGACCCTCCGATCCGGGCAGCCCGACCCCGCCGGTCATGTCCCCATCGAGCGTCACGGGGAGCTTCAAGAGCGTGGCCAAGCACCGCGTGAAGGCGAAGATCGCGGTGTCGTCGGCGTCGTCGATGGCGCCCGCCGACGGAGTGGTCGAGATCCGGTCCGGCAGGCGCGTCGTCGCCCGAGGGGTGCTGAGTTCCGCCTCGACGTCGATCACGCTGACGACCAAGAGGCTGAAGCCGGGCAAGCGCAGGCTGACCGTGCGCTTTCTGGGCTCGCCGACGGTGGCCGGGGCGAGCCGGACCTACCGGGTGAGGGTGCGATGAGCTCCCGGCCCCGTCGTCGAAGCGTCGTCCTGCGGGGGACCGCCGCCCTTGCGGTGTCACTGGCCACGACTCTGGCCAGTGTCTCGACCGCCACGCCGGCCCCGGCCGCCAACCCGACTGTCCGGGTGAGCACCGCCGCCTTCGAGACCGTGACCGGTCTGGTGCTGAGCGGGTGGCGGACCTGGCCTCCCGGGTCTCCGAACGCCTACCCCATCGAGGCGATCGCGACCGTCGACGTCTACGAGAGCGTCGACCCGGCCGATGGCAAGGTCGCGTTCTACCTCGATGGCGCGCAGATCGGCGAGGAGGTCGCCGTCGACGAGGAGGGCACCGCGCGGATGACCATGCCGACGGACAAGGTGGGCACCTACCAGGTGTCGGCGCGCTACACCGGTACGGCGACCCAGGCCCCGTCGGTCAGCAGGACGCTCAGCTACCTCGTCGATCCCCCCGTCCGGGTGTCCAGCCACTCCCAGGCGGTGGGCTCGACCGTGAAGGTGGGCTCCGTGAAGGTGGCGAAGCGGCGGGTGAGGGCCAAGGTCGTCGTCTCCGCGTCACGTCCCGCGTCGGGACGCATCGAGATCCGCGACGGACGCAGGGTGGTCGCGCAGGGGACCCTTCCCGCCGGCGCGACTTCCGTGATCCTGACGACCAAGAAGCTGACGAAGGGCAGGCACAAGCTGAAGATCCGCTTCCTCGGCTCCCCGACCGTGAGCGCGTCGAGCACCAGCTGTCGCGTCGTCGTGCGCTAGCGACGGGCCGCCGCCGGGAGGTCGAGCACGCCGGACCGGGAGCGCCTCACGGCGCAGGGCCGCTCGTAGCGGCTGAATTTGGGACCCGGGGCTGCCGCGGCCCGGCGTGCTCGAGTCCTCAGTCTACGGCCTCGGATCCAGTCCTCACGCCAAGCGGTGCAGGAGCTCCAGGTGGCCGGCCGCTTCGAGCTGCTCGGCGAGCTCGAGCATGCGGCGGATGTCGGTGGCGGGCACCTCGTGCAGGGTGGCGCGACCGGCGGCGACGACCCGGGCGAAGGCGGAGGCGCGGAGCAGGACGTCGGCGAACTCGCCCTCGGCGATGCCGCGGAGCACCTCGTCGACGATGGCGCGCAGCTCGTCGGGGCCGGGCGGGTCGGCGACGCCGGCGACCACGCGGGCGAACTCGGCCCGGCTGCGGCCCGCCTCGAACTGGCGCGCGACGCCGGCCGGGTCGGCGTACACCCAGGAACGGAGCAGGTAGAGGCGCCACAGGCAGCCGGCGAGGGTGTCGGCGGGAGCCTGCGACCAGACCTCGGCGATCGCCTCGATGCCCTCGGTGTCGGCGAGGTGGACCAGTCGCTCGGCGACCCCGGCGTCGTCACTGGTGTGGGCGCCGCGGACCAGGAGCGCAGCGGCCCGTTCGGCGGCCTCGGCGAGCAGCGCGGGGTCGGCGGCGCCGACGTACTCGTCGAAGAAGGCAGCCTCCCGCGGCGCGGGACGGTGGTGACGACGGTGCTCGGACACCCCACCACCCTAGGACCGCGGCCGTGACGGTCGGCCTGTGACCGGCCGGTAGGGTTGCCGCCGTGGGTCGGTTCACGTGGCGGACGGGTGCAGTCGTGGTCGGGGTCGCTCTGGTGGTCCTCGTGGGCATGATCGCCCTCGCGAGCGGCACCGAGCAGAAGCGCTCCCCGCACGTGGACAAGCCGACCGCCCGGCCGGTGACCGAGCTGCAGCTCGCGGTGTGGGGCACGGCGCCCGAGATCGCGGCCTACCAGAGCGTCGTCGACGACTACAACGCCTCCAGCAAGGACACCAACGTGTCGGTCGTGTCCTGGCCGGACGCCGACGCGATGCTCGACGCGATCCGCAGCGGCGGGGCCAAGCCCGACCTCTACCTGCTCCCGCGTGGGGACCTCGCCCAGGCCGCCGCCGAGAAGCGCAACGTGCCGCTCCTCGACCTGGTCAACGAGCGCGAGATCCCGATCGGCGACGACTGGTCGCGCGACGCGGTCTCGGCGTTCTCGTTCGACGACGACCTGCAGTGCATGCCGTACGCCGCCTCGCCGATGGTCATCTACTACAACACCGCCCTCGTCGACTTCGCCGCGATGGACGCCGAGGGCCTCCCGGTGCCGAACGACGACCACAGCGGCTGGAACTTCGCGGAGTTCCGGGCGGCGGCGGAGTTCGCGAGCCGGCCGCGGCGCAACACGCGGGGCATCTACATCGAACCGACCCTGCCCGGGCTCGCGCCGTTCGTCTACTCCGGTGGCGGCACGCTGTTCGACGACGACACCAACCCCACCAGCCTCGCCCTGGGCGAGGACGGCTCGACCGACGCGCTGCGCCGTACCCTCGAGCTGCTCCGCGACCCGCGGCTGACCCTGAGCGCCAAGCAGCTGGCGCGGCGGCCGGCGGTGGACTGGTTCAAGCGCGGCAAGCTGGCGATGATCGCCGGCTTCCGCCAGATGACGCCGGAGCTGCGCAGCGTCGAGGGGCTGAGCTTCGACGTGCTGCCGATGCCGTCGCTCGGCTCGGCCCAGACCGTCGCCGACCTGAACGGGATCTGCATCGCGCCGGCCCGTCCGGAGCGCAACGAGGCGGCGGCCAACGTGCTCAGCTACCTGGTGAGCGACGAGGCGCTGGCGCGGGTCGCGGAGACCGGGTACGTCCAGCCGGCCAAGCTGACCGTCGCGTTCTCCAACGACTTCCTCCAGCCCGGGATGGCGCCCGAGCACTCGGCGGTCTTCAACGCGGTGATGCGCACGATCGTGCTGCCGCCGTTGATGGCCCAGGGCCGCGAGCTGCGCCAGCTGGTCGACCCGGACATCGAGACGCTGCTGACGACGCCGGACATCGCCGACCTCCAGGAGTCGCTGAAGGCGATCGACGAGAAGTCGCGCAGCCTGCTCGACCCGGACTACGTCGCGCCGTCGGAGACGCCGTCGGACGTGGCGTCCGGCTCGGCGTCCGGTGCCCCGTCGGGGTCGGCCTCCGCCACGCCCTGACGCCTCCTCCTCGGGCGGGCCGTACCGTCCTCGGCCTCGAGGACGGCCCGGCTCAGTGCCGACGCGGTCAGCCCGATCTGCCAGCTGCGCGCGCCGAGCGCACGGAGCTGGTCGATGACCGCTTCGAGCAGGTCGACCGGGTCGCGGGTGCCCGGCGGTGACCACATCACCCGGCGCAGGGTGTCGGGGGTGAGCAGGTTCTCCAGCGGGACCGAGTGCTCCTCGGCCAGCGCGGAGACCGCGGCCCGGGCGAGCTCGAGCCGCCGTGCGGCGACGGGGTCCTTGTCGGCCCAGGTGCGCGGCGCGGGCGGCCCGTCGCCGTGGGTGACCCGGGTCGGCAGCTCGTTCTCCGGCAGCTCCGCGGCCGCCTGGAGCGCGGCCAACCACTCGCGGGAGTGCCGGGCGGCGCCGCGGCCGTGGAAGCCCGAGGTGCCGAGCAGCGCACCCCGGCTGGTCGGCATCGCGGTCGCCGCGGCGACGATCGCCGCGTCGGGGATCAGCCGTCCCGGCGTCACGTCGCGCTCGCGGGCGATGGCGTCGCGGGTCTCCCACAGGGCCCGCACCGCGCCCAGGGTACGGCGGCCGCGGACCTTGTGCAGCCCGGAGGTGCGCCGCCACGCATCGACGCGGATCGCCGGCTCGAAGCCGCGCACGTGCTCGAACTCCTGGCGGGCCCAGTCGGCCTTGCCGGCCTCCTCGAGCTGCGCCGCCAGCAGGTCGCGCAGCTCGACGAGCACCTCGACGTCGAGGGCGGCGTACTCCAGCCAGGGCTCGGGCAGCGGCCGCGTCGACCAGTCGACGGCGGAGTGCTCCTTGCGCAGGCGTCGCTCGAGCAGGGTCTCGACCAGGGTCGCGAGCCCGACCCGCGGGTAGTTGAGGAGGCGGCCGGCCAGCTCGGTGTCGAACAGGGCGACCGGGCGCAGCCCGACCTCGGCGAGGCAGGGGAGGTCCTGGGTGGCGGCGTGCAGGATCCACTCCGCGTCGCCGATGGCCTCGGCGAGCGGGGACAGCTCGCCGAACGGGATCGGGTCGATCAGGCCGATGCCGGCGCCGGCCCGCTTGACCTGGATGAGGTAGGCGCGGTTCGAGTAGCGGTAGCCCGACGCGCGCTCGGCGTCGATCGCCACCGGGCCGGTCCCGGCCGCGACCAGGTCGCAGTAGGCGGCCAGCGCCTCGGGGGTGTCGATGACCGGCGGCAGACCCCCGGCGAGGGTCAGCAGCTCGACCGGCTGCTCCTCGGGCGCGGCCTGGTCGGTCGTCTCGTCGGTCGACTTCTCGGTCGGCTGCTTGGTCATCAGCCGGCGCCGCCCCGCTGGCCGCGCCGCGACGGCATGACCGCGATCCCGTCGGGCACCGGCTCGAGTCCGCCGGCGGTGCACAGGAGCTCGCCCCACGCCTCGGCGTGGGTGGCGATGTCGGCCGGGTCGACGGGCGTCCACGACGCGCGGATCTCCAGCTGCGCGCTGCCCGGCTCGTCGGCCATCGAGCCGTAGCTCTCGCTCACGACCTTGGTGACGGTGCCGGAGACCGCGACGTGGGCGGCACCGTGGGCCTCGAGCGCGTCGGTCAGCCAGGTCCAGCCGACGTCGGTCAGCAGCGGGTCGGTCGCGAGGTCGTGGTCGATCTCGGCGCGGCAGTAGGCGACGCACCGGAAGGTGCCCTCCCACGCGTCGTTGCCGGCGGGGTCGTGGAGCAGGACCAGCCGCCCGGTGGCGACCTCCTCGTCGTCGACCGTGACGTCGGCGGACAGCGCGGCGGCGTACGGCGCGATCCGCTGCGGTGCCGGCATCTCCTCGCAGAACACCTCGGGGCGGAACGAGGCCGCACGCAGGCCCGCGACGGCAGCGGTGAACTCGGGGGGAGTGCCGGCCGCGCCGGACCCCTGGTTCATCTCCTGGCGGGCGACCATGGAGCCAGCCTAGGCCGAGAGGGCCGGATCGATGTGCGTCCCACGCCGTTGACCCTGCCGGTCTCCAGTCCTCTCCCAGTCGGACTCCAGCGTGTCCCCGGACGCTGGACGCACCCCGACTCGAAGGAAGCCCATGGCTGGAGCAGTCCCCGTGTTCAACCTCGCTCATCCCCACCTCCCGCTCCAGGTCGTCGAGCCCCGCAGCGCCGAGGAGGCGGTCCGGGTCGTCCGCGACGCGGCCGCCCGCGGCGAGCGGGTCTACCCGGTCGGCACCGGCCACGGCTGGACCCACGCCATCGAGGGCGGTGTCGCACTGCTGACCCGTCGTCTCGCAGGGGTGGTCGTCGACGCCGGGATGCAGGTGGCGCGGATCGGTGCCGGCGCCACCTGGGCCGACGTCCTGGCCGCCGCGGCACCTCACGGACTGGCGCCCCTGGCCGGCTCGGCGCCCGGCGTCGGCGCGGTCGGCTACCTGCTCGGCGGCGGGCTCAGCCCGCTCGGCCGCAGCTTCGGGTGGGCGAGCGACTTCGTGCGCTCCGCTGAGATCGTCACCGGCCGTGGCGAGCTCCTCACGGTCTCGGCGACGAGTCACCCGGACCTGTTCGCCGCGTTGCTCGGCGGCAAGCACCTGCCGGGCGTGGTCACCTCCGTCGAGCTCGGCCTGGTCGAGCTCGCCACGGTGTACGGCGGCGGCCTCTTCTTCGACGCCGCCGATGCCGAGCGGGTGCTGACCGAGTGGGCCGTGTGGTCCGCGCTCGTGCCGGACCAGGTGAACACCTCGGCGGCGCTGATGCGCCTGCCGGATCTCGACACGGTCCCCACGCCGTTGCGCGGGCGGTTCGTCGTGCACCTGCGCCTCGCGGTGGTGGGCGACGCGCAGCTCGCTGCCGCCCTGGTCGAGCCGCTGCGCAAGCTGGCCGACCCGATCGTCGACACCGTCGCCGAGCTGCCGGTCGCCGCCCTCGGCGCCATCCACGCCGACCCGGACCAGCCGATGCCGGCGTTGGAGGCCGGGGCCCTGCTGCGCGACTTCGACCCCGCTGCCGCCGCGGCCCTGCTCGCGGTGGCCGGTCCGCAGGTCGAGGTCCCGCTCGCCGTGGTCGAGGTACGACGCCTGGGCGGCCGCCTGGCCCGGGCGCCGCAGCGCCCGGACTCGGTGCTCGGCCGGGACGCGGCGTACGGGCTGTTCGTGGTCAGCGCCCCGGTGCCGGAGTTGTTCGCCGGGCCGGTGCCGACGGCTGTCGCTGCGCTCGCGACAGCGATGGCGCCGTGGGCGAGTGGCGGCTTCCAGCCCAACTTCGTCGGCTCCTTGAATCAGCCGACCGCGCTCGACGGCGCGTGGCCGGCCGGGGTGCGCGAGCGACTGGAGCACGTGCGCGAGCACCACGACCCGGCCGGAGTCATCGGCCACTGACAACCCGGACCGCCTCGCGGCCCGAGCAACGACGTACAGACAGGTGAAGTGATGACAGCTCAGCGAACCCGCACCGCCGTGGCGGCGATGACACTGGTATTGGCTGGTGGGTACCCCGTCATGGGTCAGCAGCCAGCGACTGCGGCCGACACGGCCGGCCGGCTGGTGCCCGCATCCGCCGGCACCCTGGTGTTCATCAAGGATCACAACGTCTGGATCTCCCGTCCAGACGGCAGCGGTCAACGCCAGGTCACCGCGGATGGAACATCTTCGTGGCCGTACTTCTCGCCGTCGATGGCCCAGGACGGGACCATCGCCGCAGGGCGTGAGGGCCAGATCGTTCGGATGCGCCAAGGCGGCACCCTCCTCAACCGCTTCACGCCACGAGCGTTGAAGGGCTCGCTCACCAACCTCGGGCAGGTCGCGATCTCGCCGAACGGCGCCAGGATCGCCTACAGCATGGTGAACACCGGCTGCACGGGGTCGGGATGCTCGACCGCCACCGGCTACACCGCCCCCGATCGGGCCACCGATCCGGAAGCCGGCGGATCGACGTACTTCAAGATGCCGTCGTGGGCGGGCAACAGTCGCACGTTGCAGAGCGGCGGCTCCGGGGCCGAGGTCATGGTCCACGATCTCGGGGGTGAGCCGAGGCACTGGTTCGACACCCAGAACGGGATGGCTGATGTGGAGCTCTCGCCGGACGGCCGGCGCCTTGCCGGGGCGGCCGGCTACCAGGGCAACGACGGCATCTCCTACTACGACGCCGACCTGGACGTCACCAGCGGGCCCATCCCTGCCCCTCCCGACCACCGGTGCACATGGGACGACGACGGCGGCGGGGCACTTGTCAGCCCCACCTGGGGTCCGGACAGCAGGGCGCTGGCCTTTCAGGCGGACAACGGCGTCTGGGTCGCCGATGACGTCACCGTGGGCTGCGATGCCGTGAACTTCCACCTGCTGATCGCCGGTGCCTCGGCTCCCGACTGGTCTGGAGCGGTCTACGACCCCGAGACCGTGCCGATGAATCAGGTCCGTCCCTTCCAGGTCCTCGGGAAGTCGAGGACGTCCGGAAGGCCCCATGTCGGCACGAAGGTGTCCCTCAGGCTTGCCCGGGTCTCGCCACGGCCGACGACCATCTCCTACCAGTGGAGGATCAATGGAAAGGCGATCAAGAAGGCCACGAAGCGGACCTATCGGGTCAAGCGCCGAGACCGGCGCAAGAAGCTCAGCGTCACCGTCACCCTGGCGCGCGCCGGCTACGCCACCACGACGGTCGTCATCCGCGCAGGGCGTGTGCGATAGGTGAGGCCCCGGCCCGAGCGCCGCACTCGCGCCGTCGCGCACCTCCCTCCGGAGCGGGTGCGGGCGACCCACGACCCGGCCGGAGCCCTCGGCCTCTGACCAACCCGGTCCCGTAGACCGATCAGCAAGGAAGAACACGACCATGTCCCTCAGCACTGCCCGCCGGGCGCTCGCCGCCACTGTCGTCGCCGGCGTCGTACCAGCGCCCCAGGCCGTCGCCACGTCATCCCCCGGCGCCATCGTCTACGTCAAGGGCCACAACGTCTGGCTCGCCGACGGCAAGCTGCGGTCGGCGACGGGCTACACCGCGGCCGGGTACGCCAGCGATCCCGGATTCTGGGGCGTCTCCCACCAGGACAAGCCGTCCCGCAAGGACCGCGGCAAGAGGATCTCCGTGCGGCTGACCATCAGCAGGCCCGGCCTGGCCAGCACCACCTGGACCAGCGCGACCAAGAAGGTGAAGCGATGAGGACCCTGCTCCATGCCGCCGCAGCAGCGGCGATCGCCCTGGGTGGCCTCGCTGCCGCCACGGTCACTCCGGCCACTGCCGCCGGGACCCCGGACCTGCCCGGCACCCTCCTCTACGTCAAGGGGTACGACGTCTATGCGGCGCACCCCGACGGCACCGGCGAGCGCCGGCTGACGACCGACGGTACCGCCGCGGCGCCCTACCGCTCGCCGACCGGCGACGACCTCGGCAACGTGGTCGCGGTGCGCGGCACCCTGATCCACCGGATGACCGTCACCGGCCGCCCGCTCAACTCGATCGACCCGCCGAACCTCTTCGACGTGTGGGGCAACCCGCTCGGGCCGGTCGTCGACACCGCCGCGGTGTCGCCCGACGGCACCAAGATCGCCTACTCCTACGAGGGCACCAGCTGCCAGTGGGTCTGTGGTCCGGTCTGGGCGAGCGCGATCACGGCCGCCGATCACCTCACCCCGCCGGCCGACGACAGCCAGTCCAGCGACGACAACCCGAGCTGGGTCACCGACTCCCGGCTCATCCTCAACGGCCTCGGCGAGCTCGGTGTCGACGTCCAGGACCTCGGGAAGAACCCGGCGAGGGACTGGTTCCACGAGGGGACCAGCCCCACCGATGTGCAGCTCAGCGAGCCGGTCACCTCGCGTGACGGCACCATGCTGGCGCTGGTCCGGGGCGAGGACGCCGAGACCCACGTCGCGACGTACCGCCTCGAGGGTGACATCCGCACCGACACGACGCCGGTGCAGCCGACGCGCGTGTGCAGCAACGACCCGGTCCCCGGCCAGGGAAGTCCCGCCTTCGCGCCCGACGGCAGCGCCCTGGGGTGGTCGCAGCCCGACGGCGTGTGGGTCAAGCCGGACCCGCTGGACTGCACGGTCGAGGCGACCCGGGTCGTCGCCGGAGCAACCGAGGTCTCCTGGGCCGGCGCCGAGCTGCCCGCGGCCGACCCCGACCAGCAGCAGGATCCCGGTGGCAAGACACCGGTCACCGGGCTCGCGCTGAAGACCGCGCCCCGCCTGGCCGGCAAGGCGCGGGCCGGCAAGGTGCTCAAGGTCAAGGGCGGTGCCTGGTCACCCGCGCCGAGCACTCTCGCCTACCAGTGGCTGCGCAACGGCAAGCCGATCAAGAAGGCCACCAAGACGTCGTACCGGGTCGCCGGCAAGGACCGCGGCAAGCGGCTCGCGGTGCGGGTCACCGCCAGTGGACCCGGCCTCGGGAGCGTGACGTGGACCAGCCACGGCATCCGGGTCAGGCGCTGAGCGCGTCCGCGATATCGGCGTGGGGCGACGTGGAGATCGGTAGCCTCTCTGCGATGAGGATGCGCGTGCTCGGCCCGGTGGAGGTCGAGGTCGACGGCAGCGTGCTCGACCTCGGTGCCCCCAAGCCCCGCCAGGTGCTGGCCGTCCTGGCCCTGCACCGGGGTCAGCCGGTCAGCCCCGAGACGATCGCGGGCGCGCTCTGGGGGGACCAGCCCCCGGCCAGCCACGCGGTCACCATCCAGGGCTACGTGTCGAGCCTGCGCAAGGCGCTCGAGCCGGAGCGGGCCCCTCGCCGGGCCGGCACGGTGATCCAGACCTCGGCCCTCGGGTACGCACTGCGGCTGCCGGTCGACGAGATCGACGCCGCCCGGCTCGAGATGGCGGTCAGGTCTGCCGGTGTCGTCGCCCGCACCGACCGCGACCGGCCCTGGCTGATCGCCGGCAGCCCCGACCCGGACCAGCTCGGTGCCGCCGCAGACCTGCTCGACGAGGCCGTGGCAGCCTGGCGCGGCGAGCCGTACGCCGACCTCGCCGATGACCCGGTGATCGCGGTCGAGCGCAGGCGGCTGCACGAGGTCCGCACGGCCGCGGTGGAGCTGCGCGAGCTGATCCGGATGCAGCGCGGCGATGCCGCCGCCGCGGCCCGTAGGCTGGAGACCGAGGTCACCGGGCAGCCCCACCGCGAGCGGCTCTGGCTGCTCTACGCCGCCGCCCTGGTCCTTGCCGAGCGTCAGGTCGACGCGCTTGCGGCCCTCCGCCGGTTGCGCGACACGCTTCGCGACGACCTCGGTGTCGACGCCAGTCCTGCCGTGGGGGCCCTCGAGACCGCGATCCTCCAACAACGCGTCGCTGCCGAGCCCTCGGCTCGGGCGACGACCGTGCTCCGCGTGGCCGTGGTCGACGACCACCCGATGTTCCGGATGGGCATGACGGGTCTGCTCGGCTCGCTGGAGGGGCTCGAGCTGGTCGGTGCGGCCGGGGAGTCCGCGGGTGCCCGCGCGCTCGTGGCGCGGGGCGTCGACGTCGTGCTGATGGACCTCGACCTGGCGGGGGAGTCGGGTATCGACCTCACCCGCGAACTGGTGCGCGACCATCCGGCACTCAAGGTGCTGGTGATGACCATGCACGAGGACGACGACCACGTCGCCGGCGCCCTGCAGGCCGGCGCGGCCGGCTACCTGTTGAAGTCGGCCGAGGCCGACGACGTGCTGCGCGCGATCCGAGGGGTCGCCCGCGGCGAGCTGATCATCGGCTCGGCCGTCGCGAGCGCAGCCCGTTCCCGACTGGCACGGCCGTGAACGACGCCTCGCCCCGCTCCTCGGCTCACTGGCGGCTGCTGGCGTGGTCGATCGCCGGCGCCTCCTGGCTGCTGTCGGCCGGTGCCGTCGCGGCGCTGGTCATCACGGGGGCCACGCCGCCCAACGTCGCCGACTGGGTCATGGACGTGGTCACCTCGGCCGTCTACGGCGGCGTCGTCGTGATGATGCTGCCCCGTTCGCGGCACCCCGTGGTCTGGATCCTCGTCCTCACCGCGCTCGGGTGCGGCGCCTCGGGTCTCGCCACGGGGTACGTCGCGCTCGACGGGCCCTGGCCCGGCCAGGATCTCGCCGTCTACCTGCCGTACTGGGCCTGGGTGCCGGGCGTCTACGCCACGGTCGCGATCGTCCCGCTGCTCGTGCTACCGGGCAGCCGGAGACGCTGGCCCGCCGTGGTGCTCGCGACCCTCGCCATCATCGCCTCGACCCTGCCGAGCCTGACGGTCGTCGTACCTGGACTTCCCGACAACCCCTTCGGGGTGGACGTGGCGTGGTGGCAGTCGATGCTCCGGCACCTGGGGCTGATCCCGGACCGGACCGTCGCCGTGCTCGGCGTCGTGGTCTGGTGCTGGCTCCTGATCCGCGTCCTGCGCGCCGAGGCCGCGGACCGACGGGGGCTCGGGTGGCTCCTGGCCGGGCACGGCGCCATGGTCGTCGCGCTGGTCGCCTTCCTGCTGCCGATGTCCGACGAGTGGGTCGGCACGGCGGCCGAGGTGAGCGGCAGCCTCCTGCTGGTGGCGCAGCTCTTCCTCCCCGCTGCCCTCCTGGTGCTGGTGCTCGGCCAGCAGCTGTGGGGGATCGACGCACGGATCAACCGTGGCGTCGTCTGGGCGGTCATGACGGTCGCGATCGCCCTCGCCTACCTGCTGCTGGTCGGGGTCGCCAGCCATGTCCTGCCCGGACAGTCGGACATCGCGCTCGCCTTCGCCGTGGGGCTCGTCGGCCTCGGGGCGGCGCCATTGCGCCGCGTGGTGCAGCGACGCGTCGACCACCTGGTCTACGGGGCCGGTCCGGATCCCGCGCAGCTCCTGCTGGGCGGCGAGGTACCGGCGGGTGCCGACATCGCCCGCCTGGCCGCCGCGCTCAGCCAGGGCCTGCGGCTCGCGGACGTACGGATCGTGACGGACCCGGCGGGACAGGAGCCGGCCGGGCCCGTGGCGCGCGACCACGACGCGACCATCGTGCTCACCAGCCGGGGACGCCGGGTCGGCCTGCTGGTGGCCACTCCACGACCCGGGGAGCGGCTCGATCGCCGGACCGTCGGCATGCTGAGGGAGGTCGCCGGACTGGTCGGGATGACGATCGACCTGATGCAGTCGGTGCAGGCGCTCTCCGCCGCGCGACGCCGGATGACCAGCATCCGGCACGAGGAGCGGCGGATGCTGCGTCGTGACCTCCACGACGGTCTCGGCCCGGCCCTGGCCGGGATCCGACTCGGCCTGATCGCCGCCCGCGGCATGCGCGACCCGCTGGCCGCCGAGGAGATGCTGGACGCGCTGGAGCGCGAGCTGACGCAGCAGGGCGAGGAGGTACGGCGGCTGAGCCGCTCGTTGGTTCCCCTCGCCCTCGACGACGGCGACCTCGCCACGGCGCTCTCGGCGCTCGCGGATCGCTTCACGGCGGACGGGCTCACGGTCCGGGTCACGGTCGACGACGACGTCGTGCTGGAGGCGCCGGTGCAGGTGGCGATCTACCAGATGGCCAGCGAGGCGCTGCTCAACGTGCGTCGGCATGCGCGGGCCACGCGCTGCGACGTCGTGCTGCGCCGGCGTGCCGACGGCGATGTCGTTTTCTCGGTGTCCGACGACGGCATCGGCATCGCCGAGGGCACGGTCGACGGCATCGGCCTGCGCTCGATGCGGGAGCGGGCACAGGAGCTCGGCGCGCTCCTGCGGTTGACGTCCGGCTCGGGTTCGCCCGGGGGACCCGGCAGCCGGATCGAGATCCGGCTGCCCGTCCACATGGTCGACCCGCTCGCCCCCGCCTCAGCCGAAGACCTCGGCCTCCCGGCGCGCGAAGCCGCGGCGCGAGCTGGCCAGCAGTAGCCGCATCCCCGGCCCGCCGATCGCGATGACCCGGGCCGCGGCCGCGTCGTCGAGGTCCTTGAAGATCCAGGGCAGGAAGCGGCGGGCGTGGCTCACCGAGGGCCGGCCGCGGAACCTCTCGCGCTCGATGACCTCCCACTCCTCGCCCGGCACGTAGCGCTGCAGGATCGGCACCGCCGCGGACTCCTCGTGGCCCAGGTGGCTGTCGAGAGCCTCGTCGAGGTCGGTCAGGTCGGCGAGCAGGTCGGAGCGCAGGTCACCGAGCTGGCCGGCTCCGGCGCCGGCGGCCAGCGCCGAGAAGCCGGCGTCACACGAGGTCAACAGTGGATCGAGCGTGGTGTGCTCGTCCTCCATCTCGTCCAGCACGCGCAGGCTGTCGACGTCCTCGCCGGCCCGCGCCCGCTCGGCGAGCAGCGGCCAGAGGATCTGGTCCTCCTTGGTGTGGTGGGTGTGCAGCTCGGTGGTGAACAGCGCCCAGCGCTGGGCGAGGCGGCGCCAGGCGGCCCGGTCCTCGACCGGCAGTCCGGGCACGACCCGGCGGAAGTCGTGCACGTCGCGGCGGAAGGCGTGGTGCAGGACGTACATCATCGTCATGTCGGCGGGGCCGGGCGGCGCGGCGGCCTGGCCCGGCAGCAGGATCTGGTCGGTCATCTGGTCCTCTTCTCAGGGCGGTTCCGGCTGGTGCTCGGGATCAGGCTCGTCCCGGTGACTTGAGAGCGGCTGGCGCACGACTGGATCCACGCCCGAGCACCTCCAGGGCCCTTCCAGGCCGCCGCCAGCGACCGGTCGCATCGTGGCGGGGTGATGAAGCCTCGACCTGTGGATGAACACCTCCTGCACGACGCCACGAGCTGGTCTCGGCCCGCGACGGCGCGGCCGTGGCCGGCAACGGCGGCGCGGGAGCCCCGTCCGTCAACGGCGACGGCCGCCTGATCGCCTTCACCTCGACCGGCACCGGCCTGGTCGCCGGGACGACGGTCGCCGTGAACCGTCTGTACCTCCGAACCCGCCCGTAGCGGCGAGGACGTCCCCGGTGGGCGCACCGCGATGGCGCCCGCCGGGACTCTCTCTGAGACGCTGGGTGTCGTGACCGCACTCCACGACAGCCCCCTGCACGACAGCGCACTCCTCAGGGCCGCCCGCGGCGAGAAGGTGCCGCACACCCCGGTCTGGTTCATGCGCCAGGCCGGCCGCTCCCTGCCGGAGTACCTGAAGGTGCGCGAGGGCATCGCCATGCTCGACTCCTGCCAGAACGCCGAGCTGATCACCGAGATCACCTTGCAGCCCGTGCGCCGGTACGGCGTGGACGCGGCCATCTTCTTCTCCGACATCGTGCTGCCGCTCAAGGCGGTCGGCGTCGACCTCGACATCGTGCCCGGGGTGGGCCCGGTCGTCGCCTCGCCGGTGCGCACGCTGGCCGACGTCGAGGCGATCCCGGACCTCACGGCGGAGCAGATCCCCTACATCACCCAGGCCGTCCAGGCCCTGGTCGGCGAGCTCGCCTCGGTCAACGGCGGTACGCCGCTCATCGGGTTCGCGGGTGCGCCGTTCACGGTGGCGTCGTACCTCGTGGAGGGCGGGCCGTCGAAGGAGCACGCCAAGACCAAGGCGCTCATGTTCGGCGCCCCCGACGTGTGGGACGCGCTGATGCGCAAGATCGCCGACGTCTCCGCGGTGTTCCTCGAGACCCAGGTCGCGGCGGGCGCCTCGGCGGTCCAGCTGTTCGACTCCTGGGCCGGCGCGCTCACCCCCGACGACTACGCCCGCTTCGTCCAGCCCCACTCGGCCCGGGTGCTGGAGCGGGTCGGCGAGCTGGGCGTGCCGCGCATCCACTTCGGGGTCGGTACGACGAACCTGCTCGACCTGATGGGCGAGGCCGGTGCCGACGTGGTCGGCGTCGACTGGCGCACGCCGCTCGACCGGGCGATCCCGCTGGTCGGCGACCGCTCGGTGCAGGGCAACCTCGACCCGACGCTGGTGTTCGCGCCCACCGAGGTGATGACCGAGCGCGCTGCCGGCGTCATCGAGGCCGGGCGCGCCGCCCGCGGCCACATCTTCAACCTGGGCCACGGCGTCATCCCGAGCACCGACCCGGACCAGCTCGCGCGGCTCACCGAGTTCGTGCAGTCCTACCCGCTCGACTGAGGCTCGCTCCTTCACAGGGAGCGCACAGGACGGCGACAGCGGGCCCTCACCGAACGGTCGAACACTGGTGGTCACCAACGACCTCCGGAGGACCCTCGTGACCGAGCCGAACCCCACGCCCGAGCTGTCCGGCAACCGCTGGGAGGGGGCGGCACCGCCGCCCCCTCCCACGCTGCCGCCCGTGGCGGACGCCGCCGCCCACCCGGTGGCCGGAGCGCCCGACCCGCAGCGGCGCCGGAGCCGTGCCCTCGTCGCGGCGGCCGCGGCCGCCGCCTTCGTCGGCCTGGGCGGGATCGGTGGCTTGGCCGTCGGTCACGCCACGGCGGGCGACGACGACGACGCGAGCATCCCGGTCACCAGCCAGGTCGGCGACGGTGACGGTGACGGCCGGTTCGGCCAGCGTCAGCCGCCCCCGGGCTTCGACGGCCAGGACCACGACGGCCAGGACCACGACGGCCAGGGCTTCGGCGGCCAGGACCACGACGGTCAGGGCTTCGACGGTCAGGGCCTCCCGGGCCAGGACTCGGACTCGGACTCGGGCACGGCGTCGTCATGACCACCCTGGCGCCGCGCGCCACCCTCCCGCCGGTCGCGGCCCGCCCGGCGGCGGCCGCCCAGGCCGAGGCGGTCCGGGTCGGCGCGGGGCTCACGCTGGCGGCGGCCCTCGTCCTGGTCACCAGCTGGTGGCTGCGCGACGGCGGGCTGGGTGCCGTCGTCGACCTCGGCTCCGCGCTCACCGCGCTGGGCCAGCTCAGCGGCCTGGCCGGTTCGGTGCTGCTCCTGGCCCAGGTCCTGCTGATGGCCCGCCTGCCGGTGCTGGAGCGGGCCTTCGGCCAGGACCGGCTTGCCGGGCTGCACCGCCTGGTCGGCTTCACGTCGTTCTCGCTGGTGATGGTCCACGTCGTCACCGTGACCTGGGGGTACGCCGCCGGCTCGCTGACCGCCACCCCCGGCATGCTGTGGACGCTGACCTGGGACTACCCGGGCATGCTGCTGGCCGCCGGCGGCACCGCCTGCCTGGTCATGGTCGTGGTCACGAGCATCCGGGCCGCACGGCGCCGGCTGCGCTACGAGTCCTGGCACCTGCTGCACCTCTACGCCTACCTCGGCGTCGGTCTCGCGCTGCCCCATCAGCTGTGGACGGGCCAGCAGCTCACCACCTCGCCGGCCCGCACGGTCTTCTGGTGGACGGCCTGGGCCCTCGCCGCGGCCGCCGTCGTCGGCTGGCGGGTCCTGCTGCCGCTCGCGCGCAACCTGCGCCACCGGCTCCGGGTGACCTCCGTGGTGGCTGAGGCGCCGGGTGTGTGGTCGGTCTACCTGACCGGCCGCCGCCTGGACCTGCTGCGTGCCGAGCCTGGCCAGTTCCTGCTGTGGCGCTTCCTCGGCGGTCCCGGGCGGTCCCGGGCACACCCGTACTCCCTCTCCGCCGCTCCCGACGGGCGCAGCCTGCGGATCACCGTCGCCGCGGCCGGCGACGACAGCAGCCGGGTCGCGGCGCTGCGGCCCGGGAGCCGGGTCCTCGTCGAGGGCCCGTACGGCCGGCTCACGCCCCGGGCCCGCGAGGCCCGCAAGGTCGCCTTCATCGGCGCCGGTGTCGGCATGGCCCCGTTGCGTGCCCTCGCGGAGGGGATGGCCTTCGCCCCCGGCGAGGCCGTGTACGTCGAGCGCTACCGCGCCACGCCCCTGTTCGCCGCCGAGGTCGACGTGCTCGCCCGGGAGCGCGGCCTGCAGGTGCTGCGCCTGCCCGGCGCGCGGCGTACCCCCGACTCGTGGCTGCCCGTCCTGACCCGCCCGGTCGACGACGCGACCGCGCTGCGCGGCTGGGTGCCGGACATCGCGGAGCGCGACGTCTATGTCTGCGGCCCGCCGGGCTGGTCGGCGCTGGTCCGGTCGTCGCTCGCCGCTGCCGGCGTGCCCGAGCAACGGCTGCACATCGAGGAGTTCGGGTGGTGAGCGGCATGCGACGCATCGCGCTGTGGTTCGCGGGGACCGTGTCGGTCGTGGTCCTGCTGTTCAGCCACCAGACCTCCACCGGCGGCGGGACCACCCTTGCCACGCCGGGCTCCCGGTTCGTCGCGACGGGCGGCACCACGGGCGGCACCACGGGCGGCAGCGCCGCCGGGAGCACCGTCACCGGCGACGTGGTCGAGACCCGTTGGGGTCCGGTGCAGGTGGCGCTCACGGTCGACGGCAGCACGATCACGGCCGTCGACGTGCCGCAGTACCCCGACAGCAACGGCCACGACCGGCAGATCAACAGCCGCGCCCTGCCGGTGCTCGTGCGGGAGACCCTGGACGCGCAGAGCGCCTCGATCGACATGGTCAGCGGCGCGACCTTCACCAGCGCCGGCTACCGGCAGTCCCTGCAGAGCGCGCTCGACAAGGCCGGGCTGTGAACGTCCACCGCCGCGCGTTCGAGGTGATGGGCACGGTCGTCAGCCTGGCCCTGCGCGGCCGGTACGCCGAGGGGCCCGAGGCCGAGGCCGCCTGGGCCGAGGTGACCGCGAGCCTGCGCCACGTCGACGCCGTGTTCAGCACCTACCGCCCCGACTCGGTGGTCAACCGGTGGGGGCGCGGCGAGCTGGCCCTGGTGGATGCCCCGCCGGAGCTGGCCGAGGTGCTCACGCTCGCCGACGTGGCACGGGAGGCGAGCGACGGTGCCTTCGACATCGAGGCGGTCCGCTCGCCGTACGGCGGCGGGCCGGACCCGTCCGGCGTCGTGAAGGGCTGGGCGGTGCAGCGGGCGGCCGCTGCCCTCGACCGGCTCACGGCGACCGACTACTGCCTCGCGGCCGGGGGCGACCTGGTCTGCCGGACCCGCGTGCCGGGAGCCCCGGCCTGGCGGATCGGCATCGAGGACCCCGCCGACCCGCGCCGGCTGATCGCTGTGCTCCCGGTCGCCGACGGTGCCGTCGCGACCTCGGGCAGCGCCCACCGCGGCGCCCACATCCGCGACCCGCGGACCGGCACGGCACCCGACGGCCTGCGCCAGGTCACCGTCGTCGCGCCCGACCTGGTCGCCGCCGACGTGGAGGCGACCACCGCCTTCGTGCTGGGGGAGCGCGGCGTGCCGTGGCTGCTGGCCCGCGGGCGCACCGGGGTCGTGGTCGGCTCCGACGGCAGCGTCGCTACGTACGGCGACGGGCCGGTCAGGAGCCGGTGGTCTTCGTCGGCGCCGTCTTCTTCGCCGTCTTCTTCGCGGTCTTCTTCGCTGGGGCCTGCTTCGCGGGAGCCTGCTTCACCGCTGTCCTCGTCGCGACCGTGACCTGGCCCTTGAGCCCGACCCGCTGCCGTTCCCGGTCGAGGACCAGGAACGGCTGGGTCTCGACCAGCGGCAACAGCGCGTCGTAGCCGTACCGCTTCGGCTCGAAGGCGCTGAACAGGCGCCGCAGGTTCGTGCCGAGCGAGCTCAGGGTGGCCCACCCGTCGTCACCGGCCGCGTTGTTGACCGCCCGGGTCAACAGGCTCTGCAGGTTGGGGAGATCCGGGGCGTCCTCGGCCTCGCCGGCGTCGTCGGCGGGCGCCGCGTCGGTGGTGCCGAGCAGCTCGAGCAGCAGGAACTGGTCGCAGGCCTCCTGGAGTGCCCGGGGCGTCCGCTCCCGGCCCACGCCGTAGACGGTCTTGCCGGACTCCCGCAGCCGGCTGGCCAGCCGGGTGAAGTCGCTGTCGCTGGACACGATCGCGAACCCGTCGACGTTGCCCGAGTAGAGCAGGTCCATCGCGTCGATGATCAGCGCGGAGTCCGTCGAGTTCTTCCCGCGGGTGTAGGCGAAGGTGTGCTCCGGCGAGATCGCGTGCTTGTTGAGCTTGTCCTTCCAGCCCTTCATGTTCTCGCCGGACCAGTCGCCGTACGCGCGCTTGACGGTCGTCCGGCCGAACTTGGCCAGCTCCTCCAGCAGCGGGCCGGCGTACTGGTGCGAGACGTTGTCGGCGTCGATCAGGACAGCGATGCGCAGGTCGGCCATCGCCCCATCATGGCCGAGACCGGCGCCGGACCTCAGGAAGCGGCGCTCGAGCTCGCGCCCGCGGCCCGGTACTGGGTGGCCCGTGCCGTCAGCGCTGCCTGCAGCTCGCGTACCGGCAGCGGCTGCTGGAGCGACGTGCGCTGACGCAGCTGCAGGGTCAGGTAGGTCTGGTCTCCGGCGATCGGGCGGGCCTCGATCATGCCGACGCGGTGCAGCGGGTCGCCGATCACCGCGTAGTCGGGCAGCACGGTGACCCCGACGCCCTCCGCGACCAGCGCCTTGCCCATCTCGGCGCCGTCGGTGCTGTGCGCGGCGGGTGGGACCTCGGGGCCGAACGCACGGTGCACGTAGCGGTGCATGACGTAGCCGGGCCGCATCATCACGAACCGCTCCTGGCGCAGCTCCTCGATGGTGACCTGCGGGCGGGCGGTGAGGCCGTGTCCCGCGGGCAGGACGGCGACCGGTCGCCCGTGCAGCAGGTCGATCCCGTCGAGTCCGACGGGCGTGGCGTCGCCGTCGAGGACGTTGACCAGGCCGAGGTCGAGCGTGCCGTCGGCGACACCGTCGTCGATCGCCGCCTGCTGCAGGGTGAGCACCTCGACGGTCGTCCCGGGATGACGCTCCTGGAAGGCCCGCACGGCGGGGATGAGCAGGGTCGAGGTCGCGGCGTGGACGGTGCCGATCCGGATCACCCGGGCGTCCGTACGGCGGTCGCCGGCTGCGTTGCGCAGCCGCTCGACCGCGGCGAGCACGTCGGACATGTAGGGGAGCAGCTCGCGGCCCTCCCGGCTGATCTGGGCCCCGGAGCGGCGGCGGTCGAGCAGGGTGACCCGCAGCTCGCGCTCGAGCTTGGTCAGCGCCTCGCTCAGCGCGGGTTGGGAGAGGTGGAGCTTCTCGCTGGCCCGGCGTAGCGAGCCGTGCTGGGTCACGGCGGTGAGGTACTCGAGCTGTTCGATGCGCATGGGTGCGGCCTTTCACGTCCTTCGGGGACGCCGGAGGCCGGTGGCCTTGCCCCTGCGTCAAATACGAGTAAGTTTGTAGACAAACAGTAGCACGCGGCTGAACTCGACTCACGCAGAGTGCGGCCGTCCGAGCGGGTCATCGTGACCGATCGCTGCCACGGGTGGGCAGTGATCGGTCACGATCCCGAGCACTCGGGGCAGGTGCTGGCCGCTCCGCTCCACCCACGCCGTTGGAGCAGGAGTCCGACCTTGGCGGCGGTGGAGCAGGCGCGACCCAGCACCTGGCCGTAGCCGAGACGGACGGTGCCCGCGAGCTCCACGGCTGCGTCGAGATCCCGTTCCAGGTCACGGTCTCGTTGTGCCACCGAGTCGTGGAACACCAGGCCGTCGAGCTCGACGTGCTGGACCCAGGCGGGGTCCCGTCCGCGGTAGACCACGTCGCAGTAGATCCGCCTGCCGTCGGCGGTGCGCGCGGCGACCTGGCGCTCGCCGCGCGGCAACCCGTGTGGCCGTTCGACCATGCTGAGGTAGGCCCGTTCGAGCACCGAGCAGGTGCCCTCGGCGACATCGGCGAGGACCGCCTCGATCAGGCGGCGCTGCCTCATTCTCGGGGTGGCGGCGAGCCGCGCCACCAGACGCTCCGCCGTGGTACGGCGGCCGCCGCAGGCATCGGCGAGGACGGCGATCAGCCGCAACGGGTCGTCGGCCGTGTCCGCCAGCTCGAGGATGGCGTCGTCGTACCGCTGACGTGGCGGGTGGAGGTTGCGCTGGACGGTCTCCTCGAAGCGCCTCGACCGTCGCACCACGATCCCGGCCACCTTCGCCGGGTGGCTGGTGCTCGGCACGATGATCTCGATCGGCACGGCGTCCATCTGCTGGCGACCGGTGCCCTCGTGGGCGCGCACGGCCGATCTGCCGGCCAACGCCGCACTCGCCTGCGTCAGCACGGCTGCCCACGCGCGTTGCTGCCAGGTCAGCGGGCCGGTGTGGCTGACGTAGACGCCGGGATGGACGACGGCCCACTCGCGGCGTCGTATCCGTCGGCGGAGAGTCGCGGCCGTGCACCCGGCTGCGAGCGCCTGGCGCCGTGCGATCACGCCGTCCTGCAGGTCGAGGAGGTTTTCGATCTCGTCCATGCCACGGATCGGTCCCCGCGAGTGCGGGCCGCCACACGCGCCCGTCGGAGCGCTGTGGAGAAACGTGCATCGTGACCGCTCGCTGCCACGGGCGAGCAGTGATCGGTCACGGTGGTTCGCGTCAGGTCGATGCCGGGGTGACGCTCGTGCCGGCGCGGCGTCGCCGGCGCAGGACGAGTCGTGCCGGCACCGCCAGCAGGGCGAGCAGGGCCAGCCACGGGACCAGGAAGCCGACGACCACGAGCACCGCGCCGGCGCCGTCCACGAACGCGTCCCAACCCCGGCTCAGCCCGCCGAGGAACCCGGTCGCCCGGTCGTCCTCGCGGTCGTGGCGTGCCGCGGGCCGCTCGACGTACACGGTGATCGTCGACATGCTGGTCTGGTCGGCCAGCCACTGCTGCCGTGACTCGAGCGCGTCGAGGTCGGCCTGCCGGCTCGCGAGCTGTGCCTCGATCGCGACGATCTGCTCGATCGTCTCGGCCCGGGCCAGCAGGGTCTCGATCCGCTGGACGCTCTTGCGCTGCGCGCGGATCCGGGCGTCGACGTCGACCACCTCGGCGGTGACGTCCTCGCTGGTGGTCGTCGTGCCGGTCGGCGTCGCGACCTCCTCGAGCGCGGCCACCACGTCGTCGAACGCCTCGCTCGGCACCCGCAGCACCAGCCGCGCCGTCGCCAGCTCACCGTTCTCGCCGGTCGTCGTCTCCTGCTCGCCCACGGTGCCCCGGTGGGCGTCGACCACCTTGCGCACCTGCAGCCGGGCCCGGGCCACGTCCTTCGCCTCGAGGGAGACGGTGCCGGTGGAGATCACCGCCGGCTGCTGCACCGTCGGGGCCGCGGCGGCGTCCCGCGCCGCGTCGTCGGCGACGGGTGCTGCCCCCTCGGCCTGCGGTGCACTCATCCCCACGTCGGCGCTTCCGACCTTCTCGGCGGTGCGGCCGGCGGAGTCGCCGGACCCCTCGGAGCTGCCGCAGCCGGCGAGTGCAACCAGGGTGGCGATCGCGGCGAGGGCGAGAGCGGTACGGCGCGGTGAGGTGTGCATGGCAGTGGGACGCCGCGCCGGCCGCAGCGGTTCCCCGGTGGTCGTCGCACCTGACCAACGGGCTGTGAAACCGGTCGGCTCGCCACCCAATGGTCAGGTGCGACGACGAGACCCGGGCCGGGTCTCGTGACGCGCCACGACCTCGCTTGCTTCGCGGCGCGAGCTCGCCGGCGCTCCTCGATCTTCGGCCGCTCACCGCGAGTTCGCAGGCTCACTCGCGGGCGGCCTCACAGCAGCCCCTGCGCCTTCAGGGCCAGGTAGTGGTCGGCCAGGGCGGGCGGCAGGTCGCCGGCGTCGGCGTCGACCACGTCGACCCCGAGCCGCACCAGCATCGCGCGAGTCCGCTCGCGGCGGTGCAGCTCGTGGGAGGCGGCCGCGGCGGCGTACACGTCGTCGGCGGTGGGCGGGGCGGAGCCGTCGTCGTCGGCCAGCGCGGCCATCCGGGTGAGCTCGGGGTCGCGCACCGAGGCCAGCACGACCCGGTGGTGGCGGGTGAGGACGGGCAGCACGGGCAGCAGGCCGTCGGCGATCGCGGAGGGCTCGAGCGCGGTGAGCAGGACGACGAGGGCGCGCTGTCGCCCGAAGCCCTGGACCGCGCCGGCCAGCAGGTCCCAGTCCGCCTCGGCCAGGACCGGGTCGAGGTCGGCCATCTGTTCCTGGAGTCGTTGGGCGACGTCGCGGGCGCCGTGCAGTCGCTGCCGGGCCCGGACCCTGCGGTCACCGGCGACGAAGTCGATCCGGTCGCCGGCCCGCGAGGCCAGCGCGGCCAGCAGGAGGGCGGAGTCCATCGCGGCGTCGAGTCGCGGCATGCCGTCGGTCTCGGCCTCCCCGGCGGCGCGGACGACCCGGCCGGCCGAGGTCCGCGACGTGTCGAGGACGAGGACCACGCGGCGGTCGCGCTCGGGCTGCCAGGTGCGGACCACGACATGGGCGCTGCGGGCCGAGGCGCGCCAGTCGATGGAGCGCACGTCGTCGCCGCGGACGTACTCCCGCAGCGAGTCGAACTCGGTGCCCTGCCCCCGCACGCGGACGGCGGCCCGCCCGTCGAGGTCGCGCAGCCGCGCCAGCCGGGACGGCAGGTGCTTGCGGGACTCGAACGGCGGCAGGGCGCGCACCGAGCCCGGTACGTCGTACGTCCGCTGGCGGGCGACCAGCCCGAGCGGTCCCCACGAGCGGACCGTGACGCCGGCGGCGCGCAGGTCGCCGCGACGGCGGGGGAGCAGGGGAGTGGTCAGCCGGCGCCGGTCGCCGGGCGCGAGCCGCAGCCGGAAGCGGTTGTCGCGGGCGCCGGCCGAGGGCTGCCAGGCGTCGCGGACCTGGAGGTGCATCCGGCGGCCGCTGCCGGCCACCACCAGCTCCGACGACGCCGGGTCGCCGAGCCGGACCGACCCCGGCTCGCGTCGGGTGAGTGCGACCAGCCCGGGGGCGGGCGTGAGCAGTCGGTCCAGGCCGGCGAGGAGCAGCACCCCGAGCAGCCAGAGCCACACCGTGCCGGCCTGCGGGCGCAGCACCACCGCCACCAGCCCCAGGAGGAGCAGTAGCGGGACCCGGCCGGAGATCACCATGAGCGCACGCGGGGATCAGCGCGGGACGGGGACGGACGCGATCGCGGAGGCCAGCACCTGGGTGACGTCGACGCCCTCGAGCTCGGCCTCGGCCCGCACGCCGAGCCGGTGGGCCAGCGACGCCTGGGCGAGCGCCTTCACGTCGTCGGGTGTCACGAAGTCGCGTCCCGACAGCCAGGCCCACGCCCGCGCCGCGCGCAGCAGCGCGGTCGCGCCGCGCGGGCTGACCCCCAACGACAGCGACGGGGACTGCCGGGTCGCCCGCGCGATGTCGACGATGTACGACGCCACCTCGGGCGAGACCTGCACCTTCTTGACCGCCGCCTGCCCGGCCTCGAGGTCGGCGGCACCGGCCACCGGGCGCACCCCTGCCCCGGCCACGTCGCGCGGGTCGAACCCGTCGGCGTGCCGGGTGAGGATGGTGATCTCGTCCTCGCGCGGCGGCACGGGCAGCACGACCTTGAGCAGGAACCGGTCCAGCTGCGCCTCGGGCAGCGGGTAGGTGCCCTCGAACTCGACCGGGTTCTGGGTGGCGGCGACCAGGAACGGGCGTGGCAGCGGCCGGGTGACGCCGTCGGCGGACACCTGGCCCTCCTCCATCGCCTCCAGCAGCGCCGACTGTGTCTTCGGGGGTGTCCGGTTGATCTCGTCGGCGAGCAGCAGGTTGGTGAAGATCGGGCCCTCACGGAAGCTGAGCTCGCCGCCGCCCGCGGAGTCGATGACCAGTGAGCCGGTGATGTCGCCCGGCATCAGGTCCGGCGTGAACTGCACCCGGCGGGTCTGTACGTCGAGGCTCTGGGCCAGGGTCCGCACGAGCAGCGTCTTCGCCGTACCGGGGACGCCCTCCATGAGCACGTGGCCCTCGCAGAGCAGTGCGACGAGCAGCCCGGAGACCGCCGCGTCCTGGCCGACCACGGCCTTCGCGACCTCCTGGCGCACCGCGAGCAGTCGCTCGCGGACGTCGGTCTCCTGGGTGGTCTGGGTCATGAGCGTCGTACCTCTCTCCTCAGTCGGGCCAGGTCCTGCGCGACCCGGACCAGGTCGTGGTCGGTCGCCGGTGGCGTGCGGTCGTCGTCGAGCAGGGCCGCCACTGCCTCGACGGGGGCGTCGAGGTGGCGGGCGGTGGCCTCCACGACCACGGGTGCCGCGGCGCCGCTGTCGAGCCGCAGCCGGCGCGCGATGTCGGTGCGCGCCGCGCGGCGCAGCGCCCGGGCGGCGTGGGCACGGTCACCGCTGCGGCGGTACATCCGGCCGCGGCTGCGGGCCGTCTCGACCGCGCGGACCACGACCGGCAGCGGCTCGGTCGACAGCGGGCCGAGCCGGCGCACCCGCCACAGCAGCAGCGCGGTGCCGGCGAGCGCGGCGATCCACAGCCCCGGCCCGAGCCAGTCGGGCAGCAGGGTGCCGAGCGTGACGGCGTCGTCGGCGACCGCGTCGGTGGCGTCCGGGACGTACCAGACCAGCCGCGGCTCCTGCCCGAGCAGCCGCAGCCCGACCGCGGCGTTGTCGCCGCGGGTGACCTGGTCGTTGGTCAGTGCCTGCCCGGCGCCGAACAGCACGAGTCCGTCGACGGCGCGCACCAGGGCGCGCCCGTCGCGCGGGAAGCACCCCGTCCCCGTGTACGACGTCGCGCGGTCCACCTCGACCCTCAGCCCGTCGAGGGGGAGGCCCGCGATGCCGTCGGGGCAGCGGGCGGCGATCGGGTGGTCCTTGCCGGCCGGCACGGTGAGCAGGCCGAGGTCGGGGTCGATCTCGTGCACGATCGCGTAGTCCGGTTCGACGAGCACGACCCGGGCCGCGGCGGCGGCGTGCCGGCGCATCCGCTCGAGGGTGCTGGGTGCCAGCTGCTCGGTGCTGGTCACGACGACCGTGGTGGCATCGTTGATGCTCGCCTCGTCGAAGGCCTCGGCCGAGCGGGCGATGCGTACCTCGACGCCCTGGTCGGCGAGCACCCGGGCCAGCGCCTGGGCGCCCTGCGGCCCGGGATTGCGCGGGTCGGCATCGCCGGGATACCGCTCCGAGCCGCGGGTGGTCCACACCGCCACCACCAGCGCGAGCACGATCGCTGCGGCGAGCGCCAGCCGCACCCGGGAGACGCGCAGGCGAGCCGACGGCGTCATCGACGGGCCGCCCGTCCGGCGAGGGTGTCGTCGAGGGCCAGCAGCTCGGCGGCCTGGGCGGCGGTGGCGGGGCGCTCGCCGTACAGGACCCCGTCGAAGAGGTCCGCGGCGCGCAGCACGGTGTCGCGGTGCTCGGGGAAGACGGTGGCCAGCGCACCGGCCAGCTCGTGGGCCGTCGCCTGGGGGAGGTCCTCGATCCGGCCGCGCTCGACCTGGCGCACGGCACTGGCCCGGTAGGCGTCGACCAGCGCTCCCGCCGCGTCGCCGGCGGCGAGCGCGGCCTCGGCCCGCGCCCGCAGCTCGTCGGCGGTGATCACCTCGTCGGTGAGGGCGGGGGAGCTGCTCGCCCGCCCGGTCGCCGTCCGACGGGCGCGGCTGGCCAGGAACAGCACGCCGCCCACGATGAGCAGCACGACCAGGAACGCGGCCGCGGTGGTCAGGCCCGACGACCCGGAGGCGGCGTCGATCGTGCTGGAGATCAGCCGGTCGAGCCAGCGGATCAGCCGCCCCACGACGTCGTCCTCGTAGTACTCCGGGCGCACGAGCTCGCGGCGCAGCGCTCGGCGCGCCTCGTCGCCGCTCGGGTCGAGCGGGGGAGTGAGCCTCAGGAGAGCGAGCGCCGGGGCCGGGTTCATTCGGGGATGATCCCCGCCTCCCGCATCAGCTCCACGTCGAAGGCCTCCTTGCGGATGCGGAGGTCGACGTACTGCACGGAGGTGACGGCAGCCAGGAAGGGCGCGACGAACGCGTTCTGGATCACCAGCGCGACCGCCTGCGTCACGACGAGCGCGAGCACGGCCTGCTCCGGCACGGCCAGCGCGACGACGTTGCCGACGATGCTGACCGGGAACGACAGCAGCCCGCCGGCGAACTGGGCGACGACCACGGTCAGCAGTGCGATGCCGAAGGTCCGCCAGAACTGTCGCGCCGAGAGCCGCCAGCCGCGGCCGATCGCGCCGAAGACGCCGACCGGCTCCAGCATCAGTGCCGGCACGGGAAGGTAGTAGTAGCGGATCCACAGCCAGCAGCACAGGCAGAGGAAGGCCGGCACGCTCACCAGGCCCCACCCGACGACCGGCCACGGGCTGCTGCTGACCGCGACGACGAGCACCCACAGCAGCACGTAGGCGATCGCGAGGAACAGGAAGGTCGCGTTGAGCACGAGGGTGAGGCCGAGCAGCCGCCACCTCTTGCCCCGGGTCGCCGCCCACGCCTCCGCGAGCCCGAGCCGGCGACCGACCGCCGCGGCCCGGGTGACGTGGGCGACCATGCCGGTCACGAAGACCACGCCGACCTGGGCGACGACCAGCGAGAACAGCAGCGAGCCGTACGCCGCCAGGGCGCCGACCAGCTCGGCCACCGACGCCTCGGGGTCGATGTCGCCGGCCGCGTCGGTCGCGATGCCGATGGTGAGGCTGACGACCACCGTCACGACGACCGGGATCAGCATGGCGACCGCGGTCACCATCACGGCGGCGCCGACGGTCGCCTTGGGGTTGAACCGGATGATCCGGAACGCGCCGTCGTAGATGTTGCCGAGACCGAGCGGGCGCAGGGGGAGCGCACCGGGCTTGTGGGCGGCACCGAGCGCCAGTCCCGGTGCGGGGCGAGGCCCCGGACCGGACGGGTAGGTCGCCCAGCCGGTCGGGACCGGGGCCGGGACGTGGCCCGCGACGACACCGGGAGCCGGCCCGGGAGGCGGGAAGGCGGGCCCGGGGGGAACGGCCGGGACCGGGTCGACGGGCACCGGCGCACCCGGGGGCGGGTACTGCTGCGAGGGGCCGTCGGTCATGCGGCTCATCCTTGCATCCACCCCCTGCGGAACCGGGGGAGACGCCGGCGGAAGTGGAGTGGGCTCCTTGATCTCCTCGCAGCCCTCGTCCCGCTGCCCACCCCGCAGCTGGCGCCTCCCCGACGAGGTGGGCTCGGAATTTGGTCCGCCCCGCGAACTCTGCCAAGATGTTCCGGTTGCCCCGGACAGGTCGTCGGGGTGCGCGCCAATCTTGACTACTGAATCGTGTCTCCCCAGCGGAGTGATCGGCCCTGGCCGGTCCGAGCCGCGTGGAGCGTGTGCCGGTCGTCGACATCAGCTCGCACCGCGCGCCCGGGAGGCCCGAGGCAGCCAAGAACAACAGCTCGACTTCCCCAGGGAAGACGTGCGTGCCCAGAACGAGGCGCGACACGCCCGACCGCGGGGGTCGGAGCTGAAGGACCCAGAGTCGTACGACGAGTAAGGACGAGAGAGACCTATGGCGGGACAGAAGATCCGCATCAGGCTCAAGGCCTATGACCACGAGGTGATCGACACCTCGGCGCGCAAGATCGTGGACACGGTCACCCGTACGGGTGCGAAGGTCGCCGGCCCGGTGCCGCTGCCGACCGAGAAGAACGTCTTCTGTGTCATCCGCTCGCCGCACAAGTACAAGGACTCGCGCGAGCACTTCGAGATGCGCACCCACAAGCGGCTCATCGACATCATCGACCCCACGCCGAAGACCGTCGACAGCCTCATGCGCCTCGACCTGCCGGCCGGTGTCGACATCGAGATCAAGCTCTGAGGTTCGAGACATGACTATTGAGCGCAACGTGAAGGGCCTGCTGGGCACCAAGCTCGGCATGACCCAGCTCTGGGACGAGAACAACCGGGTCATCCCGGTGACGGTGGTCGCCGCCGGCACCAACGTCGTCACCCAGGTCCGCCAGCCCGAGCCGGACGGCTACAACGCCATCCAGATCGGCTACGGCGAGATCGAGGGCCGCAAGGTCAACAAGCCGCAGGCGGGTCACTTCGCCAAGGCCGGTACGACGCCGCGTCGCCACGTCGTCGAGATCCGCACCGCCGACGCCAGCGAGTACACCGTCGGCCAGGAGCTGCCCGTCGACACGTTCGAGGCCGGCCAGGTCATCGACGTGACCGGGACCAGCAAGGGCAAGGGCTTCGCCGGTGTCATGAAGCGTCACGGCTTCGCCGGCGTGAGCGCGTCCCACGGTGCCCACCGCAACCACCGCAAGCCGGGCTCGATCGGCGCGTGCGCCACCCCCGGTCGCGTGTTCAAGGGTCTGCGCATGGCCGGCCGCATGGGTACCGACACCGTCACCACCCAGAACGTCACCGTCCACGCCGTCGACGTCGAGAAGGGCATCGTCCTGATCAAGGGCGCCGTTCCCGGCCCCAAGGGCGGTCTCGTCGTTCTCCGCACGGCTGCGAAGAAGGGCTGAACACCATGGCCAAGACCGTTTCCGTCGACTTCCCCGCCGAGATCTTCGACGTCGAGGTCAACATCCCGCTGATCCACCAGGTCGTCGTCGCCCAGCAGGCCGCTGCGCGTCAGGGCACCCACGCCACCAAGCGTCGCGGCGAGGTCCGCGGCGGTGGCAAGAAGCCCTACAAGCAGAAGGGCACCGGCCGCGCCCGCCAGGGCTCGACCCGGGCGCCGCAGTTCGCCGGCGGTGGCGTCGTCCACGGCCCGCAGCCGCGTGACTACAGCCAGCGCACCCCCAAGAAGATGAAGGCCGCCGCCCTGCGCAGCGCCCTCTCCGACCGGGCCCGCAACGAGCGGATCCACGTCGTCGAGGGCCTCGTGTCCGGCGACAAGCCGTCGACCAAGGCCGCGCTCGCCTCGCTCTTCGAGCTGACCACCCGTCGCAAGTTCCTCGTCGTGCTCGAGCGCGCCGACAGCCTCACCTGGCTCTCGCTGCGCAACGCGCCCGAGGTCCACATCGTGGCGGTCGACCAGCTCAACACCCGCGACGTCCTCGTGAGCGACGACGTGGTGTTCAGCAAGGCCGCGTTCGACCGCCTCGTCGGTGGCAACGCCGAGGAGGAGACCAACTGATGAGCACCCTGCACAAGGACCACCGCGACGTCCTGATCGCGCCCGTGGTGTCGGAGAAGAGCTACAGCCTCCTCGACGCCAACAAGTACACCTTCCTGGTGCACCCGGACGCCAACAAGACCGAGATCAAGATCGCCGTGGAGAAGATCTTCGGCGTCAAGGTCACCTCGGTGAACACGCTCAACCGTCCGGGCAAGGTCCGTCGCACCAAGAACGGGCTCGGCAAGCGCAAGGACACCAAGCGCGCCATCGTGAGCCTGGCTGACGGTCACCGCATCGACATCTTCGGAGGTCCGGTCTCCTGACCGGGCTAGGTAGAGGAATCTGACATGGCTATCCGCAAGTACAAGCCGACCACCCCGGGCCGTCGTGGCTCCTCGGTGGCCGACTTCGCCGAGATCACCCGGACCACGCCCGAGAAGTCGCTGACCCGCCCGCTCCCGAAGAAGGGCGGCCGCAACAACCAGGGCCGGATCACCACCCGGCACCAGGGCGGCGGTCACAAGCGTGCGTACCGGATCATCGACTTCCGTCGCTACGACAAGGACGGCGTGCCGGCCAAGGTCGCGCACATCGAGTACGACCCCAACCGCACCGCGCGCATCGCGCTGCTGCACTACGTCGACGGCGAGAAGCGCTACATCGTGGCGCCGAAGGACCTGACGCAGGGCATGCGGGTGGAGTCGGGCGTCGGCGCCGACATCAAGCCGGGCAACAACCTGCCGCTGCGCAACATCCCGGTCGGTACGACGATCCACTGCGTGGAGCTGCGTCCCGGCGGCGGCGCCAAGCTGGCCCGCTCGGCCGGCAACAGCGCTCAGCTCGTCGCCCGTGAGGGCTCGCGTGCCACCCTGCGTCTGCCCTCGGGCGAGATGCGCTACGTCGACGTGCGCTGCCGTGCGACGATCGGCGAGGTCGGCAACGCCGAGCAGTCGAACATCAACTGGGGCAAGGCCGGCCGCATGCGGTGGAAGGGCAAGCGCCCGACCGTCCGTGGTGTGGTCATGAACCCGGTCGACCACCCGCACGGTGGTGGTGAGGGCAAGACGTCCGGTGGTCGCCACCCCGTCTCGCCGTGGGGCAAGCCCGAGGGCCGTACGCGCAAGCGCAAGGCCAGCGACTCCCAGATCATCCGACGCCGCAAGTCCGGCAAGAACAAGCGCTGATAGGAACGTCAGAGATGCCTCGCAGCCTGAAGAAGGGCCCCTTCGTCGACGGCCACCTTCTCAAGAAGGTCGACGCCGAGAACGAGAAGGGCACCCACAACGTCATCAAGACCTGGTCGCGCCGGTCCATGATCATCCCCTCGATGATCGGCCACACGATCGCGGTCCACGACGGTCGCAAGCACGTTCCGGTCTTCGTGTCCGACTCCATGGTCGGCCACAAGCTCGGTGAGTTCGCGCCGACCCGCACCTACCGCGGCCACGTCAAGGAAGACCGGAAGGGGCGCCGTCGATGAGCACCACTGAGCGTCACCGCACCAGCGCGCGCCGCGAGTCGCTCCTGGGCGACGAGCCCGGCGCGTTCGCGACCGCCCGCTTCGTGCGGATCACCCCGATGAAGGCGCGCCGCGTCATCGACCTGGTCCGCGGCCTGCCCGCCGACGAGGCGCTGACCCTGCTGCAGTTCGCGCCGCAGTCGGCTTCGGAGACCGTCTACAAGGTGCTGCAGAGCGCCGTCGCGAACGCCGCGACCACCGAGGGCCTCGCCACCGGTGACCTGGTCGTCTCGGTCGCGCGGGTCGACGAGGGACCGACGATGAAGCGCTGGCGTCCGCGTGCGCAGGGCCGGGCCACCCGGATCAACAAGCGCACCAGCCACATCACCATCGCGGTCCAGCCGGCCGATGTCGTCGCGAAGAAGGGCAAGAAGTAATGGGTCAGAAGATCAACCCGAACGGCTTCCGCCTCGGCATCTCGACCGACCACAAGTCGCGTTGGTACGCCGACAAGCTGTACAAGTCCTACGTCGGCGAGGACGTCGCGATCCGCAAGCTGCTCAGCAAGGGCATGGAGCGGGCCGGCATCGCCAAGGTCGAGATCGAGCGCACCCGTGACCGGGTCCGCGTCGACATCCACACCGCGCGTCCGGGCATCGTCATCGGCCGCCGTGGCGCCGAGGCCGACCGCATCCGCGGCGAGCTCGAGAAGCTCACCGGCAAGCAGGTCCAGCTGAACATCCTCGAGGTCAAGAACCCCGAGATCGACGCGCAGCTGGTCGCCCAGGGTGTCGCCGAGCAGCTGTCGGGTCGTGTGCAGTTCCGCCGCGCGATGCGCAAGGCCATGCAGACCTCGATGCGCTCGGGTGCCAAGGGCATCCGGATCCAGTGCTCCGGTCGCCTCAACGGCGCCGAGATGTCGCGCACCGAGTTCTACCGCGAGGGCCGCGTTCCGCTGCACACGCTGCGTGCCGACATCGACTACGGCTTCTACGAGGCCCGCACGACCTTCGGCCGCATCGGCGTGAAGGTCTGGATCTACAAGGGCGAGGTCGCCGGTACCCGTGCCGAGCGCCAGGCCCAGGCCGCTGCCCGCGCCGGTGTCCCCGGCCGCGGTGGCCGCCCCACCCGTGGTGGCGACCGTCCGACCCGTGGGTCGCGCGGCGACCGCCCGAACCGCTCGGACCGCAACGCCGAGGCTGCCGCTCCCGCGGACGCCGTCGAGGCTGCGCCGGCCGCCGAGCCGACCACCGGAACGGAGTCCTGACCCATGTTGATGCCGCGTCGCGTCAAGCACCGCAAGCAGCACCACCCCAAGCGGTCGGGTGCTGCCAAGGGCGGTACGTCGCTCGCGTTCGGTGACTTCGGTATCCAGGCGCTGGAGGGTGCGTACGTCACCAACCGCCAGATCGAGTCGGCTCGTATCGCGATGACCCGCCACATCAAGCGTGGCGGAAAGGTCTGGATCAACATCTACCCGGACCGCCCGCTCACCAAGAAGCCGGCCGAGACCCGCATGGGCTCCGGTAAGGGCTCGCCCGAGTGGTGGGTCGCCAACGTCAAGCCGGGCCGTGTCATGTTCGAGCTCTCCGGCGTCCCGGAGGACATCGCTCGCGAGGCCATGCGTCGTGCGATCCACAAGCTGCCCATGAAGGCCCGTTTCATCACGCGAGAGGCTGGTGAGTTCTGATGGCGAACGTCATCCGCGCCCACGAGCTGGACGAGCTCAACGACGTCGACCTCGAGGCCAAGCTGCGCGAGGCCAAGGAGGAGCTGTTCAACCTCCGCTTCCAGGCGGCCACCGGCCAGCTGGAGAGCCACGGTCGGCTCCGCACGGTCAAGAAGGACATCGCCCGGATCTACACCGTGGTGCGTGAGCGCGAGCTCGGCATCCGGACCGCCCCGGGTTCGGAGGAGGAGAACTGATGAGCGAGTCCACTGAGACCGCGCGCAACGCCCGCAAGACCCGCGAGGGTCTCGTGGTCAGCGACAAGATGGACAAGACCGTCGTCGTGTCCGTCGAGGACCGCGTCAAGCACGCTCTGTACGGCAAGGTCATGCGCCGCAACACGCGGCTCAAGGCCCACGACGAGCAGAACGAGGCCGGTGTCGGCGACCGCGTCCTCATCATGGAGACCCGCCCGCTGTCTGCCACCAAGCGCTGGCGCGTGGTGGAGATCCTCGAGCGCGCGAAGTAAATCCGTTCGGCCAGGCTCAGACCCCTGTGAGGGTCTGAGAACCGGCACGACAACCAGGAGAAATCGATGATTCAGCAGGAGTCGCGACTCAAGGTCGCCGACAACACCGGTGCCAAGGAGATCCTTTGCATCCGGGTGCTCGGCGGCTCCGGTCGTCGCTACGCCGGGATCGGCGACGTCATCGTCGCCACCGTGAAGGACGCCATTCCCGGCGGCAACGTCAAGAAGGGCGAGGTCGTCAAGGCCGTCGTCGTGCGCACCGTCAAGGAGCGCCGCCGGCCCGACGGCTCGTACATCCGGTTCGACGAGAACGCCGCGGTGATCCTCAAGAACGACGGCGAGCCCCGTGGTACCCGCATCTTCGGCCCCGTCGGCCGAGAGCTGCGTGAGAAGAAGTTCATGAAGATCATCTCGCTGGCTCCGGAGGTGCTGTGATGGCTGCCCGCAAGAAGTCCGAGCAGGTTCGCAAGAAGCCCAACCTGCGCGTCAAGAAGGGCGACACCGTCAAGGTCATCGCCGGCAAGGACAAGGGCGCCGAGGGCAAGATCATCAAGGTCCTCCGTGAGGAGGAGCGCGTGATCGTCGAGGGTGTCAACCGCATCAAGAAGCACACCAAGGTCGTCGACCAGGGGGGGCGTGCGGGGAACACCGGCGGCATCATCACCACCGAGGCCCCGATCCACGTGTCCAACGTGATGCTGGTCGAGGGCGACGGCGTGACCAAGGTCGGCTACAAGCGCGTGGACGTCACCAAGCGCCGCCCCGACGGTTCCGAGTACCCCTCGACGCGCAGCGTGCGCGTCTCCCGCAAGACCGGGAAGGAGATCTGAGATGAGCGAGACCACCATCGAGAAGGTCACCCCTCGGCTCAAGACGAAGTACCGCGAGGAGATCCTCCCGGCGCTGAAGACCGAGTTCGAGATCGCCAACGTCATGCAGGTCCCCGGTCTGGTGAAGATCGTGGTCAACATGGGTGTCGGCGAGGCTGCTCGCGACTCGAAGCTGATCGAGGGCGCGGTCCGCGACCTCACCGCGATCACCGGCCAGAAGCCGGCCGTCACCAAGGCCCGCAAGTCCATCGCGCAGTTCAAGCTGCGTGAGGGCATGCCGATCGGCACGCACGTCACGCTGCGTGGCGACCGGATGTGGGAGTTCCTCGACCGGCTGCTGTCGCTCGCGCTGCCGCGCATCCGCGACTTCCGTGGCCTCTCGCCGAAGCAGTTCGACGGCCGCGGCAACTACACGTTCGGCCTGACCGAGCAGGTCATGTTCCACGAGATCGACCAGGACAAGGTTGACCGCCAGCGGGGCATGGACATCACCATCGTCACCACGGCGACCAACGACGAGCAGGGGCGCGCGCTGCTGAAGCAGCTCGGCTTCCCGTTCAAGGAGAACTGACATGGCGAAGACTGCGCTCAAGGTCAAGGCGGCCCGCAAGCCCAAGTTCGCGGTGCGCGGCTACACCCGTTGCCAGCGCTGCGGCCGGCCCAAGGCGGTCTACCGCAAGTTCGGCCTGTGCCGGATCTGCCTGCGGGAGATGGCCCACCGCGGCGAGCTGCCCGGCGTCACCAAGTCGAGCTGGTAACACCCAACCGTTGAAGGTCCACCTGCGAGCGGGCTTGCCCGCCGCGTGTGGAAACCACAGCAGAAAGAACACACATCATGACGATGACTGACCCGATCGCAGACATGCTCACGCGTCTGCGCAACGCCAACCAGGCGTACCACGACGCGGTGACCATGCCGTACAGCAAGCTCAAGGAAGGCGTCGCGGAGATCCTCAAGCAGGAGGGTTACATCACCTCCTACTCCGTGGCCGACAACGAGAACGGCGTCGGCAAGCTGCTGACCGTCACCCTCAAGTACGGCCGCAACCGTGAGCGCTCGCTCGCCGGCGTGCGCCGCATCAGCAAGCCCGGTCTGCGGGTGTACGCCAAGCACACCGGCCTGCCGAAGGTTCTCGGCGGCCTGGGTGTGGCGATCATCTCGACCAGCCAGGGTCTGCTGACCGACCGCCAGGCCAACCAGAAGGGCGTGGGTGGGGAAGTCCTCGCCTACGTCTGGTGACAAGGGAAGGAGAGAGAAGAACATGTCGCGCATCGGCAAGCTCCCCGTCCCGGTCCCGGCTGGGGTCGACGTCCAGATCAACGGCTCCGACATCACGGTCAAGGGCCCGAAGGGCACCCTGAGCCACACTGTGGTCGCTCCGATCACCGTCGAGAAGGGTGAGGGCGTTCTCGACGTCAAGCGCCCCGACGACGAGCGGCTCTCGAAGGCCTACCACGGCCTGAGCCGCACGCTCATCAACAACATGGTCATCGGTGTCACCGAGGGCTACGAGAAGAAGCTCGAGATCGTGGGCGTCGGTTACCGCGTCCTCTCGAAGGGCCCGACCCAGCTGGAGTTCCAGCTCGGTTACTCGCACCCGATCATCTTCGACGCTCCCGAGGGCATCACCTTCACGGTGGAGGGCCCGACGAAGCTCGGCGTCGTCGGCATCGACAAGCAGTTGGTCGGCGAGGTCGCCGCCAACATCCGCAAGCTTCGCAAGCCCGAGCCCTACAAGGGCAAGGGTGTCCGGTACTCCGGCGAGCATGTCCGCCGCAAGGTCGGAAAGGCTGGTAAGTGACCATGGCGATCACCCTCAAGCACCAGCGGAACCTCTCGGCGCGCGCCAGCTCCAAGCTGCGCCGCCAGATCCGTGGCCGCAAGAAGATCTCCGGTACCGCCGAGCGTCCGCGCCTGGTGGTCACCCGGTCGAGCAAGCACATCACCGCCCAGGTCGTCGACGACCTGGTCGGCAAGACCCTCGTGTCTGCCTCGACCCTCGAGGGCGACCTGCGCGCCTTCGACGGCGACAAGACCGCCAAGGCGAAGAAGGTCGGCGAGCTCGTCGCCGCCCGCGCCAAGGAGCAGGGCGTCGAGTCGGTCGTCTTCGACCGGTCGGGCAACAAGTATCACGGTCGCATCGCGGCCCTGGCAGATGGCGCCCGCGAGGGCGGCCTGACCTTCTGACCGCGAACAGGACTGAGGAGAGATCATGAGCGGACCCCAGCGCGGACAGCGTTCGGGCGGCGACCGTGGCGGCCGTGGTGGTCGTGACGGCGGTCGCGGTGGCGCCGAGAAGAGCCAGTACGTCGAGCGCGTCGTCGCGATCAACCGCGTCGCCAAGGTCGTGAAGGGCGGTCGTCGCTTCAGCTTCACCGCCCTGGTGATCGTCGGTGACGGCGACGGCCTGGTCGGCGTCGGCTACGGCAAGGCCAAGGAAGTTCCCGCGGCGATCGCCAAGGGCGTCGAGGAGGCGAAGAAGAACTTCTTCCGCGTCCCCCGCGTCCAGGGCACGATCCCGCACCCGGTCCAGGGTGAGAAGGCTGCCGGCGTGGTGTTCCTGCGTCCGGCCGCTCCCGGTACCGGTGTGATCGCGGGTGGCCCGGTGCGTGCGGTTCTCGAGTGCGCCGGCATCCACGACGTGCTCAGCAAGTCGCTGGGCTCGTCCAACCAGATCAACATCGTGCACGCGACCGTCGCGGCGCTCCAGATGCTGGAGCAGCCCGAGTCGGTGGCCGCGCGTCGTGGTCTGCCCGTCGAGCACGTCGCCCCGGCGGCGCTGCTCAAGGCCAAGGCCGAGGGCGAGGCCGCTGCGGCCGCCGCCAAGACCTCGGCGCCCGAGGCGGTGTCGATCTGATGGCACAGCTGAAGGTCCAGCAGACCAAGTCGAAGATCGGTGCCAAGGCCAACCAGCGTGAGACGCTGCGCAGCCTCGGCCTCAAGCGGATCGGCGACGTCGTGATCAAGGAGGACCGTCCCGAGATCCGGGGCATGGTCCACACCGTCCGTCACATGGTGACGGTCGAGGTCGTCGGAGGCGAGTGACAATGACGCTCAAGCTGCACCACCTGCGCCCCGCGCCGGGCGCCAAGACCGCCAAGACCCGCGTGGGTCGTGGTGAGGGCTCCAAGGGCAAGACCGCCGGACGTGGTACGAAGGGCACCAAGGCCCGCTACCAGGTCCCGGTCGCGTTCGAGGGTGGCCAGATGCCGCTGCACATGCGGCTCCCGAAGCTCAAGGGCTTCAAGAACCCCTTCAAGGTGACCTTCCAGGTCGTCAACCTCGACCGGATCAGCGCGCTGTTCCCCGAGGGCGGCGACGTCACCCCGGAGACGCTGGTCGCCAAGGGCGCCGTCCGCAAGGGCGAGCTCGTCAAGGTGCTCGGCCAGGGTGACCTGACGGTCAAGGTGTCGGTGAGCGCGAACGCGTTCTCGGCGTCGGCCAAGGAGAAGATCGAGGCTGCCGGCGGGACCATCACGGTCCTGTGACGGCGCTGCGAGGGGCGCGTCGGCCCCGGGTGTTGCCCGGGTCTCGTCGCGCCCCTCGTGTCATCTCCACGGTCTGCCCGGCGTCTCGCGCTGGCGGCTGTGTGCCCCCTGTTAGGCTTCCCGCTGGCCACAAGGCCAGCGATGAGAGAAGAGGACCCGCGTGCTCACCGCGTTCGTGAACGCCTTCCGGACCCCGGACCTGCGGCGCAAGCTGCTGTTCGTCCTGATGATCATCGTCATCTTCAGGGCCGGATCGCAGATCCCGGCACCTGGCGTGCATGTCTCCAACGTGGAGAAGTGCATCAAGGTGGTCGAGGAAGGCAGCAACGCCAGCCTCTACAGCCTGGTCAACCTTTTCTCCGGCGGAGCGCTCCTCCAGCTGACGATCTTCGCGCTCGGCATCATGCCGTACATCACCGCGAGCATCATCTTGCAGCTGCTCGTCGTGGTGATCCCGCGGCTCGAGGCCCTCAAGAAGGAGGGGCAGTCCGGGCAGACCAAGATCACCCAGTACACGCGCTACCTCACCCTGGGCCTCGCGGTCCTGCAGGCGACCGGCATCGTCGCCCTCGCGCGCACCGGCAACCTGCTCCAGGGCTGCGACAGCACGCAGTACCCGTTGTTGCACAGCAACGACACCAAGACCTTCCTCGTCATGGTCGTGACCATGACCGCCGGCACGGCCGTCATCATGTGGCTCGGCGAGCTGATCACCGAGCGCGGTGTCGGCAACGGCATGTCCATCCTGATCTTCACCCAGGTCGTCGCGACGTTCCCGATCGCCCTGTGGCAGGTCAAGATCAGCCAGGGCTGGTGGACCTTCGGCATCGTGATCGTGATCGGGCTCGTGCTCGTGGCAGCGGTCATCCTGATCGAGCAGGCCCAGCGCCGGATCCCGGTGCAGTACGCCCGCCGGATGGTCGGGCGCAAGATGTTCGGGGGCAGCTCGACCTACATCCCGCTCAAGGTCAACCAGGCCGGCATCATCCCGGTCATCTTCGCCTCCTCGCTGCTCTACCTGCCGGCGATGGCGGTCCAGTTCAACCAGGAGAACCCCAACCAGTTCATCCGGTGGGTCAACGAGTACCTCGTCGACCAGGGCCACCCGGTGCACATGGCGGCGTACTTCCTGCTGATCATCTTCTTCACCTACTTCTACGTGTCGATCACCTTCAACCCGCAAGAGGTGGCCGACAACATGAAGAAGTACGGCGGCTTCATCCCCGGGATCCGGGCCGGCAAGCCGACCCAGGACTACCTGTCCTACGTCCTGTCCCGCATCACGCTGCCGGGCGCTCTCTACCTGGGTCTGATCTCGCTCGTACCGCTGATCGCGTTCGTGCTGATCAACGCCAACCAGAACTTCCCGTTCGGTGGCACGTCCATCCTGATCATGGTCGGCGTCGCACTCGACACGGTGAAGCAGATCGAGAGTCAGCTCCAGCAGCGCAACTACGAAGGATTCCTGCGTTGAGGCTTCTGATCATGGGCCCGCCGGGCGCCGGCAAGGGCACCCAGGCGAAGGCCGTCGCCGACCACTTCGGCGTCCCGGCCATCTCCACCGGCGACATCTTCCGCGCGAACGTCGGGCAGGGCACCCCGCTCGGCGTCGAGGCGAAGCGCTACATGGACGCCGGCGAGTACGTGCCCGACGAGGTCACCAACAACATGGTTCGCGACCGGATCGCCGAGCCGGACGCCGACAAGGGCTTCCTCCTCGACGGCTACCCGCGCACCCTGGCGCAGGTCACCGAGCTCGACAGCATGATCGACGCGACCGGTCACCGGCTCGACGCGGTCCTCGTGCTCACCGTCGACCAGGACGCCGTCGTCGGCCGCCTGCTCAAGCGCGCCGAGATCGAGGGCCGTGCCGACGACACCGAGGACGTCATCCGGCGCCGCCTCGAGGTCTACGCCGAGGAGACCGAGCCGCTGATCGCGGTCTACGCGGAGCGCGGCCTGGTCGTCTCCGTCGACGGCATGGGCGAGATCGACGACGTCCAGCAGCGGATCTTCGACGCGCTCGACACCATCGCGCAGAGCTGACCGGCCGCACTTGTTCTTCGACCAGCACCGGATCGAGATCAAGACGCCGGAGCAGGTGCGTGTGATGCGTGCGGCCGGCCTGGTGGTCGGCCGCACGCTCGCGCGGCTGCGCGAGGCGGTGCGTCCCGGCATCACCACGGGTGAGCTCGACGCCCTCGCGGAGCGGAGCATCCGGGAGCAGGGCGCCGTCCCGTCCTTCCTCGGGTACGGCGTGCCGCCGTTCCCGGCCACCATCTGCGCGTCGGTCAACGACGAGGTGGTGCACGGCATCCCGGGCAGCCGGGTGCTCGTCGAGGGCGACGCCATCTCGATCGACTGCGGCGCGATCGTGTTCGACGACTCGGGCCAGGGCTGGCACGGCGACGCCGCGATCACCGTCGCCGTCGGCAGCGTCCGTGACGAGGTGGCTGAGCTGATGCGGGTCACCGAGGAGTCCTTGTGGCGCGGTCTCGCCGCCGCCCGGATCGGTGGCCGGGTCGGCGACATCTCGCACGCGGTGGCGTCGTACGTCCGCAGCCAGGGTGTCTACGGCATCGTCGACGGCTACACCGGCCATGGCATCGGCACCTCGATGCACATGGAGCCCGACGTCCCCAACGAGGGACGTCCCGGCCGCGGCCCCCGGCTGCGTCAGGGCACCGCGCTGGCCGTCGAGCCGATGATCACCCTCGGCACCCACGACAGCGACGTCGCCGCCGACGACTGGACCGTCGTCACGACCGACGGCAGCTGGGCCGCCCACTACGAGCACACCTTCGCGCTCACCGAGAACGGGGTGTGGGTGCTGACCGCGGAGGACGGCGGCCGTGCCCGCCTGGAGGCGCTCGGTGTGCCGTACGGAGGCACGGACTAGGTCCGCGGGCCGTGCGGCCGCAGATCTTGGTGAGACATAGATAACTTCTCGCCATTCTTGGTCTGGTGAGCCCTTCTGGTCCCGTACCTTCTCCTCCGGGAGAGGGAGCGTGACAACCGTGGATGAAGTGCGCCCGAAACAGGGTGGGAACCGTCGTCGCTGGGCCGTGGGTGCCCTCGCGATGCTGGTGGGCTCGATCGGCATGCTGGCGGTGGTGCCACCGTCGCAGGGCGCGCCGGACTCGCTGCAGATCGACAAGGTCGTCGACCGGGCCGAGCCGCAGCCCGGTCAGACCTTCACGTACCTGATCCAGGTGCGCTGCTCCGAGGACGACTGCCTGGACACGCAGGTCGTCGACGAGCTGCCCGATGAGCTGGTCGGCTTCCCGATCCAGAACGTGACCTTCAGCCCCAACGCCGCCACCGTGCCGCGCACCGTGACCTGGCAGCCGGGCGGCGCAGCGACGCCGCCGGCGAGCGTGGTGCCCGGCACCTCGCTCACCGTCGACCTGGCCCAGGTCACCGACGGTCCGGCGGGAACCGGTCTCCAGGCCGGGACGACCTACACGATCTCGGTCTCGCTGAAGGTGCCGGACGACTACCCGCCGGGCCGCAGCGCCGACATCGTGAACACCGCGCGGGTCTCGGCGAGCAACGCCGACGCCAAGCAGAGCGCCGCCACCATCACCATCGACGCACCGATCACCATGGGCGCGGAGGTCACCAAGTCGTGGCAGCCGGGCAGCCAGTCCTTCGAGCCGGGCGCCGACTCGACCATCGGCGTCGGCATCCGCAACAGCGGCAACGTTCCCGTCGGCCGGCTGAGCGTGCAGGAGCCGAAGATGGCGCCGGACGGTGCCGCGACGCTCGATGCCAGCAACCCGTTCACCATCACCGACTTCACGGGCTTCGGCGATGTCGCCCTCCCGGCCGGGTGCGACACCGTCCGGGTCGACGCCTACGTCCGTACGGCGGGCGCGTGGGCCTGGGTCGAGGGAAGCGCGGCGGCCGCTGCCGATCCGCTCGCACTCCCGGCCGGCGTCAGCAACGCCGACGTGGGCGGCGTCCGGATCACGTGCACCGGCGAGATCGCCCCGGGTGCGCGCATTCAGGCCGACCTCGGTCTCGAGCAGCGTGCCACGCACCGCAACGACAACAGCGGGCTGTCGACCGCCGAGCACCGGGTGGACAACGTCGCGACCGGAAGCGTGGTCCTGGCCGGCCAGCCGACGATGACCGACGACGCCACGGCCTCCTACGTCGTGCGCCCGGCGATCCCGACGGTCGACGCCACCAAGGACATTTCCCCGGGCACCATCACCGCCGGCCAGGAGGCGTCGGCGCTGATCGGCGGCACCAACGGCGAGGTGCCGGTCACCTCACTGGGGCTCAAGGACCGTGACTTCTTCACCGACGAGGTCATCTTCGGTGGTTTCACCGCACCCCTGAGCTGGCCCGCTGCCGCCACCGAGGCGAGCATCACCTACCACCTGCTCGCGGGTGGCACCGAGACCGTGGTCGTCACCAGCGGCCAGACGCCGGCGCCGCCGTCGGCGAAGATCTCCGGGTTCGACATCGACTGGACCGGCCCGATCCAGCCCAACGAGACCGGCGGCGCCCGCTTCGCGATCGCCACCACCGAGGACGCGACGGCCGGCGCCCCCGAGCTGACGCTCACCAACCGCGTGGACGCGGACGTGCGGGCGAGCAACGGGCTCACCGACACCGCCGAGGACAGCGACACGCTGCGGATCGTGGACCCGGCGATCAGCACCGCCCTGACCAAGACCGTGCGGCCCTCGGCCGCCGTGGAGCCGGGGGAGTCCGTGATCTCCTCGCTGCAGGCGAATGCCGTCGCCCAGGGAGACGGCGCGCTGGTCCACGACATCGTGGTCGAGGACGTCGTCGGCAACGGCGACGCCGAGTTCTGGGACGCCTTCGACCTGGTCTCGATCGCGCCCACCCAGGTACCCGCCGGGACGGAGCTGAGTGTCGAGGTCCAAGGTGCCGACGGCACCTGGCACGCCCTCCTGGTGCACGGGCCCGAGGCCGGAGCCAGCGTGCTGCGGCGCGACGCCACCGCCACCGCAGCCCTGCTCGCCGGCCTCGGCCTGAGCAGTGACACCGTGCAGGGGATCCGGTTCTCGTTCCACAACGCCGCCGGCTTCCCGAGCGACACCACCGTCACCCCCAACATCGAGTTCGTGGCGCGTGGGGACCTGCGCGACGGTGGCGTGATCACGCCCGGCCCGGACCGGCCCACGGCGTACGTGAACTCCGCGACCGTCGAGTCCGACGGCGAGTCCGCGGGCGGCGCCCCGCTCCACGACGGTGACGGCGATACCGGCACCGGCACCGTCGTCACCGACGACGGGGGCCCGGGCGATGGTGTCGAGATCCGCAAGACCTGGGTCGACGCGGCTGTCGACGCGCAGTCGGGAGACCGCTCGACGACGCACCTGGACTGGAACGTGGGCACCGGCCACACACCGGTCGTGATCACCGACGGCGTCGACCCGGCCACCACGCCGGTCGCCGAGACCGTGTACGACGCCTTCGACCTGGTCCGGATCGAGCCGGTCGCGGCGAGCTCCACGCCGTACACGAGCGGCTGGTACCTGCGCTACGACACGGTCACCCGGGTCTCCCTGTACGACGGCGCCGGCTGGACCGACGTCCCGGCTCCGGGCGGCTCGTGGCTGGACGCCAGCCGCGGCTTCAAGGGCTACGTCCTGACCGACGCGCAGCGTGCCTCCACGGTCGGCGTGCGGATCACGCTCGCCGAGACCGCCGCCGACACCACCGCCCGCCAGGCGGCCCAGCAGCCGGGCGCGGCGTTCGACCCGTTCGCGCCCGCCCCGGGCACCGGCGTCGGCGCCGGCAGCACCGACCGCCGGTTCTCGCTGGTCTGGCAGGTGCGTGACCAGGCCCGTTCCGACGGCGCCTTCGTCATCGAGGACCGCGCCTACAACACGTCCGACCAGGGCCTGGTCGAGAACGACGTCGAGATCGCGGGCACCCCGAGCGCGGGTGGCCCGGAGGTAACCGACACCGACGCCGACACCATCCAGATCCTCGACCCCGACCCGGGTGTCGCGGTGGCCAAGGCAGTCACGCCGACCACCCAGATCCACGTGCCGCCGGTGGGCACCGCCCCGGGCGACTACCCGACGGCCACCTGGACCCTGACCGGGCACAACGGGTCGACCGCGCGGGCGTCGTACGTCCGGCTCACGGACCCGGCGGCCTGCACCGACACCACGCTGCAGGCCTGCCAGAGTGCCGCCGACGCGACCGGGGCGCGGGCCAACCCGTTCGACCTCGGTGCCGACCACCTCGGCAACCCGTCGCGGCCCAACCCGTTCCAGCGCTTCGACCTGACCGGCGTGGCCATCGCGGCCAGCAGTCCGGCGCAGGTCGACCTCGCCGCGAGCGTCGTCTGGCTGCTTCGGTACGACGCCGCCACGGGCGACTACACCGCCGAGCAGACCACCGCCGCGGCGGTCAACGCCGGGATCACCGACCCCGGCACGGTCGTCGGCATCAGCGTGACCTTCCAGCCGACCAACCCGGCGACGTCCGGTGGCACGATCACCCAGGACAACAACCTGACGATGACCCTGCAGACCCGGCTCCGCCCGACGCTGCGGAGCACGGGCGCCGACCAGGTGCTGCGCGCGCCCGACACGCTCGACGTGGTCAACCGGGTGTTCGCCCAGTCCTACGACCCGGTCACCAGCCCGGGCGTCGCCACCGGCGACGTCGCCGACGCGAAGGTGGTGCTGACCGGTGGGGTCGTGAACATCGCGCCCACCAAGTCGGTCAGCCCGACGCTGATCAACGAGCCGTCGCCCGACGTGCCGGTGACGGTGACCTTGGGCGCCGACCAGGGCACCTCTCCGCGCAGCACGCTCTCGCCGCAGCGGGTCGTGATCGAGGACCAGGCCGGCTCGCCGGACTTCTGGAACACCTTCCGGTTCACCGGCCTCGGCGCGGTCACCCTGCCGGCCGGTGCGGACCGGGTCCAGGTCGACGTGTACGACGGCGCCCAGTGGGTCCTCGGCACGCCCGCCGCCACCGCGGCGCTGCCCGCCGGCGTGGCGAACGCCGACGTCCAGGGCGTCCGGTTCGCCTTCACCCGAGCCGACGGCAAGCTGCTCTCCGCCACCGTGCCGGCCCCGAACTGGTCGGCCACGGCGCGGTTCACCGTGCAGCTGCGCGAGACCTACCGTGACTCGGGCGAGTCGGTGGAGTTCACCGGCACCGTGCCGAACACGCAGACCTCGTGGACCACCCGACCCGACGGGAACGACTCCGAGCAAAAGGACGCGACCGCCCGGGTCGAGCTCTCGCACGGCACCCGTGAGCTCGCGGTCCGCAAGCTCACGAACGACGGCAACCGGCTCGCGTCGGTCGGCGACAACGTCCCGTTCGACCTCACCGTCAAGAACACCGGGACCGGCTTCCTGACCCTGACCGAGCTGCGCGACGTGCTGCCGCCCGAGCTGCTGTACACCGGCACTCCGGCGCCCGAGTACACCGCCGACCCGGCCGGCACCCTGTCGGACGACGTGACGGTGACGCCCGAGTCCGGCGGCTCCGTGCTGCGCTTCACCTGGCCCGCCGGCGGCGCCCAGATGCGGCCCGGCGAGGTGTTCGGGATCCGGCTGCACCTCGAGCTGCAGCCCGGGCTCGGCACCGGCCAGACCGCGACCAACACCATGACGGCGCGCACCGAGGAGAACCTCACCGCCTGCCGCAACACGGTGGCCGGCGGGCCACTGACCGGTGACTGGGGCCAGGACGCCCACACCTGCGGCACGTCCGACTACGTCGGCACCATCACCGGGCCCAACCTGTACACGGTCAAGGGGGTGCGCGGCTCGCTCGCGGGCGCCAACCAGCCCGGCGACCCGACCGCGGTGTGCGCGCCGAACCTGGCCGCGACCGGTGGCTCCTACTACCGCTCGCCCTGTGTCGCCAACAGCGAGGTCGACGGCACCGACGACTGGGTGCTGCACAGCATCAACGCCGGCACCGTGAACATCGACGAGATGACCGTCTTCGACCAGCTCCCGGTCCGCGGCGACCGGCAGCTGGTGTCGGGCGGGCAGCGCGGCTCGGCGTACCGGCCCCAGCTGGTGGCCGACTCGCTGCAGGTCTCCGCCCCCGCGGGCACGACCCGGACCGTCGAGGTCACCACCAGCGCGGGCGTCTGCGTCGGCACCTGGACCAACCTCACGACCCAGCCCGTGTGCCAGCAGAACGGCGAGAGCTGGTCGGTCGCGGACGCGAGCACGGACTGGTCGAAGGTGACCGGCATCCGCGTCCACCTCGACTTCCGTACGACGACCGCGGGCTCGCTGCGCGCCGGTCAGGCGGTCGACGTGACCTTCTCGACGCTCAACGTGCTCGCCTCCGACGCCGACCCGAGCGGTGTCGAGCGGGACGTGCCGGCCGCGGACCTGGTGGCGTGGAACCAGCACGGCATCAAGTTCAAGTACACCGGGGTCACCGCCTTCCGGCAGATCGCGCCGAACCGGGTCGGCGTCCGCCTGCGGACCGGCTCGGTCGAGATCCGCAAGGACATCACCGGGCCTGCTGCGGGGTATGCCCCGGCCCGGGTGAAGGTCGACGTCGCGTGCGAGGCCGGAGGCGTCGCCCTCGACCTCGGCGCGGGCGCGGAGGTCACGCTGACCCGGGCCGGTGACTGGCGGGCGGTCGTCGACGGCGTCCCGGTCAGCGCGAACGGCAGCTCCTGCACCTTCACCGAGCAGGGCGCGGTCGGCGAGTTCGGCGAGACGTCACGCTCCGGCACGCCGGTGACCATCCCCGTCACCGACGTCACCGGCACCGCCACGATCACCAACGACTACCGGTACACCGGACTGTCGGTGACCAAGCGGGTGCAGACCGAGGCGACCGGCACCACCTTCGGGCCGTTCACCTTCACCCTGCGCTGCTCCTCGATCACCGGCAAGGACGTCACCTTCGACGGCTCCGGCACGACCGAGCTGGAGTTCACGCTGCGCGACGGCGAGACCTTCACGGCGCCGGCCGACACGATCCCGGTGGGCGCGGCCTGCGTGGTCACCGAGACCGACCGGTTCTTCGCCGACCGGGTCGTCGTCACCGGCGGCGACGTGGTCGACCACGGCGACGGGTCCGCGACGGTCGCGACCGGCACGGAGCCGGCCGCGGTCGAGGTCACCAACGCCTACGACGCGGGCACGGTCACCGTGGAGAAGAAGGTCGACGGGGCCGGAGGAGCGCGTTGGGGCACCGGCGCCTTCTCCTTCCGGGTGCGCTGCACCTACCGCGGCCAGACGCCGTACGACGAGACGGTCCGGCTCACCGCCGGCGGCACCCGCACCGTGGGCCCGTTCCCGGTCGGCACGTCGTGCACGGTGCGCGAGACCGGGACCGGCGGTGCGACGTCGACGGCGCTCGCACCGGCCGACGGTACCGTCGTCGTGCCGGCGCCGGACCAGCAGGGCGAGCTGAGCCACGTGGCCGTCACGGCGACCAACGACTTCCGGCTGACCTCCCTGGACGTCGTCAAGAAGGTCGTCGGCGACACCGCGATCGACGGTGCCGAGGGGCCGTTCCGGGTGGCCCTCGCCTGCACCTGGCTCGTCGACGGACAGCGGGTCGCCTTCGACGTCCCGGGGGGAGCGACCCGGCTGCTGTCGCGCGGCAACGGCTACCGGGCGTCGTACCCGGAGCTGCCGTCGAGCGCGGCCTGCACGCTCACCGAGACCAAGGACGGCGGCGCCTCGTCGACCACGATGACCGCGAACGTCGCCGGCCAGGCGAGCACGTCGAAGAAGCCGACGATCGCCGTCGACCTCACCACGACGACCGGTCCGGGGCAGGCCTCGGTGCGGGTGGTCAACGAGTTCGACGAGGTGGCGGGCAACGAGGTCGGCAGGGGCGGCGGCCTGCCGAACGCCGGCGCGCCCTACCGGCCCTGGCACGTCGCCCTCGGGCTGCTGCTCCTGCTCGCCGGCCTCGGCGCGGTGGTCCGCAGCAGGCGTCAACTAGGCTGAGTGGCATGGCGCGAGACCCGATCACACCAGCGGCTCTCGCGGCTCGCCCGATGCTCTTCGCATCGGGCGAGGAGGCCTACATCGCCCACGCGGTGCGGCACACCTCCGAGGTGCCCGACGGCGCCGACCCCGCCTGGGCGGATGCGGTCGTCGCCGAGCTCGAGCCGGGGGAGCGGGCCTTGTGCGCGCTGTCCTTCGCCGCGGGCGCGCCCGGCCTGGCGCACTTCGTGACCGGCGCCGAGCACGCGCTGCAGCGACCCGAGGCGGACACCACGGTCGAGCGGACCTACCAGGTCACCGAGTTCCCCACGCCCGACGAGTACGCCGCGATGGTGGCCGCCGCGCTGGAGAAGATCGCCAACGGCGACCTGCACAAGGTGGTCCTCGGCCGGTGCCTCGACGTCGTGAGCACACCGCCGCTGGTGCCCGCCGAGATCATCGACCGGCTGCTCACCACGCGGCCGGGCCGCTACGTGTTCAGCGTCCCGCTCGACTCCTCGACCGACGGGGAGGGTCCGATCCTGGTCGGTGCCAGCCCCGAGCTGCTGGTGCGCCGCGAGGGCGCGGTCATCTCCTGCACCCCGCTGGCCGGCTCGGTCCCGCGCTCGAGCGACGCCGAGGAGGACCTGCGCCGTGCGGCCGGGCTGCAGGAGTCGGCCAAGGACCTCGCCGAGCACGCGTTCGTGGTCGAGGCGATCGTGCACGCGCTCAAGGACGTGTGCGTCGAGATCGAGTACCCCGCGACCCCAGAGCTGCTCTCGACCGACACGGTCTGGCACCTCGCCACCCCGATCCACGCCCGCCTCGCCGACCCGGTCGACGGCCCCAGCGCGCTGCGCCTGGCCCAGCTCCTGCACCCGACGCCGGCCGTCGGCGGCGTACCCACCGCGGCGGCGAACGCCGTCATCGCCGACCTCGAGGGCGACCTGCGCGACTGGTTCGCCGGCTGCGTCGGCTGGGTCGACCGGTACGGCGACGGCGAGTTCGCCGTGACCATCCGGGCCGCCGTCATGGACGGTCCGCGGCTGCGGCTCTTCGCCGGCGCCGGGATCGTCGCCGGCTCCGACCCCGCCTCGGAGGTCCGCGAGACCGGCGCCAAGCTGGCCACGATGGCCCGGGTCACCGGCCTGCCCTGACCGGTCCCCACCGGCGGCTGATTGGACCCGCTTCCTCCGCCCGTGGGAGGATCCGGGCACCAGGGGGGAGTACTCCTTCGCTGCGGGCTCGTCATCACGAGCGGTCGAAGTCGCCCGCTCCGGTCCCGTAGGCTGCGAGACGGCGCACCAGCCGTCGACAGCGGAAGAGACCTCGGGCGACCTGTCGACGCATCCGCCCCTGAAGGGACACCTCTATGGACGTGACCACCCTCGAATGGACGATCACCATCGCGGTGACCGTCGGAGTCCTCCTCTTCGACGTCTTCGTCATCGCCCGCGACCCGCACGAGCCGACGATGAAGGAGTGCGCGATCGCACTCAGCTTCTACGTCGGAGCTGCCCTCGCGTTCGGTGCGTTCATCCTCGTGCACCACGGGCACGACTACGGCATCGAGTTCTACACCGGCTGGTTGACGGAGTACTCCTTGTCGATCGACAACCTCTTCGTCTTCATCATCTTGATGTCGGCGCTCAAGGTGCCCCGGAAGTACCAGCAGGAGGCGCTGCTGGTCGGCATCGTGCTCGCGCTCGTCTTCCGCGGCATCTTCATCGCCCTCGGCTACGCCCTGATCGAGAACTTCAGCTGGGTCTTCTACCTGTTCGGCGCGTTCCTGGTCTACACCGCGCTCAAGCTGGTGAAGTCCTACGGCAGCCACGAGGACGAGCACCCCGAGGACAACGCGATCGTCAGCTTCGCGCGCAAGCACATGCGGGTCGGCGAGGCCTACCACGGCCTCAAGCTCTGGTACGTCGAGAACGGCGTGCGGTTCGTGTCGCCGATCGTGATCGTGATCATCGCGCTGGGCGTCACCGACATCTTGTTCGCGCTCGACTCGATCCCGGCGATCTTCGGCATCACCCAGGAGCCCTACCTCGTCTTCACCGCGAACGTGTTCGCGCTGATGGGCCTGCGCCAGCTCTACTTCCTGCTCGGCGGGCTGCTGCAGAAGCTGGTCTACCTGTCCCTGGGTCTGGCGTTCATCCTCGCCTTCATCGGCGTCAAGCTGGTCCTGCACGCACTCCACGAGAACGAGCTGTCGTTCATCAACGGTGGCCACGGCGTGCACGGCGCCCCGGAGATCTCCTCGCTGTTCAGCCTCGGCGTGATCATCGTGACCCTGGTCGTCACGGCCGTGGCGAGCCTGCTGAGGTCTTCGCACGGCGGCGACGACCACGTGCCCGACCACGCGGTCGCCCCGCGTGACGCGGCCGACGTCGACGACACCGCGGGCCCCGACTGGCGCTGACCCGCCGCGCCCGACCCGCACGCCCTAGGGTGTGCGTCGTGGATCGACTCCAGGTGCAGTGGGCCGGGCAGACGCGGACCTTCGACGGCCCGCGGGTCGTGGTCGGGCGCGAGCTCGACTGCGAGGTCGCGGTCACCGACGCCAAGGCGTCGCGGCACCACGTGGTGCTGCAGGTCGAGGACGGCGCCTGGGTCGTGGTCGACCAGAGCAGCAACGGCACCTACGTCTCGGGCCAGCGGGTCAGCCGCCTGCAGCTGACCGGGGCCCCGGTCAGCCTCCATCTCGGCGGCCCGACCGGGGAGCCGGTCGTCGTCAGCGTGCTGGCCCCGGCCGTGCCGCCGCCGCCTCCGCCCGCGCCTGCTGCCGCCCAGCCGGTGCAGCCGGTGCAGCCGCTCCCGCCGGTCCAGCAGCCGGCCTCGCGGCCGGTGCCGACCCAGGAGCCGGCGCCGGCGGGGGAGTTCTGGAAGAACCTGCCGCCGCCGCAGGTCCCCGCGAGCGGCGGGCCGGTCGACGCCTGGCGGCCGGCCGGCGTACTCCCTCCGGGACAGCTGCCCCACGGCCACTCCGTCGTGCTTCCCCAGCAGCTCCAGACCGGGCGGTCGCTGACGATCGGGCGTGAGCAGACCAACGACATCGTGCTCGCCGACCCCCTCGTCAGCCGGCATCACGCGCGGCTGGACCCCGCGACGCCGGGCGCGCCGGCGGTGCTGCACGACCTCGGCTCGTTCAACGGCACCTTCGTCGAGGGCCACCGGGTGCAGGGCGCCGTCCAGCTCCCGGTCGGCTCCGAGGTCATCTTCGGCAACCAGACCTTCCGCTGGGACGGCCACCAGCTGATCGCCTCCGCGACGGCCCACGAGTTCACGCTGTACGCCGACGGGCTGACCCAGGTCGTCGCCGGCGGCAAGCGGCTCATCGAGAACGTCTCGTTCAAGCTCGAGCCGCGCAGCCTCACGGCCGTCATCGGCCCCTCGGGCGCCGGCAAGTCGACGCTGCTCGGCGCGTTGACCGGCCTCAAGCCGGCCAGCCACGGCCGGGTGATCTGGCAGGGCCACGACCTCTACCAGCACTACGACCAGCTGCGCTTCCAGATCGGCCTGGTGCCGCAGCAGGACATCCTCCACCCGCAGCTCAAGGTCCGGCAGGGCCTGCGGTTCGCGGCCCAGCTCCGGTTGCCGCCCGACACGACGGCGCAGGAGTGGGACCACCGCGTGCAGACGGTCGCCGACCAGATGCAGCTGACGCAGCGTCTCGACAACCGGATCGGCACCCAGCTCTCCGGCGGCCAGCGCAAGCGGGTCTCGATCGCGACCGAGCTGCTCACCGCGCCGCCGCTGCTCTTCCTCGACGAGCCGACCTCCGGCCTCGACCCCGGGCTCGACCTCGAGGTCATGCGCCAGCTGCGCGCCCTCGCCGACGACGGCCGCGTGGTCATGGTCGTCACCCACTCGGTGCTCGCGCTCGACGTGTGCGACAACGTGCTCGTGCTCGCCCCCGGTGGCCGGGTCGCCTACTTCGGCCCGCCGTCCGGCGTGCTCGCCCACTTCGGCAAGACCAACTACCCCGAGGTCTTCGACCTGCTCGACGACGCCGACCTGTGGCAGCGGATCCCCGTGCCCCAGCATTCGGTCGACACCTCGTCGCTGCAGCAGTCGTACGCCGGCGCCGTGCCCGCTCCGCCGCGCCAGTCCGCCTCCCGCCAGCTGACGACCCTGGTCAAGCGCAACCTCGCGGTCGTGCTGGCCGACCGGCTGCTGCTCGGCATGCTCGTCCTGCTCCCGCTGATCCTCGGCGCACTGAGCCGCGTCGTGCCCGGCGAGAACGGCCTCTCGGTCCTCGAGGCCGGCGGCCGGATCGGCGAGGCGCAGCAGCGCCTGACCGTGCTGATCGTGGCGGCCTGCCTGATGGGCACCGCGCTCGCCATCCGTGAGCTGGTGGGGGAGCGGCCGATCTTCCGGCGCGAGTACGCCGTCGGCCTCTCGCCCGGCCTCTACTTCACCAGCAAGGTCCTCGTCCTCGGCACCGCCGCCTTCGTCCAGGGCCTGGTCGTCACCTTCCTCGCCGCCGTCGGGCTCCCCGGCGCGGACGGCACGGCCGGCACCTTCCGGGTCGCCCTCGCGATCGCCGTCCTGTCCGCGGTCATGGTCGTGATCGGCCTCGCCCTGTCCGCCCTGGTCACCAGCACCGAGCAGACCATGCCTGCCCTGGTCGGCCTCGTCATGCTCCAGCTGGTCCTCTCCGGCGCCCTGTTCGAGATCGCCGGCCGGGTCCTCCTCGAGCAGATCGCCTGGCTCTCACCCTCCCGCTGGGGGTATGCCGCCTCCGCCTCCGCGATCCAGCTGGTCGACCGGTTCGAGGGCACCGACCGTGCGGACTGGATCGCCCAGAGCGGTGCCGGGCACTACCTGATGGACCTGGTCATGCTGGGCCTGCTCGGTGCCGCCGCCTTCGGCGTCGGCCTGCTGCTGGTGCGACGCAGCGCTGAGGCCGCCCGCGACTGAGGGAATGCCCGGGGCGTCGGGCGCCTTGGACCTGGTGATGTCTCTCGCGCTCTCCGTCCTCGACCTCGTGCCCGTCCGCAGCGACCAGGCCACCGGCGACGCCCTTGCGGCGACCCTGGACCTGGCCCGCGCCGCCGACCGGCTCGGCTACCGCCGCTACTGGCTCGCCGAGCACCACAACATGCCGGCGGTGGCGGCGACCAACCCGCCGGTCGTGATCGGGCTGGTCGCCTCCGCGACCGAGCGGATCCGGGTCGGCTCCGGGGGAGTGATGCTGCCCAACCACGCACCGCTGGTCGTCGCCGAGCAGTTCGCGCTGCTCGAGGCGGCCTTCCCGGGTCGGATCGACCTCGGCATCGGCCGGGCGCCGGGCACGGACCCGGTCACGAGCTGGGCGCTGCGGCACGGCGCCGGCGGGGTGAGCGAGGAGGCGGTCACGCACTTCCCCGAGTACGTCGACAACGTGCTCGCCATGATGGAGCCGGCCGGCGTCGGACTGGCCCTGCGCGGCTCGCAGCACGTCCTCAAGGCCACCCCGGCCGCGCAGTCGGTGCCGCAGATCTGGCTGCTCGGGTCCTCCGACTACTCCGCCCGCCTCGCCGCGGCCAAGGGCATGCCCTACGTGTTCGCCCACCACTTCTCCGGCTCCGGCACCGCGGAGGCGCTCGAGCTCTACCGGTCGACCTTCCAGCCCTCGCCCGAGCTCGCGCAGCCGCGGACCTTCCTCACCGTCAACGCCTCCGTCGCCGACACCGCGCAGGAGGCCCACCGACTGGCGCTGCCGCAGCTGCTGCAGATGCTCGCGCTGCGCACCGGCCAGCCGCTGGTCGCCCAGCGCAGCGTCGAGGACGCCGAGACCATCGTCGAGGCCGGCCTGCCCGAGGCCCACGACCAGCTGGTCGACGCCATGCGCCGGCGCTGGGTGATCGGCGACGCGGCCGGCGCGCGCGCCGAGCTGGCAGACCTCGCGTCGACGTACGGCGTCGACGAGGTGATGGTGAACCCGGTCGGCGGCGCGTTCCGCGGCACCGACCCCCGCACCTCGCCCGCGCGGGTGCGGACCCTGGAGCTGCTGGCCGGCTGAGCCCTCAACCCCCTCGGCTGACGGCGGACACCTCGTGCCTCGGTGCCCGCCGACCTCGGGGTTTCGAGACACGCCGTCGCGACCTCGTCCCTCGGTCGCGGGCGCCCTCAACCCCCTCGGCTCACGGCGGACACCTCGTCCCTCGGCGCCCGCCGGCCTCGGGGTTTCGAGACACGCCGTCGCGACCTCGTCCCTCGGTCGCGGGCGCCCTCAACCCCCTCGGCTCACGGCGGACACCTCGTGCCTCGGTGCCCGCCGGCCTCGGGGTTTCGAGACACGCCGTCGCGACCTCGTCCCTCGGTCGCGGGCGCCCTCAACCCCCTCGGCTCACGGCGGACACCTCGTCCCTCGGTGCCCGCCGGCCTCGGGGATTGGGAGTTCGTTGGCCTCGGCACATAGACTGGCGTGTCGGTCCAACGTGGGTTCCGTGTGTGGTGCACGGCCCACGAGGTCCACTCGGTTGCCCGCGGGCGGCAGAGAGGTTCCCGGACCACCGGTAGACACAACATCCCCGAGCAGATTGTGAGACATGGCGAAGAAAGAAGGCGTCATCGAGATGGAGGGCTCCGTCGTGGAGGCCCTTCCGAACGCCATGTTCCGCGTCGAGCTGAGCAACGGCCACAAGGTCCTGGCTCACATCAGCGGAAAGATGCGCCAGCACTACATCCGGATCCTCCCCGAGGACCGCGTGGTGGTGGAGCTCTCCCCGTACGACCTTTCGCGCGGCCGGATCGTCTACCGCTACAAGTGAGCCACCGCTCGCCTGTTCCGCCACTAGCAAGAAAGGGCTGACATGAAGGTCAACCCGAGCGTGAAGCCGATCTGTGACAAGTGCAAGGTGATTCGTCGCCACGGCCGCGTCATGGTCATCTGCGAGAACCCGCGCCACAAGCAGCGCCAGGGCTGAGGCCCGCTGCCCGCCATCGGCGCAGACAACTGAATACGACATCCACGTGATCGCTTAGGTCCCGACCAGCTCGACATCGAGTGGGACCGAATCACCTCCGGCGCGGATGGCCGGAGCTGGGCAGGTTCGAGGCTCGCAAGCTCGCACCTCGACCAACCGAAATGCCCGGACGCATCACGACCACACCACCGCAACCGTTTGAAAGGAAGCCATCATGGCTCGCCTCGTCGGAGTCGACCTGCCGCGCGACAAGCGCATCGAGGTCGCACTCACCTACATCTACGGCATCGGCCGTACCCGCGCCCAGCAGCTGCTGGAGGCCACCGGCGTCAGCCCGGACCTCCGCGTCCACGAGCTGGGTGACGAGGAGCTGGTCAAGCTCCGCGACGAGATCGAGGCGAACTTCAAGATCGAGGGTGACCTCCGTCGCGAGGTTCAGGCCGACATCCGCCGCAAGATCGAGATCGGCAGCTACCAGGGTCGCCGTCACCGCATGGGCCTTCCGGTCCGCGGCCAGCGCACCAAGACCAACGCTCGTACCCGCAAGGGCCCGAAGCGCACGGTTGCCGGCAAGAAGAAGGCCAAGTGATCTGAGCCTCTGGCTCGACACTGCCTCACGACCAGCTTTCTCAAGGAGATAACGCATGCCTCCCAAGGCTCGCGCGGGCGCCAAGAAGGTGCGCCGCAAGGAGAAGAAGAACGTCGCTCAGGGCGAGGCCCACATCAAGAGCACGTTCAACAACACGATCGTCACGATCACCGACCCGACCGGTGCGGTGATCTCGTGGGCCTCTGCCGGCACCGTCGGCTTCAAGGGCTCCCGCAAGTCCACCCCGTACGCCGCTCAGATGGCCGCCGAGGCCGCTGGTCGTCGGGCGATGGAGCACGGCATGAAGAAGATCGACGTCTTCGTCAAGGGTCCGGGTTCGGGCCGCGAGACGGCGATCCGTTCGCTGGGTGCGATCGGCCTCGAGGTCGGCACCATCCAGGACGTGACCCCCGCCCCGCACAACGGCTGCCGCCCGCCGAAGCGCCGTCGCGTCTGAGCGTCTGACCAGGACTTAGAGGAGAACTTCAATGGCCCGTTACACCGGACCCCTGACCAAGAAGTCGCGCCGTCTCGGCGTCGACCTCGTCGGCGGCGACGCCGCCTTCGAGAAGCGCCCCTACCCCCCGGGCCAGCACGGCCGCGCGCGGGTCAAGGAGAGCGAGTACCGCAACCAGCTGCAGGAGAAGCAGAAGGCCCGCTTCACCTACGGCGTGCTGGAGAAGCAGTTCCACCGCTACTACGTGGAGGCTGCCCGTCGCCAGGGCAAGACCGGCGAGAACCTGCTCCAGCTCCTGGAGTGCCGCCTCGACAACGTGGTCTACCGTGCCGGCTTCGCCCGCACGCGTCGCCACGCCCGCCAGCTGGTGACCCACGGTCACTTCCTGGTCAACGGCAAGAAGGTCGACATCCCGTCGTTCCAGGTCACCCAGTACGACATCATCGACGTGCGCGAGAAGTCGCTCGAGATGACCCCGTTCATCGTGGCTCGTGAGACCCACGGCGAGCGGATCGTGCCGGCCTGGCTCGAGGCGCTCCCGAACCGCATGCGGATCCTGGTCCACCAGGTCCCCGTGCGCGAGCAGATCGACATGCCGATCCAGGAGCAGCTCATCGTGGAGTACTACTCCAAGAAGTAACCACTGGGGGCTTCGCCCCCAGACCCCCAAGGTCTGGACGAAGCCCCGAGTGCCCCGCTGGGGCCCTGCCCCAGACCCCCTCTGTGGCAGGGTCCCAGCGGAGGCGTCCAGGCCCTCTTCTCCATCTCCGCACCACGTCTGGGTCCTCATATAGCGGTCGGCCCGGAAAGGAACGAAACAAGTGCTCATCGCACAGCGCCCCACCCTGTCGGAGGAGACCGTCGACCAGTTCCGGTCGCGCTTCGTCATCGAGCCGCTCGAGCCCGGCTTCGGCTACACGCTCGGCAACTCGCTGCGTCGTACCCTCCTCTCCTCGATCCCCGGTGCCTCGGTCACCAGCATCAAGATCGACGGCGTCCTCCACGAGTTCTCGACCATCGAGGGCGTGAAGGAAGACGTCACCGAGATCATCCTCAACCTCAAGGGCCTCGTCGTCTCCTCCGAGCACGACGAGCCGGTCACCATGTACCTGCGCAAGTCGGGTGCCGGTGACGTGACGGGTGCCGACATCGCGCCGCCGGCCGGCGTCGAGGTCCACAACCCCGACCTGAAGATCGCCACCCTCTCCGACAACGGCAAGCTCGAGCTCGAGCTCGTCGTGGAGCGCGGCCGCGGCTACGTCTCGGCCGTCCAGAACAAGGGCGCCGACAACGAGATCGGCCGGATCCCGGTCGACTCGATCTACAGCCCGGTCCTCAAGGTGACCTACAAGGTCGAGGCCACCCGTGTCGAGCAGCGCACCGACTTCGACAAGCTCGTCATCGACGTCGAGACCAAGCCGTCGATCCTGCCGCGCGACGCCATCGCGTCGGCCGGCAAGACGCTGGTCGAGCTCTTCGGCCTGGCCCGTGAGCTCAACGTCGAGGCCGAGGGCATCGACATCGGCCCGTCGCCCGTCGACGAGCAGCTCGCCGCCGACCTCGCCCTCCCGGTCGAGGACCTGCAGCTGACCGTGCGGTCCTACAACTGCCTCAAGCGCGAGGGCATCCACACCGTGGGTGAGCTCCTCAGCCGCTCGGAGCAGGACCTGCTGGACATCCGTAACTTCGGTGCGAAGTCCATCGACGAGGTCAAGGCCAAGCTCCACGAGATGGGTCTGTCCCTCAAGGACAGCGCCCCGGGCTTCGACCCGTCGGCCGCCCTGGCCAACTACTCGGACGACGAGGACGACGACGAGTCGTTCATCGAGTCCGAGGAGTTCTGACCTGATCCGTCCCACCCGGGACACCACCTACCCCGGTACCTGACACGGCCGGGGAGAATCGAGAGAAGCAATGCCCAAGCCCAAGAAGGGCCCCCGCCTCGGCGGTAGCGCCGCGCACCAGCGCCTCATCCTGTCGAACCTGGCCACCTCGCTCTTCGAGCACGGCCGGATCACGACCACCGAGGCCAAGGCGCGCACGCTGCGTCCGTACGCGGAGAAGCTGATCACCAAGGCGAAGAAGGCCCACGCCGGCGAGAACCCGCTGCACCAGCGCCGCGAGGTCCTCAAGGACATCCGCGACAAGGGTGTCGTGCACACCCTGTTCGCGGACATCGCGCCGACCTTCGCCGAGCGTCCGGGTGGCTACACCCGGATCACCAAGATCGGCAACCGTGCGGGCGACAACGCCCCCATGGCGGTCATCGAGCTGGTGACCGAGGCGTTCAAGCCGGCCGCCCCGAAGGCTGCTCCGGCCGCCGCGGCCGCCCCGGCGCCGGTCGAGGAGGCGCCCGAGGTCGAGGAGACCGAGGCCGCCGAGGTCGAGGCCCCCGAGGCCGAGGCCGAGGTCACCGAGGAGGTCGCCGAGGAGGCGCCCGCCGAGGACGCCGACAAGGCCTGAGCTGAGGCTCTCCGACGGCCCGTCACCCGCGAGGGTGGCGGGGCGTCGTGCTTTTCGGGTGGTCCGCGCGCGTCCGTAGACTGGGACCCATGACGATCGACCTGGGAACGCCGCGCCGGCTCGAGGACAGCGAGCGTGAGGTGCTGCTCGCCGCGCCCCGGGGCTACTGCGCGGGCGTCGACCGGGCGGTGGTGACGGTGGAGCAGGCCCTGGACCTCTACGGCTCCCCGGTCTACGTGCGCAAGCAGATCGTCCACAACAAGCACGTCGTGGCCAACCTCGAGGCGCGGGGCGCGATCTTCGTCGAGGAGCTCGACGAGGTCCCGGCCGGTGCCCGGGTGGTGTTCTCGGCGCACGGCGTCTCGCCGGCCGTGGTGAGCGAGGCGGCCGAGCGCGACCTGAAGACCATCGACGCCACCTGCCCGCTGGTGACCAAGGTGCACCGCGAGGCGGTCCGGTTCGCGGCCGATGGCTACACCATCTTGCTGATCGGGCACGCGGGCCACGAGGAGGTCGAGGGCACCGCCGGCGAGGCTCCCGAGCAGACCGTCCTGGTCGAGCACCCCGACGACGTGGACAGGCTGGAGTTCCCAGCCGACGCGAAGCTCGCGTGGCTCTCGCAGACCACGCTCAGCGTCGACGAGACCATGGAGACCGTGCGCCGGCTGCGTGCGAAGTTCCCACAGCTCGAGGACCCGCCGAGCGACGACATCTGCTACGCCACCCAGAACCGCCAGGTCGCGGTCAAGGAGATCGGTGCGGCCGCGGACCTGGTGATCGTGGTCGGCTCGGCCAACTCCTCCAACTCGGTGCGCCTCGTCGAGGTGGCCCTGGAGGCGGGCGCGAAGGCGTCGTACCGCATCGACGACGTGTCCGAGCTCGACGAGTCCTGGCTCGACGGCGCCGCGACGGTCAGCGTCACCTCGGGAGCCTCGGTCCCCGACCACCTCGTCACCGAGGTCCTGGCCCATCTCGCCGAGCGCGGCTACCCGGACGCACGGTCGGTCCAGACGGCGGAGGAGACCCTGGCCTTCTCGCTGCCCAAGGAGCTGCACCGCGACCTCAAGGCCGCCGGGCGCAGTACCAAGACGGCAGTGCGGCTCTAGCCATGGCCCGCTACCTCGACGTCCACCCGGACAACCCGCAGCCGCGCACGCTGCAGCAGATCGTCGCCGCGTTGCGGGACGACGCGCTGATCGCGTACCCGACCGACTCCGGCTACGCGCTGGGCTGCCGGATCGGCAACCGCGAGGGACGCGACCGGATCCTGCGGATCCGCGGCCTCGACGACAAGCACCACTTCACGCTGATGTGCCGCGACTTCTCGCAGCTGGGCCAGCTGGTGCACGTCGACAACTCGGCGTTCCGTGCCATCCGGTCGGCGACGCCGGGCCCGTACACCTTCATCCTGACCGCGATGCCCGAGGTGCCGAAGCGGCTGCTGCACCCGAAGAAGAAGACCGTGGGCGTCCGGATCCCCGACCACGTCTTCGTGCAGGCCCTGCTCGAGGAGCTCGGGGAGCCGCTGCTGAGCTCCACCCTGATCCTGCCCGGAGAGACCGAGCCGCGGACCATGGGCTGGGAGATCAAGGAGGACCTCGACCACGAGGTCGACATCGTCATCGAGGCGGGCGAGGTGAAGCCCGAGCCGACCACCGTCGTCGACTGGTCCGAGGGCTACCCCGAGGTCATCCGGCGCGGCGCGGGGGACCCCGACCGGTTCTAGCCCCGCGGGTGGCGCTCGGCGAACGAGCGGCGCAGGGCCAGCAGGCCCAGGCAGGCGGCGTACCCCAGCGCGAGTGCGATGCCGTGGCGCGAGAGCCCCGAGAGCAACGCCTGGGCGAGCCCGTCGTCGGCTCGCGCGATGCTGTCGCGGTCGCTGATGCCGAGCAGCAGGACCACGAGCGCCATCGCGAGCGGCGGCAGCACCCCGACGGCGAAGAAGTCCGGCGGTCGTACGGCGAGCGCGGCTCCCACGCACAGCGTCACGAACGTCAGGTCGAAGAACAGCCCGAGTCCCTCGGACAGCGCCAGGTCGAGCACGGTCGCACTCAGCAGGAGCGCGACCGCGAGCGAGGCCACCTCCCGACCGGGACGGCGGCCCTCCTCCCACAGGGTGCGGTGGCGCCGCTGCGCCGGGCTGCTCACCCCTTCACGCTAGGGCATCGGTCCGGCGGAACCGGGGATTGAGCCCGCGCGGGCCGATCAGTCGGCCAGCTCGACGACCACGGGAGCGTGGTCGGAGGGGGCACCCGCGAACACCGCCGGGTCCCGCTCCTCCCGGTCGATGAAGGCGCCCTTGACCCGCTCCGCGAACGCCGCGGACCCCAGGACGAAGTCGATCTTGAGCCCGCGGTCGCGCTCGAAGCGTTGGCGGTAGTAGTCCCAGTAGGTGTAGCCCGGCGCGTAGGACCGGGTGACCTCCGACCAGCCGCTGTCGAGGAATGCCTGGAACGCGGCCCGCTCGGCGGGCGTGACATGGGTGGAGTTCTTGAACTGGGCGACGTCGAAGACGTCGTCGTCGGTCGGGCAGATGTTCCAGTCGCCGACCAGCGCGGTGGGCACGTCCAGCCAGGAGGAGGCGGCCGCGCGCAGCCGGGTCAGCCAGTCCAGCTTGTAGACGTAGTGCGGGTCGTCGGGCTTGCGGCCGTTGGGGACGTACAGGCTCCAGACCCGGACACCGCCGCACGTCGCGCCGAGGGCGCGCGCCTCGACCTCGAGGGCGTCGCCGAAGCCGGGTTGCTCGGGGAAGCCGACGGTGACGTCGTCGAGGCCGACCCGGCTGAAGATCGCGACCCCGTTCCACTGGTTCAGGCCGTGCGCGGCGACCTCGTAGCCGCGCGCCTGCAGGCCCATCAGCGGCAGCTGCTCCTCGCGGGCCTTGGTCTCCTGCACGGCGAGCACGTCGATCTCGTGCCGGTCGAGGAAGGCTTCGACGCGGTCGATCCGCGTGCGCAGGGAGTTGACGTTCCAGGTGGCCAGTCGCACCGGCCAACCCTAGTCTGCAGACATGGACCGCGTCCGGCGGGGAGTCGGTCCGGCGTGCGTCGCCGGGTCCGTCCTCGCCGCGCGCGCATTGAACCGGCCGGACCGCCTCGCCGTATCCCCGGCCGGGAGGTGCGGATGAGCGAGGACCCGGCCACGGCGATGCAGGCGCTGTACGACGACCACGCGTCGGCCCTGTGGGGCTTCTGCCTGCACCTGACCGGCAACGACCGGGCCCGGGCGGAGGACGTCGCGCAGGAGACGATGCTGCGGGCCTGGCGCAACGCCGCGGTCCTCACCGAGTCCCGGGGCTCGGTCCGCTCGTGGCTGTTCACGGTCGCGCGCAACATCGTGATCGACGAGTGGCGCTCACGGCGGGGGACCCGGGAGTTCGCGACCGCGGAGCCGCCGCCGGGCGAGGTGGGCGACGACGGCACCGACGAGCTGCTGTTGTCGTGGGTCGTCGCCGACGCCCTGCGCCAGCTGTCCGACGACCACCGTGCGGTGCTCGTCGAGTGCTACTACCGGGGTCGGTCGGTGGCCGAGGCCGCCCGCCGCCTCGACATCCCGGAAGGAACCGTGAAGTCCCGTACCCACTACGCCCTGCGCGCGCTGCGACTGATCCTCGAGGAGACGGGGGTGGCGTCGTGACCCACCCCGCGACGGGCTGCGAGTTCGCCCACCTCGACGGTGTCTACGTCCTCGGTGCGCTGGCCGCGGCGGAGCGGGCGGCCTACGAGCGGCACCTGCCGGGCTGTGCCGAGTGCACCCGCGCGCTGCGCGACCTGGCCGGGATCCCCGGCCTGCTGGGCAGGGTGCAGGCGGAGACGGTCGAGCAGCTGCGGCCGGCCGAGCCGCTGCCCCCGACCCTGCTGCCCGCGATGCAGGCCGAGGTACGCCGGGCGCGGGGCCGGCACCGGGTCGCGGTCGGCTCCTTCGTGGCCGCGGCCGCGGTGCTCCTGGCCCTCCTGGCGGTCGGCATCGGCACCACCCTGGGCGACGACGCCGCGCCGCAGCAGCAGCTCGCCGCCGCGCAGCGGATGGACGCGCTCGGCACCCCGTCCTCGGGCTGGGTCTCGCTGACCCGGCGCGGCTGGGGGACCCGGATCGAGCTGACCTGCACCTACGAGGGGCCGGTCGCGGGCCCGACGACGTACGTCCTCGTCGTGACCTCGACCGACGGCCGGTCCGAGCAGGTCGGCACCTGGCGCACCGCCGACGGCCAGGAGGTCCACGTCACCATGGCGACGGCGGTGGCGCCCGGCGACATCGCGTCGGTCGAGGTCCGCACGGAGTCGGGCTACTCAGTCCTTCGCCTGGCGCAGTGAGCCGAACCAGCCCTCCGCCGCCGCCGCGGCGACCGCGACCACGACCGCCACGATCTCGGAGATCGCCGCCAGCCAGGCGTACCAGGTGTCCCAGGTCGTGTGGATTCCGAACAGCCCACCGGTCGTGGCGATGATGAACGCCACCAGGGTGGTGGCGCCGAGGCCGGCCAGCAGGACCAGCGGGACCCAGCTGCGCCAGGCGACGACGAGGACGGCGATCACCGCACCCGCGACCACGTTGACCACGAACAGCTGCCCGACGGTGCCCTGGTCGCGCACGCCGTCGAACCACAGGTAGAGGTGCACCGCCGCGGTCACCACGGCCGCCAGCGCACCGATCACTCGGATGCCCATCGCGCTCTCCTCACGCTCGTCTGAGGGGTACACGCGGCGCACGGGCATCCGGTTCACCTGGCGTACGCCGCCAGGAACCGGTCCCGCACCGTGTCCATCCGCCACACGGGCGCGTCGGGGGAGGGCAGGATGCCGGGCTGCCAGCCCCAGCCGTCGATCCGCGCGACGCTCGCGGGGTCCTGCGCGAGCACCGTGATCGGTACGTCGTGCCCGGGGTCCCGGCCGCTCACGTACGAGTGCGGCTGATGGTCGCCGACGATCACGACCACCCGGTCGGGGTCGGGGTAGGTGGTCAGGAACGAGATCAGGGTGCGCCAGGTGTAGCGCACCGACGCGGCGTAGTCGCGCTGCGCGGTCCGGGGGTGGCGGCGGCCGTCGACCCCGTCCGCGCCGCGCGCCGGCATGCCGGCGTACACCGAGCCGTCGCCGACGTCGGCCCACGGCACCGGCTCCGGCACCGGGGCCCACGGGTGGTGACTGGAGATCAGGTCCACCTCGGCGAAAACCGGCGCGCGTCGCCCCGGCGTGAGCTCCGTCCTGCGGAGGTGGTCGAGCGTGTACTGGTCGGGCATTGGCGCGTAGCCGAACCTCGGCCCGCGGTAGCCGACGTTGCGGGAGTCGTAGAGCTGGTCGAAGCCGTAGTACGCCGCCCCGTCGGGCCAGTCCCGGGTGTTGGCGGGTACGTCGAACACGGTGCGCCAGCCGGCGGAGGCGAACGCCCGGGTGAGGCTGAGCCGGACGCTGCCGAGGAGCTGGCCGTAGCGCCGCTCGCTGTTCGTCCACGCCCCCGACTGCAGGGTCGCGTGCGCCAGCCAGCTGCCGGCGCCGAAGGTCGGCGAGGTGAGGAACGCGCTGCGGGAGTGGTAGCCGGCCGCGGCCAGCTCCCGGTCGCCCTCCTGGAGGACCCGGACGACCGACGGCGCGAACCAGCTGTCCTCCACCGCGACCCGGCCGTAGCTCTCGAACCACACCAGGAGCACGTCCTTGCCGCGCAGGCCGAGCAGCAGCTGGTCGCCGGGCGTCCTGGCGTAGGCGTCGGTGGCGAGCTCCCGGGCGAAGACCCGGGTGTCGCGGCGGTCGGCGCGGACCTGGTCGACGGTGTCGACGACCAACCCGGCGGACCCGGCGGCGGCGACCCGGTCCACCGGTCCGCCGAAGGTGGCGCACACCACCCACACGGTGCCCAGCGCAGTCAGGGCGCGCCAGGTCGTGCGCGGATGCTCGGCCGAGGCCTGGGCGACCCGGGCCGCCGCCCAGGTGAGGACGGCGGCCAGCGCGGCCACCAGCGCCACCACGCCGACCAGCGCGCCGACCGCCACCGGCCCGCCCTGGGTGTCGCGGACGACCTCGTACCCCTTGGGCAGGTACGACCAGTCGCCGAGCACGTGGAACGGCCGGCCGAGGTAGACGTCGAAGCCCAGGCCGAGGCCGCGCAGCACCGCCAGCGCCGTCACCACGGCGCCGAGCAGGACCGCCAGCACCCGGCGCCCGCGGGTCGGCAGCACGACCGCCAGCGCCACCAGCACCACGCCCTCCACCGGGATCCGGGCGAAGTCGGCCGGGCCGATCCCGTCCGCGACGTGCGGCGGCGCGAGCGCGACCCACAGCGCGGCCACCGCCGCCAGGGTGACCAGGCGCGGCGACGGGCGGGTGGTGCCGGCGGGCAGCGGGGTGCCGGGGGCGTCGTACCGGTGCCGCCACAGCCAGACCACGTCGTGCCCGAAGGACTCCACGAGCAGCAGCAGCGCCAGCGCCAGCAGGGTGCGGGCCGACGCGGGGGGCAGCAGCGTGGAGGAGGCGACGGTCAGCACGATGCCCTGGACCGCGGCGACGACCTTGGCCCAGTACCGCGGCGGGGTCGGGCCGCGCAGCCACGGCAGGGCCCGTCCGGCGAGGACGTAGGCGTAGCGCATCGCGCCGATCGCCAGCACCCACCAGCCGAGCTGCGGCGCCACGTGCACGCTGAGCACGGCGATCAGGAACGCGTCGGTCTCCATGTCGAACCGGGCGCCGAAGGGGCTCGCCGTGCCGGTACGGCGCGCCACGTACCCGTCGACCGCGTCCAGCGCCAGCGCCACCGCGCTCATCCCGACCAGGGCCGCGGTCAGCCGAGGGGACAGGGGGACGACCAGGCCGCGCACGGTGAGCACCGCGACCCCGACGGCGAGGGCGGCGCGGGTCGCGGTGACCCGGTCGGCAGGCCCGAGACGCGCGCCGCGCTGAACCCGATCCATCGCACCTCCGTGTCCTAGGTTGGAGAGACCTACGACGAACGACGCACGCCAGTTCAACGAGAGGAGCCCGCGTGGTCAAGCAGGCGCGGGCCTACTGGATCACCGAGCCGGGACACGGCGAGATCCGGCCGGTCGCCCTGCCCGAGCCGGGCGCCGGCGAGGTGCTGGTCCGGGCGCTGCGCTCGGGCATCAGCCGCGGCACCGAGTCGCTCGTCCATGCCGGCCGGGTGCCGGTCAGCCAGCACGCCACCATGCGGGCGCCCTTCCAGGAGGGCGACTTCCCCGGCCCGGTGAAGCACGGCTACCTCAGCGTCGGCGTCGTCGAGCGCGGTCCGGACGACCTCGTGGGGCGCACCGTGTTCTGCCTGCACCCCCACCAGACGGCGTACGTCGTCCCGGCCGCCGCGGTCGTCCCCGTGCCCGACGGCGTCCCGGCCGAGCGGGCGGTGCTGGCCGGGACCGTGGAGACGGCCCTGAACGCGCTGTGGGACGCGCCGCCCCTGCTCGGCGACCACGTCACGGTCGTCGGCGCCGGCCTCGTGGGCTGCTGCGTCGCGCGGCTGGCCGCGGGCGTGCCCGGGGCGCGGGTCACCCTCGTCGACACCGATGCCGGCCGGGCCGACGTGGCGGCGGCGCTGGGTGCCGGCTTCGCGGGACCCGGCGACGAGCCCGGTCGCAGCGACCTCGTCGTGCACACCAGCGCGACCGGGTCCGGGCTGCGGCGGGCGCTCGAGCTGGCCCAGCCGGAGGGCACCGTCCTGGACCTGTCCTGGTACGGCGACCGACCGGTCGCCGTACCGCTGGGGGAGGCGTTCCACTCCTCCCGGCTGACCCTGCGCAGCAGCCAGGTGGGATCCGTCGCGCCCGCCCGCCGCGCCACCCGCAGCCACCGCGACCGCCTGGTGCTGGCGCTCGAGCTGCTCCGCGACCCCGCCTTCGACGCGCTGCTCACCGGCTGCTCGCCGTTCGCCGAGCTGCCCGAGGTGATGGCGAGGGTCGCCGCCGGCTCGCTGCCAGGGCTGTGCCACGCGATCGACTACTCCCACGAGACCGACCAGGAGGCCTGATGTTCCGGGTGACCGTCCGCGACCACATCATGATCGCCCACAGCCTGACCGGCGAGGTGTTCGGACCGGCGCAGCGGCTGCACGGCGCGACCTACGTCGTCGACGCGACCTTCGCCGGTCCGGACCTCGACGCCGACGGGATCCTGGTCGACATCGGCCGCGCCACCGACGTCGTGCGCGAGGTGCTGGGCCGCCTGCACTACCGCAACCTCGATGACGAGCGGACGGACGACGGGCTCGGCCTCGCCGGACAGAACAGCTCGACCGAGGTGCTCGCGCGCTGGGTCGCCGACCGGCTGGCCGAGCGTGCCTCGTCCGGCGACCTCGGGCCCGGGGGCTGCACCCTCGCCGGGATCGAGGTCACCCTGCACGAGTCGCACGTCGCCCGGGCCAGCTACGAGCGGACGTTGTGACGCTCCACCTGGTGCTGCCCGACGGCGTCGACGACCTGCGCCGCCCCAGCGGCGGCAACGTCTATGACCGCCGGCTGGCCGCGGCCCTGGAGGCGCGCGGTGTGGAGGTGCGGGAGCACCCGGTCGGCGCCGCCGGCCTCGGGAGCGTGCTCGCCGGCCTGCCCGACGCAGCGCTGGTCCTCGTCGATGGGCTGGTCGCCTCGACGACGGAGGTCCTGGTCGCGGAGAGCCGCCGGCTCCGGGTGGCGGTCCTGCTGCACATGCCGGAGTCGGGGCCGGCCGAGCCGGCGGTGCTGGCCGCGGTCGCCGCCGTCGTGACCACCAGCGCGTGGGCGCGGGGCTGGGTGATCGACCGGCTGCGGATCCCACCCGAGCGGGTGCACGTCGCGCGGCCGGGCGTCGAGCCCGGCCCGGTCGTGACCGGCTCGGCGCGTGGCGCGAACCTGCTCTGCGTGGGGCCGCTGACCCCCGCCAAGGGGTACGACGACCTGCTCGGTGCCCTCGCCGACCTCGCCGACCTCGACTGGCACTGCCGGTGTGCCGGGGCGCTCGACCTGCTGCCGTCGTACACCGATGACTTCCGCGCGCGGGTCCGGGAGCTCGGCCTGGACGGCCGGATCGAGCTCCTCGGCCCGCTCCCGCCGGCCGCGCTGGAGGAGCTCCGCTCGGCGAGCGACCTGGTGGTGGCGCCGTCGCGGCGCGAGTCCTACGGCATGGCGCTCGCCGAGGGCCTGGCCCGTGGGCTGCCCGCGATCGTGACCGACGTGGGCGGTCACGCCGAGGCGCTGGGCGCGGGCGGCGACGGGGTGGTGCCCGGCGCCCTCGTCCCGGCCGGCGCCCCGGCCGCGCTCGCGGAGGTGCTGCGCGGCTGGCTGGGCGACCCCGGCCTGCGGGACCGGTGGCGGGACGCCGCCGCACAGCGCCGGCGCAGCCTCGGGACGTGGGAGGCAACCGCCGCCGAGGTGAGCCGGGTGCTGAACCTGGTCGCGCCGGACGTCGTACGCACGGGCGAGACGAGGAGGTAGCCATCGCCACGACGACCGGCAGGACGAGCACGGTGGGCAGGACCCGGACGGCGCTGGGCCCCCGGGTCCGGCTGGCCGCGGCGGCCGCGATCCTGGTCGTCCTGGCGGTGCGCCTGGGCGCGGAGCCGTTCCTCGACGGTCTCGCCCACACCGACCCCCGCGCGCTCGCGATCGCGCTGGTCGTCACGGCGCTGAGCACGGCCTGCTGCGCGCGGCGGTGGAGCCTGATCGCCACCGGCCTCGGCGTCGGGATCCCGTTCCGCGACGCCTACCGCACCTGCTACCGCGCCCAGCTCCTCAACGCCACCCTGCCCGGCGGGGTGCTCGGCGACGTGCACCGCGGGTTCCGGCACGGACAGGACGCCGGCGCGGTGGGCCGCGGCCTGCTCTCGGTGGTCGGGGACCGGGCGAGCGGGCAGGTGGTCCAGGTGGCGCTCGTCGTCGCCGCCGTACCGCTGCTGCCGCCGGCGCTGCGCGGCTGGGTGCTGACCGTGCTCGCCGCGCTGGTCGTGGTCGTCGTCGTGACCGGGTTCGTGCTCGCTGCGCTCCGGAGCGAGGCGGCCGCGGCGGTCGCCGGAGTGTGGCCGGAGGTGCTGGTGCTGTCCGCGCTGGCGGCGAGCGGCCACGTGCTGGTGTTCCTCGTCGCGGCCCGCACCGCCGGCGTCACCGCGCCCACGCCCCGGCTGCTCGCGCTGGCGTTGCTGGTGCTGCTCGCCTCGGCCGTCCCGGTGAGCATCGCCGGGTGGGGGCCGCGGGAGGGCGCCGCCGCCTGGGCGTTCGGCGCGGCCGGGATCGGCGCCGCCACGGGCGTCGAGGTCGCCGTCGTCTACGGCATCATGTCGCTGGTCGCGACCCTTCCCGGCATCGTGAACGGAGGACCCGCATGGGCGAGCGGCCCTACGTCCTCCTGAGCTGCTGCATCTCCCTCGACGGCTACCTCGACAGCGGCGGCGAGGAGCGGTTGCTGCTCTCCAACGACGCCGACTTCGACCGCGTCGACGAGGTGCGGGCGGGCTGCGACGCGATCCTGGTGGGCGCGGCGACCGTCCGCAACGACGACCCGCGGCTGCAGGTCCGCTCCGCGCAGCGGCGGGCGCGTCGGGTGGCCGAGGGGCGGCCGGCCGGCCCGCTCAAGGTCACCCTGACCTCGCGCGGCGACCTCGCGCCGGACGCCCGCTTCTTCACCGTCGGGGACGGGGAGAAGCTCGTCTACTGCCCCGACGCGACCGTGCCCGTCCTCGAGAGCCGGGTGGGTGCCCGCGCCGAGGTGGTCGCGCTCGGCGACGAGGTGCGGATGGCCGACCTCGTGGCCGACCTGGGCGCGCGCGGCGTGCGCCGGCTGATGGTCGAGGGCGGGGGGAGGGTGCACACGCAGTTCCTGGCCGCCGGGATCGCCGACGAGCTGCAGCTCGTGGTCGCGCCCTTCTTCGTCGGCGACTCCCGGGCGCGCCGGTTCGTCGGCGACGGCGAGTTCCCCTGGCGCGCCGGCCGACGCGCCGAGCTCGTCGAGAGCCGGGCGATCGGCGACGTGGCGCTGCTGCGCTATGCGCTGTCCGACCGGTTCCAGGCCTGATCCGCCGCTCCGCAAGAGCTTGCGTGGCTCACATTCGTGCAGCCCCGGGGCCTGCTCCTTTGTGAGGATCCGAACCCCTTGTCGGCAGGTCCGGGGCCGCGCTTCGATGAGCGCCGATCACCCACCTTCCACCGAAAGGTTCCCTGCATGTTGTCTTCCCGGATCCACAAGATCTCCGCCGGAGCCGCGTGCCTGGTCGCCGCCTTCACGGGCGCGACCGTGTCGTCCGCCGCTGGTGCCGACAGCACCACCGACGTGCCGACGTACCAGGAGTTCCGGGCCGCGACGTACGTCGACGTCGACGGCGCCTACGTCGTCAACGGCGACGAGGCGGTCAGCGGCAACGGCGAGCTGAAGAAGTTCTACGAGCGCCTGGTCGGCCCGGAGAGCACCCCGACCGAGGGCCTCGTCGTCAACACCGTCAACGGGGTCGACGACAGGTGGAGCGCCGCACAGGTCGCCAACCTGACCTACTGCGTCAGCACGAAGTTCGGCACCCGCCACGACGACATCGTCGCCGCGATGAGCGCCGGCGCCGGGCTGTGGGAGGCGGCGTCGTCGAAGATCGACTTCGTCTACGTGCCCGCCCAGGACGGCAAGTGCACGACGCGCAACAACACCGTCCTGTTCTCCGTCGAGCCGGTCGCCACCACCCAGTACATCGCCCGGGCGTTCTTCCCCAGCACCCCGAAGCGGCAGCGCAACGTCCTCGTCGACGACTCGATCTGGACCTCCGGCACCTGGGAGCCCGGCGACATCCTCGGCCACGAGCTGGGCCACACCCTCGGCTTCCGGCACGAGCACACCCGCCCCGAGTCCGGCACCTGCTTCGAGGACAACAACTGGCGCCCGCTGACGCCGTACGACTCCTCCTCGATCATGCACTACCCGCAGTGCAACGGCGGGTCGGCCGACCTGGCGTTCCAGGCGTCCGACGCCGAGGGGGCGCGGGCGCTGTACGGCTCGTGACCTCTCCGCGGTGAACGGCGAGGGGCCCCGGTCGGTGATTCGGGCCCCTCGTCGTACCGCCCTAGACTCAGCGTCCGTGGCACTCACCATCGGCATCGTCGGTCTCCCCAACGCGGGCAAGTCGACCCTCTTCAACGCGCTGACCAAGAACGACGTCCTCGCGGCGAACTACCCGTTCGCCACCATCGAGCCCAACGTGGGCGTGGTGGGCGTGCCCGACCCGCGCCTGGCCCAGCTCGCCGAGATCTTCGGCTCCGAGCGGCAGCTGCCGGCGACCGTCGAGTTCGTCGACATCGCCGGCATCGTCCGCGGCGCGTCCCAGGGGGAGGGACTCGGCAACAAGTTCCTCGCCCACATCCGTGAGTCCGCCGCGATCTGCCAGGTGACCCGCGTCTTCCGCGACGAGGACGTCACCCACGTCGACGGCGAGGTCAACCCCGGCAACGACATCTCCACCATCCAGACCGAGCTGATCCTCGCCGACCTCGAGACGGTCGAGAAGGCCGTGGTCCGGTTGGAGAAGGAGGCGCGCAAGGTCAAGGACCTCGCCGCCAACCTCGAGGCCGCCAAGGAGGCCAAGGAGGCGCTCGAGGCCGGCACGCCGATCATCGCCACCTCCATCGACCGTTCGCTGCTGCGCGAGCTGTCGCTGCTGACGGCCAAGCCGTTCATCTACGTCTTCAACTGCGACGCCGACGAGCTCCAGGACGACTCGCTCAAGGAGAAGATGCGCGCGCTGGTCGCCCCGGCCGAGGCGATCTTCCTCGACGCGAAGTTCGAGTCCGAGCTGATCGAGCTCGACGAGGAGGAGGCCGCCGAGTTCCTCGCCGAGGCCGGCGTGACCGAGCCCGGCCTCGAGGTCCTCGCCCGGGTCGGCTTCGACACCCTCGGCCTGCAGACCTACCTCACCGCCGGGCCCAAGGAGGCCCGCGCCTGGACCATCCCCAAGGGCGCCACCGCCCCCGAGGCCGCCGGTGTCATCCACACCGACTTCCAGAAGGGCTTCATCAAGGCCGAGGTCGTCTCCTTCGCGGACCTGCTCGCCGCCGGGTCGATGAACAAGGCCAAGGAGGCCGGCCGGGTCCGGATGGAGGGCAAGGACTACGTCATGGCCGACGGTGACGTGGTGGAGTTCCGCTTCAACGTGTGAGTCGCCGCATCGGGCGGGTCCGTCCGGGTACCGGGGTCCAACGACCCCGAACCAGGAGGATCCCATGGCAGACAAGAACGTCGTCGAGCTGCTCACCGACCAGCACCGCCACATCGAGAAGCTCTTCGACGAGGTGCACTCGACCACCGACGCCGACGAGCGGACCCGGGCCTTCGACGAGCTCCGGCGGATGCTGTCGGTCCACGAGGCTGCCGAGGAGATCGTGACCCACCCGAGCGCCACCCGGCACGGGTACGGCGACGTGGTGGAGGCGCGGCAGGCCGAGGAGCACGAGGCGAAGAAGCTGCTCTCCTCCCTCGACGGCATGGACACCACCTCGCCCCACTTCGCCGCCGGGCTCGCCCGGCTGCGCGAGGCGGTCCTCGCCCACGCCCGCAACGAGGAGGAGCTGGAGTTCCCGCTCCTCCTCGCCGATGCGGCGCCGGGGGAGCTGGAGAGGATGGCCGCAGCGGTCAAGGCGGTCGAGCGGGTCGCTCCCACCCATCCGCACCCCAGGGCCGGCGAGTCGGCCGTCGTGAACGCCGCCGTCGGTCCGCTGGCGGCACTCGTCGACAAGGTGCGGGACGCGGCCCGCTCCGCCATGGCCTGACCCGCGTCCGGCCCGCCCGGGCGACGGCGGAAAGGGTCCAAAGACCCGCCGGTCCCCGGCGCAGGCCCCTTCCCTGAGGGCGCACGGGGCGCGACGATCAGGAAGGAGGAGCCGAGCCGGAGGGAGGTGACATCCATGTGGTGGCATCACGATGCAGGCTGGGGAGGCTGGCTCGCCATGGCCCTGGGCATGAGCGGCTTCTGGGTGCTGACGGCGCTGCTCGTCGTCGCCGTCCTGCGCTCGCTCGGTCCGGCGCGGCAGCACGGCGCGCAGGACCCACGAGACATCCTCGCCGAGCGGCTCGCCCGCGGCGAGATCGATCCGGAGGAGTACGACGTCCGACTCGCGGCGTTGTCGGGACGCAAGCGCTGACCGGCGGAGCTCGCGATCGGTCCCGTGCTGGGCGGGGCCAGGCTCGGACGGACGCCGTCCGGGAGGTCCGTCCCGGGCGGGAGTGACCTCGAGGACCGGTCCCGAGCGGGCATTGCCGCGCCGGTCGCACGGCTGGCAGGCTCGATGCGTGCCCGTCGTACCGCCTCCCGTGTTCGCGCTGGCCGCAGGGATCGCCCAGCACCTGCTCGCCCCTGACCGTCCGGCCGGTGGGGCCCGCAAGCTCGCGTCCGCGGGGATCGCCGTTGCGGCGCTCGGGTTGGACGCCAGTGCCGTGGCGGCCTTCCGCCGGCACCACACGACCGTGAACCCGCTCGATCCCGCTCGGGCCTCCAGCATGGTGACCGGCGGTGCCTACCGGCTCACCCGGAACCCGATGTACGTCGGCATGGCGGGCCTGCTCACCGCCCACGCCGTGCGTCGCGGCGGCTGGCTCACCCCGCTCCCGGCCGCGGCGTTCGTCGTCCTCGTCGACCGGCTGCAGATCCCCGCAGAGGAGGCCGCGATGGAGGCCAACTTCGGCGAGGCCTATGCGCGTTACCGGGCTCGGGTGTCGCGCTGGCTGCCGGTCCGGGCGTGACGACCGCCGCGCACACCGTCGAGGTTCGCGACGTCATGTTGCTATGATTGCGACGTGATGTCGCCAAAGATTGGGAGTGCCGGTGTTCCTCGCTCTGCGTGAGATCGCGTTCGCGCGCGGTCGCTTCGCGCTCATGGGTTCGGTGGTCGCGCTGATCGCGATCCTGATGGTCCTGCTCAGCGGCCTGTCGGTGGGACTCGTCAACGACGGCGTGTCGGGGCTGCAGCGGATGTCCGCCACCTCCTTCGCCTTCCAGAAGGACGTCAGCAAGGACGCCGCGTTCTCGCGGAGCCTCATCGACCGGGAGGCGGTCGACGTGTGGGCTCGGCAGGACGGCGTCGAGGAGGCGGCCCCCTTCGGCAACGCGCTGGTCAACGGCAAGACCGATCATGACGTCGCCATCGACCTGGCCCTGTTCGGCATCGAGCTCGACTCCTTCCTCGCGCCCCGGGTCGCCGAGGGAGCCGGGCTGAGCGGAGCACCCGACGAGGTGGTGCTCAGCGCCACGGCGGCCGAGGAGGGGGTCAAGGTCGGCGACGTGATCACCGTGGAGCAGACCGGTGCCCAGCTGCGGGTCGTGGGCGTCCTGGCCGACCAGCACACCTTCGGCCACGTGGATGTCGGCTATCTGCCGCTGCGGACCTGGCAGGAGATCCGCGCCGGCGTCCGCGAGGGCGACCAGGTGCCCGACCGCGTCTACCGGGAGATCACCGCCGTCGCCGTCCTCGGCGAGGACGTCGACCTCGCGGCCGGCGACAAGGCGGCGGGGACCACCTCGATGACCACCAAGCAGTCCTACGGCGCCTCGCCCGGCTACACCGCCGAGACCTCGACGCTGCAGCTCATCCAGGTCTTCCTCTACGCCATCTCGGCCCTGGTCGTCGGAGCCTTCTTCACCGTGCTCACCATCCAGCGCCGCCCCGAGATCTCGGTGATGCGGGCGATGGGGGCCAAGACGGCCTACCTCGTCCGCGACAGCATCGTGCAGTCGCTGATCCTGCTCGCCCTGGCCGCTGCCGTGGGCGTCGGGATCGGCCTCGCGCTGGGGGCCGTGATCGGCTCCACGCCGATGCCCTTCGCGCTGGAGGCAGGACCCATCGCGGTGGCCACCGCGTTCCTGGTGGCGCTGGGCCTGGTCGGCGCGACCGTCGCCGTCGTCCGGATCGTCCGCGTCGACCCGCTCACCGCTCTGGGAGGAAACCGATGACCGAGCCCGCCCTCGTCCTCGAGGAGGTCAGCCTCGTCCACGGTGACGGCGACGAGAGCATCACCGCCCTCGACCACGTCGACCTGGCGGTGGCGCCGGGGGAGGTCGTGGCCATCGTCGGCCCGTCGGGCGCCGGCAAGTCCAGCCTGCTCGCCGTCGCCGGCGCTCTGATCGCGCCCACCTCCGGCGCCGTCACCCTCGGCGGTACGGCGCTTGCCGGACTCAACCGCGCGCGGTTGACGGAGTTGCGCCGGACCAGGATCGGCTTCGTCTTCCAGACCAGCAACCTCATCCCGGCCCTCACCGCGATCGACCAGCTCCGGCTGCCGCTGACCTTCGGCAAGGCCGAGGCCCCCCGCGACCCGCAGGAGCTGCTGGAGGCGGTCGGGATGGCGCACAAGGCCAAGCGGCGACCCGATCAGCTCTCCGGCGGCGAGCGGCAGCGGATCGGAATCGCCCGGGCGCTGGTCACCCGGCCGAGCGTGCTGCTGGTCGATGAGCCGACCGCGGCCCTGGACCGTCAGCGCAGCCAGGACGTCGTCGCCCTGCTGGCCCGGGAGACGCGCGCACACGGCGTCGCGACGATCATGGTCACCCACGACCACGACGTGCTGCACCACTGCGATCGGGTGCACGAGATGATCGACGGCAAGCTGGGGGTGCCTGCCCCGCGCTGAGTCGCCGAGAAGGAAGGAGGCGCCGTGCCCCGGATCACCGCGCCCACCGTGGCCGCACACCGCGAGCAGCAGCTCCGAGCCGTGCTCGACAGTGCGCGGGCCATCCTCGGTGAGACCCGCCAGGCGCCCACCCTGGCTGCGACCGCTCAGCGCGCGGGGCTGGCCCGGTCCAGCATCTACCGCTACTTCGCCTCGCGCGAGGAGCTGCTGGCCGCCGTGGTGGCCGACGTCTTCCCGGAGTGGGCCGGACAGGTCCGCGCGAGGGTGGAGGCGGCGACCACGCCGGGCGAGAAGGTGTGGGCCTACGTCTGCGCCAACATCGACCTGTTCTCCTCCTCCGAGCAGGACGTGGCCAGCGCGCTGAGCGAGGTGGCGGACCCGCACCTGCTCAAGGAGCCGATGGAGGCCTTCCACGCCGAGCTGCAACGACCCCTGGTCGCGGCCCTGGTCGCCCACGGCGAGCCGCATGCCCAGCTCATGGCCGAGACCATCGAGTCGGCTCTCGTGCACGTGGCCCGTCGCCTCGGGGAGCCGGTCGAGGACCCGCTCCGCAAGGACCAGGCGCTCGCCCTGCTCCGACGGTTGCTGGGCGGCTACCTGCAGCGCGGCTGAGCCCGGGCTAGGGTTCGCACCCGTGAGCGTCACCCTCGCCGAGCTCGTCGTCGCCGATCCGCCGGCCTCCTGGCGGGAGGCCGGGTTCAGCGTGGACGACGACGGGAGCTGCTGGGTCGGGGCGGTACGGATCCGCCTCGTCGGGACCGAGCACGGCACCGGGATCGTCGGGTGGGCCCTGGGCGGTGTGCCGGCGGGCACGAGCGATGTCGACGGCATCCCCACCATCCCGGCCGCCCCGGCGACCGTCGAGCCGAGCCGGCCCTCGGAGCATCCCAACGGCGTGACCCACCTCGACCACGTCGTCCTCCTCTCGCCCGACCTCGCCCGGACCACGGCGGCGTTGCGGTCCCTCGGGCTCGACGTACGCCGGGAGCGGGACGGGACGCTCGGCGGGGCGGCGATGCGACAGGTGTTCTTCCGCCTCGGTGAGGTGATCCTCGAGGTCGTCGGCTCGCCGGACGCGCAGGGCGAGGGGCCGTCGAGCCTGTGGGGCCTCACTCACACGGTGCCGGACATCGACGCGGCGGCGAGGCTGCTGGGGGAGCGGACGTCCCCGGTGAAGGACGCGGTCCAGCCGGGCCGTCGGATCACGACGCTGCGGCACCGCGACCTCGAGATGTCGGTGCGCACGGCGCTGATCTCGCCCCACGTGCGCCGCACCGAGCGACAATGACCCGATGAGTCCACGCATCGGGGCAGTGACGACCATCCTCGCGGCGGCGCTGCCGCTCGCCGGCTGCGGCGGGGACGACGAGCCGGCAGGCGGGCCGGACAGCGGTCCGCCGACGAGCACGACAGCCACCGCGACGGCGACGGCGACGTCGGCACCCTGGCAGCCTCTCGCCGGAGCGCTCGGTCGCTGCGGTCCGCAGCCGCCGGACGTGGCCGACGCCGGGTTCGTCCCGACGGTGCTGAAGGACCCGGAGGTCGGCCGGATCAGCGCGGCCACCGCGGGGACCGGGCCGACGGTCGCGGTCCTGCTGCACCAGACCGACGGCAACGGGCTGTGCGGCTGGTTGCCGTACGCCGCCGACCTGGTCGCGGAGCCCGGGGTGCAGGTGCTCGCGGTCGACCTGTGCCGGTACGGCGAGTCGGAGTGCCGTGGCGACCGGTCGGGCCCGCGGCAGGTGGACGCGGTGGGAGTGGCCGTGCGCGAGGCCCGGTCCCAGCTCGGGGCGACGCGTGTGGTCGTGGTGGGTGCCTCGATGGGTGGCAGCGTCGCGCTGATGACCGCGGCCTCGGTGCCCGGTGTCGACGCCGCGGTCGACCTGTCCGGGCCGGTGGACTGGGACGGGCTGGCGGAGGTCGTCGACGGCGGTCGGGCGCTGCGGGTCCCGGTCCTCGTCGCGATGGCCGACGCCGAGGGCGTGGAGAAGGTCGACGGGTCGCGGGCCATCGTCGAGAACGCGCCGCAGGGCAGCCGGTTCGAGCCGGCGGAGTCCGGCCACGGCTACGACCTGCTCCTCGACGAGGACGCGGGCCCGCTCCCGCTCGCCGCGTCCGTGGCGGCGTGGATCCGCGGCTGACGAAGGGCGGCCGACGGGTCAGTCGCGGCGCTGCAGCACGACCCAGCCGAGCGCCACGCCGAAGCCGGAGAGGATCGGCCCGACGATCGAGAACGTCTCGGACTTCTCGTCCCCGATGACGCCCCACGACAGGAGCGTCCAGTAGCCGCCGACGAGCAGCAGGAGCAGCGCCGGGGGCAGGCCGAGGAGCAGCTTCTGCCAGCGCGGGCGGGCGCCGTACCTGTCCTGGTCCACGCCGGCAGGCTACCGGCCGGCTACTCGTTGACGAGGACCGGGACGCCGACCGCGGCCGAGACGGCCTGGCCGCGCAGCTTCTTCGGCACGGCGATCGTGAACGCCTCGTGCTGCGAGGGCGGGCCGTCGTCGTGGTGGGTGTCCTCGTCGAGGTGGTGGGTGAACCGGCCGCGGCCGACCAGCGTGCCCGAGGCGTCGTAGAACCCCGCGAGCACCTGCAGCTCGAGCAGGTCCGAGACGTCACTGGTGACGTCGAGGGAACCGACGACGCGCTGGCCGTCGAAGCTCAGCGGGCCGAGGCTGACCCGGTCGTCGAACGGGCCGGGGATGCGGCCCACGGAGCCGGCGGACGCGGGCGCGGCGGTGGCGATGCCCGGCAGGTCCGGCTCACCGGTCGGGGCCGGGAGGTCCGGGAAGGAGGTGACCATCACCGGGCTCGGGGTGGTCGACGGGGTCGAGGAGGCGGCGGGGCCGCCGTTCCCGGCGCCGCCGCAGCCCGCGAGGGCGAGCGCGGCGGCGACCGAGACAGCAGTGATGCGGAACTTCATGGTCAGCGCACGTGGACCTTCACGGTCGGCGACGTCGACGGGTTGTACGACGCGCTGCCGGCGTACTCCGCCGCCAGCTTGTGCTTGCCCTTCTTGAGCTTGAGCTTCACCTTGACGGTGGTGCCGGAGACGGTGACCGTCTTGACGACCTTGCCCTTGTCGAGGACCTTCACCGAGCCGGTGGCGGCGGCCGGGGTGACGGCGACCTTGACGGCCACCTTCTTGCCCGCCTTGACGCTCTTCGGCGCCGTGAGGCCGGTGCTCGACGCCGCCTTGGCCGGGGTGGCCGAGCCGTCGAGGTTCAGCGCGCTGCGCACGATGTTGAACAGGTCGGTGTTGTCGATCTCGTTGCTGATCGCGGACGAGCCGGGACCGTAGGCGAAGACCGGGACGTCGGCGCCGGTGTGGTTGCCCGACAGGTAGGAGAGCCACAGGCTCGCGGCCGCGTCGCCGTCGTGCACGGAGGCCGGGTCGTCCTTGGTGCGGAAGGTCGCCGGGGCGAAGGCCTCACGACCGGCGGCCTTGGCCTGGTTGGCGGTGCGCAGCGGGGTCGAGTTGTTGGCCGGGTTGCCCGAGTCCTTGTTGACCGGGGGGACGTCGGCCTCGGCGTTGGTGAAGCTGCCCTTCTCGATGATGTTGAAGCCGGCGCACTCGTGGTCGGCGGTGACGACCACGAGGGTGTTGCCGTCGGCCTTGGCGAAGTCGAGCGCGACCTTGACCGCGTCGTCGAACGCCTTGATCTCCTCGAGGGTCTGCGCGGCGTCGTTGGCGTGCGAGCGCTTGTCGATGAGCGCACCCTCGACCTGCAGGTAGAAGCCCCTGCCGCCGGTGGCGGCGCTCTTGGACTTGAGCAGGCTGATCGCCTTGGAGGTCATCTCGGCGACCGTCGGCTCCAGCGCCTGGGGCGAGCCGGGGTTGTCCTGCTTGGACTTCTCGACGGTCAGGTTGCCCTTGTTGAACAGCCCGAAGACCTTCTGGCCGCTCGCGGCGTTGAGGTCGGCCTCGGTCGCGACGGTCTGGGTCGCCGGCGAGCCCAGGACGCTGTAGCCGTTGGCCTCGAGCGCGCTCTGGTCGGCGGCGTCGAAGCGCGCGAGTCCGCCGCCGAGGATGACGTCGGCGGTCTGGTTGCGGGCGATCTGGTCGGCGATCGGGGTGACCCGGACGTCGCTGGTCGGCAGGTCGGCGCCGGTGATGGCGTTGTCCTGGCAGCTGGCGGCCGAGTACGTCGGGCCCTGGCAGCCGCGCGCGAGCGCGTGCGACATCTGGCCGGCGGGGGTCGCGTCGGTGATCTCGGCGGTCGACACGTTGCCGGTCGCCAGGCCGGCGGCGTGCGCCTGCTCCATGACGGTCGGCGCGAGGTTGCCCTTGCCGTCGATGCCGAGCGCGGCGTTGTAGGTCTTGACGCCGGAGGACCACGCGGTGGCGGCCGAGGCGGAGTCGGTGACCAGGTTCGGGTGGAAGTCGGCGGCACCGGGCTGGCCGGAGTTCTTCTCGACGGCGTAGGTCGACACCTGGCCGACCACCGGCATCGTCTCCATGTTCAGCTTGCCGTCGGCGCCGTAGAAGCGCTCGCGGCCCGCCGTCACGTGCGTGCGGCCCATGCCGTCGCCCAGCAGGTAGATGACGTTCTTCGCCTTGCCCGCGGCGGGTTCGGCGGCGGTGGCCTGGTTGGCCAGGCCCGCGCCGGCACCGGCGGTGCCGGCCAGCAGCACCGCGGCCAGGGCGGTCGTCTTGATGCGAGATCGCATGCTCGGGTTGTCCCTTTCCTCCGCGCCGCCGGTCGGCGCGACCGCCCGGAGGTTAGAAAGCCCACGACAACCGGTCGCGAGCAGCGGTTGGCCGCAAGGTGTGCGCCACGTGAACGGCGCACATCCTCGTCCCGGGAGGTTCGAGATCACCCCAGGGCGAGCTTGGCGGCGACCAGGACCATGGTCCCCGCGATGCACAGCTCCAGTACCTGCCAGGACCGAGGCCGGGACAGCAGCGGTGCGAGCAGTCGCGCACCGAAACCCAGGCCGCAGAACCAGAGCAGGCTCGCGAGCGTCGCGCCGACGCCGAACCACCAGCGGCCCGCTGGCTCGCCGCCGTCGTGGGCGGTCGCGATCGACCCGATGAGCAGCAGCGTGTCGAGGTACACGTGCGGGTTGAGCCAGGTCAGCAGGACCACCCGGGTCACGACGCTGCGCCGGGTCTCGGCCCCGGCGCTCGCCGTGCCGTTGACGGCGGCCAGCGACTCGGGCCGGGCGGCGCGGCGCAGCGAGCCGGCGGCGTACCAGAGCAGGAAGGCGACGCCGAGCCACCGCACGACCGTGAGGGCCCAACCGGTCTCGTCCACCAGGGCGCCGACACCGGCGATGCCCGCCGCGATGAGGATCGCGTCGGACGCCGCGCAGATGAGCACCACGACGCCGACGTGGGAGCGGAGCAGGCCCTGCCGCAGGACGTAGGCGTTCTGAGCGCCGATCGCGACGATGAGGGAGGCCGTGGTCAGCAGGCCGGCGAGGGCAGGGGCGAGCACGTCGTCGACGGTAGGGCGCGACGGCAGTGAAGAACAGCGAATGTTCCTTAAGGAACATGAGCAATGCTTACTATCGCTCCCATGCGCTTCGACCCGGCCCAGCTGGAGACCCTGGTCGCCATCACCGAGGAGGGCACATTCGAGGCCGCCGCCCACCGGCTCCACGTCACCGCGAGCGCGGTGAGCCAGCGGGTGCGCGCGCTGGAACGGGCCGCGGGCCAGGTCCTCGTCCGCCGTACGACGCCCGCGAGCGTGACGCCGGCGGGGGAGCCGCTCGTGCGACTCGGCCGGCAGCTGCGCCTCCTCGCTGCCGAGGCCGCGCTCAGCCTCGGCGGCGACGAGATCGTCGACCTCGCCGTCGCGGTCAACGCCGACTCCCTGGCGACCTGGTTCCGCCCGGTGCTCGCCGCCGTCGCGCGCCGTCCGGGCACCGCGCTGCGCCTGCACGTCGAGGACCAGGCCTACTCCGACGACCTGCTGCGGCGCGGGGAGGTGCTGGCCGCGGTCACCGACGAGCCGCACCCCGTGCAGGGCTGTGTCGTCGAGCGCCTCGGCGGGATCCGGTACACGCCCGCCGCAGCGCCCTGGCTGGTCGAGCGGCACCGCCGCGGCCGCGGCATCGACTGGGCGGCGATGCCGCTGGTCGTCTACGACGAGAAGGACCACCTGCAAGACGCCCTCCTCGCCACCCACGACGTGGGTCGCCCGCCCGTCGTGCACCGGGTCCCCAGCACGGCGGACTTCCACGAGGCGATCCGGGCCGGCCTCGGCTGGGGGATGCTCCTGGACCCGCAGCTCGCCGACAGCGTGGCCGCCGAGGAGGTGGTCCGGCTGCCGGGCGCCCGGCCGGTCGTCGTACCGCTGTTCTGGCAGCGGTGGCGCCTCGACAGCCCGGAGCTCGCGGCGCTCACCGACGACGTACGGCGGGCGGCGCGGGTGCTCAGGCCTCCGCGGTCGCCTTGATCCCGACCAGCGTCTGACGCATCCCGTCGCGCAGCGACGCGGTGAAGCTCTCCATGCCGCCGAGGAAGCCCTCGGTGAGCTCGCGGGAGAGCTCGGAGATGCCGTCGGGGGTGGCGCGCCGCTGGGTGAGCCGGGTGCCGGCTCCGTCCGGGGCGAGGTGGAAGGACCACACGGCCCAGTTCTCCTCGACCCGGAAGGCGATCTCCTCCTCGGGCGCGAACCGGACGATCCGCGCGTGCGTCGTCCACGCCAGCTCGCCGTGCTGGTTGCGGTTGGTGAAGGCGACGCCCTCGCCGGGCTCGGCGGCGTCCTTGATCCGGGTGGAGGTGACCTGCGGGCTCCACTCGGCCATCCGGCGTACGTCGCTGACGAGTGCCCACACCGCCGCGGGCGGGGCGTCGATCCCGATCGAGTCCTCGAGCTGGTCCATGCCCTCGGACGCTAGCCCCGATCCATCTTTACGTCCAGTCGGTCGTATAGTTGTGCCCGTGGCAGCCAGCACCGACGGACGGCGGGCGCGGGGGGACGTGACCCGACGCCGGGCAGCGCGGTGCGCGGCCGACATCGCGACCACGCACGGCCTGGACTCGATCTCCGTCGGGGCACTGGCGAGCGCGACCGGGCTGAGCAAGAGCGGCATCCTGACGGTGTTCAGCTGCCGCGAGGCGATCCAGGTGGCGGCGGTCGCCGAGGCACGCCAGGTGTACGTCGACACCGTGATCGCCCCGGTCTGGGGCGCCGATCCGGGGCGGGTCCGGCTGGCGGCCCTGCTCGACGCGTGGGTCGCCTACCAGCGCGCGGGAGTGTTCCCGGGCGGCTGCTTCGTCGCCGCCACCTCGGCCGAGTACGGCCGCCGCGACGGGCCGGTCGCCGACGCGGTCCGCGCGCTCAAGCGCGAGTGGCTCGACCTGCTCGAGCGCGAGCTGACCACCTCCGGCTCCACGGAGCCCGCCGAGGACGCCTTCCGGATCGACGCCTACCTGGTCGCCGCCAACACCCGCCGCCAGCTGTTCGGCGACGACGCCGCGCTCGAGACCGCTCGCCGGCTGGCGCTCGCTGTCCTCTCAGGCTGACCGCGTCGAGCCCTCGTGGGCCCGGCGTACCAGCTCGACCACCGACACGCCGTGCTCGGAGGGGGTGCTGCGGGCCTGCCGGTCCAGCCACATCGCGGCGTCGAGCGCATCGGTCGCCAGCTGCCGCAGGTCGTCGGCGCTCAGCTCGGCGCCGCAGCCCGTCGCTTCGTCGGCCACGGTGGCGCTGAAGGCCGGCTCGGCGGCCGCACCCTCCAGCCACCAGGTCCGGAGCAGGCCGAAGCGCGGGCCCTCGTGCAGCCACGTGCCCGGGTCGTCCTCGGCATGCTCTGCCGCCGTGGTCACGCACCACGAGGGGCACCCTCGCCGCTCCTGCTCCGCCTCCACCCCCGGCCGATCGGCTCCTGGGCGGGCCAGCTGAGGAATCGGTTCGCGCGATCGCACCACCGGGGCGGATACTTCCGCCATGCCGTCCACCAGCCAGCTCGCCGCGTTCGCGGTCGCCTCGTTCCTGTTCATCCAGGTCCCGGGGCCGAGCCTGCTGTTCACGATCGGCCGCGCGCTCACCGTCGGGCGCCGCGACGCGCTCCTCTCGGTGGTGGGCAACGCCCTCGGCCTGGTCGCGCAGGTCGTGCTCGTGGCCGTCGGCCTGGGCGCGGTGGTGGCCGCCTCCGCGACGGCGTTCACGCTGCTCAAGCTCGCCGGCGCGGCGTACGTCATCTACCTCGGTGTCCGCGCGGTCCTGCACCGCGCCGACGCCCGCGCCGCCCTCGAGGCCGTCGGGGTCGGGACGGCGACCACACCGGCGAGGGGGCTCGTGTCGGTGCGCACCGGGTTCGTGGTCGGGGCGACCAACCCGAAGACGATCGTGTTCTTCGTGGCCTTCTTGCCGCAGTTCATCGACGGCGGGGCGCCGGCGGCGCCGCAGCTGCTGCTCCTCGGCGTGCTCTTCGGTGCGATGGCCGTGTGCTCGGACGGCTGCTGGGCGCTGGTCGCCGCCCGCGCCCGGGACTGGTTCGCCCGGGACCCGAAGCGGCTCGACTCCCTCGGCGCGGCCGGCGGCGTGATGATGGTCGGCCTCGGCATCACCCTCGCGACCGCCGAGAGTCACTAGCCCCCCCGATGACCTGCCGCATCCCCACCGTTGAGTTGCCGCATCCTCACCATTGAGTTGCCGGAAGCTCGCACTTGAGTTGTCGCATCCTCGCCGTTGAGTTGCCGTCGCGCGCCCTTGGGAGCCGAGCGGAAGCTTGATGGGGAGGATGGGGAAGCTCAACGGTGAGGATGGGGAAGCTCAACGGTGAGGATGGGGAAGGTCAACGATCAGTAGGCGGTGCGTGCCTCGTTGGCCAGCCAGGCGTCGAAGGGTGCGGCAGCGTCGGGCGTGGTGACGTGGGTGAGGGCCATCGACCACTCCGCGCGCGGCCGGTCGAAGAGCTCGTAGAACGCGCGGTCGTCGAACCCGCCCCGCGCGGCGTCGTCGCGGTCGGCGGCGTACACCACCCGGTCGAGGCGGGCCCACAGCGACGCGGAGACGCACAGCGGGCAGGGCTCGCACGAGGCGTACAGCGTGCAGCCGGTGAGCTCGAAGGTCGCGAGCGCGGTACAGGCCGCGCGGATCGCCAGCACCTCGGCGTGGGCCGTGGGGTCGAGGTCGCGGGTGACCCGGTTCTGGCCCTCGGCCACGATGGTGCCGTCGCGCACGATCACCGCGCCGAACGGCCCGCCGCCGTCCCCGACGTTGGACGTGGCCAGCTCGACGGCCCGGGCCAGCCAGGTCTGCTCGCTCATGGCGCCATTCAACACAGGCCGTGGTCAACCCTGCGACGCGACGAGCCGCTCCATGACCCGGCGCAGGGCCTGCACGACCTGTTGCGCCGATCGTCGGCGCAGCGTCTCCGGCCGGGCCAGTACGTCGATCGTGCGGCTCGTGCTGAGCCCGTGCAGCGGACGCAGGACGACGTCGGCGTAGGGGTGGCTGGCGGTGTAGCGGGGCAGCAGGCCGATCCCGGAGCCGGCGGCGACGAGGGCGGCGACGGCGCCGTAGTCGTTGACCCGGTGGACGACGTCGGCGTGGCGGCGGGTGAGCGCGGAGACGGCGCTGAGGACGTCGTCGGGGGAGTAGCCGACCCGGCTGGTCACCCAGCGCTCGCCGACGACGTCGCGCGGGCGCAGTCGGTCGCGTGCGGCCAGCGGGTGGTCGGCCGGGAGGGCCACGTCGAGCGGCTCGCGGGCGAGGGTGACGACGTGCAGGTCGGCGCTCGGCCAGGGCGGGCTGTGCTCCATCCGGTGGGCGAGGACGAGGTCGTACTGCGCGGTCAGCGCGGGGAAGTCGCGTTGCGCGACGTCCTCGTCGGTCAGCCGCAGGTCGGGGGCGTCGGCGTGGCTGGCCAGCTCGCGCAGCAGCGGGCCGAACACGGCCTGGCCCGCGCTGTGGAAGCTGCTCAGCGTGACCGTGCCGCCCGAGGAGCCCTCGAACTCCTCGACCGCGCCCCGTGCGGCCGCCAACGCGTCGATGACGTCGGCGCCGGCCCGGGCGAGGGCCCGGCCGGCATCGGTCAGGGTCAGCACGCGTCCCTCGCGGCGGGTCAGCGGCGTGCCGAACTGCCGCTGCAGCGCGGCGAGGTGCTGTGACACCGCCGACGGCGAGACGTGGAGCGCCTCGGCCACGGCGGTGACGCTGCCGAGCGCGCCGAGCTCGCGCAGGATCGTGAGCTGGTGGATCTCCACGTCGGCCAGCCTACGGTGAAGTGATTCCTTAAGGGACGGTGCAGGAACTGCCCGTTGCTCTGCATGGTCGCGCGGCGCTCCAATGGAGCTATGAAGGCGCTCTACAAGGCCGCGGCGGGTCCTGGGCTCGAGCTCGTCGACCGCCCGGACCCGACCTGCGGTGCGGCCGACGTGATCATCCGCGTGCTGCGCACCGGCATCTGCGGCACGGACCTGCACATCCTGCGCTGGGACGAGTGGGCGGCCGGCGCGGTCTCGGCACCGCTCACGCCGGGCCACGAGTTCTACGGCGAGGTGGTCGAGGTCGGTCCGCTCGTCACCGACGTCGCGGTCGGCGACCGGGTCTCCGGCGAGGGCCACATCGTCTGCGGCACCTGCCGCAACTGCCGTGCGGGTCGTCGTCAGATGTGCATCCGGACCATCGGCCTCGGCGTGCAGCGCGACGGCGCGTTCGCGGAGTACCTCAGCCTCCCGGCCAGCAACGTCTGGGTGCACCACCCCGACGTCGACCCCGACCTCGGCGCGATCTTCGACCCGCTCGGCAACGCGGTGCACACCGCCCTCGCGTTCCCGCTCGTCGGCGAGGACGTGCTGGTCACCGGCTGCGGACCGATCGGGCTGATGGCGATCGCGATCGCCCGCCACGTGGGCGCCCGGTACGTCGTCGGTACCGACGTCAGCCCCGCCCGGCTCGAGCTGGCCGCGGCGATGGGTGCGGACGCCGTCGTCGACGTGTCGAGCGGCTCGGTGGGCGACGTCCAGCGCACGCTGCACATGCGCGAGGGCTTCGACGTCGGCTTCGAGATGAGCGGTGCCCCGTCGGCGCTGCCGCAGATGATCGACAACATGAACCACGGCGGGCGGATCGCGATGCTCGGGCTGCCGAGCGCGCCGTTCGCGATCGACTGGGGGAAGGTCGTCACGCACATGCTGACCCTCAAGGGGATCTACGGCCGCGAGATGTTCGAGACCTGGAACGCCATGGGCGCGATGCTGCAGTCGAGCAGCACCCTGCGTACGGCGATCGGGTCGGTCATCTCCGAGCGCCTGCCCGCGCGCGCGTGGGAGCGGGGTTTCGAGATCGCGGCGTCCGCCGGGGTCGGCAAGGTCGTGCTGGACTGGACGGAGCTGTGATGTACGGAGCATTCAGGAACCACCTCATCGCCGAGCTCGACGAGATCGAGCGGGCCGGGCTGACCAAGCACGAGCGCGGCATCCGCGGCCCGCAGAAGGCCGAGATCGTCGCCGACGGCGCCGAGGTCCTCAACTTCTGCGCCAACAACTACCTGGGTCTCGCCGACGACCCGCGGCTGCTCGAGGCGGCGCGCGACGCGCTCGACGAGTGGGGCTACGGCATGGCCAGCGTGCGTTTCATCTGCGGCACCCAGGAGCAGCACCTCGAGCTCGAGCGCCGGCTGTCCGACTTCCTCGGCACCGAGGACACGATCCTCTACTCGTCGTGCTTCGACGCCAACGGCGGCGTCTTCGAGACCCTCTTCGGGCCCGAGGACGCGATCATCTCCGACGCCCTCAACCACGCCTCGATCATCGACGGCATCCGGCTGTCCAAGGCCCGCCGGCTGCGTTACGCCAACCGCGACATGGCCGACCTCGAGACGCAGCTGCAGGCCGCCGCCGACGCCCGCTTCCGGGTCGTCGTCACCGACGGCGTCTTCTCGATGGACGGCTACTTCGCGCCGCTGCGCGAGATCTGCGACCTCGCCGACCGGTACGACGCCCTCGTGCTCGTCGACGACTCCCACGCGGTCGGCTTCATCGGCGCCGGCGGTCGCGGCACGCCCGAGCTGTGCGGCGTGGCCGACCGGGTCGACATCTATACCGGAACCTTCGGCAAGGCCCTGGGAGGCGCCTCGGGCGGCTACGTCTCCTCGCACCGCGAGATCGTCGCGCTGCTGCGCCAGCGCTCGCGTCCCTACCTCTTCTCCAACACTCTCGCCCCGGCGATCGTCGCCGGCACCCTGCGTGCGCTCGACCTCGTCGAGGGCTCGGGCGAGCTGCGGGAGCGGCTGCGGGCCAACGCCGCGCTGTTCCGCGAGCTGATGACCGTGGAGGGGTTCGACCTGCTGCCCGGCGAGCACCCGATCGTGCCGGTGATGTTCGGCGACGCCGCGCTCACCGCCCGGGTCGCCGACGAGATGCAGAAGCACGGCGTCTACGTCACCGCGTTCAGCTTCCCGGTCGTCCCGCGGGGGGAGGCGCGGATCCGGGTCCAGCTGTCCGCCGCCCACACCGACGACCAGGTCCGCCGCTGCGTGGCGGCGTTTGTGGCCGGACGACAGGCGGCCCAGAGGTGACGATCAGGCAAAGAGTCGCGTTGTCAGGTTGATCGAACAGGAAGATTTCCGGTTGAATGGGTCACATGACGGACGTTCTCTCTCTCGCTGACCGCATCGAGACCCGCGGTGACGCTGTCGTGGCGGATCCGGCCTGGCCGGCGCTGAAGGCCGCCGTCGAGCAGATCCGCACCTGGCAGCTCGCCGACGGCTCCATCGACCTCGAGGCCGAGGGAGCGCCGGCTCGTGAGACGGCCGCCGCCGCGGTCGCCCGGGTCGCCGACGCCGTCGCGGCGCTCTCGCCGCTCCTGCCGCACGACGCTGCCTACCACCGCGCCCTCGTCGCGGACCTGCGCCGCTGGTCCGACGCGGGCTTCGGCGTACCGGACTTCCTCGACTCGCTGCTGGCGTTCGAGCCCGCGCGTGAGCGCGTCGACGGTCGCCAGCACCTCGTCGTCTTCCCGATGTACACCCAGAACGGCAACCCGAACCGCAACCTCGAGGCCGTCGTCTTCCGGATGGTCTGGCCCGCGTGGCTGGCCGACCTCGAGGCCACGCGCTACGACAACCCGCTGTTCTGCGGCATCACCTTCGAGGACTTCACCAGCGGGTACGACACCAACTCGGCGGTGCTCTTCCCTGAGACCGTCGCGGTGCGCGAGGTGCCGGACCGGTTCAGCTGGGGCGCGATCTTCTGCGACCGGGAGGCCGCCCGCTTCCGCCGCGTCGGCACCGCCGCCGTCGACCTGCTCGGCGTCGAGCTGCCCGACGAAGTCCGCGGCCTGCTGGACGACCAGCAGCGCAGCCAGGACGCGTTCGTGCTGTGGGACATGATCCACGACCGCGCGCACAGCCACGGCGACCTGCCGTTCGACCCGTTCATGATCAAGCAGCGCCAGCCGTTCTGGATGTACGGCCTGGAGGAGCTGCGCTGCGACCTGACCGCGTTCAAGGCGGCCGTCGAGCTCGAGGCCGAGGGCAACGCGGTGGCGAAGGACGCGCAGCACGCGATCCTGCTCGACCGGATGTTCCGCTTCCCCGTGACCGGCGAGCGCAGCCGCAACTACGACGGCCTCGGCGGCCAGCTGCTCTTCGCCTACCTCCACCAGCACGACGCGCTGCGCTGGACCGACAACAAGCTGCGCATCGACTGGGACCTCGCCCCGCAGGTCACCAACGCGCTGTGCGCCGAGATCGAGCAGCTCTACCGCGACGGCATCGACCGCCCCAAGCTCGTGCACTGGCAGGCCGCCTATGCGCTGGTCAGCCGCTACCTCGCGCCCCACCCGGCCTCCAAGTGGGCCCGCGGCGCCGAGGCGCTCGACCTCGCCAAGCAGCCGCGCGAGCTCGTCGACGACGTGCTGCCCGACGAGTTCCCGCTGAGCATGTTCTTCGAGGCCCTGGCCAAGAAGCTGAAGAACGTGATCGCGGAGACCCGCGGCATCACCGCCGCGGCATGAGCGGCACGCTCGAGGGCCGTGTCGTCGCCGTCGCCGGCGCGGGCGGTCCGGCCGGTCGTGCCGCCGTCCGCCGGCTCGCGGCGGCCGGCGCCGTCGTCGCCGCCGCGGACGCCAGCCAGGACCGTCTCGACGAGTCCGTCGCCGGAGCGGGGGCGGACCGCGTGGTCGAGGGCCGGGTCGTCGACCTGCTCGACGCCGCCGCGACCCGGGCCTGGATCGACGACGTCGTCGCCCGGCACGGCCGCCTCGACGGGGTCGTGCACCTCGTCGGCGGGTGGCGCGGCGGCAAGGGGCTGAGTGCCGAGGCGCTCGAGCATTGGGCGGTGCTCGAGCCGCTCCTGGTCCGCACCCTGCAGCACACCTCGCTCGCCGCCCAGGAGGCGCTCACCGCCACGGGCGGCCGGTTCGTGGTCGTCAGCGCGTCCGGTGCTGGGAAGCCGACCGCCGGCAATGCGGCGTACGCCGCCGCGAAGGCCGCCGCCGAGGCCTGGACCCTGGCGCTGGCCCACGCGTTCGGCCGCTCCGGCGGGGACGCCGCCGCTACGATCCTGGTGGTCAAGGCCCTGCTCGACGACACGATGCGCGCCGCCCGTCCGGACGCCGCGTTCGACGGCTTCACCCACGTCGACGACCTGGCCCTGACGATCGCCGGCCTGTGGGACCGGCCGAGCGCCGAGCTGAACGGAGAGCGACTGTGGCTGACGCCGCAACCCTGACCACCGGACCGACCGCTGCCACGACCGCGGCCCGGCGCCGGCACGACCCCGAGGCCCGTCAGTTCGCCAGCGACAACTACGCCGGCGTGCACCCGGAGGTGCTGGCCGCGATCGCGCTCGCCAACGGCGGCCACCAGGTGTCGTACGGCGAGGACGCCTACACCGAGCACCTCCAGGCGATCATGACCGGCCTGTTCGGCGACGGTGTCGAGGCGTTCCCGGTGTTCAACGGCACCGGTGCCAACGTCGTCGGCCTGCAGGCGCTCACCGACCGGTGGGGCGCCGTGATCTGCGCCCAGAGCGCGCACATCAACGTCGACGAGGGCGGGGCACCCGAGCGGATGGGTGGCCTCAAGCTGCACGCCGTCGCGACGCCCGACGGCAAGCTCACCCCCGAGCTGGTCGACCAGCAGGCGTGGGGGTTCGACGACGAGCACCGCGCGATGCCGCAGGTCGTCTCGATCACCCAGTCCACCGAGCTCGGCACGCTCTACACGCCCGACGAGGTGCGCGCGCTCGCCGAGCACGCGCACGGGTTGGGCATGCGCCTGCACCTCGACGGCGCCCGGCTCGCCAACGCGGCCGCCGCGCTCGACGTACCGCTGCGGTCCTTCACCTCCGACGCCGGTGTCGACGTGCTCTCCTTCGGCGCGACCAAGAACGGCGCGCTCGCGGGGGAGGCCGTCGTCATCCTGAACCCCGCCGGGGTCAGCCACCTCAAGCACCTGCGCAAGCTGTCGATGCAGCTGGCCAGCAAGATGCGCTTCGTCTCCGTGCAGTTCGAGGCGCTGCTCGCCGACGGGCTGTGGCTGCGCCTCGCCGGTCACGCCAACGCCATGGCGCAGCGGCTCGCCGCCGGTGTCCGCGAGATCGACGGCGTCGAGGTCCTCTACCCGGTGCAGGCCAACGGCGTCTTCGCCCGCCTGCCCCACGACGTCAGCCGCCGGCTGATGGAGCGGCACCGCTTCTACTTCTGGGACGAGGCCGCCGGCGACGTGCGCTGGATGTGCTCCTACGACACCACCGAGGACGACGTCGACGCCTTCCTCGGCGCGCTGCGCGAGGAGATGGGCCGCTCCTAGGCCGGCAGGTCCTGGCGCCGCATCCCGAACACCCATCGTCTGCGCGGGTGCTCGCTGACCGACCACACGCAGCCCGTCTCCGGCCACCAGACCAGGTCCTCGGGCCCCGGTGGCGTCGCCCAGCGGTGCTCACGGAACGCACCCGGCCGGCCGACGTACACCGACCCGGGCTTGAGCGGGCCGCGGGAGCGGGTGACGTAGTAGGTGCCGTCGACGGCGGCCACGCCCTGCATCCGTACGACGCCGCGGTCGTCGACCTCGGGGACCGAGCGGCCGTCGTGCTCGTGGCGGGGCAGGCCGCTCTCCGGGTCGAGCAGGAAGCGCGCCATCCGCCGCGTCTGGGTGGGGGAGCCGTACTCGCCGACGACGAGCGTCGGTGTGTCCTGGCTGCGGTCCAGCGTCAGGAACGAGTAGCGCAGCCGTTCCACGCCGTCGTCCTGACCACTGCGCTGGGTGAAGCGGACCGGCAGCACGTAGCGGTGCCCGAAGGCGGGGTACGACGACCCGGCCGGGACGCGCAGCACGTCACCGACGTGGGCGCTGTGTATCCCGGCCCCGGTCGCCGCGACATGAAGGTGGTCGCCGTGCCACACGATGCCGCCGGCGTGCACCTTCAGCGGCTTGAAGCCGGCCCTGCCGTCGGTCAGCGTCGGCATCACCAGCAGCACGTGGCCGTACCTGCGGCGCTCGAGGTCGACGACGCTGATCCGCGACCCGCCGGACTGCCGGGCGTACCACGACGTCACGAGCACGTCGTGCCCGTGCTGCTCGCGGAACCCGGTTCGCGCCGAGGTCGTGATGCCCTGCGGGTACCAGTTGGGATCCCGCCGATCCGCCGCCTCCCACGTCCACGCCTGGCTCACCTTGCGCCCCAACAACCGGGGGAGCGGCGCGAAGGTCCGCCGCAGCCGCAGCGGCAGGTCCGGCGCCATCCCCGCCATCCCCACTCGGCCGCCCCCGTCGTCGGCCAGCGCCGCGACCAGCGCGTCGATCTCGTCGCTGTTCTCGGCGGTGCGGGTCAGGTGCAGTCCGGGCACGGCCGCCACGGTAGCCGAGCCCTGCCGGTGGTTGAGCCATGCCGATGGTTGAGGTGCGAGGCCGCCCGCGGCCGAGCCTCGCAACCTCTGGCCGTGCTGCCGGGACCTGCCGCCGGTGGTTGAGGTGCGAGCGCCAGCGGCACCGGCGGTGGTTGAGGTGCGAGCGCCAGCGAGCCTCGAAACCTCTGGCCGTGCTGCTGGAAGGTTCCGCCGGTGGTTGAGGTGCTAGCGCCAGCGAGCCTCGAAACCTCTGGCCGTGCTGCTGGAACCCGCCGGGGCACAGTTCGCGCCGTGGGTCCGGTGGTTTCGAGGCTCCTCGCTGGCGCTCGTCGCGCCTCAACCACCGGGCAGGCTCCTCGCTGGCGCTCGTCGCGCCTCAACCACCGGGCAGGCTCCTCGCTGGCGCTCGTCGCGCCTCAACCACCGGGCAGGCTCCTCGCTGGCGCTCGTCGCGCCTCAACCACTCGGGCAGGCCTCAACCACCGACGCCGCGGAGCATCACCTCCGCGGGGGCATCCGCGCGTCCGGATCTGGGAGGATGGGCCCCATGCGGGGCATCTTCTTCGACGAGGACGACGCGCGGTCGGCCGCGCTGGCGCTGGTCCGCGGCGGCTTCGCGGCGGAGGTGGTGCGTGAGCGCCTCGCCGGTGAGGACGACGACGAGGACCACCCGTGGGCCGTCGTCACCGATGCGCCGGAGATCCAGCTCGAGATGCTCGTCGAGACGTACGACGGCTGGTTGGACTACGACGACGATGACCCGGACGCGGCGACCGAGCCGCCCACCAAGGCGGGGTTCGTGCTGCCGCTGCCGGACGCGCCGAAGCGGGTCAAGCGCCCGGAGTAGGACAGCCGAACGGATCGGTCCGCTGAGCGAACGCCTCGATCGCGGTCGCGCGGTCGGCGAAGTCCTCCTCGACCTGCGGCTCACCCTCCTCGGGCAGGAGCACCGCCCGGACCGGGGCGTCGCCGGGCACGAACAGTGCCGCCGCGGCGAGGTCGCAGCCGCCCCCGGAGGCGACGGCGAGCGTGAGGGCGGCGTACTCCAGTCCGTCCTGGTCCCCGGAGTGGTCGAGGAGGTCGGCGAAGCTGCCGGCGTCGGCGAGCGAGTCGGTGTCGTCGGTGACGACGTCGAGGAGGGTGGCGAGGTCGTCGCCGGACACGACCAGGTGCTCGTCGGGCACCAGCGCGAAGGACGCGGTGTCGGTGGTGAACACCGGCCGGTCGTCCGCTCCTGAGCGCGGGTGGCCCGTGTCGACGAGGTCGGCGGCGACCGTGTCGAAGTCGAGGTCGTCGGTCGTCTTCCAGACGCGGGCGAGCCGGCCGTTACGGGTGCCCGTGGCCTCCCACTCGAGGTCGTCCGCGTCGATGCCGGCGTCGGTGAGGAAGGCGGGCCAGTCGTCGGTGGGGTCGGTCGGGTGGTCGGCGAAGGTGACGGTGGTGGCGTCGGCGGGGAGGTACTCCAGTGCCTCCTCGAGCCGCGAGCTTCCGTCGAGCAGTGCACAGCCGGACCCGGACGAGCCCAGCAGCACCAACACCAGCGACAGGCGCCCGGGGATCCGCATGGGGCCCATCATTACGCTCGTCCTCATGACCGCAACTGCCGCCCACCGGCTGCTCCTCGTGCACGCCCACCCCGACGACGAGTCGATCGGCCAGGGCGCCACCATGGCGAAGTACGTCGCGGAGGGGCGCGGCGTCACGCTGGTCACCTGCACCGCCGGCGAGATGGGCGAGATCCTCGTTCCCGAGCTGGAGCACCTGGCCGCCGACAAGGAGGACCGGCTCGGCGAGCACCGCCGCGGTGAGCTCGACGCGGCGATGAAGGCGCTCGGCGTCACCGACCACCGGTTCCTGGGCGGGTTCGGCACCTACCGCGACTCCGGCATGAAGTGGCACGAGGACGGCCACGCCGTTGCCGCCGACGACATCCACGCCAACGCGTTCTGGCACGCCGACCTCACCGAGGCCGCCACGCACCTGGTCGCGGTGATCCGCGAGGTGCGCCCCCAGGTGCTGGTCGCGTACGACGAGTTCGGCGGTTACGGCCACCCGGACCACATCCAGGCCCACCGGGTCGCGATGTACGCCGCCCAGTTGGCCGCGGCGCCGTCGTACCGCCGTGACCTGGGGGAGGCGTGGGAGATCGCGAAGATCTACTGGGGCGCCATCTCCGAGAGCAGGATCCGCGAGGGCCTGCGCCGGATCCGCGAGGCCGGTGACACCACGACCTTCGAGGGCATGGACCCCGACGGTGACCTGCCGCCGATGTTCCGCCCCGACGAGGACATCTCCTGCGAGGTCGACGCCAGCGACCACGTCGAGCAGAAGCTCGACGCACTGCGCGCGCACGCCACCCAGATCACGACGGACGGGCCGTTCTTCGCGCTGTCGAACAACCAGGGCGCCCAGGCGTTCGGGCGCGAGCAGTACCGGCTGGTCAAGGGCGCCCCCGGTCCGGTCGATCCCGAGACGGGCTGGGAGACCGACCTGTTCGCCGGCATCCCCGGCACTGCCTAGTGCGGATCCTCATCGCGCTCGCCTGTCTGGTCCTCGGTGCCGTCGTGGGCCTTGCCACGGTCGTGCTGCACGGCTACGGCTGGGGTCTCGGGCTCGGCATCGCCGCGACGGCGGCGACCCTGGTGGCCCTGCCGGGCGGCTGGTGGCGCCGGTGGGCGTTCTCCCTCGGCTGGACGGCGGTGCTCGGCGTCGCGTCGGTCCAGCGGTCGGAAGGGGACTACCTCATCGCCAGCGACGCCTCCGGCTACCTGCTGCTCGCGACCGGCGCCGTGGTGCTCGGTTCCGGGTTCGTGGGGCTGCTCCCGCGCCGTACCCCTGGGAATGCGGACGGGTGAGCGACCCCTCCTTAGGATGTCGCGGTGACGTTCTGGGACTCTGACACGAGTGGCGGCGCGGGCGGCAAGTCCGAGCGCCCCGGCGGCAAGGTGGTCGTCGTCGTCATCGTGCTGCTCGTCCTGCTCGCCGGGGGTGGGTACGCCGCCGCGCACGCCGTGGCGGGCGACAAGGTGCCCACCGGTACGACGATCTCCGGTGTCGACGTCGGTGGGCTGACCCGGGCCGCCGCGATCGAGGAGCTCGACCGCACCTTCGGCCCGCGCGCGGACGCGCCGATCACCGTCAGCGTCGGACGCCAGGGCGCGACCGGCAAGGTCAACGACGCCGAGGTCCAGCCCGGCGACATCGGTCTGGCGATCGACCTCGAGGCGTCCGTCGACGCCGCCGGGGCCGGCGACTCGTGGAGCCCGGCCCGTCAGTGGGACTACTTCACCGGGGGCGGCAAGGTCGACGCGGTCGTCGACGTCGACGAGGAGCTGCTCGACGAGAAGCTGACCGAGCTCTCCGAGGGCCTCGGCACCCCGCCCCGGGACGGCACGGTCACCTTCACCGCCGACGGCGTGCAGACCACCCAGCCGCAGGCCGGCCAGGCCGTCGACCGCGACAAGGCCCGCGCCGCGATCACCGACGCGTTCCTGTCCGGCGAGACCTCCGTGGAGCTCGAGGTCGCCCCGGCGCAGCCCGAGATCGACGCCGCCGACGTGGCGGAGGCGCTCGACTCCTTCGCCAACCCGGCGATGGCGAACGCGGTGACCCTGCAGTTCGGTGAGAACGACGTCAAGCTCACGCCCGCGAAGTTCGCGCCCGTGCTGTCGATGAAGCCCGAGAACGGCGAGCTCGTCCCGTCGGTGGATGCGGCGACGCTGACCGAGCTGGTCAAGGGCGCGACCGCCAGCGGGGCTCCGGTCGACGCGACCGTGAAGATCTCGAAGAAGGGCAAGCCGAAGATCGTCCCGGCCAAGCCCGGCGTCACCTTCGACTCCGGCGAGGCCGCCCAGGTCTTCCTCGGCCTGCTGACCCAGCCCGAAGGCTCGCGCACGGCTCCGGTGACCGCGCAGGTCACCGACGCGGCGTTCACCACCAAGGACGCCGAGGAGCTCAAGATCGTCGAGAAGGTCTCGGAGTTCTCGACGTACTACCCGCACGCCGACTACCGCAACACCAACATCGGCCGCGCCGCCGAGCTGATCGACGGCACCCTCCTCAAGCCCGGCGAGGAGTTCTCGCTCAACGGCATCGTCGGCGAGCGCACTGCGGAGAACGGCTTCACCGAGGGCTACATCATCAGCAACGGCATCTTGAAGAAGGACCTCGGCGGCGGCGTCTCGCAGATGGCGACGACGACCTTCAACGCCATGTTCTTCGCCGGCCTCAAGGACATCCAGCACAAGCCGCACTCGTTCTACATCGACCGCTACCCGGTCGGCCGCGAGGCCACGGTCGCCTGGCCGACGGTCGACCTGCGTTTCCAGAACGACACCGAGTACGGCGTGCTCATCCACGCCTGGGTGGTCCCCAGCACCTGGTCGCGCCAGGGCAAGGTGACCGTGCAGATGTGGTCCACGAAGAAGTGGGACATCGACTCGTCGACGTCGGCGCGCTACGCCCAGGTCCCGCCGAAGGTCCGCACCCTGACCACGCCCGACTGCGAGCCCAACACCGGGTGGTCCGGCTTCCAGGTCGACGTCACCCGCACCTTCCGCAAGCACGGCGACTCCGCCGTCGACCACACCGAGAAGTTCCACACCGTCTACACGCCTGCCGACACGGTCAAGTGCGAGAAGCCGGCCCCGGCACCGGCCGGCAGCCCCGACCCCGGCGAGTAGTCCCGGGTTCCGGTGGCCGGGACTTCCGGACCGACCGGCCCCCGCTCCCCTAGAATAGGAACACGTTCTAGTTCAGGGAGCTTCCATGACCGCCACCCCCGTCATCGAGGGCTGGTTCACCACCGGCGACGAGCCCCGACTCCTCGCCTCCCGCTGCACGGCGTGCAGCAACGTGGTGTTCCCGCCGGTGTCCAGCGACGCCGGCGCTGCCGCCTTCTACTGCCGCAACCCCGCCTGCGACGGCACCGAGTACGACGCGGTCGAGCTCTCGCGCACCGGCACGGTGTGGTCCTACACGGACGCCCAGTACCAGCCCCCGGCGCCGTACATCGCGCCGACCGACCCGTTCCAGCCGTTCGCGCTGGCCGCGGTCGAGCTGCCCGAGGGCATCGTCGTGCTCGGCCAGGTCGCCGACGGCTTCGGGGTGCGCGACTTGTTGGTTGGCACCGAGGTCGAGCTGGTCGTCGAGACCCTCAACGTCGACGAGACCGGGGAGCGCACCATCTACCGCTGGAGGCCTGTCGCATGAGCGTTGTGATCGCGGGTGCGGGCATGCACCCCTGGGGCAAGTGGGGCCGCAACTTCACCGAGTACGGCGTGCATGCCGCCCGGGAGGCGCTCAAGGACGCCGGCATCGCCTGGGCCGACGTCGACCTGGTGGTCGGTGGCGAGACGGTCCGCAACGGGTACGCCGGCTACGTCGCCGGTTCGACGTTCGCCCAGGCGCTGGGCTGGAACGGCGCGCGGATCGCGACGTCGTACGCCGCGTGCGCGACCGGCGCCCAGGCCATCGACACCGCACGGGCGCGGATCCTGGCCGGGATGAGCGAGGTCGCCCTGGTCGTGGGCGCCGACACCACCCCGAAGGGGTTCTTGGCCCCCAACGCGGGGGAGCGGTGGAACGACCCCGACTGGCTGCGGTTCCGCCTGCTCGGGATGACCAACCCGGCGTACTTCGCGCTCTACGCGCGCCGCCGGATGGACCTGTACGGCGCCACGTCGGAGGACTTCGCGCAGGTCAAGGTCAAGAACGCCAAGCACGGCCTGGGCAATCCCAACGCGCGCTTCCGCAAGGAGTCGTCGGTCGCGGAGGTCCTCGCCTCGCCCATGGTCTCCGACCCGCTGCACCTGCTCGACATCTGTGCGACCTCCGACGGTGCCGCCGCGGTCGTCCTGGTCAGCGCGGAGTACGCGAGGAGGCACGGCATCGCGGCGCCGGTGACGGTCGCCGCGGTCTCCACGGTCACGCCGACCTTCCCCAACACGGTCATCGACATGCCGCTGCTGTCCACCGACTCCTCGGCCCTGACCGGGGTGCCGGAGCGGACGTTCAAGGAGGCGATCGGCCAGGCGGCGTACGAGGAGGCGGGGATCGACCCCTCCGACGTCGACGTGGCCGAGGTCTACGACCTGTCGACCGCGCTCGAGCTGGACTGGATCGAGGACCTGCAGCTGTGCAAGCGCGGGGAGGCCGAGGCGCTGCTCCGCGCCGGGGACACCACGATCGGTGGCCGGATCCCGGTCAACCCCTCGGGTGGACTGGCCTGCTTCGGTGAGGCTGTGCCCGCCCAGGCGATCGCTCAGGTCTGCGAGCTCACCTGGCAGCTGCAGGGCCGCGCCGAGGGCCGGCAGGTCGAGGGCGCCAAGGTCGGCATCACCGCCAACCAGGGCCTGTTCGGCCACGGCTCCTCGGTGATCCTGTCCGTCTGAGCCCGAAGCTCGTCGAGTAGCCCACGCCCGAGGAACGAGGGCGTGGGCGTATCGAGACGCTCGGTGAGGCGTCTCGATACGTCGCTCGCTGGCGCTCGCTCCTACTCGACGAGCTCTGCTCGCTCAGCTCGCCGGCGGGAGGATCTGCCAGACCACGTGCTCGCCGGTGAGGCCCTTCAGCTCGACGGTGTCGCGTTCGACCAGGGTGAGGGCGGTGTCGTCGTCCAGCGCTTCGCGGACGGCGTCGCTGGCGAGGATCTCGCCGCCGTGGGCGAGGTCGGCGACCCGAGCGGCCATGGCGACGTTGCGGCCGAAGTAGTCGCCGTCGCGGGCCACGACCTGGCCGGTGTGGATGCCGATGCGGACCAGGATCGGACCGTGGCGGCGCAGGGTCAGGTCGCGTGGCAGGTCGCGCTGGATGCCGAGCGCGGCGCGGCAGGCGGCCTCGGTGTCGCGGAAGGCGACCATGAACCCGTCGCCCGCGGTCTTGACGACCTGGCCGCGGTACCTCTCGATCCGGTTGCGCAGCACCCGGTCGTGCGCGGCCAGCACCTTGACCCAGGTGGTGTCGCCCAGCCGGTCGTTGAGCGGCGTCGAGTCCTCGATGTCGGAGAAGAACAGGGTGACCGTGCCGTCCGAGGCGGCCATGTTGAGGATGTCGGCGCGCTCGGCGTCGCTCGCCCAGGTCTGCAGCTCGCCGACCGTGCTCTGGATCAGGCCCGTGATGCCGTGGGAGCGGACCTTCGAGGCGGTCCGGATCACCCGTCGTACGGCGCGCTCGGCCGTGTTCGCCGGCGGGGGCGGACGCAGCGCCGCGTCCAGGTCCGACTCGAGCTGGGCGATGTGGGTGTCGGCGTCGGAGAGACGCTCGAGCAGTCGGGCCCGGTCGCGGGCGAACAGCACGACCACGCCCAGGAGTGCCCCGCAGAGCACTCCCAGGACGATGGTCATCCGGGCAGCGTAAGGCGTCCGGATCAGGCCGCGAAGGCCATCGCCAGCTGGACGGCGCCAGTCACGAGCGCAAGAGTCGCGATGCCGAGGAGCCCGAGCGAGACGCTGCGGCGCGCGAACAGCGTGGCGATACCGCCGAAGAACAAGGTGAGCGCGAAGAGGACGGCCGCCAGCTCGAACTGGTCGCCCTGGTCGTCGGCCGCGGACGCCTCCTTGAAGGTCGCCTTGGACTTCTTGTCGAGGGCCTCGGCCTCGGCGAAGTCGTTGACGACGTAGGGGTTCGCGGCGTCCTCGTCGAACGGCGTCACGGCCTCCTCCGAGGAGGTCCACCAGTCGATCGCCTCGCTGAGCTCCGGGCGCATCAGGGTCTTGAGGTACTCGCTGAGGTCCGCGTCCTCCTGCTGGGTCGCGGTCGCGTACTGCACGAACAGCTGCTGGTCGGAGGCCAGCGTCTGGTTGCCCTGGTTGTAGAAGTAGTTGGCGTCGCTCAGCTGGCTGTTGGAGACCGAGTAGCCCTGCAGGGCCTCGCCGTCCAGGAGTGCGGCCTGGTACGCCGACAGGGCGGTCATCGTGGCCGCGAGGCCGAGGAGGATCGCGGCCAGCAGCTGGAGCCGGCCGCCGGGCTCGGCGGGCGTGTCGACGAAGGTGTCAGTCATGGTCGATCCTTCTTGTGGAGATTGATTCGGCGAACCTAGTGAGGTCCGGGCCCGGCCGGCGGCGGAACGCCGCACAGGTGAGAACCCTCACGTCGGCGCGGACGTTGCGCGGCGCAGTAGCGTGGTGGGCGTGACGACCACGGTTCCCACGCCCGTGCCCGCCCTGGACACGCTCGGCGCCCTGCGCGCCTCCGGCCACCAGCACAAGTCGCTGCGGGCCGAGCTGCGCGACAACCTGCTCGCCCGGCTTGCGGCGGGGGAGGACCCCTGGCCCGGTCTGCACGGGTTCGAGGACACCGTCATCCCGCAGCTGGAGCGGGCGATCATCGCCGGCCACGACGTCGTCCTCCTCGGCGAGCGCGGCCAGGGCAAGACCCGGCTGCTGCGCACCCTGGTCGGGCTCCTCGACGAGTGGTCCCCGGTGATCTCGGGCTCCGAGCTCGGCGAGCACCCCTACGAGCCGGTCACCGTCACCTCGAAGGCCGCCGTGGCGACGTACGGCGACGACCTGCGGATCTCCTGGCGTCATCGTGAGGAGCGGTACGCCGAGAAGCTGGCCACGCCCGACACGAGCGTCGCCGACCTGATCGGCGACGTCGACCCGATGAAGGTGGCCGAGGGCCGCTCGTTGGGCGACCCGGAGACCATCCACTTCGGCCTGATCCCCCGTTCCCACCGGGGGATCGTGGCGATCAACGAGCTGCCGGACCTCGCGGAGCGGATCCAGGTCGCGATGCTCAACGTGATGGAGGAGCGCGACATCCAGATCCGCGGCTACGTCCTGCGGTTGCCGCTCGACGTGTTCGTGGTCGCCTCCGCGAACCCGGAGGACTACACCAACCGTGGCCGGATCATCACCCCGCTCAAGGACCGCTTCGGCGCCGAGATCCGCACTCACTACCCGAAGGCGCTCGACGCCGAGATCGCCGTGATCCGGCAGGAGGCCGACCTCCTGCCCGACCGGGTCGACGTCCCGGACTTCCTGGTCGAGATCCTGGCCCGGTTCACCCGCAACCTGCGCGAGTCCAGCGCCGTCGACCAGCGCTCCGGCGTCTCCGCCCGGTTCGCGATCGCCGGTGCCGAGACCATCGCCGCCGCGGCCCTGCGCCGCGCGACCATCCAGGGCGAGGACCGGGCCGTCGCCCGGGTCGTCGACCTCGAGACCGCGGTCGACGTGCTCGGCGGCAAGATCGAGTTCGAGTCCGGGGAGGAGGGCCGTGAGGCCGAGATCCTCACCCACCTGCTCCGGACGGCGACCGCCGAGACGGTGCGGGAGAGGTTCCGCGGCCTCGACTTCGCGCTGCTCGTGGAGGCCATCGAGGACGGCGCCACCGTCGTCACCGGCGGCCAGGTCACCGCCCGCGACCTGCTGTCCGGCCTGCCGGTGCTGGGCGAGTCCGACCTCTACGACCAGGTCTGCGAACGCGTGAACGGTGCGGGCGGCGGCCGCACCGACGGCGAGCGGGCCGCCGCGATCGAGCTCGCCCTCGAAGGCCTCTTCCTCGCCCGGAAGATCGGCAAGGACGTCCAGCTCGGCGAGGCCGGCGTGGAGACGGTCTATGGCTGATCCCTCCCCGTTCGGAGTGCGGGTCTCCTCCGGCACCCTCCGCAGCTGGGAGGGCGACGGCGACGGTGTCGTGCTCCCGCACGCCTGGACGGAGGAAGGCGTGCTCGCCGGGCCCGCGACCAACGGCGCGCAGGTGCTCCATCTCGCCGTGGCGCTGTGCGTGCTCAACGACACCTACCGCGAGGCCCGGCGGCTCGAGGTCCCGGTGCACGGGGTCGCGGTCACCGCCGACGGCGGCTTCGACGAGGTGTGGACCTCGACTGGCATCAGCTACGACATCGCCCTCGACACCACCGCTCCCTCGGAGACAGTGCAGCTGCTGCTCGAGGTGGTCGACGAGGTGGCCGAGATCCCGCGCGCGCTGCGCGCCGGTGCCGACGTCCAACGGGTGCTCCGATGAGTCGCTACCGCAGGTACGACGGCGGCGACCCGCTCGCCCCGCCGATCGACATCGCCGAGGCGCTCGACGCCATCGGCCAGGACGTGATGGCCGGCTACAGCCCGGACCGGGCGATGCGGGAGTTCCTGCGCCGAGGCGGCCCTTCGACAAGCTCAGGAACCGAGTCTTTCCGAGGCCTCGACGACCTCGCCCGGCGGGTGGCGGAGCGCCGCCGTGACCTGCTGCAGCGCCACAACCTGGACGGCACGCTCAACGAGGTGCGCGAGCTGCTCGAGAAGGCGGTCCTCGAGGAGCGCAAGCAGCTGGCCCGCGACGCGATGATGGACGACGGCGACCGGGCCTTCCGCGAGATGCGGCTGGAGAACCTGCCCGACTCGCCGGCGGCAGCGGTCACCGAGCTCGGCGACTACGACTGGCAGTCCCGCGAGGCGCGGGAGGCCTTCGAGCAGATCAAGGACCTGCTCGGCCGCGAGCTCCTCGACCAGCGCTTCGCCGGCATGAAGCAGGCGCTCGAGAACGCCACCGACGAGGACCGGCAGGCGATCAACGAGATGCTCGGCGACCTCAACGAGCTGCTCGAGAAGCACGCGGCCGGAGCCGACACGCAGCAGGACTTCGAGGAGTTCATGGCCAAGCACGGCCAGCACTTCCCCGAGAACCCGCAGGACATCGACGAGCTCCTCGACGCCCTCGCCCAGCGCTCGGCCGCCGCGCAGCGGATGCTGAACTCGATGAGCGCCGAGCAGCGCGCCGAGCTGATGCAGCTCTCCGCGCAGGCGTTCGGCTCGCCGGCGCTGATGGACCAGCTCGACCGGCTCGACGCGAACCTGATGTCGCTGCGCCCCGGCGAGGACTGGGGCGGCTCGGAGCGGTTCGGCGACGGCGACCAGGGCCTCGGCCTCGGTGACGGCACCGGCGTGCTCCAGGACCTCGCCGACCTCGACGCGCTGGCCGACCAGCTGGCCCAGGGGTACGGCGGAGCCCGCCTCGACGACGTCGACCTCGACAAGCTGGCCCGCCAGCTCGGCACCGAGGCCGCCGTCGACGCCCGCAAGCTCCAGGAGCTCGAGAAGGCGCTGCGTCAGTCGGGCGCGATGGAGCGCGGCTTCGACGGCGAGCTGCGGCTGACCCCCAAGGCGATGCGCCAGCTCGGCAAGGCGCTGCTGCGCGACGTGGCCCAGAAGATGTCGGGCCGGCAGGGCCAGCGCGACCTGCGCCAGGCCGGCGCCGCCGGTGACCTCTCCGGCGCCACCCGGGCGTGGGAGTTCGGCGACACCGAGCCGTGGGACATCCCGCGCACGATGCTCAACGGCGTGCTGCGCCGCACCTCCGACCCCGGCGGCCCCCGGCTCTCGATCGACGACGTCGAGGTCGCCGAGACCGAGGCCCGCACCCAGGCGGCGGTGGCGCTGTGCGTCGACACGTCGTTCTCGATGGCGATGGACGGGCGCTGGGTGCCGATGAAGCAGACCGCGCTGGCGCTGCACACCCTCATCGGCTCGCGCTTCCGCGGCGACTCCCTGGAGCTGATCGGCTTCGGCCGGCACGCCCAGACCATGCGGATCGAGGAGCTCACCGCCCTCGATGCGCGCTGGGCCAAGGGCACCAACCTCCACCACGCCCTGCTGCTGGCCAACCGGCACTTCCGCAAGCACCCGAACGCCCAGCCGGTGCTGCTCATCGTCACCGACGGCGAGCCGACCTCCCACCTGGAGTCCAGCGGCGAGGTGTTCTTCTCCTACCCGCCGCACCCGATGACCATCGCGCTCGCCGTCCGCGAGCTCGACAACGCCCGCCGGATCGGCGCGCAGACGACCTTCTTCCGGCTCGGCGAGGACCCCGGCCTGGCCCGGTTCGTCGAGTCGATGGCCCGGCGCGTCGACGGGTCCGTGATCGCCCCCGAGGCCGGCGACCTGGGCGCCGCGGTCGTCGGGTCGTACCTCGGCTCGCGCCGCGGCGGCGCGGGCGGTCGAGGCGGGTCCGGGCCGGGGACCTACGGCGACTGGTTCGGTTCGCGCGGGTTCTGGGTGGGCTGAGAACCTCGTCCTGAGCGGGGATCCCGGGGTCCCTGTGGACAACCGGAACCCGTCGTTTCCCGCCCGTGGACCTCGGGCAGCCGGACCTGCATGACGATCACCCTCGATGTCCCGTACGCCGTCCTCAAGGCCGCCCGCGACCGCTGGGACGAGGCTGCCGACGAGCTCGACGGCGCCTGGCGCCGCCTCGCCAAGGTCTCGACCTCCGACCTCTCCGACGCCGTCGCCGCGGCGGTCACCGCCTTCGCCGACCCGTGGGTCGACGAGCTCAAGGTGGTCGCCCGGCAGGCCCAGGGGTACGCCGACGAGTTCGTCTTCTTCCGACGACTCCTCGTCCTCGTCGACCGGGCCCAGGCGGAGCGGCTGCGTGCCCTGCTCCCGTGGACCGAGCGCGACGCCGCCGTGGGGGAGGTGAGCTGGCCGTGACCCTCGTCTACGTCCCCGCCCAGGTGCCGCCCTGCCCCCCGCTGACCTCGACGCCCACGGGTGCCCAGGACCTGGCCACCGACCTGCGTGCGGCCGCCATCGCCGTCAAGAACGTCCAGGGCCGCGCCGCCTCGGTCGCCGCTCCTGCCTGGCAGGGCGACACCGCCGTCGCGCACGACCACGCTGCGACCCAGGTGGCCGCCCGTCTCGAGGCCGCCGAGGCTGCGCTCGACATGGCGGTCACCGCCGCGGACCGGTTCGCCGCCCGGCTCAGCCGGCTGTTCGTGCGACTCACCCGGATCAACGCCGACCGCGCCGAGGTCAACGAACGGATCGAGGAGCTGGCCACCGAGGTGGCCGCCGCGACCGACGACAGCCGGCTGTCCGAGCTTCGGGCGCGTGCCGACGTCCTCCACGGCCGGGCCACCGCGTTGCGGGACCGGATCGAGGGCTGGAAGGCCGCCCGGGATCAGGCCGAGGACGACGTCGTCGCCGCCCTCCAGGGCCTCGACAGCGTCGCGGAGGGCCAGGCGGCGGCAGCCGATCCCTCCCGGCCCCGCACCGGCGATCTCACGCGGCAGCTGCGCCGCCTCCGGGGCGACCCGGTCGCGCTGGCCGCCTGGTGGCGCGGGCTGCGCCGCGCCGAGCAGGAGGCGCTCACCACCGAGCACCCCGGGCTGGTCGGCAACACCGCAGGGGTGCCGATGGCCGACCGCGACGAGGCCAACCGCGGTGAGCTCGCCCGCGATCTCGACTTCTACCGGCAGCGGGACGAGGACGGACAGCTCACCGGGAAGCAGGAGCGGGCGCTCGACAATGCGAGGTCCGTGGACGACGCCCTCGACGAGTACGCGGACCAGACCGACGACACCGGCGCCCACCTCACCACGCTGCTCGCCTTCACCCCCGACCTGCACTCCGGCGACGGCGGTGTCGCGGTCGGCTTCGGCGACCCGGACACCGCCGACCACGTCTCGGTCAACGTGCCCGGCCTGACGACCGACACCTCCAGCGTCGGGAGCAACCTCGACAAGACCTACGACCTCCACCTCGCAGCGCTCGAGGAGGAGCGAGGCAGCGTCGCGACCGTCTACTGGGCCGACTACGACGCCCCGAGCGGCAACCCGCTCAACCCGCTCGACCCGCTCGGGCAGGCCGACTTCGACGGCGTCGCCCTCACCGGCAAGGCCGAGGCGGGCGGGGAGCGCTTCTCGGACTTCGTGGACGGCGTCCGCGGCTCCGACCAGGGCCCGCCCGCCCACCTGACCGCGATCGGTCACAGCTACGGCTCCACTGCCGTGGGCCACGCGCTGGCCGACGGTGTCCCGGTCGACGACGCCGTCCTGCTCGGCAGTCCTGGCGTCCCGGCCGACACCGCCGGTGAGCTCACCGAGGCCGACGTCTGGGTCGGCAGCAAGGACCACGACCCGGTGTCCCTGCTCGGCGGCGGCGACCGCGGTGGTCTCGGTGCGCTGGGCCACGACCCGGCCGACACCGCCTTCGGAGGCACCCGGTTCGAGACCGGGGACGGCGCCCTGCGGGCCGAGGAGCTGCTCCACAACCACACGTCGTACTTCACCGGCACCTCGCTCGCGAACCTCGCCCACGTGGTCGCCGGCGCCGACGACGAGGTCAGCGAGCAACCGCCCCGCGGCGCACCCGGCGGCTCGCACCTCACCCTGCCCGAGCTGCTGGTCGCAGCCGGCAGCGCGACCGCCGCGGAGGGAATCGCCGATGCCGCCGCGTGGACCTGGGAGCACTCGAAGCTCGGTGGGATGCTGTGAGCATGCGCCTTCTCGGGAACGCACTCGCACTGCCCCTTGCCCTCCTGTCTGCCGCCGCCCTGAGCGGCTGCGACGACGAGGCGCCGACTCCCGCCGCGGTCGGCCGAACCGCGGTCGACGATGTCGTCGCCGCGGCGGACGACGCCCGCGCCGGTGTCCTGCACGAGCTCGCGGACGCGCTCGTGCTGACCGGCGCCGAGGGCACTCGCTCCTTCACCACCTGCGGTGACGACCTGGCGCCGGGCGGGGTCGTGCTGAACGACTTCGTGCGCTTCGGCTCCTCCGGCGAGCTGACGCAGGAGAAGGCGACGGCCACGGCCGTCGGCCTGCTCGAGGCCGACGGCTGGACGGTGGACGACCCGGACAACCAGGTGGCGCTCAACGCCACCAAGGGCGAGCTGGTGCTGCACCTCCGGATCGATCCGGCCCAGGTCCAGGTCGACCTCGGGTCGGAGTGCGTCGAGACCTCGCGGAAGGTCGCAACGGAGTACGACGACCGCCCGAAGGTCGGCCTCGCCTGGTCCTCGTAGAGTCCGCTGCGTGGGGGACCTCGGCCTGACCGTCATCGCACTGCTCGCGCTGGCTGCCCTGACGGCCGGCTTCGTGGACGCCGTGGTCGGCGGCGGGGGACTGGTCCAGCTCCCGGCGATCCTGCTCGGTCTGCCGGGCGCGAGCCCGGTCCAGGTCCTCGCCACCAACAAGATCGCCTCGGTGTGCGGGACGGCGGCCAGCTCGCTGACCTACTACCGCCGGATCGGCCCGGACCTGCGCACCGCGCTTCCCCTGATGGCGCTCGCACTGACCGGCGCCTTCTCCGGCGCCCTGCTGGCCTCGCACATCCCGCGCGAGGCGTTCGAGCCGATCGTGCTCGTGGCGCTGGTGGTGGTCGGCGGCTACGTCCTGCTCCGCCCCGAGCTCGGCGAGCAGACCGCGCTCCGCTTCGCCGGCCACCGCCATCTGGTCGCCGCGATGGGGGTCGGGTTCGTGATCGGCTTCTACGACGGGATCCTCGGCCCGGGCACGGGCAGCTTCTTCGTGTTCGCCCTCGTCGGCCTGCTGGGCTACGACTTCCTCCAGGCCTCGGCCAAGGCCAAGCTCGCGAACCTCGCGACCAACCTCGGCGCGCTGCTGCTCTTCGTGCCGCAGGGTGCGGTGCTGTGGGACGTCGGCTTGATGATGGGCGCCTGCAACCTGGTCGGCGGGTACCTCGGGGCGCGCACCGCAGTGGCCCGCGGCTCCCGGTTCGTGCGGCTGTTCTTCATCGCGGTGGTGAGTGCGTTCGTCGTGCGCATCGGTGGCGGTGTGCTCGGGCTCTGGTGACGCATAACCTGAGCCCATGAGCATCCCGGTGGATCCCGCGGACCTGCGCCAGGCCCTGGCCGACTTCGACAGCGGCTACCTGCTGACCACGTCCTCGCCGCAGGTGAAGGTCGTCACCGTCGACCCGGTCGCCGCCGGCGACGGCAGCCTGCGGATCGCCGGTCCGGGCAGGGGGACGCTGCGCAACCTGGCCGAGAACCCCACGGTGACGGTGGTGTTCTGGCCGCGGGAGCGCCACGGCTACACCCTCCTCGTCGACGGGAGCGCCACCGTCGACGGCGAGGACGTCGTCGTCACCGCCACCGCCGCGGTCCTGCACCGGCCTGCCGCCCACGCCGACGGCCCGCTGCCGCCCGACGGCTGTGGCCACGACTGCGCCCCGGTGGGCGGCTGAGCGCCGATGCACCCGTTCTGGATCACCGCCTTCCTCGACAGCGCGCCGGAGCACCACCAGGAGACCGTGGGCTTCTGGCAGGAGGCGACCGGGTACGCCGTCTCGCCGCCCCGTGGCGCCCACGACGAGTTCGCCTCGCTGCTGCCGCCCGACGGCGGCCCGTACCTCAAGGTGCAACGCCGCCACGCCGGCGCCGACCGGATCCACCTCGACCTGCACGTCACCGACCCGCTGGCGGCGGCGGACGCCGCACGGGTGGCCGGCGCGACGATCGTCGCCGATCGCGGGTACGTCGTGATGGCCTCGCCCGCCGGCTTCGTGTTCTGCCTCGTCGACCACGCCGCGTCCCGGGTTCCCGCGGCCACGGTGCACGCGCACGGATCCGCGTCGCGGGTGGTCCAGGTGGCGATCGACGTGCCACGCGCGGCCTACGACCGGGAGCTGGCGTTCTGGCATGCCGTGACGCGTTGGGAGCAGCGACCCTCGAGCGTCACCGAGGACTTCACCTTCCTGTTCCCGCCGGCCGGGCAGCCGTTGCGGCTGATGCTGCAGCGGCTCGGCGCCGACGACACCGGCGAGGTGCGCGCCCACCTCGACTGGGGGACCACCGACCGCGCCGCGGAGACCGAGCGACACCTCGAGCTCGGCTCGCGGGTGCTCGCCCAGCACCAGCACTGGACGGTGCTCGCCGACCCGAACGGCCGGGCCTACTGCCTCACCGACGCCGCGCCCTAACCGGCCGGGGTGAAGCCCGGCAGGAACTCCTGCATGATCGCGCGGAACGGCGCCTCGGCCTCGAGCTGGCTCAGCACGCCGAGGCCGCCGAGCCAGGTGCGGTGGATGAGGACGTACGACGGCGGCAGGTTGAGCTTGATGCTCACGGTGTACGCCGGGTCCTTGGGGTTGTTGATCCGCTGGAACTGCTCGCGCATCCACTCCCGGCTGAACCGGAACCGCTCGACCAGCGTCGGCTCGACGAACGGCGCGAGGTAGTCCATGAGCAGCTCGGGCTCGATCCGGATCCGGTCCTTGAGGAAGCCCTCCGCACGCAGCTGGGTGATCAGCCCGTCGCCGTCCCGGGCCGCGCACAGCGTGATCAGCCGTCCCATCGGCTCGGGCAGGCCGCGCTGGGGGAGCCGTGCCACGGCGCCGTAGTCGAGCACCCCGATCCGCCCGGGCGCGCCGTCGTCGCCGGGGATCACCCGGAAGTTGCCGGGGTGCGGGTCGGCGTGCAGCAGGCCGGTGCGGGCCGGCCCGGAGAACAGGAAGCGCGTGAAGATCTCCCCGTAGTGGTCGCGCTCGGCAGGCGTGCCGTCGGCGATCACGGACGCCAGCGAGCCCGCCGAGTCGAGCCACTCGGTGACCAGGACGCGGGGCCCGACCGCGACGACGTCGGGTACGACGATGTCCGGGTCGTCGCGGAACGCCTTCGCGAACTCCCGCTGCGCCTCGGCCTCGAGGTCGTAGTCGAGCTCCTCGCGGGCCCGGGCCTGGACCTCCTCGACGAGCGGCTTCATGTCCACGCCCGGGATGAGTGGCCCGATCGCCCGCGCCGCCCGGGCCAGCGTGCGCAGGTCGGCCATCAGCGCCTCGCCGGCGTTGGGGTACTGCACCTTCACCGCGACCCGGCGGCCGTCGTACCACCGCCCCTCGTGGACCTGGCCGATGCTCGCGGCCGCCGTCGGCGCCCCGTCGAGCCAGACCAGGCGCTGCTTCCAGTCCGCGCCGAGGTCCTCGGCGAGGATGTCGCGCACCGTCTGCGTGGGCATCGGGGGAGCGGAGTCCTGCAGGCGGGTGAGCTGGTCGCGGTACGGCGCCGCCATCTCCTCCGGCAGCGCCGACTCGAGCACGCTCAGCGCCTGCCCGAACTTCATCGCGCCGCCCTTGAGCTCGCCCAGGGTCCGGAACAGCTGCTCCGCCGTCCGTTGCTGGATCTCGCTCATCACCGCTTCGGGAGCCGCGCCGCCCAGGCGCTTGCCGAAACCGAGCGCCGTGCGGCCGGCGTACCCGAGGGGAAGTGCCGCGAGCCGCGCGGTGCGCGCCGCGGCCTTCCGGGGAAGGTCAGCCATGGCCCCATTGTCAGGCATGGGGCAACCGGTCTCAGCGGTAGGCGTCGACCCGGATCTCGTTCGCCCGCGTCTCCTGCTGGTCACGAACGCACTTGGCGAGCGCGAAGGAGGAGTTCACGAGGAACAGCGCGCCGAGGCACAAGAACGCGCGGATCCAGCCGTCGACCGGCAGGAAGTAGATGCCGCCGACCATGAACAGCAGGGCGGCGGCGAAGGAGATGGCGGACTGGAGGTAGAAGGCGTACGTCGTCTTGGTCATGCGACCAGCCTCGCGGCGGCGCGGGGCGCCGGGCGTGAGTACGCCTGCTCAACAGGCATGGCCCGTCCGGACCGTTGCCGCGTCACGGCGCGGCGGGGCCGAGGGTGTCCGCGGCGCTGCGCGCAGCGGTCTCCTTGAGCTCGACGAACAGCACGTGGGTCGGCGTGTCCCCGATGTTCTCCCCGTGGTGCTCCTGGGCCGGCAGCCACCCGACGGTCCCGGCCGTCATCTCCACCTCGCGCTGCTGGTCGCCCGCGACCAGGCGGCGGCGGAACGACGACAGCGTGTACATGACGCTGTCGGGGTGGGCGTGCGGCGTGGTGCGCTCGCCCGGTTCGTCGCGGTACTCCAGCACCCGCACGCGGTCGTTCTCGAAGACCACCGTGTAGTGGTCCGGGTTGCTCGTCACCGGGTCCTCGGCCATCCTCCGACCATCGCACCGCCGGCCGGTCCTGACCATGGCCCGAACGGGTCAGGCGGTCTCCGGGAAGGCGATGCCGGTGTTGGCGTGGCAGCGGTAGCCGTTCGGCACCTTGTGGAGATACTGCTGATGGTGCGGCTCGGCGTAGTAGTAGGCGCCCGCGGGCTCGATCTCGGTGGTGATCTCGCCGTAGCCACGGCGGGCGATCTCGTCGCCGTAGACCTTGGTCAGCTCCCGGGCGGTCTGCTCCTGCTCGGGCGTCGTGTAGTAGATCGCGGAGCGGTACTGGGTGCCGACGTCGTTGCCCTGGCGCATGCCCTGGGTGGGGTCGTGGACGACGAAGAACTGCTTGACCAGGTCGGCGTAGGAGACCTGCTCGGGGTCGAAGGCGATCCGCACGGCCTCGGTGTGGCCGGTGCGACCGCTGCAGACCTCCTCGTACGTCGGGTTCGGGCTGACCCCGCCGGCGTACCCGACCGAGGTCGACCACACGCCCGGAACCTGCCAGTAGATCTCCTCGGCGCCCCAGAAGCAGCCGAGGCCGAAGATCGCGACCTCCAGGCCGTCGGGGACGTCGTCGGTGACGAGGGGAGCGTCGAGGACCTCGTGCTGCGCGGGGAGGGGGAACGCCGGGGTGGAGCGGCCGGGCAGTGCCTCGGCGGGGTCGACCAGCTCGGTCTTGCGGCGGGAGAACATGGGTCCATTGTCTCCCGCCGCGCAAGAGGGATCAGCCGACACCGTGGGTCGCGCACCAGCTGTCGCGCTTGCCCGGCCTCGCGACGAAGAAGGTGCGGATCAGCTGGGCCTGGAGCGCCGAGTAGACCTCGATCTCCTTCTCCACGAGCCGCTTCGCGGCCGGCGTCCTCGCCAGCACCAGCGCCTCCGCGTTGCGCCACACCATCTCCCGCCAGCCGCGCATGATCACGCCGGCGACCGCCTCCTCGACGCTGCCGGCGTCGATGTCGTCGAAGGTCGGGTCGAAGCGTGCGGCCTCCTCGGCGAACACCGGGGCGTAGAGGCTGTCGAGGCGGTTGTTGTAGCGGTTGTGGTCGGCCTTGTGGCTGCCGTCGGGCCCGGTGAGGCCCACGGTCGCGAGCACGTGCGGGAAGTCGCTGTTGATGTGGGCGTTCATCGCGAGCAGGAAGTTGCCCAGCCCGCTCATCGCGCGGTCGTCCTCGGCCTGCAGCGCGATCCGCCACGCGGCCGGGATCCCGGCCCGGTCGCCGGAAGCCCACCTGCTGGTGGTGTCGAAGTACATCTCGGCGAAGACCGCGTCGACCCGGTTCAACCACGCCCGGTCCGCGAAGTAGCCGCTGCGCACGGCGTCGCGGACGTTCTCGGTCACCCGCAGGTAGGCCAGCGAGAAGATCGCGCTGTGCGAGCAGCTGCTCGCGAGTCCCGCGAGCCGGGTCTCCATCCGCGTCACCACGTCGTCGATGCAGGCGTCGGCGCCGTCGACGCAGACGTCGCCGGTGTACGGCGTCGCCGGGACCGGCAGCGGCGCGAGCAGGGCCACCACGGCGTCCAGCGGCGGGAGGAGCAGCCCGCGCAGGGGATCGGGGTCGCCTTCGTACCCGGTGGCGCTGGTGGCGTTGGTGGCACTGGTGGCCCAGGCCGGAGGAGCGGTCAGCGCCCCGACGGCGAGCAGGCAGGGCAGGACGACGGCGGCGAGGAGTCGAGTGAGGACGGTCACACGCGAGAAACGAGCAACTGCTCGCTTTGGTCACGCCGCCCCGCCCGCTGAGTAGGCTCGAGCGGTGAGCGACAACCACATCGACGAGCACCTCGACGGCGCCGGCTTCGAGACCCGGGCCATCCACGCCGGCTACACGCCCGACCCGACCACCGGCGCGGTGATCCCGCCCATCTACGCGACCTCGACCTACGCCCAGGACGGCGTGGGCGGGCTGCGGGGCGGCTACGAGTACAGCCGCTCGGCCAACCCCACGCGCACCGCGCTGGAGTCGACCCTGGCGGCGCTCGAGGGCGGCGCGCACGGCTACGCCTTCGCGTCCGGCCTGGCGGCCGAGGACACGCTGATCCGGGCGCTGTGCAAGCCGGGCGACCACGTGGTCCTGCCCAACGACGCCTACGGCGGCACCTTCCGGCTCTTCGACAAGGTCGCCACCGTGTGGGGCGTCGAGCACAGCCCGGCGCCGGTGACCGACGTCGACGCGGTGCGCGCGGCGATCAGGCCCGGCGTCACCCGGATGGTCTGGGTGGAGACGCCGACCAACCCGATGCTGTCGATCGGTGACATCGAGGCGCTCGCCGCGGTGGCCCACGACGCGGGCGCGCTGCTCGTCGTCGACAACACCTTCGCGTCGTCGTACCTCCAGCAGCCGCTGTCCCTCGGCGCCGACGTGGTCGTCCACTCGACGACCAAGTACGCCGGCGGCCACTCCGACGTCGTCGGTGGCGCGCTGGTCGTCGACGACGACACGCTCGCCGAGCGGATCGGCTTCCACCAGAACTCCATCGGCGGCGTCGCCGGCCCGTTCGACTCGTGGCTGGTGCTGCGTGGTCTCAAGACCCTCGCCCTGCGCATGGAGCGCCACTGCGACAACGCCGAGAAGGTCGCCGACTTCCTCTCGAAGCACCCGGCCGTCCGCCAGGTGATCTACCCCGGCCTCGCCGACCACCCCGGGCACGCGGTGGCCGGCCGCCAGATGAAGCGGTACGGCGGCATGGTCTCCTTCCGCGTCACGGGCGGCGAGGAGCAGGCGCTCGCGATCTGCGCGGCCACGAAGGTCTTCACGCTGGGCGAGTCGCTCGGTGGCGTCGAGTCCCTGATCGAGCACCCCGGCCGGATGACCCACGCCAGCGTCGCGGGCACCGACCTCGAGGTCCCGGCCGACCTGGTCCGGCTCAGCGTCGGCATCGAGACTTCCGAGGACCAGCTCGCCGATCTCGACCGCGCGCTCGCCTCGACGCTCTGAGCCGGTCGTCTAGCCTGACCGGGTGACCAGCGACGGCCCGACCGAGCCCGAGGACCCGACCACCGCGGCTGCCGAGGACAGCGTGGTCGAGGAGGCGGAGGAGGGCGAGCCGCCGCTCGGCCCCGACGAGGGCACGCGGGAGGAGCGGCTGTTCCGCCGCTTCGCCCACCAGTGGGCGCTGCTGCGTGAGGAGCGCGACGAACGACGGCACGAGCCGCCCTCGTTCTCGACGGGCCCGTCCAACCTGCGCCCGGCGCAGGTCCCGTACGGCCTCGACCTGGCCGCGGGCTGGGCGTGGCGCCTGCTGCTGATCGCCGGTGCCGGCTACCTGCTGCTGTGGCTGGTCGGGTACTTCGCGGTGGTGACCGTGCCGCTCGCGGTCGCCCTGCTCATCAGCGCGCTGGCGGCTCCGTTCGTGCAGGGCGTGAACCGGGCCGGCCTGCCGCGCGGTCTGTCCGCCCTGCTGGTGGTGATCGCCGGGTTCGCGGTCGTCGGCGCGCTGCTGAGCTTCGCCGGACAGCAGGTCGCCGCGGGCGCCACCGACCTCGCGGACTCGACCGTCCAGGGCCTGCAGGAGATCCGGGACTGGCTCAAGGACGGCCCGCTCAACGCGAGCGACTCGCAGATCAACGACTACATCAAGAGCGCGCAGGACCTGATCAGCGAGCGGTCCAAGAACGGCACGGTGATCACCCAGGTCACCGAGGTCGGCGCCGCACTCGGCCACGTGGTCGCAGGCTTCTTCATCGCGCTGTTCGCGACCTACTTCTTCCTCGCCGACGGAGACCGGATCTGGTCGTGGGTGGTGCGGCTCGCCCCGCGCGCGGCTCGTGAGCGGGTCGACAGCTCGGGCCGGGTGGCCTGGCTGTCCCTGGTCCAGTTCGTCCGCGCCACCGTGGTGGTCGCGCTGGTGGACGCCACCGGCATCGCCGTCGGGGCCGCGATCCTCAACGTGCCGTTCGTGCTGGCGATCGGGGTGCTGGTCTTCCTGGGCTCCTTCGTCCCGATGATCGGTGCCACGATCGCCGGCAGCGTCGCGATCCTGGTCGCGCTCGTCGACCAGGGCCCGGTCACCGCGCTGCTCATGCTCGCCGTGGTGATCGGCGTGCAGCAGCTCGAGGGCCACGTGCTGCAGCCCTTCCTGCTCGGGCGCTGGGTCTCGCTGCACCCGCTCGGCGTGATCCTGGCGATCGCCTGCGGGGTGCTCGTCGCGGGGATCGCGGGCGCCCTGGTCGCCGTACCCCTGGCCGCGGCGGCGAACGCCGTCGTCCTGCACCTGGCCGAGATGGCCGAAATGGCCGAACCGCCGGCTCCCGAGGAGGAGGCCGGCGGTCCGGAGGGAACGACCGGTCAGCCGGCGTAGGGCTTCGCGTCGAGGATGATCACGGTCTGCTGCTTGCCGTTGACCTCGTAGCTCACCGTGTCGCCCTTGCTGCGGCCGTTGATGGCCTGCCCCAGCGGGGACTGCGGCGAGTAGACGGTCAGGCCCTCGGGGTCGATCTCGCGCGCGCCGAGGAGGAACGACTCCGCCTCGTCGTCGTCATCGCCCTCGAACTTGTAGGTCACGACCATGCCCGGCTCGACGACGCCGTCGTCGGGAGGCGTCTCGCCGACCTCGGCACGGCGGAGCATGTCCTTGAGCTGGAGGATGCGGGCCTCGTTCTTGCCCTGCTCCTCGCGGGCGGCGTGGTAGCCGCCGTTCTCCTTCAGGTCGCCCTCGTCGCGCGCAGCACTGATCTCGGCCACGATCTCGGCGCGGCGCGGGCCCTGCAGGTGCTCCAGCTCTGCCTGCAGCTTGTCGTAGGCGTCCTGGGTCAGCCAGATCGTGTTCTGGCCGCTCTGGTCGGTCTGCGTCATGGGTGCTCCTGTACTGCTCGTTCGCGTACCCGTCCGGATACAGAAACGTCTACTCTACCGATACCTCGTCTGCCCCGAGGTCTTGCAGCCGATCCACTCGACGGTGGTGGCCCGGCGCTCGGTGCGCACGGTGACCACTTGGACGGCCTCGTCGTCGCGGCCGGGGGTGAAGCTCTGCTCGCCGACGACCGCCTTGTCGTGGGAGATCGCGCGGGCCACGCAGGTCGCGTCGACCGGACCGTCGCCGTAGGTCACCCGGACCCGGATGGTCGCGGTGTGGTCGTCGACGATCTCATGCCCGATCTCCTCCGAGGACACCGCCGGGTCGGCGTGGAAGAGCATCGCCCACAGCAGCCAGCCGAGGAAGAGGACCGCGACGGCGACGGTGCCGGTCGCGACCGCCGCGCGGCGACTGCGGGACGGCGCGCCGTAGCGCTGGGCCAGGGACGGCGTCACGGGCTCGGGGCTGGTGCTCACCGATCCATAGTCCCATCGGCCAGAAGAAAGCCGAGCATCCCTACGATGGTGCGCATGCCCACGCATGCGCCTGCCCCTGACCGCTCCGGGCTGCGGTTGATGCACGTCCACGCCCACCCCGACGACGAGTCGAGCAAGGGCGCCGCGTCGACGGCGATGTACGCCGCCCACGGCGCGGACGTCCGGGTCGTCACCTGCACGGGCGGTGAGCGTGGCTCCATCCTCAACCCGAAGATGGACCGCCCCGAGATCCTCGAGAACATCACCGAGGTGCGCCGCCAGGAGATGGAGCGGGCCCGCGACATCCTCGGGATCACCCAGACCTGGCTGGGCTTCATCGACTCCGGCTGGCCCGACGGCGACCCGAAGCCGCCGCTGCCCGAGGGCTGCTTCGGCCTGGTGCCGCTGGAGGAGGCCGCCGAGCGGCTGGTGCGGCAGATCCGCGAGTTCCGGCCCCACGTCGTGACGACGTACGACGAGCGTGGCGGCTATCCGCACCCCGACCACATCCGCTGCCACGAGGTGAGCGTCGCGGCGTTCGAGGCGGCCGGCGACCCGGAGCGCTTCCCCGACGCGGGGGAGCCCTGGCAGCCGCTGAAGCTCTACTACCACCACTCGTTCAACCGCCCGCGGATGCAGGCGCTGCACGACGCGATGGTCGAGCACGGACTCGAGTCGCCGTGGGAGGAGCGGCTCAAGGAGTGGAAGCCGGAGCCCGACTGGGACGCCCGGATCACCACCCGGGTCCCGTGCGCCGACTTCTTCGGTGTCCGCGACCAGGCGCTGCTCGCCCACGCCACCCAGATCGACCCCGACGGCTTCTGGTTCGCGATCCCGCGCGAGCTGCAGCAGGACGTCTGGCCGACCGAGGACTACGAGCTCGTCGTGAGCCACGTCCCGTCCGCGACCCCGGAGGACGACCTCTTCGCCGGGGTCACTCCGGGCGCCTGAGAGACTGGCCGCATGCACGCCGCCGTCGCCACCGCCGTCTCCGTCCTCGCCGCGAAGGACAAGCCGGTCGACCAGGACACCAACATCGTGGCCGGCTGGACGGCGTTCTGGATCTTCCTGCTGCTGATCGTCGCCGTGGCGGTGATCGGCTACGCCCTGACCCGCAGCTTGCGGACCGCGGCCCAGGCCAAGGACGCCGGCGTGTACGGCGACGCGCCGGTCGGCGACGACAGCGCCGACGACGGCGTCAACGGCACGGACCCGGGGTCCGCGCAGGGCGAGTGACGGTCCGCGCCGCGCGGGCCGCTCACGCCAGCAGGTAGCCGCCGACCAGGGCGAGGACCTCGTCGAGCAGCTGGTCGCGGGTGACCACCTCCGGTTGGTCGAGCACCCAGCGCATCGCGAGGTTCTCGATCGCAAGCACGACGACCCAGGACGCGACGGCCGGGTTCGGCCGGTGGCTGCTGTCGGGCCGCGCGGCGAGGTAGGTCGTCATCAGCTCGCGGACCCGGCGCTCGAGCGCGGCCCGGCGCTCGCGGTTGCGCTGGACGGGCAGCTCCTCGGCGACGACCCGGAGCAGCTCGCGGTCGGCCTCCAGCGCGGTGAGCAGCGCGTCGGTGGTCGCGCGGACCATGCCCGGGCCGAACTCGCCGATCCGGTCGGCGAGCGAGGCGGCGACCCGGTCGGCCACCTCCTCCCAGTACCGGTCGATGACGACCTCGAGGATCGCGGCCTTGTCGGGGAAGTACTGGTAGAGCGAGCCGGGGCTCACCCCCGCGACGGTCGCGACCCGGTTGGTGCTGAACGCGTCGTACCCGCGCTCGACGAGGACCCTCCGACCGGCCGTCACGAGTCGCTCCACCATCTCCCGGGACCGGGCCTGCTGCGGGGCCTTGCGCACGACGAGGATGGTAAGCGCTCCGGCGGTCCGCCCGGGCGTCGGGCCTCGCGCGGCGCGTCCGGGCGCAGGTCGACGTCGGCGAGCGCGGGACGGGCATTTGCGAGTTGAATGCGAGCAATGACTCGCGTCACGATGGAGCCATGAGCACCGACGTGGCCCCGGTGGCCGACGACTCCCGCGAGCATCCCTACCCGACCCGGTTCCGCGCCGGCGGGGAGCGGAACCGGCGCCTCGGCCGCCCGCTCAAGGTGGTGGGCCGGGTGCGCCACACCGACGAGGCGCTGCTCGAGCGGATCGGGCGGGCCATGTTCGAGCGCGACGAGCTCGGCGCCCGCCTCGCGGACGCGATCCGGTTGCGAGGGGACGCTCCGGGGCGGGTCCGGATGGACCAGTTCCGCCGGGCGCTCGAGGGCGGCCTGGCCGCCGTACCCGACGCCCCGCCGGCGCTCGTCGCCTTCTTCGCCGAGCTCGAGCAGGACCCCGACTGGCTGGACCGCGACCTCGTCGAGGAGGGGGCCAGGGTCTTCCGGCGGCTCGGGCAGAACGCCCAGGACGTGCTGCTCCAGCTCTCCCTGGTCGGCGGCTACCGGTTCGGCGGCCCCACCGACCTGCTCGTCGCCACCGGGGGCCTGACGGGGGAGCAGACCCTGCGCCGCCTCGCCGAGACCCAGAAGTGGGGCGCCAGCCTCACCGACCCCGGATCGCTCGCGGCGCCGCGCGACGGGCAGGCGCCGGGCGAGGGCTGGCGGCTCACCGTCCACGTCCGGCTCATGCACGCGCTGGTCAACCACGCCTTCGAGGACAGCTGGGACACCGCGCAGTGGGGCCTCCCGATCAACCAGGCCGACCAGGCCTCGACCCTCGGGCTGTTCGACGGCGTGCTCATCATCGGCTCGCGCGCGCTCGGCGTCCCCGTCTCGAACTCGGAGTCCCGGGCGCTCATGCACCTGTGGAAGTACGTCGGCTGGCTGATGGGCGTGCACCCCGACTTCCTCGTCGACGACGAGTGGGAGCGGCATCGGATCGACTACCACGTGCTGCTGGCCCAGGGGCCGCTCACCGAGGCCGGCCCCCAGCTGGCGCAGGCCGTGGTCGAGGCACAGGCGCTGCGGCGCTACCCCGGCTGGCCGGCACCGCTGCAGCCGCTGCGCGCCCGCTACGAGCGCGAGCGCCTGCTCTCGATGCTGACCGTCTTCCTCGGTCCCGAGAGCATGCGCGAGCTCGGCCTGCCGATGCGGCCACCGTGGGCGCACGCCTACCTGGTCGGCCTCAACACGCTGCGCTACCGGGTGCTCAAGCGGCTGCCCGGCGGGCCCGACCGGCTCGCCCGGTGGGGCGGGCGGCGGGCGCAGTGGCTGCTCGACAGCTACTTCCAGGGCGACGCGGAGGACGTCGGCGAGCTCAGGGCGTGATGCTGTCGGCGGGGTGTGGGACATTCCTTGCGTGCCTCGCCCGACCCGCCCCGACGTCCCCGGCGCCTACCTCGCCGAGCTGCGCGCGATCTTCGCCCGCCTGCCGGAGTGCCACGAGGAGGAGGCCTGGGTCGGGGTGCGCTGGCGCGTGGCCGGGACGACGACCACGGTCGCGCACGTCTTCGGCGGCGAGGACCAGCTGTTCCGGATCACCTTCCGCGCCGAGCCGGAGGAGGTGATGGCCTTCCAGCACCTCGGAGCGCCGTACTTCAAGGGCGAGTGGGGCGCCAACGTGGTCGGGATGCTCGTCGACGACGACACCGACTGGGTCGAGCTCGGCGAGCTGCTCACCGACTCGTTCTGCCTGCAGGCGCCGCAGCGGCTGGTCGACCGGGTCGACCGACCGGGGGCCTGAGCGGGCTGTCGCCGACTCAGCCCTCGGCGGAGCGCGACCAGCCCTGATCGGTCTCGTCGAGCGGTGCCCAGCTGGGGATGAGGAAGAGGCCGGTCGCCTCCACGGCCGCGTCCTGGCCGGGTACGGCGATCCGCGCCTCGACCGTGATCTTGCGGCCCTCCTCGCGGGCGATCCGAGCCTCCATCCGGACCGGGCCGAGCGGCAGCGGCCGCCGGTAGCGCAGGGTGAGGGTGCCGGTCATCGTGAGCCGCCGGAAGCCGCTCGCGGTCTCGCCCATGATCTGGTCGAGCATCAGCGCGGACACGCCGCCGTGGACCATGCCGGGCGGCCCCTCGTAGGCGGCACCCAGGGTCATCTCGGCGTGGGCGTTGCCGAACCCGTCGTGGACGATGTCGACCGGCGGCGCGACCGCGTTGCCGCGCCCGACCACCGCGTTGCCCCAGTTCCAGCTGCGGCCCTCGGAGTTGTAGCGGACGCCGGCGGCGCCGGGCAGCTGGGACGCCCGCAGCCGCGCGGCCAAGCCCTCGACCTCGGCCTGCACGGCGGCCAGCTCCTCGTCCGCGACGGTGCTGCGGATGGTCGCGTCGACCAGCTCGCGCACGGCGTCGGCGAGGTCGGAGACGGCCTTCTCGCGACGCTCGACCTCGTCGGTCGGGATCTCGTCGTGGATGAACATCTCCATCGTCATCCCTAGATTGTCGTGCATGAGTGACCGCGCTCCCGATGCCGCCCCCGCCGTCCAGACCATCCGCGTCGAGCGCACCCTCGTGATCGGGCTCGACCGGCCCGCCAAGCGCAACGCCATCAACGGCGCGGTGACCCGCGGCCTCGACGAGGCGCTCAACCTGCTCGAGGACGACGACGACCTGTGGTGCGGCGTGCTGACGGGCGGCCCGTCGGTCTTCTCGGCGGGCGCCGACCTCGCCGAGGGGCCGGGGGAGCCGACCGAGCGCGGCGGCATCGCCGGGATCATGGCGCGCCGCCGTCCCAAGCCGCTGGTGGCCGCGGTCGAGGGCTACGCGCTCGGCGGCGGCCTCGAGCTGGTGCTGTGCTGCGACCTCGTGGTCGCCTCCCGGACCGCGACCTTCGGGTTCCCCGAGGTCAAGCGCGGCCTGATGCCCGACTTCGGCGGCGTCTTCCGTGCGCCGAGGGTGCTGCCGGCCAACGTCGCGCGCGAGATGCTGCTGACCGGTGAGCCGATCGGCGCCGAGCGTGCCGAGCGGCTCGGCTTCGTGAACCGCCTCGTCGAGCCCGGGACGACGCTCGACGTCGCGCTCGGCCTGGCCGCGACGATCAGCGGCAACGCGCCGCTCGCGGTCCGCGCCGCGCTCGCCCTCGCGCACGACGAGATCAACGGCGACGAGACCGCCAGCTGGGCGGCCAGCCACGCCGCGCACGAGAGGCTGCTGGCGTCCGCCGACGTCGCCGAGGGGATCGGCGCGTTCTTCGAGCGGCGCGAGCCGCGCTGGACCGGCCGCTAGGACCCGTCCGCGCCGTTCGGCAGGGCCGAGCGCAGCCACCCGCCCAGCTCGCGGACCGCGTCGGTCGCCTCGCGGACCATCCCGGCGTACAGGTGCGTGACGTGCCAGTGCCCCTCGAGCCGCCGGTAGGTGACCGGCACGCCCGCCGCCCGCGCCGCGGCCACGAACCGCTCGACGTCGTCGACGAACAGCTCGTCGCTCGCCGCGTGCACGAACAGGGGCGGCAGGCCCGCCAGGTCGGCCGGATCGGCGAGGAGTGGCGAGACCTCGGGGTGGTCGAGATGGCCGCCGGCGTACGACTGCGCCCCGAGCTCGAGCCAGCCCCGGGTCAGCAGCGGGTCGTCGACCCGCTCCGCGAGGCCACCGAGCCGGGCGTCGACCCACGGCGAGATCAGGCCCAGCCCCGCCGGGAGGGGTACGCCGACCGCGCGGGCCCGCAGCGCCAGGGCGAGCGCCAGGCCGCCGCCCGCGGAGTCGCCGGCCACCACGATCCGCTCGGGCGCGATGCCGCTGTCGAGCAGCGCGCGGTAGGCGGCGAGCGCGTCGTCGACGGCGGCCGGGTAGGGGTGCTCGGGCGCGAGCCGGTAGTCGAGCACGTGCGCGACCGCGCCGGTGGCGTGGGCGAGGTGGGCCGCGGCCGCGCGGTGGGTGAGCGGCGAGCCGACGAGGTAGGCGCCGCCATGGAGGTAGAGCAGGGCGTGGTCGGGGTCGCTCGTCGCGGTCACGACCCGGTCCGCGGGGACGCCGCCGAGGACGGTGTGCTCGACCATGGTCCCCTTCGGCAGCACCGGGAACCTCATCAACGCCTCGATCACCTGTCGCTGCCGGGCCGGTGAGAGGCGGGTGCCGAGCACGGGCCGCACGACGTGACGGGTGAGCCGCCGGGCGGCGGGGAGCGGGACCTGCATGACTGCATCCAAGCAGGCGGAGCGGTTTCCCCGCCCGCGGCCAGGGGCACAGTTCGCCGCGAGGAGGTGCCCATGTACGGAGACACCACGGTCATCCGCCGGCTGGCCGGCGACATGGACGAGCGCGCGAGCGACCTGCGCGCCACGGCCGACCGGCTCAGCGGGTCCGCCGAGACCGCGCACTGGTGGTCGGTCAGCGGGGAGCGGATGCGCGCCCAGGCCCGCGACCGGGCCGCCAGCCTGCGCACGATCGCCGCCGACTACGAGGACGCCGCCGACAAGCTGCGCGCCCACGCCGACGAGGTCGACGACCTCAAGGCGCTGATCGCCTCGATCGAGCGGACGGTCACGAGCCTCGTCGAGGGCGCGGTCGACCGCCTCCGCGCCGCCGGGCACGCCATCGTCGAGGGCGTCAAGGACGGCGTGCGCGCCCTCGGGAACCTCCTCACCGGCGGCGGCGAGGAGCCCGACCCGCAGGACGTCCGGCTGGCGCAGTACGCCGTACCGCCCCCGGGGGACAAGGCATGGCTCGACGTGCCCGACCAGCTGGGGATCCGGGTCTGATGCCGACCGTCGTGCTGGGACCGGCCGCGGCGCAGGACCGCGGCGTCGTCGTACCGGGGAGGTTCCGGGTCGAGCTGGCTGAGCTGGTGGCGCTCGCGCGGGCCGGCGGGCACCGGCTGCCGTTCGACGTGTCCGGGGTGGGCGCGGCGGGCGAGGAGCGGCCGGCGTGGATCGCACGGCTCTCGCCGGAGCCGTCGCCGGCCGACCAGCTCGCGGTGCTCCTCGGCGAGCAGGCCGCGCGCGAGCAGGTCGCGGCGGCCGACCCGGACCGCGCGGCCGTCCGGGCCGCGATGTCCACGGCGCTGGGCGTGCTGGCCGGTGCCGAGGTGCTGCTCGAGGTGCGGCTCGGGCTCCGGCTCGGCCCCCGCGCGCCCCGGCAGGCCCGGGCCTGGGTGGGCGTGCGCGGCGAGACGGTGGTCTCGCTCGCCACCGTGTCCGGGGCGCTCTTCGAGCTCGCCTGGACCACCCCGGCGGCCCTGCCGGAGCTGCTGGCCCACCTCGTCCGGCTGCCCGACGGGCCGCCACCGCGTGCCGGCGAGCCGGAGCCGCCGGAGCGCTTCACCCTGCCGGTCGAGCTGATGGCGGCGACCGGCGTCGGTGCCGCCCGCCACCGCGAGGACCTGCTGGCCGGCCTGGTCGAGCGCTTCCCCGGCGCGGTGACCGGCCCCGACGGCGAGGCGTACGACGCCGGCGCGGCCCACGCCCTGCTGGACACGGTCCGCGAGCGGCTCACCGCCCGGCTGCGTGTCGTCGTGGCGGGGCCGCGGGCCGAGGAGATCGGCGGCGCGGCCGGCGCGGTCGTGTGGATGCGGCTCGGGGCGCAGTGGTTCGCGCTCGACCCCGACCAGGTGGCCGGCTTCCCGGTCGCCCGGGCGCGGGCCGTCGTACCCCGGGACCTGGCGCGGGCCGTAGGCCCGGTGCTGGCGCGGGTCTGGGGGCGCGAGCGTGGGTGACGACGGCGGCGGCATCGTCTCGGTCACCGGCGGTGCCGGCGGCATCGAGGCGCGCTACGAGGACATCGAGACGCTCGCGCGCCTCTTCGACGACACCGGTGACGGCCTGCGGTCGTGGGCGTGGGACGACAAGGGGATCGCGGCCGACGGCGACCTCGTCGAGTCGTCCGTCCTGTCGCCGCTCACCTTCACGACCGCCGAGGCGGCGGTGCTCAAGGCGACGATCGGGCCGGGTGGGCTGGCGTTCGAGGCGGTGGACCTCGAGCTCGACGCGCTCGCGATGCAGGCCAACGTCGTGATCCTGCGCGGCGTCGACGACCTGCAGCGGCAGGCGGTCGAGCTCCTCGACTACCTGGTCGGCCGCACCATCGGCGCGCTCGGGCCCTCGGTGCTGCTCCTCGGCGCCCTGACGCTCGCCACGAGTCCGGGGCTCGCGCTGCTGGCGTACCTGAACCGCGACGAGCTGGCGACGATGTCCCAGGAGCAGCTGATCGCCCTCCTCGAAGAGCATCCGGAGGTCGTCCAGCACCTCCTCAACGGGGGCGGCGGCCTGGTCGACGGGCTGCTCGACAACCTGCCGCCGGTGGTCCGCGACGCGCTGCTCGCCCAGCTGGGCCTCGACCCGCTGCACCCGACGACCAACGACATCGCCGGTGACCTCGCGGCCCTGTTCGAGGACACCGACGTGAGCGTCACCGAGGGCGGGGCCGCCGGCGAGGAGGCTCGCTCGCTCGCGGCGCCCGGCTCGATCGAGGAGCTGATCCGCAACCTCGACAAGACCAACTCCGGGGCCGACGGGGAGATCGACATCGTCCGGATCGAGGACGAGAACGGGGTGCGCTACATCGTGAACCTGCCCGGCACCGACGACTTCGGCGTCGGCGGCGCCGCTGTGCGCGACACCCTCGCCAACCTGCAGCTGGTCGGCGGGGAGGAGACGGCCTACGCCCGCGGGATCCGCGAGGCGATGGAGTCGGCCGGCATCCCGCCGGGCGCACCGGTCGCGCTCGTCGGTCACTCCCAAGGTGGCATGACCGCCGTCCAGCTGGCCGGCAACCCGGAGTTCACCGACCGGTTCAACGTCCAGCACGTCGTCACCGCCGGCGCGCCGACCGCCCAGGTCTCGCACCTGCCCGACAGCATCCAGGCCCTGTCGCTGGAGAACACCGGCGACCTCGTTCCGCTGACCGACGGCGAGGACAACCCGGACCAGCCGAACCGGACGACGGTGCGCTTCGACCACCCGACCGGCAGCGTCGGCGGCAACCACGCCCTGGACACCTACGCCGTCGGAGCGGGCCTGGTCGACGACTCCACCGACCCCTCCCTCGTCGAGACCCTGCAGCAGCTGCGCCAGGATGGGTTCGTGGGCAGCGACGGGACGACGACGACCAGCACCTACACGATCGCCCGCACCCCGTGACGGTCCGCGGGAGGACGGCGATCCGGCTGGCCGCGCTGGTCGCGGTCCCTGCCCTGGCGTCGGGCTGCTCCGACCGACCGGTCGACCGCCTCAACGACCGGCTGGCCGAGCGGGAGGCCGCGGTGCGCTCCTGTGCCGCCACGCGGTGCGTCGACGAGATCGCCGTCCTGGTCACGGCGCTCGGCCGGGTGCCTGGTGTCGTCGCGGTGACGACGGCGACGTACCAGCCCGAGCAGGTCACCGACGGGGCTTCGGTCACGGGTGCCCTGGTGGTGGCGGACGACGTCGACTGCCACGACCTCGAGGAGCAGGCGGCCGAGCTCGGCTGGCAGTCGTCGGTGAGTCCGCTGATGTCCCTCGACTTCGACTGCTCGACGCTCGCGGGTGGCGGCCGACCCGGCTACCTGCACACCCTCGTGCGGCCGACCTCGCCGGCCCAGCTCGACGACTGGGGCGACCGGGGCACGCTGTCCGCGACGGGCTGACGGGCTGAGCCCCGGCCGGGGCCTCAGTAGCCGAGGAGCTTGGCGGCGAGGTCGGTCAGGACCTCGGTGGCGCCGCCGCCGATGCCGATGATCCGGGCGTCGCGGTAGTGGCGGTCGATCTCGGAGTCGCGCATGTAGCCGGCGCCGCCGTGGATCTGGACGGCCTCGCTGACGACCCACTCGACGGTCTCGACCGCGGTGTTCTTGGCCATGAGGGCGTCGAGGATGACGTCGGGGTCCGTGACCGAGCGCGCCAGGGACTTCTCGATGGCGGCGCGGGTGACGGTGCGGGCGGCCGAGGTGCGCCGGTGCATCTCGACGAGCTTGTGCCGGATCACCTGGCGGCTGGCCAGCGGCTTGCCGAAGGTCTCGCGCTCCTTGGCGTAGCGCACGGCGAGGTCGAGCGCGCGCTGGGCGGTGGCGTAGCCCTGCAGCGCCAGGCCGAGGCGCTCGTTGACGAACTGCTGCATCAGCAGCACGAAGCCGCCGTTCTCCTCGCCGACCAGGTTCGCCACCGGGACCCGGACGTCGGTGAAGCTCAGCTCGGCGGTGTCGGAGCAGTGCCAGCCCATCTTGCGCAGCGGCCGGGCGACCTCGAACCCGGGCGTGCCCTTCTCCACGACCAGCAGGCTGATGCCGCCGAAGCCGGGCTCGCCGGTGCGCACGGCGGTGGTGACGAAGTCGCCGCGCACCGCGGAGGTGATGAAGGTCTTGGCGCCGTTGACCACGTAGTGGTCGCCGTCGCGGACCGCCCGGGTGGTGATGTTCGCGACGTCGCTGCCGCCGTCGGGCTCCGTGACGCCGAGCGAGCCGATCAGCTCACCGGCCAGCGTCGGCCGCACGAAGCGGTCGATCAGGTCGGGGTTGCCGCTGTCGATGATGTGCGGCACGGCGATGCCGTGCGTGAACAGCGAGGCGATGACGCCGGCGCTGCCGCCGGCCTCGATGATCGCCTCGGTGACCACCGCGGTGTCGATGGCGTCGCCGCCCTCGCCGCCGACCTCCTCGGCGAACCCGACGCCGAGGATGCCGGCGGCCGCGGCGGCCTTGCTGAGGCTGCGCGGCAGCTGGCCCTCGTCCTCCCACTGCGGGAGGTGGGGGACGATCTCGCGCTCGGTGAAGCGGGTCACCGTCTCACGCAGCGCCTGCCGTTCGGGGGTGTTCCAGAGGTCCATGGCGGTTCCTGTCCGTTCGGGTGATGGGTACGTCGGGGTGGGGGAGGTGCCTGCGCGGGCAGGCGTCTCAGCGGCCGGTCCAGCGGGGAGCGCGCTTCTCGGCGAAGGCGGCGACCCCCTCGCGGGCGTCGTCGGAGAGCAGGACCGGGCTGGCCAGCTCGCTCTGGCGGACGAAGGCCTCCTCGGGGCTCCAGGTCGGGGCGACCTCGACGACGTGCTTGCCGACGCGGACCGAGAGCGGCGCGTTGGCCGCGATGCGACGCGCGACCTCCAGCGCCGTGGTCAGCGTCTCGCCCTGGGGGACTACGGTGTTGACCAGGCCCAGCTCGGCCAGGCGACGCGCCGGCACCGGGTCGCCGATCAGCGCCAGCTCGAGGGCCACGGCGCGCGGCAGCCGGGTGGCCGTGCGCCACAACCCGCCAGCCGCTGCGAGCAGGCCGCGCTTGACCTCGGGCAGGCCGAAGCTGGCGTCCTCGGCGGCGATGATCAGGTCGGCGCACAACGCCAGCTCGAACCCGCCGGCGAGCGCCGGGCCCTCCACGGCCGCGATCGTCGGCTTCGTGGGCGGCTCGGCGGTGAGCCCCAACGGCCCGCGGCGGTCGGTGACCGGGACCTCGCCTCGGTGGGCGCCGGCCAGGTCCATGCCGGCGCAGAAGGTGTCGCCGGCTCCGGTCAGCACGATCGCCCGGATGCTGTCGTCGGCCTCGGCGTCGTCGACGGCGCGCTCGAGCAGCTGGGCGGTGAGCCGGTCGATGGCGTTGCGCGCCTGGGGCCGGTTCAGCGTGATCACCCAGACCTCGTCGTGGTCGCGCCGGGTCAGCACCGGGGCCTCGGGCGCGGCCGGCAGCGGCTGCCGGTCGCCCTCGAGCACCAGCCGGTCGCCGTCGACGCGCACGGTGCGCCGCAGCGGGTCGGCCGCGGTGAGGGCGGCGACGTCGGCGGGGTCCTCGCGGCGCAGCAGGACGCGCTCGCCGGCCGGCGTGATCGCCGCGACCACGGCGCCCTCGACCCGGCCGTCGCGGTCGTGGGAGATCGTCACCGCCTCGACGACGGCCGAGCCGTCGAGGTCCGTGCGGACCGGGCGTGGGGCGGGCCGTTCGAAGGCGGGCCTGAGGTGTGCGAACGGCTGCGCGGGCGGGGTCGCGGAGTAGACGCCCAGCGCGTGCTTGGTCGCGTACCAGCCCAGTGAGCTGGACAGGCCGTACTGCTCGGGCGCGGCGCGCAGCAGCGGGACCAGGGTGGAGACGGCGTGCAGGCCGTAGTTGTTGCCGGGGCCGCCGGCGGAGGTGAGGCCACCGGTCACGCTGAGCGGTCGGGCCGGGTCCTGCCAGGGCAGCCCGAGCGCCCGGGCGCCGAGCTGGACCGCGGCGGGGAAGCAGGAGTAGAGGTCGACCGGACCCAGGTCCTGCACGCCGATGCCGGCATGGGACAGCGCAGCGGCGCCGGCGGCCTCGATCGCGGGGGAGCGGGTCAGGTCGGCGCGCTCGGAGACGAACCACTCGTCGGTGGCCGAGGCGCCGGCGTGCAGGAAGACCCAGCGGTCCTGGGGAACGCCGAGGGCGTGTGCGGCGGCGACGCTGGCCACGATCACACCCGCCGCGAGGTCGACCTGGAGGTTGGCGCACATCAGCTTGGTGTACGGGTCGGACACCGCCCGGTTCGTGGGGCCGGGGACGCCGATCTCGGCAGCGCTGCGCTCGGTCGGGTCCCACGCGTAGGGGTTGCCGGAGGCGATGGCGCTGTGCCGCGACCACAGGTCGGCGATCTGGGCCTGGTGGTCCTCGGCGCTGGCCCCGGACTCACCGCGCAGCGCGGACTCGAGCAGCGCGTAGACGTAGATGGGGGCGCCCAGGCCCACGCTGGTCTCGGCCTCGTTGTTCGCCGGCCGGTCCACGCCGATCACCCGGTCGGGTGCGGCCTCGGGCGACTGTCGGGTCCACTCCGGCTCGCGCCCCTGCGCCTGGAGGGCGGCCACTGTCGCCCCGGCCTCGGCGCCGCTGATCAGGACGAGGTGGGCGGCCTTGTCGACGACCTGCTGCGCGGCGTCGTTGAGGGCGAGCTGGGCGCCGTCCCCGCCGTAGGGCGAGGTCTGCACGGTCCCGGCCTCCGCGGCTCCGACGAGCTCGGCCACCAGGCCGGCCTGGTCGGCGTAGGTCCACGAGGCGGTCGGCACGGCGTAGACGAGGTCGGCGCGGGCGAGCAGGTCCGCGACCGCTCCGGCGCCCGCGGCGTCCGCGGCGGCCGCCCGCAGCGCCTGCTCGGCCAGCACGGCCGGCTCGGTGGGACGGTCGAGCCGCGGGCTCCGCTGCACGACCTGGCCCACGCCGATGACGACCGGGGTGGCGGGATCGAGCAGGGTCCCGGTGCGCTCGTGGAGCACCGGCTCGTCGGCGAACCGGGCGCGGCCCGTGCCGCCGTCGAGGAGCCCGGCCAGGACGTCGAGGGAGTCGGCCAGCGCGGTCTCGACGCTGCGCACCGCGGTCAGGCCGACCGGGCCGCGCACCGGCGGCCCGTCCAGGGCGCCGTCCAGGCGTACGGCGGCACCCGCGCCGGTCGCCACGACCGAGCACCACAGTCCCACCGTGATCCCCATCGGCCCGGTGCCGCGCAGCTCGAAGCCGCTCTCGTCGGCGCGCTCGACGCGCCAGCGGGCCTGGGCGGGGATGTCCATCAGCGAGATCTGCTGGACGAACTCCTCGCCCACGGCCATCCGAGCCGGCCGCTCGCCGCGCCAGGACAGGTGCAGGGTCAGCCACTCGTGGGCCCGGTCCAGGTCGGTCACCAGGGCGACGACGTCCGCCGGGGGCGCCGCGACGGTGCGCACCGCGTGCACCTGCCGTGCGTACGCCTCGATGCCGTCGGGCGCCGGGACGTCCACGGTGGCCTCGGGGCCGGGCTGTGCGGCGCCGGGCCGGACCCGCGACGCGAGGTCCTCGAGGGTGATCCGCGCGGTCTGCGCGAGGACCGGCGCCAGGGTGCGGGCGCTGCTGAGGAGGCGTTGGGAACGCGAGGAGGGCGGCACCGGGACCAACTTTCCGTCTGATCGGACTGTTTTGCGTCAAGGATGCAGTCCCGGCCCGGTCCAGGCAAGTCCGAGGCGCGGCGTGCCGCGGCTGCGCGACGGTAGGGTCGCCGCCATGTCGACCGTCCGCCGCACCCAGCAGGAGCGCTCCGCGGCGACCCGGGCCAAGCTGCTCGAAGCCGCCTACGCGAGCCTGCTGGAGCGCGGCTACGGCGCGACCACCGTCGGGGAGGTCCAGCAGCGCGCGGGCGTCGCCCGCGGCACCCTGCTGCACCACTTCCCGACCCGCGGCTCGCTGATGGCCGGCGTCGTCGAGGACGTCGTCGAGCGCCGGCTGCGGGTGCTGACCGCCCCCGGCCCCGACGCCGGCTCGGCGGCCGCCAGCTGGGGCGAGATGGTCGACCTCGTCTGGGACGAGCTGCGGCAGCCGCCCTTCGCCGTCGCGCTCGAGCTGTGGGTCGCCGCCCGCACCGACCCCGACCTGCGCCAGGCGCTGCTCCCGCTCCAGGAGCGCATCTACGGCACCGTGCACCGCAGCGTCACCCGCCTGGCCGGCGACGACCACCCCCGTGCCCCGATGCTCGTGCAGTTCACCATCGACCTGCTCACCGGCTCCCACCTGGCCGGGATCCTGCGGCCCCGGGCCGGCACCTCGGCCGTCGTCGAGGCCTGGAAGGTCGCGGTCCAGGAGCTGGCCAGGCGCGAGGCCTGAGCCCGTCGGTCCCGCGCGACCGTCCACGGGGTGTCCTTCCGGTCGCGTCCGACGCTGGGCAAGCCCTGGGCGCGTCGGGGCGAGCGGTCATGCGTCGGGTGTCGTCGGCAGGGTCAGGATCTCCGCCCCGTCGTCGGTGTCCGCCAGCACCCAGGGCTCCGAGGCTGGCCGAACGGCCCGCGTCCGAAGGGCGTCTCGTCGACGCCGGCCTGCTCGACCGTCGCGGCGGTCGCCGAGGTCGTGGGCCTGTCCCTGGACGAGGTGTGGGCAGAGATCAGCGGGTCATCGCTCATCGGGCAGCGGCGAGACGCGCCCTGAGCTGGCGGAGCAGGGCCTCGCGGCGACTGGCCGCGTGCGGGGCCCAGACCCGCGCGCGAGGCGCAGGGCAGGTTCCGGCACTTCCTCGCGCGGGCCTTCGACGTGAAGACCGATGAGCGCGCCTGGTGGATCGGAGCCGACGGGGAGCAGGCAGTCGCGGCGCAGCTGGCCAAGCTCGGTCCGGAGTGGCGCGTCCTGCACGCGATCAGGGTCGGCGATCGAGGCTCCGACATCGACCACCTGCTGATCGGCCCTGGCGGTGTCCTCACCGTGAACGCCAAGAACCACCCGAACGCGAGCATCTGGGTCGGCGGCGACACGTTCATGGTCAACGGCCAGCGGGTGCCGTACGTCCGCAACAGCCGGCACGAGGCCACGCGGGCAGGACGCCTGCTCACCGAGCACGTCGGCTTCCCCGTGACCGCGCTGGGCGTGATCGCGGTGATCGGGGCACGGAAGGGCTTCAAGGTCAAGGGCCAGCCGGCGGACGGTTCTGTCGTCGTCCTTCCACGTCGCCGGATCAGCCAGTACGTCCGGAACCTCCCGCAGCGCCTCGCTGAGCGCCAGATCGCCGCGATCCACGATGTCGCCCGTCGCTCGACGACCTGACAGAGCCCCGTGGGGTGGTGGGCTTGAGGTGGTCCTCGGTGCCTACGTGTCGCTGCTCTCGATGGCGGCGACGGGGTCAGTATCGCTGGTCTCGTAGAGCTTCGCCATGGATCCTTCGGACAGGT
>NZ_JAHTKU010000026.1 GCF_019192965.1 Nocardioides daeguensis
CGTTCGTCCTGAGCCAGGATCAAACTCTCCATAAGAAAATTCAAACCCAGCAACACGACCTGCTGACAAACTTGTCATCAGAATCATCATTGCCGAAAACACACATCCAACCATCAGACCATCAAAGGACGGCCCACATGATCGATGCACACAAACGTCACAACAATCTATGCATGACACACTGTTGAGTTCTCAAACATCACACGCTTCGAAGTTTCCTGCGACCGTGGGCCGCAGTTCTTCTTCGAGCTGATGCAGTCCGAAACCTTAGGGTCTGACTCCGGTCTGTGCCAAATCCGTGTGGACTTGCTTTTCTGACCGGCGTCCGAACCTGGGGTTCGAGACTTGGTGGTCGCGGGGCCGGAAGCCCTCCGGCTGACCGCCGTCTTGCTTCCCGCCGCACCCGGCGACAATGAGAACATTACGCACTCCCCCGCAGAAGCACAAATCGAAACGACGTGACCCGGGCCACAGGGTGCCGGGAGGGGCTCCCCGGGCCCTGAAAACAGCTCGTGGGCGGCCCCCGGAGGGACCGCCCACGAGGGGGGATGTGGGCCGGCTCAGCGCACCCGCACGCCGGCGAACCGCTTCTTGCCGCGCCGCAGCACCAGCCACGAGGAGGCGATCAGGTCAGCGGCCACGGGCACCTGCTCCGGGTCGTCGACCCGCACGTTGTTGAGGTAGGCCCCGCCCTCCGCGATGGTGCGCCGCGCCTCGCCCTTGGACTTCGCCAGCCCGGTCAGGGTCAGCAGCTCGACGACGTCGGGGATCCCGGCGCTGCCGTCGACGTCGACGGTGCCGGCCTCACCGAGCGCGGCTTCGAGCGTCGTACCGGAGAGGAGGGTGACGTCGCCGCCGCCGAAGAGCGCCTCGGCCGCCGCCTTCGCATTCGCGGTCTCCGTCTCCCCGTGGACCAAGGTGGTGACCTCGTCGGCCAGCACCTTCTGGGCCTCACGCAGGAACGGCTTCTCCGCGTGGCGTGCCTCGAGCGCCTCGATCTCCTCGCGCGGGAGGAAGGTGAAGACGCGCAGCAGCTCACCGACCTTCTCGTCCTCGACGTTGAGCCAGAACTGGTGGAAGGCGTACGGCGGCATCATCTCCGCGTCCAGCCAGAGCGCGCCGCCCTCGGTCTTGCCGTACTTGGTGCCGTCGGCCTTGGTGATGAGCGGTGTCGCGAAGGCATGCGCGGTGGCCCCCTCGGCTCGGCGGATCAGCTCCACCCCGCCGGTGAGGTTGCCCCACTGGTCGGAGCCACCGAACTGGAGGGTGACGCCACGCTCCCGGTGGAGGGTCAAGAAGTCCATCGACTGCAGCAGAACGTAGGAGAACTCGGTGTAGCTGATGCCGGACTCGAGCCGACGCCGCACGGTCTCGCGGGCGAGCATCCGGTTGACCGGGAAGTGCTTGCCGATGTCGCGCAGGAAGTCGATGACCGACAGGCCCTCGGTCCAGTCGTGGTTGTTGACCATGGTCGCCGCGTTCTCACCCTCGAAGGAGAGGAACGGCTCGATCTGGCTGCGCACGCGCGCGGTCCACTCCTGGACGGTGTCCAGGGAGTTGAGCGTGCGCTCCCCCGAGTCCCGCGGGTCGCCGATCATGCCGGTCGCACCACCGACGAGCGCGAACGGCGTGTGGCCGGCACGCTGGAGGCGCATCGCGGTGACGATCTGGACCAGGTTGCCCATGTGGAGGCTCGGCGCGGTCGGGTCGAAGCCCACATAGAACCGGACGCTCCCCTCGCTCAGCGCTGTGCGCAGCGCGTCGCGATCGGTGGACTCGGCCAGCAGGCCGCGCCACTCGAGGTCGTCCAGAAGCGTGGTGTCGACGGACACGTCGGTCCTCTCTCTCGTCGTGAGCGGGGATGGTCCCCGGACCAAGGGTGCCCCATGGGTGAGCGGTCGGCCCACTGGGTTCGCCTCGGCGGACGCGGGTACGTTGCGAGGGCGATGACCAACCAACGGGTAGCGGGGCGCTACACCCTCCAGCACGAGATCGGCCGCGGTGCGCACGGCGCCGTGTGGGCGGCGTACGACGAGGTGCTCGGCCGCACCGTCGCGCTCAAGCGGCTCGGGAGGGCGTCCGGTCCGGGCATCGACGCGGCGCGGGCCGAGCGCGAGGCCCGGCTCGCCGCGCAGCTCGGCCACCCGAACGTGGTGGCCGTCTACGACCTCGTGACCGACGACGGCGACACCTGGCTGGTGATGGAGAAGGTCGACGGCCAGGCGCTGTCGGCCGTCGTGCGGGACGCACCGCTCTCGCCCGACGACGCCGCGCGGCTGCTGGCGCCGGTGGCCGACGCGCTCGCGCACGCACACGGGCTCGGCATCGTGCACCGCGACGTCAAGCCCTCGAACATCCTCGCGGGACCCGAGGGCGCGAAGCTGACCGACTTCGGCATCGCCCGGGGCTCCGGCGACGCGACGCTGACCCGCACCGGCCTCGTGACCGGGTCCCCTGCCTACCTGGCTCCGGAGGTCGCGGTCGGCGGGCAGGCGACGCCGGCGAGCGACGTGTGGTCGCTGGGCGCCACGCTCGTGCACCTGCTGACCGGGCGGCCGCCGTACCACCGTGACGACCTGGACAACGCTCCTCTGGCGGTGGTCTACCGGATCGCGCACGAGGACCCGCCCGTCGTGGCGGGCGCGGGGTGGCTCGCACCGCTGCTCGCAACGACGATGGCCAAGGACCCGCAGGCCCGGCCCACGATGGCCGAGGTGCGCGACCAGCTGGCCCGGACCGCCCACGCTGCGGAGCACACGATGGCGCTGCCGGCCGTTCCGGCCATCCGGCGGACGAGCCGCGTCGCCGCGGCGGCCGTTGCGGCGCTGGTGCTCGCGCTGCTGGTCGTGGCCGTCCTGGCGCTCCGGCCCGACGGCGACCGCACACCCACGACCCGAGACACACCGAGCTCGTCGGGTGGGCCGACCGGGGCGACCGGACCCACCACGTCGCCCGCCACGCCGACGGCCGCCGAGCTGGAGGAGTTCGCACGCACGTATGTCGCGACGGCGAGCAGCGACCCGGACCGCGGGCTCGCGATGCTGACGCCGGCGTACCAGGCGAAGAGCCCGGACTACGCGTCGTTCTGGGGGAAGGTGAAGAACCCCGAGATCGTGGACCTGTCGGCCGATCCCGCCCGGATGAGCGTGACCTACCGCTACTCCTACGTCCTCCAGGGACAGGGACGTCGCCGGGAATGGGTAACCCTCTTCCTCGTCGACCAGGGCGGCAACCTGCTGATCGACAACGCCTCGGCTGGGTAGCGTGCCTGTCGTGACCGGGTACGGCGTGCTGTCAGCGGACGACGCGGCCCGGCTGCTCCTGCCGGTGGCCGAGTCCGTGGCCGCGGTCCACGCCCCCGCCGGCGGGCACGGCGCCATCTCGCCGGCCGCGATCGAGGTGGACGCCCACGGGCGGGCGCTCCTGCTCGACCGCGCCCGGGTCGCACCGGACCCCGCCTTCACCGCGCCCGGTGCGCCCGACGACGTCTGGTCGCTCGCGGCGGTGCTGCTGCACGCCACCACGGGCGAGCCGCCCGCACCGGGCGGCACGCCGGTCGTCCCGCGGACGACCGGCTGGCTCGCGCCCCTCATCGAGCTCGGGCTGCGCCCCGACGCCCGCGACCGACCCTCGGCGGCCGAGGTCGCCGACTACCTGCGGGCCCGGGTGGCGCCGGCGTCCGGGGGCCGCCGGTTCCCCATCGCGGGACTCGTGGCGGCAGGCGCGGCGGTGGTCGCGGTGCTCGGGATCGTGGGAGCGGCGCTGCTGTTCACGGGCGGCGGCGAGGAGGACCCGCCGCCGCGGACCAAGGCGTCGGAGGCGACGAGTCGCGGGGAGGACGTGCCGACCGCCGCCGTTCCCTCGGCCGGGCCGACACCGCCGACGGCAGCCGAACTGGAGGACTTCGCCCGCGACTACGTCGCCACCGCCAGCGGCGACCCGGCGCTGGGGATCACCTGGCTGACCCGGGCCTACCAGCAGCGCAGCCCGCGGTACCGCCAGGTCTGGGCGTCGATCCGCGACCCCCGGATCCTGTCGGTCAGCGGCGACCCGACGGCGATGCAGGTCCGCTACACCTACCGCTACCGGCTGCCCGGCGGCGGCTCCCGCACCGAGGACATCACCCTCTTCCTCGTGCAGGACGGCAGCCGGCTGCTCATCGCCGACGCAGTCGCGCGGTAGCGGGTACTGCTGCCGCATGGGCGCCATCCGGGTCGGCACGTCGGGGTGGTCCTACGCGTCGTGGCGCGGCGACTTCTACCCGAAGGGGCTGGTGCAGCGGCGTGAGCTCGCCTACCTGGCCGAGCGGCTCTCGACCGTCGAGGTGAACGGCTCGTTCTACTCCCTGCAGCGGCCCTCGACGTACCGCAGGTGGCGCGACGAGACCCCCGACGACTTCGTGCTGGCCGTCAAGGGCAGCCGATTCATCACCCACCTCAAGCGACTGCGCGACGTCGAGGACGGACTAGCCAGGTTCTTCGGCTCCGGCGTCCTCGAGCTGGGGGCGAAGCTCGGCCCCGTGCTGTGGCAGCTGCCGGCCTCCCTGTCGTACGACGCCGCGCTGATGGGCTCGTTCTACCGGCTCCTCCCCCGGGGAGTGCGGCACGTCGTCGAGTTCCGCCACCGCAGCTTCTGCGTGGACGAGGCGTTCGAGCAGATGCGTGAGCACGGGATCGGCTGCGTCGTCTCCGACTCCCCCGGCCGCTGGCCGATGGCCGAGGTGGTCACCAGCGACGTCGTGCACGTGCGGCTGCACGGGCACACCGAGCTGTACGCCAGCGGGTACGCGCCGCGCTCGCTCGACCGGTGGGCGAGCAAGTGCCGACGGTGGTCGGAGCAGGCGGACGTCTTCGTCTACTTCGACAACGACGCCCGGGGCCGCGCACCCCACGACGCCGTGGCGCTGCGCCAGCGGCTCGACGGGTGACATGCTCGACGCATGGCTGAGAACCCCGCCCCGCTGGAGCCCCTCGACGAGACCTGGGAGCGGGCGCTGTGCGTCGTCGCGCACCCCGACGACATGGAGTTCGGAGCAGCGGCCGCGGTCGCGCGCTGGACCGGCCAGGGCAAGAGCGTCGTCTACTGCATGGTGACCAGCGGCGAAGCCGGCATCGACGGGCTCGACCCGGACGCGTGCCGCGCGGTGCGCGAGGCTGAGCAGGTCCGCTCCGCCGAGGTCGTCGGGGTCGACGTCGTCGACTTCCTGCGCCAGCCCGACGGCGTCCTCGAGTACGGCGTCGCGCTGCGCAGCGTGATCGCCGCCGAGGTCCGCCGGCACCGCCCCGACATCGTGATCACCGGCAACTTCCGCGACACCTGGGGCGGGCGCAACCTCAACCAGGCCGACCACATCGCGGTCGGCCGGGCGGTCGTGGACGCCGTACGGGACGCCGGGAACCGGTGGGTCTTCGCCGACCAGCTCGGCGGCTCCGACGGGCTCGAGCCCTGGGGCGGCGTGCGCGAGGTCTGGGCCTTCGGCTCCCCCGAGGCGACACACGCCGTCGACACGACCGCCACCTTCGACGCCGGCGTCGAGTCGCTCGAGGCGCACGCGGCCTACATCGACGGGCTGGGCTGGGAGGACTGGGACCCGCGGGAGTTCCTCGAGGGGATGGCCCGGGCCGCCGGGTCGCGGCTGGGCGTGGCGCTCGCCGCGCCGTTCGAGGTGTTCCCCATGGGTTGGGGCGAGTAGCGCGGAGTAGGCCGGGTGGGGCTCGAACCCACGACCCAAGGATTATGAGTCCTCTGCTCTGACCGACTGAGCTACCGGCCCGCGCGGCTCACCCTAGTGCGGCGCGCCCGCCCAACGGCGGTGGGTCGAGCAGCGAGGCGAGGCGTACGGCGGGCGCGGAGCCGAACTCGACCCGTTCGTCGTGGGTCATCGTGGCGACGCAGCGGCGCCAGGACTCGACGCGCGCCAGGCGGCCGAGCTGGAGCGCGGCGGGGAGGGCGGCGCGCAGGTCGGCGAGCGGGGCGAGGTCGGACCACGTCTCGAGGGCGGCGTCGGCGATCCGCCACAGGAGCGGGTCGTCGGCGGGGAGGTCGAGGCTGCGGCGGGCCATGGCGAGGGGGACGTACAGGCTGGCGAGCGGGTCGCCCACGACGGCGTCGCCGTAGTCGAAGGAGCGGAGCCCGCCGTCGGGGGCGAGCACGAGGTTCTCGGCGTGCAGGTCGTTGTGGAGCAGTGTCAGCGGCAGGCCGAGGTCCTCGACCTGGTCCGCCCACCGCTCGACGGCCGGGAGGAGGGCCTCGAGCAGGACGGCGACCTCGGGCGCCAGGCGACGAGGGTCGTCGGGGGCGAGGGCGGCGAGGCGGCCGACCGCGTTGGCGACGTACGTCGTGGCGTCGACGGGAGCGAGCACGGTGAGGTGGAGGGCGCGGGCCTCGGGCACGAGGCGGCGCTGGAGGTCCGCCGCGTCGACGGCGATCCGGGTCCACGTGGCCAGATCGGTCCGCCCACGCTCGCGGAGGGTGGGGCCGAGGTCGGCGGTGAGCAGCAGGTCGCGGTCGCCGTCGGCGGCGAGGACCGGGACGACGCGGTCCGGGGCGACCTGCGCCAGCCGGGCCATCAGCCGCGCCTCGTGGGCCTGGCCCGGACAGTTCTGCTTGGCGTACGACGACCGGCCGGCCGCCGTGACCCGCCACACTGCCGACCAGGGTCGGTGGGCGACCACCTCGAGCCGCTCGGGGACCCCCGCCGCTGCGGTCACGAACGCACCCAGATCGGCGCGGAACTCCTCCGTCGCCCACACCGCGCTCGTCCAGGTGCTCGTGCTCACCCCTGCAGCGTCGCCCCGCGGGGGCCGGTCGCGCTACCGGTTTCCTCCGGGTCCCGTCGGCATACCCGGCCGAACCTAGGCGTGGGCGATCTGGGGTGCGAGGTGCACGGTGATCCGGGTGTCGCCGGGCACGCTGTGCAGGGTGACGGATCCGCCGTGGGCGCTGACGATGGCCTGCACGAGGGCCAGGCCGAGGCCGATCCCGTCGGAGCGGTGCCGCGAGGCGTCACCGCGGGTGAACCGCTCGAAGGCGGTGTCGAACAGGTCGGGTGGGAAGCCGGGACCGTCGTCGTGGACGTCGAAGCCGTCGGCCCGGACGGTCACGGTGACGGTCGTCCCCGCAGGCGTGTACTTGCGGGCGTTGGCCAGCAGGTTGGTGACCACCTGGTGCAGGCGGTGCTCGTCGCCGATCGTCTCGACGGGCTCGCCGTCCGCGGGCAGCACGATCCGCCAGCGGTGGTCGGGGGCGACCACCCGGGCGTCGTCGACAGCCTCGAGCAGCAGCCGGGTCAGGTCGACGGGCTCGGCCGCGAGCGGGCGCCCGGCGTCGATCCGGGCGAGCAGGAGAAGGTCCTCGACCAGGGCCGTCATCCGGGCCGCCTCCTCCTCGACCTTGGCCAGCGCCAGGGCCGCCGTGTCGGGATCGCCCTGCCGCCGGGCGAGCTCGGTGTAGCCGGCGATCGTGGTCAACGGGGTGCGCAGCTCGTGCGACGCGTCGGCGACGAACTGGCGGACCTGCTGCTCGCTGCGGTGGCGCGCGGACAGCGAGGACTCGACGTGCTCGAGGAGCTGGTTGAGGGCCAGGCCGACCTGCCCCGCCTCGGTGCGCGGGTCGGTCAACCGCGCCGGGACCCGCTCGGTGAGGCCGATGTCTCCTTCGGCCAGCGGCAGCGCGGCGACTGCGTGCGCCGTGGCGGCGACCTCGGTGAGGGGACGCAGCTGGCGTCGTACGACGGCGGTGCCGGCCAGCGCCGCGGCGACGATGCCGAGCAGGGCCAGCACCACCTCGAGGCGGACGAGGGACGCGGTGGCCTCGTCGACGTCCTCGGTGGGCAGCCCGACCACCGTCGTGACGCCGTCGCGCTCCTCGTGGCTGCGCAGGACCCGGTAGCTGCCCAGGCCCGGGAGATCGACGGTGGCGGGGTCGCGGCCGACGTCGACAAGACGGCGGAGCACGGCGGGTCCGAGGCCCCGTGGCTGGGGCCCGTCGTCGGAGTAGGTCACGACGTATCCCTGCTGCGCGTCACCGGCGAACGCCGCCCGCAGGGTGCCCTCGCCACCGAAGGCGTCCGGGGGCGGCGCCCCGGCGGGCCCGCGGGTCAGGGAGGCGACGTCGCGGTCGAGCCGGTTGGTCAGCCAGGCGTGCATGCCGAGGGTGGTGACCGTCCCGACCAGGAGCGAGACCACCGCGACCAGCGTGACCGCGGTGACGACGAGCCGCGCGGCGAGCGAGTGCGGCCACAGGCGACCCACCAGCCGGTCCATCACCCGGCCGGCTTCAGCACGTAGCCCGCGCCCCGCATGGTGTGGATCATCGGGTCACGGCCGGCGTCGATCTTCTTGCGCAGGTAGGAGATGTAGAGCTCGACGACATTGGCCTGGCCGCCGAAGTCGTAGTTCCAGACCCGGTCGAGGATCTGCGCCTTGCTGAGCACCCGGCGCGGGTTGCGCATCAGGTAGCGCAGCAGCTCGAACTCGGTCGCGGTCAGCGCGATCTCCTCGCCGCCCCGGGTGACCTCGCGGCTGTCCTCGTCGAGGACCAGGTCACCGACGACCAGCGTGGAGCGGCTCTGCTCGACGGCGGTGCCCGCTCGTCGTACCAGCGCCCGGAGGCGGGCGACCAGCTCCTCGAGGGAGAACGGCTTGGTCACGTAGTCGTCGCCGCCGGCGGTGAGGCCGGCGACGCGGTCCTCCACGGCGTCGCGGGCGGTCAGGAAGAGGACCGGTACGGACGGGGCGTCGGCCCGGATCCGGCGCAGCACCTCCATGCCATCGTAGTCGGGCAGCATCATGTCGAGGACCACGACGTCCGGCCCGTGGCTGCGGACCGCGCTGACCGCCTCGCCACCGGTATGGGCGGTCTCGACGGCCCAACCCTCGTAGCGCAGCGCCATCGCGACCAGCTCGGCGATGTTGACCTCGTCGTCGACGACGAGGGCACGCAGCGGGGTGCCGTCGGGGCGGGTCGCGGTCTCGGTCATGGCACCAGACTGTGCCAGCAACCTGTGCGGATCCTGTGGATCCGTTGTGCGGATCCTGCGGCTCTTCACGGGCTGCACACAGGCTCAGCACAGGCTGCGGGACGAGCGTGGAGCCATGAGCCAGCCCGACGACCCGACCCCCGACACCCCCAGCTCCGCCGACCCCGGCGCCCAGCCGGCGGCCGAGACGCCGACCGCGCCACCGGCGCCACCCGCACCGCCCGTGCCCCCGGCCGCGGCGCCGGTGCTGAAGACCCGGTGGCGCGACCGCGCCTTCACCCTGCGCTCGATGGTCGCGGTCGGCCTGGCCGGCCTGGTCCTGGGTGCCGGCGCGGGGGTGGGCACCGCGCTGGTCGCGAGCCACGACGACAGCCCCGACTTCCGCCACCAGCGGATGGGCCCCGGCGGTCCGGGCGGCGGCTTCCCCCGCTGGGAGGGCCGCGACGGACAGGACGGGCCGCCGCCCGGCTGGGGGCAGATGCCGCCCGGGAGCGGTCCCCAGCAACAGCCGGAGGCCCCGCAGGACGGCGCCTCCGGCGGCACCTCGGGGAGCTGAGCCCCAACCGAACCGGGAGCCCCGCGATTCCGCTCCGCATGCGCTTGACAGCGTGAGCCGGTGGTCCGCAGTGCCCTGCCGAGGGGCCGTCAGTGGTGGCTCGAGTGGTCCCCGGGCGGGCTCTGGTCGCTCGGGACCGGCGACGGTGGGGCGTCGTCCACCCCGGAGATCGCGGGGCCGATCACGAAGGCCGACACGGCGAACAGGGCGGTGAACACGGCGACGGCGATCGCCGGCGCCCAGGGAGTGCCGAACCGCCGGTGCAGGCGCAGCAGCATCGGCATCGAGAGCAGCAGACCGACGGCGTAGAACAACAGGTTGCCCGATGTTCCCGTGATCAGCGCCGCGCCGGCCAGGAGGCCGATGTGGTGCAGCACGTGGGGGGCGATGCCGAGCGCGACGCCGACGGCGGCTCCGACGCCGTCGCGGACCGTGCGGACACCGCTCCGGGGCCTCGGCTCGTCGGGGACCAGAGGCTGGTCGCCCAGCCGCCGTCCGTGGTGGGTGCGCAGGCTCATCTCGACCTCACGTCCGGTAGGAGAGGACGACCTAGAGCGACCTTGACGAACCAGACCGGGGTCGTTGATTCAAATCTCTTCGGCCCTGCGGTCACAGTCGCAGTTGCGCGCTGCGGAGGTGGGGTCCAAGCGCCACGGCGCGCGGCGTAGTCATAGCAGATACTGCTATAGTTGCAATGTGGCCAGCCGGAGCGAGGTTCTGCGAACGGTGATGCTCGAGACGGGCACCACCCAGTCCAGCCTGTCCCGGCTCAGCGGCGTGCGTCAGCCGAGCATCAGTGGCTTCCTGTCAGAGAAGGTCGAGATGAGCGACGACCAGCTCGACCGACTTCTGTGCTGCATGGGATTCCGGCTCGAGGTCGTGCGACGCCCTGTGGTTCCCGAGCTGAACCGCTCAGAGCGCCGTTCCTGGAGGCTGCACCGGCAGCTCTCGATCATGCTGACTCGCGAGACCCTCGACGAGTGGCGCCCGACCCTCGACCTCAACCTTGACCGGCTCAGCGAGCGGGTGACCGGCCAACCGCATGAACGCAACCTGGAGCGCTGGCGGGAACTCGTCGAGCGAGGCGATCTCCTTGGGCTACACCGGTTGCTGACTGGGCTCGACCGCGACTCCATCGAGATGCGCGAGGTGTCCCCTATGTCAGGTCTGCTCACCCAGGAGCAGCGCCGCCAGGTCCTCGAGCAGGTCAGCTGATGCGCCGCGACCAGCTCGAACACGCCATCCGAACGGCCTGTCAGATCATCGAGCAGCCCGAGATCATCATCGTCGGATCGCAGGCCATCCTCGGCACCTACGACGAGTCACAGCTGCCGCCGGCGGCGACGATGTCGATAGAGGTTGACGTCCTGCCCATCGCCGACGACAACGACGAGACGGCGCGGCTGGCTGACCTCATCGAGGGCGTCGCAGGCGAGTTCTCACCATTCGAGGAGCTCCACGGCTTCTGCATCGATGGCGTCGACCTCACCACGGCCGTCCTTCCCGACGGTTGGCGCGAGCGCTTGGTCAAGGTGCAGAACGCGAACACCGCCGCACCGTCCGGCACGCCGAGATTCACTGGATGGTGCCTCGCCAAGGAAGACCTCTGCGTCGCGAAGCTCTGCGCCTTCCGCGAGAAGGACCTCAACTTCGTCAGTGCGCTGCTCGACGCAGGGCTCGCAGACCCGACGATCATCGCGAACCGGCTCCCGACCGTGCCGCCCACCCACATCGCAGCGACACAGCGTGCACTCACCTGGATTGCATCTCGGCGCTGATCAACGGATGTCCTTCGGAGTTTCTGGCCTGTTTCTAGGCACCGCAGCGCCTGCGCCCAAGTCATTGGGCGCACCGCAGTTGGTCGCACAGAACACGTTTCCGCAGGTCAGGGGCCTTCGCGCACGCGGACGGCAGACTCGAAGTGAACAATCCGCGCGGTCACCCGGCTCGAAATGCAGAGAGCCTCTGATCCGCGTTTCCGCAGGCCAGAGGCCCTCTTCCGGCTCCCCCGATTGGACTCGAACCAATAACCCTGCGATTAACAGTCGCATGCTCTGCCAGTTGAGCTACGGGGGAAAGCTGCTCTCCACCCGCCGGGTGGAAGCGGGGAAACACTAGCAAGGACACGGCCGTCGTCCGAAATCCTGGTGTCCCCGCAACGGCGTCAGACGCCGACGTCGGCCCTCGCGGCCGCGAGGGCGTCCTGGACGACGGCGTCGACGCGGGGGTCGGCGGGGTCCAGGCCCTCGTCGTACTCGACGAACCAGGCGAGCTCGCCGTGGCTGCCCGGGGCCCGACGGGCCAGGATCCGGACCTCGCGGCGCCCGGCGACCCGGACGTGGCGTTGCACGGCGATGCTGGCCGTGACCCGCTCGCGGACCAGCTGGAGCAGTCGCTCGGCGTCGTCGAGGCGCAGCAGGTGGAGCGGGCTGGGCGCACCGAAGTCGGCCACCTCGACCACGCGCAGGGTCGACTCCTCGACGTCCCAGTCGGCGCTGGCGACCCGCTCCCACGGAACCCGGGCAGGGAGGTAGAGGGCGTCGCGGGTGCCGCCGACGACCTGCGGACCCTCGCCGCCGCGGCGCGCCGTGGCGCTGGCGAGCAGCCGCTCCCCCGGCCCGACCGGGAAGGGCGGACGGCGGGACAGGAACGACCTCATGGGGCGCCGACGATCTTCTCGCGCAGGGTGCGCCGGTGCTGCTCGAGTGCCGCGAGCTCGCCGAACATCTTGTTGTAGTCGGCGGCGTGGTCGAGCGGGTTGGTGCGCTGCAGCCGGGAGCGGACCTCCTCGATGCGGCGCAGCACGGTCAGCTCCTGCAGGCGGTACACGTGGTGCGCGACGTACCCGGCGTCGACGTCGCGGTTGACCGGGATCGGCTCGACGGCGAGCGCGCTGATGAGCGACGACACCGCCGGGTCCGTGGCCGCGTCGCGCAGGCGCGACACCCAGCCCGGGTCGTCCTGACCGGCGACCGTGCCGCCGGCGGCCGCGACCAGGTCCCACACGGCCCGGTACGTCGGGTGGGTGAAGTCGTTGCTGCCGATGTCGGCGGTGGTGCGCCCGATCGCCATCGGCGACTGGAGCACCAGCTTGAGGGTCTCGCGCTCGATGCCGAAGCGCGGGTCCCGGAGGTCCGGTACGGCGGAGCGCGGGGCCGGCTCCGCAGCGGCCTCCCGCTGCGGCGGCCGCCCCCGGTCGGGGCGTCCGGCCGGGGCGGGGCCCTTGGCGGCGGCGCGTCGTACCTCGGCCCGGGCCTGGTCGGGGTCGACGCCGACCATGCCGGCCAGCTCGCGGGCGAAGGCGTCGACCTTCGACTTGTCGCGGACGCTGGCGACCAGCTGGGCACCGGCCCGCAGTGCGTCGACCCGGCTGTCGGCGCGGTCGAGGTCGTAGCGACCGACGACGTTCTCGAGGACGAAGCGGTAGAGGGGCCGGCGGCTGGCGATCAGCTCGCGGACGGCGTCGTCGCCGCGCTGGATCCGCAGGTCGCAGGGGTCCATGCCCTCGGGCGCGACCGCGACGTAGGTCTGGGCGACGAAGCGCTGGTCGCCCTCGAAGGTGCGCAGGGCGGCCTTCTGGCCGGCCTCGTCGCCATCGAAGGTGAAGACCACCTCGCTGCGCAGCGCGGCGTGGTCGTCGAGGAAGCGGCGCAGCACCCGGGCGTGGTCGTCGCCGAAGGCGGTGCCGCAGGTGGCGACCGCGGTCTCCACGCCGGCGAGGTGGCAGGCCATCACGTCGGTGTAGCCCTCGACGATGACGGCCTGCGACCTGAGCGCGATCGGCTTGCGCGCCAGGTCGATGCCGTAGAGCACGTGGCTCTTCTTGTAGATCGCCGTCTCGGAGGTGTTGAGGTACTTGGCCTCGATCCGGTCGTCGTCGAAGAGCCGGCGCGCCCCGAACCCGATGGTCTCGCCGTTGGTCTCACGGATCGGCCAGAGCAGGCGGCCGCGGAACTTGTCGTAGTGGGAGCGGCCCATCGCCACCAGCCCCGCGGCGATCAGCTCCTCGGAGGTGAACTTCCGCCCGCTCAGGTGGCGCCACAGCGCCTCCCCGTCGCGCGGCGCGAACCCGACCCCGAACTTCAGGGCGGCCTGCTGGTCGAAGCCGCGCTCGGCCAGGAACTGCCGGGCGGCCAGGGCGTCGGGTGTGCCGAGCTGCTCGGCGTAGAACTCCTGGGCCACCGCGTGCGCCTCGACCAGGCGGCGGCGCTGCGGGCCGCGCGGCCGGTCGTCCTGGCCGGTGTCGTCGCGGCGCAGCTGGACGCCGTACTTGTCGGCCATCCGCTCGACGGCCTCGCCGAAGCTGAGCCCGTCGATCTTCATCAAGAAGGTGAAGACGTCGCCGCCCTCCTGGCAGCCGAAGCAGTGGAAGAACCCCCGGCTCGGGGTCACGTGGAACGACGGTGACTTCTCGTCGTGGAAGGGACACAGGCCCTTCATCGAGCCGCCGCCGGCGTTGCGGAGGGTGACGTACGACGACACGACCTCGTCGATCTTGACCCGCTCGCGGACCGCGGCGATGTCCTCGTCACGTATCCGGCCGGCCATGCCGCGATCCTACTGAGCCCCCCGCGGGCGGGCCGCAGCAGTGGACGCTCGCTGTGGACGACCACCGCCCGTGGTCGCCCGTGAGCGTGACCTTCGTCGCCTTCGCTCGTTGTCCGGCGGGGAGGACCACATGAAGGTCATGGGGATGAGCATTCGGGGAGGGACCGGCCATGGAGCAGGCGCGCCGCCGCACCAGCTGGCCAGTGGCCCTCGTCGTGCTGCTCTTCGCGCTCTCGACCCTGGTGATGGTCCTCAAGGACAGCGGGGACGACGAGGGTCCGGACACGACGCCGGCCTCGTCGTTCGACCTCTCGACGCTGCCCGTGAGCTCCACGCGGACCACGATCGAGGAGGCTCCGCAGGACCCCCGGCCCACCAAGGTGCCGAAGGGCACGGTCGTGCACCCGAAGCGGGTGGCCGCGCTGTACGACGAGCCCGACGGCACGCCGTTCGGCAAGGTGCGGCCGACCGAGTTCGGCGATGTGTGGCTGCCGGTGATCACCCGCAACCGCGACTGGGTGCAGGTGTTGCTCCCGTCGAAGCCGAACGGCTCGACGGGGTGGGTCCGGGGCTCCGAGCTGGCCGAGGCCCGCAGCCGCTTCCTCGTGAAGGTGCACCTCGGCGAGCGCTCGCTCGAGCTGTTCGAGGACGACGCGCTGGTCGGGGCCTGGACCGTCGCGATCGGTGCCAGCGGTACGCCGACGCCGCTCGGCCGGACCTTCGTGCTCGGCCAGATCATCGACGACCAGCAGCCGTTCTCGCCGGTCATCCTGCCGCTCGGCAGCCACAGCGAGACCCTCGACTCCTACGGCGGCGGCCCGGGCACGGTCGCCCTGCACGGCTGGACCGACCCGTCGGTCTTCGGCAAGGCGGTCAGCCACGGCTGCGTCCGGGTGCCCGATGACGCCCTCGACCTGCTCCGCACCGTGCCGATCGGCACACCGGTCATGGTCGACGAGGCCTGACCCCCACGACCTGCTCCACCTCGGGGACAAGTGATGAAGATGAAGGGAACACCGATGAAGAACAAGCGGCACCTGGCTCCCGTGGCGGGCGCGCTCCTCCTCGTGGCGGGAGCGGCGACGTCCGCGGCCCTGCTCACGGGCGGCTCCGCGACCGCGGCAGGCAATCCGTCGTCCGCCTTCGGTCTGGAGCTCTCGATCGCGGGCAACGGCGTCATCCCGCGCACCCCGGCCGTCACCTCGACCGACGGCTCGCTGAAGAGCGACTCCCTCATCGCACTCCCCACCAACCCTGTGGCCAGCGGCGGCATCGTGAACGCCTCGGCGCAGAACGGCGCTGCCAGCGCCAGCGTCGCCGACCTCGCGGTCGGCCAGGACCTGTTGAAGACGATCGACCCCCAGGGCACGCTGACCGGCCAGCTCAACACGGCCTGCACCCAGCTCGTCGGCCAGCTCGGACCGGTCCTCGACCCGGTCAACACCCAGGTGCTCGGCCCGCTGCTGACCCAGCTGCAGGGAGTTCTGGACCAGGTCGCCACCAGCACCAAGGACACGCCGCTGAACCTCGGCGCCCTCGGCGCCCTCGACATCAGCAAGCTCACCAACGGCGAGCTCGGCGGCCTGTGCGACGTCCTCGCCGGCAAGTTGAAGCTCGTCGGCGCCGGCGCCGTCGAGGCGAAGTGCACCGGCGACGCGGGCACGACCACGATCGCCGACCTCCGGGCCCTGGGCCTGCCGGTCGACGTCGACACCAAGCTGGCCAACCAGGCCATCAAGATCCCCAGCATGGCCGGCGTCCCACCGATCATCGAGCTGGTCGTGAACCGGCAGACGGCGAACGCCGACGGGACCTTCACCGTCGACGCGCTCTACTTGAACGTGCTCGACCAGATCAAGCTGACCGTCGCCTCGGCCACCTGCGGCAACGTCACCACCGGCCGGTCGCTCACCCCGGGTGACGCCCCCGCCCCGAAGCCGGTCAAGGAGCACGTCCCGGTCACCGGCTGACCCGGCCCGAGCAAGCAGATCGGCCCGTCGCGCACCAGCGCGGCGGGCCGATCTGCAACGTGGGGTCCGCGGGTCCGGTCAGTCCGCGACCAGGCCGAGGCGGAGGTACTCGGCGGCATACGTGCCGCTGAGCAGCAGCGAGGCGTAGCGGGCGACCTCGCCGGCCGCCTCGGAGGCGACGTGCTCGACCCGGACGTCCTGGGCGCGGGCCGCGTCCTCGAGTCGTCGGCGCTGGTCGCGGACGACCGGGTCGTCGGCGCCGTCGTCGAGCACGACCAGGACCGGACGGCGGTCGCCGGTGCCGTCGGCGACCGGGTCGGCGAACACGTTGCGCGGCCGGGCCGCCTCCACGACGGGCAGGAGGTGCTCCGCGTCGCCGGCGAGCGCCGTGCGGCCGGAGGTACGCCGGATCGACTCCGCGATCCGGCGCGCGGCCCGGGCCGCGAGGACCGAGCCGCCCCAGACCAGCGGGGTGGCGTCGGCGAGCGAGATGGCCAGCATCTTCGCGGGGTTGATCGAGATGTCGCGGTGCGGCGAGCAGGCGATGGCGACCGCATCGAGGGCCTCCGAGACGGCCTCGGGCTCCGCGCTCGGGCCGAGGTGGACCTGGTCGAGGAAGGAGAGCATCGCGACGGCGGTGGCGAGCTGGTCACCGGTGCTCGTGGGCAGCAGTGTTGTCCAGCGGCCGGTCGCGTGCTCGGCGACCATCGAGCCCGGCGGGGCGGCGACGACCAGCTGGCAGCCGCGGCGCACCGCCTCGGCGACGGCGAGCGCCGTGCCGGCGTCCCCACCCTCGGGGGCGAGCACGACGACCAGGTCGAGGCTGCCGGCCCAGCCGGGCAGGGCCGGGGACGGCCAGGCCACGAACGGGACCGGGCAGAACGGCTCGAGGACCGCCCGCAGCAGGCGGGAGTCCGGTCCGGCGGCGATCACCGCCCGGGGCCGGGTCTCGATGGAGCGGGCGACCGCCTCCGCGATCGCGTCGGCGCAGCCGTCGACCTCCCGGCGTACCCGGGAGCCGGCCTCCGCCAGCGTGCGCAACCGGAGGTCGGCGGCGGCGAGCGCCGCCTCGTCGTCCAGCCGGGACTCGTCGAACCAGATCATCGGACCGCCCCTTCGTCCAGCCCTCAGGCCGGCTTGCGTGCCTCGTCGACCAGCAGGACCGGGATCCCGTCGCGCACCGGGTAGGCGAGGCCGCAGCCCTGGCACACCAGCTCGACCGCCTCACCCGCGGGAGTGAGCGCGAGCTCGCCCTTGCAGGACGGACAGACGATGATCGCCAGCAGCTCCGGGGAGATCCCGCCCTGCTCGGCGGCGCTCACTTGCTGCTCCGGATGGTCGCGAGGACCTCGTCACGGACTCGGGCCATGGTGGACTCGTCCTTTCCTTCGACGTTGAGCCGCAGCAGCGGCTCGGTGTTCGAGGCGCGCACGTTGAACGCCCAGTCGGCGTGGTCGACGCTCAGCCCGTCGAGCTTGTCGACGGTGACGCCGTCCTGTCCGGCGTACGTCGCCTCGAGGGTGGCGAGCACCGCGCCCTGGTCGGCGACGGTGCTGTTGATCTCGCCGCTCAGCGGGTAGCGGGCGTAGTCGGCCAGCAACTGGGAGAGCGGGCGGTCCGACTCGGCCAACGCCGCCATCGCGTGCAAGGCGGCGAGCATGCCGGAGTCGGCCCGCCAGAAGTCGCGGAAGTAGAAGTGGCCACTGTGCTCGCCACCGAAGATCGCGTCGGTCTCGGCCATGGTGGCCTTGATGTAGGAGTGGCCGACGCGGGTGCGGACCGGGGTGCCGCCGAGCTCGGTGACGATCTCGGGCACCGCCCGCGAGGTGATCAGGTTGTGGATCACCGTGGCGCCGGGCTCCTTGGCCAGCTCGCGCGCCGCGATCAGCGCGGTCAACGTGGACGGCGAGACCAGCTCTCCGCGCTCGTCGACGAGGAAGCAGCGGTCGGCGTCGCCGTCGAAGGCCAGGCCGATGTCGGCCCGCTCCGAGATGACCGCCTTCTGCAGGTCGACCAGGTTGTCGGGCTCGATCGGGTTCGCCTCGTGGTTGGGGAAGGTGCCGTCGAGCTCGAAGTAGAGCGGCACCATCTCGACCTGGTCGGCGAGGCGGCCGAAGACGGCCGGCGCGGTGTGCCCGGCCATGCCGTTGCCGGCATCGACGACCACCTTGATCCTGCGGCCCGTCACGGGGGCGAGCGCGAGCAGGTGGGCGGCGTACGCCTGGAGCACGTCGTGGGCGCCGATCGAGCCGGTCCGACGCGGGCCCCCGCTGGTCGAGCCGGTCGAGCCCCCGGCCGCGACCCGGTCGCGGATCTCGGCCAGGCCGCTCTCGACGCCCACCGGCTGGGCGAGCGCGCGGCACATCTTGATGCCGTTGTACTCGGCCGGGTTGTGGCTCGCGGTGAACATCGCGCCCGGCAGGTTCAGGTGGCCCGACGCGAAGTAGAGCTGGTCGGTCGAGGCCAGGCCGATCATGGTCACGTCGGCACCCGCCGAGGTCGCGCCGTCGGCGAACGCGCCCGCGAGGGACGGCGAGCTGGGCCGCATGTCGTAGCCGATCACCAGCGCGTCGACGCCGAGCACCTCGACGTAGGCCGCACCGGTGGCGCGGGCCAGCTCCTCGTCGAGCTGTTCGCCGACGATGCCGCGCACGTCGTAGGCCTTGAAGACCTTGGCGAGGTTGTCAGGACTGGTCGTGGCCATGCCCAGACCCTAGGGCATGAACAGCACCGCGCACTCAGTCGGTGGTGAGCATCCGCAGGTGCCCCTTGCGGGCCACCTCGCGCCCCGGCTCGCGCGGGGGCTCGACGGGCTCGCGGCGCACCGGGCGGGCCGCCTCGCGCACGGCGTCGGCGAGGGCGAGCAGGTCGTCGTTGCTGGGACCGGGCTGCTGGGTGCCGAGCGAGAGCCGGACCACCTCCCAGCCGCGGGGGGCGGAGAGCCGCTCGCTGTGCACGTCGCACAGGTCGTAGGCGTGCGGCTCGGCGTAGGTGGCCAGCGGACCGAGCACGGCGGTCGAGTCGGCGTACACGTAGGTGAGCGTGGCCACGGCGCGCCGGCCGCAGGCCGTGCGCGAACAGGTACGCAGGCTCTGGGGTCCCGCGTTGGCCGTCACACTCACGGCGCAGACGCTACCGCTCCGGTGGTCGGCACGTGGATAGGCTCGCTGGTGTGGAGTCCCCGATGCCGCAGCCCGAGCTGGTCCCCCGCCGGCGCCGCGACCGGCGCGGACGCGGCATGCGCGGTCCCGCGGTGCAGCCGTTGGCGGCGTCGGGACACCGGCCGCCGCTGCCGCGCAGCCGGCGCGAGGTGTTCGACAAGATCATGCTCGACGTGGTGACCGACATCGACGCGCGGTGGTCCGACCACCTCGGCCTGGTGGAGTACGCCGTCGAGGACGCCCCGCAGCTGCCCGACGACTGGGACTCCGGTCGCGTGCCGCTGTCGTCGCTGGTGCGGGGCTCGGGGACGACGCCGACCCGGCTGGTCGTCTTCCGCCGACCGCTGGAGCACCGGGCGGCCGACCGCGCCGACCTCGAGGCGATCGTGCTGACGATCGTGGTCGAGCAGGTCGCCGAGCTGCTCGGGATCGAGCCGCACGACGTCGACCCGCGCTACCCCTCCGACCTCGACGACGACTGACCGGCCGCGGCCGGGGCCGCGATCACTCCGGCGAGACCGCCGGGATCCGGGCGTGCGTCTCGGCCGGCCGCATCCGCAGCGTCGCGAGCCCGCGTTCGGCACCCCTCGCGGGCAGCGAGACCACGCCGGCGATGCGGGTGTTGCGCGGCTCGATCGAGACGAGCACCGCCTCCGGCGGCAGCGCGAGGGAGGCTGCCCGGTCGGGGGCGACCTCGACCTGGTCCTCGCGGAGCACCGCCCCGTCCGCGCCGTACGACGTCACGTGGACGACGCCGGTACGGATCGCGTGCCCGAGCAGCAGGGTCTTCTCCCCCGGCGGCACGACCGTGGCGGTGGGCTCGCGCACCTCGATCGCGGGCGCGAGCAGGACGAGGTCGCCGCGTGAGACCAGCTGGACCGACGCGACGAGCGGCTCGGCCGACTCGACGACGAGGCCCACCACACCGGCGCCGCCGTCGCCGGCGAGCAGGGCACCGAGGTCGACCTCCCGGAGGGCGTGCGGCGGGACCGACAGCTCGGGGGCGCCGGTCGGGGTGAAGGTCGCGTCGGCGGTGACGAGCCGGACCCGTGCCCGGACCTCGTCGTCACCCGGGTTGGCGACGGAGAGCGTCGCGGCCCGGGCACCGGCGGGCACACCGAGGATGAGGTTGTCGGTGTCGGGAGCGGCCTGGGTCGGCAGGAAGTCGGTGGTCACCCGGCCGCGGCCGAGCTGGTCGCGGGTGGTGCGCGCGGTCACGGTGACCCGGCCGCGGGTGACGTTCACGTGGGCGGCGGTCATCTCGCGTCGGGGCGCCGAGGCGGCGAGGTCGACGCGCTGGACGCCGTGGGCGGGCACCTGGATGCCGCGCAGTGCGGGCTCCTCGACCGGTCCGTCGGCGTCGTACAGCGCCACGTCGACGACCGCCTCGCCGTCGTCGGGGTTCACGAGCTCCAAGGTGGTGGCGTAGCGGGCGGTCGCGCCGAGGCCGACCAGCCACTCGTCGTAGGCCGGGGTGCGGCACTCAGGCACGGCGAGCGGGTCGTCGCGACCGGCGGTGATGCCGGGCGCCGCGGCGCCGCGGCCGTCGAGGACGACGGGACCGGCGCTGCCCGGGACCACGGCCGTGCTGCCGGCCTCGACGCTCACCGGGGCCCCGGCGACGGTCTCGGCCCCGTCCTGCGCCGCGGCGAGGACCGCCAGCTCGCCACCGGCGACACCGGGCGCACGTCCGACGCGGGCCGTGCTGGCCGGACGGGTGCCGCCCGGGCACACCACCGTGGCGGAGGTGAGCTCGGCGGTGGTCGGCGGCTGCGGACCGGCGACCGGGGACTGCTCGTCGCCGATCGCGCCGATCGCCAGCGCCACGACCGCGGGCAGCACGATCGCCAGCGCGACGAGGACGTCGACCCGCCGACGGCGGACGACCGCCGCGCGGCGGCCTGCGGGCTTGGACTCACTCATCGCGGTTCCTTCGCAGCGGCGGGAGACAGAGCACGACCAGCACCGGGATCGCGACGGCCTGGACCAGCAGCAGGAGCCAGCGCAGCCACGCGTGGTGGGACGGGAGGGGGCCCGGCTCGGGGCTGACCTGCCAGGCGCGGGTGCCGCGCTCGGAGCTGGCCTGCACCAGACCGGCGGTCGCGTCGAGGCTGGCGGCCACCGAACCGTCGGCGGGCGCGGCCTGGACGATGTAGAGGATGCCGAGGTCGGCGAGCCGGGCCGCGGCGTCCGGGTCGGGCGAGGTCACCAGGGACCGGATCGTCGAGGTGACCTGCTCGTCCTCGGGGGTCAGCGCGGCGATCTCGTCCTCCCCGACGGTCGGGCCGTCCCCGCGGTGGACGTCGTAGCGCAGTCCGGCGTCCGTGCTGCCGCGCAGCACGAGCACGCCGTCCTGCTCGGCCCGCTCGGCACGCTGGGCCATGTAGACCGGGACGTCGGACGGCGCCGGGTCGTCGAGCTCCTCGGCGCCCCAGCCGGCGAACCACACGAGCCCCACGAGCGGGGCGACCAGCCCGGCGACACCGGACAGGGCGAGCGCGGCCTGCGCCGGCTTCGGCCGGTCACCGAGGTGGTGGAGCGACAGGCCGCCCAGCAGGATCGCCGTGATCCAGGCCCCCTGGAGCACCAGCAGGACGGCGCCGAGGCCGGGCTGCTGCCCGACCGGGCCGGCGATGTCGATGGTCGTGACGGCCAGGGGTACGCCGACCACGGCCGTGACCGCGGCGACCAGCCAGCAGACCACGACCGGGATCCGCGTCGCGCGCGGCAGCAGGGCCAGCACCGCCAGCACGGGCAGCACCAGACCGACCGCGGCGGGTGCGCCGAGCCCGCCGAGGCGACCCGCCAGCAGGTCCCAGCCGGAGGTCGCGGCCGTCGGCCAGCGGCCGACGTCGAGCACGGTGCCGGCGAGCCCGCCCTCGAACAGGGCGGGCAGCCACCACGGCAGCAGCACGAGGAGCGGGACGACGAGGGCGGCGACGGGAGGTCCCCAGACCGAGCGGTCCCCGACCTCGCTGGGCAGCAGCCGCACGGCGAGGCCGAGCAGGACCGCGACGAGGAGGGTGACCACCAGCCACGCCGGTGGCGCGACGGCGGTCAGCAGCGCGAGCGCGAGACCGGTGCGCCAGCCGGCGCGCCAGCGGTGGCCGGGGTCGGGGTCGGCGAAACCGAGGGCGGCATGCGCCAGCCAGGGCAGCACGGCCGCGGCGACGACGATCCCCCAGCGGCCGCCGCCCCAGGCGCCGGCGACCAGCGGCACCAGCGCCCAGGTGAGCGAGCCCCACAGGAGCAGCCAGCGCGGGGCGCCGTACGGCGTGACGAGGCGAGCGACGACACGCAGGAACCGCCACGCGCCCCACAGCCCGAGCGGCGCGGCGAACGCCATCAGCAGGGACATCAGCAGCGACGGGCCGAAGGGCAGGCCGAGCACCGCGAGCGGCAGGACGTACGGCGGCGCCGGGACGTCGCTGCCGAAGCCGATGGGGTGCCGACCCTCGAGGTGCAGCGCCCACCACTCGCCGACGTTGCCCGGCGCGGGCGACAGCGCGCCGCCGGCGATGCCGCCGACCACGTCGCGCACGCCGATGAGCAGCGCCAGCACGGTGACCGCGGTCGCGACGGCGACCGGGTTGGTCAGGAAGCGGACGACGATGCCGGTGTCGGCGAAGTCCTCGTCCTCGTCGCGGTGGCGGGCCGGCGGCGGTCCGGCGGCCGCGTCGCGCTCGGCGGCCGCGATCCGGCGGCGTTCGGCGACGTCAGCAGCCTGGTTGGTCGCGGCGGCGACGAGGTCGGAGGCGAGGTCGAGGCCGTGCCGGTAGGGCAGCCACCACGGGGCGAGCAGGCGTCGTACCCGCGCCCGGTCGGTGCCGCCCGATGCCGCCGCGCGCCGCGCGCGGCGGGCGGCCCGGACCTGGCCGGGGTGACGCAGCACGGAGACCAGCGCAGCGAGCTCGTCGAGCGCCTCCCCGACCGCCCGGACGCCGAGCAGCCCGAGGACGCGCAGCAGCGAGCCGAGGGTCAACCGCAGCAGCTGCAGCGGCAGGGTGGCACCTCGGCCGTTGGCGAGCAGCGTGAACAGGGCGGCGCGCCGCTCCTGGAAGTGGATGTGCCGTCCGGTGAGCGGCGTGCGGCGGATCCCCCGGTGGGCGGCCTCCGCGTGGAACACGACCGCGTCGGGGACGACCAGGGTGGTGCGGCCGGCCGCGGCGGCACGCCAGCCGAGGTCGATGTCGTTGCCGAAGATGGGCAGCGCGGCGTCGAAGCCGCCGAGGTCCTCGAGGACCTGGCGCCGCACGAGCATGCCGGCGGAGTTGACCGCGAGCACCTCGCGGACCTGGTCGTGCTGACCCTGGTCGTACTCGCCACGCTCGAGGCCGGTCTCGCGCCGGCCGGTGCCGCTGATCGTGACGCCGAGCTCGAGGAGCCGGCGCAGCGAGGGCCACTCGCGCAGCTTGGGACCGAGGATGTCGGCGTCGGGACGCGCCGCGGCCGCCGCGAGCAGCGCGGCGAGGGCGTCCGGCGCGGGATTCGCGTCGTCGTGGAGCAGCCACACCCACTCCGGGCCGGGCCCCTCGGTGCCGGTCTCGGCCAGGACGAGGAGGCCCTCAGCGACAGCGTCGGGGAACCCGGTGTCGCCGGCCAGCGAGCGCTGCTCGAGGGGCAGCCGGTCGGCCAGCGCGGCCCGGACCAGGTCGGCGCTGCCGTCCTTGCTGCCGGTGTCGACGGCCACGACGCGCGCGGGGGGCGTGGTCTGCGCGATCAGGCCGTCGAGGACCGCCGGCAGCCACGAGCTGCCGTCGTGGCTGACCAGGAGGACAGCCACCTCGGGTTGTTGCGACACGAGGTCAGACCCTACGACCGTTGATGTGAAGGGGGCACATCGTTGGTCGGAACGGGGCGGTACCTCGCGCGTCTCCGACTGGGTTTCGACTCGCTACCGCGACCTCGCAGGCTCGGTCGCGCGCTTGCTCAACCTTCGCCTTGTGTCTGAGCCGTGCTCGTTCCTCGCACGTCTCAGACGGGCTCACACGGCGCGCTTCTTCAGCTTGCGACGCTCGCGCTCCGACATGCCGCCCCAGATGCCGAAGCGCTCGTCGTTGCCCAACGCCGCCTCGAGGCACTCGACGCGCACCTCGCAGGTCTGGCAGACCTTCTTGGCCTCGCGCGTCGATCCTCCCTTCTCCGGGAAGAAAGCCTCGGGGTCGGTCTGCGCGCACAACGCACGCTCCTGCCACCCCAGCTCATCGGTTTCTGCCTCGACCAGGAACAGTTCCCTCACGACGTTCGCCCCTTACGACTTCGACCCGATGCCCCGAACGACATCACTTGAATTACATACGTGTCATACCCAAACAGTCAAGGCTGAGTCTGCTATAGGCAGCCCCGTGCACGCTGCCTTTTCCGGGCACGGCACAGTTGTCCCCCGTGGACTCGACACCTGACCTGGCAGCCAGTGGATCCATCGGCCGACCGCTGCGGAAGCTGACCGTCCTCTCGGGCGGCATGGGCGGAGCCCGGTTCCTGCAGGGCCTGCTCCACGGCATCGCCGCCGGAACCCTACCGGGTGTGGCCCCGGACGCCCACGTCACGGTGGTCGCCAACAACGCCGACGACTGGTGGATCCACGGCCTCAAGGTCTGCCCGGACCTCGACACCGTGATGTACACCCTCGGCGACGGCATCGACCTCGAACGCGGCTGGGGCCGGCGGGCGGAGACGTGGAGCGCCAAGGAGGAGCTGGCGGCGTACGGCGTCGAGCCGACCTGGTTCGGGCTCGGCGACCGCGACATCGCCACCCACCTGGTGCGCACCCAGATGCTCGACGCCGGGTACCCGCTCTCCCAGGTCACCGCAGCGCTGTGCCAGCGCTGGCTCGCGCCGAGGTACGGCGACACCCTGACCCTGCTGCCGATGACCGACGACCGCGTCGAGACGCACGTCGCCGTCGCCGCCCCGGAGAGCGTCAGCGGGAAGCGGGTCGTCCACTTCCAGGAGTACTGGGTCCGGCTGCGGGCGGAGGTCCCCGCCGAGCAGGTCGTGTTCGTCGGCCTCGACCAGGCCACCCCCGCGCCCGGCGTGATCGACGCCATCACCGGAGCCGACCTCGTCGTGCTGCCGCCGTCGAACCCGGTCGTGTCCGTCGGCACCATCCTCGGCGTCCCGGGCCTGCGAGACGCCGTACGGGCGACGGAGGCGAAGGTGGTCGGCCTGTCCCCCATCGTCGGCGACACCCACGTGCGCGGCATGGCCGAGCAGATGCTGACCTCGATCGGCGTCGAGGTGAGTGCCGCGGGCGTCGGCCTCAACTACGGCGCCCGCTCGGCGGGCGGGGTGCTCGACGGCTGGCTGGTCGACGAGCGCGACGCCGGCCAGGTCGGCCGGCTCGAGGCGGCGGGCATCCGCGCGGCCGCCGTACCGCTGATGATGACCGACCACGACGCGACCGCCGCGATGGCCGCGGCCGCGATCGACCTGGTGCGCTGATGACGCTGAGCGTGACCGCCCCCGACGGCGTGCCGGAGATCCGGCCCGGCGACGACCTCGCCACCGCACTGCTCGCCGCCCTCGGCCCCGACGACCTCGTCGACGGCGACGTCCTCGTCGTCACCAGCAAGGTGGTGAGCAAGGCCGAGGGCCGCGTCGAGTCCGGCGACCGCGACGCGTGGATCGACGCCGAGACCGAGCGCATCGTCGCGCTCCGCGGACCGACCCGGATCGTCCGCAACCGCCTCGGCCTCACCATGGCCGCGGCCGGCGTCGACGCGTCCAACGTCGTCGCCGGATCCGTGGTCCTGCTGCCGCTCGACCCCGACGCCTCCGCGCGTCGCCTGCGGGCCGCGGTGGCCGAGCGACGCGGCGTCAACGTCGGCGTCGTCGTCACCGACACCGCCGGCCGCCCCTGGCGCGAGGGTCAGACCGACATCGCGATCGGCGCCGCAGGCGTGGCCGTCCTCGAGTCCTTCGCCGGGCGCGTCGACGCCCACGGCAACGAGCTCGCCGTCACCGCTCCCGCCGTCGCCGACGAGATCGCCTCCGCCGTCGAGCTCGCGCAGGGCAAGCTCGGCGCCCGCCCGTGCGCGGTCCTGCGCGGGCGCGGCGACCTGGTGCTCGCTCCCGGCGACGACGGTCCCGGCGCCCGCGCCCTGATCCGGGCCGAGGGCGCCGACCTCTTCGGGTACGGCGCCCGGGAGGCCGTCGTCCAGGCCGTCGCCGGCCACCCGACCGCGCGCGCGCCGTTCGGCAGCCCCGTGGCGGCCGAGGAGCTCGTCGCCGCGCTCGCGCGCGCGGGGATCACGGCCCGCGCGAGCGCCCCGGCCGCCGTGACCGCGCAGCGGGAGCGGCGCGCCGCAGCCGACATCGTCGCCTTCGCCCACGGCTGGGAGAGCACGGACACCGGCGATCTCGGCACCGACCTGCAGTTTCGACCGGTGACTCCGTAGACTCACCGCGTTCGCCGCACGGGGGTGCTCCCGCGCACGCCCCACACGACCAAGACGAGGTAGCCCGCACGTGGTCAAGTCCAGCAAGTCCGAGAAGTCGGACCGCCGCCAGGTCATCGACGACATCCGGCGCAAGCAGAAGCGTGCCGACCAGCGCCAGGGCATGGCCATCGTCGGCGTCTGCGTCGTGGTCGCGCTGATCATCGTCGGAGCCGCGCTCTACCCGAAGGTCCGCGAGACGGTCAACGACCAGAAGTGGAAGGGCAAGAGCGTCGCCGAGATCGGCGCCAAGGCCAGCGTCTGCGGCGACATCACCGAGAAGGAGGCCACGGGCAACCAGGAGCACGTGCCCGAGGGCCAGCAGGTCACCTACACCGAGTCACCGGTCGCGTACGGCGCGCACTGGAACGTCGGAGGCGTCGCCCCGGCTCCGATCGGCGACCGGTTCTACACCGAGGACTCGCGCCCCGAGCTCGAGCAGCTCGTCCACAACCTCGAGCACGGCTACACGATCCTGTGGTACGACACGACCGCCGGCGACGACTCGGCCGAGGTCTCGGCCATGCGCGCGATCGCCAAGGTGATGGACGCCAACGACACCAACCAGCGGCTGAAGTTCAAGGTCGCCCCGTGGACGAAGGCGGACGAGAAGGAGGTCGGCAAGTCCTTCCCGAAGGGCCAGCACATCGCCTTCACGCACTGGCGCGTCGACCGCGACACCCAGAAGCAGTACGGCTCGTGGCAGTACTGCTCCGAGGTGAGCGGCGCCGCGCTGGAGAAGTTCATGGCCAAGTACCCGTTCACCGACGCCCCGGAGCCCTACGCGTACTGAGTAGACGGCGCGAGCGCGTCGTCGCTTCGCTCCGCCACGCTGCCGCGCACGCGGTCGGGTTGCCAGAGGCACCGCCCACGTGGCGGCAAGACAGCCGGCTCGCGGGAAGACTCGGCTCCTCCGCTCCGGTCGCTCGTCCCTCGCTCTCTACGCTCCGTCGCCCACACTTCCCGCCGATGACCGGCCGCGATCCCCATGGCGTAGACGGCGCGAGCGCGTCGTCGCTTCGCTCCGCCACGCTGCCGCGCACGCGGTCGGGTTGCCCAGGGACACCGCCCACGTGGCGGCAAGACAGCCGGCTCGCGGGAAGACTCGGCTCCTCCGCTCCGGTCGCTCGTCCCTCGCTCTCTCCGCTCCGTCGCCCACACTTCCCGCCGACGACCGGCCGCGATGCCCATGGCGCGAGCGCGTCACACCAGGTCGGTGCGGCCCTTCTGCTTGAGCGCGGCGACGACGTTCTTGACCTCCTGCGCGCGGGCCCGGGTGGTGACGAGGAGCGCGTCGGGGGTGTCGACGACGACGATGTCGTCGAGGCCGATGACGGCGACCGTGCGGCCGGAGCCGGGGACGACGATGCCGCTGGCGTCGATCAGCTGGGTGAGGGCCGGGTCGCCGAGGACGCTGCAGGTGTCCGCGCCGCCCAGGAGGGTGGCGAGGGAGTCGAAGTCGCCGACGTCGTCCCAGCCGAAGCCGCCCGGGATGGTGGCGACCTTGCCGGCGGCCGCAGCCGGCTCGGCGACGGCGTGGTCGATCGCGATCTTCGGGAGGCTCTCCCAGAGCTCGCCGAGGCGGTCGGGCTCGGCGGCGATGGTGCGCAGGGTGGCGGCGAAGTCGGGGTCCTGCTCGGCGAGGAGGTCCAGCAGCACCGAGGGCCGCACGACGAACATGCCGGCGTTCCAGCGGTACTGGCCGGTCGCGAGGTACTCCTCGGCCACCGCGACCGAGGGCTTCTCCACGAACTCGACGACCCGGCGGGCAGCCGGGTGACCGGGGAGCTCCTCGCCCTCGCGGATGTAGCCGAACGCCGACGACGCGAAGGTCGGCTCGATGCCGATGGTGACCAGCCAGCCGTCGCGGGCTGCGGCGACCGCGGCGGCGACGGAGGCGGCGAACCGCTCCGGCTCGGCGATCACGTGGTCGGCGGCGAAGGAGCCCATCACCTCGGCGCCCCGGCGCTCGAGGAGCGCGGCGGCGAGGCCGATGGCGGCCATCGAGTCGCGAGCGCTGGGCTCGGCGACGACGGCGTCCTCGGGCAGCATCGCGAGCTGGTCGCGGACTGCCGCCCGATGGGCCTCCCCCGTGACGACGAGGACCCGCTCCCCCGCCAGCGGGGCGAGCCGGTCGTGGGTCTGCTCGAGCAGCGACCGACCGGACCCGGTGAGGTCGTGGAGGAACTTCGGCGCACGCGAGCGCGACAGCGGCCACAGCCGCGTGCCGGCGCCGCCGGCGGGGACCACGGCCCAGAAGCCGGGGATCTCGTCGAGGACCATGGCCGCACCCTATGACCCACCGCGACACCACCGAACCCTAGGCTCGGCCCGTGACGACGTTGACCACGTTTCCCGCCGTCCTGGCCGCCCGCCTGCGCAACGACCCGGGCCAGCCGCTGGTGACCTTCTACGACCAGGCGAGCGGCGAACGGGTCGAGCTGTCCGTGACCACGTGGGCGAACTGGGTGGCGAAGGCGAGCTCGCTGCTCGTCGACGAGCTCGGCCTGGAACGTGGCGACCGGGTCGCGATCGACCTGCCGCCGCATTGGCTCGGGACCGTCTTCCTCGGCGCCGCCTGGAACTGCGGCCTGGTCGTCACGACGAGCACGGACACCGCCACCACGGATCTCGCTGCCGTCGTGTGCGGACCCGACAGCCTGGCCGACTGGGCCGACCGGAGCGGCGAGCTGGCCGTGCTGGCCTGCGCGCTGCTGCCGCTGGGCGTTCGGTTCCCGGAGCCGGTCCCGGCCGGTGTGGTCGACGTCGGCGTCGACATCTGGTCCCAGCCCGACGCGTTCTCGGCCTGGGACCCGCCGCAGGCCGACGACCCCGCCGTGGAGACCGGCGGGCGGCAGCTGAGCCAGGCCCAGCTGTGGAGCGAGGCGGCCGGCACCGGTCTGGTCGGCGACGGCCGCCTGCTCGCGGTCGCCGACCCCGTCACGGAGCCGGCGATCCTCTGCGAACCGCTCCTCGCGGGCGGTTCACTCATCCTGGTCGTCCGGGCCGAACCGGAGCGGCTCGAGGCGACCTACGTCGCCGAGCACGCCACGGCCCGCTTCCCCGCCTGAACGACCAGGACGGATCGGTTCGCGGGGCTAGCCCGCGAGGTCGTACTTCTTGCGCTTCTTGAGCAGGATCGGCGAGCCGAGCTTCTTGGCCTTGACCTTCTCCAGCGCGTAGACCGCTCCGGTGGCCTTGTCGCGCACCACCACGACCTTGCCGCCGCTGGCCATCGGCCCGAGACCGATCACCCAGTCGTAGCCGGGAACGCCCGACTTCATGGCCTTCGCAGCGGCCCACCCGCCCGGCAGGATGCTGGTGTACAGCGACAGCGTCGTACCGTCACTGACGAGCGCGTCGGGCGCCCCGTCCTTGTTCCAGCGCCCCACCGGGACGAGTCGCTTGCCCGTGACCTGCCCCGCGGCGGGCACGGCTGCCTGGAACCCGTTGACGCCGTTGCCCGGGTAGACCTGCATCTGCCCTCCCTTCGGCTGGCCCATCAGGTCCGGCAGCTTGTCGCCGGTCATGTCCCCGACAGCGGCGAGCAGCTTCACCCCCCCGAAGCTCCCCGGCAGCACCTGGGCAGGCTGGAACATGCCACCGCCGGCTCCGCGGAACAGCACGGGCGCCTTGTCGCTCTTGCGGATCACGATCAGGTCGTTGAGCCCGTCGCCGTCCCAGTCGCCGACGCGGAGGACCTGCTTGGCCCAGGGCGCGGAGACGTTGGTCTTGACGGTCGCCGCGATCGCCCACCGCCCGCCGACCCGGTCGAGGTCGTGGAGGACCAGGCGGCCCGTCGAGGCCTTGCGCACGACGATGTCCGGGTTGGCCGAGCCGATGTAGTTGCCGTTGAGCTGGCCCAGGAGTGCGCCCTGCTGGATCTGGGCGGCGAGCGACCGGATGGCCGGGATCTGTGCGTACAGGTACTTGCCCGGGCAGGCCGTCTTGCCGGCGTCGCGGTGTCCGTTGATCGCGGCGAACCTGCTCTTGCCGACCTGCTGGCTCATCGACGCGGCGTCGACGCCGGACAGGGAGAGCTTCCAGGCGAACAGGGCGCCGTACGCGTTGAGCATCTCCTGCGTCGGCTGCGCGGTCTCGTAGTTGCCGATCGCGGACATCGCGAAGGAGTAGTCGTTGTAGCCGAGCGTGTGGGCACCGACGACGGGCTTGTCCACGCCACCGGCGCGTCCCTCCCAGATCCGGCCGAACCGGTCGACGAGGAAGTTGTAGCCGATGTCGCTCCAGCCCCGGGTCTTGACGTGGTACTTCCAGATGCCGCGCAGGATCGCCGGCACGTCCTCGGGTCGGTAGTCGTTGGCGTTCACGGTGTGGTGCACGAAGCCGGCGCTGATGGTGCCGTACTTGGGCTTGTAGCTCGCGTCCTCCGGTGCGCCCCACTGCGCCCGCGAGTAGATCTGAGGCTGCGGTGCACCGGTCGTGGCCGCCTGCAACGCGATCGCGCCGTCGGCGCCCGGCCGCGCGCTCGTCTCGCCCGAGGTGGTGGCGGCAGCAGCGCCCGACGAGAGCGCGGGGCCCTCCTTCGCCGTGGCGGCCGGCGTACCGGGGTCGATGACGGCGACCTGGATGTCGGCCGGCGCGACGTCGGCCGTCTCGACCTTGACCTGGACCTGGTCGACGTCGCCGACCAGGACGGCCTCGGTACCGGGGCGCGAGCGCTGGGCCTCGGCGCTGTCGGGGTCCGGGCCGTGCTCGTCGTGGTACTCCGCCGTCGTCCAGCCGCTCCACGCATCGCCCGTGCGGGTGCGGACGTTGACGGTGATCCCGTCCTCGGGGACGTCGGTGCCGTGCGCCCACGTCACCCCGACGGTGCCGTAGCCCTCGACGGGCAGCGCGTCGCTGGTGACCTTGTCGCCGCCGTCGGCCAGCTCCTTGACGCTGCCGTGCAGCGTGACCCGGCCGCTGACGGCAGCCGGCGACGGCGTCAGCGAGTACGACCTGACGGTGGGGTCGACGGTGGCTGTCGGCACCGTCAGCGGCGTGGTCGCGGCCTGCAGGCTGACGGTGCTCGGCGCGGACGTGGCGCCCGGCTCGGCCGGGCGGACCTCCATGGTCACCGTACGCGCGGCCGGGGTGAGGACGGCGACGACGACGGCGAGCGCCAGCGACTGCTGGCACAGGGTCACGAACCGGCTGCGCCGGGTGTGCTCGGGGATCTCCGTGGGGTACGGCGACATAGCTCTAGCTCCAGACGTGTGTGCGGGGAAGGTGTCACACGAGTAGCAACTTTCACATGCGTCACATGCGCCTGGGAAGAGATCGTGAGTAACTACAATCGTGTAATTTCCACTCGACACGCCGAGCGCATGCAAATTTGTGCATCGGCCCGCAGGTGGGCTACCTGAGCCCGTTCCGGGCCCCTCCGGCGCGGCGTTGTGCGAGGCTGCGCGCATGCCCGCCCCTGCCGCGCGCCGTTGCCCCTGGTGGGTCCCCGGCCTCGTCCTTGCCGCGACCGTCGCCCAGCTCGCGGTCGCCGCGTTCGTGCCCGGGATCGACCGGTTCGACGGCAAGGCGTTCGGGGCGCGCCTGGTCGCCTACCCCCTGCTGATGCTGCTCGTGCCGGCGCTGTGGTGGCTGCGCACGCGGCACACCGCCCCTGCGGGGCCGGTGCCGTGGGGCGCCTTCGCGCTCGTGATGGTGCCGTTCCTGATCGACGTGACCGGGAACAGCCTCGACCTCTACGACGCCGTGGCGTGGTGGGACGACCTCAACCACTTCGCCAACTGGGCGCTGCTGTGCGGGGGGCTCGGGCTGCTGCTGGCGCGGCGACTGTCCCCCACCTGGGTGCTGGTCGTCGCCGTCACCGGCCTGGGCGCGGTGCTCGCCATCGGCTGGGAGGTCGGCGAATGGCTGACCTTCATCCGCAACGGCACCGAGCTCGGCACGGCGTACGAGGACACGCTCGGTGACGAGGTCCTCGGCACCCTCGGCGCGCTCAGCGCCGCCGTCGTGCTCGCGCTCACCGCCCGGCGACGGCCCTCGCCCACGGCCTGAGCCGCGGCACGCTCAGATGTCGTTGGCGAGCGACTCGTCGTCGATGTCGTCTTCCTCGTCGTAGCGCAGGTAGTGGACGGCCTCGACCGGGTCGCCGTCGAAGCCGAGGCGCCCCTTCTCCAGGACCAGGACGCGATCGCACATCTTGACGACCGACTCCGGCGAGTGGCTGACGTAGAACAGCGTGCGATCGCCGCTGTTGCGGATCTCGCGCATCTTCCTCATGCACTTGACCCGGAACGGCTTGTCGCCGACGGCGAGGACCTCGTCGGCCAGGAAGATGTCGGAGTCCACGTGGATCGCGATGGCGAAGCCGAGGCGGGCCTTCTGCCCCGACGAGTAGTGGCCGACCGGGCCGTCCAGGGTGGAGCCGAGGTCGGCGAACTCGACGATGTCGTCGAACTTGCGGCGGATCTCCGGCTCGGTCATGCCGAGGATCGCAGCATTGAGGAACAGGTTCTCGCGACCCGTGAGCTGGTTGTGGAAGCCGGCACCCGTGGCGATCAGGCCCGCGATCCGTCCCCGGGTGAGGATCGAACCCTCGTCGGGCCGCATCACGCCGTTGATCATCTTGAGCAGCGTGCTCTTGCCGGAGCCGTTGAGGCCCATCAGGCCGACCGACTCGCCACGCTCGACGGTGAACGAGACGTCGTCGACGGCCCGGAAGGTCTCGGCGGTCTGGCGCCCCTTGACCTTGGCGACCGCCACCTCCTTGAACGTGCGGTGGTAGCGCAGGGTGAAGTACTTGGTGGCGTTCTCCACCACGATCGAGGCGGCCATGTCAGAGACGCTCCGGAATCTTGTTCTCGAGCCTGCTGAAGACGAACTGGGCGACCCCCAGGACCAGGGCCGCGATGACCACGATCAGCGCGCCGTTGAGCAGCAGGTGCTCGGGCATAGCCGCGACGGCCTGATGGTCCGGGTCGTCGACCGTGCCCACCCAGAAGGCCCGCTGGAAGAGCAGCACGGCGTCGGCCAGCGGGTTGTAGAGGTAGTACTTCGCGAAGTCGCCGAACCGCTGGTCGACCATCGCGTAGGAGTACATCATCGGGACGCCCCAGCGCACGAAGTTGTTGAAGACGCCCACGATGTTGCCGAAGTCGCTGAAGAAGACGTTGGCGGCGCTGAAGAACAGGGCTCCCGCCAGGCCGAGGAGCCCGCAGATGAGCAGGCCGAGCAGGAACGCGACCAGGTCGACGGGCTCGGGCGTCCACCCGGAGAGCAGCGAGGCGACCATGAGGATCACGACCTGCGGGATGACGTGGTAGAGCGACACGAGCATCGTGGCGACGGGGAACATCTCTCGCGGCATGGCCATCTTCACGACCAGCGCCCGGTTGCGCACGATCGACCGGGTCCCGGCACCGAAGGTCTCGGTGAAGAAGTGCACCACCGTCAGGCCGGCGAACAGGTGGATCGCGAAGTTCGGGATGTCGGCGTGCAGGTTGAAGATGAAGCCGACCACGAAGTAGTAGATGCAGAACTGGGTCAGCGGGTTGATGTAGGACCAGATCAGACCCAGGAACGAGCCCTGGTAGCGGGCGCTGATCTCCCGGCGCACCAGCAGCTTGAGCAGGTAGCGCCGGCGCAGGACGCCGATCAGGCCGTTGTCCGAGGAGGGCGGCTGCAGCGGCGGCAGGCCGGCCTCGTCGGGTGTGGTCGCGGTCATCGACCCTCCCCCTCCGTCCACGGGGCGAAGGTCTTCTCCCAGGTCTCGGGCGAGGTGATGTCACCGAGGGCCGCCCGGTACTGCGCGGCGATCTCGTCCCAGTCGCGGCGGAACCGGTTGTGCAGCTGGACGGTACGACGCACCAGCGCCTTGTAGCGCTCGCGGTCGCGCCGGTAGAGCGCCGCCGAGGTGCCGTCGTTCATCGACACGATCGCGGAGTCGAAGCCCGCGATCCGGTACCACTTGGCATCCATCGCCCGGATCTCCACCTCGGGGAACTCCCGGGACAGGTCGCGCGGCTTCTTCAGCTGGCGGACCGGCGCCAGGCCCGCGGTGATCGCCTTGGACAGGCGGCCGGGGACGTCGCTGAGGTCCTTGCCCTTGCGGGGCGGCTTCTCGCGGCGCACCGGCGGGAAGTCGTCGGGGTCGGCGTGGAGCTGGGCGTCGGTGAACTGCTTGCGGAACGCGTTGACCTCACCGAGGCGGGTGCCGAGCATCCCGTGCAGGCCGTGCGGGCCGGCGAGGACGTCCTCGAGCGCCTGGATCCGCAGCTCCACGGTGGAGTACTGCATGGAGACCAGGTGGGCGAGGTCGAACGCGAAGCTCTCCTGGAGCAGTCGCCCACCGCGCGGGTAGCCGGAGTGCAGCAGGGCCGCGACGAACCGGTTGCGCTGGTGGAAGTAGGCCTGCCAGTCGAGGGCGTCGTTCTTGTCGGTCCACGGGACGTGCCAGACCGCGGCCCCCGGGAAGGTGACGGTGGGTACGCCGGCCGCCTTGGCGCGCAGGCCGTACTCGGAGTCGTCCCACTTGATGAACAGCGGCAGCGACAGGCCGATGTCCTCGAGCACCTGGCGCGGGATCATGCACATGAACCAGCCGTTGAAGTCGACGTCCTGGCGCTTGTGCAGCCACCGCGCGGAGCGCAGGTTGCGAGCGCCGAAGTCCCAGTCCTGGAAGCCGTCCTTCGGGGACATCCACCAGAACCGGTAGGGCTGGACGATCTCGCCGAAGCTGTGCAGCCGGCTCTTGGCGTAGAGGCTGAACATGTGGCCACCGACGATGGTCGGGCGCTTGGCCAGGTCGCCGAAGGTGACGGCGCGGATGATGCCCTCGGGCTCGCAGACGACGTCGTCGTCCATCATCATCGCGTAGGTCGCGGTCCCCTTGCGGACCGACTCGAGCTGGCCCCGGGCGTAGCCGCCCGAGCCGCCGAGGTTGCCCTGCTGGATCACCTTCAACCGGCCCCCGAGGCCTTCCTCGGCGCCCGGGAAATACGCGCTGTCGCGGACCAGCTGGGTGCCCTGCTCCATCACGAAGACCGTGTCGAGGTAGGGCAGCAGCTCCGGCGTGCCCAGCTGGGCGAGCAGCTTGGCGCAGAAGTCGGGCCGGTTCATGGTGGTGATCGCCAGGTCGACGGTGCCGTGGCCCTGGTGACGCAGCTGGTCGGCCGGGACGTCGGCGGTCCACTCCGCCGACTCGACGGTGACGTCGCCGTGGCCGGCCACGACGTCGTACCAGTACCAGCCGCCGTCGATGAACGGTCCGAGCGGCAGCTCGAAGCTCAGCGTGGTCGGCCCCTCGGCCTCGGTGACCCCGCTGTCGACCTTCTGCTGGCGGCCGTTGGCCATCGACTTGTTGACGATGACGGTGGCGCCGGAGCCGCGGACCGTCACGGTGAGGGTGACGGCGTCGACGACGCTCCACCGGCGCCAGTAGCTGGCCGGGAAGGCGTTGAAGTAGGTGCCGAAGGAGATCTTCTCGCCGGACGGCACCAGGACGGCGGTGCGGGAGAGGACCTGGTCGGGCCGGACGGCGCGGCCGGTCGAGGTCTTCTGCCGGATCGAGGCGTTGTTGAGCTCCTTGGCCGCGCGCGAGCCGCCGACGACGTACTTGTCCTCGTCGAGGTTGGGCTCCTCGCAGTCGAGGTAGAGCGGCAGGACGTCGGGGTCGGTGTCCAGCGGCAGGATCTGGCGCTGCAGCAGACGCTGCACGATCGCCGTGCCCGTGTCGGCCGTGCTCATGCGTCCACCCCGCCGCTCTTCAGCTCGGCGCCCTCGGCGAAGTGTGGCCGGAGCTTGTTGTCGTACATGGACAGGGCAGCCGCGATCGCCATGTGCATGTCGAGGTACTTGTAGGTGCCGAGACGGCCACCGAAGAGCACCATCGGCTCCTTGGCCGCGAGGTCGCGGTACTTGAGCAGCTTGGCGCGGTCCTCGGCCGTGTTGATCGGGTAGTAGGGCTCGTCGCCCTCCTCCGCGAACCGGCTGAACTCGCGGACGACGACCGTGCGCCCCGGCTTGTAGGAGGCGGCCCGCTCCGGGTGGAGGTGCTTGAACTCCAGCTCACGCGTGAACGGGACGTCGGCGTCGTTGGCGTTGACCACACCGGTGCCCTGGTAGTCGTCGACGTCGAGGATCTCCTGCTTCAGGTCCACCGTGCGCCAGGACAGGCGGCCCTCGCAGTTGCCGAAGTACTCGTCGACCGGGCCGGTGTAGACGATCGGGACCTTGCCCTTGTAGTCGTCGGCGACGTCGAAGAAGTCGGTGTCGACCCGGACCTCGATGTTGGGGTGGTCGGCCATCCGCTCGAGCCAGGCGGTGTAGCCGTCGACCGGAAGGCCCTCGTAGGTGTCGTTGAAGTAGCGGTTGTCGAAGTTGTAGCGCACCGGGAGGCGGGTGATGATGTCCGCGCTCAGCTCGGTGGGGTCGGTCTGCCACTGCTTGGCGGTGTAGCCCTTGATGAACGCCTCGTAGAGCGGGCGCCCGATCAGGCTGATCGCCTTCTCCTCGAGGTTCTTCGCGTCCTTGGTGTCGATCTCGCTGGCCTGCTCGGCGATCAGGGCGCGGGCCTCGTCGGGCGTGTGGCTCTTGCCGAAGAAGCTGTTGATCAGCGCCAGGTTCATCGGCAGCGAGTAGACCTGCCCCTGGTACTTGCCGAACACCCGGTGCTGGTAGCTGGTGAAGTCCGTGAACCGGTTGACGTACTCCCAGACCCGCTCGTTGCTGGTGTGGAACAGGTGGGTGCCGTACTTGTGCACCTCGATGCCCGTCTCGGGCTCGAACTCGCTGTAGGCGTTGCCGCCGAGGTGGTAGCGGCGCTCGAGGACGAGGACCTTGAGGCCCAGGTCGGCGGCGCAGCGCTCTGCGATGGTCAGACCGAAGAATCCGGAGCCGACGACGACCACATCGGGGAGGTCGGGGTTCGACGAGGTGAGAGACACGATCGGTGAGTTTACGGACCCGCCGCCCCGTTCCCCATTCGGACGCGCGGTCGTGCCCTGTTCGCCCCCGGGGGCAGGTGACGAATATCCTGTTCTGGTGTATACCCACCACTCGACCGGACGCGGGGCTCCCTCCTTCGCACTGGCCTGGCTCGCAGGCCTCGGGCTCGCCGTGCTCACCGTGGTGTTCTCGGCGGTCGAGGACATCCCCATCAAGGACCCCGACAGCCTGATCCCGGGCTACATCCGGTTCCCCGCCATCGTGCTCGGAGCGATCGCGCTCGACGTCGTGCCGCGCACCTTCCTGGGCGCCGGCCGGCCCCGGGCGGGCTGGCTGCGCCGGCTCCGCACCACGTTCCGCACGGTGCTGCGCGAGCGCTGGCCGCTGTCGCACTGGAAGTTCGCGCTCAACGGCGTGATCGCCTGGTACCTGTGCTACGCCGCCTTCCGCAACGTGAAGAGCATGGCTCCGTTCGTCCACGAGAACCTCTACGACGACCCACTGGCCGACCTCGACAGGTTCCTGTTCGCCGGGCACGACCCGGCGGCCGTGCTGCACGCGTGGTTCGGCACCGGCCTCGCGGCCCACTTCTTCTCGGCCGTCTACATCGTGTGGATCGCGCTGGTGCCGGTCTCCATCGCGATCGCGCTCGTGTGGACCCGGCAGACCCGCGCCGGTGAGTGGTTCGTCACGGCGGTCGCGGTCGACTGGGCCCTCGGCGCCCTGCTCTACGTGCTGGTCCCCACCGTGGGCCCGATCTACTCCGACAGCAGCACCTTCGCGGCCCTGCCCGAGACCTACGTCAGCAGGCTCGCGGACTCGATGTGGGACGACCGGGTCAACACCCTCGCCACCCACGGCGAGTCCGGCCTCCAGACGATCGCCGCGTTCGCGTCGCTGCACGTCGGCATCATGATGACGATCTGCCTCATCGTGGAGGCGGTCAGGCTGGCCCGCTGGGTGCGGATCAGCGCGTGGACCTTCTTCGGCCTGACCGTCCTCGCCACCGTCTACCTGGGCTGGCACTTCTTCGTCGACGTGATCGCCGGGGCGGCGCTCGGCGCCTTCGCCGTGTGGATCGCCGGCATCGCGACCGGCAACCGGGTCGGCCTGCGCGCCCGCCTGGTGACGGAGGTCAGCGCGCCGGACGAGCCCGCATCCGCCAGCCATCCCGAAGCGCTCGCGTCACGTTCCGTGCCTCGGCCCGACCACCCCGCAGCGGACTGAGCAGGACCACGACCAGCGCGATCAGTGCCGGCTTGAGCCGCACGAGCGGGTTCTCGCCGTACCGGAAGTGCACGACGAACAGGTTGCGGTACATGTAGTACCCCTTCCAGCCCGCGAGGTCGTGCTGCTGGTCGAAGTCGAGCTGGCGCACCAGTACGGCGTCGCGGACGGCGCGGATCGGGAAGCCGGCCCGCCGGGCGCGGATGGCGAAGTCGACGTCGTCGTAGAAGATGAAGTACGACGCGTCGGGCAGCCCGATCCGGTCGATCACCTCGCGGCGGACGAGGAAGCCCTCGAACGCGACGTTCTCGACCTCGACGGTGGCCGGCATCGCCGCCCGGGTCGGGTACGTCGAGTCGATGCTGGCCGTCTTCGGGCGGATCGCCAGCGGGTTGCGCAGGTCGAAGCGCAGCGCCGCCTTCTCGACCAGCGCGCCCGCGCGGTCCTCGCGGACCGCGACCAGGCACGAGCCGTCGGCCTCGAGGAGACGGGTCAGGCAGTCGGGGGCCGGGACGACGTCGTCGTCCATCAGCCACATGACGTCGTAGCCCTGGTCGTAGGCGGTCTGCAGGCCCAGCCGGAAGCCGCCCGCTCCGCCGAGGTTGTCGGTCGTGTGGATCGGCACCAGGCCCGGCAGCGTGCTGGCCGCGAGCACGTCGCGGGTGTGGTCGGCGCTGGCGTTGTTGACGACGAACACCGCGTCGGGAGCGCGGTCCAGCGCACCGAGACCGGCGAGCATCTGCTCGAGCAGGTCTGCGCGGTTGTAGGTGACGACGACGACGGCCACCTTCTCGGCGGCCCTCGGGGCGCTCATCGCAGGTACCTCCGGTGACCGGTGAAGTCGCCGCGCAGGCCGGCGGCCGCGGCGCGGGCGCTCAGCGGGATCCGGGCCGGCTCCGGCCGGGTGAACAGGTAGAACCACACGGTCTTCAGCCAGAACAGCAGCACGTGCACCCAGCCGCGGTAGGTGCGCAGGTTGAGCGTGTTGTTGCGAGCCATGCAGTAGTGCTTGAGGTCGCTCGGGGTGTGGTTGTAGGTGGTGCGCCCGAACATCATCGGCGTGCCGAGGTCGTCGGTGGCCGGGTGGAGGAACTGGGCGTCGACGACCGTCGCGATCCGGGCGCCGGCCCGCTGGGCGCGCCACAGGTACTCCACGTCGTCACCCCAGATGAAGAACTCCTCGCGGGGCAGCCCGATCCGCTCGACCAGCCCACGGGTGACGAGCACGCCGTTGAACGGGATCACGACGTCGTCGATCAGGCCGTCCTGCGCGGCCGCCTCGACCGCGGCCATCTCGTGCACGACCCGGGTCCCGCCGGGCAGCCGGATCGGGAAGCAGAGCCGCGACGGGTCCTGCTCGGCCAGCACCGCCGGCCCGCAGAACTCCAGGCCGTCGCGCTCCTGGCGCTCCAGGAGGAGATCGAGGCAGTCGGGGGCCGGCAGACCGTCGTCGTCCATCAGCCACACCAGGTCGGCACCCTCGCGCACCGCCCGGGCGAGACCGTGGTGGAAGCCGCCCGCTCCCCCGGTGTTGGTCGTCAGCGTCTCGTGGTCGACCCGGGGGTCGTCGAGCCCGGCCAGCCACTCCCCCGTGCCGTCGGTCGAGGCGTTGTCGACGACGAGGATCCGCTCCAGGCCGGCGATCTCCTGCAGCCGCGGGACGAGTCGCTGCAGCATCGCCAACCTGTTGAAGGTCACCACGACGGCCTGCACACGCACGGAGCAGACCCTACTGTCCAGGTCGCCCCGGTCAGGATTCGTCGCTCAGGACTCGTCGGTCAGCAGCGCGTCGGGGTCCAGGCGCGGCGGGATGGCCGCGAGAGCGGCCTGGACCAGCGCAGTGCGGGCCTTCACCTCGACCGCGCGACGCACCCGGCCACGACCGCCCTGCAGGAGACCTTCGACCACCTCCGCGACCTGGCGGTCGTCGTACGTCGGCCGGGTGCCGGGGGCGACGTCGACGTCGGGCAGGGCGACGAGGACCGGCAGCACCTGGTCGCCGAGGGCGTCGAGGACCTTGAACCGCTGGTAGCGGTCCATCTGCTCCCAAAGCGTGTCGACGTCGACACCGCGCTTGCGGGAGCGGCGGTCCGCGGCCAGCACGACCTTGGCCGCCCCGGTGAGTGCTGCGGTCAGCTCGTGCTCGGTGAAGCGCATGAGCCTACCCAACCTCACGAGGCCGTCCGCTGTCCCGTTACCGTGAGCGCGTGGACACTGCCGCCGTGCTGACCCTCCTCCAGGACGTCGCCGCGGAGGTGATCAACCCCCGGTTCCAGGCCCTCGCCGACGAGCACGTCTCCGAGAAGAACCCCGGCGACCTCGTCACGATCGCCGACCACGAGTCCGAGGCGCTGATCACGGCAGCGCTGCAGGCGGCGTACCCGGACGCGCTCGTGCTCGGGGAGGAGGCGATGGCGGCCGATCCCTCACTGCTCGACCGGTTCGCGACCGCGGAGCACGCCTTCACCGTGGACCCGGTCGACGGCACCAAGAACTTCGTCAACGGCTCCCCCGACCACGCCGTCATGGTCGCGGAGGTCCAGCACGGCGAGGTGACCCGCGGCTGGATCTGGCAGCCGCAGCTCGAGGCATCGTACGTCGCCGAGCTCGGCGGTGGCGCCTGGCGCAACGGCGAGCGGCTGAGCGTGACGGCCGCGCAGGGCGACGTACCGTTCCGGACCGCCCGGCGCTCCTGGGTCGGCCGGGAGCTCGGCGACCTGGGCACGCTCGAGCTCACCTGGGCCTGCTGCGGGGTCGACTACCCGCACCTGATCGCCGGTGACGCCCGCGCCCTCCTCTACAGCCGCAGCATGCCGTGGGACCATCTGCCCGGCGCGCTCATCCTCACCGAGGCCGGCGGCGTCATCGGCCAGCACGACGGCTCGCCGCTGCAGCCGCAGCTGCTGTCCGGCGGGCTCGTCGCCGCCCCCGACCGGGCGACGTACGACGCCGTGGTGGCCGCGCTGCCGCTCTGACCCGGAGGTCGAACAGCTCGCGTGCACGCCCGGCGACGGGTGAGGTGCGAGCGCCAGCGAGCCTCCGCCGGTGGTTGAGGTGCGAGGTCGCCCGTGGTCAGCAGGCCGCCGCCGGTGGTTGAGGTGCGAGCGCCAGCGAGCCGCCGCCGGTGGTTGAGGTGCGAGCGCCAGCGAGCCCCCGCCGGTGGTTGAGGTGCGAGCGCCAGCGAGCCCCCGCCGGTGGTTGAGGTGCGAGCGCCAGCGAGCCCCCGCCGGTGGTTGAGGTGCGAGCGCCAGCGAGCCTCGAAACCTCCGGCCGTGCTGCCGGAACTGTCCGGGAGGCTGCGGCCGCATAGCCGGTCGCGTTCCGAAAGGCAGCAACGAGAGGGTTGACGAGGGACCGGGTTCGGCGGTCGGGCTGCGGTCCCCGACGCCCCTGCGGTCACCGATCGTGACGTCGGTTCTCCACACCCCCGTGATCGGGTTTCGCCAGTCCACAAGCGGGCTTGCGGCCTCGGGTTGTGTCGGGGGTGGGTGGGAACATCCAGTCATGGATCTCGGAACCCAGCACCGCTCGACAGCACTGCTGTCCGGGCTGCGCGCCGAGGTCGAAGGCCGGCAGGCCTCCCTCGTCCGCGAGTGGGCCGGGATCGTGGAATGGGCCGGCGACCACATCGTCACCGGACCCGAAGGCGCCGCCACCATCACCGAGGGCTACCTCGACACCGGCATCCCCATCGCCGGGGACGGAGCACCCCTGATCTCCGAGTTCGCGGTCATGGAACTCGTCGCGGCCCTCGGCCGCACCCCCGACGGTGGCAAGGCTTACGTCGGACGGGTCGTCGAATGCGCCTGGCGCCTGCCCAACGTCTACGCCGCCGTGACCGCCGGGAGACTGGCGCCGTGGCGGGCCGAACGCATCGCCGACCTCACCCACGGCTTGTGTGCCGAAGCGGCCGGATTCGTGGACCGGCAGCTGTTCAACGCCTCCGGCGTCGGGTGGGCCCAGCTCCAACGCCTCATCACCGAAGCGGTGCTGCGGTTCAACCCCGAGCAGGCCGAGACCGAACGGCGGAACGCATCGGATCAGCGGCGCTTCGACATCGGTGAGGTCGACGAGCACGGCCTGGTCCACCTCGACGGGCTGCTCGATGCCGCCGACGGGTACGACCTCAACCTCGCGGTGGCACGGCGTGCCGAGGTCCTCGGGAAGCTGGGCGACGACTCGTCGCTGGACGTGCGGCGGTCCAAGGCCGCTGCCGAGCTCGCCCGCCAAGACCTCGCCCTCGACCTCATCCTCCCCGGCCCGGAGGGCCCGGAGGTTTCGAGGCTCGCTGGCGCTCGCACCTCAACCACCGGGACCGGCGCTCGCGCCTCAACCACCGGGACCGGCGCTCGCACCTCAACCACCGGAGACAGCTCAACCACCGGGACCACGGTGCCGGGGCGCAAGGTGGTGTTGAACGTCCACCTCACCGACACCTCCATCACGGCAGCCGGGGAGAACCCGTTCGCGAACCCCGTGGGCCGATGGGAGGAAGGCCGCTGCCCGATCAGCACCGCGCAGATCCGCGAGTGGCTACGCACCCGGGGCACCACCATCATCGTGCGCCCGGTCATCGACCTGGCCGAGCACGTCCCCGTCGACTCCTACGAGATCCCCGAGCGCCACAAGGTCCGCGTCGCCCTGCGCGACCACGGCTGCCGGTTCCCGCACTGCACCCGACCCGCACAACGCTGCGACATCGACCACCACCGCCCCTACGGCGAGGGTGGCGCGACCTGTCCCTGCAACGAAGTGGCGCTGTGTCGGCGCCACCACCGGGCGAAGACCCACTCCGCCTGGCGCTACGACATCGTCATGCCCGGGTCCTACGTATGGACCAGCCCCAACGGGTTCCGGTTCCGGGTCGACCACCGCGGCACCCACCCCGTCCACCCGCCCGACGAGTAGCCACCCCGCCCCGAACCCCGCAGAACCAACAGGCTGCGGGGACATCGGCACGTCCGGGTGTCGCGGACGTGGAGTCAGCAGGCCGCCGCGACGTCGTCGGTCTCGTTGGCCTGGTAGCCCTGGTTGCGCGAGCCGAGCGACCCGCCGGTGACGGTGCCGGGCTGCTGGGCGGGCTGCTCGGTGGCCTTGTCGCCGCCGCCCTGGTCGCCCTGGGGCTGCGCCGGCGCCTTGCCCTTCTTGGCGGCCTTGAGGTCACCCTCGGCGCGGTCGATGGCGTTGCGGATCATCTGGTGCACCAGGTCGATGTCGGGGTGGGCGGTGTCGATGCGCGGCGGGACGAGGGAGACCGAGGAGATCTTCTGGGTCCGGGCGCGCAGGGCGAGCTGGACGAAGTCGCTCAGCGCACCGCCGGGGATGTTGGTCTGGATCATGGCGCTGGAGGCCTTGGCGATCTCCTGGAAGTTGGTCAGCGCCTGGGCCGGGCTGACCTGGGAGACCATCGCGGAGAACACGCACTTCTGGCGGGCCATGCGCGAGTAGTCGTCAGAGCCCTCGCGGGCCCGGGCGTACCAGAGGGCGTCATGGCCGTTGAGCTTGCGCTTGCCGGGCTCGATGTAGCCGGTGACGTCGTCGCCGAGACCGCCGACGGGGATCCGCTGGCGGACGTTGAGGGTGACCCCGCCGAAGGCGTTGACCAGGCGCTCGAAGCCGCGCATGTTGACCATCACCCAGTAGTTGATGTCCAGGTCGGTGATGCCCTCGATGGCGGACACGGTGGCGTCGAGGCCGGGGTGGGCGGAGTCCTGGAACAGCTGGGTGTGGTCGCCGACCCAGGTGCTGACGCCGTTGAGGTAGCAGCCGTCGCAGTTGAAGCCCTTGGGGAACTGCTCGGCCATCACGCTGCCCTTGCGGAACGGGAAGTTCTGCATGTTGCGCGGCAGGCCGATCATCACCGTGCGACCGGTGGTGGCGTCGACGGAGGCGATGGTCATCGAGTCGGTGCGCAGGCCCCAGCGGTCGTTGCCGGAGTCGCCGCCGATGAGCAGGATGTTGTAGCGGCCGTTGTGGGCGCTGCCCAGGTCGCCGTCGGCGAACATGGTCAGCCACTCGCGCTGAGCGGCGGCCAGGTGGGCGCCGAAGAGCAGGGTGCCGGCGACCGAGAAGCAGAGGATGCCGTTGACGCCGACCACGGCGCGGCGGTGCGGGAGGCGCAGGCTGAGCGGCTGGCCGATCCGCCAGGCGTCCACGAAGAGCGCGGCCCAGCCGAGGGCGCCGACGATCAGGTAGAGCCGGACCACCAGCATCACCGTGGGGCTGAACGCCAGGCCCAGCGCGAAGCCCTTGTCGAACCAGCTCCAGGCGCCGACCACCAGCAGGGTGCCGAGCGAGAACAGCCACACCCGCAGCGCGAGCCTGCCGATCGCCCGGTTGCCGGCGAGCAGCTGGGCCGAGCCCGGTACGACGAGCGTGAAGGCCATCAGGGTCAGGGCCCGGCGGAACCGCACCCGGGCGGCGCGTTCGTCGACGGGGATCTGAGGCACCCGCCCAGTATCACCAGTCCCACGCGTCACTCCGGCGGCGACGCGCCGCGACCGGTCAGGCCGCAGCGACCGGTTCAGGCCGCTGCGACCGAGCCGGCCAGCCGGGCGATCTCGTCGGCCGAGGCGTTCCCACCGGTGCAGACCACGGCGACGGTGCCCTCGCTCTCGGTCGCGACGGCGGCGGCCAGCGACGCGGCGCCCGCCCCCTCGGCCAGGGTGTGGGCGCAGGTGGCGAGCAGCCGCGCGGCGGCGTCGATGGCGTCGTCGTCGACCAGCACGAAGTCGTCGAGCCGGGCGCGCAGGATCTCCTGGGTCCGCGGGTAGCCGGTCGTCGTGGCCAGGCCGGCGGCCCGGGTCGTGGCGGGCGCGGCCTCGATCCGGCCGGTGCGCCACGAGTGCCAGCCGGCGGGAGCGGCTGCGGACTGCACGCCGATCACCCGGCAGCCGGGGGCGAGCGCGTCGCGGACCAGGCACGCGCCGGCGGCGCCGGTGCCGCTGCCGATCGGGACGAACAGGGTCTCGACGTCGGGCGCCTGACCGAACAGCTCCAGGTAGGCCGTGGCGTGACCGAGGATGATCCGCGGGTCGGTCGGGCAGACGAACGAGGCGCCGGTCTCCGCGGCGCGGGCGCGGGCGTGCTCGGCGGCCTCACCGAGACTGGCTCCCACGAGGACGACCTCGGCGCCGAGCGCACGGACCGCGTCGCACTTGGCGGCGGGAGCGCCGGCGGGCATCACGATCGTCGCGCGCACGCCGGCCAGGCGGGCGCCGTACGCCACCGACTGCGCGTGGTTTCCGGTCGAGCAGGTGACCAGGCCGTGGGCGCGCTCCGCCTCGGTCAGCGTCGCGGACAGGTGCACGCCGCCGCGGACCTTGAAGGCGCCCGTCGGCTGCACGTTCTCGTGCTTGACCAGGACACGACGGCCCAGCGCCTGGTCGAGGAGCGGGTGCGCCTGCAGCGGGGTGGGCGGCAGGTGCGCGCCGACGACCTCGGCAGCGGCGAGGACGTCGGCGAAGGTCAGGTCGGCGCTCGACATGCCTCCATCGTCGACGACCCACCACTCATCGGTCCAATAGTTCCTTTCACTGCGTTCCATCGACCTCATCGAACGATAGGCTGCCGGCATGATCGACCTGCGCCGCCTCGAGGCCCTGGTGGCGGTGCACCGCACCGGCTCGGTGTCGGCGGCCGCCGCCCACCTCCACTACGGGCAGCCCACCATCTCCCACCACCTGCGCCGGCTCGAGGCCGAGACCGGCGCGGTGCTGCTCCAGCGGGTCGGTCGCGGCGTCCGGCTCACCCCGGAGGGCGAGCTGCTGGCGCGCCGCGGGGAGGAGATCCTCGGCCTGCTCGCCCGGGCCGAGGCCGAGCTCGCCGCGGCGACCAGTCTCCAGTCCGGGCGGGTCCGGCTCGCGGCGTTCCCGTCGGGCGCCGCGACCCTGGTCCCGGACGCCCTGGCCCTGCTCGCGACCCGGCACCCGGGCATCGAGCTCGACCTCGTCGAGGCCGAGCCGCCGGAGGCCTACGAGCTGCTCCGCGCGGGCCAGACCGACCTCGCGCTCACCTTCGCCTACCCCGACCAGCCCGAGCCCGACCAGATCACCTCGGTCCCGGTCGTCGACGACCCGCTGTACCTCGTCACGCCGGCGTCCGCGGCACCGCCCGACGGCGACGTGGACCTCGGCGCCTACGCGACGACCGGCTGGATCACCGGCTGCGAGCGCTGCCGCCGCGAGCTGCTCCACCTGTGCGCGGACGCCGGCTTCACCCCGGCCATCGCGTTCGCGAGCGACGACTACGTCGCCGTCCAGTCCCTCGTCGTGAGCGGGCTCGGGGTGAGCGTGCTGCCGGGCCTGGCGTTGCGCGCCCACCAGCACCGCGACGTCGTACGACGGCCGCTGGCGGCGCACCGCCGGGTGCAGCTCTCGACGTACGGCGCTCCCCCGCGTCCCGCCGCGGTCGACGCCGTCGCCGCGGCGCTCACCGAGGTCGCCACGCCCCGGGACTGATCAGCTCCGGGTCAGGTCCGGGTCAGGTCCGGGTCAGCTCCGGGCGCGGATCGCGTCGATCTCCTGGCGCCGGGCGAGCCGGTGGGCGCGACGCACCTGCGCCTCGTGCATGCGCCGGCGGTCCTCGTCGGTCTCGGGCTCGAGCGCCGGGACGGGCCGCCCGTGGCCCGCGGCGTCGACCGCGACGAACACGAAGTAGGCCGAGCCGACGTGCAGCACCTTGCCCGCGGCGTCCCACGGCTCGGTCTCGATCCGGACCCCGATCTCCATCGAGGAGGTGCCGACCCAGTTGACCTGGCCGATGGTGCGGACGATGTCGCCGACCCGGACCGGCTCGAGGAACGCCATCTCGTCGAGCGCGGCGGTGACGGCCGGCCCCCCGCTGTGCCGCTGGGCGACGACCCCCGCGGTGGAGTCGGCCAGCTTGACCACCTCGCCGCCGTGGATGTTGCCCAGCAGGTTGGCCTGCGCCCGTGAGGTCAGCGTGGCCAGCTCGATGCGGGAGTACGACGGCGTGCGGGCCGCGACGATTTCGCTCACGGCCTGACGGTAGCGTCATGGGCATGGCAGGGCGTGGCAACGACACCGGGGGCACCGGCGGCGAGGACTTCGACTGGGTCTACGGCCCCGGGGCGCAGGAGGGCCGACGGGGCTCCGCCGACCCCGAGCCCACCCGCCGGATCCCGGTCCAGCAGCGGCCCGGCGCCACCCCACCGCCGCCTCCGCCCCGACTGCCTCCCGCACAGCAGTACGGCGGCACGCCGCCGCCGTCCGGACGCCGTCCGGCTCCGTCCCCAGCTCCTGCCCCGGCTCCCCGGACGCGGGGCCGCAGCCGGTGGACGCGGCCGCGCACCTACCTGCGGCTGGTGCTCCTGGTCCTCGTGCTGTGGCTGGTCTTCCTGGTCGCGGTGCCGCTGATCGCGTGGAACAAGGTCGAGAAGGTCGACTTCGAGCCGAGCGCCGAGCGGCCGGCCGAGCAACCCGGGACGACGTACCTCCTCGTCGGCAGCGACTCGCGCGCCGGTCTGTCGCCCGAGGAGCGCCGGAAGCTCCACACGGGCGATGCCGCGTCCGAGCTGACCGACACCATCCTGCTGCTGCACACCGGCGACGGCCCGACCACGTTGGTGTCCATCCCGCGCGACTCGCCGCTCGACATCCCCGGGTTCGGCACCAGCAAGGTCAACTCGGCGTACGCCAAGGGCGGCACCCCCCTGCTCGTCCAGACCCTGGAGAAGGCGACCGGGCTGCGCGTCGACCAGTACGTCGAGATCGGCTTCGGCGGCCTCGTCGGCGTGGTCGACGCGGTCGGCGGGATCGAGATCTGCCCGAGGCAACGCATCCGCGACAAGGACTCCGGGCTCAACGTGAAGAAGGGCTGCCAGGAGGTCGACGGCGCGACCGCGCTGGCCTACGCGCGGGCCCGCAAGTACAGCCCGATCTCCGACCTCGCGCGGGTCCAGCAGCAGCGTGAGGTGATCGCCGCGGTCGGCGAGGAGGTGTTGTCCCCCTGGTCGGTGCTCAACCCGGTCCGTTGGTGGGAGCTGAACGCCGCGGTCCCCGACTTCTTCCGGTTCGGCACGACGACCGGGCCGGTCGATGCCGGCAGGTGGGCGCTGGCGATGACCAAGGTGGAGAAGTCGTGCACCGTCCCGCTCGCCCGGGCCGACACCACGTGGGACACCGCGCGCGCGAAGCAGCTGTTCGGCAAGATCGCCGCTGACCGGACCGACGAGATCACCGCCGATCTCTGCACGGCCACCGGCCTCGCCCGCTGACCGCACCCCCGGAGGACCCGTGTACGAGACCCTGACCTGGCACGTCGACGACGACGGCATCGCCACGTTGACGCTGCACCGCCCCGACGCGCTCAACGCGTTCGACCTCACCATGGCCCGCGAGCTGCTCGAGGTGTTCCTCACCGACGCCCGCGACGACGCCGTGCGCGCGGTCGTCGTGACCGGCTCGGGGCGCGCGTTCTGCGCGGGCATGGACCTCTCCGCCGAGGGCAACGTGTTCGGGCTCGACGAGTCGCTGTCCCCGACGCCCGAGGAGTTCCGGGCGGCGTACGACGAGCAACCGTTCGCCGACGGCATCCGCGACACCGGCGGCAAGATCACCCTGGCGATCCACGCGCTGCCGAAGCCGGTCATCGCCGCGATCAACGGCCCGGCGGTGGGCATCGGCGCCACCATGACCTTGGCCATGGACCTGCGCCTGGCCTCGACGAAGGCCCGGATCGGGTTCGTCTTCGGTCGGCTGGGGATCGTCCCCGAGGCGTGCTCGAGCTGGTTCCTGCCGCGCATCGTCGGCATCCAGCAGGCCCTCGAGTGGGTCTACTCGGCCGACGTCCTCACCGCCGAGCAGGCCCTCGCCGGCCGGCTGGTGCGCAGTCTCCACGAGCCCGAGGATCTGCTGCCGGCGGCGTACGAGCTGGCGCGGTCGTTCGTCACGGACCGCTCGCCGGTCGCGCTGGGCCTGGCCAAGCAGCTGCTGTACCGCAACAGCGCCGCCGCCGAGCCGCTCGAGGCCCACCTCACCGACTCGCTGGCCATGTTCTGGACCTCGATCGGCGACGGCAAGGAGGGCGTCGCGGCGTTCCTCGAGAAGCGGGCGCCGCAGTTCACCGGCAAGGCCAGCGAGCTGCCCCGGATCGTGTGAGCGTGGCCGGTGGGCCGGTGGCTCACATCGCCATGAACAGGATCTCCTCGCGGCTGTACTCCCGACCCGGGTGCTCGGCCGCGAGGTGCTCCTGCACCTTCTCGACGAGCTCGTCGTCGGTGTCGGCACGCAGGGTGGTGGCACAGGGGCAGCGCAACGAGGGCATCGAGACCTCCGGGGAGCGGGAACAGGAGCGAGCTCCAGTCTAGGGCTGCGCCGAGTTCGAGACGAGCAGCCGTCCGGGTTAGCCTCGACGCGATGCTGCTGAGCCCTGGAGTCCCCGTCCGCCGAGCCCTCGCGTCCCTCGTCGCCGTGCTGGCCACCGCCGCTCTTGCCGGGTGTGCCGACCAGGAGCCGTCGCCCGCGGAGCCCGCGGCGGCACCCACCTCCGCGCCGCCGACGACGGCCACTCCCGAGGCCGCCCCGCCACCGCTGCCGGTGCAGCAGCCGACCCCGACGCCGCAGGCCCCGAAGCAGCGGCGCTACGTCCGCGACAAGGAGGTCTGGCAGCGCGCCCAGCCGGCACACCTGCAGAACCTCGACAACCCGCTCGCCGAGCGGCGCTGGGGCGTCTACCGGGGTGACCTCGAGCAGACCTGGCGGGCCTACGAGTCGGCCGGCGGCGAGACGAGGCGGCAGCTCGGCAAGATCGCGCTGCGCCCGAAGTCCCTGTGGCTCGGCGACTGGAGCGGCTCGCCGGAGCGGATCGGCTCGGTCGTGCGCGAGTACGTCGAGAACGCGTCCGGCGGCGACCCGAAGGTCCTCGTCCAGCTCGCCGTCTTCCGGATGGACCCGTGGGAGCACGCCGTGTGCGGCGGCCGCGCGCCGTCCCGTGGCGCCCAGGACACCTACCGTCGCTGGATCAGCAACGCCGCCCGCGCCCTCGGCCGCCAGCACACCGCCGTGATCCTCCAGCCGGACCTGCCGTTCTGGTGGTGCTCGAACCGCGCCGTGACCAGCTCGTTGATCACCTATGCCGTGAAGGCCTTCTCCGCGCAGCCCCACACCAGCGTCTACCTCGACGCCGGCGCCGCCGACTGGAGCAGCACGCCCCAGACGGGCGCGCCCCGCGCCACCCAGGCCGCCGACCTGCTGCTCGCGAACGGCATCGCCCACGCGCGCGGCTTCGCCCTCAACGCCACCCACTACGTCGGCACCGAGGAGAGCGTCGCCTACGGCGCCGAGCTCGCCCGGATCCTGCGCCAGCGCGGCGTCAAGGGCGTCCACTTCGTCGTCGACACCGCGCAGAACGGCAACGGGATGATGTGGCCGGAGGTCGAGGCACAGGGCAGCCGGGTCAACGACAACGCCCGGGTCTGCGGCTCCACCGCCGACCGCCGCGGTTGCGTCACCCTCGGCATCCCGCCGACCTCGCGCGTCGGCGACCCGCGTTGGGGCCTGTCTCCCGCGGTGACGCGGGAGGCGAAGAAGTACGTCGACGGCTTCATGTGGTTCGCCCGACCCTGGCTGTTCATGCAGGCCAACTGGCGGGGCCCGGACCGGGCCCTCGGCATGGCTCGCAGCACGCGGTGGTCGGCGCCGTAGCTCCCGCTCGCCCGGGGCGCGGTCGCGGCGGCCCGGGAAAAGCAGCGCCGGGCGGCCCCCGCGGGGGCGGGCGGCGGGGGGGGGGGGGGGGGAGGCGGCCGCGGGGCGGCGGGGGGGGGCGCGGCCGACACCACCGGCGCCGACGGCGACGAGACCGCCGCCGAGGAGCAGCCAGGCCATGTCGGGGCCACCGGTGTTGGGCAGCGCGCCGCCCGGCTCGCCACCGTCGGCCGCCCCGATCCGGAAGCGGGTGGAGTCGGACGACGGCAAGAACAGCGCCGTGTTGTCCGGCGAGAAGTCCTGCCGGGCGAGGTAGGCGCCCTTCGGCAGGCGCGGGCCGGTGACCCGGATCGGCCGGTCGGTGAAGTGCACCGTCGTGGTGAACACCGGCTTGGACACGAGGGCACGCGCGCCGCGGGCGGCGGTGCCGCTCGAGGAGACCGTGACCGCGATGTCGCCGGCCGGCGGCGTCGGGTAGTCGGCGCTCGCGCTGACCTCCAGCACGATCGGCTTGCCCGGTTCGGCGGTGATGACCTGGATGTGGCTCACGGTCGGGATCTTGGCCGTGTAGCCGTCTTCGGCACCCGCGGGCGCCGACGGCGCGAGCGCGAATGCGGCAGCGAGCATGCCGAGCGCAGCTAGCTTCTTGAGCACGTGTCCTCCTTGAACTTCCCCATGCAACGACCCGGCGCGTTCAAGGTGACGGGCAGTGCGTTGGCAGCAGACTAGTGCACACGTCACCAAACCGGCTCACCCGTCCGCCTCACCCCAGCGCGGAGTCGGTCGGCGTCGTCTCGACCAGGTGCCCGAAGAGCACCGAGCGGTTGTCGGTGTGGAAGATCTCCGAACAGGTGAGCAGGGTGATCAGGTGGTCCCCCGCGTCGGCCGGGGGCTGGGTGCCGCCCTTCGGGTTGACCGGCTTCGGGTCGAGCACCCAGGTCTGGGTGAACGGGATGACGAGGTCCTCCCCGCCGGTGTCGAGGACGTAGGTGTAGGTCGCGGCTCGGGTCTCGACGACGACCTGGTCGCCCGGCTCCAGCGACGGCAGCTCGGCGAAGGGCTCGCCGTGGGTCACCCGGTGCCCGGCGAGGACGTAGTTGCCGGCTGCGCCGGCGTCGGCGGTGTCGGCCATGTGGCCCACACCGGCGGCGAGCACCTCCGGGCTGGAGCCCTCGAGGACCGGGACGGCGTAGTCCTTGCCGAACTTCGAGATGTGCAGGATCGCGGTGGCGTTGCCGAACTCGGTGCGGACGACGTCCTGGCCCTCACCCCAGCCGGAGTGCAGCGCGCGGCGCACGTCGTCCTGACGCTGCGCGGACTGCCAGTTGGTGCCCCAGAACTGCCAGGCCACCCAGCCCAGCACCGCCAGGCCGGCGAGGATCAGGCCGCAGCCGGCCCAGAACGAGATCCGGCGGCGGCTCGACCCGGGCTCCGTCGCCGCCGGGGCGTCGGCGGGACGCGAACGGCGCCGTCGCACGCGCACGCGCTGGGTCCCGGTCGGCCCTGTCGGCTCGGTGCCGTCGGGCAGGTCGGTCTGCGTCATGGGGCTCCCTCCTCGCGGGGCCCCGCCTCGGATGGCCCCACCTCATCCAACGCGGTGCGCACTCGGGTGTCACGTCCGGCGGCGGCCTCGCCCCACGAGCCCACCACCGCCCGCCACCAGTCCGATCCCGGCGAGAAGGAGTCCCAGGTGCGGGCCACCGGTGTCGGGAAGCGCCCCACCGACCGCGTCGGCCCGCTCGACGCCGAGGTTGACCGTCACGGCGTCCCGGCATCCGGAGAACTTCGTCGGGTCGTCCGGGACGAAGCTGACCCGCACCCGGTGCTCACCGCGGCTCAGCCGGGGTCCGTGGACCTCCGCCGACGTGCCGTCGTAGCGCACCGTCGTGGAGAAGGTGCGGTCGACTCCGACGCTCACCGTCCCGGTCGGCTGCAGGTTCCCGGCAGCAGTCACCCGGACGCGCACCACGACCCTGTCGCCGACCAGCGCGATCGGCACGGCGACCCGGCACGACGCCGGCAGGGTGGGCGTGTAGGGATCTGCGGACGCGGGACTCCCCACCCCGATCAGGGCGAACAGGAACGCGAGGGGTGCCGCGACGGCACTCCCCAGGACCAGGTAACGACGCATCAAGACGACCCCATCTCCCGAAAGATGAAAAAGGGAATGCTTCGCCCATCGCCCCGGTGGATGGGCGAACTCGAGGGTCCAACGTCGGCGCTGCCACCTTCGTTACGGGCGGACCCGGGTTTTCCACCTCGTCGCCGCCTGCCTCGTCGCCGCCGCCAGCGGCGCGGAGGGTGGCTGGTCCCGACAGCAGAGCGCCCCGCAGCCCAGAGGGCTGCGGGGCGCTCGCGCGAAGCCGGCGCCCAGGGAACATCCCCCGGGCCGCGCGGGTCACAGCTCGCTCTGCACCCCGGCGAGGAGCTGGCGGGCCATCACGATGCGCTGCACCTGGTTGGTGCCCTCGTAGATCTGGGTGATCTTGGCGTCGCGCATCATCCGCTCGACCGGGTAGTCGCGGGTGAAGCCGTAGCCACCGAGGACCTGCACCGCGTTGGTGGCGACCTCCATCGCGACGTCGGAGGCGAAGCACTTGGCCGCGGCGCCGAAGAAGGTCAGGTCACTGTCGCCGCGCTCGGACCGGCCGGCGGCGGCGTAGGTCAGCTGGCGGGCCGCCTCGACCTTCATGCCCATGTCGGCGAGCAGGAACTGCAGGCCCTGGAAGTCGGCGATCGCCTTGCCGAACTGCTGCCGCTCCTTGGCGTAGCCGAGCGCGTAGTCCAGCGCTCCCTGGGCGACGCCGACGGCCTGGGCGGCGATGGTGATGCGGGTGTGGTCGAGGGTCTTCATGGCGTACTCGAAGCCCTTGCCCTCCTCGCCGATGATCCGGTCGCCGGGGATCCGGACGTTGTCGAAGTAGACCTCGCGGGTCGGCGAGCCCTTGATGCCGAGCTTCTTCTCCGGCGCACCGAAGGACACGCCCTCGTCGGACTTCTCGACGACGAAGGCCGAGATGCCCTTGCTGCGCTTGTCCGGGTCGGTCATCGCCAGCACGGTGTAGAACTCCGACTCCCCCGCGTTGGTGATCCAGCGCTTGGTGCCGTTGAGGACCCAGCCGTCGCCGTCGCGCACGGCGCGTGTCTTCTGGTTGGCGGCGTCGGAGCCGGCGTCGGGCTCCGAGAGGCAGTAGGAGAAGCCCTCGCCGGCCGCGAGCCGGCGTAGGTACTTCGCCTTGAGCTCCTCGGAGCCGCCGATCATGACGGGCAGCGAGCCGAGCTTGTTGACCGCGGGGATCAGCGAGGCCGCCACGTCGGCGCGGGCGACCTCCTCGATGACCAGCACGGTGGCCAGGGCGTCGGCCCCGGCGCCGCCGTACGCCTCCGGGACGTGGGGCGCGTGGAAGTCGGCCGCACGCAGCGCCTCGGCCGCCTCGCGCGGGTAGCGGGCCTGCTCGTCGACCTCGGCCGCGAACGGCGCGACCTTGGCGTCGCAGATCGCGCGCACGGCCTCGCGGATGGCCTGGTGCTCCTCGGACAGGGCGTACATCGGGTAGTCGCTCACGACGGCTCTCCTGGTCTCGTTGGTACTCAGTATCGTACTGGCGAGACTCCGTCCCGTCGAGTTAAGGTCGACCCGTGCCCACCGCTCGCGACCGCCTCGTCGCCGCCGCCTTCGAGCTCTTCGCCGGGCAGGGGTACGACGCCACGACCGTCGACGAGATCGCCGCCAAGGCAGGGACCGGCCGGAGCACCTTCTTCCGGCACTTCCCCACCAAGGACGACGTCGTGCTGCCCGACCACGAGGCGCTGCTGCACCGGGTGGACGAGCGGCTCGCGACCGCCTCGCCCGCGGGCCGCGAGGTCGCGCTGCGCGAAGCGGCCGGGGTGGTGCTGGCCCACTACCTCGCCGAGGGCGAGACCGCCCGGGCCCGCTACCGGCTCGCCAGCACGGTGCCGGCGATCCGGGACCGTGAGATCGCCAGCGTCCAGCGGTACGTCCGGTTGTTCGCCCAGCACGTCCACCGCTGGCTGGACACCGAGCCCGACGGCCCGCTGCGCGCCGAGCTGGTGGCGTCCTCGGTCGTGATCGCCCACAACCACGTGCTGCGGCAGTGGCTACGCGGCGACGTCGACGACGCCGCGACGACGCGGGCCCTGGTCGACCGGGCGCTGGACCACGCGCTCGCCGTGCTGCGCGGACCGGTCACCGACGGCGGGCCCACGATCGTGATCACCGGCAGCGACCGCGACGTCGAGCAGGTGGTGCGGGACGTCCGCGAGGCACTCGGCCGGTCCTGACCCCGGCCACCCGCGGGAAGACCTGGGCCACCCCCCGGGTTGCACCCTCATGACCACCCCCGCGCACCTCGACCCCACTGCCATCGACTGGATGCTCGAGGAGGCCACGACCTGGGCGGTCGTCGGCCTGTCCAGCAACCCCGACCGGACGTCGTACCGGATCGCCGAGCTGCTCCAAGCGCGCGGCAAGAAGATCGTGCCGATCCACCCGTCCGCACCGGTCGTGCTCGGCGAGCAGGGCTACGCGACGCTGGCCGACGTACCGTTCCCCGTCGACGTGGTCGACGTGTTCCGTCGCTCCGAGGACGCCGGCCGGTTCGCCGACGAGGCGGTCGCCATCGGCGCCGGGGGCGTGTGGTTCCAGCTGGGCGTGGTCGACCAGGCCGCCTTCGAGCGGACCTGGGCGGCCGGTGTGCCGATGGTCATGGACACCTGCCCGGCCATCGAGTGGCGGAGGCGCAGCGGCGCGTGAGGAACGAACGCGACGCGTGGGCGCCGCAGGATTGAGCAAGCACGCGGCCGAGGAACGAGGTCGCGACTGCGCGTCGAAATCCAGTCACTGATCCCGGACGACGGCGCCCTTCGCCTCGGCAGCCAGCTTCAGCTCGTCCTGGAAGCTGCTCATCTGCTTCTGCAGCACGGGATCCGTCGCCGCGAGGATGCGCACGGCGAGCAGGCCGGCGTTGCGCGCCCCGCCGATGGCGACCGTGGCCACCGGGACCCCTGCCGGCATCTGCACGATGGAGAGCAGCGAGTCCATGCCGTCGAGGTACTTCAGCGGCACCGGTACGCCGATCACCGGCAGGGGCGTGACCGCCGCCAGCATGCCGGGCAGGTGGGCCGCGCCGCCGGCGCCGGCGATGATCACCGACAGCCCGCGCCCGGCAGCCTCCTGGCCGTAGGCCAGCATCTCCGCCGGCATCCGGTGCGCGGAGACGACGTCGGCCTCGTAGGCGATGCCGAACTCGCGCAGCGCCTCGGCCGCGGCCTTCATCACCGGCCAGTCGGAGTCGGAGCCCATCACGATGCCCACGCGCGCCTTCATGGGGCCGAGCCTAGGGGCTGGCTACTCGCTCTCGTCGCCGAGGTCGCCTCGGAACCACGCGGCCGCGTGCCGGCCGCGCTCGAGGCAGTCCTCGAGGTCGTCGCCGTAGACGTTGACGTGGCCCACCTTGCGGCCCGGACGCAGCTCCTTGCCGTAGAGGTGCACGCGCAGCCCCGGGTCGCGGGCGAGGACGTGTCGGTAGCCGTCGTACAGGCGACCGACGTCGGGATCGTCGCCGCCGAGGATGTTGACCATCACCGTCCAGCGGGCGCGCGGGGCGGGCGAGCCGAGCGGCAGGTCGAGGGCCGCGCGCAGGTGGTTCTCGAACTGGCTGGTGACCGCGCCGTCCTGGGTCCAGTGGCCCGTGTTGTGGGGGCGCATCGCGAGCTCGTTGACGAGGACGTGGCTGTGCCCGTCGGCGTCGACGGTCTCGAACAGCTCGACGGCGAGGATGCCGGTGACGCCCAGCTCGCCGGCGATCCGGAGCGCGAGCTCCTGGGCGGCGGTCGCGGCAGCCGGCTCGAGGTCGGGCGCCGGGGCGATCACCTCCCGGCACACACCGTCCACCTGGAGGGTCGCGACGACGGGGTACGCCGCCGCCTGGCCACTGGGTGCGCGGGCGACGAGGGCGGAGAGCTCGCGCCGGAAGTCGACGAGCTCCTCGGCGAGCAGCCGGACCCCGGTCGCCTCGGCGGCGGCCAGGGGCTCGGCCGCGTCGGCGAGCGTCCGCACGACCCAGACCCCCTTGCCGTCGTACCCACCCCGGGAGACCTTGAGCACGCACGGGAGACCGAACGCCTCGACGTCGGCCTCGGTCGCGACGACGGCCCAGCGCGGCTGCGGGGCGCCGAGACGGGTCATCGCCTCCCGCATCACGACCTTGTCCTGCGCGTGGACGAGTGCCTCGGGTCCCGGGTGGGCGGTCACACCGTCGGCGGCGAGCGCGCGCAGGTGCTCCGTCGGGACGTGCTCGTGGTCGAAGGTGACGACCGAGCAACCCTCGGTGACGGTGCGCAGCGTCGCCAGGTCGCGGTAGTCGCCGACCATCTGGTCGGGGATGACCTGGGCGGCCGAGACGCCCTCGGCCTCAGCGAGAAGACGGAGCGGTACGCCGAGGGCGACGGCCGGCTGGGCCATCATCCGGGCGAGCTGACCGCCACCGATGACGGCGATGCGGGGCGCGGGTTCGGTCGTCGGCACGGCCGAACCCTACGCAGTGCGAACGTGCTATGCCGAACTGGTGGCGTCGGCCGTCATCTCGACCTCGAAGCGCAGGCCCCGGCCCCGGATCGTGGTGATCAGCCGCGGCTGTCGGGTGTCGTCGCCGAGCTTGCGCCTCACCCACCCCAGGTGGACATCGATCGTCTTGGACGACGTCCAGAAGGTCACGCCCCACACGTCGCGCATCAGCTCCTCACGGCTGACCACCGACCCGGCGCGCGCGATCAGCGCATGCACCAGGTCGAACTCCTTGCGCGACAACAGGATCTCGCGGTCCCCACGCCACGTTCGCCGGGTCGACGGGTCGACCCGGACGTCCTGCACCTCGATCACATGGCCAAGGTAGGGACGCACCGGCCTCCCCCGACGGGAAACGCAGAGAATTTTGCATTGAGAGGTCGCGCCAAAAGGGCCGCTGACCAGCGGCTTTCGATGGGGACAGGGGAGATGGAGGGCGGGATCCCGCAGCCTCAGGCGCGCCTGACCGCGACCGGTTCCACCACGCCGAACCCCCGGACCGGACGGGCGGGGAGGGCCCGCGAGTCGACCTGCTCGGCCGGCAGCAGGTCGGCGGTGGCGTGGTCGACGATGATCCGGTTGCGCCGCGCCACCTGGGTCAGCCGAGCGGCCAGGTTGACCGGCGGGCCGAACACATCGCCCATCCGGAGCACGACGCCGCCGGTGGCCAGACCGACCCGGACGTCGGGCATCCGCGGGTCGCGCCCGATCACGTTGATGATCCCCTCGGCGGTGGTGAACGCGGCCATCGGGTCGTCGTTCACGAACAGCACGGCATCGCCCATGCTCTTGATCAGCCGGCCCTGCTCGCGGGCGATCACGTCGCCGCACCGGGCCTCGAACACCTCGACCAGCTCACCGATGCGTTCCCGGGAGACCTCGTTGGACAGCGCCGTGAAGCCGACGATGTCGGCGAACCCGACGCTGAGGTCGGTGGTGTGCGGATCGTCGTCGAGGGCGCGGACCGCCTCCATCCGGGCGATGGCCGCGGCGAGGTGGCGGCGCCACGCGTAGAGGAGCAGGTCCTCGAACCGCTCCCCCAGCCGGGCCGTCACCCAGGCTCCGGGGTCCTCGGCGTTCTCCGGCGCGCCGTCGGCAACGTGCTGGACGAGCTCACCCACCTCCCAGTCGGCCAACCTGGCCATGGTGATGCCGATACCGCGGGTGACGTTGAGCGCGACCTCGGGCAGGACGGCCTCGTGGTCGGGTCCCTCCGCGAGGATCCGCATCGCCGCGACGTCCGCACTGGTGTAGGCGCGCTCGTCGCCGTGCTCGGCGAAGCCGAGGGTGCGGAACAGGCGGCGGGTCAGGTCGAGCGACAGGCCCGCCTGGTCGGCCACCTCGGCGGCCGTGAGCTCCGGCTCCTCCCCCGTCCGCTCCGGACCGGTGTCAGACACCTTCGTCCCGGCGGGCGGCCGGTCCGCTGTGGAGCTCGTGGAGCAGCTCGTTGAGCTGGCGCTGGGCGGCCTCGACGTGCGGGATGTCGTTGAGTCGCACGGTGCCGAAGGTCGACGCGTCGGAGATCAGCAGGCTGCCGCAGCCGAACGGCCGGTCGAGCAGGTTGACCTCCATCGCGATGTCGCTGACCCGCGCCAGCGGGATGTCGTGGCCGCGGCGGGTGATGATGCCGTTGCGGGTGATCAGCCGGCGGTCGGTGAAGGCGTGCACGGTGGTCAGCCAGTCCAGGAAGGGGCGCAGCGAGAACCACACGATGCCGAGCACGACGAGCACCCACACGATGAGGGTGAGCACCCCCGGGAAGCCGGAGTCGTCGAGCAGGACCTGGGCGGCGACGCCGGCGGCCAGGAGCACCACGAGCGCGAGGATCGGCCCGAACAGCGCCTTGGGGTGCTGACGGGTGCTGATGATCAGGCGCTCACCGGGGTTGAGCAGCTTCTTCGAGATGGCCACGGGTCAGATCATTCCACCAAGCGAGGTGTCTTCGGCTCAGGTCGGGCGAACGTGGATCACGTCACCCGCGCCGACCCGCTCCGCGCCGGACGCCGTGGTGACCACGAGCCGACCGTCGTCGTCGATGTCGGTGGCACGGCCGAGCAGCTGGCCGCCGCCCGGCAGCTCGACCCGGACGTCGCGCCCCAGGGTCGCGCAGTTGGACCGGTACGACGCCGCGAGGCGCGCCGTGCCCTGCTCGCCGCCGGCCTGCCAGACGTCGTACCCCTCCCGGACGGCGGCGACGACGGCGAGCAGCACGGACGTGCGATCGGGGGCGCCGGGAGCCGCCACGGCCAGGCTGGTGGCGGTCGGGACCGGGAGCTCGTCGGCGGTCATCGCGACGTTGATGCCGACCCCGACGATCGCGGCCGGACCGGTGGGGGTCTCCACCCGCTCGACCAGGATGCCCGCGACCTTGCGGTCCTCGTCGAGGAGGACGTCGTTGGGCCACTTCACGCTCGCCTCGTAGCCGAGGGCGGTGATCGCCTTCGCCACGTTGTGGCCGACCAGCAGCGGCAGCCACGGCCAGGACGCCGGCGGCACCGTCGGGCGCAGCACCAGCGAGAAGGTCACCGCGGTTCCCGGAGGCGTCTCCCAGGTGCGGTCGAGGCGGCCGCGGCCCGACGACTGGTGGTCGGCGACGACGACGAGTCCCTCGTGCGCACCGGCCCGGGCACGCTCCGCGGCGACCTCGTTGGTCGACGGGGCCTCGGCCAGCAGCTCGAAGGACAGGTCGGGGGTCAGCTCGGACACGCCGGCGAGACGGTCGCCGTCGAGCGGTCCACGGGTGGGGGTCGGGGTGGAACCGGAAGTCACGGGCTCTACCTTGGCGCAGCCCGGGCTTCGGGGAAACCCCGGGGGCTGTGGTGCTGCGGGTGCCTGCTGTCGGACCGGCCTCCTAGGGTTTCGGTCATGACGCGACTCGTGGACGCCCGCACCGACCGGTTCGTCGAGGACCTCGCCGCCCTCGACCCGCTGACGGCGACCTACGCCGGCATCCCCGGCCACGACGGCGAGCTGCCCGACCTCTCCCCCGACGGCTTCGCCGCGGGCGAGGAGCTGCACCGCCGGGCGCTCGCCGAGGTCGCCGCGCTCGAGGCCGCCGACGACCGCGAGGAGGTCGCGAAGGCGGCCTTCCTCGAGCGGGTCGGGCTCACCGTCGAGCGCGCCGAGGCCGGGGTCGAGCGCAGCGAGTTCTCGGTGATCTCGAGCGCCATCCACGCGGTGCGCGAGGTCTTCGACCTGATGCCGACCGAGACCGTCGATCAGTGGGACGCGATCGGCTCCCGGCTGGCCGCCGTCCCGGCTGCGCTCGCGGGCTACCGCACCACGTTGCTCGAGGAGGCCGCCGCCGGACGGGTGTCCGCCAAGCGGCAGTACGCCGAGGTCGCCGGCCAGGTGCGGGGCTGGACCGGTCAGGAGGGCGCCGCGGGCGACTACTTCGCGGGCGTCGTCGCCGAGGCGCCCGCCGGCAGGCGGGACGCGCTGGCGGCGGCTGCTGCGGCCGCCTCCTCGGCGTACGCGGAGTTCGGGCGCTTCGTCGAGACCGACCTGCTCCCCCGCGGCCGCGACGTCGACGGGGTCGGCCGCGACCACTACACGCTCGCGTCGCGGTACTTCCTCGGCGCCAGCGTCGACCTCGAGGAGACCTACCGATGGGGCTGGGAGGAGCTCAAGCGGATCGAGGACGACATGGCCCGCACGGCGATGCGGATCGTGCCGGGCGGCTCGGTCGCCGACGCGGTGGCCGCGCTCGACGCCGACCCGGAGCGCGACTGCGGCAGCCGCGAGGCCTTCCAGGCCTGGATGCAGGACAAGTCCGACACCATCCTGGCCGACTTCGACGGCGTCCACTTCGACATCGCCGAGCCGATCCGCACCCTGCAGTGCAAGGTCGCGCCCGTCAACGACGGCGGCGCCTGGTACACACCGCCGTCCGAGGACTTCTCGCGCCCCGGCACCATGTGGTTCTCCTTCACCGACGACCACGAGCGCTTCTCGACCTGGCGCGAGACGACCACCGTCTTCCACGAGGGCGTGCCCGGCCACCACCTGCAGGTCGCGCAGGCCGTCCACCGCGCCGACCTGCTCAACCGCTGGCAGCGGCTGCTGTGCTGGGTCAGCGGACACGGCGAGGGCTGGGCGCTGTACGCCGAGCGGCTGATGGACGAGCTCGGCTACTTCGCCGACCCGGGCGACCGGCTCGGGTTTCTCGACATGCAGGGTTTCCGGGCCGCGCGTGTCGTCGTCGACATCGGCGTCCACCTCGGGCTGACCGTCCCGGCCGACAACCCCTTCGGTTGGCGACCCGGCGAGACCTGGGACGCCGACCTGGCCTACGAGTTCATGCGCGCCCACTCGCGGATGGACGACGGCTCCCTGCGCTTCGAGGTCAACCGCTACCTCGGCTGGCCGGGCCAGGCACCGTCGTACAAGGTCGGCGAGCGGATCTGGCTCGACGCCCGCGCCGCGGCGCAGGCCCGGCACGGCGCGGGCTTCGACCTCAAGGCCTTCCACACCGCGGCTCTCGACCTCGGCGGCCTCGGCCTCGACCCGCTGCGGGACGCACTCGCCCGGCTCTGAGGCCCGCGGCGTGATCAGGCTCGACCGGGAGCAGGCCCGCCGGATCGCCGTGCGGGCCCAGCTGCTCGACGCCCGGCGTCCCGGCTCGTTGGCCGAGGTCGTCGAGGAGCTGAGTCTGCTCCAGGTCGATCCGACCGCGGCCGTGGCGCCCAGCGTCGACCTGGTGCTGTGGTCCCGGCTCGGCGACGCCTACGAGCACTCCGACCTGACCTTCGCGCTGGAGACGGAGCGTTCGCTGGCCGAGCTGTCGTCGTACGTGCGGGCGATGGACGACATCGGCCTCCTGCTCGCCGTCGCGCCACACGAGCTGCACCCGACGATCCACGACTGGCTGGCGGCCAACCAGCGGTTCCGCTCCGACGTGCTCGCTCTGCTCGAGGCCGAGGGACCTCGCACCGCCGCGGAGATCCCCGACACCTGCGCGGCGCCGTGGGCGTCGAGCGGTTGGAACAACGACAAGAACGTCAACCGCCTGCTCGAGGTGCTCACCTTGACGGGCGACGTCGCGATCACCGGACGCCGGGGCCGGCTGCGGGTCTACGACCTGCCGGAGCGGGTCTACCCGGGCGACCTCGACGTGCCGGCGTACGACGAGGCGCGGGCCGCCCTCGACCTGCGCGAGCAGGCCGCGCTGGGGATCGCGCGCACCGGTCCGGGCGAGCCGGCGAGGGTCGACGGGTGCGAGGGCGAGTGGCGGGTCGACCCCGATGCGCTGGCCGCGGCCGACTCACCCTTTGCGGGACGGTGCGCGTTCCTCTCCCCTTTCGACCGGCTGGTCCACGACCGCGCCCGGACGCTGGACCTGTTCGACTTCGAGTACGTCCTCGAGATGTACAAGCCCGCCGCCTCCCGCCGGTGGGGCTACTTCGCCCTTCCCGTCCTCCACGGCGACCGGCTGGTCGGCAAGCTCGACGCGAAGGCCGACCGCAGGGCCGGTGTGCTGCGGGCGCACGCCCTCCACGAGGACCTCCCGTGGGAGCCGGAGGTCGGTGACGCCGTCGACGCCGAGCTGGTCGGGTTGGCCGACTGGTTGGGACTGGAGCTGGTCCGGGGCTGATCGCTCACCGCAGGTGCCGGGCCGCCCTGCCGGTGGTTGAGGTGCGAGGCCGCCCCGCGGCAGAGCCCTGCCGGTGGTTGAGGTGCGAGGCCGCCCCGCGGCCGAGCCTCGAAACCATCGGTCGCGCTGCCGGAACCTGCCCGGGATGCTGCGGTCGCGTAGCCGGTCGGGTTCCGAAAGGCAGCAACGAAGGAGGGCCGTAGGAGTCGGGTTCAGCGGTCGGGCTACGGCCCGCTGATGCGGCCGGTGGTTGAGGTGCGAGCGCCAGCGAGCCTCGAAACCTCCGGCCGTGCTGCCGGAACTGCCCGGGCACAGTTCGCGCCGGATGCCCGGAGTTTCGAGGCTCCTCGCTGGCGCTCGTCGCGCCTCAACCACCGGAGAAGGCTCCTCGCTGGCGCTCGTCGCGCCTCAACCACCGGGACAGGCTCCTCGCTGGCGCTCGTCGCACCTCAACCACCGGAGCACGAGCCCCTGTGCTCACCGATCGTGACGTCGGTTCTCCACACCCCCGTGATCGGGTTTCGCCAGTCCACAAGCGGGCTTGCGGCCTCGGGTTGTGTCGGGGGTGGGTGGGAACATCCAGTCATGGATCTCGGAGCCCAGCACCGCTCGACAGCACTGCTGTCCGGGCTGCGCGCCGAGGTCGAAGGCCGGCAGGCCTCCCTCGTCCGCGAGTGGGCCGGGATCGTGGAATGGGCCGGCGACCACATCGTCACCGGACCCGAAGGCGCCGCCACCATCACCGAGGGCTACCTCGACACCGGCATCCCCATCGCCGGGGACGGAGCACCCCTGATCTCCGAGTTCGCGGTCATGGAACTCGTCGCGGCCCTCGGCCGCACCCCCGACGGTGGCAAGGCTTACGTCGGACGGGTCGTCGAATGCGCCTGGCGCCTGCCCAACGTCTACGCCGCCGTGACCGCCGGGAGACTGGCGCCGTGGCGGGCCGAACGCATCGCCGACCTCACCCACGGCTTGTGTGCCGAAGCGGCCGGATTCGTGGACCGGCAGCTGTTCAACGCCTCCGGCGTCGGGTGGGCCCAGCTCGAACGCCTCATCACCGAAGCGGTGCTGCGGTTCGACCCCGAGCAGGCCGAGACCGACCGCAAGAACGCGGCCGAGCAACGGCACTTCGACATCGGCGAGGTTGACGAGCACGGCCTGGTCCACCTCGACGGGCTGCTCGATGCCGCCGACGGGTACGACCTCAACCTCGCGGTGGCACGGCGTGCCGAGGTCCTCGGGAAGCTGGGCGACGACTCGTCCCTAGACGTACGGCGGTCCAAGGCCGCTGCCGAGCTGGCCCGTCGGGACCTCGCGCTCGACCTGCTCATCCCGGAGGACCTGGAGGGCCCGGGGGTTTCGAGGCTCGCTGGCGCTCGCACCTCAACCACCGGGGAGCCGGAGGGCCCGGGGGTTTCGAGGCTCGCTGGCGCTCGCACCTCAACCACCGGGACCAGCGGGAGCACGGTGCCGAGGCGCAAGGTTGTGTTGAACGTCCACCTCACCGACACCAGCCTCCTCGACGACCCGAACCCGTTCGCGAATCCCGTGGGCCGGTGGGAGGAGGGTCGTTGCCCGGTCAGCACCGCGCAGATCCGCGAGTGGCTGCGGGCGAAGGACACCACGATCATCGTGCGCCCGGTCATCGACCTGGCCGACCACGTCCCCGTCGACTCCTACGAGATCCCCGACCGGCACAGGACCCGCGTGATCCTGCGCGACCACAGCTGCCGGTTCCCGCACTGCACCCGACCTGCGCAGCGTTGCGACGTCGACCACGCCCGCCCCTACGGCGAGGGCGGCGTGACCTGTCCTTGCAACGAAGTTCCGCTCTGCAGGCGTCATCACCGGGCGAAGACCCACTCGGCCTGGCGCTACGACATCGTGATGCCCGGCTCCTACGTGTGGACCAGCCCCAACGGGTTCCGGTTCCGGGTCGACCACCGCGGCACCCACCCCATCCAGCCGCCGGACGAGTAGCCACTCCGCCCCGAACCCCGCGAACCCACCAGTCGCGGGGGCATCGGTGTGTCCGGTCACCGGCCGCCGGCGTACTGCTGGGCGGTGTAGGCGACGGTGCTCCCGGTACGCGGATCCGTGACCACGACGCGCTCCGCAACGGCCGACCAGTCGACCTCCAGCGCCGCTCCGGCGTCCGAGTCGAGGAAGGGGTAGCCGGCGACGAAGCGGTAGTCGTTCTCGGCGCCGTCGTGGACGGCCGCGATCTCGAGGTAGGTCCGCTCCGAGTGGACGGGGGTCGCCGGGTAGCGACTCACGACGACGCAGTAGCCCTGCAGGCCGGAGAGCGTCGGGTCGACGGCGCAGTCCTTCCAGAGGTCCTGCCGACCGCCCCCGTCGAGCAGCTTGAGGCCGCCCCAGACCGCTGTCACGAGCACCAGCACCACCACGGTCGTCACCGCGGACGAGACCACGGCCACCTTCGTCCTCGACACGGGTACACCCTGCCCCCGGCAGGCGTCACCACAAACCGACCACCGGCCAGACCAGCGGCGTGGCCGGCGGCTCGAGCTCGGTGCAGCTCATGGCCTCCACGTCACACCGCGCCAACCCCGTGACCCGGTGGAGGCCGGAGTCGTCGTCCTGGGGGCCGCTCCGGTCGAGCAGGACCGTGGTCGGCGACTCCCAGGCGACCAGCGTCCAGCGCCCGCCGGGCGGCACCGGAAGGTCGACCGAAGGACGACCGTCCACGCCCTCGGCCATCATCCGGTGCCCGTCGGGGGACACGAAGCTCGCTCCGTCGGGTGACCACAGCCCGACCTGGTCGCTGGCCACGACGCCCTGCCGCTGGAACACGCCGTCGGGGGCGACGGTGCCGAAGACACCCGAGAGAGTTCCGCTCTGCTGGTGCGTGGCGCCGCGCGGCCACTGCTGGCTGCCCGCGACGAACGAGCCCGTCGGCGCCCCCGTCACCTCCACCGGCGCCCGGCCGGGCGTCCACAGCATCGTTCGCCGGTCGACGTACAGGACCCGGTGGTCGAGGTCGATGCCGAGAACGCTGAGCTCGCCGCTCTTGTCGCAGCACTCGACGCGGACCGCGACGTCGGTGGCGGCGACCGGTCTGCGCTGCGCGACGTCCCACAGCGTCAACTCTCGCCGGTCCTCCGCCACCTGCCCGACGAGGGCGACGACGGCACCGTCCGGCGACACCGTCGCTGCGGTCGGGTAGGGCGTGTCGACGACCGGCACCAGGGCGGTGCCGTCCACGAGGAACCACTGGCTACGTCCCGTGACCGGGGAGGTGCCGACCAGCGTGGTGCCGCCGGCGTAGCGCAGGGTGCGATGCTCCGTCGCGATCCGCTGCTCGCCGACGTGCACCGCGCCGGCGCTCCAGTAGGGCACGCCCACCGTGGCTTCGTGCGGAGGCGGCGCGGGAGCCGGCGACGGCTCGCTGCCGCCGTGCCCGAGCAGCTGGACCGAGGCGACGACGCCGGCGACAGCGAGAGCGGCCGCACCGAGCACGCCGACCTGACGACGGGTACGCCGTTCCCGTCCCCCGTTGTCCATCGCACTCCCTTGCTCGTTCCGCCAGCCTGTCACCGATGACGACTCACGAGAGCCGGGAAAGGTTGCATCGTCTCGTGGCGCCCGCCGCGCGACGTCCGCGCCGGCCGGATCGTTAGGGTGACGCCGTGCCGACCTTCGTGCTCGCCTCCGCCTCCCCCGCACGCCTGGCGACCTTGCGCAACGCCGGCCTCGACCCGCAGGTGATCGTCTCGGGGGTGGACGAGTCCCAGGTCACCGACGTCCCGCCGGCCGAGCTGGCCCTGCGCCTGGCCGAGCTCAAGTGCAGTGCGGTGGCCACGCGCGCCGACGTACCCTCCGACGGCCTGGTCCTGGGCTGCGACTCGGTCCTCGAGCTGGACGGTGCCGCCCTCGGCAAGCCCGACGACGCCGACGACGCGGTCCGGCGGTGGAAGTCGATGCGCGGCCGGTCCGGCGTCCTGCACACGGGCCACTGCCTCCACGACCGCGCGAACGGCCACCGGGTCGCGGCGACCGCGTCCACCACAGTCCACTTCGCCGACGTCACCGACGCCGAGATCGCGGCCTACGTCGCGACCGGCGAGCCGCTCCACGTCGCGGGCGCGTTCACCGTCGACGGCCTCGGCGGCAGCTTCGTGACCGGCATCGAGGGCGACCACCACAACGTCGTCGGGGTCAGTCTCCCGCTGCTGCGCGGGATGGTCCGCGAGCTCGGTCACGCGTGGACCGAGCTCTGGACCCGCTGACCGGCCTGCTCGACGCCCCTACTCGACGGGGAGCCCGAGCCCGCGGGCGATGAGCATCCGCTGGACCTCGGAGGTGCCCTCGCCGATCTCGAGGATCTTGGCGTCGCGGTAGAACCGCGCGACGGGGTACTCCTCCATGAAGCCGTAGCCGCCGAAGACCTGGGTGGCGATCCGGGTCGCGGTGACGGCGGACTCGCTGGCGTAGAGCTTGGCGACCGACGCGGCCTGCTTGAACTCCTTCATGGACGGGCCGCGGCCGGCCTCCATGGCGTCCTTCATGGCGGCGGCGCGGTAGGTCAGCAGCCGCGAGGCGTGCAGCATGACCTCGAGGTCGGCGATCTGGAAGGCCACGCCCTGCTTGCGCCCGATCGGGCCGCCCATGGTCTGACGGTCGAGGGAGTACTCGACGCACAGGTCGACGCAGGCCTGGATCAGGCCCACGGCCAGCGCCGCGATGGCGACCCGGCCGTCGTCGAGGATGGCGAGGAACTGCGCGTAGCCGCGGCCCTTCTCCCCCACCAGGTTCTGCTCGGGCACCCGGCAGTCCGTGAACGACAGGGGGTGGGTGTCGGAGATGTGCCAGCCGAGCTTGTCGTACGCCGGCTCGGCGACGAAGCCGGGCGTGCCGGCGGGCACGATGATCGCGGAGATCTCCGGCTTGCCGGACTCGGAGACGCCGGTGCGGGCGGTGACCGTCACCAGGCTGGTGATGTCGGAGCCGGAGTTGGTGATGAACTGCTTGCCGCCGTTGATCACCCACTCCCCGTTGTCGAGCTCGGCGCGGGTCTTGGTGGCCCCCGCGTCGGATCCGGCGCCCGGCTCGGTGAGGCCGAAGCCGGCGAGCCGCTGGCCGGAGACCAGCTCGGGCAGCCAGGTCTTCTTCTGCTCGTCGGTGCCGTAGGTGAGGATCGGGTTGATGCCGAGCCCGACGCCCGCCTCGAGCGTCACGCCCAGCGACTGGTCGACCCGGCCGAGCTCCTCGATCGCCAGGCACAGCGAGGTGAACGGGCCGTCGGACGCCTCGAGGCCCGCGCCGCCGTACTCCTCCGGCGCGGTGAGGCCGAACAGCCCCAGCTCGCCCATCTTCTGGACCACGTCGGTCGGGAAGTGATGCGCCTTGTCCCACTCCGCGACGTGGGGGCGGATGGTGGACTCGGCGAAGTCTCGGACGGTACGCCGGAACTCCTCGTGCTCGCGCGACAGCTCGAACTGGGTCATGGCCCCATCGTAGGACACGAGGTTAACGTTTGTTAACCAGCGGGCCCGTCGTTTTTCCCGCCGCCGCGGATCCGTCGCAGGATGGCCGCCATGACCCCCGTGCCTCGTGCCCTTGCCGCGCTCGCCTGCGCGACCGGCCTCCTGCTCACCACCCCCGCCCTGGCCTCCGCCGCCGACCTGGTCCACACCGACCCGGCACGCGACGTCCGGTCCGGCACGATCGACGGCGACCTGCTCCGCCCGGCGCCCGCCGAGCGCCGCGTCGACATCCGGCGGGTGGAGGTCAGCCACGGCGCCGAGGCGCTCGTCGTCCGGTTCCGCACCCGGGGCGCGCTGCCGGGCACGAAGGTGTTCCTGGGAGCGCGGGTCCGCACGCCGTCGGCCACGTTCGACCTGACCTACCTCGACTTCTTCGGTGAGTCCGGCGTCTCGATGTCGCGCGGTGTCGACGACGTCGCGTGCGAAGGCCTCACCGCCACGCCCGAAGGGCGGGTCGTGACCTTCGTCGTGCCCAGCAGCTGCCTCGGCTCACCGGCCTGGGTGCGCGTCGGCGTCGGCGCGGCGCAGATGCGGCACCAGAGGATGGTCGCGGACGACGGGTTCAGCCGGCGCCAGATCGGCGACGACCTGCACCTGTCGAAGCGGATCGCGCGGGGCTGACCCTCACGCGCTACGACGACCGTCCACCGGCAGCGGTGGGCGGTCGTCGCGGTCGTCGCGGCGTCCGGCTCGGACAGCCCGGACAGCCCGTGCCCTGCCGGCCGCCTTGGCCTCGTAGAGAGCCTCGTCGGCGTGCTCCAGGGCCAGCGCGAGGTCGTCGCCGGCGGCGACGGAGGCGATCCCGAAGCTCACGGTCGGCATCGGGCTGGCCGGGTCCTCGCCCCGGTAGTACCGGGCGATGGCGTCGACCACCGCCTCGGCCGGGGAGCCGCGGACCAGCAGCACGAACTCGTCGCCGCCGAGGCGGCCGATGATGCCCCGGAGCCCGACGACGACCTGGCAGGCGTCGGCGAAGGCGGTGAGGGCGCGATCACCCGCGGCGTGGCCGAGGCCGTCGTTGATGCTCTTGAACCGGTCGAGGTCCGCGACGACGACGGCCGCGTCGGCGCGGACCGGGCCGCGATCGATCTCGCGCTGGGCCTCACGCAGGAACTCCGCCCGGTTGAGCAGGCCGGTCAGCCCGTCGCGCGTCGCCTGCACGCGCAGCTCCGAGGTCTGCTGCTCGTGGCTGAGCGCCGACATGCTGAACGTGACGACGACGAGCAGCACCATCATGAGCAGCGTGGTGACCTGACCCCCGAAGAAGGCCTCGAAGAACGGGTGCTCCGGCCCGACCGCGACGAAGACCGCGGTCCGGGCGAGGTAGAAGACCGCGATCACGGCCGAGACGAGAGCCATCGACAAGACCACGAAGCGGTACTGGGCGCGGGGCGCGTCGCCGGACCCGAGGCCGCGCAGCAGCAGCCCGAGCTCGCGGACCGACGCGCCGAGGAGCGCAGCCATCGCGGCGAGGTAGACCGCGCCGCCCGACCAGATGTCGGTGCGCGGCTCGTCGGCGAGGGAGACGACCAGCACCACCGCCGGGGCGACGAGCAGCTGCCAGGCCCGCACCCGGCGCTCACGCAGCGAACATGCCCCGGCCCAGACGCAGGCCGCGCCCAGCACGCCGGTCGTGTTGCCGAGCGGGTTGGCCACCACCTGGACGGGTGTGCCGTTGAACAGGAACAGCGAGGCGCTGACCACGAAGGAGGCCAGGGACGCGCACCACCAGCCGCTGTACGCCGACCGCGTGGACCGGTAGGTGACGCCGTAGAAGAGCGTGAGGACGCAGACCGCCACGAGCCCGAAGGCCACCCGGAGGGTCAGCGTGTCCAACATGTTCTCCAGGCTAGGTCGGCTTCCCCAGGTGCGGGCGGGAGTCCGGCGATCGTGACCGAAGGCCTGTGCACCATGGTCAATTCGAGCGAACTCCCCGCAGCCCTGCAGGGACGAACGTCCCGGCAGGCCACGGGCCCGGGTCCCACCCCGGCCCGCGTAGGCTCGCGGCGTGAGCCAGCTGCGTGACCCGGCGAACCGGGTCAGTCCCCGGGCCCGCCTGATGTGGCACGTCGAGTCCGGGATCTCCGCGCTCGTGGTGGCGACCGGGCTCGGCGTCGCCGCGGTGCTGCTCGGCCGCGACGGGCTGCGCTGGTGGCTGCTCGGCCTCGCGGTCGTCGTCTGCGCGACCGCGGCGGTCGTCGTACCCCGGTGGAGGTACCGGGTGCATCGCTGGGAGGTCTCCGCGAACGCGGTCTACACCCAGCGCGGCTGGTGGGCGCAGGAACGGCGGATCGCGCCGATGTCGCGGGTGCAGACCGTCGACCTCGCGCAGGGGCCGCTGGCGCGGCTGTTCGGGCTCGCAACGGTCACCGTGACCACCGCCTCGGCCGCGGGACCGCTGCAGATCGAGGGCCTGGACCGCCCGGTCGCGCTCGCACTCGTCGACGAGCTGACCCGCAAGGCGGACCTGGTCGCGGGCGACGCCACGTGAGCCTGCCCGCGGCACCGCTCGACTGGAAACGGCTCGATCCCCGCATGCTGCTGGTGCACCCGATCAAGGAGGTCGGCAGGTTCCTGCCCGTCATCATCGGCATCCTCATCGCCGGCGGTGCGTCCGGGGCGGGCCCGTGGACCCTGGTCGGCGTCGGCCTGCCGGTCGGGCTCGGCGTGGTGCGCTACCTGACGACGACCTACCGGATCGCCGAGGGCCGGGTCGAGCTCCAGCGTGGCCTGCTGCAGCGGCACACCCTCGCGACGCCGATCGACCGGGTGCGGACCGTCGACCTGACCGCCTCACCCATCCACCGCGTGCTCGGACTCGCGACCGTCGTGATCGGCACGGGCAGCGTCGCGAGCGACGGCGACGAACGGCTCGAGCTCGACGCGCTGCCCCGGGAGGAGGCGGCCCGGCTGCGGACGGAGCTGCTGCGCACCTCCGGCCCGTCGGGCGCCGCGACACCCGCTGGTGTCGCCGAGGGCGAGCGGGTGGTGGCACGGTTCGAGCCGCGCTGGCTCTGGTACGCCCCGTTCAGCGGAACCGTCCTGGTCGGCCTCGGCGCGATCATCGGTGGCGCGTTCCAGCTCTCGGAGTCGATCGACATCCGGGTCAGCGAGGACGACCTCGCGGCCATCAGCCAGGGCTTCGTCGTCGCGGTCGCCGCCGCCGCTGTCCTCCTCCTCGCGCTGCTCGCGGTGGGCGGCTACCTCGTCACCAACGGCGGCTTCGTGCTGAGCCGGTACGGCGCCGCGTGGCACGTGCGGCGCGGCCTGCTCACCCACCGCGAGACGAGCATCGACGTCGCCCGCCTGGCCGGCGTCAGCCTCGGCGAGCCCGCGGCGCTGCGGCTCGCGCGCGGTCGCCGGGTCGGCGCGATCGTCACCGGCCTCAGCGGCACCCAGGCGAGCTCGGCTGTGTTGCTGCCGCCCGCCCCGCGCGCGACCGGCTACGACGTGGCGGCGGCCGTCCTCGGCACCACCGCACCGATGACCAGCCCCCTGCTCCCCCACGGCCGCGCGGCCACCACACGGCGCTACACCCGCGCCCTGGCCGGCGCGGCGCCGTTCGCGGTGGCGGCGGCGGCCGGCACCCTCGCCGGCGGTCCCGGCTGGCTGCTGGGCCTGAGCCCACTGCCGCTCGGTCTCGCACTGCTCCTCGCGTGGGACCGTGCCCGGTCCCTCGGCCACGCCTTCGTCGAGGGCCACGTCGTGATGCGCTCCGGCTCCGTGCTGCGCAGCCACGACGCCCTCGCGGCCGGCCACGTGATCGGCTGGAACCAGCGCGCCACCTGGTTCCAGCGCCGGACCGGGCTGGTCGCGCTCGCCGCGACGACCGCCGGCGGCAAGGGGCAGGTGCGGGTGCCCGACGTACCCGCCGGGGCCGCGATCGCGCTCGCCGAGGCCGCGACCCCGGGCCTGGTCGGGCAGTTCCTGGAGGAACGATGACCGGGCAGCCGGACGGCACCTACGCCCCCGTCGATGACGACCGCCCCGACCCGGGCGAGGTCGTCTGGGCGTGGGTCCCCTACGAGGACGACCACACGCAGGGCAAGGACCGCCCGGTCCTGGTGATCGGCACGGCCACCGGGCGCGACGGCCGCGAGATCGTCCACGCTCTCCCCCTGACGAGCAAGGACCACGACCGCGACCAGGACCAGGAGGCCGCCGCGGGCCGGTACTGGATGGACGTCGGCCCCGGCGCCTGGGACCCGCGCGGCCGGCCGAGCGAGGTGCGGCTCAACCGACTGCTCGTGCTCGCCGCGGCCGACGTACGACGCGAGGGAGCCGCCGTGGCACCGGCGATCTACGCCGAGGTCATCGCCGCGCGGCAGCGCTTCCTGCGCTGAGTCCGAGGTCGTCGGCGAGCGTCGGGCAGGAGACGGTCACCTGTCCCGCGCGGCGACCACGGCGTGATCCGTCGTGGACGGCAACGCCTCTCCCGAAGGTGATCGTTACTGCGAGTAACAGATAAAGGTACGCTGGTCGCCATGACCCCCCACGTCAAGCGCGACGGACGCACCACCCGCTGGGAGCAACACCGCGCCGAGCGGCGCGAGGAGTTCGTGCTCGCCGCGGTCCGCGCCATCGACACCCTCGGTCCCGACGCCTCCGTGGCCGACATCGCGGCCGAGGCGGGCGTCAGCAAGCCGGTCCTCTACCGCTATTTCGCCGACAAGAACGAGCTGCACGCCGCGGTCGGCGCCTGGGCGGCCGACCTCGTCCTGGGACGGGTCCTGACGGCGGTGCTGGCCCCTGCGTCGGCTCGCGACCGGGTCACCGCCGGCGTGGCGGCCTACCTCGACACCCTCGCCGCCCATCCCCAGGCCTTCCTGCTGCTCAGCCGGCCGGCCGGCGGCACCGACCCGTTGGCCGCGGGCAAGGACCAGATCGCCGCGAAGCTGACCCGCCTCCTCGGCGACGCGTTGCGCCACCTCGGCGGCGACACCGGCGCCGCGGAGCCGTGGGCGCACGCCGTCGTCGGCCTCGGCACGTCCGTCGGCCAGTGGTGGCTCGAGCGGCACACCGTCTCGCGCAGCGCGGCCGCCGGCTACCTCAGCGACTTCATCTGGCACGCCCTGTCCGGCGCGGCCGCCGAGAGCGGCGTCGACCTGTCCCGGCTCGACGCCGGCGACGGCGAGGTCAGCCCGATCCGCCCAGCGGAGCCTCGGTGAGTTTCACCGGCCGGCCGGTGAAACTCACGCTGGGACGAGGAAACTTCCTCGTCCCAGCGTGAGTTTTCTCGTCCAGGCTCACCCAGGAGTGACGGGAGTGACGATCACGTTGACCGCCTCGAGAGGAGCATCCGGGCCGGCCCGGTAGGTGTGCGGCACGTCGGCCGCGAAGCGCACGTGGTCGCCGGGACCGACGGGGACCGTGCGCCCACCGTGCTCGACCTGGCCCGAGCCGGACAGGACGACGAGCTGCTCCTCGACGCCGGCGGGGTGCGCGGGCGAGCTCCGCTCGACACCGGCCGCCAGCCGCAGCAGGTAGACCTCGGTCGTGCGGCCGGGCTCGCGCAGCACCCGCACCCGGGTCGCCACGACGCCGTCGTCGGCGACGACGGCACCGTCGTGGTCGTCGAGGAGCGCGGCCAGGGGGACGCCGAGCGGGGTCGCGACGGCGTACAGGGTGTCGAGGGTGGGGTTGCGCTGACCGGTCTCGAGCTCGGAGAGCGAGCCCTTCCCGATCCCGGCCTGGGCGGCAAGCGCCGACAGCGAGAGACCGCGGGCCTCGCGCAGCGCCCGGATCCGGGCCCCGACGCCGGCCCCCACCCCGGTCGCCTCCGCCGCTCGCGTCATCGGACCTGCTTCACCTAGAGTGTTCTGTATACGGAACGCCGCCCGCGCGTTCCCGAGGAGGCGGCGTGTCCCAGGAGAGTACCCACGGCCCGGTCCTGGCCGGCGTGGTCACGGCTCTGGTCGGGTTCAGCAGCTCCTTCGTCGTGCTGCTCGCCGGCCTGGTCGCGGTCGGCGCCTCTCCCGACCAGGCGGCCTCGGGCCTCGCCACGCTGCTGGTGACCCAGGCGCTCGGCATGCTCTGGCTCTCGGTGCGCCACCGGATCCCGATCACCCTCGCCTGGTCCACGCCGGGCGCGGCGCTGCTCGCGACGTCCGCCGGCGTGGCCGGCGGCTGGTCCGCGGCCGTGGGCGCCTTCGTCGCCGCCGGCGTGCTCATCGTGCTGACCGCGCTGGTGCCGAAGATCGGGGACCTCGTCGCCGCGATACCGCACAGCCTGGCCCGGGCGATGCTCGCCGGCGTCCTTCTGCCGCTGTGCCTCGCGCCGGTCACCGCCCTCGTCGAGTCCCCCGCCGCCGTCGCACCACTCGTCGTGACCTGGCTGGTCCTGCTCCGCCTCGCGCCGCGGTGGGCGGTGCCGGGCGCGCTGCTCGTCGCCCTCGTCACCGTGGTCGTGACCGCACGGATCGACACCGCCGACCTCGCCCCGCACCTTGCCTGGACCACCCCGACCTGGACGCTGTCGGCGCTGGTCGGCATCGCGCTCCCGCTGTACGTCGTCACGATGGCCTCGCAGAACGTGCCCGGCGTCGCGGTGATGAGCGGGTTCGGGTACCGCGTCCCGTGGCGCGAGTCGCTCGCCGTCACCGGCATCGGCACCGTCCTCGGCGCCCCCACCGGTGGGCACGCGATCAACCTCGCCGCCATCAGTGCGGCCCTCGCGGCCGGGCCGACCGCCGGCCCCGACCCGCGGCGCCGCTGGATCGCGGCGGTCAGCGCGTCGGCCACCTACCTCGTGCTCGCGGTCGCCAGCACGGCGTTCGCCACACTGGTCGCGGCTGCCGCGGACGGCGTGATGCAGGCCGCCGCCGGCCTCGCCCTGCTCGGGACGCTCGGCGCCGCCCTGGCCGAGGCGCTCGCCGATCCGGCCGAGCGCGAGCCCGCGGCCGCGACCCTCGTCGTCGCGGCCTCCGGCGTCAGCGTGCTCGGGATCGGCGCCGCGTTCTGGGCACTGCTCGCCGGCCTGCTGCTGCGCGGGTTCCTGCGCGCCGGTCGGGTGCCGGCGCCCAGGCCGACTACGCGAACATCGTCGACCTCAGCCCGAACCTGACCCGGAACGCATCGCCGCTCAGGCTGGTGCTGCCTGCCGCCCCGTTGATCTTGACCGAGGTGACCCGACCACCCTGCTGCGGGTCCTTGACGATGTCGAAGGTCAAGAAGTCACCGATGCCGGGGAACTGCGCCTCGATCGCGTCGTCGGTCAGCACCACCTGCCACGTCTTGTTCGGGTTGGTCGTCAGCGCCTCGTACGGATCCGCCTTGGCGACCTGGTACGGGAAGCTGCCCGGCGCGGTCCAGCCGCCGTTGCTCGAGGAGAACTGCGTGAACGCCGGCAGGCCGCCGTACGTCCGGACCTGGCCCGCGGTCGCGGCGATGGCGGCGTTCGACTCCGGCTCCTCGGCGGCGACGCCGCGGTAGACCTGGGACTGGGTGGTGTCCCAGACGTCGAAGACGCCGCGGTCGTTGTTGTCGCGCTCGAAGACCGCATAGGTACGCGCGGCCACGACCTGGGCCTGGACCGCCTGCGGGTGCCACGTGGCGGGCATCTCGGAGGGGACGACGCCGCGCAGGTACTTCTCCACGCTCACCACGTTGACGGTGTCGCGGCCCTGCCCGTTGGCTGGCACGACGGAGCGGATCTTGCCGCGGTAGTCGACCGCGCCGCCGGGCACGTAGACCCGGATCGTGCCGCCCTTGCCCTGGAACTCGGCCTGGCCCGGGATGATCCGGACCTTGCGCCAGCGCCGCGTCTTCACCGACAGCTTGGTGTCGGCGCCGTGCGCCGTCAGCTTCCAGCGCTTCGCGCCCCGCTTGCCGAGCTTCCAGGCCCTCCCGGTCGCGAGGCTGCGGACCTTGAGCCGGGACCGGTGCTGGACGACCACGTTGCTGGAGGTGTCGGCGGTGATCAGGACCTTCACCGACCCGCCCGCGAGCCCGGGCTGGGTGCCCGGGTAGTAGAAGTCGAGGATCTGCGCCGCGGCGAGGCCCTGGTCGGCGGCACCGCGGGCGCCCCACTGGGACAGTCCCTTGCCGTGGCCCCAGCCGCTTCCCGTCAGGGTGACCGTCTCCGGGCCGGCTGGGGCCGCGGAGGCCGCGGGCACTGAGGCGGGGCCGGCGACCCCGAGGGCGAGACCGACGGCGAGGGTGGCGATGGTTCCCGAGGACAGGCGCATCGTCCGAGAGTAACTGCCAGTTGAAAGCCTGACGCCGGGTCGCAATAGGCTTTGGCCATGACCGAGCTCGACAGCACGCAGACCCCGGACCCGACCGACGCGCCCACCAGCGCGGTCGTCGTACCGGACAAGCCCGCGCTGGAGGGGCTCGAGGAGAAGTGGGCGCAGCGCTGGAAGGACGCCGACACCTACGGCTTCGACCGCACCCAGCCGCGCGAGAACGTCTACGCGATCGACACCCCGCCCCCGACGGTGAGTGGCAGCCTGCACGTCGGGCACGTCTTCTCCTACACCCACACCGACCTGATCGCCCGCTTCCAGCGGATGCAGGGCAAGTCCGTCTTCTACCCGATGGGCTGGGACGACAACGGCCTGCCCACCGAGCGCCGGGTGCAGAACTACTTCGGCGTGCGCTGCGACCCGTCGCTGCCGTACGACGCCGACTTCACCCCGCCCGAGAAGCCCGACCCGAAGCGCCAGGTCCCGATCAGCCGGCCCAACTTCATCGCGCTGTGCGAGCAGCTGGTCGAGCAGGACGAGAAGGTCTTCGAGGACCTGTGGCGCACCCTCGGCCTCAGCGTCGACTGGAACACGACCTACACGACGATCGGCACGAAGGCGCAGACCGTCAGCCAGCGGGCGTTCCTGCGCAACCTGGCCCGTGGCGAGGCCTACCTGCAGGAGGCGCCGACCCTGTGGGACGTCACCTTCCAGACCGCGGTCGCGCAGGCCGAGCTGGAGGCGCGTGACTACGCCGGCGCCTACCACCGGGTCGCCTTCCACAAGGCCGACGGCTCCCCGGTCTACATCGAAACGACCCGTCCCGAGCTGATCCCCTCGGTCGTCGCCCTGATCGCGCACCCCGACGACGAGCGCTACGCCGACCTGTTCGGTACGACGGTGACCTCGCCGGTCTTCGGCGTGGAGATCCCCGTGCTGGCCCACGGCGCCGCCGAGACGGACAAGGGCGCCGGCATCGCGATGTGCTGCACCTTCGGCGACCTCACCGACGTCCAGTGGTGGCGCGAGCTGCAGCTGCCGGTCCGCACCGTGATCGGCCGCGACGGCCGGCTCACCCGCGAGACGCCCGAGTGGCTCTCGTCGGAGAGGGCCGCGGCGGCGTACGAGGACCTCCAGGGCAAGACCGTCCACTCCGCCCGCGAGGCGATGGTCGCCAAGCTCAAGGAGACCGGCGACCTCGACGGCGACCCGAAGCCCACCCAGCGGATGGCGAACTTCTACGAGAAGGGCGACAAGCCGCTCGAGATCGTCTCCACCCGCCAGTGGTACATCCGCAACGGCGGGCGCGACGCCGAGATCCGCAAGCAGATGCTCGGCCGCGGCTCGGAGATCGACTGGCTGCCGCCGCACATGAAGCACCGTTACGACAACTGGGTCGGCGGCCTCAACGGCGACTGGCTGATCTCGCGCCAGCGCTTCTTCGGCATCCCGTTCCCGGTGTGGTACCCGCTCGACGCCGAGGGCGAGCCCGACTACACCCGGCTGCTGCTGCCCACCGAGGCCGAGCTGCCCATCGACCCCTCCACCCAGGCGCCGACCGGCTACACCGAGGAGCAGCGCGGCAAGCCGGGCGGCTTCATCGGCGACCCCGACGTGATGGACACCTGGGCGACCTCGTCGCTCACCCCGCACATCGCGGGCGGCTGGGAGTCCGACCCCGACCTGTGGTCGCGGGTGTTCCCGATGGACCTGGCCACCCAGGCCCACGACATCATCCGGACCTGGCTCTTCTCGCGCGTGGTCCGCGCGCACTTCGAGAACCACGTCGCCCCGTGGTCGCACGCGATGATCTCCGGCTTCATCGTCGACCCCGACCGCAAGAAGATGTCGAAGTCCAAGGGCAACGTCGTCGTCCCCAACGAGATCCTCGACAAGTACGGCGCCGACGCGGTCCGCTGGCGTGCGGCGATCGCCCGCCCGGGCCTGGACTCGCCGTTCGACGAGACCCAGATGAAGGTCGGCCGCCGGCTGGCGATGAAGGTCCTCAACGCGTCGAAGTTCGTCCTCGGCAGCGTCGGCGCGACCACGTTCAGCCCGGCCGCCGTCTCCCAGCCCGTCGACACCGCGCTGCTCGGCCGGCTCGCCGGCGTCGTGCGCCGCGCGAGCGAGGCGTTCGAGGCCTACGACTACACCACCGCGCTCGAGGTCACCGAGAAGTTCTTCTGGGAGTTCTGCGACGACTACCTCGAGCTGGTCAAGGAGCGCGCGTACGCCGGCGACAGCGACGCCTCGTCCTCCGCCCGGGCCACGCTCGCCCTCGCCCTGCAGGTCCAGCTGCGGCTGCTCGCGCCCTTCCTCCCCTACGTCACCGAGGAGGTCTGGTCGTGGTGGCAGGAGGGCTCGGTGCACCGCGCGCCCTGGCCGAGCGTCGCCGAGCTCGGCTCCCCCGCCGCCTCCGACGGCTCCCTGATCGACGCCGTCGCCGCCGCCCTGTCCGGCATCCGTGGCGCCAAGTCGGCCGCCAAGGTCAAGATGCGCGCCCCGCTGGCGCGCGTCGAGGTCACCGGCCCGGCGCGGCTGGTCCGGGCCGCCGAGAAGGCCGCCGACGACCTGCGCCGCAGCGGCAACGTGGTCGGTGAGCTGGTGTTCACGCTCGCCGAGGACGCCACCGAGCTGACCGTCACGGCAGAGATCGCGGAGGAGCCGGCGGAGTAGCCCGGCGAGAGGGCTGAGCCCGGACGCACTTGTAACTAAGTGTTACAGCGCCAATTCCGGTGCCAGAGCACCCGGGTAGTGGCCACAGCACCCGGGTGGTTGGTCCAGGCGAGCCCGCACGACCGATCGGAGGCTCACGCCGCCGTATTGGCCGGGACGTGCGATCTACCCGGGCGCTGTTGCTACTACCTCGGCGTTGAGGCACCGGTTTTCGCTCTGTAACCCTTAGTTACAAGCGAGGCGCGCGGAGACGACGAAGGCCCCCGGGAGTCCCCGGGGGCCTTCCGCGTCAGGCGGGTCGGTCGATCAGGCCGACTTCTTCTTCTTGGACTCGCGCAGCACCAGGGTCGGCGCGACGTCGTCCTCGACGACCTCCTTGGTCACCACGACCTTCTCGACGTCGCCACGGCTGGGGACGTCGTACATGACGTGGAGGAGGACCTCCTCGATGATCGCGCGCAGGCCGCGGGCGCCGGTGCCGCGCTCGAGGGCCTTGTCGGCGATCGCACCGATGGCGTCGTCGGTGAACTCCAGCTCGACCCCGTCGAGCTCGAAGAGCTTCTTGTACTGCTTCACCAAGGCGTTGCGCGGCTCGGTGAGGATCTGCACCAGGGCGTCCTGGTCGAGCGGGCTGACGCTCGCGATCAGCGGCAGACGGCCGATGAACTCGGGGATCAGGCCGAACTTGGTGAGGTCCTCGGGGCGGACCAGGGAGAGCAGGTCGTCGGCGGCGCGCTCGGCCTCGCCGCGCGGCTCGGCGGTGAAGCCCAGGGACTTCTTGCCGACGCGCTGCTCGATGATGTGCTCGAGGCCGGCGAAGGCGCCGCCCACCACGAACAGGATGTTCGTGGTGTCGATCTGGATGAACTCCTGGTGGGGGTGCTTGCGGCCACCCTGCGGCGGCACCGAGGCGGTGGTGCCCTCGATGATCTTCAGCAGCGCCTGCTGGACGCCCTCGCCGGACACGTCGCGCGTGATCGACGGGTTCTCGGCCTTGCGGGCCACCTTGTCGATCTCGTCGATGTAGATGATGCCGGTCTCGGCCTTCTTGACGTCGTAGTCGGCGGCCTGGATCAGCTTGAGGAGGATGTTCTCGACGTCCTCGCCGACGTAGCCGGCCTCGGTCAGCGCCGTGGCGTCCGCGATGGCGAACGGCACGTTGAGCATCCGGGCGAGGGTCTGGGCGAGGTAGGTCTTGCCGCAGCCGGTCGGGCCGATGACGAGGATGTTGGACTTCGCCACCTCGACGACCTCGTCCTTGCTGTGCTTGCCCGAGATGGGCTGCACGCCGGCCTGGACCCGCTTGTAGTGGTTGTAGACCGCGACCGCGAGGGACTTCTTGGCCTGCTCCTGCCCGATGACGTAGGAGTTCAGGAACTCGAAGATCTCCTTGGGCTTCGGCAGGTCAGCGAGCTCGACCTCGGAGCCCTCGGCGAGCTCCTCCTCGATGATCTCGTTGCACAAGTCGATGCACTCGTCACAGATGTAGACACCCGGACCAGCGATGAGCTTCTTGACCTGCTTCTGGCTCTTTCCGCAGAACGAGCACTTCAACAGGTCGCCACCGTCACCGATGCGTGCCACGGGTCCTCCTCACAATCGAACTACCCGACGGTACCCCGTGCCACCCTCCGGCGGGAGCGTGACACGAGGGGTGCGTCGGGATGCTCATCGGTCTTGTTGGTCGTCGTCTGAGCCGTGGCTCAGACGAGGGCCGGGGTCTTCAGAGACTCGAGCACGGAGTCGATCAGGCCGTACTCGATCGCGCCCTGGGCGGTGAGGATCTTGTCGCGCTCGATGTCACGGCTGACCTCCTCGACGGACTTGCCCGAGTGGTCGCTGATCATCTTCTCGAGGAGCTCGCGCATGCGCAGGATCTCGTTGGCCTGGATCTCGATGTCCGAGGTCTGGCCGAAGGTGCCCTCGGTGTAGGGCTGGTGGATCAGGATCCGGCTGTTGGGCAGCGCGAGCCGCTTGCCCTTGGCGCCCGCGGCGAGCAGGATCGCCGCGGCCGAGGCCGCCTGGCCGATGCACACCGTCTGCACGTCCGGCTTGATGAACTGGATCGTGTCGTAGATGGCGGTCAGCGCCGTGAAGGAGCCACCGGGGCTGTTGATGTAGATGCTGATGTCCTGGTCGGGGTTCATCGACTGCAGGCACAGCAGCTGGGCGATGACCGCGTTGGCGACGTCGTCGGAGATCGGCGTGCCGAGGTAGATGATGCGGTCCTCGAACAGCTTGGCGTAGGGGTCGATGCGGCGGAACCCGTAGGAGGTCCGCTCTTCCCACTGCGGGATGTAGTAGTTCATCTGCCTCAGTCCTTCTTGTGGGCCGGCCGGCCTTCGGCGGCGGCTTCCTTGGCGCTCTTGACGACCTTGTCGACCAGCCCGTACGCGAGGGCCTCCTCCGCGGTGAACCAGCGGTCGCGGTCGGCGTCCTCGGTGACCTGCTCGACGCTCTGGCCGGTGTGCTCGGCGATGAGCTCGAGGAGCACCTTCTTGATGTGCAGCGACTGCTGGGCCTGGATCTTGATGTCGGAGGCCGAGCCACCCATGCCCGAGGAGGGCTGGTGCATCATGATCCGCGCGTGGGGCAGGGCGTAGCGCTTGCCCTTGGCGCCGGCGCACAGCAGGAACTGGCCCATCGAGGCGGCCAGCCCCATGCCGACGGTCGCGACGTCGTTGGGGATGTAGTTCATGGTGTCGTAGATCGCCATGCCGGCGTCCACGGAGCCACCGGGGCTGTTGATGTGCAAGAAGATGTCCGCCTCGGGGTCCTCGGCCGACAGCAGCAGCAGCTGGGCGCAGATCGCGTTGGCGTTCTGGTCACGGACCTCGGAGCCGAGGAACACGATCCGCTCGCGGAGCAGCCGGCTGTAGATGTTGTCGTCGAGGAAGTTGATCCCCGCTCCGCCGTTCATCTCATGACCGCGCACGGGGCCACCGGGAAGATTCTGAGTCACGCGAGTGACACTAGCCGGAGCGGGAGACAGATCCACGCGTTCGGCGCCACTGTTCGCCGACAGCAGATTCGCGATCGGCGCTCGATCCGGGCGCGATCCCCACGCGGTCCCCGATGTCGTCGCACCCCGCCGGTAGCCTGCCGGGAGCCGACTGTCCGCCGCGCTCCAGGAGGTCCCCATGCCCGTGGCTTCACCCGCCGGGCGGTTCGTCGCCGTCGTGACCCTCATGGCCGGCCTGGGCCTGACCGGGTGCTCCGGCGACGAGGACCCGGGCAGGAGCGGTCCGGGCAAGGCCGACGACACCCGTCCCCAGCCGGCGGCCGCCGTCCTCCACGAGCCGGGCACGACCTGGCAGCTCCAGGCCGACACGGTGGTTCCGGGAGGCCGGTTCGTGCCACTGACCCCCGTCGGCGACGACGAGGTCCCGCAGCCGTCGGGCGTGGTCGTCGGCGAGGTCCTCGTGACCGCCGTCGCCGGCCAGGGACCCGACGCCGAGCCGCTGCTGGTCGGCGTCTCCGGCGCCGGGAAGGTGCTCTGGCGCGGGCAGGGGTACGCCGGCTGCTGGTCGCCCGACGCCGCCGCGCTCTACTGCGTGCGAGGCGAGGCCCTGGTGCGCGTCGACGCCGAGACGGGCGGCGCCGGCCCCGGGGCCGCCGTGGCCGTCGCCCCGGGCAGCGCGCCGGTCCTCGACGACGGCGTCCTGTACGTCGTCACGAAGCCCCCGGGCGCCGACGAGACCGCCTACCCCCCGCCGTTCACGCTCTCCGCTCTCGACGCGGCCACGCTGAAGAGCGTCTGGCCGCCCGACGCCGGCGTGGCACCGCTGCGGGGCTTCGGGGCCGGCTCCCCCGCCCTCGACCTGAACGGCGACCACGTCTCGGTCGCCGCGTGGAAGGACTCACCGGACGGACAGCCGGACGCCACCCAGCTCGAGCTCGACCGGGCCACCGGCAAGCTGCTCGGCAGCACCCACCTCGGCAAGAGCTCCTTCCTCGAGCGCCCGTGGACCGTGCACCGCGGCTTCGGCAACGACAAGCTCGAGGTGCTCCTCGGCGACGAGGTCCAGCTCCGGCTGAAGGGCCAGCCCTGGGACACCCAGGACGACCGGATCGTCTCGACCGAGGGCCGGGTCGGCGTCGGCTCGACCCTCTACGACGCGACCACCGGCCAGCCGGTCTGGGAGCGCGCCGACCTCGGCGACGAGCTCGACGGCTGGCGCTGGACGGCCGACCGCACCCAGGTCGCCGTGACCGGATACGACGCCAAGGCCGGCACCATGGCGACGACCTACCTCGACGCCGCGACGGGCACGACCCAGTGGACCGGCCCGGGCACCGACACCGCCCCCACCGAGACGCCCGACGCCTTCCTCCAGGTCGCGACCGACCACGCCACGAGCTGGGCTGTGCAGGCCCTCGACCGCAGGACCGGCGACGTCGCGTGGTCGAAGGACGTCAGCGAGCTCGCCCGGGCCGGGTACGACGACGGCATCGCGCTCGGCGGGCCCTATGTCTCCCCCAGCGCCGTATGGGCGCTCGCTGCGACGACGCTGGTGGGCTACACCGGGTTCTAGGAGCCTGCTGAACAATCCGCGCGGCTGCGCGGCGCCGGGTGGAGCGTTCGCTGCGTTCGGCTCGGTTGAAGTGACCCGCCACGCCTGTCCTCGCCGCTCTGGCGACCGCACGCACCCGGCGTCGCTCGCGCCCGCCCGTCTTGTTCAGCAGGCTCCTAGGCCTCGGCGGCGGCCTTGAGGCCCGCGACCGTGGTGGCCATGCCGGCCTCGAGCTCGTCGGCGTGGGCATCGGTGCCGCCGAGCAGGAGCGGCGCGACGACCCGGCTGCCGAGGCTCAGCGAGCGCGGCACGGGCCGGCGGTGCACGACCCGGGTCCGGCCGGCGTCGGCGGGGTCCGCCTCGAGCTCCCAGACCCACTGGGCACCGCTGGACGGGGTGTCCCAGACCAGCCGGCGCTCGGGCGCCACGTCGGCCACCACCGAGCGGGTCGGCCACACGACGCCCTTGCGCCGGTTGATGCCGAGGTACCACTGGCCCACGCGCAGGCCGCCCCGCTTGAGCGGCACCATCCGTACCGTCTCGGGACTCCAGGCGGCCATCTGACCGAAGTCGGTCAGCAGCGCCCACACGTGCGCCACCGGCGCCTCGATCACGGCCTCGGCGCGCAGCTCGCGCGCGGCTCTCGTCGTCATGGCGCTCATCATGGCCGCCCGCGGCGCTGCACCACCACCTCCCGCGGGAGGAGATGCCCCCTGGATGCCCCCGGCTGCTCCGGCTGCTCAGGCGAGCCAGCGGGCCAGCGCGGCATGGACCTCCGGGTGGTTGAGCAGCCCGAAGTGGTCGGTGCGGCCGAGGTGCAGCACCTCCGCGCCGGGGAACAGCTCGGTGCCACGACGGTCGCGGCCGACGGCCGAGCGGGGCGTGACGAGCAGGTCGCCGACGGTCTGTGCGACGGGGTGGCGCGCGGAGCGGGTCAGGGTGGCCGTGACGAGGCGGTAGCGCGCGTGCGGCAGGGGCGGTACGTCGTGGGCGAGGCCCTCGATCAGGTCGTGGATGCCCGGCGCCTGGCGGTCGATGACCCGACCGAGGGCGGCCACCTCGGGGACACGGGCGAGGGTGCGGCTGGCGTGGTCGGCGCCGACCGCGAACCAGGAGCCGAGGTGCGGGGTGCCGAGGGTGACCACGTCGCTGACCAGGCGGGTCCAGGGCGCGGGCCCGTCGCCCTCGGCGACGACCGCCGAGGAGGCACGCAGCACCAGGCCGCCGAGCGAGTGCCCGACGAGCGCGATCCGGGTGACCTCCGTCGGCCACGCGTCGACGAGGCGCTGCATCAGGGAGGCGAGCACGACGCCGTTCTCGCGCAACGCGAGCCCGGTGTTGGCCCGCAGGTAGACGGGGGTCCAGCCGCGGGCGGCCAGGCTCTCGCCGTACGTCGACCCCAGGCGGTCGCGGTGCCGGCGCCAGTAGTCCTCGTTCTCGCACAGGCCGTGCAGGAACACGACGACCTGCCCCGTCGCGTCGGGGAAGGCGCCGGCCACCCCGCCGGCGGTGAGGGGGACGTCGCGGCCCTCGCGGCGCACGCCCATCTCGATGGCGAGCCGGGGCCGGTCGCGGCGCAGCTCCTCGCCGATCAGCCCGTTGACCGCGGCGTTGACGAACCGGCCGCGCGGCCCGTCCTCGAGGGCCGGTCCGGCCCCCGACTCACCGAGGCGCGCCAGTCCGCGGCTCGCGCCGCGCAAGGAGAGCCCCACGGCGCCGTACACGAGGCCGGCGACGCCGCGGTGCAGCACTTCGACAGGCACGGCGGCGGGCCCGACGCTGCGGCGGGCGACGCCGTGGGCGCGGCGGGCGATCGCCTGGTGGGTGTCGCGGGCGGTCGTCACGACCAGGTCGTCGACGACGGCGGTGGCCAGGGCCAGGGCGTCGACGACGGTCGGGACAGTGGTCATGGCGGACAGGCTAGCCCGTTGAGTGCACATGCGTGCACTCAACGGTTCGCGTGCACCGCCCCCAGCGGACCGCAACGCCGCGGCCCCCGACGTGGTGCACGTCGGGGGCCGCGGAACGGGACAGCGGTGAGGATCAGGCCTCGGCGGGGGCCTCGGTCTCCTCGGCGGCAGGCTCGTCGGCCTCGTCGGCGGGCTCGCCGATGGTGCCGTCGGCCTGCAGGTTCTTCAGCTCGACGACGTTGCCGGCGGCGTCCTTGACGGTCGCGCCCTCGACGAGCAGCTGCAGCGCCTTGCCGCGGCGGATCTCCTGGACCAGCTCGGGCACGTGGTTGTGCTCGAACATGTGGTTCACGAACTCCTGCGGGTCCTGACCGGACTGCTGGGCGCGGCGGATCATGTGCTGGGTCAGCTCGCCCTGGTCGACACCCATCTCCTCCTTGTCGGCGATGGCGTCGAGGAGGAACTGCGCGGCGACGGCGTCACGGACCCGGCGCTCGAGGTCGGCCTCGAACTCCTCCTGGGTCTGCTTCTCGTCCTCGAGGTACTTCTCGAGGGTCATGCCGGCGAACTGGAGCTGCTGCTCGAGGTTGGCCCGGCGAGCGTTGAGCTCCTCGGTGACCATGGTGTCGGGCAGCGGGATCTCGACCTTCTCGAGGAGGGCCTCGAGGACGGCGTCGCGGGCGGCGGCGGCCTGCTCGAGGCGCTTGCCGCGGGTGAGGCGCTCGCGGACGTCGTCGCGCAGCTCGTCGAGGGTGTCGAACTCCGAGGCCTCCTGGGCGAACTCGTCGTCGAGCTCCGGGAGCTCCTGCTCCTGGACCTGGGTCACCTTGACGGCCACCTCGACGTCCTGGCCCACCATGTCGCCGGAGACGAGCTGGGTGGTGAAGGTCTTCTCCTCGTCGACCGACATGCCGGCCAGGGCCTCGTCGAGACCGTCGATCATGCCGCCGTTGCCGACCTTGTAGGAGAAGCCGGAGATCTCGGCGCCCTCGACGACCTCGCCGTCGTTGGTGGCGACCAGGTCGATGACGACGAAGTCGCCGTCCTGGGCCGCGCGCTCGACGTCGATCAGGGTGCCGAAGCGCTCACGGAGCGCGTCGACCTGCTCGGCGACATCCTCGTCGGAGACCGCGAGGTCCTCGACCGAGGCCTCGATGCCGTCGTACGCCGGCACCTCGAACTCGGGCTTCACGTCGACCTCGGCGGTGAACTCGAGCCCGTCGTTGTCCTCGAACTTCGTCACCTCGATGTCCGGCTGGGCCAGCGGGGTGAGGTTGTTCTCCTGGAGCGCCTCGACGTAGGCCTTCGGCAGCACGTCGTTGACGGCCTCGTCGAGGACCACGCCGCGGCCGACCTGGCGGTCGATGACCTGCGGCGGGACCTTGCCACGGCGGAAGCCGGGGACGTTGATCTGCTTCGCGATCTTCTGGTACGCCGCGTCGAGGCTCGGCTTGAGCTCCTCGAAGGGCACCTCGACGGTCAGCTTGGCCCGGGTCGGGCTCAAGGTCTCGACGGCGCTCTTCACAGGTGTTCTCCTACTGGTCTGGGGATGGTGCACGGGCCACGAGGGCCCGCCGATCGGGGCGATCTGTCGGGGCGACAGGACTCGAACCTGCGGTCTCCTGCTCCCAAAGCAGGCGCGCTAGCCACTACGCTACGCCCCGCGGAACGGCCCGGCGCTGGGGTGGCCGGGCCGCACTTCGAGGGGATGACGGGAATCGAACCCGCGTAATCAGTTTGGAAGACTGAGGCTCTACCATTGAGCTACATCCCCGACCGGTCGCAGCCACGCTCACGCACGGCTGGAGACCACGCGCAATCGTGCCACACGCACACGCGCCTACCCCAACTCAGGGGCGCCGGTGGACCACCAGCAGCGCCCGGTCGTCGTCGGGCGAGCCGACCGCGGCGACGAGCCGCCGGGCCAGGCCGTCCCACGACCCGCGCAGCAGCGACTCGGCCTGCCCCATCATGTGGTCGATGCCCAGGTCGATGTCGCGACGCGGCTCCTCGACCATGCCGTCGGTGTAGAGCAGCAGGCTGTCACCGGGCGCGAGACGGCCGCGGTGGCAGCCGAACTCGGCCTCGTCGACGATGCCGAGGACCGGGCCGTCGGGACGCAGCGGCTTCCAGCGCCCGGAGCCGGCCTCGCGCTGCACGGCCGGCGGATGGCCGGCGGAGCGCAGCTCGAAGTCGCCGGTGCCGAGGTCGACCGAGACGTGGACCGCGGTCGCGAAGCCCTCTTCCCAGGCGCGCTGGAGCAGGTAGTCGTTGGCTGCCGGGAAGAAGCGCTCCGGAGGCAGCGCGGCGACCAGGCCGCCCATCGCGCCGGACAGCTGGAGGGCCCGGGTGCCGGCAGCCTCGCCCTTGCCGGACACGTCGACGACCACCAGCTCCACCCGGCGGCCGCGGTCGCTGGCGGTGGCGACCACGAAGTCCCCGGCGAACGGCGACCCCCCGGCCGACGACAGCGCCGACTGCACCAGCCACTCGGCTGGGAGCTGCGGGATCTCCCCCTGCGCCAGGATCCGGTCGCGCAGGTCGACGAGCATCGACTGGCCGCGGATCGGGCCGACCCCGATGTGGTCGCGGCGCAGGGACAGCAGGATCACCAGGACCGCCAGGCCGTACATCACGCCCAGGGCGACGACGACCCGCACCTCGTAGGGGTCCTGCAGGACCGCGGCGGCGGTGAGCGCGACCATGATGAAGGCCGCGAACCAGCGCAGCACCCGGTTGCTCAGGAACAGGATGCCGAGCACCAGCGGCAGGAACACCAGGTTGACCGGTACGTCGGCCGGCAGGATCGCGATCGCGACCACGACCGCCGAGGCGAAGAGCGCGAGCAGGCTGGCGATCACGATGTCGGAGCGCGCTGCGCGAAGGCGCCGGATCATCGTGCCGCCCGGGAGCGGAAGACCGGTTGGCAGCGCGCGCACCAGAACAGGTTGCGGCCGCCGAGGACCTCGGTGCGCACCTTGCTCCCGCAGACGTGGCAGGCCTGGCCGGTGCGCCGGTAGACGTAGACCTCGCCGCCGTGGTCGTCGACCCGCGGCGCACGGCCCATGGCCTCCGGGGTGTGCTCGGGCCGGACGGTGTCGATCCGCCCGGTGCGCACGCCCTGCGCCATCAGCACGACGAGATCGTCCCAGATCGCGCTCCACTGCGTACGGCGAAGCGTGCGACCCGGGCGCAGGGGGTGGATGCGCTGGCGGAACAGCACCTCGGCCCGGTAGACGTTCCCGACGCCGGCCAGGACGGTCTGGTCCATGAGCAGGGTGCCGATCGGTGCGCTGCTACGGGAGACCCGGGCCCACGCCCGCTCGGGGTCGGCATCCTCGCGCAGCGGGTCCGGGCCTGCCTTCGCGGCGACGGCCGCGCGCTCCGCCCCCGTGACGAGCGCACAGGTCGTGGCACCGCGCAGGTCGGCGTACGCACCGGGGCGGGCCAGGCGCAGCCGCACCTGCCCCACCGGCAGCGGGATCTCGGCGACGCCGTCGCGGACGTCGAAGGTGCCGTACAGCCCGAGGTGGACGTGGACGAACCGGTCGCCCTCGAACCGGATGAACAGCTGCTTGCCCCAGGCCTCGGCATCGACGAGCAGGGCGCCGTCGAGCTGCGCGGCCGACTCGGCGAAGCGGCCTTGCGGGCTGCCGACCCGGACGCGGCTCCCCCCGAAGACCGCGGTGATCTCGCCGGCGAGACGATGGAGGGTGTGCCCCTCAGGCATCAGTCCTGGCCGTGCCCGAGCGCCGACTCGGGCAGGGGCGGCAGGTCGCCGGTCGTCTCGTACGACGCCAGCTGGCCGATGCGGCGCACGTGGCGCTCGTCGCCGGGGAACGGGGTGGCCAGGAAGACCTCGACGAGACGCGTCATCTCCTCGAGGGTGTGCATCCGGCCGCCGACCGCGACGACCCAGGCGTCGTTGTGCTCGCGCGCCAGGGTGGCGGTCTCCTCGGACCAGGCGAGCGCGGCCCGGATGCCCTTCACCTTGTTGGCCGCGATCTGCTCGCCGTTGCCGGAGCCGCCGATCACGACGCCGAGGCTGTCGAGGCCCTGCTCGCGGTCGGCGGCGACGCCCTCGGCCGCACGCAGGCAGAAGACCGGGTAGTCGTCGAGCGCGTCGTAGACGAACGGGCCGTGGTCGACCGGCTCGTAGCCGTGCTCGGTCAGCCAGCCGATCAAGTGGGACTTGAGCTCGAGGCCGGCGTGGTCGCAGCCGAGGTGAACGCGCATGGGCGCCATTCTCTCAGGAGTCCGGCGCCAGGCCGGCGGGGGGCGGGCTCGAGCTCCGCACCCCATGCGAATTGGTCGTCATTTCGCGCATATCGCGACCAATTCGGATGGGGTGCGGGGATCAGGCGCGGTGCAGGCGGCGGGCGGCCTCGGCGATGGACCCGCTCATCGACGGGTAGACGGTGAACGCCTGGGCGACCTGGTCGGCGGTGAGGGACTCCGCGACGGCGAGGGAGACCGGGTGGATCAGCTCGCTGGCACGGGGCCCGACCACCACCCCGCCGACGACGATCTGGGTGCCGGGGCGGCAGAAGAGCTTCACGAAGCCGTCTCGCACCCCTTGCATCTTGGCGCGCGGGTTGCCGCGCAGCGGCAGCATGATCGAGGCCGCCTCGATCTCGCCGGCGTCGATCGCCCGCTGTGACCAGCCGACGGTGGCGATCTCCGGCGCGGTGAAGACGTTGGAGGCGACCTTCTTCAGGTCCAGCGGCTGCACGGCGTCGCCGAGGTGGTGGTACATCGCGATCCGGCCCTGCATCGCCGCGACCGAGGCCAGCATCAGCACCCCGGTGCAGTCACCGGCCGCGTAGACGCTGCGCACCGACGTGCGGGAGACCCGGTCGACGTTGACGAAGCCGCCCTCCTTGAGGACGATCCCGGCCTCCTCCAGCCCCAGGCCGGAGGTGTTGGGGACCGAGCCGAGGGCGAGGATGCAGTGCGAGCCCTGGACGGTCCGACCGTCGGTGAGGGCCACGGTCACGACGTCGCCGTCACGGGTGACCGACTCCATCCGGGACCTGCCCAGCACCGTCATGCCGCGCCGCTGCGCGACCTCCTCGAGCACCAGGGACGCGTCGGCGTCCTCGCCCGGCAACACCCGGTCGCGCGAGGACACCAGGGTGACCGGGATGCCGAGCGCCTGGTAGGCGCTGGCGAACTCCGCACCCGTCACGCCCGAGCCGACGACGATGAGGTGCTCGGGCATCTCATCGAGGTCGTAGACCTGCTCCCAGGTGAGGATCCGTTCCCCGTCGGGCACCGCCGAGGGGAGGGTGCGCGGCGAGGCGCCGGTCGCGAGGAGGACCGCACCGGCGTCGTACGTCGTCTCGGTGCCGTCCGGCGCCGTGGCGATCACACGGCCCGGTCCGTCGAGGCGGCCGCGGCCGCGGACGACGGTGACGCCGTCGCGGGTCAGCCGTCGCTCGATGTCGGCGGACTGCGCGAGGGCGAGCGCCTTGACCCTCTCGTTGACCTTCGCGAGGTCCACGGTGGGGGCGTCGACCTGGATGCCCAGGGCGCCGGCCGCACCCAGGTCGGTCATCACCTCGGCCGTCGCGATCAGGGTCTTGCTCGGCACGCAGTCGGTGAGCACCGCCGAGCCACCGAGCCCGTCGGAGTCCACGACGACGACCTCCGCCCCCAGCTGGGCGGCCACCAAGGCCGACTCGTAGCCACCGGGTCCCCCACCGACGATCACGACGCGCGTCATGTCCGCCATTCTTGCAGCGCAGGCCCGGGCCTACGATTCCTGCCCTGCGTCCCGCCCGGCGTGATCACGACCTCGACACCCCGGACCGGCTCCGGGTCCCGATGTCGGCCGGATGTCGCCATCCCGCCGATCGATAGTCTGGCCGCCGTGACCGCATCCCTCCCCCTGCCGGCAGGGGCGCGAATCCTGCACGTAGGTCCGCCGAAGACCGGCACGACCGCGCTGCAGAGCAGCCTTCACCAAGCTCGTGCCGAGCTCGAGGAGCAGGGCGTCCACTACCTCTCCCGCGGACGCCATGACGCGTCCGCGGCGAGGTGGATCACCCGCCGCCCGGTCCTCGGCTCCGACCTGGTCAAGGCGGAGCAGCGGTGGGAGCGGATCGCGTCCGACCTGCGCGCACCCAGCACTGCGCGACGCTTGTTCAGCAGCGAGTTCCTCTCCGACGCGACCGACGACCAGGTCGACGAGATCCTGACCCGGATCGGCCACTCGGACCTGTGGGCGGTGCTCACGCTGCGCCCGTTGGCACGGATCCTGTCCTCGCAGTACCAGCAGACGCTCCAGAGCGGCGGACGGCGCGAGTACGACGAATGGCTGCGCTCCCTGTTCACCCCGGAACACACACGCCCCGCGCCGCGGCAGTTCTGGCTGCGCCACCGCCACGACGCCTTGGCGCGGCGGTGGGCCGAGCGGATCGGGCCGGAGAAGGTCATCGTCGTCGTCCTCGATCCCGTCGACCGGGACTTCCTGCCCCGCACCTTCGAGCAGATCCTGGGCCTGACCGCGCGCACCCTGACCGCGAAGCCGGCCCTGGAGAACCGCTCCCTCACCGCGGCGGAGGCCGAGGTGATCCGCCGGTTCAACGTGCAGTACCGGCGCGCTGGCCTGCGCCCCGAGTCGCAGGCGCGGATGTTGATCGACATCGGCAACCACCTCAAGCAGCGCACGCCGCACGATGACGAGCCGCGGATCGTCACGCCCGACTGGGCGCTCTCCCGGGCGAACGAGGTGGCGGCAGAGATGGCGGCCAACATCGGAGCGCTCGGCGTCGACGTTCGCGGTGATCTCGCCCAGCTCTCGGCGGTCCCCCTCACCGGCGCCCGGGAGACGACCGTCCCCGGCACCGTCGATCCCGAGCTCGCGGCCGATGTCGCCATCGGGGTGGCCACCGCGATCCAGCGGCTGGGCACCGCGGCGCCGCAGCTGCCCGCGACGCCACCGCGACGACTGGCCCGCTGGGCCAGGCGGCGCGGTTGAGATCGAACCACCTGCCCACGCCTGAGCACCCCCGCCACTGACAGGACCCCGCCTCGACGTTCCGAGGCGGGGTCCTGACGTGCACGAAGGTGCGGGCAGCGCCGGGCCCGTGGGCGCCGGGCCGGGCGTTCGCTACAGGTGGATCATGTGGCCGGCGATCCCGTGGATCGCCTCCTTGACCGCCTCGGACAGGGTCGGGTGGGCGAACACGTTGCGGCCCACCTCGTCGGCGGTGAGGTCCCACTTCTGCGCGAGGGTGAGCGCGGGGAGCAGCTCGGTGACGTCGGGGCCGATCATGTGGGCACCGAGGATCTCGTTGAACTCCGCGTCGGCCACGATCTTGACGAAGCCGACCGCCTCACCGAGGCCCTGCGCCTTGCCGTTGGCCGAGAACGGGAACGACGCCGTCTTGACGTCGTACCCCTTGTCCTTGGCCTGCTGCTCGCTGTAGCCGAAGGAGCCGATCTGCGGCTGGCAGTAGGTCGCGCGCGGGATGAAGTCGTACTCGACCGGCATCGTCTCGGCACCCGCGAGGTGCTCGGCGGCGACGGTGCCCATCGCGTCGGCCACGTGGGCCAGCATCATCTTCGCCGTCACGTCGCCGATCGCGTAGACGCCCTCGACGCTGGTGCGGCAGAACTCGTCGATCTGGATCGCGCCGCGCTCGGTGAGCGCGACGCCGGTGCTCTCCAGGCCGTAGCCCTCCAGCCGCGGGGCGAAGCCGAAGGCGGCGAGGAACTTGTCGGCCTCCAGGATCTGCTCGTCGCCACCGGCGGCAGGAGCGACGCGGACCTTCACACCGGAGCCGGTGTCCTCGACGCCCTTCACGGCGGTCGAGGTCAGCACCTTCACGCCGAGCTTCTTGTAGTGGCGGGCGAGCTCCTTGGAGACGTCGGCGTCCTCCGTCGGGACCATCCGGTCGAGGAACTCGACGATGGTGACGTCGACGCCGAAGTTCTTGAGCACGTAGGCGAACTCGACGCCGATCGCGCCCGAGCCGCCGATGATGATCGAGGACGGCAGGTTCTCGTCGAGGATCTGCTCCTCGTAGCTGACGATGTTCTTGCCGTTGACCTCGACGCCCGGGACGGTGCGCACCGTGGCGCCGGTGGCGATGATCAGGTTGTCGCCGGTGTAGTCGGCGGTGGAGCCGTCGTTCAGTGCGACGGAGACCGACTTCGGCCCGGTCAGGGTGCCCCAGCCGTCGATCTCGGTGATCTTGTTCTTCTTCATCAAGAAGTGGACGCCCTTGACGATGCCGGCGCTCACCTGACGGGAGCGCGCGTGCGTCGGGCCGAAGGCCATCGTCGCGTCACCCTCGATGCCGAACTTGGCCTTCTCGTGGGTCAGCGTGTGGGCCAGCTCGGCGTTCTTGAGCAGGGCCTTGGAGGGGATGCAGCCGACGTTGAGGCACACGCCGCCCCAGTACTTCTTCTCGATCACGGCAACGGACTTGCCGAGCTGGGCGGCGCGGATCGCGGCGACGTACCCACCGGGGCCGGCACCGAGGACGAGGACATCGAAGTGGGTCACGCAACCAGCGTAGTAGGACCCCTCCTTGTGTCGGACATCACGCTCGCGGCAGAGTGCATCTACCCACGAGTACGGCGGCATGGGGTCGCCGTCGACGAAGAGGAAGCTGCTCCCGCCATGCCTCGGATTCTCGGATTCACCGCGTCCTGCGCGCTCGCGCTCGCCGGCCTCGCCGCCGTGCCGGCCACCCCGGCCCAGGCCCAGGCGCAGGCCGCCGCGAGCGGCCTCGTCGACGTGATCGTCACCCTCGCGCCGGGTGCCGACGCCGCCGCCACCGCCCGTTCCGCCGCGGGCGGCCGGGGCCGGGTCACCCACGTCTACGAGCACGCGCTCAACGGCTTCGCGGCCAGCCTGCCCGACGCCGCCCTGAGCGCCCTGCGCGGCAACGGCCTGGTCCGCTCGATCGAGCTCGACCAGGCGGTCCACGCCAGCGGCACCCAGACCCCCGCGCCGAGCTGGGGGCTGGACCGCGTCGACCAGCGCAACCTCCCGCTCGACAGCTCCTACACGTACCCGACCACGGCCGCGAGTGTCACCGCCTACGTCGTCGACACCGGCATCCAGCTCGACCACCCGGACTTCGGTGGCCGCGCGGTGTCCGGCACCGACACCGTCGACGGGGACACGAACGCCGGCGACTGCAACGGCCACGGCACCCACGTCGCGGGCACCATCGGCGGCACCGGCATGGGCCTGGCCAAGGCCGTGAGGCTGGTCGCGGTCCGGGTCCTCGACTGCAACGGCTCCGGTGCGACCTCCGGCGTCATCGCCGGCCTGGACTGGGTCGTCGCGAACCATCCGGCGGGCGCCCCGGCGGTCGCCAACATGAGCCTCGGCGGCGGCGCGTCCGCCACCCTCGACGCCGCCGTGAAGCGGGTCGTCGCCGACGGCGTCACGATCGCGGTCGCGGCCGGCAACGAGAACGCCGACTCCTGCACGAAGTCGCCCGCCCGGGTGCCCGAGGCCCTGACCGTCGCCGCCAGCGACCGCAACGACGCCCGCGCGAGCTTCTCCAACCGCGGCACCTGCGTCGACCTGTTCGCCCCCGGCGTCGAGATCACGTCCGACTGGCTCGACGGCGGCACGAACACGATCAGCGGTACGTCGATGGCCTCGCCGCACGTCGCCGGAGCCGCGGCGCTCTACCTGTCCGGCCACCCGAGCGCCACACCCGCCCAGGTCGGCACCGCGATCCTCGGCGCGACCACGAAGAACAAGGTCACCGGCACCGAGAAGTCCTGCGTGCTGCTGATCGTCTGCTCCCCCGCCACGCCCAACAACCACCTGCTGTACGCCGGCGCCTGACCGGTAGGCGGCGTACGACGGTCTAGCCTGACCCCGTGACGTCGTACGCCGCCTACGGCACCAACCTCGACCCCCAGCGAATGGGCGAGCGGTGCCCCCACTCGCCGCTGCAGACCACCGGCTGGCTGACCGGGTGGCGGCTGACGTTCGGCGGCGAGGAGCACGGCTGGGACGGTTCCCTGGCGACGATCGCACCCGACCCGATCAGCGCGGTGTTCGTCGCGGTCTACGACGTCAGCCCGCTCGACGAGCCGAGCCTGGACCAGTGGGAGTCGGCCGACTCCGGGCTCTACCGCAAGACGAAGGTGCGGATCTCCACGATGGCCGGGGAGATCGTGGCCTGGACCTACGTGCTCGACGCGTACGAGGGCGGGCTGCCCTCGGCCTCCTACCTCGGCGTGCTGGCCGACGCCGCCGAGGCGGCGGACGCCCCGGCCGACTACGTCACCGGGCTGCGGGCCCGGGCCTGCCGCTCGACCGGGCTGTGAGCCGCGGCCTCACTGCAGGATCCTGGTCAGCAGGAGGTTGAGCAGCACTCCGCTGGCGATGTCCGCGGCGCTGTAGTCCGACGAGGTGGCCCGCAGCTCCGAACCCATCCGGTCGGCGGCCGGGGCCAGCTTGGTCAGGTCGGACCGGGCCGACTCCAGCGTGGCGTCGACGGCCGCGCTGAGCTCATCGGCGCCGCCGACCTCGCCCAGCAGCGAGGCCGGGAGGTGCAGGCCGGCCAGCCGGACCCGGACGGCATCGAGACCGTCCGCGGCGGCGAACGCGTCGAGGGCGCCCTGGTCGAGCGACGTCGGCTCGACCAGGTAGCCCTCGCTGTCGAACGCCCCGAGCGGGAGGTCGAAGAGATGGGTGCGCGCCCAGAAGTCCTCGAGGTCCGTGCCCTCGGAGCCGCCCGTGTCGCCGACGCCGTCGTCCTCGCCGCCGTACGTCCCGTCGCGGTCGCGCCCATCGGTGTCCCACGGGGCGTAGTCGCTGGCCCCCGACTCATTGATGCCGACCAGGCGGCCGTCGTCGGTGACGATCAGCTCCTCGGGGAGGTTCCCGACCGGGATCGACCCTGCGTGGTCCAGCTCGCCGTCGCGCACGACGTACGACTCGAGGGCTCCCGACTCTCCCCGACCGTGGTTCACGGAGAAGACCAGCCGGTTGCCGGGCAGGACCGCCACCCCGTTGGCGCCGGCGGGCGCGTCGTACCTCTGCCCGCTGCTCAGGTCCGGCCGGCCGTCGGGGCCGATGTCGTAGACCCAGACGGCGTCCTCCTCGCCCTCCTTGTCCCACTTGCCGAGGTAGAGCCTGCCGTCGGCGGCCGTCGCGTACGACGTCGCGGGCAGGCTCTCGTCCACGACCGTCGGGTGCACCGTCGCCCCCGGGGCCGCCGCGTTGATCTCCGCCAGGTCGTAGTCGTAGAGCTTCCCCCCGCCGACGACGTAGACGTGGTCACCCACGACCTCGACACCACCCGCGTGGCTCGGGCCGCGGCTGAGGTTCCCGGCACCGCCGAGCCGCACCTGGTTGACCACCTCGCCCGTGCGCGGGTCGGTGATCGTGAGCTGGCTGTCGTCGTAGTCGTCGTCCGACTCGTCGGGGTTGCCGACGTTGGTGCGGTACGAGGTCGTCAGGTAGTTGCCGCTCACGGGGTCGTAGCCGAGCCCCTGCGGCGTCCAGCCACCGTCGTCGCCGTTGGCCACGGCGTCGGGGATCCGCGGGCCGCGCCCGCCGCCGTACGCGAGAGCCCATCGGTAGTCGTCGGCAGCGCCGTCCTCGAGCCAGTCGACCAGCTCGTCGTCGGCGGTCGTGATCTCGGTGCGCACGGAGGCCAGTAGAGCCGTGTAGACGATGCACTCCTGGACCAGGGCGAAGTTGACCGCCGCACGCAGGCTGTCGACCTGCCCGGCGTCGAGGTCGGGATCGCGCTGGCGCCAGACCCTGATGGTCGAACGGGCCGCTTCCTCGATCGAGTCACCTGCCCGGCCAACCGGTCGAGCACCCGGCCGGTGCGGTAGAGCCGCCACGAGGTCAGGCAGCTCGCGACGAAGACCCGCTGGCCCGCGCCCAGGCAGGCCAGCACCGCGATGCCGCCGTTCCATCGGACGCCGGCGAGTCCGGCAGTCAGCCGGTCGACCGCCTCGGTGATCTTCGTGTCCTCGAGCACGAGGTCCGTCCCCAGCTCGCGGATCCGGGCCGGACGCCCGGCCACGAGCCGCGCGAAGAGACCCTCGGGATCCGTCATCCTGCCCTCGTTCCTCGCGCGAGCGTGCCGTCGTTCCCCGGTCGGCCGACGACCAAACACCGCGGGACATGGCCCGGGACGGATGGGGTATGCAGGGGCCATGCATCGACGCCCGACGCTCGCGGCCCTCCTCCTCGTCGCGGTGGGCCTCGCCGGCTGCACCTCGGACCCGAGCCCTCGCTCCCCCAGCGGTGGCACGGGGAAGCTCGCCGGGATGCCGGGGGTCCGGGACACGTGGTCTGGACTGCGGGAGGTCGAGGACGGCGTCCGCGGGTTGGTGATCGTCGCGGACCTCGAGGAGGACATCACTCCCGAGCAGCTCACGCGGGTGCTGGTCGCGACCGAGGCGGCGAGCCCCGAGATGTACACGCTCTCGCTGGGTTGGGGCGAACTGCCCCGGAGCGTGCCGGCGGACCTCGGCGACCGCGACGTGATCGACGGCGCCTACGGCCCGCTGGAGGCGACCGCCGGCGAGCGCGCCCCTCAGTTCCTGGCGGCGTCGCGCACCTTCGACGGATCCGTCACGCTGACCCCGCGCGGCACCGAGGTCGTCCTCGCCGACGACTCACCCGACGGCGTCACGGCCGCCCTCGACGCGACGCTGGCCGACCCGGTGCTCCAGGCCAGTCCCCAGGTGTCGGTTCGGACGGGAGAGCAGCAGGCGACCGCGGCGTCGGGGGTCGCGTGGGCGGCGCCGCTCACGGCCGACCTCGCCGAGCGCTGGCGGAGGCTGCGCGCCACGCTGGACCTCGCACCGGAGGGCGCGAGGGCGAACACCTGGCTGCGCGAGGGGAACGACGACCGGCTCACCGAGGGTGAGGTCCCGCCAGGTCCCCCGCTGTCGATCCACACCCGGCTGGTGCTGCCCGGCGTCACCGGCGAGGGCGAGGTGACCCCAGCGACGTGGGGCGACCGGCTCTGGCCGCTGATCCGCCCGCAGCTGGACGTCACCGGGACGCTGCCGGTGGGGTCGACGTACGAGCTCGAGCTCGACCTGAACCCCGGCGGGCTGCCGAAGGACGAGGCGATCGTGGGACTCACCGTCGGCGAGGGCGCCGGCGACCAGCCGAGCGCGTGGGACCCGGCCGCGGCGCGATATCTGCGGAGCGTGACCTGACCCAAACCTGAATCGTTGTCAGGTCATGCGGACGTCCTCCCGTGCTCTCCGTCGCCTGTCCCTCGCCGCCACCGCCGCCGGTGTCGCGACCCTCTCGCTCGCGTTCCCGGACGCCGCGCCCGCGCAGCCCGCGCCGGCGGCGGTGGCCGAGCGCCCGGTCCGCAGCGCCCACCCGGCCGCACCGACCGCGCTGCCGCAGCGGGCACCCGGCCTGCGCGACGTGATGTGGGTCGGCAACAACTGGGCCGGGACCGCGAGCATCGTGGACGCCCATGACTTCACCGTCCTCAAGCGCGGGGTGGACCTGGTGCCCGACAAGGCGCAGGAGCTCGCGGACATCCGGGCGAACCCCGTCGACCTCGCGTACTTCCTGCTCATCCGCTACGGCCCCGGCGAGGGCCACGACCAGTTCGTGGACGACATGTTCACCACGCTCGACGGGCGCTACCTCGCGGTCTCGCGGCCCAGCTTCGCCGACGTGGTGTGGATCGACATCGCCAAGGCGACGGCCGGCGCCCCCGGCTCGGTCGTGCGCGAGCAGTCGATGGACGGCAACCGCAGCGACCACATGGCGCTCTCACCGGACGGCCGGCGGCTGCTGGTCTCGGACTCGACCAAGCGCCAGGTGATCGAGTACTCGATGGTCGACGAGACCCTCACCGACGGCACCGTCGTGAAGATGGGCGACCGGATGCGGACCTTCGCGTCCGGCGAGACCCCGCACGAGAGCAACTACACGCAGGACGGCTCGCGGGTCTTCCACGCCTCCATCGGGCTCGTCTACACGCCCGGCGACATCCCGCTGCTCGACGCGCTCAAGGGCGACCGGTGGTTCCAGGTCGTGCGCAACTCCGACTTCTCGGTCCTGGAGCGCTGGGGCATCGGTCGCGAACTGGCCGAGGCCGGCTACCCGAACATGAGCAGCGCCGTACGCCCGATGGCGGTCTCCCCCGACGAGCGCTACGTCTACTTCCAGGTCTCCTTCTTCCACGGCTTCGTCGAGTTCGACACCCAGGCCCCCGACCTCAACGGCAAGGTCGACTACACCCTCGGGGGTGTGCCCGAGCCGTCCGTCGGGGCGGTGACCCGGCTGGTCCCGCTGCCCAACCGGGTCCCGAGGATGCTGCGCGAGCAGTACGTCAACGACTCCGCGCACCACGGCCTGTCCATCAACGACGCCGGGGACACCCTGTGCGTCGCCGGCACGATGGACGACTACGCCGCCCTGGTCGACCGCACGTCCGGGCGGTCCACGATCTTCGACGAGACGACGACCGGCCACACCTATCTCAAGCCGTACTGGACCACCGAGGGCCTCGACGACACCTGCTGGATCTCGCTGTCGGGCAGTGACGCCGTCGCGGTCATCGACACGAACACCGGCCAGGAGCTCGCCTACCGCGAGGTCGGCGACCACCCGCAGCGGGTGCGGCACGGGTACGTGCCGGAAACCCTCGTCGCCACCTGGTGATGAGTAGGCTCGCGCCGTGACCGAGTCCACGCCGTACGCCCTGGCCGAAGAGGCCGCCGCCCGTCTCGCCGAGCTCACCGACGTGGCCCGTCACGACGTCGCGCTCGTGCTCGGCTCCGGCTGGCTGCCGGCGGCCGACGCGCTCGACGGCGCGGGGGGCGCGAACACCACCGAGATCGACGTGACGTCGCTGCCCGGCTTCGCGGCATCGGCCGTGCAGGGGCACTCCGGCAAGATCCGCTCGATCCGGATCCCCGGCACCGACGGCAACCCCGACCGCCACCTGCTGGTGTTCCTCAGCCGCACCCACTACTACGAGGGCCGCGGGGTCGCGGCCGTCGTCCACGGCGTGCGTACGGCGGCCGCGGCGGGCTGCCGCGCGATCGTGCTCACCAACGGGTGCGGCGGGCTGAAGGAGACCTGGACGCCCGGCACCCCGGTGCTGATCAGCGACCACATCAACCTGACCGGCCAGTCGCCGATCGTCGGCGCGAACTTCGTCGACCTCACCGACCTGTACTCCTCGCGCCTGCGCGAGCTGTGCCGCGAGGTGGAGCCGACCCTCGACGAGGGCGTCTACGTCCAGTTCACCGGCCCCCACTACGAGACGCCGGCCGAGGTGCGGATGGCCGGCATCCTCGGCGGCCAGCTGGTCGGCATGAGCACCACGCTCGAGGCGATCGCCGCCCGCGAGGCCGGCATGGAGATCCTCGGCATCAGCCTGGTCACCAACCTGGCCGCGGGCCTGAGCGGCGAGCCGCTCAACCACGCCGAGGTGCTCGAGGCAGGTCGCCTGGCCGCCACCCGGATGGGTGCGCTGCTCGGCGACATCGTCCCGCGCATCTGAGGTCCGGCGCCCCGCGTGGAGCCCTACGCCGAGGTCGAGGAGTCCTACCGCCGCTTCGCCGCCGAGGCGGCGGACTCCCCCACCTTCGCGGCCTGGGCGGCCGCAGTCGCCGACGACCCGGACGTCGTCGCCTGGATCCGCACGCTGCCGGAGCTGAAGCAGCAGCCCAACCTCGTCTTCGCGGCGGCCCGGCGCCACGGCGTACCCGCACCCGGGCCCTACGACGGCCTGCGGGCCGCGCTGCTCGGTGACACCGGGCCGTTGCGGGCCACGATCCTGGCCCGTTCCACGCAGACCAACGAGGTCGGTCGGCTGGCGACGCTGCTGCCGGCGTTCGGTTCCTTCGCCGGGCCGTTGGCCCTGCTCGAGGTCGGCTCGTCCGCCGGGCTGTGCCTGTACCCCGACCGCTGGGGCTACGCCTGGTCGACCGACGACGGTCCGGTGGTGCTCGGCGACGAGCCACGGCTGCCCTGCCGGGTGAAGGGCCCCGCGCCCCTGCCGGCCGAGCTGCCCGAGGTGACCTGGCGCGGCGGCATCGACCTCAACCCGCTCGACGTCACCGACCCCGACGACATGGCCTGGCTGGAGACCCTGGTCTGGCCCGAGCAGGACGAGCGGCGGACGCGCCTGGTGCGGGCGATCGAGGTGGCCCGGGCCGACCCGCCGACGGTGGTCGCCGGCGACCTCGTCGAGGAGCTGCCTGCACTGGTCGAGCAGGCGTCGGCGTACGGGACCGTCGTGGTGTTCCACAGCGCGGTGATCGCCTACCTGCCGCCAGCGCGTCGGCTCGAGTTCGACGCGCTGGTCCGCGACCTGGTCGCGTCCGGAGCGTGTCACTGGGTGAGCAACGAGGGCAAGCAGGTGCTGCCGTCCGTGACCGCCACCGGCCCGCCGATCCCCGACGAGCACCCCACGTTCGTGCTCGGGATCGACGGGCAGATGGTCGCGCAGACGCACGGCCACGGGCGGACGCAGCGCTGGACGGCGACGTGAGGAAGGAGCGGCGCGGGATGGCCGCGCTGGTCGCCGTCGTCGTCGCCAACGCGGGCGCCCTGGTCTGGCTCTGCGCGCCACCGTCGCTGGTGCCCTACCTGGGCTTCGAGGTCGACGTCTACGGCCCGATCGTCGTCTTCACGGCACTCCTGGTGCTGGTCGCCGGAGGCTGGGCGACGGGCCTCCTGCCCCGGCGCTCGCCGTACGTCCTGGCGGCCGGCGCGATCCTTCTTGGCGACCTCGTGCTCGCCGTCCTGGCGGCACTCGCCTTCATCTGGATCATGAACGGCGTCGCGACCCTCTGACGGCGCCCCGGCTCCACTAGTCTGCCGCGCGTGCCCCGGATCCTCGCCGACTCGCTGAGCGAGCACCGCGACCTGGTCCAGCGCCGCGTGTTCGACGCCTTCGCGAAGCTGATGGGCGAGGGCAGCTTCGACGCCCTCACGATGGCGGCGATCGCCGAGGAGGCCGGGATCGGGCGGACCGCGATCTACCACCACTTCCACGACAAGGAAGCCGTGCTCGTCGCCTTCGCGACCCACGAGACCGACGCCTACACCACCGACCTGCGCGCCGCGCTCGACGACGTCGAGGAGCCCGCCGACCAGCTGCGCACCTACGTCCGCCACCACCTGGCTGCGGGCGAGAGGTTTCACATGGGCCTGGGCCCGTCGCTGTACGGCGACCTCTCCCCCTCCGCCCGGCTCGAGATCCGCGACCACGTCGTCGCCGTCGAGGACGTGCTGCGCGGCATCCTCGAGCACGGCCGGGCCGAGGGCACCTTCACCTTCGACGACGTCGACGCCACCCTGTCCCTGGTCCACGCCTGCCTCAGCTCCCGGCACCTGCCCCCCGCCGCCCTCGAGTCGTTCGTGCTGCGGGCGCTCGGGGTCTCGGACCGGGCCCAGGGTCGTTGAGTCGCCACTTTCTCACCGTTGAGTTGCCACTTCCTCGCTGTTGAGCTGCCACATGTTCCGACACAGACCCGCTCTTGCGTGCCAGGGAGACGGTCAGCGGTCTTCGGTCGCGTAGCCGGTTGCGTTCCGAATGGCAGCAACGAGGAAGGGTCGTAGGGGCCGGGTTCGGCGGTCGGCTTGCGGTACCGTCGGGACCGCGGGGCCGCGATGGAATAGCGCGAGAACCCGCTAGAAATATGGGGAAAGTCGCCCCTCGACCATGGCGTGCGAACGTGTGTTCGAGTAGAATCGACCCATGATCTCGGACCTCTCGGACGCCACCCCGGCGCAGCTGCTCCACGCGGCCGAGAACGGCGTCCAGGTCCACCGAATCCACGAAGTCGAACAGCTGGAGCTGCTGCTCGCCTGGGCCGACCTCCACTCGAGTGACCCGCAGACCGAACCCGACGCGGTGCCCGTACGACTCGGGGGTCCGAAGCTGATCACCCTCGGCGGCGACGGAACGCCGCAGGTCCAGGACCTGGCCCTGGTGGAGATGGCGATCGCCCGCCACGAAGGTGTCCTGTCGACCCGCAGCGCGGTGGCCGATGCGTTCGACCTGCGCCACCGCCTTCCCCAGGTGTGGGCCGGAGCCCGCGAAGGGCGTTGTGAGCTGTGGGTGGTGCGCAAGGTCGCCCGCTGGTCCCGCAAGCTCACCCGCCCCCAGGTCCGGGTCGTCGACACCGCGGTCGCCGCGGCCCTGGACGAGGCACCCTCACGGATCCTGAAGATCGAGCTTGTCAAGATTCCTGTGTAAGCGATCGGTCCCTCGTGGTTGGTTTCTTGCTTACAGGTAGGGGTTGATGCGGTCGGGATAGGCGATCGCGAGCTGGCCCAGGGCCTGCTTCCAGTTCGTCACG
>NZ_JAHTKU010000027.1 GCF_019192965.1 Nocardioides daeguensis
CAACACACTCAACAACACCAAAACAAACACTGTGTTGGTGCCGCGTCCACGATGAAGATCCAACCCCGACCACGCCATGCGTGGGAGCCCAGCAACGGGTCCACAGGGGTTCATAGAGTTACGGCGGCCATAGCGGCAGGGAAACACCCGGTCCCATCCCGAACCCGGAAGTTAAGCCTGCCAGCGCCGATGGTACTGCAACCGAGAGGATGTGGGAGAGTAGGACGCCGCCGGACAAACATTGGCTCAGGGCCAGCACCTTCGGGTGCTGGCCCTGAGTGCTTTTTCCTGCCATCGGCGAGTCCCACGCGTGCTTGTCCACGCCGTTGTTCATCCCCAAGGCCCGGGTGAAGGGCTGTTGTCCACAGCCCGCCGGACGTCGTGCCGGCTGTGTCGGAACCGGTATGCACCATCGTGGGACGGGCGAGCCGACCAGGCGCGCCGCGGAACGCGAGGTGGTCGCAGATGGCGAACGAGCACGGAGAGAGCTGCGAGACGGCGAATGTGGTGCGGCTCAGCGGGCGGCTGGCAGCCGATCCGGAGGAACGAGTGCTGCCGAGTGGCGATCGACTCTGGACATGCCGGGTGGTCGTGCCTCGTGCCGAGGTCCGCACGCTGGCATCCGGGCGCAAGGGACCGTCGGTCGATGTGATCGACCTGGCGGGGTGGTCGGCGAGGGTGCGTCGGTCCATGCGGACCTGGCACGCCGGCGACGTCGTCGGGGTCGAGGGCGCGCTGCGGCGGCGCTTCTACCGGGCCGGCGGCAACACGTCGTCGCGGATGGAGGTCGAGGTCACGAGCGGTCGGCTGCTGCGTCGCGCAGTGAACGGATGAGCACGCCGAGGCTCGGTTTCGGCTGGAAGGAGGTGGCCTTCTCGGGGAGCAGCCGGTCCGCCTCGGCGATCCGGAGCACCAGGTCGACCGATGGCGCCGGCATGAGCACGGCGATCGTGTCGGGCCGCGCGCTGTCGAGGGCCTCATCGACCGTGTGGTGGTAGGTGATCGCCGCGGGTCCGTGGGGGAGCGCGGGGACGATCCTGAGGTGGAGCGCCTCGACCGCGGCCTCGTCCGGCGCGACGTCGAGGCCGACGACCGCCCAGCGCTCGCCGTCGGTTGCGGCGAGGCGTGCCGAGGACAGCGCTGCGACAGCGTCAGCCTGGTTCTGCTCGCGGTACTCGAGGCCGAGGGTCTCCGCCGCATCACGCAGGTCGTCGAGCGACGTCCCGGAGAAGGTGCGGTGGATCGGGCCGAGGAAGAGGGGCGTGTCGGTCTGGTCGACCAGCATCGCGAGACCCAGGTCCGTGGGACGGGGGCCGTCGGGGTGGCCGACGCGGCGGCGCTGGAGCCTGAGGTAGGCCGCGTACCGGTGGTGGCCGTCGGCGATCAGCGCGCGGCTCTCGGCCAGCTCCGCGGTGATGGTGGCGAGTGTCTCGGGGGAGCGCTCGGCCCAGATCCGGTGCTCCTGGCCGCCTCTGTCGGTGAAGGCGTGGTCCGGCTCGCGACGGGCGATCTCGGCGAGGACCTCACGCAGGCGGTCGGTGCCCTGGTGCACGAGCAGGATCGGCGCGGGGTTGAGCTGCATCTCGTCCATCCGGTCGGCGAGCTCGTCGGCCTGGACGGGATGGATGCCCTCGTGCGGCAGGACCGCGCGGTCCTCGGCCCGAGCGGCACGGCGTGACACGTCCAGCGCGCCGACCAGGCCGCGCACGGTCATCCCGTTGGCGGTGTACTCGTGGAGATACAACGCGGGTGCGGTGTCCGCGGTGACCAGACCCCGCGTCTGCCAGCGCAGGAGGCGCGCGGAGACGTCCTTGTAGGGGCGCGCGAAGGCGCGTCCGGTGCTCGGGTTGCCCACGCGGGCGGGGGTGAGCATCAGCGCAGCGAACGGCTCGAGACGCAACGGACCGGCCACGTAGGGCGGGGTCACGAGGGTGGTTGCGTCCATCAGGGCATCGTACGGAGCCGACGGTCGCGGGTGCTGGCAAGGTGGGGCACGTGTTGCTCACATCCGCACAGCCCCTGACCGAGGCCTACGACCTGGCGATGCTCGACCTGGACGGCGTCGTCTACATCGGGCACGAGGCGGTCGACGGCGCGGCCGGCCACATCAGCAGCGCGCGAGCGGCCGGGATGCGCGTCGCGTTCATCACCAACAACGCGTCACGGTCCGCCGCTGTGGTCGCCGAGCACCTGCGCGACCTGGGGGTGGCGGCGCGGCCGAGCGACGTGGTGACCAGCGCCCAGGCGGCGGCCCGGCTGCTGGCCGAGCGCTTCGGCGCGGGCGCCCGGGTCGTCTGCCTCGGCGGTCCGGGTCTGCAGAGCGCCCTCGACGAGATGGGGCTGGTGGCCGTCGACGTCGAGGCCGAGGCGGTGGCGGTCGTGAGCGGGTACGGGCCGGAGCTGTTGTGGCGCGACATCATGCATGCCGCGGTCCGGATCCGCGGAGGGCTGCCGTGGGTGGCCACCAACACCGACCTGACCATCCCGACCGGGTACGGCGTCGCGCCCGGGCACGGCGTGCTCGTCGAGATGGTCGAGCGCTTCGCCGGGATGACCCCGGACGTGGCCGGGAAGCCGGCGCGACCTCTCCTCGACGAGACGGTACGACGGGTGGGCGGTCGGCGCCCGCTCATGGTCGGGGACCGGCTCGACACCGACATCGAGGGGGCGCGCAACGCCGGCGTCGACTCGCTGCTGGTGCTGACCGGCGTGACCGGGCTCGCCGAGCTGGTGGCGGCCGGTCCGAGGGAGCGGCCGACCTACCTCGCGGCGGACCTCGGCGGGCTGACGCTGGCGCATGCGGCGCCGGAGCGGGTCGGAGGTGGCTGGCAGCTGGGCGGCTGGCACGGTCGGGTGGCGCACGGGCGGCTCGAGGTGGAGCAGACCCGTGCCGACGCAGCCCAGGACGACTGGTGGCGGGTGGTGGCGGCGGCCGCGTGGGAGCACCGGGACCGGGCTGGAGCGGTGCCGGACATCACCGCGGCACGGGTCCCCGGAACCGGTGCGCGGGCGCGGTAGCCTCGGGCCATGACCGAGGTACCTGCTCCGGCGCCCACGCCGACCGGGATCGATGCCGTCGACCGGGTGCTCAACCTCGTCGCGGGTCTCGCCGAGCGTCCGCTCGAGGAGCACGCGGGCGTGCTGGAGGAGGCGCACGGCGAGCTCCGGCGCACCCTGGACCACCCGCCGGCCGCTCCGGCCGTCTCCTAGTGCCGCCGCGCCGCCTGCGCCTCGACGCGGAGCTGGTCCGCCGCGGGCTGGCGCCGTCGCGCGAGCGCGCCGCCCAGCTCATCGCCGAGGGCCGGGTGAAGGTCGCCGGAGCGGTGGCGTCCAAGCCGGCCACCGGCGTGACGACCGATGTCGCGATCGTGGTCAAGGAGGGCGAGAACGGGCCGGACTACGTCTCGCGCGGCGCCCACAAGCTGGTGGGCGCGCTGGCTGCGTTCACCCCGCTCGGCCTGCGGGTCGAGGGGCGGCGCTGTCTCGACGCCGGAGCGTCGACGGGCGGGTTCACCGACGTCCTGCTCCGCGCCGGCGCCGCGGAGGTCGTGGCGGTCGACGTCGGGTACGGGCAGCTGCACTGGTCGCTGCAGCAGCACGAGAAGGTCGTCGTCCACGACCGGACGAACGTGCGGACCCTCACCGCCGACGACATCGGGGGCCCGGTGGACCTCGTCGTCGGCGACCTGTCGTTCATCTCGCTCACCTTGGTCCTGGACGCGCTGCTGGGGGTGACCCGGCCCGACGGCGACCTGGCGCTGATGGTCAAGCCGCAGTTCGAGGTCGGCAAGGACCGGCTGGGCAAGGGCGGCGTGGTCCGCGACCCGGAGCTGTGGGTGGAGACGGTGCTGGGGGTCGCGCACGCGGCGGCAGCGCGCGGGTGGGGGGCCCGGGCGGTGACGGTGAGCCCGCTACCGGGCCCGTCGGGCAACGTGGAGTTCTTCGTGTGGCTGCGTCACGGTGCGGCGACGATCGACGACGAGTCCATGGCGGCGATCGTGCGGCGCGGTACGTCGGACCCGGATGAGAAGGTGGATCCATGACGTCGGCGACCAGCGCGACCGCGCGCCGGGTGCTCGTGCTCGCCCACACCGGGCGGTCCGAGGCCCGCGACGTCGCACGATCCTTCGTCAAGGAGCTGACCGGCCACGGCATCGTGGTCCGGCTGCTGCGGCACGAGGCCGACGACCTCGACCTGGTGCCGGAGGACTACGTCCCGGCCGTCGAGCTGACCGACTCCGAGTCCGACGCCAGCCATGGCTGCGAGCTGACCGTCGTCATCGGTGGTGACGGGAGCATCCTGCGTGCCGCCGAGGTGACTCACCAACGCTCGACGCCGGTGCTGGGCGTCAACCTGGGGCACGTCGGCTTCCTTGCCGAGGCCGAGCACGAGGACGTCGCGGCGACGATCGAGGCGATCGTCGAGCAGCGCTACACCACCGAGGACCGGCTCACTCTCGACGTGAAGGCGTACGTCGACGGCGCGCTCGTGTACTCGACCTTCGCCGTGAACGAGGCCAGCGTGGAGAAGGCGGCCCGGGAGCGGATGCTGGAGGTGGTCGTCGAGATCGACGACCGGCCGCTGTCGCGATGGGGCTGCGACGGGGTCGTGTGCGCGACGCCGACCGGCTCGACGGCCTACAACTTCAGCGCGGGCGGGCCGATCGTGTGGCCCCAGGTCGAGGCGCTGTGCATCGTCCCGCTCAGCGCCCATGCGCTGTTCGCCCGGCCGATGGTGGTCGCTCCGTCGTCGGTGATCGCGATCGAGGTGCTCGAGGGAAACCAGGGTTCCGGGGTGCTGTGGTGCGACGGTCGGCGCAGTGTCGACCTGCCGCCGGGCGCCCGGATCGAGGTCAGTCGCGGGCAACGGCCGGTCCGGCTGGTCCGGCTGCACTCGGCGCCGTTCACCGACCGGCTGGTGGCGAAGTTCGGACTGTCGGTCGAGGGCTGGCGTGGAGCGGCGGAGCAGCGCCGCCAGGCGCGGGCGCGGGGAGAGGACGCATGATCGAGGAGATCCGGATCAGCTCGCTCGGGGTCATCGACTCCTCGACCCTCGAGCTGGGCCCCGGCCTGACCGTCATCACCGGTGAGACCGGCGCGGGCAAGACCATGGTCGTGACCGCGCTCGGGCTGCTGCTGGGGGGACGGGCCGACAGCGGTGCGGTGCGCGCCGGTGCCAAGCAGGCGCGGGTCGAGGGACTGGTCGCCGCGAAGGCGCTGCCCCAGCTGGTCAGTGCGGTCGAGGAGGCCGGCGGCGAGGCCGAGGACGGCGGGGTCGTGCTGGCCCGCAACGTGAGTGCCGAGGGCCGGTCCCGGGCGTTCGCGGGGGGTGCGGCCGTCCCGGTCGCCACGCTCGCCGAGCTCGCCGAGCCGCTGGTCGCGGTCCACGGCCAGTCCGACCAGCACCGGCTGCTCAAGGCGCAGACCCAGCGGCACGCGCTCGACCGGTTCGGGGGCCTCGACAAGCTGCTCGCGGCCTACACCAAGATCCACGACCGGCTGGTCGCCACCGAGCGCGAGCTGGCCGAGGTCGTCGCCACGGCGCGGGAGCGGGCGCGGGAGGCCGACGTGCTGCGCTTCGGTGTCGACGAGGTCGCCGCGGTGGCTCCGCAGCCGGGCGAGGACGCGGAGCTCGCCGCCGAGGAGGCGCGGCTGGGGCACGCCGACACGTTGCGGGGTGCGGCCGAGCAGGCACGCGAGGCGCTGTCGAGCGAGCACGGCTCGCCCGACGCGCTGGCGGCCGTCGCGGCCGCACGCGGCCTGCTGGAGAGCGTTCGCGACCATGACCCCGAGGCGGCCGCGCTCGCCGACCGGGTGGCCGAGGTGAGCTATCTGCTGTCCGACGTGGCGGCCGACGTGGCGTCGTACGCCGCCCGGATCGACACGGACCCGACCCGGCTGGCAGCGGTGTCGGAGCGACGGGCGGCACTGACCGGCCTGACCCGCAAGTACGGCGACACGGTCGAGGAGGTGCTGGCGTGGGCGGAGACGTCGGCGATGCGGCTGCTCGACCTCGACTCGACCGACGAGCAGATCGTGGAGCTCACGGCGCGGTCCGCGCAGCTGCGCGCCGACCTCGCGGCGGCGGGCAGCAAGCTCAGCGAGGCGCGGGTGAAGGCCGCGAGCCGGCTGGGCACGGCCGTCTCCGACGAGCTCACCCTGCTGGCGATGCCGCACGCCGTGGTGACCATCCGGGTCTCACCGCGCGCGGCCGAGGCGCCGAGCGACCCGGAGCACCCGCCGGCCGACCTGCTGCAGGTGGGGGAGCGGTGGGTGCGGTTCGGGCGCAGCGGGCTCGACGAGGTCGAGTTCCTGCTCGCCGCCAACACCGGTTCCGAGCCGCGTGCCCTGCACAAGGGCGCCTCGGGCGGTGAGCTGTCCCGGGTGATGCTCGCGGTCGAGGTCTGCCTCGCCGGCACCAGCCCGGTGCCCACGTTCGTGTTCGACGAGGTCGACTCGGGCGTCGGCGGCGCGGCCGCGGTCGAGATCGGACGGCGACTGGCCAAGCTGGCCGAGGACGCCCAGGTGCTGGTCGTCACCCACCTGCCGCAGGTCGCGGCCTTCGCCGACCGCCACGTGCTGGTCGAGAAGTCCAGCGACGGTTCGGTGACCAGCTCGGGCCTGGTCACCCTCGACGACGCGGGCCGGGAGCGGGAGCTCTCCCGCATGCTGGCCGGCCTCGCCGAGTCCGACACCGCCCTCGCCCACGCCCGCGAGCTGCTCGAGCTGGCGCGAAACGCCCCGCGAGCACGGTGAATCAGCCCGACATGACGTAGCATGGAATCCCGTGAACACGGCGCCCGGTAGCGGACAGATTCGGCAGGCAAAGCACGTCTTCGTCACCGGAGGCGTCGCCTCCTCGCTGGGCAAGGGACTCACTGCCTCCAGCCTCGGTCGACTGCTGCGCTCGCGCGGACTGCGGGTCACGATGCAGAAGCTCGACCCGTACCTCAACGTCGACCCCGGCACGATGAACCCGTTCCAGCACGGCGAGGTGTTCGTCACCAACGACGGCGCCGAGACCGACCTCGACATCGGTCACTACGAGCGCTTCTTGGACACCGACCTCAACCAGATCGCCAACGTCACCACCGGGCAGGTCTACTCCTCGGTGATCGCCAAGGAGCGCCGCGGCGACTACCTCGGCGACACGGTCCAGGTGATCCCGCACATCACCAACGAGATCAAGGAACGGATCCTCGCGATGGGCCACGGCGACGAGCCCGTGGACGTGGTCATCACCGAGATCGGTGGCACCGTCGGCGACATCGAGTCGCTGCCGTTCCTCGAGGCCGCGCGCCAGGTCCGCCACGACATCGGCCGCGACAACTGCTTCTTCCTGCACGTCTCACTGGTGCCGTTCATCGGCCCCTCGGGCGAGCTGAAGACCAAGCCCACCCAGCACTCGGTCGCCGCGCTGCGCCAGGTCGGCATCCAGCCCGACGCCGTGGTCTGCCGCGCGGACCGCGAGCTTCCGGAGAGCATCAAGAAGAAGATCTCGCTGATGTGCGACGTCGACCAGGAAGCCGTGGTCACCGCGCCCGACGCGCCGTCGATCTACGACATCCCGAAGGTGCTGCACCGCCAGGGCCTCGACGCGTACGTCGTACGCCGGCTCAACCTGCCCTTCCGCGACGTCGACTGGACGATCTGGGACGACCTGCTCCGCCGGGTGCACCACCCGAAGGAGGACGTCACGATCGCGCTGGTCGGCAAGTACATCGACCTGCACGACGCCTACCTGTCGGTCACCGAGGCGCTGCGCGCCGGCGGCTTCGCGCACGAGGCGAAGGTGCACATCCGCTGGGTGGCCTCCGACGAGTGCGAGACCCAGGCCGGGGCGGCCAAGCACCTCTCCGACGTCGACGCGATCTGCGTCCCGGGCGGCTTCGGCATCCGCGGCCTCGAGGGCAAGCTCGGCGCGCTCACCTACGCGCGCCACAACAAGATCCCGACGCTCGGCTTGTGCCTGGGCCTGCAGTCGATGGTGATCGAGTACGCCCGCACCGAGCTCGGCCTCACCAAGGCCGGCTCGACCGAGTTCGACCCGGACACCCCGGAGCCGGTCATCGCGACGATGGAGGAGCAGAAGTCGATCGTCGAGGGTGCCGGCGACCTGGGCGGAACCATGCGCCTGGGCCTCTACCCGGCCCACCTCAAGGCCGGCACGATCGCCCGTGAGGTCTACGGCGCCGAGGTGATCGAGGAGCGGCACCGCCACCGCTACGAGGTCAACAACGCCTACCGGGCCCAGCTCGAGGAGGCCGGCCTGGTCTTCTCCGGCCTCAACGACGAGCTCGACCTGGTCGAGTTCGTCGAGCTGCCGCGCGAGGTGCACCCCTACTACATCGGCACCCAGGCCCACCCCGAGCTGCGCTCGCGGCCGACCCGTCCGCACCCGCTGTTCGCGGGCCTGGTCGGCGCGGCGATCAAGCGCCAGCGCGAGACCCGGCTCGAGATCGACGACACCCACCTGCACGCCGAGCCCACCGACGACGAGTGAGCGCGCGCCGGTGCCGGAGCTGACCCCGCTGCGCGACGTCCCCGAGTCCTGGCCGGTCGAGGACAGCGTCGACCTGCACCGTGACGGGTGGGTCGTCGCGTTCCGCTCCGACCGGATCCGTCGTCCGGGAGCCGAGCACGAGGAGCCGTTCCGGCGCCTCGTCCTCGAGCACCCCGGGGCGGCGGTCGTCCTCGCGATCGACGACGACGACCGGGTGCTGTGCCTCAAGCAGTACCGGCACCCGGCGCAGTCCCGGCTCGTCGAGCTGCCCGCCGGCGTGATCGACCACCCGGGTGAGGACCCGGAGGAGGTCGGACGACGTGAGCTGCGCGAGGAGGCGGCGCTGGCCGCCGAGCGGTGGACCCACCTGCTCTCGACGCTCAGCTCGCCCGGCTACTCCGCGGAGCGGATCCACTACTACCTCGCCGAGGGGCTCTCGCCCGCCGACCGGGGCGACTTCGAGCTGCGCCACGAGGAGGCGGACCTCGAAGTGCTGTGGGTGCCGTTCGCCGACCTGGTCGACGCGATCCTCGCCGGTGACGTCACCGACGGTCCCGTGGTCCAGGCGGTGCTCGCGGTCCAGGTACGCCGGCACCGGGAGGCCGCCCGTGGTTGAGCTGGACCCGATCGACGCCGCCATCGTCCGCGAGCTCCAGGACGACGCCCGCCTGGCCAACAACGTGCTGGCCGCGCGGGTCGGCATCGCACCGTCCACCTGTCACGGCCGGGTGCGCTCGCTGTTCGAGCGCGGCGTGATCAGGGGGGCGCACGCGGAGGTCGACCAGGCAGCCATCGGTCGCCCGTTGCAGGCGATGATCTCGGTGCGGCTGCGGCCGCACGCCCGCGGCGAGCTGAGCGCCTTCGCGCAGTCGATGACGACACTGCCCGAGGTGCTCAACGTCTACTTCCTCGCCGGCGCCGACGACTTCCTCATCCACGTCGCCACCGCCGGCTCGGAGGAGCTGCGGGAGTTCGTGCTGGACCACCTCAGCGGCACCCGCGACGTCGCGATGACCGAGACCAGCCTGATCTTCGAGCACCTGCGCGGCCGACCGGCCGAACAGGGTTCGGTGCGGCGCCCGCCGCGCGCCTGATCGTCGACGATCCGATCCGGCTCTCCGCGCCGGCCGCGAATTATCGCTCGCACGTCTAGCGGGTGGCTCGACTTATCTTCATGATTTCCTCCAACGAAGGAATTCGCGACGGATTCCGTGACCGGGAGGAACCTGCAGATGCGCGTCGGTGTGCCCAAGGAAGTCAAGAACAACGAGTACCGGGTGGCCATCACGCCGATCGGCGTGCACGAGCTGGTCGCCCACGGCCACGAGGTTGTGGTCCAGGCCGGCGCGGGTGTCGGCTCGCAGATCGCCGACGCGGACTACGTCGCCGCCGGCGCCTCGATCCTGCCCGACGCCGACGCGGTGTGGGGCAGCGCCGAGATGATCCTCAAGGTCAAGGAGCCGGTCGCCGAGGAGTACGCGCGGATGCGCGAGGGCCAGCTGCTCTTCACCTACCTGCACCTCGCCGCCGACAAGGCGCTCACCGAGGAGCTGATCGCCCGCAAGGTGACCGCGATCGCGTACGAGACGGTCCAGCTGCCCTCCGGTGCGTTGCCGCTGCTCTACCCGATGTCCGAGGTCGCGGGCTGCCTCGCGCCCCAGGTCGGTGCCTACTCGCTGATGAAGGCCCAGGGCGGCCGCGGCGTCCTCATGGGCGGCGTCGGTGGTGTCGCCAACGCCAAGGTCGTCGTCATCGGCGCCGGCGTCGCGGGGCAGAACGCCGCCAACATCGCGCTCGGCATGGGTGCCGACGTCACCCTGCTCGACACCGACCTCGACAAGCTGCGGATGTCGTTCTGGCGCTACAACAACCGGGTCCACGGACTCGCCTCGTCGAAGCTGGCGATCGAGCAGCAGGTGACCGAGGCCGACCTGGTCATCGGCGCCGTGCTGATCCCGGGCGCCGCCGCGCCCAAGCTGGTCTCCAACGAGCTGGTGTCGCGGATGAAGCCGGGCTCGGTGCTCGTCGACATCGCGGTCGACCAGGGCGGCTGCTTCGAGGACACCCGTGCCACCACCCACGCCGACCCGACCTACCAGGTGCACAACTCGACGTTCTACTGCGTGGCGAACATGCCCGGCGCGGTGCCGAACACCTCGACGTACGCGCTGACCAACGCGACCCTGCCGTACGCCGTGGCACTCGCCGACAAGGGCTGGCTCGAGGCGTGCCGCGCGGACGCCAGCCTGGCCCTGGGACTCAACACCCACGCCGGCAACCTGACCAACGGCCCCGTCGGCGAGGCCACCGGCATCGCCGCGGTCCCCGTGGCGCAGGCGCTCGCCTGAGCGCACGCTAGCCTGACCGCGTGAGTGGCACGGGTGCGGTGGACCGGGCGGTCCGCACGTACCTGGACCACCTCTCGGTCGAGAAGGGGCTGGCGGCGAACACGCTGACGTCCTACCAGCGCGACCTGCGGCGCTACCGCGTCCACCTCGCGGCAGCCGGGATCGACTCGCTCGACGCGATCACGGAGGCCACGGTCACCGACTTCCTGGTGTGGCTGCGCGAGGGCGACGCGGAGCACCCGCCGCTGAGCGCCTCGAGCGCGGCGCGCACGGTCGTCGCGGTGCGGGGCTTCCACAAGTTCGCGGTCGCCGACGGGTTGGCCCAGGCCGACCCGGCGGCGGGCGTGAAGCCTCCGAGTCCCGCGAAGCGGCTGCCCAAGGCCCTGCCGCTGGCCGACGTCGAGGCGATCCTCGAGGCGGCCGGCGCCGCGGGCACGCCGCTGTCCCTGCGCGACCGCGCGCTGCTGGAGGTCCTCTACGGCACCGGCGCCCGGATCTCGGAGGCGGTCGGCCTCGACGTCGACGACGTCCACCACCTCGTCGAGCCGGACCTCGATGCCGCCGACGCGACCCTGCTGCTGCGCGGCAAGGGCGGCAAGGAGCGGCTGGTGCCCGTCGGGTCGTACGCGCGGGCCGCGCTGTCGGCCTACCTCGTGCGGGGCCGTCCGGCGCTCACCGGGGTCTCGACCGGCTCGACCAGCGCAGGAGCCCTCTTCCTCAACGCCCGCGGCGGCCGCCTGTCGCGGCAGTCGGCGTGGGCCGTGCTGGTCAAGGCCGCCGAGCGCGCCGGGGTGACCCGGGACGTCTCGCCCCACACGCTGCGGCACTCGTTCGCGACCCACCTGCTCGACGGTGGCGCCGACGTCCGCGTGGTCCAGGAGCTGCTCGGGCACGCGTCGGTCACCACGACGCAGGTCTACACGCTCGTCACCGTCGACAACCTGCGCGAGGTCTTCGCCACCGCGCACCCGAGGGCGCGCCATGGCTGAGTCGAGTGACGACGCATACGACCGGATCCTGCAGTACGCCGAGCAGCGTGGCCTGCAGCTGTACCCGCACCAGGAGGACGCGATCCTCGCGCTGCTGGGTGGCGACAACGTCGTGCTGGCGACGCCGACCGGGTCCGGCAAGTCGCTGGTCGCGATGGCGGCCGCGATGGGTGCGCTCGCCGACGACCGGGTCACCTTCTACACCGCACCGATCAAGGCGCTGGTGAGCGAGAAGTTCTTCGACCTGGTCGACGTGTTCGGTGCGACCGACGTCGGCATGCTGACCGGCGACGTCGCGGTCAACGCCGACGCCCCGGTGATCTGCTGCACCGCCGAGGTGCTGGCGAACATCGCGCTGCGCGAGGGCGAGCGGGCCGACGTCGGCATGGTCGTGATGGACGAGTTCCACTTCTACGGCGAGCCGGGCCGCGGCTGGGCGTGGCAGGTGCCGCTCATCGAGCTGCCGCAGGCGCAGTTCCTGCTCATGTCGGCCACCCTCGGCGACACCACCGACCTGGCGGCCGACCTGACCCGGCGCAACGGGCGGGACACGACGGTCGTCGACCAGGCCGAGCGCCCCGTCCCGCTGGACTTCTCGTGGTCGCTGGAGCCGATGGGGGAGAAGCTCGAGGAGCTGGTCACCACCGGCCAGGGGCCCGTGTACGTCGTCCACTTCACCCAGGCCGCCGCGGTCGAGCACGCCGTGTCGCTGCTCAGCGGGCCGGGCCGGTTGGACACCGTCCTGCCGAAGGACCGCAAGGAGCAGATCGCCGAGCGGATCGCGGGGGTCCGCTTCGCGGCCGGCTTCGGCAAGACCCTCAACAAGCTGCTGCGGCAGGGGATCGGCGTCCACCACGCCGGCATGCTGCCGCGCTACCGCCGCCTCGTCGAGCAGCTCGCGCAGGCCGGGCTGCTGACCGTCATCTGCGGCACCGACACCCTCGGCGTCGGCATCAACGTCCCGATCCGCACGGTGCTGTTCACCGGACTCGCCAAGTTCGACGGCAGCCGGCAGCGGGTGCTGCGCACGCGCGAGTTCCTCCAGATCGCCGGCCGGGCCGGGCGGGCGGGCTTCGACACCGCGGGCTACGTCGTCGTCCAGGCGCCCGAGCACGTCATCGAGAACGAGAAGGCCAAGGCGAAGTCCGAGGCGAAGAACGCGGCGAACCCCAAGAAGAAGTCCAAGCCCCAGCTCAAGAAGCCGCCCGAGGGCACCGTCGTGTGGAGCGAGCAGACCTTCGCCAAGCTGGTCGAGGGCAAGCCCGAGCCGCTGAAGTCACAGATGAAGGTCGACAACGCGATGCTCGTCAACGTGCTCTCCCGCGAGGAGGACGCGTTCCCCGTCATGCGGCGGCTGCTGACCGACAACCACGAGGACCGGCGCAGCCAGCTCCGCCTTGCCAAGCGGGCGGTGCGGCTGGCCCGCAGCCTGGTCGCCTCCGAGGTGCTGACCCGGCTCGACGAGGTCGACGGGTTCGGCCGGCGCTACGTGCTCACCGAGGCGCTGCCCGAGGACTTCGCGCTCAACCAGCCGCTCTCCCACTTCGCCCTCGCCGTGCTCGACGTGCTCGACCCCGACAGCGAAACCTTCACCCTCGACGTGGTCTCGGTCGTCGAGGCGACCCTCGAGGCGCCGCGGCCGCTGCTGATGGCCCAGCGGCACGCCGCCCGCGGCGAGGCGATCGCGGCGCTCAAGGCTGACGGCGTCGAGTACGACGAGCGGATGGCCCTCGTCGAGGACATCACCTGGCCCGAGCCGCTCGGCGAGCTGCTCGAGCCGCTCTTCGAGACCTACCGTGAGCGGCATCCCTGGCTCGCGCCCGACGCGCTCGCGCCGAAGTCGGTCGTGCGGCAGATGTGGGAGCAGGGCATGGGGTTCACCGACCTCGTCTCCCGCTACCAGGTGGCGCGCTCCGAGGGGCTGGTGCTGCGCTATCTCACCGACGCCTACCGCGCGCTGCGCCAGAGTGTGCCGGCGTCGTACCGCACCGAGGAGCTGGACCTCCTCGTCGAGTGGCTGGGGGAGACGGTCCGGCAGGTCGACTCCTCGCTGCTCGACGAGTGGGAGGCGCTCAACGACCCCGACCACGCGTCGCGTGCGGTCCACGACCATGCGCCCCCGCCCCCGCCCCGACCGCTGAGCCAGCAGGGGCGGGTGTTCGAGGTGATGGTCCGCAACGCGCTGTGGCGCCGGGTGGAGCTGGTGGCGCGCGACGAGGTTCCGGCACTGGCCGCGCTCGACGAGGGAGCCGCGTGGAGCGAGGCCGACTGGGACCAGGCGATCGAGGACTACTACGCCGAGCACGACCGGCTGCTGACCGACGCCGACGCGCGTGGGCCGGTGCTGCTGGCGATCGAGAAGTCCGCCGACCGGTGGGTCGCGACGCAGACGCTGCACGACCCGGAGGGCCACCACGACTGGGTGATCCGGGCCGAGGTGGACCTCGCGGCCAGCGACGAGGCAGGCGAGGCCGTCGTCCGGACCCTGGAGATGGTGAGCCTGACGGGCTGACCGGCGCGCCTCCCGAATGTCGCTGTGTCGACATTGTTGGATGGAGGGGTCCCGGGCTCTGGGGAAGGAGCCCGCAACCATCCAGACAAAGGTGAGGGCGATGGTCGGCTTCTACGGAGGATCCAGTGCACCCGATATGCCGCCGAGGATGCCGGTCCCGGCGCCCGGCAGCGACGTACCGCTCGGCACGGAGGACGCAGCCGTGACCAGCGAGGCGGCGCGCGAGGACGCGATGACGCTGCAGTTCCCGGTGCCGCTGCCGGCGGTGGAGTCCGCCGCCGAGCGCGCCGCGGTGCAGACGGTGACCGGCGAGATCGGCCCGACCGGGCGCCCGATGCCGGTGCTGCCCGACCCGAAGCCGGTCACCGCCCACGGCCACGCGCGGGTCATCTCGATGTGCAACCAGAAGGGTGGCGTCGGCAAGACCACGACGACCATCAACCTGGGTGCGGCGCTGGCCGAGTACGGCCGCAAGGTGCTGCTCGTCGACTTCGACCCGCAGGGCTCGCTCTCGGTCGGCCTCGGCCTCAACCCGCACGAGATGGAGAGCACGGTCTACAACCTGCTCATGGATCCCGAGGCCACGCTCGACGAGGTCGTCGTGCCCTCCGGTGTTCCCGGCATGGACCTGCTGCCCTCCAACATCGACCTGTCCGCCGCCGAGGTGCAGCTGGTCCACGAGGTCGCCCGCGAGCAGACGCTGCAGCGCGTCCTCGCGCCGGCGATCGAGCAGTACGACGTCATCCTCATCGACTGCCAGCCCTCGCTCGGCCTGTTGACGGTCAACGCGCTCACCGCCTCCGACGGCGTGATCGTGCCGCTGGAGTGCGAGTACTTCGCCCTGCGCGGCGTCGCCCTGCTCAAGGCCACCATCGACAAGGTCAAGCAGCGCCTCAACCCCGGCCTGGAGGTCGACGGCGTCCTCGGCACCATGTACGACGGCCGCACCCTGCACGGCCGCGAGGTGCTCGAGCGTCTGGTGCAGGCGTGGGGCGACAAGGTCTTCCACACCGTCATCCGCCGCACCGTGAAGTTCTCCGACTCGACCGTCGCGGGCGAGCCGATCACGTCGTACGCCTCCAGCTCGAGCGGGGCGGAGGCGTACCGCCAGCTCGCGAAGGAGGTGGCGCTGCGGTGTCTCGACGTGTGAGCATGCCGGCCGCGGACGACCTGTTCCGGCCGACCGCCGAACCGTCGGGGCCCGCCGTGCGCGCTGTCCCCGACCCGCCGGCGACGCTGCCGCAGCCGCCCGCCGAGGCCCAGAAGGGACCGAGCGGGCGGGTGCGGCACGACGAGAAGATCACGGTCTACGTCACCGCCGCGGAGCTGATGGAGCTGGAGAAGGCGCGGCTCACGCTGCGCGGCGAGCACGGCATGGCGGTCGACCGCGGTCGCCTGGTCCGCGAGGCGCTGCACTTGGTCCTGGGCGAGCTCGAGGCCGAGGGGGAGGGCTCCGCGCTGGTCCGGCGCCTGCGTGAGTCATGATGCAGGCGTGAGCGAGGTCGAGGCGGGCGAGCACGACCCGCAGCACGGAGGCTTCGCCGTACGCCTGGCGAACTTCGAGGGCCCCTTCGACCTGTTGCTGAGCCTGATCGCGAAGCACAAGCTCGACGTCACCGAGATCGCGCTCTCGAAGGTCACCGACGAGTTCATCGCGCACATCAAGGAGCTCCCGGACGACGCGCTCGAGGAGACGACGTCCTTCCTCCTCGTCGCGGCGACCCTGCTCGACCTCAAGGCCGCCCGGCTGCTGCCCGCCGGTGACGTGGAGGACGAGGAGGACCTCGCGCTGCTGGAGGCGCGGGACCTGCTGTTCGCGCGGTTGTTGCAGTACAAGGCCTACAAGCAGGTCGCGGCGGTCCTCGACGGGCGGCTGCAGGCCGAGTCACGGCGCTACCCGCGGGCCGTCGGGTTGGAGGAGCGGTACGCCGGCCTGCTGCCCGAGGTGCTGATCGGGATCGGGCTCGATGCGTTCGCGGCGCTGGCGGCGAAGGCGATGACGCCCCGGCCCGAGCTGCAGCTGACCCTGCACCACATCCACGCCTCGACGGTGAGCGTGCGCGAGCAGGCGGCGCTCGTGGTCGACCGACTGCGGCGCAGCGGCACGCTGACCTTCCGGGCACTGTGCGGCGACTCGCCGGACACACTGACCACGGTGGCGCGGTTCCTCTCGCTCCTCGAGCTGTTCCGCGAGGGCGCCGTCGCCTTCGACCAGGTGACACCCCTGGGCGAGCTGACGGTGCGCTGGACCGGTGACGAGGCGGTCGACGTGGCGGACCTGATCACCGACGAGTTCGACGGGGCGGCGCCGAGCGGCGACGCGCCCGCGGAGGAGAATCCGAGCGATGACTGAACAGACCGACGAGGCCGACGAGACCGACGAGGCCGTCGAGCCGGCGGCGCCGTTGCGGCCCGCACTGGAGGCGGTGCTCATGGTCGCCGACCAGCCCCTCGACGCGGTGGCCCTGGCGAGTGCCGTGCGCCACCCCGAGGCGGAGGTCGTCGAGGCACTGGGCGCTCTGGCCGCCGAGTACGACGAGCAGGGCCGCGGGTTCGAGCTGCGCAACGTCGCCGGCGGCTGGCGCTACTACACCCGCGAGGAGCTCGCGCCCGTCGTCGAGGCGTTCGTGCTCGAGGGCCAGCAGGCCCGGCTCACCCAGGCCGCGCTGGAGACCCTCGCCGTCGTCGCCTACCAGCAGCCGGTCTCCCGGGCCCGGGTGTCGGCGGTGCGCGGGGTCAACGTCGACGGCGTGATGCGGACCCTGCTCAGCCGCGGCCTGGTCGAGGAGGCGGGCCGCGACGGCGAGCACGGCGCGACCCTGTACCGCACCACCGCCTACTTCCTGGAGCGGATCGGGATCGTCTCGCTGGACGAGCTGCCCGACCTGGCGCCGCACCTGCCCGACCTCGCCGAGGTCGAGGAGGAGCTGCGCGAAGCCGTGGCCGAGCCGGTCGAGCCGGTCGAGGAGAGCGTGGAGAGCGTGGAGGAGGCCGACGATGACGCGTGACATCGCCGTCGACGACGACGGCCAGATTCGGCTGCAGAAGCTGCTCGCCCAGTCCGGCGTGGCCTCACGCCGTCGCTGCGAGGAGCTGATGCTCGAGGGCGAGGTCGAGGTGGACGGCGAGATCGTCACCCGGCTCGGCACCAAGGTCGACCCGCGCACCGCGGTGATCAAGGTGTCCGGCAGGCGGCTGCCCCCGATCTCCGACCACGTCTACCTGGTGCTCAACAAGCCGCGCGGCGTGGTGTCCACGATGTCCGACCCGCAGGGGCGCCGTACCCTCTCCGACCTGGTGGCGGACCGTCCGGAACGGCTGTTCCACGTGGGGCGGCTCGACACTGACACCTCGGGCCTGCTGCTGCTCACCAACGACGGCGACTTCGCGCACCGGATGGCGCACCCGTCGTTCGAGGTCGAGAAGACCTATGTCGCCGAGGTGGCCGGCCGGCTGGCGAAGGCCACCGTCGCCCAGTTGCTCGCCGGGGTGACGCTGGAGGACGGCCCGGTCGAGGTACGCCGGGCGCGGGTCATCGCCACCGCGGCCGACAAGTCGATCATCGAGCTGGTCATCCACGAGGGCCGCAACCGGATCGTGCGCCGGCTGCTCGACCAGGTGGGGCACCCCGTGCGCCAGCTGAGCCGGACCAGGTTCGGGCCGATCGAGCTCGGCACGCTCGGCGGCGGCAAGCTGCGCGAGCTGTCCGACGACGAGCTCGGCCAGCTGCTGGAGCTGGTCGGTCTCTAGACCTACCGTGGGTCGGGTGATCTCGGCCCCAGCGGTTCCCGCCGCGTTGCGAAGGCATGTCGTCGCCCGGATCCCGTACGACGTCGACTTCGGCGCGCCGGGCGTCCATCGGGGGCTGCCGTCCACGACGATCACGCTGGTCCTGCCGCTCGACGACCCGCTGCGGGTGTCCTGGGCCGGGCGCCCGGAGACGCTGCACACGGCGTTCGCGTCGCTGTCGGGGCTGCACACCGAGCCGGCGGCGATCCACCACGACGGCTCGCAGCGCGGTGTGCAGCTGGCGTTGACCCTCGAGGGCGCCCGGGTGCTCCTCGGGCGACCCGCCGCGGACCTGTCCGGGGCGCTGACCGACCTCGAGGAGGCCGTCGTACCGCCGGAGTTGCGGGAGCTGCCGGAGCGGCTGCACGCGCTGCCCTCGTGGCCGGCGCGGATCGCGCTGCTCGACCGGACGCTCGCCGGGGTGGCCGCGCGTGACGCAGCTCCGGCACCGCAGGCGGCGGTGGCACACGCGCTGGCGCTGCTCACCTCCGGCAGGCAGGTGGCCGAGGTGGCCGCGGCGGTCGGGTACAGCCGGCGTCGGCTCGGGACGCTGGTCCGGGCCGAGTGCGGGCTGGCGCCCAAGGCGTTCCAACGGGTCGCCCGGCTGGAGACCGCCCGGCAGCTGCTGGGGCGTCGGTCGCTGGCGGAGGTGGCCGCCGTGTGCGGGTACGCCGACCAGGCGCACCTGACCCGCGAGTGGACAGCGCTGGCGGGCTGCACGCCGAGGACCTGGCTGCGCGAGGAGTTCCCGTTCGTCCAAGACCGGCGCGACGACGGGGAAGCAGGCTGGCAGGCATGACCACGACAACCACCTCCGCAGCAACCGTCCGCCTCTGGGCCGCGATGCAGTTCCGCGACGTCGACACGATGACCGCGTGGCTGCGCGCGGTCGGCTTCGTCGAGCACGCCACCCACCGCGACGACGCCGGCACCGTCGTCCACGCCGAGTGGCTGTGGCCCGGCGGCGGCGGGATCATGTTCGGCGCCGTGCGGCCCGACGCTCCGCTCCAGCCCACGGGCAGCGCCGCCGTCTACCTCGTGACCGACGACCCCGACGCCGTCTTCGCCGCCGCCGTCGCGGCCGGGGCGAGCGTGGAGCGCGCGATGGTCGACCAGGACTACGGCGGCCGCGGTGGCAGCGTCCGGGATCCCGAGGGCAACCACTGGTCCTTCGGGTCCTACCAGCCCGGCGCGGACGAGTGAGCCCGATCCCCTAACCTGTCGTGCGTGTCTGAGACGAGTCTGACGAGTCTGCTCACGGGCCCGGTCGAGGTCGTCGGGACCGGCCTGATCGGCACCTCGATCGCGCTGGCCTGCCGTCGCGCGGGCCTCGAGGTGCTGTTGACCGACACCACCTCCGACCACGTGCGGACGGCGACGGGGCTCGGCGCCGGTCGGGCGCGCACGGCGCAGGACGTGCCGCAGCTGGTCGTGGTCGCCGTACCCCCGGACGCGTTGGGCGCCGTGATCAACCAGGTCCTCGACACGGCCGGACCGGAGACGGTCGTGACCGACGTGGGCAGCGTCAAGGCAGGACCGCTGGCCGCGGTCGCCGGACACCCGGCGATCAGCAGGTACGTCGGCAGCCACCCGATGGCGGGCACCGAGCACTCCGGTCCGCTCTCGGCCAACGCCGAGCTCTTCGACGGCCGACCCTGGGCGATCGTGCCCGGGCCGGACGCCACCTCCTCGGCCACCCGCGTGGTCGAGGCCCTGGCCCTGGTGTGCGGAGCGGTGCCGGTGCACCTGAGCCCCGTCGAGCACGACCGCGCCGTCGCGCGCACCTCGCACGTCCCGCACCTGATGGCCTCCCTCGTCGCCGGCACCCTCGCGGGTGCGTCCCCCGAGCACCTGGCCCTCTCCGGCACCGGCGTGCGCGACGTGACCCGGGTCGCCGGCGGAGACCCGCACCTGTACAGCCAGATCATCAGCGGCAACGCGACCGCGGTCGCCACGCTGCTCGCCGAGGTCCGCGACCGGCTCGACCTCGCCCTCGAAGCGGTCGCCGCCGGGGACCGGGCTGGGCTGGAGTCGCTGCTGGCCTACGGCCAGGCGGGAACCCGGGCGATCCCGGGCAAGCATGGTGCCGCGCCCCAGCCGATGGAGGCCGTGCGGATCGCCCTGCCCGACCAGCCGGGCGGGCTGGCCCGGCTGTTCTCCGACGCGGGCGACAGCGGCGTCAACATCGAGGACGTGCGGATCGACCACGACCCGGGCCGTCCGGTGGGTCTGGTCGAGCTGGACGTCGTGGTGGGCCGGGCCGAGGAGCTGCGCGCCGCTCTGGAGTCGAGGGGCTGGGTGACCCACCGGTAAGGTGCGGGCCGTGAATGCGCCGGTGGAGGTCCCCGTGAACGTGGTTGTCGCTGTCGACGGAACCTCCGGATCGGGCAAGTCGAGCACCTGCCGTGCGGTCGCGGACCGGCTCGGCCTGCGTTACCTCGACACGGGCGCGCAGTACCGCGCCATCACCTGGTGGATGCTGTCCCAGGGGATCGACGTGCACGACGCGGCCGCGGTCGCCGCCCGCGCGGGGGAGCCGGTGCTCGTCTCCGGGACCGACCCGCTGGCTCCGAGCATCACCGTCGACGGCCGCGACGTCTCGGTCGAGATCCGCAGCGACGAGGTCAACGGCGCGGTCTCGCCCGTCAGCGCCGTCCCGGAGGTCCGTGCGCGCCTGGTCGAGCTGCAGCGCGCGCTGATCGGCGCCGGCGGCATCGTCGTCGAAGGCCGCGACATCGGCTCCGTGGTCTGGCCGCAGGCCGAGCTCAAGGTCTACCTCACCGCCGACCCGGCCGCCCGGGCCGCCCGCCGGGCCCTGGAGAACGGCGGTGCCGATGTCGCCGCCACCCAGGAGTCCCTGCTCGCGCGCGACAAGATCGACTCCGGCCGGGCCGTCGCCCCGCTGACCATGGCCGACGGCGCGGTCCACGTGGACTCGACCGCGCTGAGCCTCGCCGAGGTCGTCGACGTCGTGGTGGGACTGGTGATGGAGCGCGTGTGAGCGCGCACCTCCAGCATCCGCGCAGCGACGCGGTCCCGATGCCTGCGCGCGGGCTGCTGGTGCGCGGACGTCGTACGGCGCGCTGGGTGATCCGGCGGCGCTGGGACGTCCGGGTGCACCACCCCGAGCGGTTCCCGGCCCACGGCGCGGCCGTCGTCGCGGGCAACCACATCGGCTTCGTCGACGGTCCGCTGATGGCGATCTTCGCGCCTCGACCGGTGCACGCCCTGACCAAGATCGAGATGTTCTCGGGGCCCGTGGGGCCGTTCCTCCGGGCGGCGGGACAGATCCCGCTCGACCGGTTCCACACCGATCCGGCGGCGGTGCGGACCGCGTTGCGGGTGCTCCGCGAGGGGCACGCGGTCGGCGTCTTCCCCGAGGGCACCCGCGGCCCGGGGGACCTCGAGCGCTTCCACGGCGGAGCGGCCTACCTCGCCCTGGTGACCGGGGCGCCCGTCGTACCGCTGAGCTTCCTGGGGTCACGCGACCCGGGTGGATCGAGCAGCTCGCTGCCCCACCACGGAGCCCGGATCGACATCGTCGTGGGGGCGCCGTACGCCGTCGATGCGGCTCCGTGGCCTCGGACGCGGGAGAATGTCCGTCTGACCTCGGCCGCGCTGCGCGCCCACATGCAGCAGCAGCTGGCCGAAGCCCTGGACGAGACGGGGCGGCGCCTGCCCGGACCGCTCCCGCAAGGAGAACGTGATGAGTGAAGACACCCCGACCGGGGTGGTCCCGGTGCTGGCCGTCGTCGGCCGCCCCAACGTCGGCAAGTCGACCCTGGTGAACCGGATCCTCGGTCGCCGCGAGGCCGTCGTCGAGGACATCCCCGGCGTGACCCGCGACCGTGTGTCCTACGACGCCGAGTGGGCCGGGCGGGCGTTCACGCTCGTCGACACCGGCGGCTGGGACCCCGACGCGCGCGGCATGGCCGAGCGGATCAAGGCTCAGGCCGAGGTCGCCGTCACCCTCGCCGACGCCGTGCTCTTCGTCGTCGACGCGTCGGTGGGCATCACCGACGCCGACGAGGCCGTCGTCCGGGTGCTGCGCAAGTCCGGGAAGCCGATCGTGCTCGCCGCCAACAAGGTCGACGACGAACGGGCCGAGGCCGAGGCCTTCGGCTTGTGGAACCTCGGGCTCGGCGAGCCGGTCCCCGTCTCCGCCCTGCACGGGCGCGGCTCCGGCGACCTGCTCGACGCGGTGCTCGCGGTGCTGCCCGAGCCCACGGACCGGGTCGAGGAGGAGATCGGCGGCCCCCGCCGGATCGCCATCGTCGGGCGGCCCAACGTCGGCAAGTCCTCGCTGCTCAACAAGCTCGCCGGCGAGGAGCGCGTCGTCGTCGACAACGTCGCCGGTACGACCGTCGACCCGGTCGACGAGCTCGTGTCGCTGGGCGGGAGGGACTGGCGGTTCATCGACACCGCCGGTATCCGCAAGCGGGTCAAGGAGGCCTCGGGCCACGAGTACTACGCGTGGCTGCGCACCTCCACGGCGATCGAGCGCGCCGAGGTGTGCGTGCTCGTGCTCGCCGGCAACGAGTCGATCGCCGAGCAGGACATGCGGATCCTCCAGGAGGTGCGCGAGGCCGGCAAGGCGCTCGTGATCGCCTTCAACAAGTGGGACCTCGTCGACGCCGAGCGCCGCTACTACCTCGACCGCGAGATCGAGCGCGACCTCGTGCAGGTGCAGTGGGCGCCGCGGATCAACATCACCGCGAAGACCGGCTGGCACATCGACCGGCTCGTGCCCGCGCTCGACCGCGCCATCGAGGGCTGGGAGACCCGGATCTCCACCGGTGCCCTCAACGCCTTTCTCGGCCGCATCGTCGCCGAGCACCCGCACCCCGTGCGCGGCGGCAAGCAGCCGCGGATCCTGTTCGGCAGCCAGGTGCAGAGCGCGCCGCCGGTGTTCAAGCTGTTCACCACCGGCAAGCTCGACCAGGGGTACGAGCGGTTCATCGAGCGACGGCTGCGTGAGGAGTTCGGTTTCGTCGGTACGCCGATCGAGATCAAGGTGCAGCCGCGGGAGAAGCGCGGACGTCGCTAGGCGGTCGTGGCGTTGCGGTTTGGTCCCCAACCGCAACCTCACGGCCGGTTCTGGTGCGGTTCGTGCCCAAAGGGAACGTGTTCCACCGGGGCGGCCACCACTTGCCATGTTCGAACAAATGTTCGAACATGGGTGAGTGAGCCAAGCCGCCGTCCTCGACCAGCTGCGGGGCCGGATCGCCGCCCTCGAGGGTGGTCCGACCCGGCTGGCGGTGCCGGTCCTGCCTGCCCTCGCCGGGCTGGTCCAGCTGCGCACCGGCGGGGTCTACGGCGTCGACTCCGCGACCCTCGGCCTGGCGTTGGCGGCCGGCGCGTCGCAGGCAGGGGAGTGGGTCGGGTTCGCGGGCTGGGACGACTTCGGCGCCGAGGCCGCCCAGCAGCAGGGGATCGTGCTCGGCCGCACGGTCCTGGTCCCTTCGCCGGGGGAGCACTGGCTCGAGGTGACCGCGGCCCTCGTCGACGTGCTCAAGGTCGTGGTGCTGCGCCCGCCCGGCGGCGTCGACGCCAAGTCCGCCTCGATCATCGAGGCCCGGCTGCGCGCGCGGGCGGCGGTGCTCGTCGTCCAGGGGGAGTGGCCGCGCTGCGATGCCCGGCTCAGCGCCGAGCAGGTCGCGTGGGAGGGCATCGGCCAGGGCCGCGGCCGGCTCCGCGAGCGCCGGGCCACCCTGGTGGCGCGCGGCGGCGGACGGATGCCCGTGCGGGCCGAGGTGGTGCTCGACGGCGTGCCCGACGGGGTGCCCGACGGGGTGCCCGACGGGGTGGTCGTGTGATGGCCGGGCGGACGATGGTGCTCTGGTGCCCCGACTGGTCGGTGACCGCCGCGCTGCTCGAGCGCGCCGACGCCCTGCCCGACGGTGCCGAGGCCACCGACGTCGCCGCGCCGGCGGTCGTGCTGGCCAACAACAAGGTGGTGGTGTGCAACGCCGCCGCTCGGGCCGAGGGCGTACGCCGCGGCCACCGGCGCCGCGACGCCCAGGCGCGCTGCCCCGAGGTGGTGCTGCTCGATGCCAACCCGGACCGTGACGCACGGTGGTTCGAGCCGGTCCTGGCCGCGGTCGAGGCGGTGCGACCGGGGGTGGCGCCCCTGCGTCCCGGCCTGCTCGCCGTCCCTGCTCCGGGGCGGTTCTTCGCCCGCCGCGGGCTCGACGGGGAGGAGGCTGCGGCGGCGGTGCTCGCCGAGCACCTCGTCCGGGCCGGGGTGTGGGACAGCCGGTTCGGTGCGGCCGACGACCTCTACACCGCCGAGCGGGCCGCTCGGCAGGCCCCACCGCAGGCCTGCCTGTCGATCGCCTCGGGGGCCTCGGCCGAGTTCCTGCGCGGGCTGCCGGTGACCGTGCTCGCCGACGACGGACCGGAGGGGGCCGAGCTCGCCGACCTGCTGCGCCGGCTCGGGCTGGTGCTGCTCGCCGACTTCGCCCGGCTCGGTGCCGGTGAGGTCGCCAACCGGTTCGGTGGCTACGGGTCCGATGTGTGGCGGCGGGTGCAGGGCCGGGAGGTGACCCGGCTCGCCTCCCGGACCCCACCGCCCGAGCTGGCCTGCGCGATCTCCTTCGAGCCGCCGCTCGACTCCGCCGAGGCGGTCACCTTCAGCGTGCGCACCACGGCCGAACGATTCATTGCCGGGCTGGCCGAGCGCCAGCTGGTGGCGACCTCGGTGCGCATCGAGGCGGAGTTCGAGGAGGGCGTCTCCGCCCGGACCTGGTTGCACCCCCGGTGCTTCGGCTCCCGCGACCTCGTCGACCGGGTGCACTGGCAGCTCCAGGCCGGGATGGCCTCCTCCGGGCTGCGCAGCCGCAAGACCACCGGCGAGACGATCACCTCCGCGGTCACCCTCGTCCGCTTCCTGCCCGACGTCGTCGAGCCGGCAGGCGACCACGCCGACGGGCTCTGGGGAGGCGGCGCCGAGGAGCAGGTGGTGCGCGGTGTCGCCCGGGTCCAGGCGATGGTCGGGTACGACGCCGTCCGGGTCCCGGTGCTCCAGGGTGGTCGCGGCGCCGCCGACCGTCAGGCGCTGGTGCCGTGGGGGGAGCGGCCGGTCGGCCTGCGCCCGGTCGATCGCCCCTGGCCCGGCCGGATCCCCGGCCCGGCGCCGAGCCGGGTCTTCGCCGTCCCCCTCGAGGCCGAGGTCGTCGACGAGGCCTCGGTCGCCGTGGCCGTCACCCCACGCGGACTGGTGACCGGGGAGCCGTGGCGGATCCGGATCGGCCGGCACTGGTGCCCGCTCGCCTCGTGGGCCGGGCCGTGGCCACTCGACGAGGGGTGGTGGTCGGCGTCGACCGGTCAGGGCGGATCGGGCCAGGGGCGAGCTGCCCGGTTCCAGGTCGTCGGCGTCGACGGCCGCGCCTGGCTCCTGTGCTGGCGTGCCCCCGGCAGCTGGGAGGTGGAGGCGGCCTACGACTGACAGGGCGATGTCCACGCCGCCCGCGACCATCCGGTCGCCTGTAACGGATTCGCCGGCCTCGCCGCTGTGAGGGCGAGGAGTCCGACAACAGGAGAGTGGGAATCGTGCGGTTCACGGGGCGCAGGACGTCGGCAGTTGTGACGCGAGGGTTGGCCACGATCGCGGTGGCGGTGCTTCTCGCGGCGACCCTGCAGGTCATCGGGGCCGTCGGGGAGGCGACCCGGGCGCAGGCTGCGACCGCGTGGAGTGCCGAGGTGAGCGGCCGTCCGGATCCGTCGTACATCGTCAAGCCCGGGATCGTGTTCAACCACCCGTTCCGCAGCGCGAAGAAGAAGACGAAGATCCACCGCCGGATCGTGAAGACCGTCAAGAACGTCCCTGCCGGCGAGACCATCCGGCTGATGACGTGGAACTTCGACTCGCCCCGGCTGACCCGCGTCTTCGTCAACGCCCACCAGCGGGGCGTCTCCGTGCAGATCATCATGTCCCGCGGCCTGGCGCGGTCGCAGGGGCCCGGGCGGTCGTACCCGACCCTGCGCACGGCGCTGGCGAAGGGCAACGCCGACCGGCCCAAGGCGTTGCGCAGCTGGATCCGGACCTGCTCCTCGACCTGCCGGGGCAAGGGTGGCGCGATGCACTCCAAGCTGATGCTGGTGAGCCGGTCGGGCGCGACACGCTGGATCGCGATGCAGGGGTCCGGCAACCTCACCGGCGCGGCGGCGGTCCAGCAGTTCAACGACTGGACCACGATCACCGAGAACCAGCCGCTCTACGACGGCTGGATGACGATGTGGAAGCAGTCGAAGAAGGACCGGAACGCCAAGCCGCTGCGGTTCACGGTGCCGAGCACCACGACGCCGGGCTCGACGATCACCTCGATGTTCGCGCCCCACAAGCGAAAGATCGACCCGGCGCTCAAGGTGCTCAACCAGGTGCAGTGCACCGGCGCAACCAACGTTCCCGGTGGGCGGACCAAGGTACGGGTCGCCAACGCGGTCTGGGGCGACCAGCGCGGCGTCAAGGTCGCCCGCAAGGTGCGCGCGCTGGCCGACGCGGGCTGCGACGTACGCATCGTGTTCATGATGATGCCGCTGAAGATCCGCACCATCCTGCGTGGCCTGCCGGCGAAGCAGATGGTCTACATCACGGGTGCGACGGCCAACAAGTTCAAGGACCGCTACGTCCACATGAAGGGCCTGTCGGTGCAGGGCAACGTCGCAGGCCGTGCCGACGGCAACGCGGTGCTGTCCAGCAGCGAGAACTGGACCCAGCTCGGCTGGCACTCCGACGAGCAGAACCTCGTCTTCTGGAACGACGCCGCGCTCGCCGCGAAGTACGCCGACCACGTCGACCTGATCTACCGTCAGGCGCCGCGCAGCCTCAACAACTACGTGAACTCCGCCGACCCGAACGGCCGGATCGTGCCCGGCACCGAGTTCCTCAGGCCGAAGGACTACCCGTTCGAGGAGCTCGAGCTGTACTGACCGGTCTCGGGCGCTCAGTGCCCGAGCGAGGGGTCCCATCGGTTGGCGATGAGCTTGAAGCTCGGAGTGTCCTCGAGCGAGGTCATCGCCTCGTAGATGCGCTCGTACTGCGTCGACGCGATCCGCCACGTGCCGTCGGCATCGCGGCGGTAGGTGTCGACGTAGTAGCCGCCGCCCCGGATCTGGACCTTGAAGTCGGGCACGATCACCGTGTCCTCGAACGCCCACGACCCGGTGGCGGTGTCGCCGTCGACGTCGATCTCGGGGTGGTTGGCGATGTGGACGGTGATGATCTCGGGGCCGAGGGTCTTGGCCATGTAGTCGACGACGTCGGTCCGGCTGCTGAAGTGCAGCGGCTCGCCCATCGCCTGGGTGCCGTACTTCGCGTCGACGTCCTCGGCCAGGCAGTCGGCGTACTCGTCCCACTTCTTCAGGTCCAGGGTGCGGAAGTAGCGGTGCTTGAGGCGCTTGATCTCCTCGATCGCGACAAGGTCCATGGCGGCACTGTAGAACGTGTTCTAGAAATGGTCGAGGCCTGTCGGTGGGCGGTGGCAGCATCGTGGCCGTGGTGGGTGCACGCGAGCTGCTGGAGATCGAGCGGGACGAGGCTCGGCAGCGCCTCGCCGGCCTGACCGGCAGCTTCGCCGAGGTCGTCGCGGCCTCCCGCGACACCAATGCCGACGACGAGCACGACCCCGAGGGCGCGACCATCGCCTTCGAGCGCTCCCAGCTGGCGACCCTCGTGGCGCAGGTGCGGCGGCACCTGGCCGAGGTCGACGCCGCCCTCGTCCGGCTCGACGCCGGCACGTACGGCGTGTGCGAGACGTGCGGCCGTCGGATCGCCGAGGCACGGCTCGAGGTGCGCCCGACGGCCCGGACCTGCGTGGGCTGCCGACCTACGCTGGCCCGGTGAGCGACGCGCTGGACGAGGGACCCTTCTTCCACGGGACGAAGGCCGACCTGCGGGTCGGCGACCTCCTCACGGCCGGCTTCCGGTCGAACTACCGGCCCGAGGTGGTGATGAACCACGTCTACTTCACCGCCCTGTGCGACGGCGCCGGCCTGGCCGCCGAGCTCGCCGCCGGTGACGGTGAGCCGCGGGTGTATGCCGTCGAGCCGACCGGCCCCTTCGAGAACGACCCGAACGTCACCGACAAGAGGTTCCCCGGCAACCCGACGCGCTCCTATCGCAGCCAGCATCCGTTGCGGGTGGTCGGCGAGATTCGCGACTGGACGCGACTGACACCGGAGGCGCTGCGGGGATGGCATGACCGGCTGGCCGCGCTGCGGGAGGACGAGCGGGGCGAGATCATCAACTGAGGCGCTGGCTCACGCGCCGTCGTACGCCGACTGCAGCTGCGCCACGTCGATCTTGCCCATCGTCAGCATCGCCCGGCACACCCGCTGGTTCGCCTCGCTCGTGTAGTCGCCGCTGAGCTCCTCGAGCTCGACGGGGACGACCTGCCACGAGACGCCGAACTTGTCCCGGCACCAGCCGCAGGGCCCTGCCTCGCCGCCGTCGGCGGTGAGGAGGTCCCAGTAGTGGTCGACCTCGGCCTGGCCCTGGACGCGGAGGTAGAACGAGAAGGCCTCGTTGAGGTGGAACTCCGGGCCGGCGTTGAGTCCGATCACGTCGTGGCCGGCGACGGTGAACTCGACGACCTCGGCGACGGAGGTGCCGGGCTCGGTCCAGGCGGTGACGACGCGGCCGACGGAGGAGTCGGGGATGTGCTCGGCGTAGAACTTCGCGGCGTCGACGGCCTTGTTGTTGCCGAACCACAGGTGGGTGCGTACCGAGACCATTGCTCTCTCCTTGTCCGAGGACCCTCCGGTCGAGGGTCGTTGCCAAGGACGACCACGCGCGGAGAGTGGACTCATCGCGGGAGCCTCAGTCCAGGCAGAACTCGTTGCCCTCGACGTCGAACATGTTCTGGCAGGACTCGTTCTCGCCGTCCGCGAGGAGCAGTGTCCCGCGGCGCGCCCCGAGGGCCGCGAGGCGCGACGCCGAGGCCTCGGGCGCGGCGAGGCGCTCGGGGCCGGGCACGCCGGTCGCGACGCGGACGTCGAGGTGGACCCGGTTCTTCGCGGCCTTGGCCTCGGGGACCCGCTGGAAGTACAGCCGCGGGCCGACTCCCTCGGGGTCCTGGCAGGCGGCCCAGGTGTCCTCGGGATCGGGCGGGTGGGGCGGGTCGACGTAGCCGAGAGCTGCCTTCCAGAAGTCGGCGACGGCCCGGGGGCTCGCGCAGTCGAAGGTCACCTGTACCTGCCGCACCGAGGTCATGCGGGCAGCCTAGGCAACACCGGCGCCCCGCCACGCCTTGAGGTCGAACACGTGTTCGACTATCGTCGAGCCATGGGCTGGAACAACCCGCCGGTCCCGTGGCGCGAGCTCGAGCGGCGGCTGTCCGGGCGGGCGCCCGCGCTCGAGGCGCCGGTGTCGCGCCGCAAGCAGCCGCGGGCCGAGCCCGACCGGATCAGCCGGCCGGACGGGGCGACGCCGTACGCCGAGCTCCACTGCCACAGCCACTTCAGCTTCCTCGACGGCGCCAGCTCGCCGGGCGACCTGGTCAAGGAGGCGGTCCGGCTGGGGTTGGACGCCCTCGCGCTCACCGACCACGACGGGTTCGCGGGGGCGCCGCTGTTCGCCGAGGCCGGCACCGACTACGCGATGCCCACGGTGTACGGCGCCGAGCTGACCCTCGACGTGCAGCGCTCGCAGAACGGCATCCCGGACCCGGAGGGCAGCCACCTGCTGGTGCTCGCGCGCGGAGTGGAGGGCTACCACCGGCTGTCGGGGGCGATCACCGAGGCCGGGCTGAGGGCGCCGGAGAAGGGCAGTCCCGCCCACGACCTCGACGAGCTCGCCGAGCGCGGGCGCGGGCACTGGGTGGTGCTGACCGGGTGCCGGAAGGGTGCGGTCCGTCAGGCGCTGGCGGCCGGGGGACCTGCGGCAGCGCTCGCGCAGCTCGACGACCTGGTCGGCCGGTTCGGCCGCGAGCACGTCGTGGTGGAGCTGACCGTCAGCGACCATCCGGGCGGGGAGGAGGCCAACGACCTGCTGGCCCGGATCGCCGACGACCGGGGGCTGCCGGTGCTGGCGACGGGCAACGTCCACTTCGCGACGCCGGAGAGGCGGCGGCTGGCGGCGGCGATGGCCGCGGTCCGGGCGCGGCGCAGCATCGCCGAGCTCGACGGCTGGCTCGACCTGTCCGGTGGCGCGCACCTGCGCAGCGGGGAGGAGATGCTGCGGCGGTTCGCGCACCGCCCCGACGCGGTGCGCCGCTCCGTCGTCCTGGCGCAGGAGCTGGCCTTCGACCTGCGCAAGGCCTCGCCCCGGCTGCCGAAGCAGGGCATCCCGGAGGGGCGGACGCCGGGCGAGCACCTGCGCGACCTGCTGGAGAGGGGCTTCGCGCAGCGGTACGCGCACGAGCCGCACGCGGAGAAGGCCAGGCAGCGGGTCGAGGCGGAGATGCAGGTGATCCTCGCGAAGGACTTCGCCGGCTACTTCATCATCGTCCACGACATCGTCGCCTTCGCGCGCGAGCAGGGAATCCTGTGCCAGGGCAGGGGATCGGCCGCGAGCAGTGCGGTCTGCTACGCGCTCGGGATCACCGCCATCGACTCGGTCTTCTACAACCTGCCGTTCGAGCGGTTCATCTCCCAGCACCGTGAGGAGGAGCCCGACATCGACGTCGACTTCGACTCCGACCGGCGCGAGGAGGTGATCCAGTGGGTCTACGACACCTACGGGCGGCGCAACGCCGCGCAGGTCTGCAACGTGATCAGCTATCGCCCGCGGATGGCGGTGCGGGACGCGGCCAAGGCGCTGGGGTACTCACCCGGCCAGCAGGACGCCTGGTCCAAGCAGGTCGACAGCTGGGGGAGCGACGTCGAGAAGGACCTCGGCATCCCCGACCCGGTCGTCTCCCTCGCCGAGGAGCTGATCGGCGCGCCCCGCCACCTCGGCATCCACTCCGGCGGCATGGTCCTCACCGAGCGCCCGATCGGCGAGGTCTGCCCCATCGAGAAGGCGCGGATGGACAGGCGGACCGTGCTGCAGTGGGACAAGGACGGCTGCGAGTCGATGGGGCTGGTGAAGTTCGACCTGCTCGGCCTCGGCATGCTCGGCGCCCTCGACCACATGATCCGCCTCGTCGCCGAGCACCTCGGCCAGGAGTGGACGCTGGCGACCCTGCCCAAGGAGGAGCCGGAGGTCTACGAGATGCTCGGGCGCGCCGACTCGATCGGCGTCTTCCAGGTCGAGTCCCGCGCCCAGATCGGCACCCTGCCCCGCCTCAAGCCCGACTCCTTCTACCAGCTCGCCATCGAGATCGCGCTGATCCGGCCCGGCCCGATCCAGGGCGGCGCGGTCCATCCCTACATCCGCCGCAAGACCGGGCGGGAGGAGGTGACCTATCCGCACCCGCTGCTCGAGCCGATCCTGGGCCGCACGCTCGGCGTACCCCTCTTCCAGGAGCAGCTCATGCAGATGGCGGTCGCGCTGGGCGACTGCACCCCCGACGACGCCGACCTGCTGCGCCGGGCGATGGGCTCCAAGCGCGGCATCGAACGGATCGAGAAGGTCAAGGACAAGCTGTACGCCGGCATGGCGCGCAAGGGGATCACGGGCGACGCCGCCGACGCGATCTACGTCCAGGTGCTGTCCTTCGCGGGCTTCGGGTTCGCCGAGTCCCATGCCCTCAGCTTCGCGCTGCTCGTCTACGCCTCGTCCTGGTTCAAGCTCCACTACCCGGCGGCCTTCCTGGCCGGGCTGCTGCGCAACCAGCCGATGGGCTTCTACTCCCCGCAGTCCCTGGTCGCCGACGCCCGCCGCCACGGCGTCCTCGTGCTGCCACCCGACCTCGTGCACTCCGGCGTCCAGGCCGGGCTGGAGGCGTGCTCGTCGGGCGAGGTCGCGGACCCGCTGCGGTACGACGCCTCGCTCGCCGTACGCCTGGGGCTCGACGCGGTGAAGGGGATCGGCAGCGAGGTCGCGACCCGGATCGTGTCGGCCCGCGCCGAGGCGCCGTACGCCGACATCCGCGACCTCTCGCGCCGCGCCGCCCTGACCCAGGCCCAGCTCGAGGCGCTCGCCACCGCGGGGGCCCTCGACGGGTTCGGCCTCGACCGCCGGCAGGCGCTGTGGATGGCCGGGTACGCCGAGAACGACGGCCAGCTGCCCGGCAGCACGCCCGCCCCCGCGCCGCCCACGCTCCCCGCGATGACACCGCTGGAGGTGACCCTCGCCGACCTGTGGGCGACCCGGATCTCGGCCGACGTCCACCCGATCCAGCACTTCCGGGAGACGCTGACCGCCGCCGGGATCAAGCCGGTCGGCGACCTGCCGACGACGGAGGCCGGCCGGCGGGTGCACGTCGCCGGGCTGGTCACCCACCGTCAGCGCCCGGGCACCGCCGGCGGGATCACCTTCCTCAACCTCGAGGACGAGACCGGAATGCTCAACGTGGTCTGCTCCCAGGGCGTGATGCGCGCCCACCGACAGGCCGCCCGCAACCGGGTCGCCGTCGTCATCCGCGGCCTGGTCGAGCGCCAGGACGGCGTCACCAACCTGGTCGCCGACCGGGTCGAGCCGCTCGACGCCGTCCTGCCCGGAGCCGGCGACGCGCTGCAGGCGCGGCAGTCCTCCCGGGACTTCCGGTGAGGCTGGTGGCTGAGGTGCTCAGAGCCCGTCGGTGTTGAACTCGTCGCCGCTGACCAGCCAGGTGCCGTCGGTCAGGGTGAGCTGGTAGAGCGTCGTGATGTTGGCGAGGTCCGAGCCGACCTCGACCGTCGCCACCCCGTCGCTGCCCTCGAGCTCGGTCAGCCGGACGTCGTCCTTGCCGAAGAGCGGCTCGCTGAACAGGTCCTCCCAGCTGGCGCACGCCTCCTCGCGGGAGGTCGACTCGTCGGCGAACAGGGCGATCGAGCGCAGGTAGTCGTCGGTCGCGAGGTCGCAGTCGCCGGTGACCAGGAACTCGGTGAGCGTCGCCGAGATCGCCGCCTCGTCGCCGTCCGTGATCGGGCCGCTGCCCGAACCTGCCTCCGGCGCGGCCGAGGGCGCCTGTGTCGTCCCGGACGGCTTCGGGTCCGGCTTCGAGCTGTCCTCGCTGCCCCCGTCGTCGCCGCAGGCGGTGAGGGCGAGGGGGAGCACGAGTGCCACGAGAAGTCGTCGGTCCATGGGGTCAGTTCCTACCGTACGGCGCACCGAGGCGAGGCCGATTCGGAGAGCCTGCGGGGCTGCGGTAGTGTTCCGTTCGCCTCGCACGGTGATCCCGAACGGGGCTTCGGGCTGTAGCGCAGCTTGGTAGCGCACCTGACTGGGGGTCAGGGGGTCGCAGGTTCAAATCCTGTCAGCCCGACCGAACGAGAACCGCCTCTGACCTGGACGACTGGGACAGGGGCGGTTTGCATTTCGCGGTCGTGTCTCTCCGGGGTCCTTCTGCGCGGTGGAGTCCAGCGGAGTGGGTGCTCCGCTTGCTGCCAAGCAGCAGGATCAGGCGCCGCGCCTACGCGGTCGGCATCCTTCCCGATCGGGCCGGGATCATCCGGCTCGTCGACACCGACCAGCCCGGGGATCAACCTCGTACGCCACCTCAGCAGAGGTGGCCCTCCGCGGAGGCGGGGGCGGTTCAGCGCGTGCGACGATCTCGGGTATGGATTCGGGTTGGTTGCGCTGGTCGGCCTGTCTTGTCGTGGTCCAGGTGATGGTCGCAGCCGGCGCCGTACTGGTGGGACTTTGGCTGCTTGTCTCCGCGGTCCTCGACCCACTTTCGTGGCAGGAGATCGGGACAAGTGCTGCCATCGTCTTGAGTTGTCTCTTCTTCATGGCCGGCTGCGGCGTGGGATGGCTGTGCTGGCTGACCGGGTCAGGCAGGCGCCTGGCTCGCGCGGGTAGCCCGAGCAGGCTGCAGGTCGCCGCGAGTGTCACATTGGCCGGTTCGGTGACGTTCGGAGTCATGGTCTTCAGCGTCCGCGACTTCGTGACGCCGCCGGCGCTGATGGCGCTCGGTGCGCCGTCACTGGTCCTTGTCGTTGTCTCGTCAGGCCTGATCCGAGCATCGCGAGTGGGTCCACCTCCCCGGATCTCCTAGTCCTGCGAGTGCCGAGGCCGATTCCGTAGGCGTGGTGGCCCCGGCCGGTCATCTCGACCGGCGGGGTCTCGTGCCTCAGGTCGTCGCTCGAACCCCGCGACTCCCGAGGACTCTCGTCAGCGCTCCGCCAGGGCCGGCCGCCGCTCATCGAGCCGCGACCGCACCAGCGCGGCCTGCGCCTGCAGGGCGCCGAGGAGCACCTTCATCGCCGGGGTGACGCGTGCGCTGCGGGCGCGCTGGATGGTCAGGGTGACGGTGGGGTGCTCGCCGGCCAGGGGTACGGCGCGGATCAGGCCGCTGGTCTCGAGCGGGTCGCCGACCACGCTGTAGTCGGTGAGAACGGTGACGCCGACGCGCTGGGCGACCATCATCTTGCCCAGCTCGGCGCCGTCGCTGTCGTGCCCGTGCTCGGGCGGGGCGCCGTCGAAGAGCCGTTCGACGTAGCGGTGCATGAGGTAGCCGGTGTGCATCCGGACGAACGGTTCGGGGCGCAGGTCGTCGAGCGTCACCTCGCTGCGTTCGGCCAGCGGATGCGAGGCGGGCACGACGGCGACCGGCCGGCCGACGACGAGCGGGATGGACTCCAGTTGGGGCGCGGTGTCGTGGTCGGAGAACTGGTTGACGAGGCCGACGTCGATGAGCCCCTCGACCAGCCGGGTCCGGATCTGCTCCACCTGGAGCTGGTGCACCTCGGTCGTGACCCGCAGCTCGCCGCGGCCCAGTCGTCGGGTCGCGGGGACCAGCAGCGTGGACGTGCCTGCGCTGACGGTCCCGACGCGCACGCGGGGGAGGGCGAGGTGCTGTCCCACCGCGCGGCGCAGTCTCTCGGCCGACTCCAGCGTGTTGGTCAGGTGCCCCAGGAGCGCCTGGCCCTCCGCGCTCAGCCGGGCTCCGGAGCGGTGCCGCTCCAGCAGCCGCACCCCGAGCTCACGCTCCAGGCGGTTGATCGCCTCGCTCATCGTGGCCTGCGAGACATGGAGCTGCTCGCTGGCCCTGCGCACGGAGCCGTAGCGGGTCACGGCCGCGACGTACTCCAGGTGCTCGATCCGCATCTCTCCCCTTCGTCGGTGCCTGTCCACGTCCCGAGCACGTGCGGCCGTGGTGATCGGGGTTCCGAGGCACCCGATCAAGAATCGGCCATTCCTGATTAAGTCGACCAAGATTATTGTATTAAACCTGAACGGCGCCGCACCGTCCGGGGTGTGGCGCGTGCTGTCGTGTTGAGGAGTCGTGCGTTGATCGAGATCGAGGGCCTGACCAAGCGCTTCGGTGACCACACTGTTCTTGATGACGTCTCGCTCACCGTCGCCCCGGGGGAGATCCTCGCGGTGGTCGGGCCGAGCGGGGCCGGCAAGAGCACCCTCTCGCGGTGCGTCAGCGCGCTCGAGCAGCCCACGCGCGGCCAGGTGCGCGTCGACGGGCAGGACTTCAGCCGGCTCGACGGCGCCGCCCTGCGGTCGGCGCGTCGCCGCGTGGGCGTCATCTTCCAGTCCGCCCCGCTGCTGCGCCGGCGTACGGCGGCTCAGAACGTCGCCCTGCCGTTGGAGTACCTCCACGCCACCCCGGAGTCCGCCCGCGAACGGGTCAGCACCCTGCTGGAGCGCGTCGGGCTGGCCGAGCGGGCCGACTACCTGCCCGCCCAGCTCTCGGGCGGTCAGCAGCAGCGCGTGGGCATCGCGCGCGCCCTCGCCCTCGCGCCGAGCAACCTGCTGGCCGACGAGGCCACCTCCGGGCTGGACCCGGCGACCACGACCTCGATCCTCCACCTGCTCGACGAGCTACGGACCGAGATGGGACTCTCGATCATCCTGATCACCCACGAGATGGACGTCGTGCGTGAGATCGCCGACTCGGTGGCGCGGCTCGACGCCGGACGCATCGCCGAGTACGGCTCGGTCAGCGACCTCCTGCTCGACCCGACCTCGTCGCTGGGCCACCAGCTCCTGCCGGACCGGCCCGCGGTGCCCGCGACGACGGCGGGCGAGACCTGGCAGGTGTCCTACGCCTCCCGCGAGGTCGCCGGCGACTGGCTCACCGCGATCACCTCGGCACCGGGCGCCGCGGGCACCCGGATCGAGGTGCTCAGCGCCTCCATCGAGGCCATCCGCGGGGTGGCCGTCGGCCGTGCGGTGCTCGCCTTCGAGGGAGCCGCACCCCGGGGCCTCGCCGAGCACCTGCGCGAGCGCGGGCTGCACGCCCGCCCGGTCGCGGCGACCGTCGAGAAGGATGCCGCCTGATGCCGAACAAGGACTTCAACACCCCGTGGAGCGACGTCCCCTCGCTGCTGTGGCCGGCGTACGTCGAGACCTGGACGATGGTCGGCATCGTCATGGCCTTCGTCGTCGCGATCGGCACGCCGCTGGGGGTGCTGCTCCACAACACCTCGTCGTTCGGCCTCTTTCCCCGCGGACCGGTCTTCTCGGCGCTCAACGCGGTGATCAACGTCGGCCGCTCGCTGCCGTTCCTCATCTTGATGGCGGCGATCATCCCGTTCACCCGGCTGCTGGTCGGCACCACGATCGGCATCGCGGCCGCCATCGTCCCGATGACGGTCGCCGGGGTCCCGTTCTTCGCCCGCCTCGTGCAGAACGCCCTGCGCGAGGTCCGCGGCGACGTCCAGGACATGGCCCAGGTCTCGGGCGGCTCCACCCTGCAGGTCATCCGCAGCGTGCAGCTCTCGGAGGCCCTGCCGGCGCTCGCCGGCGCCCTGACCGTCAACACCATCGCGATGATCGAGTACTCCGCGATCGCCGGCTCCATCGGCGCCGGCGGCATCGGCAACCTGGCCATCACCTACGGCTACAACCGCTTCGACGACCACATCATGGTCGCCACCGTCGTGACTCTCATCGTCACGATCGCAGCGGTCCAGCTCCTCGGCGACCGCTGCGCCAAGGAACTCACTCGCTGAACGCGGCGCACCGGCGCCGCACGGCGGACACCCCCGGCTCGGGGCGCTCCTCCGCTCCTGCCCCACCGGGGCACCCCTCCGCACCGGTCACTCCTCTCCGGTCACTCCACACCCGTCACTCCACACCCGTCCCTCGACACCTGAAGCAGGTACTCATCCATGTCCCACGCCACCCCCTCCGACATCGAGGTCGCCAAGCGCCGACGTTGGCCGCTCCTCGCCGCGATCGTCGCGGTCGTGGTGATCGCCGCCAGCGCGATCTTCTACGCCAACGCCCGCGGCGACGACCGCTCCTTCAGCACCGAGCTCGAGGTCGCCACCTGGAGCACCGACATCGCCGCCGAGAACCTCCTGGCCTACATCGCCGAGGAGATCGCCCCCGACCACGGCATCACCATCAAGCCGGTCAAGATCGACAACCTCGTCGAGATCAACCGGGCCGTCGACGCCGGCGACGTTGCCGGCAACTTCTTCCAGCACCAGCCCTTCCTCAACGACGCCATCGCGGCCAACGGCTTCGAGCTCGAGCTCGCCGCGCCGGTCTTCACCTGGGACCAGGCCAGCTACTCCGACAAGTACGACAGCTGGGACGAGGTCCCCGAGGGCGCCACCGTCGCGCTCCGCGACGACCCGGCCGGCCAGGCCATCGCCCTGCTCGACCTCGCGTGGTCGGGCCAGATCACCTTGAAGCCGGGCAAGGACACCGTGGCCGGCCTGCCTCAGCTCTCCGACATCGAGTCCAACCCGAAGAACTACGAGTTCGTCCAGGTGCCGATCGGACAGCTGGCGCGCAGCCTGGCCGACGTCGACGTGGTCGTCGTCCACATCTCCGACGTGTACGCCGCGGGCCTGACCGAGGACCAGATCATCGACCGGCCCGAGGCCCCCAAGGGCAGCGAGGGCGGCCTGGTCGTCAGCACCAGGACATCGGAGGACCCCAACATCAAGAAGCTCATCGAGACCTTCTCCGACGAGCGCATCGCGGAGTTCCTCGAGACGACCGACAACGACCTGATCCGCGACACCCTCGGCCCGCGCACCAGCTGAGCACGCCGTTGGCCCACCGCCCCATCGCCGAACGGGCCCGCCGGTCGACCCGGCGGGCCCGTCCCGGCCTCCCCCCACCTCCGTCAGCCGAGAGAGATCCGATGAGCAAGCGCCCCCTCTTCTACTCCGCGTTCGTCATGAACACCGCGTCCCACGTGCTGCACGGCCTGTGGCGTGCGCCCGACGCGCAGAACCACCGCTTCAACTCGCTGCGCCACTGGACCTCGGTGGCGGCCGAGGTCGAGCGCTGCGGCTACGACCTGCTGTTCTTCGCCGACGTCTTCGGCCTGCGAGCGCCGTGGAACGGCAGCTGGCGCAAGGCGGTCGAAGGCGGTATCCAGGTGCCGGTCAACGACCCGTCGGTCCTCGCGTCGGCGCTCGCCGCCGCGACCACCGACCTGGGCATCGTCTTCACCAGCTCGATCATCCAGGACCACCCGTTCAACTTCGCGCGCCGTATGTCGTCCCTCGACCACTACACCGAGGGGCGACTGGGCTGGAACGTCGTGACCAGCTTCAACGAGAACGTCTTCCGCAGCTTCGGTCACGACGGGATCCTCGACCACGACGCGCGCTACGCGTGGGCCTACGAGTACCTCGACGTGGCCTACAAGCTGTGGGAGGGCTCATGGGACGAGGGTGCGCTGGTGCAGGACAAGAAGCGCTCGATCCACGCCGACCCGGCCGGGATCCACAAGATCAACCACGTGGGTGAGCGCTACCGCGTGGAAGGCCCACACTTCGTCTCGCCCTCGCCGCAGCGCACGCCCGTGCTCTTCCAGGCGGGTGCCTCCCCGGCCGGCCAGCTGTTCTCGGCCCGCAACGCGGAGGGGGTCTACATCAGCAGCCCCCACCCCGCGGCCGCGGCCGCGCTCACCCAGGAGACCCGCGCCCTGGCCGCGGCCAACGGGCGCAACCCCGACGACATCCGGTTCGCCCAGGGCCTGTCGTTCGTCATCGGGGACACCCACCGCGAGGCGGTCCGTCGCGAGGACGAGATCAAGCGCTACCTCGACCTCGAGGGCGTCGCCCTGCACGTGCTCGGCGACGCTGGGGTCGACCCGGGTGGTCGCTCGCTCGACACCCCGCTCAGTGAGCTCGGCGAGTTCAAGGGCGTCCGCGGCTACGCCCGCTGGGCGGCGGAGGCCTCGGGTAACGCGAACCCGACCATCCGTGACCTGGCCTGGGTCATGGAGGGTGCCAACCGTGTCGTCGGCACCGCCGAGGAGATCGCGGACTACCTGGAGGAGTGGCGCGAGGCCGGGGTCGACGGCATCAACGTCTACCACGCGACGGTCCCGGGCACGTTCACCGAGGTCGCCGACCGGCTCTTCCCGACCTTGCGGGAACGTGGCCTGATCGCGACGGAGAAGTCCGGCTCGCTGCGCCACAAGCTCTTCGGTCGCGGCGACCGGCTCCCGGACACCCACCCCGCCGCGGCGTACCGCGGGGCCTTCGCCGACAACGACCTGCACAACGGGGTCGTCGAGGCCGACTCGGTCGGGGCGCCCGCATGACCGGGCCCAACCGCGCGTCGCGCCTGCGCGAGCGCGAGGCGGTGGCCGGATGGCTGTCGTGACCACCGCGCGGGACGCCGCCGCCATCCTGGCGGGACTGCCGGACCTGCTGGCGCGCCTCGACGTCGGCGTCGCCGCACGCGAGCGCCGGCGCGAGCTGCCTCACGACGCGGTGGCAGAGCTGCGCCGGTCCGGGCTCCTCTCCCTGCGCATCCCGGTCGAGCACGGCGGCGCCGGCGGCACGATCGTCGACCAGATGCGGGCGGTGATGGCGATCGCCTCCGTCGACTCCAACCTGGCCCAGGGTGTGCGACCGCACTTCTTCTTCATCGAGGAGCTGCGAACTCACGGGACCGCGGAGCTGGGAGCGCGCTGGTGGCCGCGCCTGGCGGCGGGCGCCGTCGTCGGCAACGCCCTCAGCGAGGCGACGGCCGCGCGTCCGGGCCTCATCGCCAGCCGCCTGCGCCGCCAGGACGACGGCTCGTGGCGCCTGAGCGGCACCAAGTCCTACTCCACCGGCGCCCTCTTCGCCGACCTGTTGTTCATCTCCGGCAAGGACGACGATGACCAGGATCGAACGGTGCTGGTGCCGGTCGACCGCGAGGGCATCTCCCTGATCGACGACTGGGACGGCATGGGCCAGCGCACGACCGCCACCGGCACCACTCAGCTGCGTGATGTGCGGGTCGAGCCGGAGGAGCTCGTCGCGCTCCGGACGCTGGAGGAGCGCTTCACCCACGTCGGGGGCCACCGCCAGCTGTTCCTGGGGGCCGTGCTCGCTGGCATCGCGGAGAACGCCGCCCGCGAGGCCGCGGCGTACGTCCGCAGCAAGGCTCGCCCGAGCGCCCACGGCCTCACCGAGACCGCAACCACCGATCCCTACGTCCTGCGCGCGGTCGGGGTCATCAGCAGTGCCGCGTTCGCCGCTCGGGCGTCGGTCCTCGCGGCGGCCGAGGCGCTCGACCGCGCCGCGGTGAGCCCCTGCGAGCAGGACGCACTCGCTGCATCCATCGACGTCGCACGTGCCCAGGCCGCGATCGCCGACCTGGTCCTGACCGCCACGCAGGCGGTCTTCGACACCGGTGGCGCGTCGGCCGTCCGCGACGAGCTCAACCTGCACCGGCACTGGCGCAACGCGCGCACCGTGCTGGCCCACAACCCCGTCGACTACAAGCGCAAGGTCGTCGGCGACTGGGTCGTCAACGCCACCGAGCCGCCCCGCAACTCCTACTTCTGAGGACGCACACCCATGACCCTTCCTCCGCCCGTCCTGCACTGGTACCTGCCCACCCACGGCGACTCCGCGACCATCGCCGAGAACACCGGAAGCGCCGACAGCCGCGCAAGCACCCACCTCGAGCCCACGCTCGCCAACCTCGTCGACCTCGCACGCAGCGCCGAGGACCTCGGCTTCAGCTCCGTGCTCACGCCGACCGGGTCGCACTGCGAGGAGTCCTGGACCACGACCGCCGCCCTGGCCCAGCACGTCGAGCGCCTCCGGTTCCTCGTCGCGTTCCGCCCGGGCACCCTGTCGCCGACGCTCGCGGCCCAGAAGGTCGCCACCTTCCAGCGGCTGACCGGCGGGCGACTCAACCTCAACATCGTGAGCGGCGGCGACCCCGTCGACCAGGCGCGGTACGGCGACCCGCTGCCGCCGGCCCGGCGCTACGACCGCACGGCGGAGTTCCTGCGCGTGCTGCGCGGGATCTGGCGCGAAGGCACGTTCAGCCACCACGGCGAGCACTACGACGTCGTCGACGCCACCACGGCGTACCCCGCTCCCTCCCCGACGGTGTACTTCTCGGGGTCCTCGGCCCCGGGCATCGCTGTGGCGGCCGAGCTCGCCGACGTCTACCTGACCTGGGGCGAGCCGCCGGCCGCGGTCGGCGCCAAGATCGCCGCGGTGCGCGAGGCCGCAGCCGCCCACGGCCGGAACCTGCGCTTCGGGGTGCGCCTGCACACCGTGGCTCGCCCCACCGCCGAGGAGGCGTGGGCGAGCGCGGAGGCATTGCTCGCCGGGGTCACGCAGGAGCAGGTCGCCCGCGCCCACGCCCGCTTCGCCGCCGCGGAGTCGGAGGGACAGAAGCGGATGGCCGCGCTCACCGGTGGCCGCTTGGGCGACGTGCGGGACCTGGAGGTCCACCCCGGCCTGTGGGCGGGCCCGGGCCTGCTGCGCGACGGCGCCGGCACCGCGGCCGTCGGGTCGTACGGGGAGGTCGCGGCGCTGCTGCGGGAGTACCAGCAGGTCGGCGTCGACGAGTTCATCCTGTCCGGCTACCCCCAGCACGAGGAGATCGTGCGGGTCGGCACCGGGGTCGCTCCCTTGCTCGGAGCCGACCGGCCGGTCGCCGCCTGAGCGTCGCGAGCACCCATCGACCGAGAGGCCAGCTCATGTCCAGTACCACCGTCGTCGCGCCACCTGCGCCGGATGCCCTGAGGACCAACCAGGACCTCGACCCGCAGCGCCTGCGGGCGGCCTTCGGTGTCTTCCCCACCGGGGTCGTCGCCCTGGCCGCTTGCGTGGACGACCAACCGGTCGCCCTGGCGGCCAGCTCGTTCACCTCCGTCAGCCTCGACCCGCCGCTGGTGTCGATCTCGCTGGCCAACACCTCGAAGACGTGGCCCGACCTGCGGCGCGCCGGCCACCTCGGTGTGACCATCCTCGCCGAGCACCACGCCCTGCTGTGCCGCCAGCTGGCCGGACCGGTCGGCCAGCGCTTCACCGGGGTCGACCTCACCATCTCGCCCGAGGGGGCCGTCACGCTCGACGAGGGCCTGGCCCGCTTCGAGTGCACCGTGTACGACGAGGTCGGCGCCGGCGACCACACGCTGGTGCTGCTCCGTCTGCACGCCGTCCACCACGCATCCGACGACACCGACGCGGGTCACCCGCTGGTGTTCCACCGCAGCGGCTTCGGCCGCCTCCACCACTGAGGAACCATGATCACCCGCACTCTCAACAACGGCGTCGACCTGCCCGCGCTCGGGCTCGGCGTCTTCCAGACCCCACCCGACGAGACCCGGGCGGCGGTCGAGACCGCGCTGTCCCTGGGCTACCGCCACGTCGACACTGCCGCGGTGTACGGCAACGAGCGCCAGGTGGGGGAGGCGATCCGCGCGTCCGGCCTGCCCCGTGAGGAGGTCTTCGTCGAGACGAAGATCTGGATCAGCGACTTCGGGTACGAGCAGGCGCTTCGCGCCTACGCCAAGAGCGCCCGCAAGCTCGACCTCGGCCACGTCGACCTGCTGCTGCTGCACTGGCCGCTGCCGTCGGCCTTCGACCGCACGCGGGAGGCCTATCGTGCGCTGGAGAAGCTGCTCGCCGACGGCGAGGTCCGCGCCATCGGGGTCAGCAACTTCCAGGTCCAGCACCTGCGTGACCTGCTCGCGGGCGCCGAGGTGGTGCCTGCGGTCAACCAGCTCGAGCTCCACCCGTACCACCAGCAGCGTGAAGTGCAGGCGCTCGACGCGGAGCTCGGCATCCTGGACCAGGCGTGGTCCCCGCTGGGCGGGGCGACGTTCTACCGCGACAGCGGCCACGCCAACCTGCTGGAGGACCCCGTGGTGAGTGGGATCGCGCACGACCTGGGCCGCACGCCCGCGCAGGTCCTCCTGCGCTGGGGCCTGCAGCACGGCCGCTCGGTCATCCCCAAGTCCGTTCGGCCGGAACGGATCGCGGAGAACCTCGACGTTCTCGGCTTCGAGCTGGAGGACGACCAGGCGGCCGCTCTCGACGCCCTCGACACCGGGCGCGCCGCTGGCCCGACGCCCGAGCAGGTCACGCTCGAGGACTTCCACCGCGACATCCCGGACGCCTGAGCGGTCCTCAGCGTCCGTCGAGGCGGACGCCGGCGACCCACGAGCCGTGGCCGGTCGTACGCCCTTCTCCGTGTTCCCGAGACGTCGGTGGGTACCGCTGTGGGAACTCAACCAAGGGGGGGAAGTCTGATGAGCAACGTGTGGAACTACCGCGAGACCTCGTGGCTGGAGGGTGGCGACCTCGTCGGCTACAGCGTGGAGGCGACCGACGGCTCGATCGGCAAGATCGACAAGGCGACCAACGAGGTCGGGGCGTCGCACGTCGTGGTCGACACCGGGCCCTGGATCTTCGGCAAGCTGCGGCTCGTCCCGGCGGGTGCCATCACGGGCGTGGACCACGACGGGGAGTCGGTCATGGTCAACATGACGAAGGACCAGATCAAGTCGGCGCCCGACTACGACGCCGAGAGCTGGGGTGACGAGTCGCGCGACCAGCACTCCGACTACTACGGGCCGTACTCCTGGTGAGCCTCGCCTGCGATCCGCGTCGGTGATCCGGCGCTCGGGAGGCGGTCGGCCCTGTGCCGGCCGCCTCCCGCCGCGCTCCCGCGGTCCAGGCAGGTGGTTCGTGATCGCTCGTCTAGGTTCGACCTGTGCAGACCACCCAGATCCGGCTCGCCGCCCGCCCCGTGGGCGAGCCCGCCGACACCGACTTCGCGTTCGTCACCGAGGACCTTCCCGAGCTTGCCGACGGCCAGGTGCTGCTGCGGACGCTGTACCTCTCGCTCGACCCCTACATGCGCGGGCGGATGAGCGCCGCGAAGTCGTACGCCGAGCCGGTCCCGGTCGGCGGGGTGATGGTCGGCCAGACGGTGTGCGAGGTCGTCAAGAGCCGCGCAGACAACCGTGCCGTCGGGGACGTGGTGCTGGCCTACACCGGCTGGCAGACGTTCGCCGTCGCGAACGCCCGCCACACGCGCCGGCTCGACCCGGCGGCGGCGCCGGTGTCCACTGCCCTCGGGGTGCTCGGCATGCCGGGCTTCACGGCGTACGCCGGGCTCTTGGAGATCGGCCGTCCGCAGCCAGGAGAGACGGTCGTCGTGGCGGCCGCGACCGGCCCGGTGGGCTCGGCCGTCGGCCAGATCGCGCAGCTCAAGGGTGCTCGGTCCGTCGGCATCGCCGGGGGAGCGGAGAAGGTGCGCGCCCTGACCGAGGAGTTCGGCTTCGACGTCGCGCTCGACCACCGTTCGCCGACCTTCCGCGAGGACCTGGCTGCGGCGACGCCGGACGGGATCGACGTCTATTTCGAGAACGTCGGCGGCCGGGTCGCCGACGAGGTGACCCGGCGGCTCAACCGCTACGCGCGGATCCCGGTCTGCGGCCTGGTCGCCAACTACAACGCGACCGAGGCGCCGGCCGGGCCGGACCGGCTGCCTGGATTCTTGAGCCGGGTGCTCACCTTGAGCCTCACCGTGCGGGGGTTCATCCAGAGCGAGTTCGAGCCGACGCTGACCGAGGCCTTCCAGCGCGACATGACCGCATGGGTGCGCGAGGGGAAGGTCCGCTACCGCGAGGACGTGGTCGAGGGCCTTCAGAACGCGCCCGAGGCCTTCCGCGGCCTGCTCGTCGGACGGAACTTCGGCAAGCTGCTCGTGAAGATCGGCAGCTAGGCCGTGTCTCCCTTATGTGCGTAGCCAGGTGATGATCGCGAAGATCGTGGCAGCGGCGCGGTAGGTGATGGCGAGCTTGTCGTAGCGGGTGGCCAACCCGCGCCACTGCTTGGCCTTGCTGAAGGATCTCTCAACGACATTGCGGTCCTTGTAGGCCTCCGCGTCGAACGCGTGTGGTCGACCACCGGCGCTGCCGCGCCGCTTTCGCGCGGCGACATGGTCGCTCTTGGCCGGGATCACAGCCGTGATCCGGCGCCGGCGCAACTCGGCGCGGATGACACCGGTGGAGTAGGCGCGGTCGGCGATCACCGCGTCGGGCCGGGTGCGCGGTCGCCCGCGGCCCAGGCGCGGAACGCTGATGTCGGCGAGGACCTCGACGAGCATCGCGCCGTCGTTGCGCTGGCCTCCGGTGACCACGATCGCCAGCGGGCGACCCTTGCCATCAACGGCATGATGGATCTTCGTGGTCAGTCCGCCGCGTGAGCGACCGACACCGTGGCCTGCGGGTTCAGCCTTCTCGAACGGAGATTTCTTGTAGTTCGATGAAGCCCCCTGTGTCCTGCTCGGGGCGCTTGGTGTTCGTGGCGTGCTGATGAGCACGCGCGATGGTCGCGTCGACCGACACCTTCCAGTCGATCTTTCCCTCGGCGTCAGCCTCGGCCAGGATCCGCGCGAGCACCCGGTCCCATGTGCCGTCGGCGGCATAGCGGCGGTGGCGCTTCCACACGGTCTGCCAAGGGCCGTACTCCTCGCGGGGCAGATCACGCCACGGGATCCCAGTTCGGTACCGATATGCGATGCCCTCGACCACCCTGCGGTTGTCGCCGAAGGGATGGCCCTTGCGGCCCGCGTTCGACGGAAGCAGCGGCTCGATCCGCGCCCACTCCTCATCGCTGAAGGCCCGGAACCGCGATCGCTGCTTCGTCACGACCTCACACTGCCGCGCGCCTCACCCGCGATATGGGAGACACGCCCTAGACACCCTTGCCATAGGTGTTACCGGCGGTAACATCTGCCCATGGGCGGCATCGGCGTGGACCCGACGAACTACCAGGACCGGCTACAGACCCTCTCCGAGGCCTCGGTCGAGCACCACTTCGACGCGTTCGTCGACATCGGGTGGGACGATCCGGCGTACGCGATCGATCCGGAGGACCCGCGCTGGATCCTGCCCGACGTCGACCCGCTGGGCCGCACCGAGTGGTACCGGTCGCTGCCGCGGGCGCGGCAGATCGAGGTCGGCTTCTACCGCCAGACCAACGTGGTCAAGGTGGGTCTGCAGTTCGAGCAGGTGCTGATCGCCGGGCTGATGATGTACTGCCTCGACCTGCCCAACGGGCGCGCCGAGTTCCGGTACTCCACCCACGAGGCGACCGAGGAGTGCCACCACACTCAGATGTTCCAGGAGTTCGTGAACCGGACCGGTCTGGACGTTCCCGGCGCGCACAGCCTGTTCCGCGCGCTCGGACCCTTCCTGCCGCTCGCCGCCAAGCACGTGCCCTTCATCTTCTTCGTGGGAGTGCTCGGCGGTGAGGAGCCGATCGACCACGTCCAGAAGGTGATGCTGCGCTCGGGGCACCCGATGCACCCGCTGCTCGAGCGGATCAGCCAGATCCATGTGGCCGAGGAGGCCCGGCACATCGGCTTCGCCCACCAGTTCCTCGAGCACCGTGCCCCCCGGCTCGGCTTCCGGCAGCGCAGCGTCGCATCGGTGCTGACGCCGGTGCTGATGCGGGTGCTGTGCGACGCGATCGTCGTACCGGGGCCGAAGGCTCTCCGCGACATGGGCATCCCGCGCGAGGTCGCCCGCGAGGTCTGGTGGGGGAGCGAGGAGTCGCGCAAGTTCCTGCGCGACATGTTCGGCGATGTGCGGATGCTCGCCGAGGAGACCGGCCTGATGAACCCGGTGTCCCGCCGGGTCTGGCGGGCGCTCGGCATCGCGGGCCGGCCCAACCGGTTCCGCAGCGAGCCGGCGCCCGCCGCCGACTGAGGGTGGCGGACGGCTACGACCGGTACCAGTCCGGCAGTGGTCCGGGCCGCAGGTCCGTCGCGTCGCCGGGCCGGGTCAGCGTGAGCACCGCCCGCACGATCTCGGGCCGCTCGTGGAGCGCGTCGGCGACGGTGCCGAGCCGCTCGGCGACGGCGGACTCCGCGTCGTCGCCGACGAGGTCGACGGCAGCGACGAGGAAGATCCGGTCGGCCCCGACCCACTCCATGTGCAGATAGCTGATCCGCTCGATCTCCGGGTGCTCGAGGAGCGCCCGCAGTGCGACGTTGCGGGCCAGGGGCGTGACCGCCTCGCCGGTGAGGAAGTCCATGTTGCGGCGGATCAGGAAGAGCGCGACCCCGCCGAGCAGGACGCCGACCAGGATCGAGCCGAGGGCGTCCCAGACCGGGTCGCCGGTGAGCTGGTGGAGCAGGATGCCGGCGAAGGCGACGAGCAGGCCGACGAGGGCGGCGAAGTCCTCGGCGAAGACCGCGCGCAGCATCGGGTTCGAGGTCATGTTCAGGTAGCGCAGTGGGTGCAGCCGGCGGGGGCGGGCGGCGTCCCGGGCCTGGCGCAGGGCCTGGAGGAAGGACGTGCCCTCGAGCAGGAAGGCGAGACCGAGCACGGCGTACGCCCACGTGTACGACGGCGCGTCCGCCCTGTCGTGCACCGACTGCAGACCGTGCCAGATGGACACGGCCGAGCCCACGCTGAACAGGCCGAAGGCGGCGAACATCGACCAGATGTAGCCGACCCGGCCGTAGCCCAGGGAGTGCTCGGCGTCGGGCGGCCGGGCGGCCTTGCGCTCGCCGACCAGCAGGAACACCTCGTTGCCGGCGTCGGCCCACGAGTGCGCGGCCTCGGCGGTCATCGACGCCGAGCCGGTGATGCCCGCGGCGACGGTCTTGGCGACGGCGATGAGGGCGTTGGCCGTGAGGGCGACGAGGACGGTCGGCAGGCTCTCGCCGCCGGCCTGCTGCTCGGGGGGCGTCACCCGGCCCATTGTGCGGGCTCAGCCGGCCCGGTCGGTGAGGCTGCGCCGCATGTCGACGATCCACTGCTTGTAGGCGACGTGGGAGGCGCGCAGTGCGTCGCCGGGCCAGTCGTCCGGGAGCAGCGCGGGCGGCAGCACCGGGTCCGCGAGCAGGTGACGGCCCGAGGTGGCGCACGCGGTGAACCGCAGCACCGGGTCGTCGGTCGCGGTCGCGTCGAGCAGTCGTCGCGCCGTCGTGGCCCAGGCGTCGAGGTCCCACAGGCGCGCGGCGAGCCCGGCCGGATCGGCGGCGGGCGTGGCGCCGGTGAACCGCTCGCACACCTCGGCGACCGACGCGGGCCAGGCCAGGTCGAGGTTGGCGGGCCTGGTCCACAGGCCCTCGCGCAGCTCGGCGAGCCGGAGCTCGCCGAGTGCGGTGCGCAGGTCGGCCCGGTCGCTCGCCGTCCGCCCGGCGGTGGTGACGGCGACCAGCTCCCAGGTGCCGTCCCAGGGCCGCAGCGACGGGTGGGCGGCCTCCTCCTGGCGGCGCTGCCGGACGACGAGGCGGTCGGACAGGCGGTAGGCGCCCTCGTCGTCGCGGACGACGTCGCCCGCCGCGGTCATCCGCGAGAGCGCGACCCGCACGGTCGGCTCGGCGAAGCCCACGACCGAGGCGGCGGTCACCAGCTCGCGGGTGGTCAGCCGCGGCACCTCGGCGCCGAGCAGCAGGGTGAGCAGCGCGGAGCGGGTGGAGACGGGCTTGAGATCAGGCATGACGCCCGCGATGTTACAGAAGCGCGACGGCTGGCGCCGAACTGTTGTGACCAATGTCTAACACTCTTGGCGCGGCTGTCGGTTCTGTGTAACGGTGCGGTCATGACGGAGACCATGGACAAGCGCCTCGCGGGGCGGACCCTGATGATGTCCGGCGGCAGTCGGGGGATCGGGCTGGCGATCGGGTTGGCGGCGGCGCGGGAGGGCGCCAACGTCGTGCTGCTCGCGAAGACCGACGTGCCGGACCCGCGGCTCCCGGGCACCGTTCACACGGCAGCCGCCGAGATCGAGGACGCCGGTGGTCAGGCGCTCGCCGTCGTCGGCGACGTCCGCGACGAGGCGTCGGTGGAGCAGGCCGTCGCGCGTGCCGTCGAGCGCTTCGGCGGCATCGACATCTGCCTCAACAACGCCTCCGCGCTCGCGCTCGAGGGCACCGAGGAGCTCCCGGTCAAGCGGTTCGACCTGATGACCCAGATCCAGCTGCGTGGCACCTACCTGCTCACCCGCGCCTGCCTGCCTCACCTGCGCAGGGGCACGAACCCGCACGTCCTCTCGCTCAGCCCGCCGCTCAACATGGCGCCGGAGTGGCTGGGCAAGCACCCGGCCTACACCCTGGCGAAGTACGGCATGTCGCTGCTGACCCTCGGCTGGGCGGCGGAGTACGCCGAGGCCGGGGTCGCGGCCAACTGCCTGTGGCCCGAGACCCTGATCGCCACCTCGGCCGTGCAGAACCTGCTCGGCGGCGAGGAGGCGATGCAGAAGGCCCGCACGCCCGAGATCATGGCCGACGCCGCGGTCGAGGTGCTCTCCCGGCCCTCGCGCCAGTACACCGGCAACGCGGTGCTCGACGTCGACGTGCTGCGCGAGGCGGGGGTGAGCGACCTGTCGTCGTACGGCGGCACGGGCGAGCTGGAGTACGACATCTTCGTGGACCCGCCGGCGGGCCGGACGGCCCGATGAGCGGCCCTCGCGACGCGTACGCCGCAACCCTCGGTGTCGACGTCGTCGGGTACGGCGGCGGGCGTGCCGAGGCGCGGGTCGAGGTCACCGCGGACCACCTCAACCCGCACGGCACCGCGCACGGCTCCTTCCTGTTCTCCCTGGCCGGCATCGCCCTGGCGGCGGCCGCCAACGACGCCGAGCACTCCGGGGTCGTGAGCGCGGTCCACATCGACTACGTGCGCCCGGCGCGCGTCGGGGACGCGCTGGTCGCCACGGCCGAGGTGGCCGAGCGTCTGGCCAAGGAGGACCTGTTCGTCATCCGGGTCACCCACGGCGAGGAGCTGGTAGCGCGCGCGACGGGCAGGGCCAACCGCCGCGCCCGGTAGCGCCTCAGCGCTCGAGCGCGAGCCGGAGCCGGGAGTGCCGACGCACGAGGATGCTCGGCACCCAGACGGCGGCGGCGTCCTCCGGACCGTCGAGCCGGAAGGACGTCGTCCGGGTGAGCAGCGTGTGGATCGCGACGGTGGCCTCGAGCCGGGCCAGGGCCGAGCCGACGCAGAAGTGGATGCCGCGGCCGAAGGCGAGATGCTGGCGCACGCCGTCGCGACCGAGGTCGACGGCGTCCGGCTCCTCGAACCGGGCCGGGTCGCGGTTGGCGGCGCCCCAGAGCAGGAGCAGGGTGCTGCCTGCCGGCAGGGCGACGCCGCCGAGCGTCGTGTCGGCGAGCACGTGCCGGTAGTGCCCCCGGAATGGGGACTCCAGCCGCAGGCACTCGTCGAGGAACGGGTCGAGCAGGTCCGGCTCGGCGCGCAGCCTGTTCTGCAGGCAGCGGTCGGTCGCGAGCCGGTGGGCGGCCGTCCCGAGCAGGCCGGCGGTGGACTCGCCGCCCGCGCCGACCAGCTGCAGCAGGACCAGGACCGCGGTCCCCGGCTCCAGCTCCCCGAGCTGGACGGCCAGCGCGAGCTCGCCCATCAGGTCGTCGCCCGGCCGGTCGAGCGCCGCATCGAAGCGCGCGGCGAGGTACGCGTGCAGTGCCAGCGACGCTCGGATCGTGGTGTCGAGCCGGTCCTGGTCGACCCAGCCACCGAGCATCTCGGTGCTGTCGTACGCCCAGCGCCGCAGGTCCGGCACGTCCTCGGCGCCGAGACCGATCAGCTCGGCGACCAGGGACAGCGGGAGCCGGTCGGCCATGTCGCGCGCCCAGTCGCCGCCGTCGCCCGAGAAGTGCGTCACCCAGAGCCGGTCGACCTGGTCGGTGACCGACGCCTCCAGGGCCCGGATCCGGCGGCCGATGGTGCCGAGGACCGCCGAGCGGTGGATCTGGTGGTTCGGGTCGTCGGCGGTGGCCAGGACCTGCTCGACCATGCCGCCGCCGTCCATCTGCAGGAGGGTGGCGGTGCCGTCGGGCCGGCGGAGCAGCACCGAGCGCAGGTGCGAGGAGTAGGTCTCCGGTGCGGCCAGCACCTCCTGGACCAGCTGCCACGACGAGACCAGGTGGACGTCGGTGCCGGCGACCCGGTGGACCGGGGAGCCGGACCGCAGCCGGGCGAGGGCCGGATACGGGTCGGCGACCAGCGCCGGGTCGAACACGTCGAACACGTCGAACATGGAGCCAGTGTCAGCCCGCCGGACCTGCGCGTCAGCAGAAGCGGGCAGGTCGGCGTCCCCGCTCAGAGCCAGCCGGCCAGCCCGAAGCCGACGGCGAGGACGAGGTCGACGGCCGCCATCGCGCCCACGACGGTGAACCGCTTGCGGTGGCTGTCCATGTCGAAGACGGTCGCGGCGATCCAGAAGAAGGTGCCGTAGCCGAGCACGACGATGGGGAGCAGGAACGGCTCACCCCAGTACCACCACGACCAGTGGAAGATCCCCGCGCGATGCAGCAGCACCTCGACGAAGACGCACACGCACGACCACCAGGTGACGAAGAACCACCGGTTGGGGATCCCCAGGATCCGCATCCCCTTGTCGGCCGGCAGGAACTTCACGAACTCGATGCCGCTGATGAGGAACAGGAACACGATCTCGATCGACCAGCCGATCAAGATCAGGTACGCCGTGTCGCCGGTGACCGTCCACAGCGGCGCGCGGTCGCTGAGGTGGAACCACGCCGAGTTCACCAGCTCGTTGAAGACGTCCATCAAGAAGAACGCCAGACCGGCAGCGACCACGTCGTACCGCTTGCGCTCGACCTCGTTGGCGTAGACGTACATGACGATCCCGAAGAAGGTCACGACGTACCAGTGCAGGTTCGAGGGGTCGCGCAGCATCGTCAGCGCCTCGCGGGCGGCGTCGGTCGGGACCAGGGGCGAGAGCAGCGTCGTCAGCAGGGGCGTCACGTCGACCGAACCTAGGACCGGCGTCCGGACCGCGGGGTGTCGTCCGCTCCACTGTGGGATGGTGCGGCTTGTGGAGATCTCCATCGAGCAGGCGATGCGCCCGCACCTCGACGCGATGTGGGCCGAGCGCGACCGGCTGGTGCGCCGGGTGACGGAGGCGGTCACCGGAAGCGTGCCGAGCTATGCGACGACGCCGTCGAGCGAGGTCTGGATCGGGATGACCCGGATCCTCGAGCGAGCCGCGCACGGCAACCCGTTCGGGCCGCCGAGCGAGGAGGACCGGCTCGCCGCGCTCGGCACCGGAGTCCAGGGCGCCGGCGCCGGGATCGCGGTCCATGACCTCGTCACCGCGGTGCTGCTGGGTGCCCGCGAGGTCGAGTACGACGTCCTCGACCGTGCGGCGCGGGCGGGCGTCGTGGCGGCGGACCTGCTCACCGCCTCCCGCGCGGCGCGGGTCTGGGCCGAGCAGGTGGCCGTGTGGGCGGCGCAGGGGCTGCAGGGCGCGCGGCCCGACGACGTCGAGGCGCACGTGCGGCACGAGCGGCTCGTGGCCGAGCTGACCGCGGGCGACCTCGACCTCGCCCGCGGCACCCTGGTGCGGCTCGGGCTCGATCCGGCGGCCCGGTGGCGTGCGGTCGCGGTGGTCGGTGGCGTGACGCCCGCGCTGCGGTTGGCCAACCACGGCGGGGTGTGGGGGACGAGCGCCGGGCTGGTGCCCGGGCCGGCGAGCGTGCCCCGAGAGCTGGTCGCCGGCGTCAGCGAGCCGGTGCCGTTCGACGCCCTGCCCGCCGCCTTGCGGGACGCGACCCGGGCCGCGCGGGTCGGGCTGCGGTTCGGTCGGTCCGGTGCGGTCAGCCTGGGCCAGCTCGGCCTGCTGGTCCCGCTGCACGAGGACCCGGCCCTCGCGGGCCGTCTGCGGGAGCGGTGGATCCAGCCGCTCGAGACCGAGCCGCGGCACGACCTGGTCCGGACCCTGGCTGCGTGGCTGGACCGCGACGGCCAGGTCGATGCCGTCGCCCGCGACCTGGCGGTGCACGCCAACACGGTGCGCAACCGGCTGGCCCGGACCGGCCGGCTGCTCGGCGACGACTGGCGCACGCCGCAGGGCCGCGCCGAGCTCTGGGCGGCGCTCCAGGTCGCCGGTACCGAACTTGTGGAAACCTCCATGAACTGAGCCAGCGAGTGCTGCGTTGAATGAGGACGCACCCGAGGGAGGCCCCATGCGACGTACCACCAGGCTCGTGCTGCCGCTGCTGCTGGCCGCACTGCTCGTCACGCCCTGGCGCGCGCCGGCCGTGCAGGCGACCGTCCGGGCCGACGGCGGTGGCGGGGAGATCGAGCTGCGCGACCTCCTCGCCCAGGTGCCGGGCATCGTGCACGCCCTGCTCGCCGGCCGCGCCGGGATGCTGCGCTGTCCGGTGCTGATCGGAGGCACCATCGGTCTGCCCGAGGGCGCGGGGGAGCCCGGTCGTCAGGGCACCGACACCGGCAACCCGCTGCGCGAGGGCGACCCGAGCGACGCACCGGCGAGCCTGCCCGAGCAGGTGGTCTTCCGCACCACCACGCAGACCTTCAACCGGCGCTACCAGTTCGCCCTCGAGGGCGGCACGGTCTGGTTCAAGTCCAACACCGAGGTCACCGGCATCCGGGAGCCCTGGACCCGCCTCGCGATGCCCGACTGCATCGCCGGCACGATCACCGCGATCTCCGCCGACGACGACGAGCTGATCGCCGTCGACCAGCAGCGCTGGATCTACGGCATGGACGGGGCGCTCAAGGCGTCGCCGTACTTCAACTGGTCGTTGCGCTGGGGGCCGCCGCTGTGGACCGGGCCCGGCCTCCAGCTGCCGGTCGGCATCAGCACCTGGTCGTGGTCGGTCGTCTCCCAGCTCGAGGACGGCACCTGGACCGACGACGCCGGCAACGCCCACCGCGTCGGCACCGGCAAGGTCTCCCACATCTGGACGCTGAGCCACGGCGGCCAGCGGCTCACCTACCTCGACCCCTGGCTCGCGTCCGACCTGAGCTACGAGATGTGCGGCCCGCTGCGCGGCCGGTTCCGCTCGGTCAACATGTCCGCCTCCGGCTCGACGGTCTTCGTCATCGGCCGGTACGGCGACCTCTACACGCGGCTCTACGACTTCGACATCGCGGGCGCGGACCCCGTGTTCTTCGACTACGCGTACGACGACCAGCGCGGTGTCGCGAACCCGAAGATCCAGCTCCCCTCACCCGCGTGGGTCCGCCAGCCGAAGGTGCCCGGCGCGATCACCGACCGGATCTCCATCCACAAGGTGGGTGCCGGTGCGACCGAGCGCGAGCTGCGGGTCGAGGGCCGCCGGGCCGGCGTCGTCGGCTACTGGCACAAGGACATCAGCGCCGATGCGTGGTCCTTCACCCCGACCGGCGGCACCCTGGCCGGCACACCGCTGGCGAACCCGGCCGGCGACACCTCGGGCCTCGGCCTGGCGCCGAGCGAGGACCGGACCTACGCGGGCTCCGTGCCCGGCGGCACCGTCACCATCGAGGACTTCAACACCTACTGCACGCCGGCGCGCGTCGACGTCCGGCTCACCACGGGCGAGACCTTCGCCCTGCGCCTGCACACGACCGACAACATCCGGCAGTTCCAGCGGGCCCGCGGGCTCGACGCGAACCCGCGGATGTTCAACGGGATGCTGGAGATCCCGCCGGCGCTGCGGGCGACCAAGGACCCGGAGATCTCGGCCTTCCTGGACCGGATCGGGACCGAGCGTTTCGTTCGCGCGAACCTCGACGGCACCACGGCGCAGCTGGTGTTCCGCAAGCAGCCGTGGCGGCTCAACCACCGCCCGTGAGCGCCCGCTCGGTGCCCAGGCTCGCCCGCGCCGCGGCGCGGGTGCCGGCCTCGCGCGACCCGGGCGCGGCGTGGCCGGCGTGCGCGGTGCCCTTCCAGGTGCCGCGGATGCCGTGGTCGCGCTGCATCCGGCCGAAGTAGTCGACCACCTCGACCTCGCGCGCCCGGATGGCGAGCTCGGTGGACGTGGGGCCCTCGGCCACCGGGGTGTCGGCCGCCACTGCCGCCGCCCGGGCGGAGGTGCGCGCCGCGGCGAGCCGCTCGCCGATGTGGTCGGCCCAGGCCTCGTAGAACGCCGCCCGCGCGGTGGACCCGTGCACCGGCTTGAGCTCCCAGCGCCGGCGCCGGGAGTTCCACACCTCGCGCTGGTCGGCCTTGTGGGCGCCCGAGCGCAGGTGGGCGTCACCGTCGGCGACCATCTGGGTCACCAGCGTCGCGTACAGCGCCTGGACCACGGCGATGTCGGACGGGAAGCCGTAGAGGGTGACCCGAGTGTTGCTCGTGTAGATCGCCACCCGCACGTCGTTGGCGCGCGCGATCTCCAGCACCAGCCGCACGTAGCGGGCCAGCGAGCGCTTGCCGGACTCGCCGATCAGCACCGTCTCCCAGGTCGGCTCCTCGCGCTTCTCCTCCGCCCCGGCCGTGGCCCGGGCGACGGCGAGCGCGATCTGGTGGCGAGTGGCCAGCGACTGCGCCTTCGCGAAGAAGGCCTCGCGCTCGGCGGCGTTGTCGGTGCGCTCCGCCTGGCGCAGCAGCCGACCGATTCGCAGCAGGGTCCGGTCCTCGCCGTCGACGCCGGTGTCGAGCCCGTGCAGCCGGTAGGCGGTGTGCAGCAGGTCGGCGAGCACCGGCATGCCGAGGTCCTCGAGCAGGCGCAGGAAGGTCGTGCGGAACTCCGGCCCGTGCCCGACCGGCCCGGCCAGGTGGTGGGCGACCTCGTGCAGGACCACTGCGGCCCGCAGCGACCACGCGCCGCCGACCTCGCGTGGCGGGATCGCCATCACGCCGCGGGCCGGCAGCTCGTCGTACTCGTAGTGGGCCCGGGTGTGGCCGCGGCGGGCACGCACCACGACCGGGACCCCGGCGAGGTCGCGGCCCGCGCCGTCGTCGTACGCGCTGCCGGTCGCGGCGAGGTGGGCCAGCACCTTGTCGACGAAGGCCTGGACGTGCGCGGGGTCGGTGAACCGGGGCTCGGTCTCGGGCTCGAAGGCCTGCAGCGCGCCGCCGACCTGGATCCGCAGCGGTTCGCCCGGCCGGCGCGCGGCCTCGTCGAGCCAGCCGGCGAACAGGTCCTCGGCGGCGTAGACCTCGTGGGTGTCGGGCATGCGCCCAGCCTGTCAGGCGGCCCCGACAGAACCGACGGAACCGACCGGGCCGGTCTGCAGCTCACCGCGGAGCCGGTCCCGCAGCTCGACCAGCTCGGTGATCGCCTCGACGAAGCGCACGGTGCTGTCGCCGACGCCGTTGTCGTCGAAGTAGTGGTGGCGCATCGCCGCACGCGCCATCCGGTGCTCGTCGTGCTCGAGCCGGTCGGTGAGCAGCTCGGTGAGGCCGGCCAGCTCCTCGGTGTCGATCACGTCGGCGCATCGGCTCACGGGCACCTCCTGGCGCAGCCGCTCGGCGTCGTGGTGCCGGTCGGTGATCAGGATCGGCTTGTCGGTCTGCAGGTAGAGCCAGTCCAGGCCGACCGAGGAGACGTCGGTGACCATGGCGTCGCAGCCCGGGAAGACCGCGAGGATGTCGCCCTGCCAGACGGCGGCGTGGCCGGCCGCGGGGTCGCGCTCGGCGGCCCGCTCGACCAGCTCGAGGATCGCCTGGTGCGCCTCGCGGATCGCGGGCGTGAGGCTGGTCGTGACCTTCGGGTGCGGCTTGTAGACGAGCCGGACGTCCGGGACCGCCAGGATGGAGCGGACGATCTCGACGCCGAAGACGTCGACCGACGTGTAGTCGTTGTACTCCGCGTCGCCCTCCCAGGTCGGCGCGTAGAGGACGGTACGACGCTCGCTCGCCGGCAGCAGCGGAGCGGGACGCAGGTCCAGCTGGGGGCGGCCGATCCGGACCAGCCGGTCCTCGTCGAGCTCCATCAGCCCGGCCCGGTGGCGCTGCACGGCGGCCTCGCCGGCGACGAACACCCGGTCGTAGGCCTTCGCGTTGTTCGACACCATCGACTGCTTGTCGCTCTCGCCGTGGTTGATGTGCACGTGCAGCATCCGCCCGTCGAGCAGCGAGTTGAAGTTGAGCATCGAGTTGTTGCAGTAGACGACGACCTTGGGGTCGAGCTCGTCGTACGTCGCCGCGAGGTCGGCGAAGCCGGGCGCGAAGTGGACGGGCAGCGAGGTGCGCTCCTCGACGATCGCGCGGGTCTGCGGGTCGCGCGTCAGGATGCCCACGGGATGGGTGTCATCGAGCCGTTCCAGCACCGGGATCCACTGGAGGAGCTGGTAGACCCGGGTCGGGTCGTCGGCGAAGTAGGCGATGACGTGGGGCTTCTGCACCGGCGGATACTACGGCCACGAATGGTGGGTGGACGAACCGTCGGACCCGCGTGAATGTTGCGTTTCGGTAACCTCTGCCGGTGCCCGATCTCCGGCGACCGCTCCGCCGCCTCCTGAACCGGTCCGTCCACGCTGCCTGGCGCTGGGCCGAGCGCGTGGGCGACGTCTCGCCGGACAGCGCGCTGGCGCGCCGGTTCGGGACCTTCGGGCCGGGCGCCTGCCTGGCGTTCCCGCTCTCCGACGTGGTCAACCCGAGCGCGATCCACGTCGGTCGCGACACCTTGATCGGCAAGTACGCCACCCTCTCGGTCGGCTACGGCCCGACCCAGGAGGTGCTGCCCGAGCGGGGCCTGGTGGTTGGTGAGCGCTGCGTGCTCGGCGCCCGGATCACCATCACCGCGCACGAGTCCATCGCGATCGGCGACGACGTCTGGTTCGGCCAGGACGTCTTCATCTCCGACGCCAGCCACGGCTACACCGACCCCGAGGTGCCCGTGGGGCTCCAGTTCGGCGCCCACCAGCCGGTCTCGATCGGCTCGGGCAGCTGGATCGGCCACGGCGCGATGATCCTTCCCGGTACGACGATTGGGCGGAACGTGGTCGTCGCGGCCGGGTCCGTGGTGCGGGGCGACGTGCCGGACCACGCTGTCGTGGGCGGGGTGCCGGCCAAGCTGATCCGGCGGCTCGACGCCGACGGCAGCTGGGCCCGGGTGCGCTCGGACGCGCCTACCCTGACCTCATGAGCCGGATCGAGGAGTTCGCGCGCTTCGTCGGCGTCCCGGGTGACTACGACGACCTGTGGGCCTGGTCGGTCCGCGACCTCGACGCGTTCTGGTCGGGCGTCGCCCGCCACCTGGGCTTCGACCTGCCGGGCCCGGTGCTCGCGCAGGAGCGGATGCCGGGCGCGGTCTGGTTCCCGGAGGCCCGGGTCAGCTACGCCGCGGCGATCCTCGACGGCCGGCCGGACCACGAGGTCGCCGTCGTCGGCGTGACCGAGGACCCGGATGCGACCGTCGAGCTGACCTGGGGCGAGCTGCGCCGGCGTACGGCGAGCCTGGCTGCGACCCTGCGGCGGCTCGGCGTGGGGGAGGGCGACCGGGTGGTCGGCTTCCTGCCCAACACCCCCGACGCGGTCGTCGCGCTGCTCGCCATCGCGAGCCTGGGCGCGGTCTGGTCGGTGTGCGGCATGGACTACGCCGCCTCGGCGGCGCGCGCCCGCTTCGAACAGCTCGACCCGGTGGTGCTGGTGCACGCGTCGTCGTACGTGCACCAGCAGAAGGTGCACGACCGCAGCGAGGTTGTCGCCGAGCTGGTCGCCGCGCTGCCCACGGTGCGGGCGGTACTGGAGGTCGGCAGCCCCGCCTGGGACGCGGCGCTCGCGGCCGACGTCCCCTTCGAGCCGGTCGCCGTCGCCTTCGACCACCCGTTGTGGGTGCTGTTCTCCTCCGGCACCACCGGGAAGCCGAAGGGCATCGTCCACGGCCACGGCGGCGCGCTGCTGGAGCAGGCCAAGGTCGCGGCGTACCACTTCGACCTCGGCCCGGGCCAGCGGCTCTTCTGGCACACCACGCCCTCCTGGATGATGTGGAACTTCGTCGTCGGCGGACTGCTGACCGGCGCCTCCGTCGTCACGTACGACGGCAGCCCGGCCCATCCGACGACCGACGGCCTGTGGGCGCTGGCCGCCCGCCACGGGGTGAGCGTCGTCGGGATGAGCCCCGGCTACGTGGCCGCCTGCCAGAAGGCGCGGGTGGGACCGGCTCGGCACGACCTCTCCCGGCTGCGGCGGGTCGGCATCTCGGGGTCGACGTTCCCGGCGACGAGCCACGAGGCGCTGCAGGCCGAGCTCGGCCCGGACGTGCAGATCTGCTCGATCAGCGGCGGCACCGACGTGGTCAGCGCCTTCGTCGGCTCGGCGCCGACCCTGCCGGTGTGGCCCGGTGAGCTGTCGCGGCCCTGCCTCGGCGTCGCGCTCGACGCCTTCGACCCGGCGGGCCGGCCGGTGCGCGGCGAGGTCGGCGAGCTGGTCGTGACCCGGCCGATGCCCTCGATGCCCCTCTACTTCTGGGGCGACGAGGACGGCAGCCGCTACCACGACGCCTACTTCGACACCTATCCCGGCGTGTGGCGGCACGGCGACTGGATCACCCTGACCGACCACGGCTCGGTCGTCATCCACGGCCGGTCCGACGCCACGCTGAACCGCAACGGCGTCCGGATGGGCAGCGGGGACATCTACGAGCCGGTCGAGGCGCTGCCCGAGGTCAGGGAAGCCCTCGTGATCGGCCTGGAGGAGCCGGACGGCGGCTATTGGATGCCGCTGTTCGTCGTCCTCGCGGACGGCGTGGAGCTCGATGCCGAGCTCGATGCCCGGATCCGCGACGCCGTGCGCACCCAGGCCTCGCCGCGGCACGTGCCCGACGTCGTGATCGCCGCCCCCGGCATCCCGCACACCCGCACGGGCAAGAAGCTCGAGGTGCCGGTCAAGAAGGTGCTCGGGGGTCAGGAGCTCGGGGGCTCGTACGACCCCGGTAGTGTGGACGACCCAGAGTTGATCGACTGGTACCGAACCGTGGGCAGGAGCCGCAGAACCCGATGACCGCCTGGCTACTGCTGGGGCTCGCCATCCTCCTCGTGCTCGCGTGCGGACTCTTCGTCGCAGCGGAGTTCGCGTTCGTCACCGTCGACCGCGGCCAGGTCGACCGGGCCGCGGCGAGCGGCGACGCCGCCGCGCTCGGCCTGCAGAAGGCGCTGCGCTCCCTGTCCACCCAGCTGTCCGGTGCGCAGGTCGGCATCACGATCACCAACCTCGCCATCGGCTTCCTCGCCGAACCCGCGATCGCCGAGCTGCTCCGCGCTCCGCTGGAGTCGGTCGGCGTCGCCGACAGTGCCGTGCGCCCGGTCGGCGTGGCGCTGGGCCTGACCCTGAGCACCCTGCTCACGATGCTCATCGGCGAGCTGGTGCCCAAGAACGTCGCGATCGCGCTGCCGATGACCACCGCCCGGCTCACCCAGCGACCGATGCGGGTCTTCACCGCCGCCGCCCGCGGCCCGATCAAGGTGCTCAACGGCAGCGCCAACGCGATCGTGCGCCGCTTCGGCGTCGAGCCGCAGGAGGAGCTGCGCTCCGCCCGCAGCTCGACCGAGCTGGCCTCCCTCATCCAGCACTCCGCCGACGAGGGGACCCTCGACGCCGACACCGCCGAGCTGATGGAGCGCTCGGTCGAGTTCGGGACCCGCACCGCCGGCGAGATCATGACGCCGCGGGTGCGGACCCGTTCGCTCGACATCAACGACCGCGCCAGCGCGGTGATCGCCCTGGCCCGCGAGTCCGGCAACTCCCGGTTCCCGGTCCTCGACGAGACCGACGCCGTGGTCGGCACCGTCCACGTCAAGAACGCCGTCGCCCTGCCGCTCCACGAGCGCGCCACCACCAAGGTCAAGCACCTGATGGCGAAGCCGATCCTGGTGCCGGACACGCTGCGCCTCGACCCGCTGCTCGCGCTGCTGCGTGCCGACGGCTTCCAGATGGCCATCGTCCTCGACGAGTACGGCGACCACGCCGGCATCGTCACCCTCGAGGACGTGATCGAGGAGATCGTGGGTGACATCGCCGACGAGCACGACCGGCTCGGCGCCCGCGCCCGCCTGCGCCGCGACGGGACCTGGTCGCTGTCCGGCCTGCTGCGGCCCGACGAGGTCGAGGACCTCACCGGGATCGAGCTCCCCGAGAGCGAGGACTACGACACGGTGGCCGGTCTGGTGCTGAAGCTGCTCGGCCGGATCCCGCAGACGGGCGACGCGGCCGTCGTACCGCTGCCGGAGGCGGGCGAGGACGACGAGGAGCCGGTCCGCCGCGCTGTGCTGAGCGTCGACCACATGGACGGCCTGCGGATCGACCGGATCTCGTTGCGCGTCGAGCCTGCCGAGGGGGTCGGCACCGATGGGTGACTTCGGCGGCGTGCTGCTCGCGGTCGTCCTGCTGGCCGCCAACGCCTTCTTCGTCGGCGCGGAGTTCGCCCTCATCTCCGCGCGCCGAAGCCAGATCGAGCCGCGGGCCCAGGCCGGGTCGCGGACGGCCCGGATCACCGTGGCGGCGATGGAGCGGGTCTCGGAGATGATGGCCGGCGCGCAGCTCGGCATCACGATCTGCTCGCTCGGCCTCGGTGCCGTCGGCGAGCCGGCACTGGCCCACCTGGTCGAGCCCGTCTTCCACGAGTTGCACGTGCCCGAGGACTGGCTGCACCCGGTCGCCTTCGTGCTCGCGATGACGATCGTCGTGTTCCTCCACGTCGTGCTCGGCGAGATGGTGCCGAAGAACATCGCCATCGCGGGGCCCGACCGGGCGGCCCTGATCCTGGGCCCGCCGATGTACGGCATCGTCACCGTGCTCCGCCCGGTGATCATCATGATCAACGCGCTCGCCAACGCGATCCTGCGCCTGCTGCGGATCGAGCCCAAGGACGAGATCGGCAGCACCTACACCCGCGAGGAGGTCGCCGCACTGGTCGAGGAGTCCCACGGCGAGGGCCTGCTCGCCGAGGACGAGTACGACCGGCTCTCCGGAGCCCTCGGCTTCACCGAGAAGACCGTCGCCGAGGTGATGATGCGGCCCGACTCGCTGGCCACGGTCGTACGCGGCTCCACCGGCGCCGACGTCGAGGCGCTGTGCGCCGCCACCGGCTTCAGCCGCTTCCCGGTCGTCTCCGCGGCCGAGGGCGACGCCAGCGACGGCGGTGACGGCGGGGGAGCGCCGATCGACCTGATCGGCTACCTCCACATCAAGGACGTGCTCGAACCCGACGAGGAGCGCCGTGAGCGCCCGGTGGCCGACCGCTGGATCCGCCCGTTCGCCACCGTCACCGACGACACGCTGCTGCACGACGCGCTCGAGGTGCTCCAGCGCCGCGGCGCCCACATGGCCCGGGTCGTCGACCCCGCGGGGACGACGCTCGGCGTGGCAGCCCTCGAGGACGTGATCGAGGAGCTGGTCGGCGAGATCCGCGACGCCGCCCACTCCGAGGAGTCCTCGGCCCCGTGAGCGCACCGACGCCGTCCTCCGCCACTACAGTGTCGTCCGTGGCTGCTCACCGGGTGCTGACGCTGCCCAACCTGATCAGCCTCCTGCGGCTGCTCGGCGTCCCCCTGTTCCTCTGGCTGGTGCTCGGCCCGGAGGCGGACGTCCTCGCGCTGGTCGTCCTCATGGCCTCGGGCGTCACCGACTTCCTCGACGGCTGGCTGGCGCGCAAGCTCGACCAGACCACCGAGCTCGGCCAGCTTCTCGACCCGATCGCCGACCGGCTCTACATCCTCGCCGTCGTCGTCGGCCTCGCGATGCGCGACATCATCCCGTGGTGGGTGGCGCTGTGCCTGCCGCTGCGCGACGTGCTGCTGTGGGGCCTGGTGCCGCTGCTGCGCACCCGCGGCTACAGCGCGCTGCCGGTGCACTTCCTCGGCAAGGCCGCCACCTTCAACCTGCTCTACGCCTTCCCGCTGCTCCTGCTCGGCGACGGCGAGGGCACGGTCGCGACCCTGGCGCAGGTGTTCGGCTGGGCGTTCGCGTTGTGGGGGATCGGGCTCTACTGGTGGGCCGGGGTGCTCTACGCCTGGCAGGTCCGCAAGCTGCTGGCCACCACCGAGCGACGCACCCATGCCTGACACCCTCGACCGGTCCCGGACGCCGCTGCTCACCCTGATCACCCAGGAGGCGATCGACCGCGACTACCAGGTCGCGGCGTCGCGCGCCGCCGCAAGGGGAGAGGGCGCAGACGCAGCGCGCGGACCGCGACACGGCTACCGGGTCGGCGTGGTGGTCGTCGTCGGGCTGTTCGCGATGCTCGTGACCGTCGCCGGCGTGCAGACCTCGCAGAACGCCGACGTCGACGACGCGAGCCGGGCCAGCCTGATCGAGCGGATCGAGACGCGCCGCGCCACGGTGCGCCGGCTGCAGGACGAGCTCGCCCAGCTGCGGGCCGCCAACGCCTCGGCCGAGAGCGCGCTGCGCTCCCTCGGCCGCCGGTATGGCGACGTGCGGGCCCGCCGTTCCCAGCTCGGCGCGCTGACCGGCTGCGCCCCGGCGACCGGCTCGGGCGTCCGGCTGAGGCTCGACAACCCGTCGTACGCCGGCGCCGCCGAGCAGCTGCGCGACTCCGACCTCGCGCTGGTCGCCGACGGCCTCTGGGCGGCCGGCGCCGAGGCGGTCGCGATCAACGGCCAGCGCCTCAACGCCCACGGCGGGATCACCAACGTCGGCGAGGCGGTCGAGGTCAACGGGGTCGGAGTCGCACCGCCGTTCACGGTGCTGGCCATCGGTGACCGCCGGACGCTGGCGTCGAAGTTCGCCGACTCGCAGGCCGGCCTGCGCTTCCTGGCGCTGGCCCGGCAGTACGGGTTCGAGCAGAAGATGGACAATGTGGACGACCTCCACCTGCCTGCCGCGCCCGCCGCGCTGTGCCAGCTACGGTCGGCGGAGAACGATCAGATCAAGCCCCAGGGGCAGCAGGGAGGTGACGGGCCGTGATCGCGGTTCTCGGACTCGTCGTGGGTGTGGTCCTCGGCTTCGTGTTCCAGCCCGACGTGCCCCGTTCGGTCGAGCCCTACCTGCCGATCGCGGTGGTGGCCGCGCTCGATGCCGTGTTCGGTGCGCTGCGCGCCTACCTCGACGGGATCTTCGACGACAAGGTCTTCGTCGTGTCCTTCCTCAGCAACGTGGTGATCGCCGCCGGCATCGTCTACCTCGGTGACCGCCTCGGCGTCGGTGGCCAGCTCTCGACCGGCGTCATCGTCGTCCTCGGGATCCGGATCTTCACCAACGTCGCCGCCATCCGCAGGCACATCTTCCATGCCTGAGGAAGTGCCCGAGCAGGCCCCGGTCGACCGGCTGAAGGCCGCGCTGCTGCGCCCCTCGCGCAAGCAGCTCGTCGCTGCGGCCCTCCTCGCCCTGCTCGGCTTCGCTGCGGTCACCCAGGTCCGCACGGCCGGCACCGACGACACCTACGCCGGGCTGCGCGAGCAGGAGCTGATCGACCTCCTCAACGGCCTGGCCGGCACCCGGCAGCGCACCGAGACCGAGATCGACCGGCTCGAGGAGGTCGCTGCCGGCCTCAAGGACGACTCGTCGCGACGGCAGACGGCGCTCGACCAGGCCGATGCCGAGGTCGACGACCTCAACATCCTGGCCGGCCTGGTGCCGGTGACCGGGCCGGGGCTGCGGGTGACGATCGAGGAGCAGGACGGCCGGGTCCGGCTCGGCTCACTGCTCGACACCATCCAGGAGCTGCGCACCGTCGGCGCCGAGGCGATCGAGATCAACGGCGCCGTGCGGGTCGTGGCCCAGACCTCGTTCACCGAGACCGACGGCGGCTTCCTCATCGACGGCGAACGGATCGAGGCGCCATACGTCGTCGTGGCGATCGGTGAGCCCGGCACGCTCGCCAACGCGATGACCTTCGCGCTGGGACCCAAGAAGCAGCTCGAGGACGACGGCGCCGTCGTCGGCGTCCAGGAGCTGCGCACCGTCGACATCGAGTCCGTGGTGCGACGCGACCGGCCTTCGTATGCCGTTCCGGACCAGGGGCAGTAGCCTTCGGGCCATGACGAACCCCGCGGACCTGAAGTACACCGTCGAGCACGAGTGGCTGCGGCAGCCCGGCGAGAGCGCCGGCTCGGTGCGGGTCGGGATCACCGACTACGCCCAGGACGCACTCGGCGACATCGTCTACGTCTCGCTCCCCGAGGTCGGTGGCACCGTCACCGCGGGCGAGTCCTGTGGTGAGCTGGAGTCCACCAAGTCGGTGAGCGACGTCTACGCCCCCGTCAGCGGCGAGGTCGTGGCGGTCAACGAGGCCCTCGACGCCACCCCCGAGCTCGTCAACACCGACCCGTACGGCGCCGGCTGGCTCTTCGAGGTCGTCCCCGCCGACGGCGCGGACCTCGACGGCCTGCTCGACGCCGCGGCCTACGAGGCCCAGCTCGACAACTGATCCGGTAGGTTCGTAGTAGACCCACCGTGAGGAGCCACTGATGCCGTTCTGCACCGCCTGTGGTCGGCAGAACCCCGATGACGCCCGCTTCTGCTCGCAGTGCGGGAGCCGCCTGGTCGCGCCCGAGCCGGCGCCGATGACCGACGCCACCGCGACGATCCAGTTCGGCGCTGGTGCCGGCGCCGGTGCCGGTGAGCAGACGTCCGACCGCGCGCTCAGCCCTGTCGACGCTGCGGCGGTCGACGCCCTGCCGGTCGGGCACGCGCTGCTCGTGGTCCAGAAGGGACCGGGCTCCGGCAGCCGGTTCCTGCTCGACGCCGACGAGGTGAGCGCCGGTCGCCACCCGGAGAGCGGCATCTTCCTCGACGACGTCACGGTCTCGCGCCGCCACGCGGTCTTCCGCCGCGACGGCGACACCTTCACCGTGGAGGACGCGGGCAGCCTCAACGGCACCTACGTCAACCGGGACCGGATCGAGAAGGTCCAGCTCAAGGACAGCGACGAGGTCCAGGTCGGCAAGTACCGCCTGGTCTTCTTCGCGGGCCACGAGAGCGCCTGAGCATGACCGCTGCCGTCGCTCGGGGCGAGCGGGAGCCACGGCTCAACATCGGCCAGGTGCTCGACCGCCTGCGCGCCGACTTCGAGGACATCAGCATCCCCAAGATCCGGTTCCTCGAGGCCGAGGGCCTGGTGAAGCCGGAGCGCACGCCCGCCGGGTACCGCAAGTTCTCCGAGGCCGACATCGAGCGGCTGCGCTACATCCTGCGGATGCAGCGCGACCACTACCTGCCGCTCAAGGTCATCGGTGAGCACCTCGACGCGATCGACCGCGGCCTCAACCCGCCGGAGCCGGAGCCGGTCGTGCCGACGGTGCCGATCGTCGCGCTCGGCGCTGACGGGCTGCCCGCCCCCGAGTCGTTCCGCCGTACCGACCGGTTGCGGCTCTCGCGCAAGGAGCTGGTCAAGGTGGCCGAGATCGACGAGGACCTCCTCGGGCAGCTCGAGGCGTTCGCGCTGATCAACCCGTCGCCGACCGGTCACTACGACACCGACGCGCTGGTGATCGCCCAGACCGCCCGCGAGCTCGCCGACTACGGCATCGAGCCGCGTCACCTGCGCGCGTTCCGCACGGCCGCCGACCGCGAGGTCGGCCTGCTGAAGCAGGTGGTCGTTCCACGAAGAGGTCGCGATGCCGGCGCGAGTGCCCGGGCCGAGGAGGCGGTCAGCGAGATCGCCGCCCTGTCGGTGCGGCTGCACGCGACCCTGGTCAAGGCGGGGCTGCGCCGCATCTGAGGCTCCACCCCACGCAGTAGGCTGGACGCATGCGCGAGGTCGACGTGATGGGTGTTCGGGTGGAGATGCCCTCCAACCAGCCGATCGTGCTGCTTCGGGAGGTGGCCGGGGACCGCTACCTGCCGATCTGGATCGGCGCGGTCGAGGCGACCGCGATCGCGTTCGCCCAGCAGGGCGTCGTGCCACCGAGGCCGCTGACCCACGACCTGCTCCGCGACGTGCTGAGCGCCACCGGCAACGAGCTGAGCGAGGTCCGGATCACCGACGTCCGCGACGGCGTCTTCTACGCCACGCTGGTCTTCGCCTCCGGGGTCGAGGTCAGCGCGCGGCCCTCCGACTCGATCGCGCTCGCGCTGCGCACCGGCACCACGATCTACTGCTCGGAGGACGTCCTGGCCGAGGCCGGCCTGGCCGCACCGGCCGAGGAGGAGGACGAGGTCGAGGCGTTCCGCGAGTTCCTCGACCACGTCTCGCCGGAGGACTTCGGCGCCGAGGGCTGACCGGCCGGAGCGTGGAGATTTCCTCAGGCTCAGGCTGAGGATGAGGGTTTTCGGCGACACGCCCGCTCATGTCTTTGACCGGCCCGACACCGGCGCCGTACCTTGAAGAGGTCGGAATGACACCCGTGCAACGCGCCGTGCCCAACGTCTGAGCCCATGGAGGCCCCGTGAACGAGCAGCCAGAGAAGACCGGTCAGGACGTGACCGCGGCGACTGCTGCTGCGGAGGAGCAGGGCCTGCTGTTCACCGACGACGTGTCGCCGCTGCCGAGCGACCTCGGCTACCGCGGTCCGACCGCGTGCAACGCCGCGGGCATCACCTACCGCCAGCTCGACTACTGGGCCCGAACCGGCCTGATCGAGCCGAGCGTGCGCGGCGCCAAGGGCTCCGGCTCGCAGCGGCTCTACAGCTTCCGCGACATCTTGATCCTCAAGATCATCAAGCGGCTGCTCGACGCCGGCATCTCGCTGCAGAACATCCGCACGGCGGTCAGCCACCTGCGCGAGCGCGGCACCGACGACCTGACCCAGGTCACCTTGATGAGCGACGGTGCCTCGGTCTACGAGTGCACCAGCAACGACGAGGTCATCGACCTCCTCCAGGGTGGCCAGGGCGTGTTCGGCATCGCGATCGGCGGTGTGTGGCGCGAGATCGAGGGCACCCTCGCCGAGCTGCCCAGCGAGCACGCCAACGTGTCGGAGCAGGACGGTCCGGTCGCGGGCGACGAGCTCGCGGCGCGGCGCGCTGCCCGCAACGTGGGGTAGCCTGTACTCGCTGTTGATGCTGCACGGGAGAGTCAGGCCCCGTGCCTGCGCCGAAGGGGCAATCCCTCCCCGGAACCTCTCAGGCGCCAGGACCGTGCGGAGCAGGCAACTCTGAAGGCGCAGTGACGCGCTGACAGAGGGGGAGGGCTCGATTCACCTCATCGACCCGACCCGAGGAGCATCCCTGCTCATGAGCGCACCCTTCGTCACCCGTCACATCGGCCCGGACGACGCCCAGGTCGAGACCATGCTCGACCGTCTCGGCCACGCCTCGCTCGAGGCGCTGATGGACGCTGCCGTCCCGAAGTCCATCCGCTCCTCCGACCCGCTGGGACTGCCGGCCGGCGTCGACGAGGAGACCGCCGCAGCCGACCTGCGGGCGCTCGCGGGTGCCAACGTCCCCGGCGAGTCGATGATCGGCCTCGGCTACCACGCGACCGTGACCCCGGCGGTGATCCGGCGCAACGTGCTCGAGGACCCGAGCTGGTACACCGCGTACACGCCCTACCAGCCGGAGATCTCGCAGGGCCGCCTCGAGGCGCTGATCAACTTCCAGACCATGGTCGCCGACCTGACCGGCCTGCACACCGCCGGCTCGTCGTTGCTCGACGAGGGCACCGCCGCGGCCGAGGCCGTCGCGCTGGCCCACCGCGCCAACCGCAAGGCCGAGGGCCCGTTCGTCATCGACGCAGACGCCCTGCCGCAGACCCGCGACGTCGTCGCCACCCGGTGCGAGGGCCTCGGCATCGAGATCGTCGTCGCCGACCTGACCGACGGCCTGCCCGAGGGCCCGGTGTCCGGCGTGCTGGTCCAGTATCCCGGCGCCTCCGGCCGGGTCGCCGACATCAAGCCGCTCATCGACGCGGCCCACGAGCACGGCGGCCTGGCCGTCGTCGCCGCCGACCTGCTCGCGCTCACCCTGCTCGAGGCGCCCGGCGCGCTCGGCGCCGACGTCGTCGTCGGCTCCGCCCAGCGCTTCGGCGTGCCGCTGTTCTACGGCGGCCCGCACGCCGGCTTCATGGCCGTGCGCGAGGGCCTCGAGCGGCAGATGCCCGGCCGCCTGGTCGGCGTCTCGGTCGACGCCGAGGGCCGCCCGGCTTACCGGCTCGCGCTGCAGACCCGCGAGCAGCACATCCGTCGCGACAAGGCGACGTCCAACATCTGCACAGCTCAGGTGCTGCTCGCCGTGACCGCCGGCATGTACGCCGTCTACCACGGTCCCGCGGGCCTGCGGATGATCGCCGGCGACATCCACGGGCTGGCCCGCCGCGCCGCCGCGTCCTTCGCGGCAGCCGGCCTCGAGGTCGTCAACGAGACCTTCTTCGACACCCTCACCGTCCGGGTGCCCGGCCGCGCCGAGTCCGTGGTCGCCGCCGCCCGCGAGGCCGCGATCCACGTGCGCCTCGTCGACGCCGACACCGTCGGCATCTCCTTCGGCGAGACCGCCGGCGAGGCCACGCTGGCCGCCGTCCTCGGCGCCTTCGGCGTGAGCGAGGTGTCGGCCGAGGGCGACGCCGGCCTGCCCGAGGACCTCGAGCGCACCACCGAGTTCCTCACCCACCCGGTGTTCAACACCCACCACAACGAGACCTCGATGCTGCGCTACCTCGCGCGGCTCTCGAACCGCGACTACGCGCTCGACCGCGGCATGATCCCGCTCGGCTCGTGCACGATGAAGCTCAACGCCACCACCGAGATGGAGCCGATCTCGCTGGCCGGCTTCGCCAACCTGCACCCGTTCGTGCCGGCCGGCGACGCCGACGGCTACCGCCAGCTGATCGACCAGCTCGAGGGCTGGCTGGCCGCGGTGACCGGCTACGACCGCGTCTCCATCCAGCCCAACGCCGGCGCCCAGGGTGAGTACGCCGGCATGCTGGCGATCCGCAACTACCACCGGGCCAACGGCCAGGGCCAGCGCGACGTCTGCCTGATCCCGTCCTCGGCGCACGGCACCAACCCGGCCTCGGCGGTGATGGCCGGCATGAAGGTGGTCGTCGTCAAGGCCAACGACGACGGCACCGTCGACCTCACCGACCTGCGCGCCAAGTGCGAGCAGCACTCCGAGACGCTGGCCGCGATCATGGTCACCTACCCGTCGACGCACGGCGTCTACGAGGAGACCATCACCGAGCTGTGCGACCTGGTCCACGAGTACGGCGGTCAGGTCTACATCGACGGCGCCAACTTCAACGCCCTGCTCGGCTACGCCGCGCCCGGCAAGTTCGGCGGCGACGTCTCGCACCTCAACCTGCACAAGACGTTCTGCATCCCGCACGGCGGCGGTGGCCCGGGCGTCGGCCCGGTCGCGGTGCGCGCCCACCTGGCGCCGTACCTGCCCACGCACCCGCTGCACCCCGACGCCAGCCGCCGCGAGGGCACCGGTGCGATCAGCGCCGCGCCGTTCGGCTCGGCCGGCATCCTGCCGATCTCGTGGGCCTACATCCGGATGATGGGCGGCGAGGGCCTGACCCGCGCCACCGCCGTCGCGGTGCTCTCGGCCAACTACGTCGCCGCCCGGCTCGGCGAGCACTTCCCGGTGCTCTACCGCGGCGAGTCCGGGCTGGTCGCCCACGAGTGCATCCTCGACCTGCGTCCGATCACCGCGCAGACCGGCGTCTCAGTCGACGACGTCGCCAAGCGGCTCGTCGACTACGGCTTCCACGCCCCGACCATGTCCTTCCCGGTCGCCGGCACGCTGATGGTCGAGCCCACCGAGTCCGAGGACCTGGCCGAGCTGGACCGGTTCTGCGACGCGATGATCGCCATCAAGGGCGAGATCGACCGTGTCGCCGCCGGCGAGTGGGACGTCGACGCGTCGCCGCTGCACCACGCCCCGCACACCGCCCGTGCGCTCGTCGGCGAGTGGGACCGCGCCTACTCCCGTGAGGTCGCCGTCTTCCCGGCCGGCATCTCGCCCGACAAGTACTGGCCGCCGGTGGCCCGCATCGACCAGGCCTACGGCGACCGCAACCTGGTGTGCGCCTGCCCGCCGATGGACGCCTACGCCGAGTGAGACCTCGGTGAGCGGCCACGACGACGCGCTGGCCTCGTTGCAGGCCGCGGGCCGGCTGCCGTCCGTCTCGGCGGCGGTCGCCCGCGGCGGCACACCGGTCTGGCAGGGCTGCCTGAACGTCCTGCCCGACCGCGCGGTGACCAGCGCGTCGGCGTACCGGATCGGGTCGATCACCAAGACCCTCACCGCCGTCCTCGTGCTGCAGCTGCGCGACGAGGGACGGCTCGCGCTCGACGACCCGATCGGCCGGTTCGTGCCGGAGACGGGCTACGCGTCCGCGACGGTGCACGACCTGCTCGCCCACACCGCCGGCCTGCAGAGCGAGCCGGTGGGCGCGTGGTGGGAGCGGGTCGACGGCGGTGCCGTCGCCGAGCTGCTGGAGGCCAACGACGGCTCCGGCCGAGTCGCGGCGGCGGGGGAGTACTACCACTACTCCAACCTGGGCTTCGCGCTCCTCGGCGAGGCGGTCGCGCGGCTGCGCGGCGCACCCTGGTGGCAGGTCGTGCAGTCCCGGTTGCTCGCCCCGCTCGGCATGGGCGCGACGTCGTACGACCCGCCGGCCGACCACGCACCCGGCCGCAGCGTCGACCACTTCGCCCACACGCTGAGCGCCGAGCCGCACTCCGACACCCGGGCCATGGCCCCGGCCGGGCAGCTGTGGAGCACTGTCGGCGACCTGCTCGTCTGGGCCGACTTCCTGGCCACCGGCCACCCCGACGTGCTGGCCAGCGCGACCCTCGCCGAGATGGCGCGGCCGGCGACGCCGGCCGAGGCCTACGGCCTCGGGCTGCGCGTCCTGCACGCCCACGGGCGCACCCTGGTCGGTCACACCGGCTCGATGCCCGGCTTCCAGGCGTCGCTGTTCGTCGACCGGTCGACCCGGGACGCGGTCGTCGCGCTCGCGGACTCGACCACCGGCCTCGGTGCCGAGCAGGTGCCGAGCCGCTTCCTGGCAGCCGGCGACGGAGCGCCGGTGGCGGGCCCGGTGACACCGTGGCGCCCGTCGCCCCGCCCCGTGCCGGCCACCGTCGGCGACGTGCTCGGCATCTGGTTCTGGGGCCACACCGGCTTCAGCATCGAGTGGCGCGACGCGGAGCTGCAGGTCCGCGACCTGCGCACCGGCAGTCTCGAGGAGCGCCTCCGGCCCGAGGGTGAGGTCTTCGTCGGCACCGATGGCTATCACCGCGGCGAGACCCTGTACCCGCGCCGGCGTGCCGACGGGAGCCTCAGCCACTTGGAGTGTGCGACCTTCGTCTGGACGCGGACGCCGTACGACCCCCAGGCGCCGATCCCTGGGGGTCCTGCCCCGCAGGCGTGACCGGAGGGGCATGATGCTCCCGTGAACGAGAACACGTTCCAGTTCGCCTGGTTCCAGCAGTCCGCCGCCGGCTTCGACCCGCTCCCGCTCGCGCAGAGCCTGTGGCGCGCGGACCAGATGCACGGCGTCGCCGTCAGCGGGCTGCTCGCCCGCGCGCTCGAGCACGCCGTGACCGAGGCCGGTCGGACCGGCCTGGTGCCGGCGCGCTACCACGTGGACCTGTTTCGCCCGGCCCGGATGATCACCACCACGGCGTCGGCGCGGATCGTGCGCGAGGGGCCGCGACTGGTGCTGCTGGACGCCGTGGTCGAGCAGGAGGGCGCGGTGGTCGCCCGTGCGGGTGCCACCTTCCTCGCCCCGTCGGCCGACGCCGCCGGCGAGGTCTGGACCGCGCCGGGGGAGCGGCCGACTCCGCCGCCTGCGGACCTGCTGCCGACGCCAGGCGAGCACCACGTGCCGTGGTTCGCCAGCGCCGCACCGTGGTCGGACGACTTCGGCGACCACCAGAACGGCGGCCGGCACCAGACCTGGCAGACCGCCGTCCCGATCGTGTACGGCGAGGAGTGCACCCCGTTCCAGGCCGTGGCCTCGATCGCGGACGCCACGAGCATGGTCACCAACTGGGGCAGCCGCGGCGTCGAGCACATCAACACCGACATCGACCTCGCCCTCAGCCGGCTCCCCGACAGCACCCGGCTCGGGCTGCGTGCGGCCGACCACGTGTCGTCGGCCGGCATCGCCGTGGGCACCGCGGAGGTGTTCGACGCCACCGGCGTCATCGGCACGGCCACCATCACCTCGCTGGCCAACACCCGCCGCACGGTCGACCTGTCCGGCGGGGTGGAGCCGCGCGGTGCGGTCTAGCGAGTCGGTGGACCGCGCGGCTCCGCTTCCCTCCACTCAGGAGCGGTCGCTGGAGTCGCCGGACATCACGACGTAGAACCGCTTGCGGGCGTCCGGACCGGTCACGGATCCGTCGCTGTTGCGGGGGCTGACCACGAAGTGGCTGGTCGTGTTGGTGCCCGCGGGAGCGCACGCGACGACGCCGGCCAAGCCGCACACGGACGCGGAGATCTCTCCCGCGAACTCCGGATTGGCGTCGGCCCCCGGCGCGCGCCCGTTGGTGATCATGTCGCCGTTCTGGTCGAGCTGGTTCTGCAGGGCGATGACCGTGACGATCGCGTTGTTGCGCAGGTCCTCACCGGCGCTGATGTAGACGTTGCCTGCCGCCCGCAGCGAGTTGTCGGCCGGGGGCGCCGCCGTGTTCGCGAGGACGGGATACGCGGCTGCGACGGCGAACCCGCCGGACTGTGCCTCGATCTGACCTGCTGCGTTGACCAGGAGCCATCGGCCGGAGTCGGCGATGTCCTTGCGGACGCCAGCGGCCAGGTCCTTCGCCCGAACGGTGCCATTCTTCAGGTCCTTCCCCCGAAGAGCGCCGTCGCGGACGTCGACGGACCGCACGGAGCCGTCCCGGATGTCGGCAGACCCGATCTGGACCGCGGCGTAGGACGTGCCGCCGAGGGCGACGACGAGTGCCGTGACCGCAACGGCGAACGAGGGCGTAGGTGGACGAAGACGCATGGTGGACCTCCGGGAGGGAGCGGATGGATGTCCCTCTTGCTTCGGAGCCGACCTGGCGCCGGATGGGTCAGACCCTCCTGGGGTCAGCCCGCCTGCGCATCGTCGACCACCTCGGCGTCGACCGCGACGTCGAAGTCGAAGGCCAGCTCGTCGCGGCCGAGGTCGTCGAGCACGGAGAACTCGCTCGAGGTCAGCGCCTTCGGGGTCTCCTCGATCTCGGTAGGAGCCGGGATGGTGGCGATCGGGTCGGCGGCGTTGAGCTTGCGGGCAGCGGGCAGGACCGAGCGCTCGAGGGAGCCGGTGAAGGCGTTGTAGTCCTTGACGCTGCGCTGCAGCGAGCGGCCGAGCTTGTCGACGTGCTCGGAGAGCTTGAGGATGCGGCGGTAGAGGACCTGGCCGAGCTCGAAGAGGACCTGGGCGTCCTCGGTGAGCGCCTCCTGCTTCCAGGTGAAGGCGACCGTCTTGAGCATGCCCCACAGGTTGGTGGGGGTGGCGAGCACGATGCCCTGCTTGAAGGCGTGCTCCATGAGGGACGGATCGACCTCGAGGGCGGCGTTGAGGAGCTGCTCGTTGGGGATGAAGGCGACCGTGAACTCCGGGCTGATCCCCAAGCCGGTCCAGTAGCCCTTCTGGGAGAGCGTGTCGACGTGGCCGCGGACCTTGCGGGCGTGGTCGTCGAGCAGCCGCTGGCGGGCCTCGGGCTCGAGGCCCTCGCGCTGGGAGTCCATGAACGCGTTGTAGGGCACCTTGGCGTCGATCGCCATCTGCTTGCCGCCGGGCAGGTTGATCACCATGTCGGGACGGCGGGCGCCGGAGTCGGCCTCGACGGAGTGCTGCAGCTCGAAGTCGACCCGGTTGAGCAGGCCGGCGGTCTCGACCAGGGTGCGCAGCTGGGTCTCGCCCCAGGCGCCGCGCACGGCGTTGTTCTTCAGGACCGAGGCGAGGGTGTCGGCCGCCTTGCGGGAGTCCTCGACGGAGCGCTGGGTGTGCTGGATCTGGGTGGCGAGCTCGGAGTGCTGGCGCACCCGGGCCTTCTCGAGCTCGTCGACCTTCTGCTGCATCGAGCGCAGGTGCTCGACGACGGGCGTCAGCGTCTTGAGGACCTGGGTCTGGCCGGACTCGCCGCGCTCGCGCTCCAGCTGGGCCTGACGCTGCTGCTCGACGAGCGCGCGGTAGCGGGCACGGGCGTCGTCGACGGCGTCGCGCAGCTCGTCGACCGTGGCCAGCGCTCCGGTCAGCTCGGCCTGCACGGCCGCGCGGGCGGCGGCCTCCTCGGCACGCACCTCGGCGGTGCGCGACTCGCCCAGGAGCTGGACCCGCTGGACCTCGTGGCGCAGCTCGGCCAGTGCCCTCTCGTGCTCGGCCCGCAGCCCGGCGACGACGGCGTCGTGGCGGGCCGCGACGACCTCGGGCGCCTCGCCCGGCGCGACCTCGGGGGCGGCCGGGAAGGTCGCGTGGCGCACCATCCAGCCGACCGCTGCACCGAGCAGGAGACCGACGAGCAGAGCGAGGAGGATGGCCATGGGAGCAGTCAAACAGCAGGGCCCGACAGATCCCCTCGGGGCGCGCCGTCACGGTCCGGATGACGCCCGGATCACGTCGGGAGCGGCTCAGGACCAAGCCTGGATCAGGCCCGGAACAGGCCCGGGCTCAGGCGTACCGGACCGTCCGGTCGTCCTTCGTCCAGCCGTAGAGGGCGAGCCCGCCGGCCTCGGCGAGGCGCACCGACAGGCCGGTGGGCGCGCCGACGGAGACGAGGGCGCCGATCCCGCTGGCGACGGCCTTCTGGACCAGCTCGAACCCGGCCCGGCCGCTGACGACCAGCACCGCCTCGGCGGACGGCGCGCCGGCCAGCAGCCGCGCACCGACCACCTTGTCGACGGCGTTGTGCCGCCCCACGTCCTCGCGGACGGCGACCAGGGACCCGTCCGCGGTGAACAGTCCGGCGGCATGGGCGCTCCCGGTCCGCTCGAAGAGGTGCTGTTGGGGTCGCATCAGTCCGGGCAGTCGCCGGACCAGGTCGGGGGAGGGGAGGGGGCCGGACCACGGCGACGACGGGCGGCGCGCCAGCACCTCGTCGACCTCGTCGGTGCCGCACACCCCGCACGCCGCCGACCCGGCGCTGAGTGCGTCCAGCTGGCTCGGCACCCGGTCGGGCGCGGTGTCGAGGGTGAGCGTCACGACGTTGAACTCCTGCTCGGGACGCAGCTCGGCGTCCGTGCAGTAGGCGACGCCGGCGGGACGGCCGAGGCCCTCGTGGTGCACCCAGCCGGCGGCCAGCTCGAAGTCGTTGCCGGGCGTGCGCAGTGTGGTCCACACCCGCCGCGCCGGGGCACCCGGCCAGGCCAGCCGGATCTCCAGCGGCTCCTCGGTGAGCACCCGGTCCTCGGGCCGTCGTACGTCGTCGCCGCGGTACTCCTCGACCCGCAGCCGGGTCGTGGGGCCGGGGCGCCGGGCCTTCGCGCCGGTCACAGCACAGCGCGGCGGCGGCGCAGGTCGTCGAGCCGGTCGGTCAGCCGTCGTCGTACGGCGCCGGGGAGGTCCCCCTCCAGCGCCGCGACGGCGGCAGCCTCGGTGGCGTCGTCGAGGTGGGTGATGGGGAAGTAGGCCTCGACGACCTCGCCCTGCACCCAGCCCTGGTGGGCGCCGACGATCGTGCCGAGCTGGTCGAAGTAGGCCGCGGCGAAGGGTGCCGTGAGGTCCCGCTGCCCGGCCTGCCACATCCCGTTGCCGGCGGCCTTGACCTCGTAGTTGGGGACGGAGACCTCGCCGGTGGCCCGCGCCCAGGCGAACTCCTTGGCCTCGGTCGTCGGCAGCGAGGAGACGGCGCGCGCGTGGTGGACCGTCGTGGCTCCGCTGCGCTCCGCGTCGAGCGCGGCGTCGAGCGCGGCGCGGTCGGTCGCGCCGATCTCGGCGAGGCGGCGCCGGGCCTTCCAGCGCAGGTCGCTGTCGTCGACGATGCCCGCGGGGAGGTCCTCGCCCGCGGCCCAGCGCTCGAGCTCGGCGGCGTCGGCCGCGGACAGCACGGTCGCCCGGAACGCCGAGAGCTGGAGCTCGGAGCCGGCCTGCGCCGCCTCCGCCGCCCGGCGTACGGCGGCGTGGAAGCGCTCCGTCGTCCCGGCCGGCGCGATCGGCAGCACCGTCTCCAGGACCCACGGCAGCAGGTTGCGCACTCCGTCGGCGGTGTCCTCGACCGGCGGCGCGGTGGCGAGCAGCTCGGCCACCTGGGCCGGGGTGAGCGCGCCCTCGAAGAGGCCCAGCCGGACGCTGTTCCACATCGTGGCGCGCAGCTGCGGGTCGGTCATCGCCGGGGCCAGGGCCGGCAGCACCGCCATCGTCAGGGCGTCGGGCGGGCAGACCGCCCAGGTGGTCTCGGTGGCGTCGAGCAGGACCGGCGCGTCGCCGACGTCGAACGGCGTGGTGGGGCCGTCCACGACGAACGGGCGCTGGGTCCATCCGTCCGGGCCGTGGACGGCGACGGTCAGCTCGTGGCGACGGTCGGCGGGGTGGGCGGCGGGCGACCTACGACGGACCACGCCGGCCGCACGGTCCAGGTCGAGCCGGTCGGCGCCCGGGGTGAGCAGCCAGTCCTTGACGAAGCCGTCGAGGCTCTCGCCGCCGGCGGCCCGCTCCCAGCTCGCGAACAGGTCGTGCATGGTGGCGTTGCCGAACCGGTGCAGGTCGAAGTGCTCGCGGACACCGCCCAGGAAGGCGTCGTCGCCGAGCCGGTGGGCCAGCTGGCGCAGCACGTTGGATCCGCGCGCATACGAGATGCCGTCGAAGTTCTGCAGCGCCGAGAGCGCGTCGGGTGCGGCATTGCCGGCCACGGGGTGGGTGGTCGGGCGCTGGTCGGCGGTGATGCCCCACGTGCGGCGGGCGTAGGACTGGTGCAGCCAGCCGTCGGCGTACTCCGTGGCGTCGGCGATGACCCGGTAGCCCATGTACTCGGCGAAGGACTCGTTGAGCCACAGGTCGTCCCACCACTGCGGGGTGACGATGTTGCCGAACCACTGGTGGGCCATCTCGTGGGCGATCAGCGCCGCGCGGAAGCTGCGGTCGGCGCGGGTGCTGCTGCCCTCGAAGAGCAGCGGGTCGCGGATCGTGACGCAGCCGGGGTTCTCCATCGCGCCGGCGTTGAACTCCGGCACGAACGCCTGGTGGTAGTCGCCGAACGGGTAGCGCACCCCGAACAGCCGGTGCAGCTCGTCGAAGGACTGGCGGGTGAGCGTGAGCAGCTCGTCGGCCTCGCGGTCCAGGGTCGCGGCCAGGCTCTGTCGCGAGCTCAGGCCGAGCGGGATGCCGTCGTGCTCGTCGCGGATCAGGTGGTAGGGACCCGCGACCAGGGTGACGAAGTACGTCGCCAGTGGGGGAGTCGGCCCGAGCGTCCACTGCTTCGTGGCTCCGTCGGTGCCGTCCTCGAGCGCCGGCGCGTTGCCGACGACCAGCCAGTCGGCGGGCGCCGTCACCCGCATCGAGTACGGCGCCTTGAGGTCCGGCTGGTCGAAGCACGCGAACACCGACGGTGCGGCGTCCATGAACGACATGCCGTAGACGTAGGCCCTTCCGTCGACGGGGTCGACCGAACGGTGCAGGCCCTCACCGTCGTTGCGGAAGCCCATCGCCGCCTCGACGACGAGCTCGTGGTCGCCGGCCGCGAGGTCGAGCGGGATGCGGCCGTCGGCGAGCCGGGCGACGTCGAGGGGCTGGCCGTCGAGCCGGACCGCGTGCAGCGCGCGTGGCTTCACGTCGACGAAGGTCGCCGCCCGCTCGCTGCGGAACCGGATCGTGGTCACCGAGCCGAAGGTCTCCTCGCTCGCCGCCAGGTCCAGCTCGACGTCGTACGACGACACGGTGAGCACGCTCGCGCGGTGCTCGGCTTCGGCGCGGGTCAGGCTCATCGGGCCAGCGTAGAACGCAACCGGCAGCGGGGCGGATGTGGGAGGGTTCGGGCCATGCGCCCGTGGACCCAGGTGCCGCCCCAGCAGGGGCGGCGGTTCGTCATCACCGGCTCCAACGGTGGCCTCGGCCTCGAGACCGCGCGGATCCTCGGGTCCCGCGGCGCGGAGATCGTGATGGCCTGCCGCAGCGTGGAGAAGGCCGAGGCCGCCGCCCGCACGGTGCCCGGGCATGACTTGGGCCGGGTCGAGGTCCGCCAGGTCGACGTGAGCTCGCTCGACTCGGTCCGCACGTTCGCGAAGGGCTTGGTCGCCGACGGTCGTCCGGTCGACGTCCTGGTCAACAACGCCGGTGTGCTCGGCGTACCGCATGCCGTCACGCCGGAGGGGGTCGAGATGCACTTCGCGACCAACTATCTCGGGCACTTCCTGCTGGCCCGGCTGCTGCTGCCGGTTCTGACCGACCGCGTGGTGGTCGTCAGCTCCCGCGAGCACCGCTCCGGGGCGATCGACCTCGACGACCTCGGCTGGCAGCGCCGTCGCTACCGTCCCTTCCAGGCGTACGGCGACTCGAAGCTCGCCGACCTGCTCTTCATGCGCGAGCTCGACCGCCGCTTCCGCAGCCAGGGCTCGCACCTGCGCGCCGTCGCCGCGCACCCTGGCGCGTCGGCGACCGCGATCACCAGCGGGTCGGGGCACCCGGTCGTCACCGCGATCGGCCACTACGGCCAGAAGCTGGTCGGCATGCCCGCCTGGCGCGGCGCGTTGTGCACGGTCTACGCCGCGACCATGGACGTGGAGGGCGGGACCTACATCGGCCCCCACGGCCGTACCGAGCTGTGGGGCTGGCCCGCACCCGCCCGGATGTCGCCCAAGGCCGACGACGAGGTGCTCGCCCGTGCCCTGTGGGACCGCTCGGTCGCCCTCACCGGGTCCTGACCCACCCCGCCCCTAGCGTCGGCCGGCCGTGTGGTCGTTGACCTGCCCCTTCCGCACCGTTGACCTGCCACTTCCTCGCCGTTGACTTGCCGCATCCTCTCGGTCGAGCTGCCGAATGTTCCGACAGGCAGCAACGCGGGAGGAGCCAGAGGCTAGGTCCCAGGGGCGGTCGCGGCAGAGGTCGGAGGAGTGCTGGCCGGCGTGCGGGTCTGACGCCGGGTCGGGCTGGCGTCAGTCGCGCGGCAGGCTCAGGTAGTCCTGGACGATCAGGTCGCCGAAGTCGGCGCGAGCCTCCGCGAGGATCGCCTCGCTCGGCGGGGCGGCGCCGTACCAGGCGCCGAGGTCGGGTGCCTCGACCAGCGCGCGACCGCCCGGCAGGGACTTCGTACGCCATCGGGTGAGATCGTGCGCGGCCGCGAGGTGGTCCGGTCCGAGCAGCTGGAGGCCCTGGGCATCCGGCACCCAGCGGGACCACGAAGGGCGCCTGATTGCGTAGATCTCCACGGCCGGCGGATCGGCTGGCGGTCTGACCGCCGGATCGTAGACCGAGGTGTAGGCCGACCCGTTCCGGCGGCGAGCGATCCACGCCACGTCGAGCTCGTCGGCCAGGTCCTCGATGACTGCGCGGAAGGCGGCGAGCTGCTCGACGCCCGGCAGCACCGCCTCAGAGACGCTGAACGCGCACCGGAGCGAACTGCCGAAACTGAGGTCGGCGATGCCGTCGCGGTTCGCGTCGAGCAGAATCACGGACGAGACCGTGTCCGCCAGGTCGAGGAGGGTCGCCGGGAACCTGTCGTCCACGGGTTGCACGAAGATGTGCTGGCCGGCGAAGACCTGGGCGTGGCATGCCGCTGAAGACATCAGCCGCCAGAGCGGGGCGAGCAGCCGTTCCGGCGCAAGGTCTCGCCCCGCCAGGAAGACCACGAGCCGCGAGGTCTCCTCGAGCTGCTCAATGCGTCCAACCTGTCCGGTCAACGGTGGCCGCGGCTTCTCGAAGCGACCTCCCACCCCCCGTCGCTCCAGCTCGCCTACCAGCCGGTGGAGCCAGGGCATCCGTGCGCCGAGCTCGACTCGTCGCATGCGAAGCAGGACCGTGTCTCCGTCGGCCAGGGCAGCTCCGGCGTTGCGCTCGCTCGGTGGGATGGCGGGGTCCTCGGCAGCCACGGCGGCCTCGACGAACGCGTCCAGCACGCTCTGCGGTGACGCTGTCGGCCGGAAGCTCAAGTAGCGACACCTGTTGGTGCCGTCGGCCCAAGCACGGGCAGGACTGGTTAGAACAACGATCGGGTGCATGGTCATTGAGGCGCGACCTTCATCTGCTCAAGGCAAACGCAAGGGACATCTTCGCTATCGCAGACGCTCGGCGCGCGCGGGGTCATTGCTGCCAGAACCTTCCCAGCGCCTCGTTTGTGTCGCCGGTGCCGGACTTCGGGAGTCGAGGACTTGCTCGGTCCCGCCTGTCAGCCGACCTTGATGCTCTCGAAGGTGACCGGGGTGTTGGGGCGACCGCCGCCGTTCTGCGCCCAGTACCCGTCGTTGCCGCTCGCGGCCACCTTCTTCAGCGTCTCGAGGGATGCCGCGTCCAGGTGACCCCAGACGGTGTAGTTGGGCGGGAACTGGGAGTCGCCGAAGACGATGAAGAACTGGCCGCCGCCGCTGTGGGGCTGGCCGGTGTTGGCCATAGCGAGGGTGCCGGCAGGGTAGGTCTCGGTGCCGTCGACCTCGTCGGGGATCGTGTAGCCGGGACCGCCGGTCCCAGTGTTGGGGGCGGCGTCGGCGGCCTTCGGGTCGAAGTACGGGTCGCCGCACTGGAGGAACTCGAAGCCCGGGTCGTTGCCCTGGCGGTGGCACGAGGTGTCGTCGTAGTAGCCCTGCTTCGCGAGCGAGGCGAAGGACTCGACGGTGCACGGTGCCTTCGTGGCGTCGAGGGTGGCGGTGAGCTTGCCGACCGAGGTGGCGAACACGGCCTTCACGTCGCCGGTGTGCTCCGGGGTCGTCGGCGGGAGGTCGACCTTGCGGGCCGGCTCGCCGACCTGCTCCCAGTCGCACTGGCCGGCGGCCGCGCCCGTCGTACCGTCGGTGCTGCCGGTGGTCGCGGTCGTGGTGTCCGAGGACGGCGCGCTGCCGGACTGGTCCTTCGCGGTCGTGTCGTCGTCCCCGCAGGCGGAGAGGGAGGCGAGGAGCAGCAGGGCCGGGACTCCGGCGAGCAGGCGAGAGCGCATGGGGCGCATCGTACGCAGCGGACCTGAGGCCGCGGCCGCACGTCCGGCGTACGTTGGTGACATGGACCTCGGCATCCACTACGCGAGCTTCAGCCACCCGGACGGCGACCGGCGGCTCGCCGCGCGGCTCGCAGGCACCGCGCAGGTCGCCGACCAGGGCGGGATCGCGCTGTTCACGGTGATGGACCACTACTTCCAGATGGAGATGTCGGGTGGGCCGGGGGAGCCGATGCTCGAGGGCTACACGACGCTCGGCTTCCTCGCCGGCCGCACCGAGCGGATCGGCCTCGGCCTGCTCGTGACCGGCGTGACCTATCGCCATCCCGGGTTGCTCGCGAAGGTCGTGACCACGCTGGACGTGCTCTCCGGTGGCCGGGCGTGGCTGGGGATCGGCGCGGCCTGGTACGAGCGCGAGCATCTCGGCCTCGGCGTCCCGTACCCGCCCGTCGCCGAGCGGTTCGAACGGCTCGAGGAGACGCTGCGGATCTGTCGGCAGATGTGGAGCGACGACGACGGCCCGTTCGAGGGGAGCCACTACCGACTCGCCGAGACGATCTGCGTGCCGCCGCCCGTGCAGGGCCGGATCCCGGTGCTGGTCGGCGGGTCGGGGGAGCGCAAGACGCTGCGCCTCGTCGCGAAGTACGCCGACGCGTGCAACCTGTTCACCGGAGAGGGCGTCGAGGGCGTCGCCGCCAAGCTCGACGTGCTGCGCCGTCATTGCGACGACGTCGGCCGCGACTACGAGCAGATACGCAAGACGATCCTGTGGTTCGGTGACCCGGTGGCCGAGCCGGACCGGTTCGCCCGTGAGATGGAGGAGTACGCCGGGATCGGCATCTCCCTGGCCGCGCTGATGCCGCCGCCCGGGGATCCCGAGCGGTGGGCGACGGCGCTGGTCGAGCAGGCGGTGCCGCGCGTCGCGACTGCGCCTGGTGGCAGGCTGGAGCCATGATCCTCGAGCACGCCGTCCTGCCCGTCCTGCCCGGCCAGGAGGCCGCGTTCGAGACGGCATTCGGCCAGGCCCGATCGATCATCTCCGCCATGCCCGGCTTCCGCAGCCTCGCCCTGCGCCGCTCGCTGGAGTCGCCCAACCTCTACCTGCTCCTCGTCGAGTGGGACAGCGTCGAGGACCACACCGAGGGCTTCCGTGGCTCGCCGCAGTACGACGAGTGGCGGGCGCTGCTGCACCACTTCTACGACCCGTTCCCCGTCGTCGAGCACTATGCGGACGTGACGTTCTGACATCTGCCCGCGGGCCGGTCGCGGCTGGCTGGCAGGGTGGTGCCATGGACGAGGACGCCCTGCTCATCGATCGCCAGCCACTGCCCGCCGGTGTCCCCGAACGTCTGCGTGCGCAGCTGGGCTTCGTCGCCGAGGCCGACAAGCTGAAGACGGTCCTTCGCGCGTCGCGGCTGGGTGCCGACGATCGTCGCGAGAACGACGCCGAGCACTCCTGGCACCTCGCCCTGATGGTGATCCTGCTCGCCGAGTACGCCGACGAGCCGATCGACGTCGGACACACGGTCAAGCTGGTCGTGGTCCACGACCTGGTGGAGATCTACGCGGGGGACAGCCCGGCGTACGTGCCGGGCGCGACCGACGACCAGCAGGAGCGCGAGGCCGCCGCCGCCGAGCGGCTGTTCGGCCTGCTGCCTGCGGACCAGGCGACGTCGATGCGGGCGCTGTGGGAGGAGTTCGAGTCCGGCGCGAGCCCGGAGGCGCGCTTCGGGAAGGCGATGGATCGTCTCCAGCCGATGCTGCTCAACTGGCTCAACGGCGGGGGGACCTGGCAGATGCCGGGCGCGACCGAGGCGCTGGTGCGTGCCCGGGTAGCCGGCGTGGTCGCCGGCTCCGCCACGCTGGGTGAGGTGACCGGCCTGCTCGTCGACGAGGGCCTGCGGCGGGGATGGATCCGCTCGTGAGCGTGCGGGTGATCCGAGCGACGACGGCGGAGCCGCAGACCTCGGGGGCAGCTCGCACCGGGACTGACGTTATGTCAGGTCCTGGGTTGGAACAGCTCCACGAGGTTGCCGGAGGGGTCCGCCAGCAGGATCTGGCTGCCACCCGGTCCGCTCACGAGGGCGCTGACGAAATCGACGTCCTGGGAGCCGAGGCGTTCGACCTCGGCCTCGAGGTCGTCGACCACCAGATGGATCCGGTTGCGTCCGGGCGATCCTGAGAGCTCGGCCGGCGTCGCGCGAGCACCTGAACTGGCTGCACCCGAGAGCAGCAACCTCAGCGGCCCGCGGACGACGTCGGCGAACGCCGGTGCGGCGCTCATGTTGAGCGTGAAGCCCAGATGCTCGGTGTAGAACGCGATCGCAGCGTCCACGTCGTCGACGAGATAGCGGACGCCGACGGAGGGGTCAGGGGTCGTCATGGGGGACCTCCTTCCTGATGCCACCACCGTAACCCCGATCTTCGCTATCTGACATAATGTCACTTATCGGCGATTCCCAACCCTCGGGGGCGTAGACCGCCAGATGCAGGTGTGGCGTGCCTCGACGCTGCCACTCAACGACCCAGTGCCACCGCGTCAGACCAGCCTCACGGAACGCCCGTTG